>JAFGBT010000019.1 GCA_016933025.1 Spirochaetota bacterium | reverse complement strand
GCCATCCGCCAAAATTTTCATCATGCGGTCTATCCTGTTACGGGCGTCCGGAGCGGCCCAGCGCGACCGATCGGGCAATTACTCCGGATCGGTTTCATCCGGGATTACTCTCTGCTTTTTGCGATTTTTCACGCTGAAGCTCGACTACTCGCACTTTTTCATTACGCGGGACAACTCCATGTACGCATCCATCCTTCCCCGCCGCGATTCGATCACGAGAGGCGTTGCCGTTAAACAATCATGCGGGATGGCTTCCGGACGCCTGTCGGCGCGCTATAACAACACACTTTTTTCCATCAGCTACCGGCACCGCTTCGCCGCCGAGCGGACGCTCCAGTGCCAGGTTGAGGCCTCCGCCCGGTGCCGTGTCCACTAAAAAGTAATTGACGTCCTGCGGCTATTTCTTAAACTTAACTTTAACTTTAAGTTATAGTATTACAGGCGTGCCATGCCAGAGAAGACCTTCACCATATCCGAGCTCGCAGCCGAGCTGAACATCAAGCCCTCCGCGATCCGCTATTACGAGCAAAAGGGCCTGATAAAGCCGGAGCGCACCCCCGGCAACCAGAGAGTCTACACCAGGCAAAACCGCTCCCGCCTGAAGCTGATACTCCGAGGAAGGCGCTTTGGCGCGACCCTCGACCAGATCCTGGACATGATCGGAAAAGCGGACGACCCCATGAACGAGAAAAGCCAGATAGACCGGAGCCTGAACTATATTGAACTGAAAATGTCCGATATCTCAAAGCAGAAAAACGAGATAAAACTCTTCGAGGCCGACCTTCTCTCCCTCAAAAGAAAACTCCTCATGAGAAGGCGGGAGCTCGCAACGAAATGAAACTGGAGGAACATCATGTTTGATTTTATCATGACCGACGAGCAGAGAAAGCTCCGCGACGAGGCGCGTGAATTTTCTCGATGGGTACCGAAAGAAATGATACTGGATATGGACGCAGAAAAAATCCAGTTTCCTCATGAATACCTCCGCGAGGCCGGCAGGCGGAACCTCCTCGGCATCCGGATAGCCGCGCAATACGGAGGCCGCGGGCTCGGCTGGGTCGACGATGCCATTGTCGCTGAAGAGATCGGCGTCGCCAGCTATTCCCTGGCGTGCCTCTGGGGCGTCGGCGCGGACATCGTATGCGAAGCAATCACCCTCTTCGGCTCCGAAGAGCTCAGGCAGGCGGTCGTCGTCCCGCTTCTTAAAGGCGATGTCTACGCCGCCGAAGGGCTGACGGAGCCGCGCGGCGGCTCGGACTTCTTCGGTGCGACGACCACCGCGAGGAAAGACGGCAGCGACTGGATCATTAACGGTCAGAAGAGGTTCATCGTCGGCGCCGAAGGAGCGGACTGGTTCCTTGTCTATGCCGTCACTGATCCCTCCGCCCCTCCCCACCGGAGGATGACGGCCTTCATGGTCCCGCGTTCGGCAGGCGTCGAGTCAAAGTATATCTACGGGCTCATGGGCGTCCGGGGCGGCGGCGCGGGGAGGGTTATATTCAACGACGTCCGCGTCCCTGAACGCTATGCGCTCAATGGCATCAACGGCGGTTTCGAGGTGTTCGTCCGGATGATGATCCCGGAGCGCCTCGGCACAGCTGCGATGACCATTGGCTCCGTCCGGCCGGCTCTCGAGATTGCAACCCGCTACACCACGCGGCGCAAGGCTTTCGGCCAACCGGTCATGAACTTCCAGGCCGTCGGATTCAAGGTCGCCGACTCAGCGCTTCTTCTCGACGCCGCGCGCT
The DNA here is from genome assembly GCA_016933025.1 of Spirochaetota bacterium. Lineage (GTDB taxonomy): Bacteria > Spirochaetota > UBA4802 > UBA4802 > UBA5550 > RBG-16-49-21. The sequence goes on along the minus strand of JAFGBT010000019.1, from coordinate 142,030 downwards.
CCATGGTCTACAGCACCTGTCTGGCGATCGACTCCGGGAAGGTCCACCCCGGCAGGGCCAGAAGAATGGTCTCGCAGTCGAAAAAATTCGTCACGGAGACGGCGTGGGAAATAGCGAATAACTGCATGCAGGCGATGGGAGGCATCGGCTATACCAACGTGTTCCCGCTGGAACGCATCGTCAGGGACATACGGCTCAGCATGATTTGGGTCGGCACCAACGAGATCATGCAGTTCATTATACAGAACGAATGGTACAAGGAATATGACAAGGTGCTGTCAAAGGAAAAGGTCCGGGACGTGGAAGACGACGCGGTCAGCGCGCGAGAACCGGATGAGAAAGTATACGAATAACGATTCTGCGCACTATAAACCAGAAAAGAGGCGAGAAAAAAAGCTCCATTTTAACTGTGTGATACAATAATTTTGATTGAAATTTTTTCAAATGTTTACAATCTTACGCATTAAGGAATAAACTGGCATATTTTTCAGGACAAAGGAAATCATTCATGCAGATAAAACTGTGGGGGGTCCGGGGGTCTCTTCCAGCGCCGATATCCAACGAAGAATACAACAGGAAGGTCCAGAGCATCCTTGAGCGCGCAGTCCAGGCAGGCATCACGAGAACGTCTCAAATAACAGAATTCATGGAAACATTGCCGGAAGATTTGAAACACGTGTTCGGCGGAAACACCACCTGCGTTACTGTAACATCCTCGAGCGGCAAGACCTACATTCTCGATTGCGGATCGGGGGTCCGCCAGCTCGGCTACGAACTGATGAAGGGACCAGCGGCGCGCGGACAGGGTATCATCAATATTTTCCTGACACACAACCACTGGGACCACATCCAGGGCCTCCCATTTTTTACGCCCATCTATATAAAGGGCAATATCCTGAACTTTTATTCTCCCTACAAAGACCAGCATAAGATATTGTGCGAGCAGATGAGCGCGCCCTTTTTCCCCGCGCCCTTCGATAAAACCGAGTCAACGAAAAAGTACATTTACCTGGACCCCAAAAAGAGAGCGCCGATCCAGATGGAAAACGATCTCGTAGTCGACTTTTTTCCCCTGAAGCACCCGGGCGGCAGCTTCGCCTACCGTTTTAAGCAGGGAGGGAAGACGTTCATCTTCGCGACAGACGCGGAATTCACCGGCGAGATCTTTGAAAAGGGACATGACAATACCTATGACTTCTTTCAGAACACAGACCTCCTCATAATCGACTCCCAGTATACCCTTGACGAGTCATTCATCAAATTCGACTGGGGCCATACCAGCTTTACCATGGCCGTCAACTGCGGACTTCGCTGGAAGGTGAAGGAGCTGGTCATGACGCACCATGAGCCGGCCTATACAGACGCCAAGCTGTACGAGAACTACCAGGCGGCCATCGAGCATGGCGAAAACTGCAAAAATGAAACGACAAAAATATATATCGCCACAGAAGGGATGACATTCAACCTCTGATGTTTCACGGGCCTACAACCGATGAATAAAGAATTTTTACGACAGCTCGCCGTTATTTTCCTCGCATTCGCGCTGGTGCAAATCGCCGGCCCCGGCGCGGCCCAGAGGACCAGGTCGAGCATGAGCGCCGGGAAGCAAAGAAACGCCGAGAAGGGCCTGAAAGACAACCGCTATTTCTTCTATTTTATCAACACCTCAATAACCAACCTGGGCACCGATGAAGAGAAAAAGATGTTCAGGGAAGCGATCCAGCGCGACATCCTCGCGCAGACTCTCTACATGAAATTTCTCTTCGGCGAGTCATGGCACGAAACGCGTAAGGCGCAAAAAATCCTGATCGACCTGTACCAGAAAACCCTGAGCAAGGACATCACCGCGACTAAAAAAATGCTGAATGGCTTCGCCCGCCGTGTCGTGAGACAGAACAATTACCTCGCGAGGCACTATCTCAGGCTGGGATACCGCGACGCCGAAGACGCCAGGATCGACATGGTGATGGCCGACAACTTCCAGGAATTCCTCTACTCGATGCGACTCTATCGCTATTCGAAGGCGATAAAAAAAGTGAAGCACGGCAAACGCTATGCCCTATCCTCCATGCTACAGTCAACAATACCCGAAGAGCAGAGAAAGGAATACGGCCGACTCAATTTTGACGAATTGAAGAAGCTTATCAGCGAGTACTCGACCGACGAACAGAGGGATTACCATCTGCTGGTCCATACCGATAACTACTACCGGTCCCGGGAAGAAAAGTCGCTCTACGATGTCGTATGGGAGGACCCAAACCTCCACGAGATCCCGGAATACCAGGGATACCTGGAAATGCAATGAGACCGCCATGAATCTGAAAAACCTACTGAGCCTGGCCCTGGTCCTGATGTTTTCGTGCAACAATGCACCGATCAGCGGGAAAGGCCTCTCAACCCTCGGATTTTATTCAACCCCCGGGACGATTATTTCCACGCTGAAAGCCGCGCAGAAAGGCCCCCACGAGCACTTTCTCCTGGGACTCGCATATAAACAGGAAAAAAAATACAAGGAATCCATTCTTCATTTCGCAAACAGCTGTTTCGCCGCTCACAGGAACTCGAAGCTCAGACTCTTCCCCCAGCCGGTGTATGTATTCACGAAAAGCTTCCATCTCAAATCCGATTACTACGACGACGCGGTGTACGAGATAGCTAATCTCTTTTTATTATACGGAGAGCACGAGTACGTCTCCAAATTCATCGATCTGATGAGCGGCGGCCGTACCGTACTCTGCCGCGATGCTCGGCTTCTGAAGGCCCGATCGCTCGCCGTGCTTAAAAAATACGACGAGGCTCGGGAAGTGCTCGACGGGCTCCTCCGGCGCTACACCGACCGCGGATCACAGGGCCTGATCTGGCTGCGAATCGGTTCGCTCATGGAAAAAAAGGGAGATTATGCGGAAGCCCTGAACAGCTATATCAAGGTCTTTCTGACTAACGTAAAGGGATGGCAATCATCCGCCGCGGCCGAGGAGCTAACGGGCCTCATGCACAAGAATCCCCTCAAACTGAATTTCGATGAAAATTTCCTCTTTGCCAAAGCACTCTATTATTCAAAAAAATACAGGGAAGCGGCCCAAATTCTTACCACTCTTAAATCTGAAAACAAAAAACAGTCGGAGGTTGTCGAATTTCTGGTGAGGGCCCTTGCCCGTGACAAGGCGTCCGGCCAGACCGATATTCTGATAAAAGAATTTACCGGCGACAGAAAGCTGCATTTGTCGCTCCTCAAGGCCCATGCAGAGGAGCTCTGGTCAATGGGCGCTAAAAACAAAGCGCTCCCCCTGTACCGCCGGATCATCGAAACCGGCGAAGAGCCGCACGCGCAGGAATCACTCAGGCGGGTTGCGCTTTTTATGGAAGAAAACAAGCGCCCCGGCTACGAACAAGACCTTCTCCAATATAAAAATAAATATTCGGACGACCATGCTGGCCGTTTCCTCTGGCTTCTTGCCCGGAACATGATCCGGGCGCGCAACAGCCGGAGGGCCCTTCAGTACCTCGAGGAATCGGTGCTAAAATATCCTGCCGGAAGTTATTCGGACGAATGCAGGTTCTGGCTGCACAGGATTTATTCAGACACGGGCGACCGGGGAAAAGCGGACGCGACCGCTCGGGAGATGACGTCCGTTAATCCCGACTCGCCCTATACATGGCTCCTGGCAAAAAAGCTCGCGGACCGGCATACAGAAGCCGAGCTGAATGCCGAATACGCGGAGGCGTTGAATGACACAAAAAGCGAGGACGCAAACTTTTATCATCTCCTTCTTTTCATAAAAGAAAAGTCGATGACAAAAAGGTCCGGGCGGATTGCCGGGCTCGACTCGCCCCTTGCCGGCCGGTATCAGGACCTCGAAAACGCGATCGCGGACATGAAGACTTCCTCGGGCCATATGGGAATCCTGAAAGCAATCGAGAAATATTTTATTGTCGGTCACAGCGCCGCTATCACCAGGGAACTGAAGCTGCTCCCGCGGGGGAGGGAGGCCAGAAAGGACAAATACATCGCCCTCGCGCATTACAGCCGGAAATTCAACTACACCTACCTCGAGGTATTTTCATGCCTTAAACTTTTAAAGCTCCTCGGTCTCAGGGAAAATATCGCCCTGATGCCGAAAAATACCGTTCTGACGCTTTTTCCCCGGCCCTTCAGCGACTGCGTTTCAAAATACGGAGAGGAATACGGCGTGGAAGAGAATCTCATATATGCCGTTATAAAGGCCGAGTCCCTGTTTAAAAATAGCGCCATGTCCACGGCCGGCGCCTCGGGCCTCATGCAGCTCATGCCGGCTACGGCGAAAGGAATCGCGCGCAGATTGAAGCTTGAAGGGTACGATCTCACCGATCCCTGCACGTCAATACAGCTCGGCACGAACTACATATCCGGACTCGCGCGGCAATTCAATAATAACTTCCAGTACATGGTCGCCGCATACAACGCCGGCTCCGGGAACGTCTCCAAGTGGAAAGAGAGGATGCAGGGCGACGATATGGACTACTTTACAGAATTCACTCCTTTTATTGAAACGCGCTACTACATATTGCGCACCGATAAATTCCTTACGCAGTATACAATCATCTACGATGCCCCGAAGCCGGAGCGATGACGGACGGGGCGTCTGAGGTTCCCCTTTTATTATCGCATGTGCGCATGTCGGGATTTGACCAAGTGAAAGAAAGAATAACATACACTCTGATTATCACGTGCCTTCTGCTTCCCGGCTGCGGCCTCTTCCAGAAAGCCGAAATCGTGCGGATACAGAAACAGAGAGAAGCGGCCAACAGATACGCGGGCGGAAACTGGATGGAACGACGCGATGCCGTGCGTGATATCGTAAATTATTTCGGAAAAGGAAAAAATGATCTGGTCATCGGCACACTTCTGGTGGGTGCTCAGGATCCGCACCCCTCGGTGAGGATCGAAGCCGTCACCGGGCTCGCCAGAATCAAGACAGAGCAGACAATCCCAATAATTAAACATATGGCGTCCGAAGAAAAAGACGGCAACGTCAGGTGGTACGCCCTCAAAGCCCTTCAATCGATTGACGATCCTTCCCGTGCTGAAATTTTCATGAAAGGCCTCGAAAGCGACGACTGGCTGATACGGGAGGAATCCGTCAGGGGCATAACCGGCATGGACGAGCTGACCATACGGGCTCGGCTTATCCCTTCAATCGTGAAGGCCATCAACGACAAAAGCTCGAGCGTCGCCCTGATCGCCCTCCGGACAATAAAAATAAAGGACGACCGCCTGTACAGCGCCATAACGGCACGCCTGGCATCCTGCTCCCCATACGATTATTCACTTCTCGAGGCATCGCTCATAGCGCTGAGGGGATACAAACTCGACCCAAAAATAAAAGAGAAGGTTGTCAACCTTCTCGTTCATAACAATAAAACCATACGCGTCCTCGCACTCCGTGTGCTGAAGAAAGAAAAAGCAATCACGGCGCCGACGCAGTGATTCGTTAATCCTTTATTTCTCCTTCTCCCTTGACCGGTAGACCATGTTTTTATTGTCTACAATATCTTTCGCATATTTATCAAGATATTTGGAGAGGAGCTCTTTTTTCTTTTGGCTCTCCTTTTCCCTGATGGCATCTTCTTTCCTGGAGCGCGCAAGCTGCTTGTTGGCGATCATCTCGTTCACTTCCTCCTCCGCCTGAAGCTTGCTCTGGTGATCGGCCAGCACCCGCATCATCTGGAACATGTTGTCCTTCGCGCCGCGGTAGTAGTAGATGGCGGTTATCAGCTCCATCGAAGAGACCGATTTCGCGTCCTTGAACCGCTCATAGTAGTCATTCGCTTTCAGCACGCCCGCCTGTGCCTGCTCGAGGAACTTGTCCGACCACCCGAGCCGCTCGGCCCCTCCTTTGATCTGGTGTTTTAACTTAGCCCTGATGCTCATGTTCAGGCTGTCTTTTAAAAGTGCCGATGAATCCTGCTGATATTTCTGAGCCAGCTGCTTCGCAACGGCGAGTATCGCGGCCTCGTTCGCCTTGAAGGTATTAGCGGATTCAGCCATCTTGTTCTGAAAATACAGGGCGCTGGCCTCGGCGTACTGGTCGATCAACTTGTCAATTTCGTCAGTGCCGCCGCCGAAATTCATGACTGCGGTATTGAGGAGCTTGATGGACCTGAAATTCTCGTAACTGAGCCGTTTTGCCAGTGCCTGGGGAGGTCCCACCTGGGGCGGTGGTCCATATGATGGATTATAGTCAAAATTAATGTTCTGGGCAAATAATGACGGCGCACACATCAGCATGACACATGACATAATCAAGAGTATACCCTTTCTCATCGTTAATATCTCCCTTTATAATAATTGAGCGTCTTCAAGATAAACGAGCAAGGAAATGCTACACGATTTAACAATTAAGTCAAGAAAAATTGCATATACCGTATAGTTTATCATTAAAATTGGAATTGGGAGGATGGCATTCAGTCCGGTATGGCCGTTAGGCTCGTATCACCGTTTTTTACGGTGGTCTATATGGATGGCTTTGACCTTTCTCTTTTTGATCTTGATCGCGCCTTCAGGGTTATACTTGTCCTGCACCTCTTCGATAGAATGCTTTATCAGCATATTGACGACTTTTTCAGTTTTATTCAGCACGTCAATGAGGATAAGATTTTCGTCATCCGTAAAGTCCTGAAGCAGGTGTTCTTCCATTGACATGCTGCCGCGGGGGGTGCCGATGCCTACCCTGATTTTCGCGAACCGTTCCGATTTCAGGGCCCTGGTCATCGATTCAATGCCGGCGTGCTTGAGGTTGGAAAAAAGAAAATCCACCCGGATATCGCCAAGCTTGAGCGAGGAATCCTCTACGATGCAGATGATATCACGCACGTTTATGCGCAAAAATGATGCTATATACAGGACCGACTCACCTATAAGATTCACAAAAGTCTGGGGCTTGAGAAGAACGACATCGGTCCCCTGAACCTTCCCCCTGCCGATCACAGATTTCTTTTTCTTGATCCGTACATCAATATTCTCGTTATTGCCGATTATATCTATAACCTTGAACCCGATGTTTTGCCTGTTATTCGCAAATTTCTCGCCCGGATTTCCGAAACCAACGATTAATTTCAATACCAAAGCTCCCTTCCGTTATTTAATACCGGCCGCGCGGCCGGGAACAGTAACCGATTCGGGAAATTATTTTTCTTTTCCTTTCTCTTTATCTTTGTCTTTATCCTTATCTTTCTCGGCTTTCTCCTCGCCTTCCACGGCAGCCTTGGCCTCTTCACCCTCGCCTTCGACCGCGACAGCCTCCTCAACTTTCTCCTCGATTACCGCGACCTTCGGTACGTGGACCGAAGCTATTGACGCCTCGGGATTGGTTGTGATCCTTATTTGGTCGCCCAGGATCACGTCCTTCACGTGAATTGAATCTCCAATCTCCAGGTTGGCGACATCGATCTGGATCTTCTCGGGCAGGTCCATCGGGAGGCATTCAACTTCCAGCTCCCGAAGATCGACCTCGAGAATACCGCCGAGTTTGGTTCCCTTCGCCGTACCGACGAATTCTATCTGCACATGTGTATGGATTTTCTCGCCTTTTGTTACTTTAAAAAGATCGACATGCATCAATTCCCCGGTCAGCGGATCGACATGGTAGTCCTTAACATAAGCCATTTTTTCGGCCTCGTCATTCTTGGTACCGGTGTGTATATCGAAAATAACGCTCTCTAATATCCGCCCCTTGAATAGCTTGTAAAATTCCTTCTGAGGGATCTGTATTACCTCGGATTCCCCATGGGAATAGAGAATCCCAGGGATGAACCCGTTTCTCCTGAGCTTTCGGCTCGCGTTTTTGCCCCTCTCGGATCTGTACTCAACGGTTAAGCTTTTTGCTTCCATGACTGTCCTCTTTTATTTACTATAGTGATTCGTTTTATTGCTCATGATAGAAACAGTGAACTGACCGATTCCCCGTTATGGATCCTTCTGATCGCCTCGCCGAAAAGCGGAGCTATTGATAGGATCCTCGCGCCCTGTATCTGCCTCTCCTTGCGATACGGGATCGTGTTGGTGAATATGATCTCCTTGAATCCCGCGGATTCCAGATTTTTCATGGCGTCTCCCGAAAGGACGGCGTGGGTAAAGAGACAGTAAACGTCTTTCGCCCCCTGCTTCCGGAGCGCCGCCGCCGCCTTTGATATCGACCCGCCGGTGTCCACCATGTCATCCACCAAGATACAGTCTTTACCGCTTACCTCGCCTATGACGTACTGCACCTCGGCGACATTCGGCTCCGGACGACGCTTGTCAATGATTGCCAGGCCCGCGTTTATGTTCTTGGCATATGAACGTGCCCGTTCTGCCCCTCCGGAGTCGGGTGAGACCATGACCACGTCTTTCAGTTTAAGGCCGTTGATATAGTCGATCGCAACGGGCTTTGAATAAAGGTTATCAACAGGAATATCGAAAAAGCCCTGTATCTGTTCCGCGTGGAGCTCCATGGTGAGGACCCTGTCGGCCCCGGTCACCTGGATGATGTTTGCCATCACCTTGGAGGAAATCGGGACCCTGGGCTCCACCTTCCGGTCCTGGCGGGCATACCCAAAATAGGGTATGACCGCGGTGATCCTTCCCGCCGACGCCCTCATCGCCGCATCAATCATGAGCAACAGCTCCATGATGTGGTCATTGGTCGGGTTGCAGGTGGACTGCACGATAAACACGTCATGTCCCCTGACATTTTCCTTTATCTTGACCGATATCTCGCCGTCCTTGAACCGGTTCAATTCAACCCGTGACAGATGTATGTCGAGATACCGCGCGATCTCTTCAGCCAATTCCGGATTCGATGAACCCGAGAATAATTTCAACAAGCTGTCTCCCATAAGCTATCCTGTTACCCGCGATCTGCAATATTCTTCAAGACGTTCCAGCTCCTCTTTCGTGTTGACCCCGCTCCCTTCGACGGGGTTCCGGAGGAGCATGGTCTTTACCGTAAACCCAGAAGAGATGATAAACCGAAGCGCGTCGGGCAGATAGTATTCGCCCTGGGCGTTATCGGTCGTCACGTGCCGCAGTCCCTCGAACAAAAACCGGCTGTCAAAAACATAGGTTCCGGTATTTACCACGCGGATCTTTTTCTCTTCCGGCGTCGCGTCCTTTTCCTCCACGATCCGCTCGAACCGCCCGCCCGAGCCGAAAACCACTCTGCCGTATCCACGGGGCTCCTCCAGGGACATGGTAAGCACAACAGCACCGACATGCTCCTCTTCCGATTCGGCGATCATGGCCCGGAAGGTCTCCGGACTGACAAGCGGGACATCGCCGCATGCGATGATGACCTTCCCGGAAAAACCCGCCAGTGCGCTCTCGGCCTGCATTACCGCGTGGCCGGTGCCCAGCTGCTCCCGCTGCCACACGTGACGTGCACTGACGCCGATCGCCTCGATAACAAGTTCGCCCCGATAGCCCACGACAACGTATATGTCGGAAACGCCGGCCTGCTTGAGATTGCCCAGAACGTGGGCAATTAACGGCTTCCCCATGAAAGGCTGAAGCACCTTCGGGAGATCGGATTTCATCCGGACTCCCTTTCCACCGGCCAGCACAATTGAAGCTATCGTATTGATGCCAGGACTCCCTCGTTCGATAATCTGAGGTGCCAGGATTCGAACCTGGGATCACGGGACCAAAACCCGTTGCCGTACCACTTGGCCACACCTCAATGCTTTCTCGTATGTTTGGTTGATGGTTCATACTCGGATGGATGAGCCATCAAACAAATACAGAGACAGACTCCCTTCAGACAAACCGTGTCAGCATCACCTCGGAGCAATCCTCCCGAATGCCTTCCTGCGCCCGGGAAGCCTCTTCCTTTGAGGAAAACAGGGCAATCACGCTTGAGCCCGATCCCGTCATCGTCGCAAAAACGGCGCCGAGCTTGTAAAGCTTTTCCTTCAGACGGGCGATCCTGGGATGGCGCTGGAACACGGGTAATTCAAAATCATTCACCGCAATGGACCTCAGCTCCTCGGCAGAGCCTGATACCAGCGCACTGGTGAGCCGGCGCGTTGTCTTTCCCGCAGCCGCTTCCCGTTCCCGGTCAATTTCCGACGGACGGCCAAGCGCCCCGTAGGCCTGGCCCGTATCAATGTGAATCGCACAGTGCGCAATCAACACAGGGTTGGTCAGCCTTCCCGGGACCTGCATAACGATCTCCCCGGTCCCCCGGCAGAGTGCAAAGCCGCCCCGCAGGCAATAGGGAACATCGGCGCCAATCGACACTCCGATCTCGCCAAGCTCTTCCGGTGAAAACGCGTTGAGGCGCGTGTTGAGGAGCTTGCACGCCGCGGCGGCGTCACTGCTCCCACCGCCGAGTCCGGCGCCCGATGGTATGTTCTTCTCAATGGAATACGCCACCGTCCCGCTCATCCCGAGCCTGTCGAGGAAACCCGTTGTCGCCCTGGTAATCAGGTTTTCTCGTACCGGTACCGCATCAATGACTTCGCCATGGGAGCCCCCCGCGTTCCGAATCATCACGTTAATGGGACCCCTTGATTCGCGGAGGGTTAAATCCTCAAGTTTTAAAAGATCATGGAGAGCTACGCTGGCCATGAGGCTGAAAATATTATGGTAGCCGTCATCCCTGCGGTTCAGGACCTCGAGATGGAGATTGACTTTCGCGTGTGCTTTGATCGAATCGGCCAATAGCGCTCTATTCTCGTCCTTTTGGAGAGGCAAAACTATTATGTTGGACTTTTTTTGTCAAGAATTAATTATAAAACGATTATCTAATTGACAGGGCGCACGGGGGTAATTTTTTTGGATATTTTGAGGCGTTATGGAGTTTTTAATAAAAAAACAGCTTATCATATTCGACTGCGACGGTGTGCTGATTGACGCCCATGACGCCAATATCAATTTTTTTAACCACTGCCTTGCCGAGGGTGGGCATCCCCCGCTTGACCCCGGACTTCATGAAAAAGTTGTCTTCCTGTCCACCCGTCAGCTGATGTTCGAGCTCTTTCCGGACCAAACCGAGGCCGAGCGCCTGTACCGCATCAGCCAGGAAACCGATTACACCCCCTTCATTAAAGATATACGCCTTCTATTTAACTTTGAAGAGGTCCTCGGTGCCTTGCGGAAAAAATACCATCTTGCCGTCGCTACCAACAGGGGCAGATCGCTTGACCGGCTCTTCCGGCATTTCAACCTGGATAACTGGTTTGAGTACCGCGTATCGGTGGTCGATGCCGAGCCAAAGCCCCACCCCGAGATGCTGCTGAAATGCATCGAGCGCTTTGGGGTATTGAAATCTGAGGCCCTGTATCTGGGAGACTCCATAAGCGACCGCGATGCCGCCGCCAGCGCGGGTATCGACTATCTCTGGGTCGGCGGGGATCAGTCGCCGAGAATAGCGTCGGTCTCCGAACTGCTCGATTGTCCGGGCTAAGGAATTGCACGTACCGTCATTGTTCACCAACCTGAACGCCGGTCATTTCCTGCAGCCCCATACAGCACAATCATCGCATAAACCAAAAATGAATTGATTAATAATATTGCATTCTTTACTCTTGCATAAGTGATTAAACATATATAAACAAGCCATCCCGGAGGATAATCATGAGCATCGGGAATAATGTCAGGGTATTACTTCTATTAGTATTCTCTATCGCAATCGGCACCGCTTCCTGCGACATGGACTACGATAAAGATAAATCGCCTCTGAATTCCAAGAACCTGCTTATCGGTGGCGGCTGTTTGATGAACAGCCCGATAGTCATGACCATGACCACCTATGACATGGACGACCAGGTTATCGCCACCGCCGAGCAGACAATAGCAAACATGACGGTCAGCAGCACCCAGCCGAACATGCTCAACATGTATGAGATGTACGCCGGGGTCGAGCTCCAGGTCGATCTTCTGAGCATTATCCTGCACCTTGACGATCCGATGCCGTACGTTAATCAGAATCCTCTGCTAACCCAGTTCTGGGCACTCAAGAGCATGCGGTCTTCAGTCGCCGCCGGGGCAGACGGCGAATGGATGACCGCCGATGACACCATCGATCCAATATATGGCTATTTCGAGACCATCAGCGCCGATGGCAAATACATGCAGATCCAGTATAGCGATTTCGGTGTAACACCCAAGGCCCGGATCGACTTTCAAGTAACGAACAACCTGAAGGTCAAGACCTGGGAATATTCAGCGGGCGGTGATGGAGATTTCGGCACGGAAGACGATGTCCTTACGCGGACGACGGTGTATCAGTACAACGACTCCGGGAAAATGCTGAGGGCCGTCAATTATTCGGACGATGAAACCACGTTCCAGAGCTCCTACGTGTTCACCTATGATGACCAGGGACGACTCTCGACAATGACGAGCTACGAAGACGAGGCCGAAACGACCCGGTTGTTATGGGGCTCCTATTCGACGCTGACATGGGACAATTCCGGAGAGCATACCACGCTTACCATCAATCTGGGTCTTCGTATGCAGGGACTCTTCGGCCCCTTTAACCAGAAACTGATTAAGTTCTATTATGAATTCAGCGATAACGCGATGATTCACAAGCTTATCCAGTACCAGCCGATGAGCGAAACAGACGTTGATATCTGTTATATCTATAATTATTCCGAGGGGGGGCTGCTGGCATCAGGGAAAATGAACGACTCGTCAGATAACTATTCCGACGATGGAATGACGCAGGTATCACAAACGAAAAACAGTCTCGAGATCGGTTTTTAGGGGCGCCCCGCCTGCCCGGCGTACTTCTCGATAAACTTCCGGGTCGCCCATCGCAGGAAGATATACGTGTAGCGCGCGCCCGCGAGGTACATACCGGCGATGAATACGAGATGGGAAATCCCGTAGATCACCGGTCCCCCCACAACGACAATGAGAGGCTGGCCGAAATAAATGGAAAGGACGCCGAAAAATGCCACGGCCGGCCAGCCTATGACATAGCTGAACCCCATGAGGAAAATCCCGAAAATGATGCGCACGGACGGTCTTTCCCTGAAGGGACTCAGGTCAGCCTTGTCAGCAACGGCCTTTTTCGCGAATTCGGTGAGGGCGGCCCTCTCCGCGATCCAGTTCATCAGGCCCAACAGCACCTCCCGACAATCACGGCACCTGCGTTCGGCTTCGTTTGCAGAAAAAATTCAATCATCGTTCATTGTAGGACGCGCGCGTGATTCCGCAACAAAAAAACCTTGACAAAACCTGAAGGCGCTCAATAACGAATAGGTCTGTTTTAAGCTTAAATAAATATATCACCGGAACTCTTATATGAACGCACAGGTCAATGATATCATTATCGACGAAAAAAGCCTTTCCATCGGGCAAATAATCGGCGTGGCGCGGGGATCGTACCGCGTTATCATCAGTACCGAACCATCATTTGTAAATAAAATCGAGCGGTCCCGGGAGATGCTGATGGCCGCACTTGAAAAGGAGATCCCCGTATACGGCGTCAACACCGGGTACGGAAAATCCTGCGGCAAGCGCATGGCCATGGAGGTTGCCGCCAAGAACGGGATAAATCTGATAAGGTTCCACGGCTGCGGTACCGGCGAGCCGATCGGGATACCGGAGACGCGGGCCGCGATGCTGACCAGGATCCTCTGCTTTGTCCGCGGATACTCCGGTGTTTCCATGGAACTGATAAAACTGCTGGCGGAATTCCTGAACCGCGGCGTCACCCCGGTGGTACCCTGCGAGGGGTCGGTCGGCGCCTCGGGCGATCTCACGCCGATGTCCTATGTGGCGGCCGCGCTCATGGGAGAAGGAGAGGTCTATTACCGGGACAGGCGGATGCCCGCCGCGGAGGCGCTGAAAGAGGCCGGACTTTCACCGTATTCCTTCAAGCCGAAAGAGCCGCTGGCCATTATAAACGGCACCTCGACCATGACAGGTATCTCCGCCATCGTCATAGACCGGACGAAAAAAAACATCAATGCCTCGATGTCTGCGACGGCGCTCGCCATCCACGCCCTTATGGGAAACGCACACCATTACGACCCGGCGATATCCAGGGCCAAGCCGCACCCGGGCCAGGACTATGTAGCGCGAGGTATAGCGGCGCTCATCCATGCGGACAATGGACATGCCGGGCTGGAGGCAAACAAACTCGACACCCTTCAGGATCCCTACTCGATACGCTGTTCGCCGCAGGTCCTGGGCGTGCTTATAGATGCGCTTGAATGGGTCACCCGATGGGTCGAGGTAGAAGCCAACAGCGCGAACGACAATCCCCTCATAGATCCCGATACGGGCGCGGTGCTTATGGGCGGCAATTTCTACGGCGGCCACATAGCGCTGGCCATGGATTCCCTCAAGGCCGCCCTGGCCTCGGCGGCCGATATGTCCGACCGGCAGGTGGCGCTCCTGGTCGACCCGCATGTGAATCGCGGCCTCCCGGCCGATCTGGTGCGTGCTTCAAAGGAAGAGATGCCGTACAACCACGGTTTCAAGGCGATGTCAATTTCATCGTCATCCCTGACCGCAGAGGCCCTCAAAGCCACGATGCCTGCAGCCTCCTTCTCCAGGTCCACCGAATCCCACAATCAGGACAAGGTGAGCATGGGCACAATCAGCGCCCGGGACGCGGCACGGATCTGCGACCTGACGGAAAAGGTGACGGCAATACACCTGCTCGCGGCGGCGCAGGCCTGCGAAATCCGCGGCAACTGGCAGGAACGGCCCCGTGTGACTGAAATACTTAAAAAGGTGCGTTCCATCGCAGGGCCGGTTATCATCGACCGGCCCATGGACAGCGACATCTCGGAGCTGGTCAGGGCAATTTCTGAAAACGACCTGTTTGCATTCGGGCACCCGCGGGCCCCTCTGCGATAAACCCTTACGCCGGGCCGTGTCACTATTGAATTTTGACAACAGGAGAAAATCTGCAGTACCATGAGCGACCCTATCCTGCGCGCCTTCATCCTCGGCGCCGAGCGCGTCGCCGCCTGGGCCGACCTGCTTGACAGCATCAACGTGTTTCCCATCGCAGATGGCGATACCGGAAGGAACCTGAAAATAAGCCTGGCGCCTCTGCGCGACATCAAAAACGACCGGGACAGGACCATCCACCGGCTTCTTGTCCACGCGCGGGGAAACTCCGGAAACATAGCCGCCCGCTTCTTCTCGGGATTTCTCTCGGCGGACTCTCCCGCATCCGTTCCGGCCGCCGCGAAGCTCGGAAGGGACAGGGCATGGGAGGCCGTCCACGACCCGAAGCCGGGCACCATGCTCACGTTTTTCGACGCCCTTGTCAGCGCGCTCGAGGGCGCGCCGGCCGGCTCCGGCAGTGCGTACGCGCACTCGATTATCGAGCGGCTCGAGGAGGCGGTGCGCTCCACCACGGAACTCCTGCCCAAACTGAAGGAGGCCGGGGTCGTCGACTCGGGCGCGCTCGGGATGTTCATTTACTTCGAAGGGTTCTTCAAATCGCTGGCGGGCGACACGGCTGAATTCAGGCCAATCACCTCCGTATTCAGCGGCAGATTAAGTATCGCCTCCTCTTTCCGCGCTGAAAAGGAAGAGGGATACTGCGTCGACATCACTCTTGAGGCCGGAAAGAACAGGGACGAGGCGGTCAAAACCCTTGCCGGTTTCGGCGAAAGCGTGGTGGTAATCCCGGGCGACACCTGCGTGAAGGTGCACCTCCACACCGGCGATGCCTCTGAAGTGAGAAAGCGCATGGAGTCGCTGGGCACCATCATCCGCTGGACCGACGACAACCTGGCCGAGCAAATCACCGGTTTCGGCCAAAGGGGCGCCGGTCGCGCAATCCATATAATGACCGACGCCGCCGGGTCGGTGACGCGCGACGATGCCACCCGCCTCGGTATGACCCTCCTGGACAGCTATGTTACGGTCGGGGACCTTGCCGCGCCCGAAACCTCCGTGTCGTCCGCCGATGTCTACAACGCAATGCGGCGTGGCGGCAGGGCCTCAACTTCCCAGGCGTCTGAATTCGAGCGGCACGAGCTGTACCGGAGCGTCACGAGCCTCAACCCCCGCACCCTCTACCTGTGCGTGGGCTCCGCCTATACCGGGAATTACGACGTGGCCGTGAGATGGAAAAATGAAAACGACCCTGACAACCGGCTGACCGTGATCGACACCGGCGCGGCATCGGGCAGGCTCGGCACCATAGCACTAGCCGCGGCCCGGTTCGCCAACAGCGCGGACGATGCGGAACGGGTGATCGATTACGCGCGCACGGCCATCGAAGCCTGCAGGGAATACATATTCATCAACACCCTGAAATTTCTCGCCGCCGGCGGGAGGATATCGAAAACCAAGGCCTTTTTCGGCAACATGCTGAACATGATGCCGGTCGTGTCGCCCACGGCAAGCGGCGTGGTCCAGGCCGGCATGGCAAAGAACTTAGATGAGCAGCTCGCCTTCGCCCTCTCGCGGCTCGACGAAGGCGCAGGCGCGCGGCCCTTCATTATGCTCCAATATACGGACAACCGCGCGCTGGTCGAGGAGAAGGTGCTGCCGGCCATCGCGAAACGCCGCCCCTCCGCCGAGATCATCCTGCAGCCGCTGTCGCTCACCACCGGCGTGCACGTGGGCCCGGGGACCTGGTCGGTCGCCTTTCTGCCGGAGATCGCATCATGACCGACACGGGACGGTTCGCAATCATCATCCCCGTTTACAACCACGAGCAGCGGGTCGCCGACGTGGTGCGCGGCGCGCTGAAGCTCGGGTTTCCTGTCTTTGTCGTCGACGACGGTTCCACCGACGCAACGTATGAGCGGGTAAAGGACATGGCGGGCGTCTCCATCATCCGCCACGAAAAAAACAGGGGCAAGGGAGCGGCCATCAAGACCGGTTTTGCCTCAGCGGCGGCAACCGCCGACTGGGCCATCACGATCGACGCCGACGGACAGCACAACCCCGAGGACGCCTTGGGCCTGATACGCGCCATCCCTTCGGCCGCCGGCGCGATGCTCCGGCGGCCCATCATTATCGGCATGAGGGAGAACATGACGGGGAACGACGTCCCGTGGACCAGCAGCTTCGGCCGCGGTTTCTCCAACTTCTGGGTCCGTGCCTCGGGCGGCCCGGTCGTGAGCGACTCGCAGAGCGGCTTCCGGATCTATCCCCTGCCCGAGTGCACCAGACTGACGGTGAGGGCGAACCGCTTTCAGTTCGAGGTGGAGATACTGGCGAAAGCCGGCTGGCTCGGCTTCCCGGTGATCGAGGCGCCGGTCAGCGTAAGCTACACCCCGGGCACCCCGCGCATATCCCACTTCCGCCCGTTCGTGGACTTCTGGAGAAACTCAGGCACCTTCATGAGGCTTATATTTCAAAGGATACTTATCCCGCGATTCATAAGAAGTAAGATGGCGTACAAGGATATATAGGATCAACTCTCCTCGCTGAAGCGCCCCCTAAATCCCCCAGAGGGGGACTTCATCAGGCGGGTTTAATATCACCCTCATGATGTAAAAGCCCCCCTCCGGGGGGGGGTTGGGGGGATGGATTGCAATTTATTTGGGTAGTGTTTTATCAGGAAAGCCATGATCAAGCTATTCTACAAATTCCTCACATTCTTCACCCGGATCCTTGGCCCCTGGGTCTTCAGGATTTTTTCGAAGTTCGTCTCCACCGGATATTTCCTTTTCTTTCCGAAGCGGGTCGCGATCGGCGTTCGCTTCTACGGTGCTCTGTTCCCTGAAAAGAAAAGGCTTTATCACATCCTGTGTACCTGGCGCCAGTTCCACAGCTTCACCAATGTGTTTCTCGACCGGTTCCTCCTTCAGTCATCCGGAGACATTTCCTACACCTCCGATGGTTGGGAGATCCTGGAACGGGTAGTGAGTGAAAAAACAGGTGGCATAATCGTGATGTCGCACATGGGCAACTGGGACGTAGCCGCCCACCTGCTGCGAAAACGCGGGCTCAACCTCCTCCTCTACATGGGGGCGAGGGAAAAAGAGCAGATAGAAAAGATGCAGAAGACGAGCCTGGCGGAAAGCGGGATGAAGGTAATCGCCGTGTCCCAGGAGGGCGGCTCGCCCTTCGACATCCTCGAGGGCATCAGCTGCCTCAAGCAGGGGGGACTTATATCCCTTACCGGCGACCGCCTATGGACGGAATCGCAGAGGTCCGTGCAGGTCAATTTCCTGGGGCGGCGGGTCCTCCTTCCGGAAGCTCCGCACATCATCGCCCTCCTCTCCGGCGCGCCGCTTCTGATATTCTTCGCCTTCCGTACCGGCAACCGTGCCTATCATTTTTCAATTGCGGGCCCGATCCGCGTGTCCGCTCCTGCACGGGCGGGACGCGAAAGCGCGATACGCGAGTCTGCCCAAAGCTACGCCGACATCCTGTCGCAAAAAGCGCGTGAGCACCCGTCCCAGTGGTATCATTTCGAGGATTTTCTCGGGAATACGCCTGTATAGAACCAGTAGTGCATGAACCGAACAATTGACACGCCCCTGCCTCTTCGGCATTTTCGGAACGCCTCATCCTGATAAATGGTTTGACTCAAGAAGTTACTGCCGTTCATAATGCCTCGTCAGGACGAATCCGGCGAGCGGGCCGGTTTTCCAGCATCATGGTTGCAGTAGCAAGAGGTACAGCATGAATATCATTGACAAGCTACTTCACAACTACGAAAATAGAAGCCTGGTGATAAAGCTCAAGGCGCGCTTTCTTCTTCACCTGCTGCTGCTCGTCATCATTTTCACCCCGTTTGTCATATTCTATTCTGCTTATGCGCAAAAAATCGATCCGGCATTTAATTACACAATCAACTGGCTTGCCATTATCCCGCCAATATTGCTTTTTTTCTCACTGCTGGGCACACTGATATTGCTCGTCAGGGGGCACTTTATTTCATCAGCTCATATTACGGCCATTATCGTGTTCGCTTCAATCTGGACGGTTATATTTATTGACCAGTCAGAACCTATCAAAAAGCTTGATACTACCCTACTCATTATAGGATTTTTTTCCGCCGTGCCGATACTTATTTCAAAGAAAAAATATATGGCACTGGTGTACGGCGCCGCGAATCTGCTCATTCTCTGCATTTTCATTCTTTACATCAAGGATACAATAGGACTCTCCGACTCCGCAATCGGAGAATATCTGTCCGAAAACATGGTGGCGTTCCTGTTCTCGGCGATCGTGGCATACAATCTTCTTTCAATCAACAACCAGGCACTTGATGATGCGGAGCGGAGCAACGCCGCCCTGTTGCGGTCAAACGAAGAGCTTCAATCCACGACGGAGGAGCTGACCGCGTCAAACGAGGAACTCGAGGCCCAGAATGAAGAGTTGCTGCGTTCCGAGGAGGAGAAAAACGTCCTCATCAGAGAGATCCATCACCGGGTGAAGAACAACATGCAGATCATATCGAGCCTGTTGAACATGCAGGCCGATGCCGTCAGCGAACCGTCCGCGAACCAGGCCCTCAAAGACGCGGTGGGCCGGATCCACTCCATGGCGAGCATCCATGAAAAGATCTACACTGCCGAGAATTTTTCCCGAATCGACATGGGACTATACATTGACCAGCTTGCCGGCGATCTCACTGCAATGTATTCCACCTCTGAACGCGAAGTTGAGATCAACTATCAGCCCGCTTCCGTGTTCCTGACCATCGACCGCGCCATCCCCACCGGTCTTATCATCAACGAGATACTGACCAATTCAATCAAGCACGGATACCAGGAAAAGGAACAGTGCCGTATAGACATGAGCATTGAGGATACCGACGGACAGGTCACCATCATGATAAAGGACTATGGACCCGGAATGAAGCCGGAGCTTTTTGAGGCAGAGCGGAAAACATCGATGGGAATGCAGATAATCGATGCGCTTGCGAAGCAGATAGGAGCGGTTGTGGACCTGAACGTGGACCAGGGGACCCGCTTCACCATACGATTCCCGAAAGAAGGGTAAACGTCCCGCCCGCGCCTACAGCGCCAGCGCGACCGCTCCGGTGACAACCAGAAAAACAACAATAATCCCGACGATGATCTGCGCGATCCCGCTGAAAATCCATATCATCACGGCCGATCCCCAGTCAGTGTCATAGACGGATTTGAATATCCACAGGGTTACGACAATACCGAGGATCCATCCAGCCACAGAGCCGATCCCGAAGAGGGCCGTTGCCAGCCCGGTGAGGGCCCACACGACGACGCTCGAGAGGATCGCCGCGTAAAAGGCCCTGCCGAACGTCGCGCTCCGCACGCCGGTGAATTTCGACCCGATCCATATGAAAAAGGCCGAGAGTGCCGTCGCAACAAGGATGCATATCCCGACAATCACGAGCAGGGTAAAACCGATAATTTCCATGTCGCCTCCTTTGTTATTTCCTCCTGATCAGTATGGCGGTCAGGTCGTCCTTGAAGTTATCCCGTTTACCCGCAAAGGCGTAAAAGTCACCGAGAATATAATCCAGTATCTCCTGCGCGCCGGCAGCGGGGGCGTTTTTCAACGATTCAATTATTTTTGACTCATCGTAGATATTTCCTTCCGCATCGCCGGTCTCGAGAAGACAGTCCGTATACAACAGGAAGCAGTCACCCCTGTTTATTTTAATCGTCAGGGATGTATACGGCCGTTCCATGTCCCGTGTTCCCATGAACGGCCCCGAGATGCTGTTCCCGTCTCTGTCCAGCACCCGGCCCACCTTTCCGGTGCGCGATGACCGGTACATCAGGTCTGGATGGCCGCTGTTAACGTACTCCATGCGGTCATTGTCAAATCGAATCAGAATGCCGGTCAGGTAGTTGTCGATGTGCCCGAACTCCTTAATCAGTTTCCTGTTGATGGAATCAAAGACCCTGTTCAGCTTCTCGCCTTTCATGTGAATGAAATTCCCGTACACTATCGACTTTGACATGAGGGTGATCAGACCGGAGGCGATCCCGTGCCCGGACACGTCAAAAATACCGACGCCCTCGATGTCTCCGCCGCTCTCGTAAAAATCGTAGAAATCCCCGGAAATTCCCTCCATCGGTTTGTACACGAAGGCGATATCGTATTTCTCCGAAAACGGCACCCCACCAGGCAAAAACGCTGACTGCATGTTAACCGCCATTGCCACGTCCCGCTCATGCCGGTACTCCGCCGTCTTGAGATCGCGATTGACCTTGACGAGTTCCTCGTTGATGGTTTCCACTTCCTCCATGGCCTGCCGCAGTTCCTCGTTCGCCATAGTGAGCTGTCCGGTGCGCTCCTGCACCTTGTTTTCCAGGTTACTGTTCATCTCGTCGAGATTGTTCATCATTTTTATTAGCCTCTGTATCAGGAGGAGGGCGGTTCCGATATAGAGCGCCGCGGCGCTGTAGCCGAAGATGAAGTTCTCGGGTGTATAGCCGAACAGGTTTACCGTAAATCCCCCGAACTTGGGGAAGTAGACAAACCCGTCATGAATCGCGCCGAGGATAACCGTGCAGCCGAATATTGCAAACAGCTTTGCGTCCGGGCTCCTCTTGACAAGCGCGGACACATGGCACGAGAGGTTATATAAACCTATCGGCGTGGTGAGGGCGATCAGGGTGATGGCCTGGAACCGATCCGATGTTTTACCGGTCACCGTCGCCATGAGTATTATATTAAATACCAGAAAGGCCCAGAGGCCGATCTCAATCCTCTTACGTCTGAGGCCATAGATGCGATGAAGAAATATCGGGTGTGTCACATTCAGCGCGACCCAGCTGAGTCCGAGGACTTTCAATCTCCACAGGGTGTTCCCGAACGTGTCCCAGAAAAAATAATCGCATGTATCGAGAACGATGAAAAGGCCGCATACAAGCTGAAGGCTGTAAAAGAGGTACTCCTGGTCCCTCTTGCGGATGAAAAAGAGCATGAACATCAGCACCAGGGGAACGCCCATGAAGATGATGACGTAATTCATCGTCACCCTGATGAAGTTCTGGAGCGAGGAGTCGAACCTCCAGTCTTCAAAATTCGTGATCGCGAGCGTTCCCACCATCTCGCAGTAGACATAGTAGGAAATCCTGACACTTATGACGTTCTCCTCACCGTACCTGATGAGACTTTTCGGAATCAGATAATGGCGGGGATGGTTCCACATCGAAAACTCATGGGGCGGGAATTCCCCCATGCCGCCGATCTTGACCCCGTTGAAAAAGGTCTCATCGGCGTTGCCGATCCTTCCGAGTATCAGGCCAAGACTCTCTTTCCCCACATTTTCCCCTATGAACACGCTTTTCCGAAGCCAGCAGACGCCGTATATTTTCCCGAGACCCTCAAGAGTCGTACCCCCAATTTTTCCATCAAGAATATAACGGGTAAGGCTTCCCGGCATGAGTACCGTGTGCCAGTCGGAAGCATCATATTCCGGCGACGCGTACCGTTTATTATCCCCGAATTTCACCTTCCAAGCTCCGGCGAGGGAGACCCTCATTTTTTCATGTGTGTCCGCTCCGGCGGCATAGGAGGCGGTATTTAATATACAGGCAGATAGGAGAAATGTTGATGAGATCATAAATCGAATGACAATCGCCATATTCAGATAACCCTTCATTATTGTATTTGTATCCGCATCTCAAGTCTGATTGAACGACAGGCAGCAATGTATACGATATACAAACTGCCTCACCGGCATGGGGAATAACCTATACTATTCCCGCACACCGAGTATTATCCATATTATTTGAAATATGTCCGGCCAAAATCAGATGTATCAAAATTAGGCATTGCGCGGGGAGTTCATGGCCGAAGAAATCGACGCCATCACAATACATAACGCCCGGAATTCCGGGCGTTATATTCATGATTCCCTGCCGGTCCGCCAATCAAGGTGGGGTAGCACCCGCATCCTGACCACGAGCGGTCCAAAACGGGGGTATGCGGCTATCGATCCATTATTTTTTGGGTATGATCATGACCGGAACGTTCGCCGAGTCGATGATATTGACATCAGGACTGTCGAACATGAAGCCGTAAAATTTGCTTCTCTGCTTATGCCCGACGATAATGAGATCGATCTTCTCTTTTGTACAGTAGGCCTGGATCTCGCTCGCGATAGCGCCTTTCGCGACCGCGTACACGGGTGACACTTTCCCCAGGAGTTCAGTCGGAACCGCCTCTTCAACCTTGAGCGCGACGGCATCTTCGCGGTCCGTGGGATGACGGTACCCGGCCTGCTCGTCGTTGACATACAATATATGCAGTCGGCTCTGAAACAGCGCGGCTGTTTCCACCACTTTTTTTACAAACGACAAATCTTTCGAGTCCAGATTGATCGGAAAAAGAATATTTTTAAATGTTACCATTGCTCAACCTCGCTGAATGAATATAATATGATCGGCATCGAACCCTGCCGTGAACCGGTATATCTAGAAAAAAACCAGCGTGACAATGATGAACGCCACGACCAGTATCGGGATCGAGTACTTGAACATGTATCCGAAAAAGCTCGGCATCTTCACGCCTGATTCCTCTGCTATGGATTTTACCATAAAATTCGGCGCGTTGCCGATGTAAGTGTTCGCTCCCATGAACACCGCGCCGGCCGATATGGCCGCCAGGTAGTTGACATTTTCGACCACCAGCTTTCCGACAGCCTGCGCCTCGCTCACGCCTGGATAGAACTTGCCCAGGGCGCTGTTGAAGAATGTGAGATACGTTGGCGCGTTGTCCAGGAAGCTCGACAGGATGCCGGTCATCCAGTAGTAATGGGCCGGCTTTTCGGTAGACTTTATCAACACGGCCAGGGCGCCGTTCTCGCCGGCCTTGAGGATTGCCAGGGCCGGGATGATAGTCATGAATATGCCGGCGAACAGGTACGCCACCTCCTTGATGGGGGCCCAGCCGAATTCGTTCCCTTTGCGAACGGCGTCGCTTGTCGTCTTGAGCGAGATCAAACCCATGAGGATGAGGATGCCGTCCTTGACCAGGTTCTCTACCGTCTGGTGTATCCCAAAAATGTTTACCTCGCCAATTTTAACGAGACCACTCAGGAGCACCCCGCCTATCACGCCGCCAAGGAAAAGAAAGTTATGGGCGCCTTCAATCTTCAACGGCTCCTTTTCCCCCGTTACCATCAGGGACTTGTCTTCACGTTTATAATAAAACGTGTCTATGACAAAATAAAGGACCAGGAGGATGGATGACAGGAAAAGCATGTGAGGCAGAATATGCATGGTCCAGAAAAAGGGTACGCCATGGAGGAACCCGAGAAACAGGGGAGGATCGCCCAGCGGAGTGAGTGACCCGCCGATGTTGCTCACCAGGAAGATGAAGAAGACGATCGTGTGAACCTTGTGCTTCCGCCAGGCGTTCGACCTGATGATCGGCCTGATGAGGAGCATTGAAGCGCCCGTGGTTCCGATCCATGAGGCAAGCAGGGTACCTATGATTAAAATAAGCGTGTTAACCGCGGGACTCCCCTTAAGAGTTCCTTTGATATATATTCCTCCCGCGATCGTAAAAAGCGACCAGAGGAGAATGATGAACGGTATGTAATCGATGATATAAATATGCGCTATTTCATGGACGGCCACGCCCTTATATAACACGATAAAGGGAACGGCCAAGGCAAGGGCCCAGAATGCCGACACCTTCGGGTAGTGGTGGTGCCAGAAACGGGGGGCCAGGAGAGGGAACAGGGCTATGGAGAGGAGAATTCCCGCGAAAGGAATGACCCACCAGAGTGACAGTGACGTGCCCAGGTCTGCGGCTGAATGATGGGAACCTTCCGCGCCGTGGTCCGCGTGTTCGACAGCTTTTTCATGCACTGCCTGATCTGCCGCGGCAATCTGCGTTTTCACCGTTTCCTGAGCGGCCAGAACAACCGGCACCGCATATAAGACCATTACACATGCACAGATAGAAATTAGCATTTTTTTCATGCTGATAGCTCCTTAAAACGTAAAAAATCACGCGGCCCGGCACATGTTTACTGGACGAACTATCTCCCGCCCACGTCGCGTCCAATAGCTACGCATACCTACATACCAGAGAGCGCCAATGTCATAAATTTTAAAAATCCCCGGTGATGTCAAATCAATAATATAAATTTCCCCCTTTTTGGTTATATCATTCAATGTTAAATTTGTTGACAATAACGGTTTATTTTAACTTATGGAAAAAAGCAGTGAAACATCAAAATCAGCGTATTGACGTTTCATTTCAAGGTTCTTTCACTACAACACAACCGAGTGATCTTTTACATAACGCTGTTAATATATATCTCCGTAATTTCAACAGGCTTATCTGTTGTCATGAGCGACCGCGGAATATCATTTGCTTATTATTCAGGCAGGGCCATACGCGCATTAAATGTCCATTGCCTGGTTTAATTTGGTACTTTAAAAATTTTACTAATAAGAGGTGATTCTATGGAGATGAATTTGTTTTACATCGCTCCTATCGGATCAGTCATAGCCCTTATTTTTGCTTTCGTATTCTACAAACTGATGATGAAAGCCAATGAGGGCAACTCCAAAATGATCGAGATAGCGAGCGCAGTACGGGACGGCGCCTATGCCTACCTGAAACAGCAGTACAAGGTGGTGACTCTGGTTTTCGTCGCTCTCGTTATATTATTCACGGTCCTGGCCATCATGGGCATCCAGAACCGTTTCGTTCCATTCGCATTCCTCACCGGCGGTTTCTTCTCCGGCCTGTGCGGTTTCCTCGGCATGAAGACGGCGACCAACGCCTCATCCCGTACAGCGCAGGGCGCGTCAGAATCCCTTAACAACGGCCTCAAGGTCGCGTTCCGCTCCGGTGCGGTCATGGGCCTCGTTGTTGTCGGCTTCGGCCTTCTTGACATCGCGATATGGTACAGCGTCCTCAACTATATGTACGACCATAACATCTGGGGACTTGCGAAGGAAGTGTTTGAAAAATACACCGCGGCCGGCACCATGTTCGATCCCAACCAGCTGGCCAGCATAATCTCAACTGAAGAGTTCAGGCACACCAAGCTCGTCGAGATCACCACGACGATGATCACCTTCGGCATGGGCGCCTCCACCCAGGCCCTGTTCGCCAGGGTCGGCGGCGGCATCTACACCAAGGCTGCTGACGTCGGCGCGGACCTGGTCGGGAAAGTGGAAGCCGGCATTCCCGAGGACGATCCCCGGAACCCTGCCACGATAGCGGACAACGTCGGCGACAATGTCGGCGATGTCGCCGGCATGGGCGCGGACCTGTACGAGTCCTACTGCGGCTCCATCCTCGCCACAGCGGCTCTCGGCGCTGCCCTTCCCCTGCTGGGACAGGACAACCTGAACGCAGTCATCGCGCCGATGATAGTGGCCGGTCTCGGGATTCTCTTCTCGGTCATCGGCATCTTCATGGTGCGTACGAAAGAAGACGCGTCCATGAAGACCCTGCTCGCGGCGCTGAACCGCGGCGTATGGGGCTCATCGCTCTTTCTTCTGATCGCGCTGGCCATAATGGCGCATTTCAATATTATCAGCTGGGGCGTGTTCGGCGCCGTTATCGCGGGACTGATAGCGGGGCTGATCATCGGCAAATCGACGGAATACTACACCTCCGACGACAACAAGCCGACCCAGGGCATCGCCGATCAGCATGTCATGGGACCGGCCACCGGTATCCTTGACGGTATATCGACCGGTATGCTCTCTGCAGGCATTCCCGTCATTACCATCGTCATCGGCATTCTGGTAGCCTTCGGCGTTTCCGGCGGATTTGAAGACATCTCCAAGGGACTGTACGGCATCAGCTTCGCATCTGTGGGCATGCTGGCCACCCTGGGAATCACCCTGGCAACCGACGCGTACGGCCCCATTGCCGACAACGCGGGCGGCAACGCCGAGATGAGCGGCCTGGGCAAAGAAGTGCGGACCCGCACCGACGCCCTTGACATGCTCGGCAACACCACCGCAGCCATCGGCAAAGGCTTCGCCATCGGATCCGCGGCCCTGACAGCCATGGCGCTGCTGTCCGCCTATCTTGAGGAGATCAAGATCTGGATCGGCAAATACGCCGCTGAAGCGGGCGGGCTCTACAAAATCGGCCCTGTCACGTTCCATTATAATCTGACCGAAGGCCAGACCCTGGATCAGTTCAATGTTATTGCCAGTAAGGCGCATCTCTCCGATTTTATTCGCGCCTATGACATCAACATCATGAACCCGCTGCTCCTCTGCGGCCTGTTCGTGGGAGCGATGGCGGTCCTCGTGTTCTGCGCCCTGACGATCAAGGCGGTCGGACGCGCTGCCGGAGCCATGGTCGAGGAAGTTCGCCGCCAGTTCAAGGAAAAGCCGGGCATACTGGAAGGCAAGGACAAGCCGGACTACGCGCGCTGCGTCGCCATATCAACGAAAGGCGCCCAGACGAAGATGATGCTTCCCTCTTTCCTGGCAATCACCATCCCGGTGGCGGTCGGCCTTATCCTCGGCGTTGCTGGCCTGATGGGACTCCTGGCCGGCGCCCTTACCTGCGGCTTCTCAGTCGCCTGTATGCTCAACAACGCGGGCGGCGCATGGGACAACGCCAAGAAATACATTGAGAAAGGACACCATGGCGGAAAAGGCTCGGCAGCCCACAAGGCGGGCGTCATCGGCGACACGGTCGGCGACCCCTTCAAGGACACCGCCGGTCCTTCCCTGAACATTCTGCTCAAGCTTATGACCATGGTTTCGGTCGTTTTCTCCGGCGTGGTTGTAAAATACTCGCACGTGATCGGAAAACTGCTGGGCTTCATCAAATAAGTCCGGTTTTCTGATATTACCAAAAAGGCCGCCCCTCAAGGGCGGCCTTTTTTATTCGCCACGACAGCTCTCCACTCGTTAAACTCATAATTTTTATGCCACGCCTTTTTTATTATTGAATTGTCCCGCGTCTGCGTATATTGATGGCATCCTATAATGGAAAACAGGAATGAAAATCGACACCGATAAACTATCAAGCTTCATTAAAAGGACCAGAAACATTATCCTGCTTCTGATCATCGTCATATCCGGACTCTATTTAATAAAAAACGAAAGCACCAGGACGGCCGGCTATTTCGTTTTTTTTCTGTCGTTTGCGTGGCTTTATTCGTATGTGGTCAGACGGCGCACGATAATAAAAAAGTAACCGGTATATGGAATCATCCCCTCACATTATCCGACTCGATACGGTAGATTCTACCAATACCTACATTAAAGAACATCCCGAACTGTGGGACCGGCAGTTCTGCGCCGTGTACGCGCGGGAGCAGAGAGCCGGCAGGGGAAGGCACGCCCGGACATGGCGCTCCGAGCCGGGGCTCGACCTGACCTTCTCAGTGGTCTATGTACCGGCCGGCGCTGTCGCCGAGCTTCCGTGCATCACCATACTCGCCGGCCTCGCGGTCTACCGCTCACTCCGGCCCCTGCTCGGCGAGGACCTCAACCTCAAGTGGCCCAACGACATCCGGCACGGGTTCCGGAAAATCGGCGGCATTCTCTGCGAGATGGTCCTCACCGACGGCCGCCCCGTCGTGATCGTCGGCATCGGCGTGAATGTCAATAGCAACCGTTTCCCGGATGAACTCGCGATTACCGCTTCATCGATTAAGCTGATTACCGGAAGCGATCACGACCCGGAGCAGATAGGGAAGAAAATCCATAAACGCCTCGCGTCACTTCTCGCCGGGTTCACCCCGCCCCTGCCGGACGACATAATTCGCGAATGGACCGGCGCCTCTCAATCGATCGGCAGGGCTGTCTTCTACTTCCGGGGGGACATTAAAATAAGCGGCACCGTTGCCGGGATCAACAATGACGGAACGCTCTGCATCCGCCATTCAGACGGCACAATCGAGGAGCGTTTTCGGGGAGAGCTGTTTTTCCCGGATGACGAGCACTAATTATATTTTGCCGTCACGCAAAAAAATTGTATGAATTTTTTCCCGCCCGATTATCATTGCGACACTCGACCATGGAACCGGAAACAATCAACCGCGAAATAGATGAGGCGCTGGCAACGCTTCATGGCCTGAACCAGAATATCTCAGGGAGCCGGAAGTCGGACCTCCAGCCCCAGACCGGGCCACGGTCTCACCGGCTCCAGAAGGTGCTGGTGGCCAACCGGGGCGAAATCGCGAAGCGCTTTTTCCTGGCGCTCCACGAGGAGGGGATCCCCTCGGTCGCGGTGGTCACCAACCCGGACCGCGGCCAGTCCTGGTATGAATTCGCCGACGAGGTGGTCTTCATCGGCGACCAGGACAACTATGCAAGCATTCCAGTGATTATCGCCGCTGCACTCCTGTCGAAGGCCAACGCCATATACTCCGGATACGGGTTCCTCTCCGAGAACATCGATTTTGTCGAGGCAATCTCCGCTGCCGGCAGGAGCCGGGGCCAGGCGCTCATTTTCATGGGCCCCGGCCCCGAGACCATGCGGCAGGTGGGAAACAAAATGAACGCGCGCCTCCTGGCCAGCCGTAACGACATTCCCCTCTTTGAAAGCTCAGGCGTGATTCCGGGGATAGACCTTGCCGCGGCGGCGCGGGAGGCGTCGCGCATCGGGTACCCGGTTATGGTGAAGCCATGCTCGGGAGGAGGCGGTATGGGCGTGTACGTCTCCGAAAATGAGTCCGGGCTCGCCGCGGCGGTCGAGTCGGCGTCGCGGATCGGCAAAGACCTGTATGGAGACCCGTCGTTCTACATCGAGCAGTTCGTGCGCAAGCCGGTTCATATCGAGGTGCAGATATTCAACGGGTGGGCCATCGGAATCCGGAAGTGCGCCGTTCAGCGGCGCAACCAGAAGATCATCGAGGAGAGCGGCCACGCATTCCTCGACAACTACCTGGCGCTGTCGCTCCTGGCCGCCGCCGAAAAAATTGCGCACATATCTGGATACGGCAAAAACGGCGGCGCGGGAACCGTCGAATTCCTTATAAACACCGAAACGGGAAAATTCGGCTTTATGGAGATGAACACCCGGCTCCAGGTTGAGTACGCGGTCACCGACCAGTCCCTGGGCATCGACATCGCCAAGTGGCAGATACTCTTCTACGACGGAAGGGAGCAGGAGATAATCGGACTCGAGACCCTCAAGAGCCGCGTCTCGGAAAACAACCATTCCATAGAATGCCGCATCTACGCCGAGGAGCCGGAAAACGACTACCTTCCCTCGCCCGGTACCATCATAGAGATGGACCTTCCGACCTTCAACGGAATCCGGTGCGATTTCGGATTCATGGACGGCGATTCCATCCTGCCCATGTACGACCCGATGATCGGCAAGCTGATCGCACACGGGGCGACCAGAAGGGAGGCCATCATCCGCCTGGAGCGCGCGTTACAGGAGCTCTACATCAACGGGGTCAAGACCAACATAAATCAGCTCCTCCGCATCGTGAGGCACCCGGAATTCGCATCCGGCGGGTACACCAACAATCTGCTTGAAGAAAATCCGTACCTGAATTTCAGGGAACCCGACAATGATACCGCAGCCGCGCATGACCGTCGCACTCTCAAGCATGTCATGTTCGGGGCGTTTGCCGAGCACATGCGGGTCCTCCATCAGTCGTTGAACGAATTCATCGTCATCGCCAACCTGGGGGGCATTGTCGACGCCCCGTCGTCCGCCGAGGTCCCCTACCGATACATCCTGGAGCACCGGGGACGCCGCCATCACCTCGAATTCATGCAGACCTCTATCGACTCGTATTGTGCATTCGTCAACGGCGTTTACAACGGAAAAATCACGCTCACATCAATGAACGACCGGTGCGACGATTTCCTCCTGATATTCGGATCAAGCTCGTACCGCATACGGGTGAACCGGCACGACGAGCATCTTGAAATCAGGATGAAGGACGAGGGCAATAAGATTAATTACTTCCACATGCGCGTCATACCGGAAGGGATCGCCGACGAGGGAACGGTGCGGAAAATCGTGTCGCCCTTCCAGGGCGCGTTCGTCTCGTTCTGCCGTCAGCTGAAAAAGGGCGACACGGTCCGCGCCGGCGAGCCGCTGATCGTACTCTCATCCATGAAAATGGAAACCGCCATCACCGCGCCGGAGGCCGGACGAATCGCATACATCATCGAAGACGGGGACCCCTCGAAGATGCAGGTTTCACGGACGACTGGCGGAAGAATTATCGGGAGGAGCATACAGGAGCGGGAACTCCTGGCGGTGATAGAAAGGGAAACCGCCGATGCCGGGGAGACCGGCGTCGCCGCCGGTAAAGAACCGGGCGGCAGCGCCGAGTATCCGGCCAATTCCATTTTCGATTGCCTGAGCAGGGGCACGCTCCCGGATGCCGTGGCGGAAAATCTGGACGGGAATCTCACGCCCCTCTTTGAGCTGATATACATGGCCGCGCAGGGGTATATCTATCGTCCGTCGGCCGTCGAAACCCTCGTCCGGGCTTTGGAGAGGGTCCCATCCGATATCGGCGCGCGCATCGCGGATGACCGCGCTGTCGACCTCCTGAACGCCATTATCCTGCATTATACCGACATCAAGAAACTATTTTCTCCCGTGGTCTCTGACGAGGGGCTCTCCTTCCAGGAGGAACTGGGTCAGTACATCGCCGGCCGCGAGGCGATCCCCGTTGAGTCCACCAGGCCCTTCGAGCGGCTGTTAAAGACGCTCTTTGAATCATACGTTATTCCGCAGTGGGACAGCAGATCAGAACTGAGCCTCCTGGCCCATCGCTACATCTTTGTGCTCTTCAAGCGCGCGTACCACTTCTGCCTCGAGCATACAGACATCATCAAAAAAATAGTCCATATTATATCAAACATCAGACGTCCGGAAAAAAATATTACCGGTGCTCTTCTCCGGCTCATGGAGCAGGAGGAGGCGGAGCGGGACGACTCACTTCTGAAATTCATAAAAAAAATCGTTTCGTCCGAATACCAGGACCCGGGCATTGTCGAATACCCATCCGCAGATATGCATACCCCGCCGGAGCTCGCGAACCTCTACATGAATTTCCGCGGGCAGTTCACCAGGGACGTTACGCTCCTCTGCAGGGAGTCCCTCGCCGCCACGGGCTCTAAAGCGCACGCCGGCACGGTCCCGGAACCGCTGCGCGGGCACCTGTCGGTGCGAACTTCCCTTCTCGAAAAAAATTACAGAATTAAAACCCTCTTCTCCCCGTCACCCTCAGTGGTCATGTACCGTTTGGAATCCACCGAAGACCAGGAGTCGCGATCATATATCGCACTTACGGCGTGCGATTCCCGTACCTCCACGGAAGATCCGGCTGCCATCGAAGCGGCCTTCAATGACGCCGCCGGAATCATTCAACTCTACCAGCAGATCGAGGCATGCGGCGTCTCATGGATCGAGGTGCTGGCGCGCGGGAGGACGCTTTCCCTGAATACCGGGTACGCGAACGGCGAAATCCGGTACGCAGACTTCAAGAACCTCTGCGCCTCAATCTCAAACCGCCGGCTGAGCGGAGGACCAATACGCAGCATCATCACCATTGACGTACGGTATCCCTACGCCGCTGACCCCAGGCCACAGAGCCTGGTGACCTATCGAAGCAACGATTCAGTCGTCATCGAGCTCCTTCTCCCCATGGACCGGAACAATCCATACCGCGACGCGTCGCAGGTGAACATCGCCGACCAGCGCCTTCTTGACATAGGGAAATGGCCGATTGAGGCCTGGGCGGGCGAATGCTTCGATCCCGGCTCAATCCGCGAAATACGGATTCCCTCAATAGATGAAACCAGGGAGACGCAGGCGACCGATCTTCAGCTCATCAGCCGGCCGGTTGGCTCAAAAATCTTCTACGGCACGATAGGCGGCGCACCCGCCTGTTTCTACATGAAGGACTCGAGGGTAAGCGGCGGCTCCACCGGGAGCCGCGAGGGCCTGAAGTACATAGCCGCCGCATACCTCTCGTACTGTAACGACTGGCCGCTCTACGTCTGGAACGACAGCGCCGGCGCCAACATCATGGAGGGCATTATCTCGCTCAACCGCGGCGCCGAGGGGTTCATGATGAACACCCTCCTCACGGAGCGGGCCGGGAGTGAAATCTTCCGCCGCTATGTGGAAAATACGGCGGATAATGAGCTTGCGAAGCTCTTCCGGGAGCTCAATGAAATCCACCGGCTCTCCTACGACCGCCTGGACGACCGGCACCGATCATTCCAGCTGACCGCCGTGGGCATCGGCTCTTCGGCGGGGCTCGACGTGTACGGGTCAAGCCAAGCATCGATTCAGATCCTGCTCGACTCCGAGGAGTCCTACCGGGTCCTCACCGGATCCAAAGTGGTCCATACCGTTATCGGCGAGGAGATCACCAACTATGAAATCGGCGGAGCCAAGATACTCGGCACCTGGACAGGAATCGTCGATATCGTCGCCTGCAATAAGCTTCATCTCCTGGGATGCATTTACACGATTCATCGTATGTTCTGCCGGCAGGAGCAGCTGCCCGGCATCGCCAGGCCCCCGGCAGCAGCGACTGGAGAGGAGAAGGCGACCGATTCAATTGTATTCAATGAGTCGATCATCCGCGCCAATGTGGACGGCGGGATTTTCTGGCCCTTCAAGGAGGGCTACTACGCGGCGGACGCCCTCATCGGCGGTTTCGCCGTCATAGGAGGGCGGCGCGTGCTCATTATGGGGCCGCGCACGAATTCGGGGATCCGCTCCCTGGCGTCCACCGTCAAGGCGAAGGAGCTCCTCAGGGCGGCGCACCGTACCAGCTCGCATCAAATATTGATTTTCGGCAAAAAATGGCAGCAGACTCTCGACTTCCACGAGCACGTCCAGATGCGCCCCAGACTGGACTTCATGAACCTCATGAAAAAAAAATCGGGACTGAAAATAAACATCATCACGCATCCCGACGGCCTGAAGTGCTTCGACATCAACAGCGCCGCCGATGCGGTCATCTATATCTACAGCGGAAAGGAATCGGCCGCAGATTCGAATTTCATCAGAAATAACGCGGTGTTTCTCGCAGATTCCTTCGCCGCGGCCTTTACTATTGCGCACCGGCTCATCACCCTGATCGATCCGGCCGGTCCCTTCCTGAATCCATCAGCCGGATCTGTTCCCCCCACGATCCCATCCGACGCCTCTGAGGCCTATGACATGGTTGAATCTGTGATAATCCGCGTGTTCGACGACGGCTCGTTCCTGGAATTCTACCGCGACATGAACAATCCGGCGACCGGCCCGAACCTGATCACCGGACTCGCCGTGCTGGAGGGGCGCACCGTGGGTGTCATAGCCGACCAGCCGCTTGTCAAGGGCGGGGGCGCCGACGCGTTCGGCACGGAGAAGTTCCGCGTGTTCACGGAGTTCCTCGAACTGAACCGGATCCCGCTGGTAATGCTCGCCAACTCCTCCGGCTTTGTCCCCGGCTCGCAGCAGGAGCGGCACCGGATACAGGCCATCGGCGCCGAGTCCCTGGACGCGAACGTCGCAGGAACCGTCCCGGTCGTGAGCGTCGTCTTGAACCAGAACTACGGGGGCAGGCTGATCCATGCCTTCAACAAGTTCCTGCGCCCCGGTATCGTTTACCTTGCGCTGGAAAACGCGATCATGGCCGTCATTGGTGTGGACGCCGCCTTCGATCTCCTGTACGGGAAGAAGTACGCGCGGCTGATTGACCGTGGCGAAACCGAACAGGCGGAAGAGCTCAGGAAAAACTTTGCAGAGACGTACATAGAAAAGGCGCGCGCTTCGCGAGACGGCGTCGAATCGTCGCTGGTCGACTGGACGATTCCCTCCGTGAAGGATCTGCGCGAACATATAATTAAGGGACTCCGCCTTGCCTTCAGGCGATGCAACGCCGCTTTCGGCGTCGAGTGGCCCGCCGAAAAGTAATTGACATCGCGTCGATCCGAGCGGCGCAGTTATCCGTATCATCCTGCAAATTCAAGCGAAGGGAGGACTACCGTGCACATACGCGATCTTCAGCACGCAGTCGAGGAAACCATATTCGTCGGCATCGCCCACCGCCTCGGCGTCTTTTCGGAGCTTCACCGCAAACCGGACACGGCCGGGGCGCTTGCCGGCCGAATGGGGTTTGACGCCAGGGTCACGCGGGTGCTCCTCGAGGCCCTGGTGGAAATGGGATACTGCGCTGTATCGGACGGAATATATTCGGTCACCGACGACGCGCTCATACGCCTGGTGGACGCGGACGGCCCGGAGTACGAAGGGGATTTCTGGAATTTCCTCCTCTACCTGATCAACCCGTGGCGGTCGCTCCCCTATGTCCTGAAAAATGCCCGCCCGGACATAGCCAGCTACGAAGGGATCTCCATGCACGACTTCATTATGGGCATGGATTCGCCATGGAAGAAAAAAATCGCTCCCGAGATAGCGGAACTCTGCCTGGAACAGTACCCCGGCGCAAAAACGATCGCGGATATCGGCGGCGCACCCGGTACCATCGCACGGGAGTTCGCTCGTCGGGGGCTCCGCACGATCGTATTCGATCTCCCCGAGGCGATCGCCGTCACGCGGGATACGCTCTCACTACTCCCCGGTATCGAGCTCTGCGAGGGAGACGCCACGAAATCCCTTCCGCCAGGCGCCTACGATATCGCCTTTCTCGGGAACCTCTGCCACGGACAGTCCCCAGATGACAACGCATCTATAATAAGGATATGTTACGAGCGCCTGAACGAGGGGGGGATAATCGCCGTATTCGACAACCTGCGAAACGAGAGCTATCTCGGCGCCACCCTCGCGCTCCACATGGTGACCCAGAGCCCTCTCGGCGACATCTACTCACGCGAGGAATACTTCACGTGGATGAAGCGGGCGGGGTTCAAGGACCTCCGTGTCACGCAGCTCTCCGATCCCGCGTGGCAGCTTGTCTTCGGCAGAAAATAACAGTCCGCAGACCAACCGGTCCCGGCATGTCGGATCTGCTTTGACCCGCCCGTCTCAGTCCCATCATGCCGGTGAATTTGAGTTGACAGCATTGCAAAAATAGTGAAAATCCACGAAGATAGGCCGACAAGGCCCATTCGCAGAGAGGAACCCATCGCCCAGATGATCAGGATACAGAATCTGACCAAATTGTATGACGACGTCGTTGCTCTGCATGACATCGACCTGTCCATACGGGAAGGGGCCATAACCGGCCTCCTGGGCCCAAACGGCGCAGGGAAGACAACGCTCGTCTCAATCCTTACCGGCATCATAACAAAAACATCGGGGCAGGTGACCATTGACGGCCTGGACCTGGATGCCGACCCTGATGGCATAAAGGCGATCACCGGCGTAGTTCCCCAGTCGCTCGCCTTCTACCCGCTGCTGTCGGCTCATGAAAACCTGGAATATTTCGGGGCGCTCTACGGCCTGCGGGCCAGACGGCTGAAGGAGAGAATGGATTTCGCCGTCGAGGTCGCTTCCCTGCAGTCGTTCCTGCATAAACGCGCCGTAAAATACTCGGGCGGGATGCAGAGGCGCCTGAACCTGGCCATCGGGCTCCTGAACGACCCGAAGATCCTCTATCTCGACGAGCCGACCGTGGGGGTCGACGCGCAGTCGCGCCAGTATATCCTCGAGATGATCCAGAAGATAAACGCCGACCGGAAGACGACCATCATATACACCTCGCACTATATCAGCGAAATAGAGCAGATATCGGACGATGTCGTCATCATCGACGAGGGAAACATCATACTGAACGACAACAAGGAGAACGTGCTCGGTTCCGCCGACGCGCTCACCATTCAAATCGACTCACCCGGCGCCACCGTCATGGATGCCGTGCGCTCCCTGAAAGGCGTCACCTGCGAGGCCGGCTCTATATACATCGAAAAGAACGACCTGCTCTATGTTAATATCATGCAGGTCCTCTCGATTCTGAGCGAAAAAGGGATCGGCATGCTGAACATGCGGTATAACACCAGCAGGCTCGAGGAGCTCTACCTGCGTTTGACCAGCAAGGAGCTGAGGGACGCCAAATGAAACTTCTCGCCGCCATCATAAAAAAAGAGCTCCTCGAGATCATCCGGGACATCCAGTCGCTTTTCCTGCTTATCCTCATGCCGGCGGCGTTCATCCTGGTGATGTCGCTGACGCTGCAGGGATTGTTTCAGCCGGATTCAGACTTTACCGTAAAAATCATCGCCGCCGACCTCGACAGGAGCCCTGAATCAGCCCGGTTCCTTGCCGGCCTGAAATCGGCGAAGAGCCTTTCCATAACCGAACTTCGGGAGGGGGTATCATCAGACGAACTCCTGGGCTCCATCAAGAAAGGCCATTATAACTTCGGCCTTGTCATCAACAGGGACTTTTCCGCATCATTCAGGAATATCGCCAGGGCGCCGCAAACACCGCCGATGGACCTGTATGTCGAGCCGGCAATCCAATCAGCGATCCAGATGGGAGTAAAAAACCACCTGGTGATGGAATTCCTCAAACAGAGGACCGGCTCCTTTTTTGATAAAAACAGGGCGGTCATGTCATACGCGGGAATCACGAAAGAGAGCTTCCTGCTGCCGATCGAGACAATGCTCGCGACCCGCTATGTGTTGAAGGGCACTCGGAGCTCCACAATACCCAACGCCGCCCAGCAGAGCGTGCCCGCCTGGCTCGTCTTTTCCATGTACTTCATCGTGATGCCGATATCGCTCATATTTCACACAGAGAAGAACAACGGCACGCTGTCGCGCATGAGAAGCATCAACCTGAACAACCGCTATCTGATCGCCGGCAAGCTCGCCGCATATTATATAATCAGCATGATACAGGTGGTCGGCATGCTCTGCGTGGGGCGATTTATCGTGCCCCTGCTGGGCGGCGATACCATCAGTTTCGGAAATTCATGGGCAGGACTGTACCTGATCGCCTCATCCGTGGGGTGTAACGCGATCGCCTACGGGCTGCTGATCTCGGTGGCGTCAAAAAACACCCAGATGGCGGGATCTCTCGGCTCCATTCTCATCATAATCTTATCGGCGATCGGCGGGATCATGGTGCCGAAATTCGTAATGCCCTCGTTCATGCAGAGACTTTCCGCCATATCTCCCCTCTCATGGGGGCTCGACGGGTTCCTCGACATTACGCTCAGGAACGGGTCGATCGCGGACATAGCGCCGGAGTGCGCGCTGTTACTGGCTACCAGTATAATCATGCTCGCGGCTACCGGAATTATATTGAAGAAAAAAATATTGTGACAAAGGGATATAATATGAAAGGATCATCGGATAAAACCTTAAAAAAAGAGCTGAAGGAGCTGATCATCGAGGAATGCGATCTTGATATTACAGCCGACGACATCAACGATGACGACGCGCTGTTCGGGTCCGATTCGCCGATCGGCCTTGACTCCGTCGACGCGCTGCAGATTTCAATAGCGGTCCAGAACAAGTTCGGCGTCGTGATCACCGACAGCAAGGTGCTGAGGAGGGTGATGAAATCGATAAACACCTTCGCGGACTACCTCAGGCCGGAGTGACGCATGGATAATGTCTTCATACGCGGCAGGGCCGTCGCCTGCTCCCTCGGCGAAGAGACTGACGGCATCATCGAGCGCGTCAGGAAAATGGAGCGCCCGATTTCAGACCTGCCGATACGCATCGCATCGCTTGATTACACCCGGCCCTATTACCGGATACCAGGCGGCGATCGCGAGCGAGATGCTGACCTGGAGAAATATTTTTACGATACGCTTTTCGGCACCGTGTCCCGCGCGGTCGACGACGCGGGCCTGTCCGCCGAGGAGATACGGGATAGCGCTCTCTTCCTCGGCTCGACGTCGATTGACATGCCGATGTTCGAGCAAACCTACCACCGCGACGGTGAACACGGCTCCAAGCGATTGTCCTACGAGTCACCGGGCTACGGGAAGATCGTAAACGCCGTGGCGGACCGGTTCGGGATCACCGGCCCGTGTTATACCTTTACCACGGCCTGCACATCAAGCGCCAACTGCCTCCTCTACGCGGCGGCCATGATACGGACCGGGCGCATCGAGCGCGCGATAGTGATAGGCTACGACCTTTTCAACGAAGTCGGGTTCTACGGGTTTGAGGCCATGAAGCTGATCGAGCCTTTCGGGTATAAGCCCTTCGATAAAAACAGAATCGGCATCATCATGGGAGAAGGGTGCGGCGCCGTTGTACTGGACAGCAGGCGCGCTTCCGCGAAGGATTTCCGCTTTTTAGGCGGTTCCAATGCCTGCGATACCTTCAATGTCACGACCCACACCATTGAGGGGGACGATATCGCCTTCGTGATACTGGACGCCATGAAAAACTGCGGGCTTTCAGCCGGAGAAGTCGACGCGATCAAGGCGCACGCGACCGGGAGCCCGGCCAACGACAGCACGGAATTCAACGGCATGAAACAGGCCTTCGGCGGCTCCCTGCCGCCCTTTACAGGGATAAAGCCCTATATCGGCCATACCGTGGGGGCCTGCGGGGTCATAGAGCTTGTCATTGTAACCGAGAGCATTTCTCGCGGCTTTTTCCCCGCGACGCCCGGCTTCGAGCAGGTCGATGATGAGATAAACGCCAGCCCTGTCACCCGGGCGCTGGAGATGTCAGCCGGCACCATTATGTGTAATTTTTTCGGGTTCGGCGGCAATTGTACTTCATACATAGTAACAAACAAGGAATAGGCATCATGTATGTTCACGCTGTTTCATCGTTTGCCTGCGCACCCGTCGATGACATCGAGGGGCTCAAGGCGGACCTGAAAAACTACACGGACTTCTTTTTCCGTCGGGTGAATAAATTCATCCTCCTCTCGCTGCTGGGCGTCCACCGGTGCATACACAAGAGGAAATTCGACCGGTCGATCGCCGTGTTTCTCGCAACTGAAAACGGCAACCTGGGCGACACCGAGAACGTGCTCCACCAGATGTACAGGCAAAACTCCTTCCCCAAGCCGTTCAATTTCATCAACACCATGAGCAACACGGCCTCCTTTTACGTGGCTCAGAGCCTTAAATCCCTCGGGAGGAGCATCACCGTCTCAAGCAAAAACGTGTCGTTCGAACGGAGCCTGGAGCTGGCAATGGTCGACTTCGAGATGGGCCACATCAGGGAGGCGCTTGTGGGCGGCGTGGACGAGGCCGTGATTTCTCGGGAGTATTTTGTGAAAAAATACGACCCGAGCTATCATGACGTCAGGCTCGTCGAGGGAAGCAGCTGGCTCTACCTCACGGCCGAAAAAACGGGAGCCATAGGGGAAATAACCGATATCCAAACATTCACCGCCCGGGAGGAAGCCATCCAATGGGCCAGAACCGCCGGCTGTGCCGGGCCTGTGATTGCATTCGGCATACTCATGGGACCGGAAGAAAAAGAGATCTGGAGGCGGGAGTGCCCGTCTGACGCGGAGCTTGATTATATCGGCACAATAGGTTTTTTCGATACCGCGGCTTCCATCGCGGTCAGCACATTCTTTGAATCATACAAGCATGCCTGCTTGATCCACGTGAACAGGAATATCCAGGGACAATATGTGGTTCTCGCGGGTAAAAGCTATTGAGAGGCAATCGCTCGTTTCACGGGCCGGTCGTTATTTCCACTTTATATTTTCAACAACAGATAGACATCCTTTTCGGCCCGCACGATACATCAGATATTCCAGCTGAAAAGGCCGCGTTCCATCCGGTGGATTCGGTCGGCACAAACCTCCCCTCATCGTCCACCGCATACTGAATCGAGGTGGTTCTGACTATTTTTTTCCGTCATGGGGAACCTGGTTTACTTTCATAGTGCACCACCCAATCCTGAGATGAATGAAGTTAGCTCATCTCCAGTCTATTTTTTTCAGAAGGAGGTAGACCTCCTTCTCCGCCCTGGCGCACTCACGGTACTGGTCCGCGATGATCTTCAGGTCATAGACCTTCTGTTTTTCCCTGATTATCTTCGCGCACGATACCGCCGCCTTGCGATACAGGTCTCCCACTCCGACCATCATCTTTGAGGCCTCCAGCAGACTGGGGATTTTAAGCCGATCAAAGGCCTCCTGAAGAAAGGCCGCGTACATGTACCGGAACCCGCCTCCTCCGGTGCCGATCTCCTCCTGGAACAAGACTATATGGGTGAGAAAATTCCGCACCTGCTTAATATCCGCCCCTTTATGCATCTTTTCGATTCTCCGGGCCACGGTGTTAATCGCCCTGATGCCCACAAAGTTTAACATCGGCTGCAGCATCATGCTGACCGTGGATTTGACCGCCTTTTTTATCGCCGATTTATAATCAACATCCGAAGAAAGATACACGGGGTAGAACATAAAGCCCCGGGGAGCGTTCACGCCTTTCGCGAACCGGGCCTTTATAAGCGGCTCGCGATTAATCCTCGTGTATTTATCGAAAGCCGGATCGCTGACAAGGTACTCGTCGCCATCCCTTCCATAGATGATAATGGTATGCGCGTTGAAATAGACCCTGAAATCCGGATGGAAATAGGTAAGATAACTGAGGCAGACCTGCAGCCCCACAGGCTGGCCGCTGTCAACGAGCTCGTCGAGCTCCTTCATGGCCTGTTCTTTATCCTTGTATCTCTTTATCACAAATTGCATGCCAAGCCGCTTCTGCACCCCCCGCACGATCGCCCCCGGGGCCATTCGAAATGAGATGAGAGGATTGTTCCATATTCTGACGAGGGGCATGTAGAAAAAGGTGATCCCGCTGGAAATGCCGAAGGCCATGGGCTCAGAAAGGTCAAATCCATGGTTCGTCACGATGGACGCCACGCCGCCCGTTTCGCAGTGGCCGCCCTGGATGATCCTGTAGTCCGTAACTTTTTGTATGATATTCATGCCAGCCCCTTCTTGAAGTTTTTTATCTCGCTCACATCAATCTGAAAGAGGCCGGCATATTGCCCGAGAATTTCATCATCAAGCTTCTCAAACACCTCGGGCTTCATGTGCTTCTTCACCTTTCTCTGCGAAAGCCCCATCTGCTGGGCAAGGGTCGGCAGGTCAAGGCCATAGTGGTACATGAAATACTCTATGGGAGAGGACTGGTTGTTCCTCACCCGCTCCTTCGCCTCTGCAGCCCATTCTTCGTACGTATCCGCGAGATTGTGCACTGCCAAGATCTGCACGTCCCAGCCGCTGGACTGCACGGGAACAATTTTCCCATTTTCATTCACGGCATAGTTTATCATAGTTGTATCGCCGATCGCCTGCCGCCCGTCCTGAGGCACTTCATTGACTTTCATATTAACATCCTTAAAATGATAAAATAGGGTTTTTTAATATATGATATTATTTTGTCAATATAAATCTTCCATCACCATGACCGGTACAGCCGTTAATAATTAATCGGGAAGCAGAAAATAATATTGACTATTAATCGGCAATTGTATGATTTCTCATTCATCTGATTCATTCTTTCAACACGCCATTGTATGCGAGGATTAAATGGATACTGACAGATGGTGGAGCACCTGGGCGCCCCTGTGGGAACGGATTGAGGACAGACATTTCGGCACGCTGACCACGGATTCCCTCATCGGTTATATCAAGCCGAAGGTGCTGGTAGTCGGCGCGGGCCTGGGGCTCATCGTCAGGCACCTTGCCGGAAAAAACATCGGCGCAGTTGGACTGGACATCAATCCCGAGATGGTGCGAATGGCGAAGGAAAAATACGGCGTCGATATCATAGAGGGCGACGCGGGGGAACTGCCCTTCACGGACAAGTCATTCAACACGGTCATCATATCCTCAGGCGTTGTCGATTACGGCGCCGATGGCGCCCGTATAATATCCTTCGTCGACGAGGCGTCGCGGGTCTGCAGCGACGGCGGCGC
Organism: Spirochaetota bacterium; assembly: GCA_016933025.1. Classification (GTDB taxonomy): domain Bacteria; phylum Spirochaetota; class UBA4802; order UBA4802; family UBA5550; genus RBG-16-49-21. The sequence continues at coordinate 99,379 of JAFGBT010000019.1, read as the reverse complement.
GGTGCTCGCGGCCTTCTACAAGCTGCCGCGCAAGATAGAAAGAATATACCGGAGAATCGGAGTCATCGACAAAAAGAGCATCTACCACATGGACAGGATCTTCACCATTGACGTCGTCTCGGCCAAGAACCCGCTCCTGTGCGTTCCGTATATCCGGAAATGGACCGGCAAGTTCTTCATCCGCATACTCTTCGAGTGGATGTGGATCGGCATGACCCTGCATATAAGCGGCCTCATCGCCGAACGGGACTGGATGCGGGACAACATCAGCTATGCAGAAAGCATCGGGATCAGGAGAGAAGACCTTGTCGCCTGCGTGCCCGACGCCCTTCCCTACCGGGCAAGGTCTGACATACAAAAACTGTTTGAGGGAATACGCGTCGAGTACAGTGAGATAATAGAATTTGAGGATTGCACCGTAGTCGTTATTGAAACATAACGCCCAGAAAATCACCGGACGATGCGCACGATAAAGCCCTTCCGGGGAACGCATGTTTCTGATCAACACGCATCCTGAGAAAATCATTTCCATTTTATTTTTTTCAGGATAAGGTACGCCTTCTTTTCCGATTCGGCCCATTGCCGCACGAGAGCTGCCAGCGGCATGAGGTCGAAATCGGCTTTCCCGTCTTTCACGATCTTTGCGCATGTATTGGCGATATTCCGCATCAGGTCAGCCGTCTCTGCCATCTGCTTCTTCGCCTCTTCCAGTCCGGGGATGCCGAAGTGCGCGGCAGCCTCCTGCAAGAACGCCGCGTACAGGTACCGAAACCCGCCGCCTCCCGTTCCCATCTCTTCCTGGAACATGAGCACGTTGCCCAGGAAGCTCCGCACGTTCTTCTTGTCAGGGCTCCGGTGCAGCTTCTCAAATTTCCGCGCCATGGTCCGGATCCCTTTTATCCCGACGATCGGGAAGAGCGGCTGGAGCATCATGTTCACGGTCTGCTTCACCGCCTTTCGTATCGCCGTGCGGTAATCGATCGATGCCGGGATCGATGCCGGGTAGAACATGAAGCCGTTCGGCGGATTCTGACCGCGCGCGAAACGGGCTTTCCTGAGGTCCTCCGCATGTATCCGCATGGGCCTGTCAACTACCGTATCGCTGACAAGGTATTCGTTGCCCTCCTTGCCGTATATCAGGAGCATATGACCGTTAAAATAGACCCGGAACTCCGGTATGATATAGGTCAGATAGGCCACACTGGTCTGCAGACCGACCGGCCGCCCTTCCATCAGGAGAGCGTCCAGTTCATCCATTGCGAGCTGCTCGTCTTGATACGTTTTTGTTACGAATGTAATACCAAGGCGCTCCTGAATTTTTTTGAGCATTGAGCGCGGCGGCATGCGGTATGAGATCAAAGGATGCCCCCAGACCTTGACCGGAGGAAAGTAAAAAAACACGATCGAGCTGGCGATGCCGAATACCATCGGCTCTGATATATCAAGCCCGTAATTCTTTAACATTGAACGGATGGATCCCGATTCGCAATGGGCCGCGTCGTAATGGGTGAACACCGGATTGATTTTCTGGCTCATGATGTCATCCTATGAATTTCTTTATAGTGCCAATATCCACCATAAACGCAGACGCATACCGCTGCAATACGTCGTCCTCCAGAGTTCTGAAAACCTTCGGCTTCATGTGTTTCTTAAATTCCCTGGGCGAAAAGCCGGTCAGGGCCAGGAGCGAATCCGGTTCCAATTGAGAGCGATACATGAAATACTCAAGAGGGGAAGCAATGTTTCTTCTAACTCTTTCTCTTGCCTTTTCAGCTAGATCGGCATACACTTCCTCCACGGTGCCGGCCACAATGATCGAGTATTCAGAGATCTCCTCGTAGGTTTCGACAATCTCGCCTTTTTCGTCCACAGAATATTTTATTCGTTTTGAGCTGGACTCCCTTTTGCCACCCCCAGCAATTGATTCGTACACTTTCATTACGTTCTCACCATTCTGTTCTTCAGTATAGATTATTGCGCGGAAACATTCATTTCCATCAGATAGATTTGAGTATGCCGTACACTTTCTTTTCCGATTCGGCCCACTCCCGCACAAGCCCCGCCAGGGGCATGAGATCCGCTTCATCCCCCCAGGCCTTCACGAAGCTGGCGCAGATCAGGGCGATATACATCATCATGCCAGCATTCACGACCATCTGCTTTTTCGCCTCATCCAGATCCGGTATCCCGAAGAGGCCTGCCGCCTCCTGCAAAAATGCGGCATACAGGTAGTGGGACCCTCCGCCGCCGGGTAAATCCGGTCAGGGCCATGACCAAGTCAATTTTTATCTCCGCCCGGCGCATGAAACACCCTATCGGCGATGCCTGCTTTTTTCTGAAACGCTCTCTTGCCTGCCCTGCACGATCCCTGTAAATGTCCTTGTACAACTCATATAAATGATTGGCCACGATGATCCCCTATTCGGCCAGCTCCTCATACCCCCGGCCGCATTGCCCCTGTCATCCGCCGCATACCTGACCCGCTTTGCATCAGTTTCCTTGACACTGCCGTTAGGGAGCTTTTCATGTATTCTGATTTACGTAAATCGCTCTTCCGCCACAGAGCGATCCTCCCGACCGGCTCAGTCAATTGACGTGCCGAAGGCCTGCCGCATCAGGTCGCGGCGACGGGGCCGGTAGGTGCCGAGTTCCCTTTCCCGCTCCACGACCTTCTGAATCAGCTTGAACATCTTCATCTGCTGGGGCTCGTCCTGGTAGAAGCGCTCCCACGCGAAATAGTAGAGCTCCTGAAGCCGCTCCGGGCTCATGAGCTTCGGCGTATAGACCACGTTGGCCGCGTTGTAGCGGTTCCAGTCATGGTCGAAAATCCGCTTCTGCGCCGCCAGCTCGTCGTACGCCCTGGTGTGCGGAAACGGCGTGAGCACGGTGAACTCCGCAAGGTCCAGGTCGATCTCAAGGAGAAAATCGATGAGGCGCTTGATGTAGTCCTCGTCGTGTTTGTCAAGTCCGAGCAGAATCGTCCCTTCAACGGCGATATCATGGTCGTGGTAGCGCTTGATGCGGTTCTTGATGTAATCCGACGTGTCGAAGACGGCCTGGTACACGTACCATGCGCCGGCCTGCCGGGCGAGCTCGAGCACCTCCGGCTTGTCCTCAATGGTATGGCAGCACCAGTTCTTTTTCAGGGGGATCATCTCCCGAAAGAGGTCCTTTTCCCACTGTGTGTCCTGCGCCAGCGAATTGTCGACGACGAAAAGCCGGTTGTTGTCGACAAGGGCCATTTCCTCGATGGCCTTATCTATCGGTCGGGGCCTGAACTTCCTCCCGCCGAGAAATGCGACCGCGCAGGGATAGCAGTTGAACCGGCAGCCGCGGGAAGCATGCACCAGATCGACCATTTGCACGCCCTTGTAGTAATAGAGATCCCGCTTGTAGATGTTCCTTCGCGCCGGCCCTACAATTTCGATCGGCGGCAGGTCATTCATGTAATCATACACCTTCTGCAGGCGATTGTTCCTGAAATCGGAGAATACTCTTTCCATCTTCCCCTCAGCCTCTCCCAGGAACACGGAATCAGCATGAATCGCGGTCTCTTCCGCGTGCAGCATGGTCGAAATTCCGCCGAAGATGACCTTGACGCCGCGCTTCCGGTATTCGTCCCCGATCTCCCACCCGCGCTTTACCTGCGTGGTGAGCATCATGGATATACCTACGAAATCGACCGAATCGTCATAGCTGAAATCTTCCAGGTTCTCATCGATAAACTCTACTTCGACATCGTCCGGCAGTGCGGCGGCCATCACCGCCGGCCCATGGGGGGGAAGATTGAATGTGGTCTGCCCGGGAAGCTTTTCCCAGCGGGGATAGATAAGTCTGAATTTCACGGTCTTCTCCTTGCCAATGCCTAAGCTTTTTTTTTAAAACGGCAGCATGTCAAGACTTTTTCAATACTGTACAGCTGGTATATTTTTGGATTGATTTTTTTATCAAGATATTTGACATATATTCAATTCATCCCTGCGGGAAAATCTCCAGCTACGATATTGTACATCTATGACAGAATACACCGAAAAAACCATCCTCATCGTCGATGACGAGACCCTCATCGCCATGAATGAAGCCCGGATACTCAGGGAGCAGGGATATACCGTTCTCGTTGCCCATTCAGGCGAAGATGCCATACAGACCGCATCTCAACATCCGATCCCCGATCTCATCCTGATGGACATCGACCTTGGAAGCGGCATGGACGGCACCCGGGCGGCGGAGATCATACTGAAAAACCTCGATATCCCGGTCCTCTTTCTCTCAAACCACACCGAACCCGCGATGGTTGACAGAACAGAGAAAATTACCTCATACGGCTATGTTGTCAAGAATTCTGGCGAAACAGTCCTTCTCGCTTCAATCAAAATGGCTTTCCGTCTTCACAACGCGCACCTGGAGCTGAAAAAACACGGCGCCCGGCTTACCGAAGCTCTGCTGGAGCGCAGACGGGCGGAAGAGGAGCTGCAGAAAAGCGAGGAGAGATACCGCAGCTTTTTCGAGAAAGCGGCCAGCGCCAACTGTATCATCGGGGAAGACACGAAATTTATTCTCGTTAATTCCAATCTCGAGAAGCTCACCGGTTACGGCAGGGAGGAGCTGGAAGGCAGGATGAGCTGGACATCTCTTATTGTCAGTGAAGACCTGAAAAAGATGAAGCAGTATCACGCCCAGAGAATGTCCGGCACGGGCGACCCGCCCCAAACCTATGAATGCCGAGCCAGGACCAAATCGGGAGAAATCAGAAATTTATTTATCAGCATATCAATGATCCCGGGAAGGAATGAGAGCGTATCTTCGCTGATTGACATCACGGAGCTCAAGAGGGCCGAGGAGGCCCTCAGTCAAAACGAGGAGCGCTTCAGCAATCTTGCCAATCTCCTGCCGGAGACGGTCTTTGAAACAGATATCAATGGCAGAATCACGTTTGTGAACGAGCCTTCGCTTGAGCGGTTCGGCTACACCAGAGATGAAGTGGAGCGGGGGCTGAGCTTTCTGGACATTATCGTCCCGGAGGAGCACCGGCGAGGTACAGAGAATTTCGGGAAGGCCCTCAGGGGTGAATTGTTCGGCCTTGTCGAGTATACCGCCAGGAAAAAAAACGGAACCAGGTTTCCTGTCCTTATCAACACCTCAATAATTATCCGCGACGGCGGCCCGGCAGGACTCAGAGGGTTCCTGTTAGACATCACCGGGCAAAAGAACGCCGAAGAGAAGCTGAAAATGTTCCAGTACACCATAGACCAGGCCTCGGAAATGGTACTCTGGCTCACGCCGGACGGCAGGTTCGAGTACGTAAACGATGAGACCTGCCGCTCCCTCGGGTATACGCGCGAAGAGCTGATGGCCATGAACCTCTGGGACATCGGCCCCTCGCTTCCCCGGCATCAATGGAACGCCGACATGGCCCGGTATCGAAAAAACAAAACTGGCGGGTCAACGACCTTCGAAAGCGTACACCGGCGAAAGGATGGAAGCGAGTACCCGATAGAGGTACGGGCCCAGTTTCTCTGGTTCGGCGAACGCGAGTTACATGTCGCCGTTGTGCGCAACATCGCTGAGCGGAAGAAAGCGATGCAGGCATTGCGCGAAAGCGAGGAGCGCTTCAGCGAGCTCGCGAGGTTCCTGCCGGAGGTCGTGTTCGAAACCGACATGCAGGGAAGATTGACCTTCGTAAACCAGGTGGGCCTGGATAAATTCGGATACACCGTGGACGACATTGACCGGGGTCTCATAATTACCAATTTGGTCGTCCCGAAAGACCGTGAACGCGCCCTGGAAAACATTGCAAAGATGCTTAAAGGAGAGAATCTCGGCCTGAGGGAATACCAGGCGCTCGGAAAGGATGGCTCGACATTTCCAGTCCTGGTCCACTCAACTGCCAAGGTCCGGGACGGCACAACCGTGGGCCTCCGGGGGTTCCTGGTTGACATTACTGAACAAAAAAAAACAGAGGAGGCATTGCGCGAAAGCGAGGAGCGATGGAGTTTCGCGCTCGAAGGCGCCGGGGACGGCGTATGGGACTGGAACGCGCAGACGAACAAGGTTCATTTTTCCAGGCAGTGGAAGGCTATGCTCGGGTACGAGGAGCATGAAATCGGCGACACCCTCGACGAGTGGGACAGCCGCGTTCACCCCCACGACCGCGAGCGGGTATACGCCGACCTCAAAAGGCACCTTGAGGGCAAAAGCCTCGTGTACTTAAATGAGCACCGCCTCAGGTGCAAAAACGGTGAGTACAAATATATACTCGATCGCGGCAAGGTATTCAGCCGGACGCCGGAGGGCAGGCCCCTCCGCGTAATAGGCACTCACACGGACATAACCAGGCGCAGAGAGGCAGAAGAGCGCTACACCACCTTCATGCAGACCGCGCTCAACGGTTTCGTGATATTCGACCGGAGCTGGCGCATCGTGGAAGCCAATGAAGCCTATGCGCAAATGAGCGGGTACATCCGCGAGGAGCTTACAGGAAAACACGTCTCTGAACTTGAAGCTGACTTAAATATCGATGAGATAACTTCAATTTCCAAATCCCTGCAAAACCGCGGATCTATACGATTTGAGACACGCCACAGGAAAAAGGACGGCACTCTTATTGATGTTGAAGTAAGCATAAGGATCCATGAAGATAAAATACCATACGAACATACCTTTGTCATAATCCGCGATATATCGGAGAAAAAAAAGGCGGAAATAGCGCTCGAAAATTCCATCAGAGAAAAAGAGTCGCTGTTCCACGAGCTCCAGCACCGGACGAAAAACAGCCTGAACATGATCACCAGCCTTATCTCTCTCGAAATGAACCGCGAGGAAAACGCCGGCGCACGTACCGTGCTGGAGAACCTCAAGGGCCGGATACTGTCCGTGGCGAACCTGTATGCCATCCTGTCCATGTCAGGACTGGAAACAAGCGTGAACCTCGATGACTATCTCCAGTCAATCGTCGCGTCTGTGGTCAGCACATATCTGTCCGGGATGAGCGCGATTACCATTGAAAAAAAATACGAACGCATAACCGCCGAGCCCAAAAACTCGACGGCCTGGGGGCTGATAGCAAACGAGCTCCTTACCAATGCGCTCAAATACGCGTTCCCGCCGGGGGTTGCCGGCGTTATCCGGATCAGGCTCCGGAAAACGAACGGCTCAATCGAGCTTGCAGTGTCCGATAACGGCGCGGGGCCTCCTGCCGATTTCAGCATCGACAACCCGAAGGGTTTCGGTATCCTCCTGGTTAAAATGCTGACCCGCCAGCTCGGCGGCTCGTTCACGTTCGAGCGTAACGGTGAGAACGTGTTTTCCGTCCGCGTGCCCGAGACCCCGGTCGCCTGAAGCCGCGTCTGCAAAACAATAATCAATATCCTATGCGCAGATGCGTCCGGGCCTCGCATAATTTCCATTGACATCGCCGTCCTTTCCTGCCATTATACGGAACAATCATCGGATACATCCATGAGCCGGCCTATTACACGCATCATCATGTTATTTTCCCTGTTGACGGTCTGCCCGCATCTGCCGGCCGCGGACATTGAATTTTTTTCATCCGATAAAGTCTCCGGCAACCCTCACGGGGCCCTTCTTCGGGCCCCGTCACTGAACGCGCTCTATCTCTATTCCGCCGCAGACACGCGCCAATACATGGAATACGACTTCGGCGCAAGGATCCCGGGCATATCCTACCGGAGCGAATCCGTCGCTGTCGACATCGGCGGGGGCGGCGGCATATTCACGCGCTTCGATTTACTCTCGGAATCTTTCAATTTCATCCACGCCGATTTTACCGGCGCCCTTTTCACGGACGTGCGGTACCGGAACTTCCTGTTCGAAACAACGGTGTACCACACCAGCTCTCACCTCGGCGACGATTACATCAAGTATAGCTCGGGAGCGGTACGAAACACCGGTTTCGAGGCAGTGCGGCACTACATCAGTTATATGCTTTCCTGCCTTCAGCTCAGTATCGGCCTGGACTGGAAGTTTTCCCGAAGGCCGAAGAAAAAAATTTTCGGCGAGCCGTCAATTCTCGCCGGCGTCCGGATCGACCTTCTTTCAGCGGGCATACCGTTTTTCGTCGAATGGGAAGCGGAGATCATCGCGGGCCGCCGCCTCCCCAATTTCGGCATACGGACGGGGATATACCTGAAGTATTTCTTCAACACCTGCATTCTCAGAAGAAAATCAGGGGGGAGCGAACCGCACGAACTTTCGGTCTACTATTACAGCGGGTATTCAAAAATGGGGTGCTTTTACGACCGGAGAGAAACACTTGTCATGGTCGGACCCTCATACCGGTATTGAACTCACCTGACCGGCGAGGCTTCGATGAGATCGAGCTGCAGGGAATATCCGAACATGCCGCGCGCGTCGAGTTCGATAGCGGCCGGAATGCCTTCGCGGTTCACTCCTGCCAGCCGGAGGGTTCGGGAAAGGCGCGAGCATGAATCATATGAACGAACCTCGAACCCGCCGTCGCCCGTTATCACCACGTCGACGGTCCCTTCCGGAGTTGTGTATCTGCACGCGTTTCTCCCGTTTTCAAGGACGCCGGCCGCGACCGCGCCGCCCTTTGGCCTGAATAACATGAGCCTGATGTCGCGGAGCATTCCGAGCACCATGCCGGGCGATCCGAGGGGCCCGATCCCGCGATGGATGGTGAGCTTTCCGTCGTACTCCGCGTCAAGAAGCACCAGCCCCTCGATCGACATGAGGCTGCAGCGGAGCCGTCCGGTTTCAGAATCGGCCACGGTAACGCCGATCATTGTCGCGCGTAAGCCGCCCGGGAGCGTGCCGTTGATCGAATGAACCAGGCGCCAGCGGCCGCACAGGAAGGGGGCGAAACACTTCCTTCCGCAATCATTTCCTTCTTCGCTTCCGTACGGCTCAAGCCGCGGCAGAGAAGCGCAGGCGATCATAAGCGGAAGGGCGAGGAGGAGTAGCCCGTTCCTCATTACATATTCCTGAAAATCGAGTCCGGGACCGGCCTGTTCAGCCTCACGTTTCGGAACTCGAGCATGGTGTAGGACTTCTGGCTTTCGTAAATGACGACCGACCGTATCACACCCGGCGTAGAGGAGAGCCTCAGCTCAATCCGCCGGATGATGTCGGCCATCGATTTTTCTCTGGGCGTGAGCTGGATGATTCCTCCCTTCTTGAGCTCCGGCTTAAAGGAGGGGTTCGCGTCGAAGTTTCCTTTCATCCACATCGTCAGTTCCTGTATCACGACTCGCATTGACTGGAGCCGGGCCGATGAGTCCTTGATAACAGCGTCCCCCCTCTTGACGTAGCGCGTCACCGTGCCGCCATGCATGAGGAGCACGCTCCGCACGGGCGAGGTGTATTCCCACCGGAGCGAGTCCGGGGCATGAAAGGTGAGCGTTCCTTTCGAGACCAGCGGCTTTGACAGGATCTCCATATGCTTCGTCTGCACGAACACGGCCTCAACGGACGTGATGTCTTTCGCCGTCTTTTTGATCTGGTCCCAGGAGTCTCCCCAGGAGACGAGAGACAGCGCGAGGAGTAGCATACTGATCGCTTTTATTACGATACTAATAAATACTTTCATTGTGTACTCACAATACAACGTCTGCTTCGGAACATCTCCCCCCATACCCCCCAGAGGGGGGCTTTGGCTGATTCAAATGAAAGTCCCCCTTCGGGGGATTTAGGGGGCCTTCAGAGCAACCGAGTCATAATGAAGAATATAGCCTATATCATCCCGCCGTTTACGCCGATCACCTGGCCGGTAATGTAGGAGGCATCGTCAGAACAGAGAAAGCGCACCACCTTCGCCACCTCTTCCGGTGTGCCTATCCTTCCCATCGGTATGATGTTCTTTATCATCTCAACCGGCGCCTCCTTGATCATATCGGTCTCTATGAGGCCGGGGGCCACGACATTGAGCCTGATCCCCTTTTTCGCAATCTCGGATGCGATGGAGCGAGTCGCGCCGATAAGACCGGCCTTGGCGGCAGAATAGTTGGCCTGGCCCTTGTTGCCGATAAGTCCCGCAACGGACGCTATCGAAACCACCGATCCCTTTTTCTGGCGGAGCATTTTCCTGAGCACCGGCTTCGTCATGTTATAGAAGCCCTTAAGCGTCGTCGCTATGACCGCGTCCCAGTCTGCCTCGGGCATCATGAGGAATAGGTTGTCAGCCGTTATGCCGGCGTTATTCACCAGCGCGTCTATCCCGGCAAACCGTTTTGTGATGTCCTCCATGGCGGCACCGGCCGCGGCCGAATCGGCCACGTCGAACCTCATCAGTTCTCCGTCACCGCCCGCGCTCCTGACCAACTCCAGCGTCTCCGCGGCCGCGGCGTCATTCGAGCGATAATTGATGATGACAAAGTAGTTATCACGCGCCATCTCGACCGCGACGGCGCGGCCGATTCCCCTGCTCGCGCCGGTCACAATCGCCATTTTTTTATCAATTGCCTCGCTCATCCGCGCCTCCTTTCCGCTCACAGATTTTCCGGGCGAAATACCTGGAGCATGATTTCAGCGACCGTCTCAGACCCGACAACCGCCGTACCGACGATTTCGGCATAGGAATCGTCGCTCTTACGATCCTCAATCGATACCGTGATTCTCGTCTTCTCCGGAATCATGTCCCGGTACAACTCGGCCTTTTTTACTCCCACCAGCCAGCCGACTTTTCCGGCTGACGCGTGGCCCTTCCGCATTTCCTCCCACCCGAAATGCACCCCGGCGGTCTGGGCCGCCAGCTCTATCAGAATTATTGAATCCACGCCGCCGTCCCGGAACAGGGGCCAGGCCGGGGTCACGGTCGCGGCGACGACGCACCGCTGCTCGTCGATTTCAACAACCTCGTCGACCAGCTTCATACTGTTGCGGTGTGGGAGCAAGGCTTCTATGTCGTACATTATCAAGATCCCGTCGGGGCGCTGGGCAATACCGTATTTCTCTTGCAGTGTATGTGTCAATAAAAATATCTTGACATTGGAGCAGATAAAAAACCATCTATATAATCTCTGGAACCGTATTTATAAAATTAAACAGACGAGGTCGCCCATGCAGGAATTGCTCGCGGAATTGAAGGAAAAAATCATTGAAACGCTGGACCTCATCGATGTCACACCGGCGGATTTCAACGAGGCCGAACAGCTGGTGGGCGGAAAGCTGGGAATCGACTCCATTGATGTGCTCGAACTCGCCATGATGATAGACAGGGACTACGGCCTTAAAATCGACAACAAGCAGTTGGGACAAAAAGTATTCGCCACGCTGGGAACTCTCGCCGAATACATACATACCAATCGCACGAGGTGACCATATTGAGCGGCGGAAGGATCTTTGTCACCGGGATGGGCATTGTCAGCCCGCTCGGCCGCGGGGTCCGGGAGCATCTTGATTCCCTGAAGCAAAACCGCTCAGGTATAAATCCGCTCAGCCTGTTCCCCGCGTCCCCCGGCAACGTATTACCGGCGGGCGAAATCAGGGGGTTCACTGACGGCACTGGCCTGCCGCGGACACATGAATTCGCCCTCGCCGCGGCGCGCGAAGCGCTCGCCGGCCGGGAAGTTGTTCCCGACGCGGTAATTATCGGCACCACAACCGGCGGCATGCCCCTCACCGAATCGCTCCTCAAACAGAACGAAAGACGCGCTGAGCTTTACCGCTATCATTCAACCTCTTCGGTTGCCGAGAAGTGCGCTGAGACGTTCGCCTGCAACGGCCCCGTCATCACGGTAACAAACGCCTGTTCCTCGGGCTCGGCCGCCATCAAGCTCGCATGCGAGCTCCTCCGTTCAGGTCGGGCCCGGCGCGTGCTCGCCGGCGGGGCCGACGCGCTCTGTCGGCTCACCTATTACGGCTTTAATTCCCTGCAACTCATAGACCCGGCCGGAGCGCGGCCTCTTGACCGTTCAAGGCGCGGTATGACCGTGGCCGAAGGCGCAGCCATGCTTCTCCTTGAGGCGGGCGACGCGGCCCCGGACGGAGCCTTGGCCGAGATCATGGGAGGCGGCCTCTCCTGCGACGCTCATCACCCGGCAAGCCCGCACCCCGAGGGCGCAGGGGCGCTGGCCGCCATGAAGGCCGCACTGGCCGACGCGGCCATCGATCTTCATGACATAGACTATATCAATCTTCACGGCACAGGAACTGTCGACAACGATCTCTCAGAAGCAAAGGCCGTCCGCGCGCTCTTCGGTAAAACCATGCCGCCCCTCTCTTCGATAAAAGGCGCCACCGGACATTCCCTTGCAGCCTCCGGCGCGATAGAGGCGGTCGTCTCGGCCATTGCCATCAGAGAAGGAATCATCCCCGCTACTACGGGCTGCGCGGAGCCGGACCCCTCGCTTGAACTTATTCCGGTACTCGAGCCGATGGAGAAAAAGACCGGTACAATCCTGTCAAACTCATTCGGCTTTGGCGGCAATAACGCCTGCCTGGTGCTCGGGAACCCTGAAGTAAACCGGCACGGCCGCTCCGGCCCTGCGTCGTTCAGGTTCGAAATACTCGGCAGCGCCTGTATCACCGGCGCGGGCGACCTGGATCAGACCATCGCGAAACTTAAAGAAGGATGTGAATGCTCCGGAATTCTGCCGGTCGTCGATATATCTAAAAATCTTCCGGCGCGGGAGGTGAGGAGACTCAAGCGACTGCCCCGACTCGCGCTCGCCCTCGCCCTGGGATCTCGTGACGCCGCCGGGAGCGAGCCCGCTTCGGTTTTTTTCGGCACCTCCTGGGGCCCCCTTTCAGAGACCAATGATTTTCTGACCGGGCTGTACGAATCCGGCGAGCAGTTTACCAGCCCCACGGATTTCGTCGGCTCGGTGCACAACGCGCCTGCAGGCCAAGCCGCCATCTGGCTCAAGGCCACCGGTCCGAACATCACTGCAACGGGCGGTGACCGCTCTTTTGAAGAGGCCCTTCTCGCAGCGGCGCTTACGGCGGCAGGCAGAGAGACACTGCTGGTCATGGCGGCAGACGAGCACCATGAAATTTTGTCTCCCCTGTTCGATCCCTCCGTCAGTGCTGCCGGTCTGCCGGCGGACGGCGGCGGCGCTCTCTGCCTCCGGAAGACAGACGCGCCATCCGGCATGACGATAATCCACTCCTTCTATGAACGCGCACGTGGTCCGGGCACCGTATCATCACTGATCTCCGCGCTCGGCGGCACCGAGAGGATACGCGCGGCGCACGCGGCCCTCTTTGCCGGGATTCCGGCCGCCGAACGGGCAGAGGGCGAGAAACAACTCGCTGATTTCATTTCCCGTTCCGGATTCTCTGCGGCAATTATCGATTACCGGCCGCTCATCGGCGAATTCGGCTCGGCCTCGGCAGCCGCCGCGGCCATAGCGACACGGCTCATGAAAGACGGCTCCATCCCGGCCTCTCTTGCAGGCGGGAGCGAACGCGCCCTCAACGGCAAAGGCATCCTGATGCTCGGCCTCGGCACTTATATAACGGCAATTGAACTGATCTCATGACAGGATAATGAAAGTACTCCTCGTATCAGCAAATAGCGTTCGGGCCCCGTACTACGTCTACCCCCTGGGGCTTGATTACGTCGCGGCGGCAATTGCCGACCGGCACGAGGTCAGGGTCGCCGACATCAACGATGACGGAAGCACCGACCGGCTGCTTGAAACAATACACGATTTTGCCCCGGATGCAATCGGCCTGTCTCTCCGTAATATCGATAACGTCGAGGCCAACGATGTCAGGGGATTCGTGAAGGCGTACCGGTCGCTTGTCGAACTGGTCCGCACCCATACGGACGCGACGGTCATACTTGGCGGGAGCGGCTTTACCATCTTCCCGGCACAGCTGATGCGCGAACTCGGGGCCGACTACGGCGTGATCGGCGAAGGCGAGCGCCTCGCCGATCTTCTCGCAGCCCTGGAAGCCGGGACGGACCCTGCCGGCATCACCGGCGTGATCACGGCCGGCGGAGCCGAACGGATACCGCCTCCCCTCGACCGACCCTTCACCCGCGTCCCGGCGCCGTATCCCTATTCCCGGTTCTACCTCGAGCGGGGCGGCATGATGAATCTGCAGACAAAGCGGGGGTGCAACTTCCGATGCATCTACTGCACCTACCCGCACATCGAGGGAACGGCCCTCCGCCTTATCCAGGCGGACGAGGTGGCGGACACCGCCATCGCGCTTCAGGCATCCGGGGCCCGGTACCTCTTTATAACCGATTCGGTATTTAACACCAGCTTCGAACACAGCCGCGAGGTGGCCCGCGCGTTTTCCCGCAGGGGCCTTTCCATTCCATGGGGCGCCTTCTTCGCGCCCTCGCGGCCGCCCGACGATTATTTCCGGACGCTCCGCTCCGCCGGGCTTACGCACGCCGAGTTCGGGACCGAGGCCCTCTCCCCCTCCATGCTCGCTTCATACCGAAAGCCGTTCAATACCGATGACGTGTTTGCGGCCCACGCGCAGGCCCTCGGGGCAGGACTGCATGTCGCGCACTACCTTCTCCTGGGGGGACCGGGCGAAACCCGCGACACGCTTCGCGAGACCCTGGACAATGCCGAGCGCCTCGAACGGACCGTGGTCTTCTTCTTCTGCGGCATGAGGATATATCCCCACACCGAACTCTACGATATCGCCCTCAAAGAGGGACAGATAACCGAATCCGACGATCTGCTGGAACCGGTGTTTTACCGGTCGCCGGGGGTCCCGGCCGATGAAATAATCCGGATCGTGGAGGAGCGGGCCCGCGGGCGCGACAACTGGATAATCGGATCGGGCGGTAAAAAAATCGCCCGCCTGATCGCGCGCATGCACCGACAGGGCCATACCGGCCCGCTCTGGGAGCATATTGTCCGATGAAAAAGGGTCCAACCATCTTCCCGCTGGCGCCGGCGCACCTGGCAGGCCTTGGGGCATTCCAGACCGCCCTGGTCCTCGCCTTCATCGACATCCGTCTGGCGGCGCTCCCGCTCGCACTCTTCCTGCTCCTCTGTTTTGCAGCTCCCTTCTTCCCCCGATTCAGCTTCTACCTCCCCATCGTGCACCGGGGCAGTAGGGATTCGCGGTCGGTAGCGCTCACTTTTGACGACGGCCCGGACCCTGCCGCCACACCGGCGCTGCTCGACCTGCTGGCGAAGCATGGAGTGCCAGCGGCCTTTTTCATCACCGGACAAAGGGCGTCGCGGCACCCCGACCTGGTGCGCATGATCCTCTCGCGCGGCCACGCCGTCTGCAATCATTCATACAATCATTCGCCCTTTCTCATGCTTCGCGGCATCGGCCGCCTTCGCGAGGAAATCAACCGTACCCAGGTACTCTGCGCGCGATTCGGCATCCTCCCGCTCGCGTTCAGGCCGCCGGTGGGGATCACCAACCCGCGTCTCTGGCGCGCCCTCCTCGAAGCAGGAATGTTCTGCGTCAACTTCAGCCGCCGTGGCCGCGACGCCGGCAACCGGCGTATCCGTCACCTGTCGAAAAAAATCGTGGGGCGCGCGAGGCCCGGTGACATCATACTCCTCCACGACTCGGCCCCGGGCGGTTTCGACGCCGACCGGTGGCTTAACGAAATCGAGAGCATCATCACGGGCCTCTCCGACAGGGACCTCGGCATCCTTCCCCTCGACAGGCTCATAGGCCGGCCCGTCATGAAACGGGCCGGTGCGGCCTCAACCGCATCCCATGCGACTGGATCCTTCTACGACGGCATCGCCCTGACCTATGACCGGGAGTCATCGCTGAGCGGAAATATCTCGAGGCGAAAAGAGCGCGAATTATTCGAATCGAATTTCCTGCCGCAGATCAAGCCCGACCAAAGGGTACTTGAAATCGGGGCGGGGACTGGCATGTTCACGCTCCAGATCGCGGGGAGATGCCGCGAAATCACCGCATTTGACATATCAGAGGGCATGCTCTCCGTGATGAGAAATAAAGCAGAGCGGGAAGGATTGACAAATATCGACTATCAGGCGGGCGATGTCGAGGAGTTTCAACCGGCACGGCCATATGACATTGTCTGCTCCTTCTCGGCATTTGAATACATACCCGACCTGGAGGGACTTCTAACAAAAATATCTCGATTTATGGCGCCGGGCGGGATCCTTTACTTTACCACGTCCCATCGTTCATTCTTCCGCTTCTTCACGCAGGTCGGGAACGCTCTTCGCCAGGGGATCTGGCTCCATGCCAGGTCGGAAATCTACATCAGAAATGCGCTGATTTTTTCAGGATTCACGCCGAAACAGGTCCGGACGTCAGTCCTGAAAACCTGCCGCTCCGGCGGAATGCTGATAGAATCCATGGCTGAAAAAGCGGTAAGCGCGCCCTGACTTTTTTTTCTTGACACCGGTTTCGTCATTTATATTAGTTAAATCCATTGTTTACGGGCCGCTGCAGCGAATGAGCATGACCTAACGGCATTTATACGCGGTTGAATGCTGAATGCAACGCCCGGCAGAGAGGGACATGAGTACGGCAGGAATGAACACCCGGTGGCATTCTCTGAAAAATTTGAATAAAACCGAATCGAACGAGATTTCAGCCGAAGTGACGCTCACGACTGAATCGCTCTGGTTTGACGGACATTTCCCCGGTTCGCCGATACTCCCCGGAATCGCACAGCTTGCCATAGTTTCGGACATGATACGCGGACATGCCAGGATGAAAAGCCGTTCGGTTTCCGTATCCCGCATAACAAAAGTGCGATTCAGGCAATTCGTCAGGCCCGGCGACACCCTGCAGATGTCGGCCGCGGCCGACGCGACCGATCCGTCTGCGTATAAATTCAGGGTGCTCGTCAACGGCCAGATCGCATGCAACGGAGTGATGACAATGGCGGAACGTGCCGGCTGAACCGGCGGCCGTAAGCCGCGTGACAGAGGAGGATGATTCATGGCGGACAAAAAAATAGTTATTCGCGTCGCCGAGATACTGATCGACGAGCTCAAGCTGGAGGACGTGACGCCCCAGACCTTCGAGCCCGAGGTCGACCTCATTGACGAACTCGGCATAGACAGCATGGACCTTACTACCGTGGTGCTGGTGCTGCAGGACGAATACGGCATCACCATCGACGAGGACGACTATCCGAAATTGAAAAACGTGAAATTAATCGCAGAATATATTGAAGAAAAGTTGAAGGATAAATAGATATTCTTTACCTTTTAAGGTGCACATTCACCGGGCTGGAAAAATAGATGAACGTAAAACATACCAGGAAACCCCCGGCGGGCACAGGCGCGTCCGGCACAAAAATGAAATTCTCGGACATCATCGCGGACCCGGCGGTGCGCGAGAGATGGGAAAAGGTGCGTAAATACTTTTTTCTCCGGGAATCGACCTATGATATGACCAACCGGTGCAACATCCGCTGCGACGGCTGCTATTATTACGAGGGGGACAAACAGTTCGCCAGCGAAAACGGCAACCCGGATGACTGGCGGGCTCTCATGAAGATCGAAAAGGAGCGGGGTATCACCTACGTCGTTCTGGCAGGTGCGGAACCGTCGCTGGTCCCGGAGCTCTGCCGGGTATGTTACGAGGAGATCCCGCTCGGGTCGATCGCGTCCAACGGCTTCAAAAGGATACCGGAATCGGTCGGATATAAGATACATATTTCCGTCTGGGGAAACGACGAGACCAGCCTCAGAGTTCGCAGCGCGAAAAATCTGCTCCTCAGGCAGATAGAAAATTACCGGGGAGACCCCCGGGCCGTTTGGGTCTACACGTTTACCAGGGACAATATCGGCGAGATTCACGAGGTGATGGATATCCTGTCGAAGAACGACTGCCGGGCAACCTTCAACGTGTTCTCCGCGCCGGTCGGTTATACCGGGGGCCTCCGGCACACCGCCGAGTCGCTAGCCCGGACAAGAGCAGCCATGATGGAGGTGCTGTCGCGCTATCCGGATCACGTTCTCTTTTCCCCCTACAACGTGGTCGCGCACACGCACGCCCAGGGACTCCATGATCTTTATACCTGCTCCTATCCCCGCATGAATCCTTCCACGGACATCGGGCTGGGCAGGTCATTCCGCCAGTACCGCACCGACCTCACCTGGGACAGGAGCGCTGCCTGCTGCGTGCCGGACACCGACTGCGCAGACTGCCGTCACTACGCCGCCGGCAGCGCCGTGGTAACGGCGCGCCTCTACCGGCACGGCACCGACCCGGAAGCTTTCAAGGCCTGGCTCGACTATGTTGACACATATCTCGCCGTCTGGGTCATGGACTATCAAAAAGGGGAAAACCTGCTGAACCGCATGACGCCGCCGCCCGGGTTTGACCTGTAGGACCGGGCTCACAGCACAAGATTAATGAGTCGTCACAAATGATCAGGAGAGCGCCATGAATACCGTCAGCTCATTGCTCGATAACGAATGGTATGAACGATATAAAAGGATATCAAAGCTCAATATCCGGAGCTCGATCTATGACGTGACCAACAACTGCAACCTCCGCTGCAAGGGCTGCTTCTTTTTCTCTTCGGACGAGCATAAAAAGTCGCCCGACGAGCCGGATATCCGCAAATGGGAGGAGTTCGTCGAAAAGGAAAAGCAGAGGGGGGTGAATCTCGCCATTCTCATCGGCGGCGAGCCGACCCTTTACCTTGACCGCATCGAGGCATTTTACAAGCGCCTCCCCACCTACTGCGCGACCAACGGCATCATCAAGGTCCCCCGCGACCGTTTTCCCGACATGATGGTGGGGATTTCCGTCTGGGGCGACGAGGAGGACGAGAAACTCCTGCGGGGTCGAGACACCTTTTCCATATCCCGGAAGAATTACGCGGGCGATCCCTATACCTACTACCTCTATACCATAACGCCGAAGCAGATCGGTAAAATCGAGCGCATCATAAAAAAAATCGCCGATGTCGGGCTCAAGGTTCACATGCAGCTCCTCTCCAATGATGAGGGGGTCGACGGCTTTTCCTGGAAGGAGCAGGAGCTCTCAGACCTCAGGAAGGAAATGGACGATATGCTCGACCGCTACCCGGACACGGTGATCTCCTCGAAATACTATCATGAGATCATAACGACCGGCAAAATGCTGGGGCGCACCTTCGGCTGGAGCGAATGTCCCTCGGTGACTAAACCGCTGGATAAAAGAAACCCCCAGCCGAAGCGCCTCATTGAATTCATACGCTGGGCGGCGGACCTCAAAACGATGCACCGCTGCTGCACGTCGGAGACGAGGGACTGTTCAACCTGCAAGGACGGCGCGGCCCACATGAGCTGGGTCATGGTGAACAAGCGCGCCCACCTCCGCTCAACGAAGGACCTCCAGAACTGGATCGAAGTCTACGAGATGTTCGCGAAGCTGTACAAGTTCATTCCCTGGTAAATTCCCTTGGACCCGAAACAACCCGTCATTCTCTCCTACGACATGGTCTCCCCCCTGGGGACCGATATGGAGTCGCAGTGGTCCCGCGCCGCGGCCGGTGAAAGCGGGATCGGAAAGCTGACGCGATTCCCGTTCGACGAGGACTTTCCGGTCCAGATCGCCGGACAGGTTGATGAAATCGACACCGCGCCCTATCCTTTTCTGGCCCCGCGGGAAATGGCGCACTGGACGTCGCCGATATTCAAGTACTCGATGCTGGTGGTACACCGTGCCCTGAAGAAGAGCGGGATCGAAATAACACGGGAACTCTCCCCGCGCGTCGGCATCACCTTCAGCACGGCGGTGGGCGGCCTTGACGCGGTCATAGCGGCCGACCGACTCATGGTGAAAAACAACAGGCTGCCGAATCCCTTTACCAACCCGAACTCATGCATCAACATGGTCGGCGGCAAGATATCGATCCTGACCGGGGCAACCGGGCCCATCACAGCAACCATCACCGCCTGCGCTACCGGCGCCACGTCTATGATTATCGGATCGATGTTCCTCAGGCAGGGGATCGCGGACCTCGTTATCTGCGGCGCCGTCGACTTTCCGCTGGTTGATCCGATCGTGGCCGGCTTCGCCACCATGAACGGCGCGTACAAGCACAAGAAGGACCAGCCGGAGGAGCCCGGCGCCGCAAGCCGTCCCTTTTCCATCGGCAGACGCGGGTTTGTCGTATCCGAGGGCGCGGCAGCGATTATTATTGCCACCAGGGAATTCGCCGAGGCGCATGGCCTGCCGTACCGGCTGGCGATCGCGGGCTGGAGCATGACCTCGGACGCCTATCACTTCGTGGCGCCCAATCCGGACACGGTTAACAGATGCATCGCGGAGAGCATAGCAGCGGCGGGCCTGCAGCCGGGCGATATCGATGCTGTCAATGCACACGGAACCTCAACGAAGGTCGGCGACAAGGTGGAATCAGACGCTTTGGCCGGCATCTTCGGCGACGCCATCCCCCCGGTGTCGGCGAACAAATCCCAGATCGGCCATGCCATGGGCGCATCAAGCGGCATCGAATCGATTTTCGCCATGGAAGGCATGCTGAAAGGCGCCGTTCTTCCGACTATCAATTACAATCCCGATCCGGAGATTCCGATCGACTGTGTTTCTGAGGGAGCTCGCAAACTCGATCAGGAGTTCACGCTTAAAAACTCCTTTGGCTTTGGTGGATGCAATTCCTGCATTGTATTTCAGAGATTAAAATAAATCAAAAACCTTCAATTTTATCAGTATTAAAACATATTATTAAAAAAATAAAGAAGTCTGTCCGGTATTTTTGTTGACAAAAATGCCGTTATGTAATAATGACTGATATGTCAATCACTAAAGAGTTCGATGATCATATATATCGTAATTCTGTTCCCTGGATCCCTGAATACGTTCATTTTCCATACTGTTCACATGGCTTTGTAACGACTGTTTTCGGCTGTGATAATGTAAATTTCCTGGTGTCAGAGTAAACCATCTACCGCGGATGGTCCTTGCACAGTGTACGATACAACTCAGCTGAACTGGCTGAGTGGACTCATTTTTTATTTATCAGGAGGACATGTATGATAACAAAACGCATCACGGCTTTTCTCGTCATCATCTGCAGTATCATCACAATTACCGCCTGTGATGAAGAGTATGCATGGGTGGAACCGCAGGCCCAGAGCTACTCGTATTCAAGCCTCAATGACCTGATGGACAGGACCTATGCTCCGGACGGTAGAGGGTATCTTGCGGTAAATAGCGAGGGGAAGAAGCTCCTCCACCTGGAGGGCGCGCCGTATGAAATGGGATACCAGCACGGCTATCTCTGCGCCGAAGCGGTGTCGCGCATGGCTTCGGTCGAATTCTGGGGCGGGCTCATCATCCAGATGACCGGCATCGACGTGACAGTCGACCAGCTCTACGACCTCGTCGGGGGAGAAGCGGGGGTAAGAACGCTCGTTAATCTGCTCTATCTCCCGATTGATAAGGCCATCAGGGCCGGGGACGTGCCCAAGGAATTTCTTGAAGAGATAAACGGCATCGTCGACGGGGCGAATGACGCCGGGTTCGCCGTTGAATTCAAAAGTGTCATGATGAACAACATGGCCTTCGACGCGATCCTCGGGATCGGTTACCCGGTCGTGTCTCCCTTCATTCCGCTCGCGATACCGTTCCTTCCGGTCCCCCACGCCTGCAACGCCTTCGTCGCCTCGGGGAGCGCGACGCTCGACGGCAGGACGCTCATGGGCAGGGACTTCATGTTCGCCAACGGGGCCTACTACAAGTACGGCCTGCTCATCGAGTACGTGCCGGACAACGGGAACCGCCTGGTGAGCGTCATGGCTCCCTCGTTCGTCGGAACCGCGGCCGGCATGAATGAAAAGGGGATCGGTATCGGTATAGACATGGTCCCGTCCGCCAACAGCAACGTGACCGCGCTCGGCATGGGCGGCCTTCTCATCAACCGGTATGTGCTCCAGTACGCAAACGAGCTGGGCCAGGCGGCAAAAATCCTGACCACAAAAAAGCTGGGAGTCTCATGGCTCTTTCCGATCGGCGACGGCATCGGGGCCGAGAAGGGCGGCGCCGTGGTCGAGGTCTCGGCCAACCTGAAGCGCGTCAGGTTTGACGAGTATGTTCAGCCCTCCTGGGCGTCATTATTCGGCATACCCAAACAGATCGAGAAGAAGGGCGACCTGGTGGTCGCAACAAACCATTACCTCAATCCCGACATGTACCTCGCACTGGGCGGGGCCATTCCCGACTCAACATGGCGGTACGAGACCATGCTTGATCTGATCCTCAAGGCATACGGGACAATGGACAACCTTGCGGCGCGGGTGATCATAGATTTCCTGCATCCGCCCAACTACGGGTACTACGCCCCGGACCAGGCCTCCGTAGAGTCCTCGATATCCATGTTCGATCTCAGCAACCTGGAAGTCTCGAGCCTGTACGGACTTTACTCTGACCCCTGGGTACTCTACAAATTTTAATTTGTGCCTCACCCGGGGCGAGGGGTTGAGACCGGGAACCGGGTCGTGCAATTATAAGGGTGGATTCGTTCGCGCGAATCCACCCGAGATCCGAGCAGACAGGATGTCTGCATGTGCTGAACAGGATGTTCGAATGCAGCGCCCGTGCAGGATGCACGTAGAGGGCGCTGCCCGCCGGTGACAGGACGTCACTAAGGCGGCGGCCCCTGCGCGGTTCCTTGGCGCCTTCTCGCAGCGAGGGGCTTAAGCCCCTCGCTGCGAGAAGGCGGACCTGCAAGAAATAACAAAACCTGGCCGTCGCCGTTTTTTCCACATTAACAAATAATTTTCTACAAACGTCAACTTCGTTCGTTACCCTTTCATGTACCTGTGAACGAGCGAAACAGCGCCGCCCTGCCGGCCCGGCATGGACCGGAAGTCGGTGTATAAAAGCGTACTGAATAATTAGCCACGAATGAACACGAATACACACAAATTGTTGTATAAAGATGAGGTATACAAGATCGTCAATTCTGCAATTGAAGTCTTAAATACACCGGGGCAATGCTCTGTTACCTGCCGGAAAAACATCGTAATGCGATACGAAATTATTTTTCCCGCTTTTCCCGCCGCGCGAAAATTTTAACACACCTGTCCAGAACTTTTTGCTTGCCAGAGCCTTTCTGATCGATTACATCAATATCCGGATGAGAAAATGAATTCAGTAAACCAATCCTGGCTCCCGTCAATCTGGTTCTGGTAATACGCATTCTCGTCAAGGTAGACCTTCATCCAGCCGGTAATATAAGTCAGCAGCCTGTCGCGGTAATCCCCGGTGTCGCCGTACCAGTCGAAGTGGTCGAGCCCGGTATAATTCACAAAGGCCTTGTCGATGCCGGTCGGGACGCTATCATACATGGCTTCAGCATTTGCGGGAGAAGCGACCGTGTCTGCAGAACCGGTATGTACAATTGTAGCTGAATTGATTGCGCTCAGGGTATACGCGGAAGCCATGTACGGCGCGATGGCCTGCGTTGATTTTATCGCGGAACCCTGGATCGCGGACGCGAGGAGCGCGCCTCCGCCCCCCATGGAGAAGCCCATTATCTGCAGCGCGTCTGTTTTCACCAGCCCGAACACGGGGCCGTCGGTCCTGGCGTTTTCGGATATCAGCTTTGCTATGCCGGAGTTATGGGCAGTAGTCCAATAGGAATTGTTCAGAGGCCAAGATGAATAATTGTTAGGAGTCATGGCTATGATAATATACCCCTCGGTTGCCAGATGGTTCCCTATCCATGCCATCTGCTCTTTTGTATTGGTCCATCCGCCTGTAAGAGTGGTAGCGGCAAAGGGCCCGACCGCTGTTTCGCAGGGATAATACACGATCGCGCTCGCGTAGCCCGGGTCTATCAGGCCGGATTCATAGGTGCACGTGCTGAATTTTCTGGCGACAATAACCGTGTATGTTCCGGTGGTCGCGCCATCCTGCGCCGTCACCAGGATGGTTATGATATTCTGTCCTGCGTCTAAATCAATCAGGGAGGATTCGAAGCCGGAGTCGACCGGGTCCCCGTTTATCGTGATGGTTGCGCCCACGCCTGCGGCCGTAGGTGTCACGGTTATTGCCCCGATCGCGTTTTCAACCGACGCGCAATAGGTGAGCGTGTCCTCCGCAAAGCCGGGCGAGAGCGCGCCGGCAGACATCGACAGGGAAGCCAGGTTGGCGTTCGTGCTTGCGCCCGTCAGGCGCGTTATCGTTAAAGTGTAGGTTTTCGTCGTGATGCCGTCTTCCGCCGTTACCGTGATGGTCACCGTGTTCGGCCCCTCGACAAGATCGATATCCTGCGAAGGTGTGCCCGATGTCACCGGGACACCTTCCACTTCTATGGCCGCTGACGCATCTGCGGCAGCCGGAGTGACCCATAGGTATTCTGCCGAATTTTCCACTTCTACGGAATAGGAGGTCGTGGCGGAATTGAAAACCAGGGTGCCGGAGGATATGTCAAGCGAGGCAAGGTCCGCGCTATATTCATGCACCGTGCCGCCGTGCATGAGGGCCAGGAGCAAGAGGTTTTTACCCTCGTTCGTCCCGCAGGCCGTGAATGCCGGGGCCAGCATGGCGATAACTATCAGTCTGAATATACGGCTCATGTTAATTCATCGTATTACATGAATTAATTAAGAACTATATGATAGCAGTATTTTACATTCTGTAAAGTACTAAATGTGAATCATCATGAAAACCCGGGAACATGCAAAGATTTTCCGGTCCGTGTCTACCATATAACCGGAATCAGGGCTTTTCTACCCGTCCGCGAAATCGACGACGCGCAGGAGCCTCATGTAATTTCCGCACGATACTCCCGCAATCCCGAATAATTTCAGTCACCACTCCCTTTGTGGAATTTCATACCGGCCGCATCGCCTGCGACTTTATCATCCTTAATATAATAAAAATTATAGTTGTTAAATATCCCGGCTTTTCCTATTAATGTCATACTTTAAATACGATCATGAAAGCGCCAAAAAACAGACGTGTCTATGTTATTGGATACGGGGCCGCGACGCCCCTCGGAAGCACCTTTGAATCCTCGTGGGAGCGCGCCGCACGCGGCGAGGCAGGCTTCAGAAAGGTAACGCGCTGTCATGTACAGTCCGCCTGCGACGTAGTCGGAGAGATCCCGGACTGGGACCCCCGGACACTCGATTTCGCGGATGAAAAGGAGATATACAATTGGAACGCGGACTTCGTGATCCTCACCATGGCCGTATGCCAGGAAGCCATACGCCGCTCCGGGCTTGAGATCAACGCAGAAACCGGTCCCCGCACCGCATGCCTCATTGGCTCGGCCCTGAACGGCTCGGACGCGTACCGCGTCGCCATGGAGAACTACCTCAACCACGGCCCGCTGAAAATCAGCCCGTACCTGCTCCCGAATCTCTGCGCCAACCTGCCTTCGGGCAAGGCCGGAATGCTCTTCGGGTTCACCGGCCCGGTCTTCTCGCCGGAAGGCGCCTGCGCCTCCGGCAACCATGCCGTCGGCATCGGAGCACGAATGATACGCGACGGCGACGTTGACTTCGTCCTGGCCGGGGGCGTCGACACCTGCATCATTCCGGAGATAATCCACGGCTTTGAGAACATGAACGCCACCATAAAAATCAAGCCGGGCGACCGCGCGTACGACGATCCGACAAAGGCGTCGAGGCCGTTCAGCGTCGACCGGAAGGGCTTTGTCCTCTCAGAAGGCGCCGGCGTCCTCGTGCTGGCGGCCGACGAAACGATCAAGCGCTTCGGCTTAACGCCGAAGGCGGAAGTGCTCGGCATCGGATGGAACTCGGACGCCCACCATTTCACAAGACCCAACCGGGACACCATCGTGCAATGCATCCGCATGGCGCTTGAAGACGCCGAACTTGGGCCCCGCGACATACAGTACGTCAACGCGCACGGCACCTCGACGCCGAAAGGTGACATCACCGAGATCGAATGCCTGAAGGAGGTCTTCGGCGCCCACCTGGAAAAGATGCCGGTATCGTCCAACAAGTCGCAGATCGGCCATACCCTGGGCGGCGCCGCCGCAATCGAGGCTGCCCTGGCCATCGAGGGAATGCAGCGCGGCATTATCCTCCCGACGGTGAACCACATCCCCGACCCGGAGATCGGCTGCGTGGACCTGGTCCCCAACGAGGCGCGCAGGCAGGCCCACGAGATCATCTTATCCAACGCCTTCGGGTTCGGCGGGACCAACTGCTGCGCGGTATTCAGGGGAGTATAGCATGAAGCCAAAACCTTTTATTCCCGGGATATACAACAACGACGAGCGTTTCGTCCGGGACGCCACCACGGGCGATGTCTGGCACCGCTGCCGGCACCGAACCCTGTACGCGGACACTGACCGGTCAGAGGTGGTGTATCATTCGAACTATTTACGCTACTTCGAGCTCGGCAGGGCGTCGCTCATGCGCGACGCCGCATATCCATACCGGGAAATCGAGGAGAGCGGCTTTGTCTATCCCATCATCGACCTGGGCATCACCTTCTACGCCCCCCTCTACTACGACGACCTGATCTGGATACACACCCGCCCCGTTGACCTGGAGCGGGTGCGGCTCAAGTTCGATTACCTGATCACGCACGCCGAGACGAATACGATCATCTGCCGCGGCTTCACCCGTCACTGCGCCCTCAATAAAGCGGGGCGGCCGGTGGCCGTGGATGAAAAAACCGTGCACCTATGGAAGACCTTCCCGAAATAAACCGGCCGACACGTGTACCGATAACTATCGGCCTTCACGACTACCTTCGCGACCACGTGTTCCAGGGGCGTGCCGTGTTCCCCGCAGTTGAAGCCATGCGAATACTTGCGGCATCCGCCTTGAAGCTGAGAGACGATATGTCCGTCACCCGCATTATCAACGCCGATTTCGGAAAATTCCTCTTCCTCGATCCGGACTCCGGATCCATTGAAGCCTTCAACGAGATTGAATTGCCCGGCGACGGATCGTTGACGTCAAAACTGGTTACCCTCAAAAAATCCGATTCATCCTCGATCACCCGGCCGCTGGAACACGCGTCCCTCTCTTTCGCCGGGGCGGGCGTACCTTCCGCCGGGCCGCCACTGGATTTCACGCTCGGCCTGGAGGGCATATGCCTTCAGGTTGACAGTGACCGGATATACAGAGAGCTGGTGCCGTTCGGGCCGGCATTCCGTAACATTGAATCCCTCCTGCTTTCCGAGGAGGGCGCGCTGGCAACGATCAGCGGCGGCACAAGCGAAGCGCCGGATTCGCCCCTCGGCTCGCCCTTTCCCCTTGACGCGGCGTTTCACGCCGCGTGCGCCTGGGGACAGCGCTTCGCCGGCATTGTCGGATTCCCCGTGCACATCGACGAGCGCGTCATCAAAAACAGGACCATGCCCGGCGAGAACTACTTCACCAGGGCGATGCCCGTAACAACAGAAGGCGGCCTGCTGGTGTTCGACCTCTGGATATATGACGCCGGCGGCGGCCTGCGCGAGGAGGTCAGGGGCCTCCACATGAAAGACGTGAGCGGCGGGAGGCTGCGGCCGCCGGAGTGGATCGCGCACCAGGGCGGGGACCCCCTGGAGGCGATCAGGGCACGGTGCGCCGGTTTCTCGGTCATAGAGCTCGCCGCAGTCACAAAACCGTGCGAGAAGATACTGGCCCCTGACGAGCTCGAGCGCTTCGGTCGGATGCGCGAAAAGCGGGGCAAGAGCTTCTGCGCCGCGCGCATGGCCCTCAAGAAGCTTTCGCGCAGGACCTCGGGGAACGAAATGGAAACACCGTCCCATCGCATCACCACCGTTGGCGGGAACGGCAGACCGCTCTGCCCCGCCCCGAAGGGCGTGTCATTATACTGCACCGCCTCGCACGATTCGCGCTTTGCCGTGGCGGCAATTTCTGAAAACAGAATCGGGATTGACGTGGAAGAGATCTCCGGCAGGGTGCTCAAGGGCCAGCGGCTTTACATGCACCCTGACGAGATGGCGCTGGCGAAAAGCCATCCTATGGGAGAGATGGAGGCATCGACAAGGATATGGTCCATCAAGGAGGCGGTGGCAAAGGCCCTCGGCATCAACCTGGCGCAGGCGTGGAAGAGGACGGTGGTGGAGGAAATTCGAGATGAAAAATCAATTTTCAGTATTGACGAGAATCACCAAGAGGCAATTCATTCGGTGGTTAAGAACCATATTTTTACGACAGTAATCATGCACTGAATTGCATTAACTTAGCATTGGATGTTATGCCTTTAATCAGTTAAAAATATAAAAAGCCTCTTCATTGATAAGTTAAATGAAGAGGCTTTCGCATTATGCATAGTTATTATTTTATATTGGAGGCATTGGTTGCAATGAACTTCTTAACCGCTTCCAATTGGGCTGGTGTGGCTTCCAAGGTGATTGGGTTGTTAACGCCAACTAAATAAAATCTAATCATGTACTTGCTGCATTTCGATATTGCTTGTTGAATTTCTGGCGTTAACTGAAACTTACCGGTAATGGTGCATACCCTGGTAGTGGAAACACTGGATCTATAGTTCCCTGATGAATCTGTTCTACCTCCACCTGATACATCAGTCCGTTCAACTTTATTATACTCACTCATTCTAACTTTAAAATTCTTGCTGTCACAGACTAAGAAAATATTTTTTTCAAGATCTTCACCATTATACCCCCACAACGGTACAATATATGCTTGAAAAAGAAAAAAAGCAGTCGGAATTAGCGTTTTACCATTCCTTATCTCTTTTTCATAAGCAAAACGTTGATTGTCAAATATCCTGCTGTCAGTTACTTTATGCCACATGTCGGCAGATACCACTGTAGATCCTTTAAATGGGTCTTTTTTAACTACAACATCAAATGTCCTACATCCGACAATAAATGCGCATAACATTACGAATATTAAGATCCTTTTCATATAGCCCCCTGTTGCATTATCAGTAATTTTAGAATCATTCATTATTTTAACAATAGTAAAAAATTATCAATCACTTTTTCAACCGTCTTAATTAATAGATGAAAAAATTTTTTACACAACCTTAAATGTGTTGAAGAAAAATATACTTCTATTAAATCTGATAATATTACATTCAGCGTTAAACGAACTACCATTACCGGTTATAACGAAAGAGAAATACACCCATGAAACTCATATTCCTGATGATCATAGCATACTTGGCCGGGTCGGTGAATTTTGCCATACTGCTCTTCAGAATCCTCGGCAAGGGCGACCCCCGGAACGGCTTCAGCGGCAACGCCGGCACCACCAATGTCTATCGGATGGCCGGCCCCCACTGGGCGGCCCTGGTGCTGGTCCTGGACGTCGGCCGTGCAGTGCTGGTTGCGCTCCTCGCACAATGGGCCCTCACGCCCGGGCAGGTGCCGTGGACCGGTCTCGCCCTGGTCCTGGGCAACCGCTATCCCTGCTTTCACGGCTTCCAGGGCGGTAAGGGCGTGGCCAATTACCTCGGCTTCACCGCGGCCCTCACTCCCGCCGGCGCGGCCGTCGCCTGCCTTGCGTGGGTCGCCGCCTATCTCGTGAGAAGGGTGCCCTTCATCGCCTCATTTGTCATGATAGCCGTGCTGGCAATCGCGACCGTGATTGAACTCGGCTGGCGGCCGGCGGCAATTATCGGGACGGCGTTCACGGCCCTCTTCATCGTATATAATCATAAAAAGAATATCGAAGCCCTGAGGGAGAAAAAAAGCGGCCCGGAAACACCGGAGGCCGATGCCGGAGAGGAGGATTGAATCAGGCCCCTTTCAGCGCCTTCTCGGCGGTAAGTATCCTGCAGTCCTTAACGATCCGCTTCACCAGCCCCGACAGAACGGTCCCCGGACCTGATTCGATAAAAGTGCCGGCGCCCGCCTCGAAGGCGGTGACGACCGACTGTTCCCAGCGTACCGGGCTCGACAGCTGAAGCACCAGCTTGTCCCGGATCTTATCCGTGTCGCGCTCCGCAAGTCCCGTCACGTTGTCGATGAACTCCGCCTTCGGCTCATTGAAGGAAAAATCGGCGAGGAAGCCCCTGAACTCGTCGGCGATCGGCTTCATGAGGGATGAATGGAAGGGCGCGGACACGTTGAGTTCGACCGCCTTGGCCGTGGCGCTCTCGTTGATCAGGCCCACCGCCCGGTCGACCGCAGCCGACTCGCCGGAAAGGACCACCTGCACCGGAGAATTGAAATTGGTGATTTCAATGACGCCTGCGGCGGAGCACTCGGCTATGACGGACTCGAGCTTCGCCCGTTCCATGCCGATGACCGCGGCCATCTTGCCCGGGCTGTTCTTCACCGCCGTTTCCATCAACTCGCCGCGCCGCCGCACGATCCGCACCGCGTCGCTGAAATCGAGCACCCCGCCGTGGACCAGGGCCGTGTATTCCCCGAGCGAATGGCCCATGACGATATCGGCCCGATATCCCCGCGCGTCCAGCGCCCGGGCGTACGCCATTCCCATGACGAGAAGCGACGGCTGGGTGTTGGAGGTCCTGGTCAGCTCCTCGTCAGGACCGTCGTCCATCAGGGCGGTCAGGGGAAAGCCGAGGATGTAATCGGCCGCGCTGAAGAGCTCCTTCTGCTCGGAGGTCATGGCGCCGAGCTTCGTCCGCATGCCGACCGACTGCGACCCCTGCCCCGGGAACATATATACCGTTTTATCGCCCATCGCATTCTTCTCTTTGTTTTCGGTCAAATTCGAGGAGCTTCGTGATCGCTTCGCGGTCGTATTTGCCGGTCGATGTGGTCGGGATTTTATCGACGATCCGCAGGCGGCGCGGCATGGCGTACTGCTCAAGAACGCCGTTGAAGAGCCGCCTCAGTTCCGTCTCGTCCATGTCCGTCTCGACGACGGCCGCGATATCGGCGCCCCTCCCCGCCCTGCCCCGCAGGGAAAAGAGAAACGCGTCGCGCACTCCTGGAATCAGCTTTATCTTATCCTGTACGCTGTTTAAATCAACCCTTTTTCCGCCGACCTTGATCACGCCGTCCGCCCTTCCCAGGAGGGTGAAGCGTCCATCACCGGCCGCGGCAATCCGGTCCCCGGTGACAAAAAATCCATCGCCGTCCACGGGAAGATCGGGCGAGACAAACGGGGACTTCACGCAGAGCCTGTCATCGCTTATTTTCCACTCGAGGCACTCAAAGGGCTCCAGGATGGTGCGGCCGACGGCGGAGGATTTACAGGCGATCCCCCCTGTCTCGGTCGAGCCGAAAATCTCCTCCGGGCCCACCCCGGTCTGCCGGTGGAAGGCGGCACCATCCGAAGGATCGAGCGGACCGGCGGAGGAAAACGCAAGCCTGAGGCGCGACGCGTCAAAAGCGACACCGTTGACGATCCGGTAATGCACGGGCACGCTCACCAAAATGCTAACCGGCTTTTCCTTGAGCACCGCCGCGATCTCATGCGGATACACATAGGTCCCTTCCAGGACCGAGGACGATCCGATGAACGGGGCCATGACCGTGTAGAGGAGGCCATAGATGTGATAGGGCGGCACGGTCGAAGCGACCAGGTCATCGCGCGAAAATCCGTATTTTTCGGCCTGATAGCCGGCCTCGGCGAACATATTCACCGGCGTCTTCGACCAGGCCTTCGGCTTCCCGGTTGATCCGCCCGTGAACATACGCAGAAATATGGAGTTCAGGTCCCTGGCGCGTCCGGCCGAAGGCGGGCGCCATAAGCCGCGCCCGGGCACAATGCCGGCGACGTCATCGGGCAGATCGGCGGGAGAGTCGACAATGGCATGACTGAACGGAACGGCCGCGCGGGTCTCCCCGATGACCTGTTCCGACAGGGAATAGGGGAGGATACAGACCGGACCGCCCGCAAGCGACGCGAGCATAGACGCGGCGATGATGCCCCTGTCCTCGGAACAGACACAGACCGGCCTGCCCCCGGCCTCGGGCGAGGAAAACCTCGATGCGATCCAGGCCGCCATGGCGTACACGTCAGCGTAGGTATGGACAGCCGGGACAAATTCCTTATCCGGATCGGACGGTCCAGAAAGTATTCTTTCAATCAGGTTTGTTATATCCATATTAGATTAACCAATCAATTCATTATGATTCGAGGCTGTATCCCAAGCCCCCCTCCGGGGGGGTTGGGGGGAGGTGCAACAGACCTCTATGACGGCACCGCGATGGCGAGGTCGTCATTCCCCCGGTTCAAAATTCTTTTTCGCTCTGGCGAATGACGGCAGATGTTTTACCAGGTACCAGAGGCTCCACCGATGCTGCCATAGGCGCCGCGCGAATGTTCTCCGCCACTCTTTCCCGGAGTAAAAGCGCTTCACGTGCTCGTTGTAGAGGCGGTCAAGCCGCTCACGCGAGGATATTCCCTTTGGAACGAAGACAAAATTGAGGCAGTTCATCTGCTGCCAGTCGTTCTCAAGGCTCCCCTCCTCCTCGATGCCGGCCCAGATGGGAGCGCCGGGAAATGGCGTGAACTTGGCCATGTTCATATCGTCAAGGCCGAGGGAAACGATAAAGTCGCTCGTCTTCCTGATTGTCTCCTCGGTCTCGCCCGGGAGCCCCATCATGAAAAGCCCCTTGACGCGAAGGCCGTGCTTCTTAATCCGCGCCACCGTCTCCTCTACCGCATCAAGGTTGACGCCTGATTTGTGCCTCCTGAGCATGTCCGCGTCTGCCGACTCGATGCCGACCGACACCATCAGGCACCCCGACTCTTTTAAAAAGCCGAGCAATGCTTCGTCCGCGTGGCCGACCCGCACGGCGCAGTTGAAGTTAATGCCCAGCGGACGCGACGCCAGCAGGCCGCAGAGCTCCTCGATCCTCTGCCGGTTAAGGGTGAAGAGGTCATCGTAGATATTGACGTGCCTCACGCCGAAGCGCTCGCGAAGATACCTCATATGCTCGTAGATATATCCGGCTGAATTGTAGCGAAACCCCCTCCTGAACACCGATCGGTCGCAGTAGCTACACTGATAGGGACAGCCGCGGCTGGTGATCATGGTGGCGCCGGGCGTCCGGATGTAGCTGAACAGAGGGAGGTTGTAGCCCCCGGGAAACCCCGCGAGCCTCTCATACGCAGGAAAGGGAAGGGAATCAAGGTCAGGGATCTGCGTGCGCGTCGGGTTGGCCGCTCCGCGCCCGCCGTTTCTCCACGCCAGTCCCTCTATGTCTTTCGGATCGCGACCGCCTGCCAGATCGGCAAGGGTGACTTCTCCCTCGCCTATGCACAGGTAATCGATATCCTTATACCGGTCGAGCAGCGGGGCGCCCAGGGCCGATATGTGGACCCCGCCGAAAACGGTGACTATGTCCGGCCGTTTCTTCTTGATCAGGGACGCCAGCCGGTACCCGTCCAGGAACCCGGATGTGGTTGCCGAAAACCCGACGATGTCCGGATTAAGCGAGAGGATCGCGGCCGCGTTCTTCTCCGGGCCGGCCACCGCGCGGGGCCCCAGGCAGTCATGGATGAGCACCTCATGGCCATCGCGCTCGAGATAGGCGGCGATCGAGAGAAGCCCGATCGGCGCCATACGGTTGGCGACGGCCGCGAGATCCTGTTTGCCCTTGATCCAGTTCGATCCGGCGGGATGCACCAGCGCAATTCTCATGCTGATATGAAATGAAGCGGGAACTCATTTATGTCAAGGACTATACAGTGCGGGCGGCGCAAACCGCCCGCACGCATTATAGCACATGGAAGCCGACGGATATCTCCGCCCCAACCTCGTGGTGGGCGGCACGTTTGTTCCCGTCATAATAAATCGGCAGGGCCCTCCCCAGGCTGATGTTTGAGTAGGCATAGGTGATATTCAGGCCGAGCATGATGGGTACATATCGGTTCAGGGTGACATGCGGGCCGAAGCCACAGCGAATCGTATACCCGCTGAAACGCGTTTTGTTGAAATAGACGGAATTCGTGACATTGGCGAGTTCGCGGGGAAGAAACGGTGGGCCGAACACGCCGTACATTTCGGCCGCGAGCCAGCGCGAGCTCCGGAGAGCCGCCGCCGCGCGCAGGTGTCCGTCAAATATCTGCCCGCCGACCGCGTAGAAATTCAATATAAAATTGAAGACGTTGTTCCTGGGGGAGAAGACGAGGTTCATCACCGGGCCCACAGCCCAGTGGTGGTAGCTCAGGAGCTTTGCGCGGATCAGCTCATCTCCCTCGGTCGACCTGAAATAGGAATCATCGTTGACGATCAGGCTCTCGACGAACGTGAACCCGTACCGCCCCCTCACGCCGAACTTTATGCCGGTGAAGTCGAATCCCCGTTTCTGTTTGAACTTGATCGCCGGCAGCAGTAAATCCACTTCACCGCCGCCGGACCCGTATATGTTTGTGAACTGATAATCCCTTGGGATAACATAGGCCCTGATGAGATCGGCCTTGTACGCGCGAAATACGCGCCGCTCCCTGTCAAACAGCCCCTTTGAAGGACCGCCAAAGCTCCCGAACCCGGCAATGCGGACCCACGAGTCGATGAATCCGCCGGTCTGGACCTTCTCTTCAAACTGCTCCACGGCGGACTCGCCGTCGGCTTCCTGTTTTTTCGTTATATAGACGACCTTGCCGTCGCTGTATTCTATATGGCTCATCGTTTCGCGCGGCACCGTAGCCTGATTCGTCTCCCCCTCGGGCAGGTAGGTAATCTCGTCCTTTGTCACCCGTATAACCGTGCCCCGCACGTATGTGCCGTCGTCGCGATAAAGCCTGTCCGTCTGGTAACTGACCACACGGCCGTCGGCATACACGATCTTCGTCACGCTGCTCCGGTCAACAACGTCAAAAGCCCGGTCTCCCTCTGGGTCGTATTCAATTTCCCTGTCGGTAACCTGTATAACAGTGCCTTTGACCGACGTTCCATCGCTGAGAAATATCTGATCGGCATACACAACGGTCGCGATCAGGAGCAGTGACACCGCATATATGATTTTATTCATACAATGACCCCCGGGCTGAAGAATATATGATAATATACTCATGAGAGTGAATTCCCGGCAAAAAAGTTCAATTATTTTATCAAAAAATGGAGGATTTGCAAATGGACGCGCGGTTTTTTAATCCATGTTGAATCGCGCCTTGAGAAGGGGGGCGTACTTTTTTCCGACCGGGAGAGCACTTTCATCCTCGTCTTTCAGGAACGCAATATACTGCCCGCCGATATAATATTCAAGCGCGGCAATATACCTGAGATTCACGATATGCTGTTTGTGTATCCTTACAAATGTTTGGGAAGGAGCCTTTTCCTCGAACTTTTTTAGAATAATGGGCGCCTTGTGGTCTTCCGCGACCGTATGGATTACGGAGCTCTTGCCGTGGGACGAGACACTGACTATATCCTGATACGGAAGAATATAATGCTTGCCGCCGTCCTTCACGGCAAAACCGGCCTCCGGGTCCGCAGCAGGCCTGCTGCAGGCGGCTCTCCGCATATGCAGAAATTTTTCTATCGACCGGTTGAACCGCTCGGCGGTGATCGGCTTCAGGAGATAATCGACCGCGCCCACCTCGAACGCGCGGATCGCGTATCTCTCGTACGCTGTGGTGAATATCAGGTACGGCATCACCTTCAGCCTTTCCAGCACTTCAATGCCGGTCATCCGGGGGAGATGAATATCCATGAGCACGAGGTCATAGGTCCGGCCCGATAATTTCTTAAACGCGTCCTCCCCGTTTTTGGCTATCCCGGAAATCCTGAGTTCGGGCCACGCGAGAATATAGTCAAGGATAAGCTCGCGGGCCGGCATTTCGTCTTCTGCGATGAAGACCGAATACGTCTGATCAGTGTCCATAATCCCTTCGTTCGTCCTTCTCTATCATCTGTTTTTTCATG
The DNA here is from genome assembly GCA_016933025.1 of Spirochaetota bacterium. Classification (GTDB taxonomy): domain Bacteria; phylum Spirochaetota; class UBA4802; order UBA4802; family UBA5550; genus RBG-16-49-21. The sequence goes on along the minus strand of JAFGBT010000019.1, from coordinate 63,751 downwards.
GCGCCAGGGACAAACATCACCCTTGCCGCCACGCCATTCGCCTCTGCATTCAGAGTGATATCAACATCATTATAATAATAACTCAACCGCTTCCGGATGTTGCCCAGCGAGCGTGAAAAAACATCGGCGGTCGAGGCAAGCCCCGGCCCATTGTCCCACACAATAATTCGCAGGGTTCCGCCGACGCGTTCCGCGCAGACCCGAACCGTACCACTGCCGCCGCGTCTCTGTATTCCGTGCTTCAGCGCGTTCTCCACCAGCGGCTGGAGAACCAGAGGAGGGACTGATATTCCGGTAAAATCGCCCTGCCGCTCCATGCAAACCGACAGCGAATCCCGGAACCTGAGTTCCTCAAGCTTCAGGTAGTTTTTCACGAACTGCCATTCCGAGTCAAAGGGTATCAGGGGGAGAAACGAGTTGTCTATGAGGAACCGGTAGTTATCGGCCAGCATTATTACCGCCTCGTCCGCCAGCTGGCTGTCCTTCCGGAGAAGGGAGTGGACGGTGTTGAGCGCGTTGAATAGAAAGTGAGGGCCCATCCGTTCTTGAAGAAGCTTGCATCGCGCCTCCTCATTGTCCCTGATGAGCTCGACCAGCCTCATGTTCTTCTGCTCAAGCTCACCGGTAAGGTGTTCAACGGCATTATATGCCCGCGAGAAGCGGAGTGAAAGAAATGCGGCCTGCAAAAAAATAAAGAGGAAAAGGCCGAACGGGACCAGGTACCCGGTCCGCACCAGCATATTGCTCTGTAAAAAATCATTAATGACCGTTACAAACAGAATAATAAACCCCAGGATAATAAGCAGAGAACCTTCCCTCTTCCGGAGAAGGGCGCGTCCCAGCGCGCCGAGACTGTGAAGACAGATGCATACAGACAAAAGCTGATACGTCTGCATGGTGCTGGTATAATACCGTGACGGCAGGAGGAGGACAAAACTGCAGAAGAGGGCGCCTGCGGCGACGATGGCCGCCTGGGTCTGTGCGGTAAATTCCTCAGGAAACATGGTGCGCAGGAATAGGAAAAAAAGCGGGACGCTTGCGTAAAATGTAATATACTCGATGCAGAGCAGTAATTCCCATGAAATCGACGGCACCATCCTCACCACATAATACTCTCCCGTCACCATGATCCGCACGGCAATCAGAAGGCAGAATAGGCCGAAGTAGAGGCATGATCTCTCTTTCTTCCTGAGGCAGAATATTACCAGGTGATAGGCACCCATAAGGATGATCGCGCCGAAAAGGAAAAAATCGCATGTGATCCTCTGTTCCCGCAGTTCGTGTAGCCGGGAAGCGGGGCCGATAACTATTTTTTCCCAGGCCCCGCCCTTACGGTGATGAAAATTTGAAATCTGAAGCGCGATGTCCAGATGATCTTCGGCGTAAAACTCGAAAACATCCGGCCAGTAGCCGGGACGCGCCGATCCCGCTGTTCTGCCAACAACGCCGCCCCCGCCTACCCGGGATCCGCCGAAGAAGAGTGAATAGGCGGTTCCCATATCATGAACCATGACCGCCAGTTTTTGCCGGTCATCAGGGTCCCCCCGCCTGGGAAGCAGTACCCGGAGTCGGTATGTCCCGTATCCGTCTCCCCGTAGTTCCCGCCCTCGCACGTGAAGCCCGTTCCAAATTCCCGGCACGGGGATATAGGCGTCGGGATGGTGCGGGAACGGGGAAGCCCCCCCGTCATATAGCCGCTTCCAGTAGAACCCCCATGTTCCGGAGAGATCAACCGGACCGTCGCGCATAAAATCCCAGCGGCCAAGGTCCATCGTCCCCTGCCGGGCCGCTGGAGGCGTTCTTCCTGAGAACCCGGGCGAACATGCCTCCTGGGCCAGCAGCGCAGCACAGAGCAGTGCCATGTTTATTGTCATACGTAGGGACGCTAATCTCATACAGTCATCATTGTTGTTAAAAGACATAGTGTAATGCCGGTATTCTATAGTAGCAGTGAGGGTGCGTATCATGACAAATTTTTTTTAAAATCAGATAATTACTTGAAATAATATTCAATACCCGTAACATCTCACATGATAAATGACTTCATAATCCGGCGAAAAGTCCGGCGTTTGTTCAGTATAACATTCCACATCGGGGAACTGTATTGTTTTATCTTGATATCATACTGGCGGGAATCGGGACCCTACTGGCGCTGGTCATTTGCGTGTACAACATCATCAGAAAGCACCGGACTCCCTTAAACCTGGTTGTTTCAGCCACTGCCCTCGCATTCGCCGGGCTGTGCCTTTTTATCGTTATGAGGCTGGTAAACGGCTCAGTGATTCCCGAGGGGATAACGGGAAAGGCCATCATTGCGCTGCAACTCCTTGTCGCAACGATGATTGCGTTCTTTGCCATTATCTATCCCAACCTGCGTGTCAGGCAGCTGGCTGTTGCCGCAGCCGCCGGGCTTGCGGGGTTCGCCCTCGCCGCTGTGGTCATGGTTGCCGATTTTGCCTCTCGGGGAGCAGCAAATATAGCGGCGGCCCACCCTGCCGTCATCACGGTGATTTCACTCTACCTGCTCGCCGCGGCCGTTATTATCAGCGCCAGGGCCCTCATGATCGAGAACCGGGCCATACGGGACGACCTGGTATACCTCTGCACCAGCATGGCTTTTCTCTTCTCCCTCTACCTGGCGCTCTCCATCTACCTCCCTGCGGTATCGGGAGAAAGCAGGTTCGCCACCATCGGCCTTATCGTTCCATTTTCATCCATGCTCGTCATCATCAGTAATGCCGCCGTCAGCATCAGGGATGTCGACATGAAAAAATTCTTCTCAACGGCCGCCTACTGGATCATACTCTCTACTATTCTCATCGCACCGTCGATCGCAGTTGTCAAATACAACACACCGGCTTATTTTGCAGAACCGGTTCCGTCCCTCGGCATCGCGCTCTTCCTCTTCGCCTACCTTTTTTTGGTATTCAAATACCTGAGCCCCCGTCTTGAAAATCTTTTCCGGAGAGAGTATCGGAATCTCATCTCGCTGATAGACGGCCTCTTCAGCAGGCAGCTCTCAACCGCCGCAAAGGAAAAAAACATATGGGGTGACTTCTTCAACTCGCTGTCGGAGGGCATAGCGGAAACGTTCGGGATCACCGGCTCGTATTTCTATCTGTATAACAGGAGGGAGAAAAAATTCAGGCTGACCCATAGTTACGGGAACGCCATCTCGGACAGCGATATCGATGTTTCGAGCCCGGTTGCCGCCCTTGTCAGCAGCTATCCCGGCGTCCTCTACAGGCCGATCGTCTATACCTCTTCTGAATTCATTGAAAACCGCGACGCGGCCCGAGATTATTTCGAACGAAACCGGATCGAGGTCATACTCCCTTTCCTGAGCCCCGAACAGCAGGTTATCGGCATTCTCTCCCTGGGACCGCTGATGGGAAACAGGAGTTATTCAAAGAGCATGCTTTCGGCCCTCGATATCTACCGGCTGCAGTTCCAGCAGCAGCTGGCAAACGCCATTATGCTCGAACAGGTCCGGGCCACGCAGGTGTTGGAACACGACCAGATGGTCGTGAATACCGTAAAGAAAAAAATCATACCCGCCACCATGAGCGAAGCCCCGGGTTACCGGATCAGCTCGTTTTACATAAACAACTCCCCCTACGGCGGGGACTATTTTGATTCCCTGCGCGCCAGCGATAAAAGCGTCCTCCTTTTCATGTCCGACTCGTCCTACTCCGGCGTTGAATCGGCCCTTCTGTCCCTCGAACTCTATACCGTCCTTCACACGCCCAGCAAGGTTATGGACGCCCCCGATAAGATATTGAGCACCATGAACTGGGTAATCGCGACATCCCGATTTACCAGAAAGCACGCCTCGGCATACTGCGCGCTCCTCGCTTCAACGGGAGAACTCACTTACTCGTGCGCCTCATTCAACCCGATGGCAATCTATAATCCCCGCACCGACGCCTTCACCGTATGCGAGACCCCCGGCGTTCCGGTCGGCGCAGATAAAACGTCGAAATATGAATCGAAAACGACCCGCCTGGTTCCGGGGAGTATCGGCGTCATCTTTTCAGACGGCCTTGTCTCGGCCATCAACCAGAAGGGCGAGGCCTACAGCTTTGACAGGGCTAAAGAGATCATCAGAGCGGGACGAAGCAAAATCCCGGCCGATATCGTGCGGGCGCTTTACGATGATTTCAAGCAATTCATCCAGGACAAGAAGCAGATCAACGATATCAGCCTAATCCTTTTCAGATATCAGTGAGGGAACGCATTGAGAAGCCAATCTCGAGACCTCGTTGCATCCATTAAAAAGTACAGGAATATTCTGATAGTGGTAAAAGGCTCTCCGGACCCGGACGCCATCGCCTCATCTTATGCAATCTCCGTTATCTGCCATCTGGTTAACGTATCGTGCACGATCTCAGCAACGAAGATAATTTCCCTCCCGCCGAATCGGGCCCTCATCGACATACTCGGCATTCCCCTCCGCGTCTCCCCTGTCATGCCGGACGCCGCACAGTTTGACGCCTATATCGTCACAGACCACCAGTCGCCAAACGCCCCGGAGCTGAATTCCCCCCTCCCCTGCGCGGCATATATCGACCATCATGAACCCGGGGAAGAAAAAATCGTCGCCGATTTTATTTTAAAAAACACCGAAGCCGGATCGACGAGCACCCTGATGGCGCTCATCCTTAAAGAATTGGACATAGGGCTCGATCCGGCCACCATGAGATCAGTGTCAACCGCTCTTCTCTATGGTATATACACCGACACGGACAAATACTCGCAAGCCGGAAAGCTCGATTACGAGGCGCTCGATTACCTGGTGCGTTTTTCCGACCATGACGCCTTTAATAAAATCAGCAGAACCCCCCTGTCTCAGGAAACAATCCGCCTGCTGAAAATCGCCATAGAGGGGAAGATCCCGTATAAGGATTGGCTCATTGTCGGGATAGGGTATGTCGAAGCCTCCCGGAGGGACAGCATCGCGATTATCGCTGATTTTCTTCTGAAGCGAGAAAAATTCACGACCGTAATCGTATACGCGGCGATCGAAAACCGGGATCACCATGACCTGACGCTGGATGCCTCTCTCCGCACGACCAGCGAGAACATGGACCTGAACGGCATAATTAAGAAGATCACGCCGGGCGGAGGGGGACGCAAGTTCAAGGGTGCCTACCAGATAGATATGAATTACTTCAGTCACTGCCCCGACAGGACGCTTTTATGGAACATGATCCATCTCACCACGGTGGGATTGCTGAAAAAAACAAGAGACGAGCTGATCATCACCGAGCTGAAAGGATTTTATCAGAAATTCCGGAAGAAAGTGCGCGACTACCTGCCGATATAATGCCCTTTCGCGCTCTCAAGCGCACAGAGACCCGCCGGAGCACCGGATCATGCCCCTTAAAACAGGAGCGTAAAATGCCCTCCGATTTCAAATGAAAAAATCTCCCGCCGTATGTGCTCAACGTTCAGGTAATTATAAATACTCCTGCTGTTGCGGTACTGCTCTACTGCCAGCTTCGCGTTGAGCCCGCCCTGGAGGTTCTTGTGCAGATCAAGGGTGAGCCTGCTGGTTATCAGGTGGAGATCGTATGGCTGCGGAGACGCCGTGAGGAGGTAGTCGTAGCGGTTCAATTTCATCGAGTATTCAAGGGTAAATATCGGGGAGGCCACAAGGCGATAAAAAAGTGAGAAAAATTTATATATCCAGATCACGTCAGTTTCGAAAAGAACCGACAACGAATACCCGGTATCAGTGTCCTTGTAAAATGCGTACAGCGGCATGTTATCAATATATTTTTGGTCCTTGAACGACCGGTTCAGGGGGTTCCACGATATGTACGTCACGGTTTTTTTACGTTTGAGGTTTACCCCGAATTCGATCGTGAGGCTTTTACGGTCTCGCTTGAAACTCAGGCCGAAATCAGGCGTGTGGACGGTCTCCTCGATATTCTGGGTTATAAGCATATTGGTTTCGAATCTATAACCGACGGTCATGAATGCCGCATGGTAGGGAATCCCCTCTCGGTTTGGCCTGAAAAACCAGAAATGAAAGAACTTCATCAGATCGAAATTCGCGCTAATATCAAAATTCGCCGAAACAACCTGGCTTGGAAGACCGAAGACATTCTGGCGCTCGCATATCTGGCTAAGTCCCGAGTTGGAGGTTATGGTAACCCTCTTTAAATCAACCGACCAGCTGGCCGCGAAATTATCGAGGAGTCTCAGGTTATTATTATACTCAGGTACAATCTTTTGATTTATGTACCTGACAGGGAGATTCATGGTGGTGTATACGTAATCGCGCCCGTTCGCGTAATTCTTTCTGCCGAGAAAGAAATAAAAAGGATGATATTGAAACATATTAAAACCCGCGTCCGCCAGCCGCCCGACCGTCCTGGTTATCCCGAACCTTTCGTCATAGGGATTTTTCTTTTCGCCCTCGTAGGGAACCCCTATCTCGCTGAAATACAGAGAGCGGTTGTAGGAAACCGAAAAGGACTTGATGAAGCTGATCGCCTTTATTTTATGCAAAAAAACAGGAATATTGATAGCTGATGACACCAGTGTCCGTCCGTCCTTTTCCCTCTGGTAACCAAACTCCGGCACCGCGTCGATCTCGTAATCGCTGAACCTGTTTTCAAAATATTGGATGTCCACCTTGCAGCCCGGTGCGATAAACCAGAAATCGCCGAGCCCCGCAGACAGGCTGAACATTTTATTGCGCTCGACAAACTTACAGTCATCATTGTACACGAAGGGAAAGTGATAATCCCCCATCAGGCCGTACAATATTTCCGTCCTGTTGGCTTCCGACTGCCCCATATAGGTCACCACCTCTTCGGATGCCGCCTGAATGCCGGGACGGATATAGAAGTAGCGGTTTGTGTAATCGAGATTGAACCGCGCGTCGGTGCGCTGCCGTTTCTCAATCTCGAGAAGGGACATCGTGTTAACGATATCCTTCAGCGCCAGACCGAATGATTCGCGCTTGATTTCATCCCTTTTGAAGAGCATATCCATATAGAACTCAGCCATCAGTTTACCCCACAGGAACCTGTCTATGGACTGCCGGTATGAAATAACGGGAGCATGATTATATTGAGTCTTTTCCCGTACAACAAGATAGTTTGTGATCCTTTCATCCAGCTTGTTATTATAATCCTCGTACTTGTACATGAGCTTGATGCTCGGCACCCCGTTTATGGTCGAGGAATAATCGGTGGCGACCATGACGCTGTTTTTCCTGGTTTTTCCCCGCCGCGCCTCCTCGACCAGCTCGTTGAGGCTGTCCGTGTCGGAATCTTCACGAATGTAATCGATTTTAGCGTTCCAATTCGGCATGATGGTAAAAGACGAGAACACCTGCCTGTATTCTTCCGCTATGTCCTGGTCAGGCTTGCCTATGGTGCTGAAATTCGCCGTGTGCCCCTTTTGAATATACTTGACGCTCGCGTCGGACAATATAGGGACCCCGCCCTTTGTACGGAACATCGGTTTTGTAATTTTTATCTCTCCCTCATACCAGTGAGCGGAATCATCGAGAACCTGCGGCTCTTCCAGGTATATTTCATTCACCCATAACTCGCCGTTGCTCGGCGGCGCGGTTGAATAGACCAGCAGTTTTATGAAGGTGATGCGCTTCATGTCGGGAAGGCCGGTGATAGAACTCGGGAATACCAACCCTTCCGAGCTACTCTGGAGCCTCATCTTCATCTCCCTCCATACGTGGGGAAACTGCATGTTCATCTTATACACGATGAAGTCCGTGTCCGACGATCCAATAATGACGCCTACCCGGTCTCCGGACGAGAAGCTGCGAAAATTCACCCAGGCGGTCAGTGTCTTGTAGTGGCTGAAATCCATCGGTTTCGCGAAGCGCCTGGTTGCCGACACGCTGGCCGAGCCGGCCGGGACCGAGTATTCCATTTTCAACGCAGTTTCCCGTTCCTTCATGAGATCGTCATCGTTCTTAACGGCATACATGGATTTGTAAATGTCCTTCATTAAGATAGAAAAAGACTCGAACGTGTACTCGCTGTCTTCCATGTTGTTAATCGCAGTCACCTTAAGCTGATCCGGACTTGCCGCCGCCGCGTCCAGCCGGGTCTCCCTCCACTTTGAAGAGATGAACCTGATGCCGTCTATATACAGCCGGCCTGACATGCCGGTGGCCGCTCCGGTCCTCGTAATGTTGAGACGGATCGATTCGACCCCCTTGAGGATGTTTATCTGCGACTCCGTCAGGGTGGCATGGTTGATGTATATGCGTGCAAGCTTCCAGCCCTTCTCGGACGCGGCGAGTGTCACCGACTGTCCGTCAAACGAATAAACGCTTTCCGTCATGTCGAGAATTCCGTTTTCGTTAAGGTCTTCGGAATTCAGGACGCCGTCGCCTCTTGTTATTTTGTTGACCCCCGGGCCGCCTCCGACCCTGGTCGAGGGATGCCCGGCCTCGTTGAACGCGTATCCAATATCTTCCGAAAACCCCGTATTGGGATCGGAATCAATCACGCCGTTTCCGTTGACGTCCTCGGTATTCATCCGGGCGTTACCGTCTGAATCCTCGTTGATCCGCCCGAGATCCAAGCTGAGGCTCGTATCCTCAGGGCCGTCATAAAGGTAGGAAATTTCAACATACTGGATACTGGAAAGGTCCACCGCCTCTTTCGACAGACGCCGCGTCACGATGGAAACAAAATCAGCGGTTCCGGTGAGAGGACTGTTTCCGAAATCCATGACCAGCGACCTCTGGGAAACAAGACTCATGATCGAGTTGTGCAGGTGCCCGGTCGCCACGTTGTAGGGCCCGGCCTTGATGGAATAATCGACCTTGGCCGCCGGATACAGTATCCCGTTGAGCGTCCCCAGGCTTCCTAGTGACCGGTAATACAGGTAATTCAGGATCCCGCGGACTGATCCCACCGGCAGGGAAGACGGCCTCGACGAGAGGATCCAGTCACGCTCGTTGAGGGAAAGTGAGACCATGTCCTCCGTTGATTCCATATTGTCCACCAGGGCCTTCCCGAAGGTGTTCACGTTCTTGTAACTCTTTGCGAATTCCGCATACCCGTTGATCTCGATCGGCAGCTCTCTTCTCCTTTCCCTTGTGAGCATGTTAGCCAGCTGCGCGAGCCTACGGCCGTCCAAGTGGAGAGTCGCGTCGCCTTCAAAAAATACCGTCTGGGTCGGCTCGCTGCCGACAACGGGGACCGAATCCTCGCCCGACGATCGCGAATAGAGAACGCTCCCTCCCACCTTTAAATCGCGGCTGAATTCGTACTCGGTTCTGAATCCCCCGATGAATTGCTGCTCCTGAGAAGAAAGGGGGAGATATTCGTAGCGGACTTCTATGATCGTACGGGGGCCGATGAGTGGATTGGTGCCGCTTTTAAATGTGATGTATCCGGCAGTGTAATCGATGGTATAGAGAGATTCCGGGATGGTTCTCCCGTCGACCTTGACCACGACGCTGTCGGGGATAATATTCATATGAGCGAGCTGAAAGCTACGTGCCTCCTTGTAATAATCGACTCTTATCTTGTAGCGGGAGTAATCATAGACATTGGCCGTCTGACGCTCAACGTATATCTTCTGGTCCGTGCCGTTTGCCAGGAGGAGCTGCTTGAACGGTTCCCGGTATACAAACTGAATTATGCCGTTCTTGTAATCAACAGTATAATGTCCCAGGCTCGTGATATCCTGCCTGCTCATCACGCCGTTCTCGAGGAAAAAACTGATGTTGAAGTTGCCCGGAAGTATATATCGGTCGCCAATAAAATAAAACGATCGGACCTCGTATATATCCTGGCTCGGGACCGGCGCGTCGGCAAGGGAATACCCGTATTTTATAAAGACGACCAGTTTGTTGCCGAAGCTCCCGCCGGGATGACCCGGATCTCCGGGGTGGAGGACGTTCGGGTCTGTCGACGCGCCCAGCAGGGTGTAGGCGGCGAAGATACGCGCCCGCTCCGAGACCGGCGCAAGAAATTGAACAAGTCCGGTGGTATAATTGATCTTATAATCAACCCCCGACCGTAATCTCGTGTAATAGCCGTGATCGGTCGAAATCTGGATTGCGCTCTGGTTATTGTATGGATTCTGGTCGTCCATATAGAGCTCGAACCCGTACGGGTTCAGGTTTACCGCCTGCAGGGAATAGCCCGAAGGATACGGAGGAACAAGCCGGTTATCGTAACGAATGAGCGGCTCGATCTGATAATATTCGCCCCGTATATACTGGTATTCCGAGAGCTTCATATTTCCCGGCGTGGAATTGCCGTGGAACGTTTCAACTTCCGTATTTCCCTTTGTCACGCTTCCAAAAGCCTTGAAGGTGAATTTGTTTTTCTGTAGCGTAAGATCGACGCCTAGACCCTTCGCGGTGTTATTGTCGTATACCGCGTACTTCGATCCCTGAAAATTGATGTCGATATCCCCCGCGTTCAGCTCGCGAATCAGCTCGTCATCACGGATCGCGCGATACTTGATCTGATAGATGTTATCCTTCTTCCGGCTGTCATGGTCTATGTAAACGGTCATCCGGTCCCCGATGTTCCCCTCGACATGCAGCTGCAGGTCCTGGGTCGGGCGAAATCCCTCTTTTATAACCTGGGAAAGGGCTTTGTCTTCGTTATACTCCTGGTATCTCTTCTTGGTGAATATTGATTTACCATAATTGAGATCCAGGTTCAGGGAGCCATAGGTATGTATGGCCACATCATCGCCCCGGTACACCGTTATTCGTTCATCCCTGTCGCCGAGATTTCTGTAGCGTGAAGAAATGACGTAATCCTCCCAGTCTCCCGACCGGTAGGAAAAGGAATCGTACTCATAATCGAGGTATGAGTCGTTAGAGGGATCAATGGTGAGGAGTTTAATATCTTCTGTCTGTGAATTAAAGTAAATATAGTCGAGCAGCTTTTCCCTGAAACCCTGTTCTCTGGAATTGGCGATGACAATCGTCGTGAGAGCGCCCGTTATCAGCGCAAACCTGATATAAAGAGGAAGCTGTTTCAGCATACGGTAAAGAGGGAAACATTGTTATAATCACCATATCCTGCTCATGTAGGGATATGGATTGATAGGAATATTACCAAGTCTTATTTCGTAGTGGCAGTGATTGCCGGTCGCATTGCCCGTCTGGCCGACAAATCCGACTACCTCTCCCTTCCTGACGACTTGCCCGGCATTCACGTTAACCCGCTGGCAGTGCCCGTACAACGTCTCAAAACCGTATTTATGCTGGATGCGTATCATCCAGCCGTATCCGCCGCTCCATCCGGCGGAGACGACTGTCCCCGGCGCCGTCGCCCTGATCTGCGTTCCCGGAGGCGCCGCTATATCGATGCCGGAATGGAAGTCCCTGCCGTGCCCGAAGGGCGACCGGCGCCATCCGAAAAGTGAGGTAATGTGTCCGGGATTTGAAACAATCGACGGGGTGTCCCGCACGACCTTGCTCCGGACATCGACAAAATTCTTTACGGTTTTAATCGTGTTCGTTGTGCACAATATGTCTTTCTGGAGATCCTTGATTGTGTAAATTTCCTCCGGAAGAATATGCTGCAGCTTCCTCAGCTCCTCAAAATCCTTGCTATCCATATCCTCGAGGTCCCAGATCCGGGTCACATCTTCCGACCCGGCGGTGAGTTCGTACAGCTCCTCGACCTCCGGTTTCATTTCCTCCACCTGCTCGGAGATGGTATTGGTGAGCTGTTCAAACCGCAGAAGATGCGAGCGGATATCCTCGTAGGTCATGAGTAGGCGCTGCTCCTCCCTTTTGACTGCGGCATGCCGTATCACCGCGTATGAGGAGGTAACCAGGACGACCATGAACAGCAGCATAAAAAACGTGACGGTGAATTTTGAAATCTGGAAATTGAATATCTTCCGCTCGTTGTGAGGGATGAACATGACGGTCATCTTCTCATGTCCCTTTTCGACGAAACGGTCCCACAACTTACCCAGCCTCTTCCGGAAAATATAATAATTCTCAAAGAATTTCAGGCGGAACCTGCCGTGATATTGCTTCATTTTAATCTTCATAACTTACTCGCACAACAATCGCATTCTGTATCATTAATCGGTATTTATCAAGACATTTTTTACCCGATTTCCGGCCCTGACGGGCCGCACCTCAGGATCCCGTAAAATTCGGCTTCCTCTTCTGTGTGAAGGCGGCAACAGCCTCCATGAGGTCATTGGACGGTATGACGACGGCGCTCATGGCGGCGTTGAAAACCAGGCTTTCTCCGACCCGGCTGGCGAACATCTGCTTCAGCACGGCTTTTGCGCCCCTTACGGCAAGAGGCGAATTCGCGGCTATATCCATGGCGAACCGTTCCGCGCCCGTCATGAGCTCATCATGGTCCGTAAACACCTGATTGACAAGGTGGATTTCCTTCGCCCGCGCCGCGTTGATATCGCATGCGGTGAAGGCAAGCTCGCGCGCAATACCCTGGCCGCAGATATTCGATATCCGCTGGAGGACCCCCATATCAGCGGTGATCCCGACCGCCGCTTCCCGGAGCGAAAATTCCGCGTCCTCAGAACAGAGCCTGATATCGCAGGCCGTGATCATGTCCAGACCGGCGCCGATACACTTGCCGTGGACCGCCGCAATGACCGGCTTGCTGCACCACTCGATGCAGGAAAGGCCGTCCTGCATCCCAAGTATTTTCTGATAGAGGCTCAGCTTGGTCCCTCCCTTCTGCTCTTTTTCGAGAAGCTCAGGAAGCTCGGATATCATTCCCATCAGGTCGATGCCGGCGCAGAACATTGTTCCCTTTCCCGCGATGATGATGACACGTATATTCCCATCGCCGTCAAGATCCTGCATGATTGGTATCAACTCTTTCCAGGCAGGCGCGTTCATTGCGTTCTTTTTTTCAGATCTGTTCAGATACACCCATGCAATGGACTCTTTCTTTTCAACCTTATAAAACGTATATTCCATATTTGCCTCTCAATTTTCCGTTTAATATTCACGGGTATTGTATGCCGAGTTATTTTACTAACTGACCATTATATTACACTAACGAAACTCAATGATTTGAAGCTAAAAATAATGCCAAAATATGCAATAAAAAAACGATGCCCCGATTTTTTATCCTTTTATCCACAAAGTTATCCACAATATCCACATAATTATAAAAAATAGACTGTTGATAAAAAAAATTTCATTGTAAAAAAAAATTATGTCTCATCATTTTCATGATCGCAAATCTCAGGGGACATAAAAATATGCATTGAAAAAATAAGGGGTTATGCGCGACGAAGGCTACAGCCCCGTCGAAGCCGATTCTCCTCCCGAAAAAACGGATAAAAAATTATCCGTTGATATTATTCCTGACCGTCCATGCCGCTGATTGTTGATAACTTATGGATAAGTTATGAATAAAATGCGGTTTACTTCTTCTTCAGCACTATGATGCTCAGGTCATCCATGAGTTTTTTATTCCCTGTATAGAGCCTGAAATCAGAAAGTACTTGCTCAAGTATTTCTGACGCCTTCGCATTTACCGGACACCGTTCCACGAGCTCAACCACCCTCTCCTGCCCGTATTCAGCTCCCCGTAGATTTTTGGTTTCACTGAGGCAGTCGGTGTATAACAGTATAACATCATCCTTCTGCAGTGTGAATTTCAACGGCTCGTAGGTATAATTCATTGCTTCAACGCCGAGAACCGCTCCCTGTGCCGGTTTCTCCTCCGGTTTTATCGGGAAACAGCGCCCGGTTGCAGCCTTCCTGACCAGAACATCGGGATGGGCCGCGTTAACATATTCAACGGTATCCCCGACGAAACGGAGAATGATCGCGGTGAGATAATACTCCGAAGCCCTGATCTGGTAAATAAGATTCGTATTCGTGTACTCGACTATCTTCTCAATCGGCTGATCACTGTATTTCTGAAAGGTCCTGAAAAATATCGGCTTGGTCAGAACAGTCAGGAGACCGGATGCGATGCCGTGCCCGGAAACATCAACCAGGGCCATGCCGGTGAGGTTTTTGTTTTCATCGATATAAAAATCGTAAAAATCACCGGAGACCGAGGAGTAGGGCTCGTAGTGATAGGCGATTTCGTAATTCACTGTTGCCGGGGGAGAATCGATGAGAAGACTGCGCTGGACGTTTTCGGCCATCTTCAGGTCCTTCTCGTGAATGACGGCCGCCTCGCTGAGTCGCCTGTTCAACTCCTGGAGCTGCATTTTCTGCGATTCGTTTTCAAACAGGAGCGCCAACGCACGGCCGTGCTCTCGCTCCTGACCGATGACTTCTTCCCTGAGCGTCACGAGTTCCCATTCATAATAAAACAGTTTCGCGAGACGGCGTCCATGCTCCATCTCAACGCGCTCATATAGTTCATCCAGGGAGATATTCCTGCTGTTCAGGACAATGTCACCAAGATACGAGGCCTCTGTTTCCACACGGTATATACTCTTGTCATTCTGCATAGTAGCGCTTTAAAGACCTGTTACAATCCATTTTTTATATAGAGTACACGTATCCGTACCGCTGTCAAGAAAAAGCCCGCTTGACGTGCGCTAAACAGAGCAGTTTCTATTTTTGGCAATAAATATTGAAATGTAATTGATAAAATTACAGGGATATGTCACATAAGTAAGTACATCCTGATCAGTGCCGAGGGAGAACGTGAAAATTGGAATAGCTTCAGACCATGGCGGATTCTTGTTAAAGGAAGCGGTCAAACGCAGTTTTTCAAAAATTGAATTTGACGACGTCGGGGCCTACAGCGAGGAGTCGTGCGATTATCCGGACTATATCTCGAAGGCATGTGCAAAAATTCAGAATGGAGAGCTGGAATACGCAATCGTCATCTGCGGTACCGGAATTGGCGCGTCAATGGCGGCCAACAAGATGTCCGGCATCAGGGCTGCGTTGTGCTGCAACGAGTTCATGGCAGAGATGGCGAAGCGTCACAACAACGCTAACGTCCTGGCTCTCGGCGCACGGGTGCTCGGAGAAGAGCTTGCCTTCAACATAATCGATCGCTGGCTCAACACATCGTTCGAGGGCGGACGGCACCAGCGCCGTATCGATAAAATTCATCGTCTGGAAGGTGGCCGAACGTGAGTCCGGGCAATGGCTGAAACGCCGCTGTCCATAGTAACCATACCGGGTGGAAATGACATGCGCAAGATGATAGCTCGATTAGCACTGCTCCTCGTTCTCAGCGCGGCTATTCTGTCGCCGCGGCCTGACGCCAGCGGCACGATGGTCTTCCCGGCCGCGGGGAAAAAAAACCTCTTCAATGCGGTCATTCAGAGCGGCGCTAATGGAGAAAAAGTCTATACGATAAAAGACCTTTCATACAGAAAAACAAGCGACCCGCTGGTCACCGATATCGTGCTCTCATTTAACACCCCCTCATCCCGGCTTGCCCGCGACGATACCCGCCATTACCGGATCGCCCGGAGCGACTATGATTTTGTGACCGGGAAAGGATCGCTCGGAAAAGGCTGCGCCCAATTCTATAAAAAAGAGCACGGTGTATCCATTCAGACTGTGAGGGGCGCATGGCTCGGCACTTGCGGCGACCTGGGTTCCTTTACCATTGAATTCAGATGTATGCCGTATGAACTTCGCGATGGCAGCGTACTCTTTTCCCGGGTCGGATATTTTTCCGGCACAAAGCGCGGGATTGAAATCACGATCATGAACGGCAGGATCGTGGCCGGCCTGTACGGCATCTTTGACCGGCCGGCTCGTAAAAAGTATGACGTGGTTCTTAAACGCGGGCGGCTTCTCACGAAGATGAAATGGCATCATTTCAGCCTGAGCTTCGACCGCATCAGCGGAAAGCTTGCGAAACTTATCGACGGAGAAGAAGATGAAGTGATATACGTCACCGAGAGCGGAGAGGCTTTCAACGGCGTATACGCCCCCTCATTCGGATACCGGGAGGCCGACGGAACACTCCGGTGCCTGGACTCGCCCGGAGCCTCCATGGGTAAAAACTACGCGGGCCTCCTGGACGAATTCAGGATATCATACCGTCATTTCGAGGACCTGGAAAAAATCACCGAGCTGGCGTACCGGAACTATCATGCTGCAGGAAGGATCGGGCGCATTCCGTACAACGTCGAGGGAGTCGTCACCAGCCCGGTATACAGCCTGCCGGGCACCGGCACCATGGCGCAGGAATTCAGGTGGAAGGAGATTCTTGAACCCGATACCTTCATCTGGATGGAGTTCAGGATCTCCGACAGCCGTTTCAAAGAAAACGACACCGCCCCCGACTGGTACCGGATCGCCAACAATCAGAAAAAAATATTCCTGATGAAAAACAGCGACGGCTCGTACCTGCGCGGAAAGTACTGCCAGTGGCGGGCCCACCTGGTCGCCTCCCCCGACGGGAAGCTGGCTCCCCGTCTTTCCGGCATCGAGATGGACTACCGGCTCGACCTTCCGCCGGCGCCGCCGCAATTCCTCGAGGCCACGGCTGCCGGCTCCCGTTCAATAGTTCTCACCTGGAAGAAAAACGTGGACCACGACATTCTCGGCTACCGAATCTACTACGGCACCTATCCGGGCAGATATGACGGCGTACTATCCACGATCAACGGCGTTAGGATAACCAACGCCACAGCTTCGGGGACCTCCATCAGCGTGACAATAACCAACGACATAATAGATGAAAACAGGCCGCACGACAGGAAGGAGAAACTTTCGTTTCCGTTTTTGCAGAGCACGGTCCTCTATTATTTCGCCGTGGCGGCCTATGACTCTTACAAGCCGGACACCGACTACAACCACGAGTCCGATCTGTCCGCCCCGGTGACCGTCCGTCCCTTCGAGGGAACGGAGATACGCTGAACCGCCTTAGGCAGGTACGGCATGACCGCAATTGCAGGCCGCCACCGGTCAAGAACCTCTCCCGTTCCCTCCGCATCGTATTTATCATTGACATTGCCCTTTCCATGCCGTAAAAATCCATTGACTAATACCGTACCTCTTAATTAATTGAACCATAGGACGAGTTTTATTCGACACAGCATATCGCGCGAGCCAATGCACAATGCCGGGCGACAGGCCGATTGTCTCAATATCTTATCATGAGCGGTATAGCCCTTTCCATGCGAAAGATTAACTCCACCATCACCATTCCCGAAAATGTCCGGGACGCGATCATGGGGATCGTGAAAAGATTTCGCGACCGCGGGTACGAGTGTTACCTGATCGGAGGGTCGGTGCGCGATCTGATCCTGGGTAACGAGATATATGATTACGATTTCGCCACCGACGCGCGGCCCGAAGAAATCATGAAACTCTTCCGCAAGACTATCCCAACCGGCATCAAACACGGCACGGTATCGGTCCTGTCAGGCGACTGGCAGTTCGAGATAACGACATACCGTTCCGACGGCAAGTACATCGACGGCCGCCACCCGGAGACGATTTCTTTTTCAAATGATCTCAGGACCGACGTCGAGAGGAGAGACTTCACCATCAACGGGCTGGCATACGATCCCGTCACCGGCGAGATCATTGACCATGTCAGCGGCAAGCGCGACATCGAACGGGGCATCATCCGGACCATCGGCGATCCGGTCTCGCGGTTTACCGAGGACGGACTCCGTCCCATACGGGCATGCAGGTTCGCTGCGAAGCTTAATTTCGAGATCGAAAAATCCACGCTCAACGCGATGTCGGGAACCCTGGACGCCGCCAGGAAAGTTTCCATGGAGCGGATACGCGACGAATTCATAAAAATACTCGAATCCGAGAAGCCTTCGATCGGCATCGAGTACCTCCGGACTACCGGTCTGCTGGAGCTCTTTCTCCCGGAGCTGGCGGAGTGCCACGACGTCTCCCAGAACAGGTACCACATCTATGATGTGTATTTTCACAGCATATACTCCTGCGACGCAGCGCCGAAAGACCGGATGGAGATACGCCTGGCCGCCCTCCTGCATGATATCGGCAAGGTTCCGACGCGTCAGCCGGGCACCGGCGGGGATTTCACCTTTTACAATCACGAGGTGATCGGTGCCAAGATAGCCAGAAAAATCATGAAGCGCCTGAAGTTCTCAAACGAGCAGATAGATGTCGTCACCAACCTGATACTGAACCACATGTTCCATTACACGGACGAGTGGACTGACGGTGCCGTTCGCCGATTTATCCGCAAGGTCGGCCTTGACAATATTGAAAATCTGTTCACCCTCCGAATGGCAGACCGCAAAGGAAACGGAGCCCGCAAGGGCCTGCCCGCCCCCATCGAGCGCCTGAAAAAGCGGATTGAGCAGGTAATCGAGGAAGAAAACGCCTTCTCGGTGAAGGACCTGGATATTAACGGGAACGTCATCATGGACGAATTCGGACTTAAACCGGGCCCGATAATCGGGAAAATTCTTAACGAACTCCTTGAACTTGTTCTCGACAATCCCGAGATGAACGAGCGGCAACAATTAATCGATACGTCCAGGGAAATCCTTGCGAGAATAGAATCGGGCGCCGGCCCGACGGATTAATTGCTTGACTATTGAAATTTAGACGTAAATATATGAGACAGGCGCGCCTGAATCATAAAAACATAAATAATTGAACGACAGTAATCCGCCCATAATGGACGACATTACCAACAGAAAAATCATTTCAAAAAAAATTGAGAACGGTGAACCGCTCAGGCTGTCGTTCAAATACGTCAATGAAAAAGTCCTTATGGTCCTCAACAGCATCCTCGCCCGGGTGCTGTCAAAAAATGACCAGATATACCTTCTGAACTCAGTCGTCACCATACTGCGCGAAATTATCATCAACGCTCTCAAGGCTAACGCGAAGCGGACGTTTTTTATCAAATCTGATCTCGACATTACCGATGAGTACCAGTATCAGAAAGGCATGAACAAGTTCAAAAAGGAAATAGTCGGGGATTTCGATTCCATCGAGTCGGACCTGAGGCGGAGCGACCTGTATGTCCAGATTCACTTCATATACAGCAAGCAATCGATACAGATCGCCGTCATCAACAACGCGCCAATCCTTCCCGTCGAGCTCGAGCGTATCAATTTCAGGATCGGGAAAGCGATCAAGTACAATGACTTTTCCGAAGCCTACGCCGAAATCGAGGACGACACCGAGGGTGCCGGCCTCGGGATTGTCCTCACCATATTGCTTATGAAGAACATGGGCATTAATCCCCGCAACTACAAAATCGAAAAGCTCGCCAAGACGACCCAGACGACGCTCGATATCCCGGCCGTGCTCAAGCCGGGCGAGATCACGACCAAGGTCAAACTCCATATTCTGAAAGAAATTGAGGGAATACCGACCTTCCCCGAAAATATCGTGCAGCTCCAGCGTCTCTGCCATGATCCCAAATCCTCAATCGATATGATCGTGAAAAGGCTGAAGCTCGACCCGGCGTTGAGCGCCGACGTCATAAAGCTTTCAAACTCGGCGGGCTTTGCGCCCGGGACACGGATTGAAGACATCAAAACGGCCGTCGTGATCATCGGCCTGAAAAACCTGGACGGCATACTGGTTGCCAGCAACGCGCGGCGCATCCTGAACGAGCGGTACAGCAGCTTCGAGATGATCTGGGAGCACTGCAATCGGGTCGCCTTTTACGCCTGGAACATCGCCATGTCTTTCCGCGAGTCCGCGATTATTGAAAACGTCTATATGGCCGGGCTCCTGCACGACCTGGGTAAAATTATCCTCCTCGCCACGGATAAAAAGCTGGTGAAAAAAATTGCGGGCATCGTTAAAAACAGGAAAATCACGACCACCACTATGGAGGAGATATCGATCGGCATCAGCCACTCGACCATCGGTTCGTTGATCGCTGAGCGGTGGAACTTCCCCGAATATCTTGTCGAGGCGATACGCCACCATCACTCGCCCTTTAACTGCAGCGAAAAATACCGGGATGTGGTCTACACGATCTATCTTGCCAACATGATGGCGGGCATTGAGGACCGGCGGTACAGCTTCTTTTACATCGAGGAGAGCATTCTCGAACGGTTTGAGCTCACAGATCAATCCAGATTCAATGAGTTCCACGAGCGGCTGAAGGGCAAATACGAATCCACAAAAGTCTTGTGACGGCAGCGCGGGCCGGATGAAAGCATTCAGTCGTTCCTGATGTCCTTTTTGCCCCTGAACTTCTCTGCTGAGGCGACCCTGACATTGACGAACCAGACCGGCGGATAGAACAGTCCCCGTGTCCGATAATAGTCGCTTCTCCTGACGATATCACCAAGCTCAGCGGCACAGCACTTCGGAATATAATCGGACGTGAGCCCCTTGAGAACCGGGACAAGGGTGATGCCGTAGGCAGATACGACGTCTTTTTTAACGGTAACGCCGAGCGGGGCCATAATGCCCGATTGTTCCATCCCCTCCAAAAACGCCATGAAATCCGGGTCCGGAACGGCGACCCAGAACGATACTTTTCCGTCCGTGATGAGCGCCCTTCCCTCGGGAACGCGGCCGGCACTCTCCCGCTTCGAGCCGGCGTCCGAAACCCCGGCGAGCAGCGTTTCGATATTGCTTTCCAGCTCATCCTGGTTAATGATCCGTTCCATGGCGGCTCGCGTATAATCCCGAGGCATTGCGTATGGCGTTGCCGGGGCTTTCTTCTCGTCGCAGAATATCTCTTCAATGAATGAGCGCGGCTTCGCGCGAGGACCGGTAGTGCCTGCGGACTCGTAGAGTCCCTTTTTCCATCCGCGTTCATGGAAGCGCGACTTGAAGAGCCTCCCGTTCTCCATGTAGAGGTCAACCGGTTCGCCTGAGGCGTTGTAGATCCTCTGGTGGTATGAGGCATGCGCGTGCAATCCGCCGCCGCTGACAGCAAGCCTGTTCAGAGCTTCGCTCGCTTCCCCCGGGATTCCTCCCAGGGACAGGGCGTTGATCGCGATCCTCTTTTTCCGCGCCGCGAGTGCGTACTGCTCCACGCCTTTTGCTCTCACGTTCGAATTTGATATGACGACCATCGCCTTGCGCGCTGACTGCCGCCACCTGATGCTGCTGATGGAATATTTAAGCGATTTCAGAAAATTCTCCGCACTCGCGCTGCCGGCAGGTTTAAGCCTGTTGAGCTCGCCCCGGATTGCGGAAATCGAATTGGTTGAGACTGAAGCGGATGGATTGTCCTCCCGATCGGAAAAAGGAACGATGTATACCCTGGTATCAAGCCGCCGGGAATCGATAAGCTCAGCCGACAGGGCCTCAATCGCTTGCCTGACCGCGGCCCAATCCCGATTCATCGCATACGAAAGATCTATGAGAAAGAGGATGTCCATGTCCCCGGATGTCCCCCCGCCGGCAACAGGTGACCTGTTCCGGAATGGAACCAGGGCCTCGCCGACCTCCTTCTCCGCCAGTGTGAAGAGATTGTCGCTTTTGACCCGGGCCCTGGCCACTATCTTACGCTCCCTTACCGAATAGAGCACGCTCTCGGAACGGTATTCCCCGCCCACGCGCCGGAGGCTTCCAACGAGAAAATGGTCTATCCGGCGGCTCTTTCCCAGAAGGTCCAGATCTTCCCCGGTGATCACTTTCTGGGGCGATAGCTTCATCCTCTCCAGATCGACGTCGATTTCCCGTGGCGATGTCACCTCGAAATTTTCCTTGGCGAGCAGCGCTGCCACTGACAGGAGGCGGGAGTACTCCCCGCCGGCGGATTCCGGGAAATCAGACGAAGGGTTTTCTATCTTATATGGGAGGACCGCCAGTTCGGCATAGGCGCAGAGAGCAGGGTGAAGGAAAAGGGCGACCGTTATGACAATGCACCGAACCATGGCGATTCTCCGGGACGATTTATCTATTACCACATATAAATAATCGAACAGCAGGGCCGATTTATCAACCAATAAATATCGGTGGTGCAATCAACAATCGCACGGAAGCGCTATTGATCATATTCCGGGTCTGGCTGGGCAGGCGGGGGCGGGGCATACCTCTCGGAAATAACGCTCTCCGAATCAATATCCCGGGTGCGTGAACCTGACCGGTATTTGGATTTCGCGTGCTTTTCCTGCCGGCTATAGTAACAGTCCTGTCCGTAAAAATTACTGTAGTCCTCGTCACGCCAGTCGCGGCGGTCGCCATACAGGTTGTCGCGTCCCCGCCTGAATTCCTGGATATTAAAGTATTCCCTTGGATGAATCAGGGAATAACGAGGGGAAGTGCCGGTGCAGTCATGCCGGTCCCACAGGACCCGAAGACCACCGTCCCGATCATAGTTATAACCGTACCAGCCGCGATCACGCGTGCAGGCCTGGGTAACGATTGAACATACCGCAATGACGAAGGCAGCAACAATTATTTTTTTCACGGGACACCTCGCTCTGCATAAAAAGACACTATGTCACATAAATCCTGTTCAGATACAGGATAACCGCTATTGAACAAAATGTCAATTATTTCTGCAGGGGGGAGTCATGCCGGGCATCAGCGAACAGTGCTCACGCGCCTTCCGGCACCACCCTGACAAGCGAGGTTCCGTCGTACAGGAATTTTTTCGATCCCGTGAATTCCTCACCCATGCCCGAAGCCACGTAACATCCGCCGCCGATACGGGCACCTTCCGCGATGCGGCAATCCTTCCCGACCAGAGTGATGCTGGAAAAAAGAGATCTGGGATAATCGGTGTTCTTGATAAATTCTTCTCCCGAGCCGATGCGGCATGACGCGCCGATGTTCAGATATGTTGATTCCGGGTCCAGGTCGGTGCGTTCATCGATTATCGAGCGAATGATCCTCGCTCCAGCGCCCACCCTGTTGTATGGAAGAATGATGGAATCCTTCACAACCGCATTGCTGCCGACCTGGACGCCAGGGTAAATTATTGAATTCTCAACGGAGCCGTCGATAGTGCAGAAATCCGATATAAAAGAGCCGAGGATCTTACCGTGTCGTCCCACATGGGCGACTCCGCCGGCGGCAATCTGGCTCTTGATCACATGATCCTGGTATAGCAAACTGGATATCTCCGGGTTCCAGATGATTTCCCGGTTGATCGCGTAATACTCGGGTACATTCTTGATCGGCCAGTAATAGGCGTCAAAACTGCTCTTGGTTATCCCGGTATTAATCAGGATATTGATGATCATCTCGAACAGGTTGGGCGCGCTCCTGCCGTCCTTGATTGCCGCCCTGATAACTTTCAGGAGCGTCTTCTGGTCCGAGACCAGCACCGTGTAGGCCATTGTTGGCCTGCCGTCCAGGTTCAGTCTGAACAGCACGGCGCCGGTTTTTTTGGATTTATATCGCTTGATGATTTTTTTAAAATCTATCATCGAAGGATTGTCGCCGTTGTAAATGAGATAGTATTCCGTGTTGCTTTCCAGTATCAAATTATAGCAGACGGATATATCGGAATATTCACGCGTGACGACCTTGATCGGCGGGAATTTCATGTCGCCGAATGGCCCGTAGCGGTCAACGTACCGCTCAAGATCGTCATCGAGATTACTGTATATGATGGTAGAGCGGGCGCCGGATATAAATGAATTTCTGAGGGTGAAATCAACCACCCTGAACCTTCCGCCTATGGGAAGCATATACCTGGAGCGTGATTCCGTGAGAGAGAGGAGCAGTTCGTTCCTTGTCCCGGGGTAGGAGATTATGGTAAAATTTTCCATCAGAGGACCCCTGACGCAACGTTTATCTTGTATATGTCCATCTCTAATCCTGACACGGTTGATCTTTTTGATATAAATATTTCATGCATTAAAAAATCAATTAAAAAACTTGCTTCCCGCCGGCGCCTGTCCGGTGCCTAACTCCCGGAACCCGCCTCTTTCAGCTTTATTTAATTACCAGGAGACTGTTTTGCTGTTGACACAACCATTTACACCATCGATAATCATCTGCGCACGTATTGATGGGAGCCGTTAACGGATCGATTCCGGCGATTCTCATGCCTGGCGAGAAGTACCGTTGGGGGCCATGCAATTATGAGCTTAAGAAAAAATAGAACATCGCCTGCTGAAATGGTCACAATAGCAGGCCTGGCTAAATTCTACACCACCCGCAAGGCCGGTCTGTTCGAACGGCCGGGCACCGTCAGGGCAGTGGATTCCATTTCCTTCACCATTCCCGAGGGCCAGACCCTGGGGATGGTGGGAGAAAGCGGGAGCGGCAAAACCACGGCGGCCCGTTCCATCCTCCGCCTCATCGAGCCGGATGCGGGAGAAATTATCATCGGCGGCACCAGGGTTCACGAACTCCAGCGTCGTGACCTGCGCGCCTTCCGAAAAAATATGCAGATCGTTTTCCAGGACCCCTACAGCTCCCTCAACCCGCGGATGACCGTCGAAAAGATCATATCCGAGCCTCTCCGGGTACACACCGGCATGACGCGCGCTGAGATCAACAATGCATTTGAAGAGATCATCAGCCTGGTTGGGCTTGAAAAAACCCACCGCGACCGCTATCCCCATGAATTCAGCGGCGGTCAGCGCCAGCGGATCGGCATCGCCCGTGCGCTCGCCCTGAATCCCCGGTTCATCATACTTGACGAGCCGGTTTCGGCCCTCGACATGTCTATACAGGGGCAGATACTGAACCTGCTCCGCGACCTCCAAAAGAAAATGGGGCTCACCTATTTATTCGTTTCCCATGATCTCGCGGTCGTGGAGCACATGAGCGACCGCATCGTAGTCATGTACCTCGGCAGGATCGTCGAGGAGAGCCCCAAGAAGAACCTGTACGCACGGCCGCTGCATCCCTATACCCGGAGCCTCATGAAGTCGATCCCCGGCACCAGGCCGGTTAAGCACGGCTTCGGCGTCATAGCCGGCGAGATACCCTCCCGGGAAAATCCGCCCTCCGGGTGTCACTTTCATCCACGGTGTCCTCACGTTATGGACATCTGCAGAAAAGAATACCCGGGGATGAAAACCGTGGCAAAGACGCGGGTCGCCTGCCATCTCTTTTAATTCCGGGTGCCGGGATGAAACAGCAAACTTTTATCATACAACTCATTTCCATCGCCCTTCTTTCCGGAGCGTACCCGGCAGGTGCCCAGACCTCGATGACCGTGGATTTCTGGCGCGTACAATACCTCCTCCACCTGGCAAAAAAAACCCGGATGACGCGCGGCCCAAGGACAGAATCTATTTCAAAAACGATATCGTCTACTGCACCGGAGAGAGCGACCTCGCACGCGCGAACAACGCTGCCGCTGCGAAGATGGAGAACGGCAACTTCACCGGTGCCGCGGGCCTTCTCAACGGTGTATTAAAAAACGCCGCTCTCTTCTTTCCCTTCCGCTACAACCTAGGGATCTGCTGCCTTCACATGAACCAGATGAAAAAAGCCCTGCTCCACTTTCAAAAGGCGCAGGCCATTGTCCCTGAATATTCCGGCACCTACCTCCAGATCGGCTCCATCTACCAGTTCTGGTATCGCGACAACGAGGCGATCGACAGTTACCGGGAAGCTCTCAGAAGGAACCATAACGAGCTCAACACCTATGTCCTCATCGGGGACCTTTTCTTCAACCGAAACAGGGTCCAGCTCGCCAAGAAATACTACGACCAGTGCCTCAGAATCAACCATCAATTCAACAACGGCCTGTTGGGCAGAGCAAAGATTTACTTCCGCGAGGGGGAATATTACAAGGCGCTGGTGATGCTGAAATCGATCGACACGCGAGAAGACTATGACAAGGCATACCATTACTATTACGCCGAATCGGCATTCAAGCTGCAGGATTACAAGACGGCGGCCAGACATTACGCGATATTGCTCGAGCACAGAAGCGACAGGTTTTTTCTCACCAACTCGGTCTCACTCATCGAGCACAAGCTCGACCTTACCAGCCGGTTTATTGACAGATAACCGCAAGAAGGTTTTACAGGAGCGAATACGATGTCAGTCGATGATCAGCCTCGATATCTCGACCTTATACATGTTATGCACGTTGTTCAGCATTTTACGGACATTCTTGATGAGCTCGCGGTCGGTAGAGCGTTTCTCCACATACCGGTCAATTTCGTCGAGCTGGTTCTGGAGCTGCTGCGCGAGGTCGTCAAGGCCCCGCGCGATGGCGGCTGAAGAAGCGGCGCGGCTCCCCCGCTTGAGCTTTTTCATTTCGGCCTCAAGCTGCTGCTGCGCCTGCTCACGCTTCTCCTCCTCCTCCCGCATGTTACTGACAATCTGATCCGACATCTCGGTGAAATTTATCGGGCTGACAAGCTCAAAGTAGCGGGCAGCAAATCCGTTCATCGATAATGTCAGCTCCGGAATTTCGCGGATGCTGAATTTGCTCGTCAGCAATTCCATGGTGGCCTGGTCAATGACAACCTTGTTAACGACCGGCATGTTGCCGAACGACCCGGCCATGTGGACCGGGAACAAAATTATCTCATCATTTATGATCTTTACAGTCTCGGTGAGAAGCTGTATATATACGTTGATATTATGCTCGGGTATCTGCATATCATTGTACGCCACGACGTTTCTTCCAATTTCGATGGCGGTTTCCGCGGCCGCACGAGTATCGGGGAAATACGAAACAACATTCTCATTTGACATTCTTGTTATTGAGCCGCCGTGATCCTGGATCACCGCCGCGATGCGGGACTTGAGCCAGAGGTTCAGATTGATCAGCACCGGGATCCCGCTCCTCTCAGGCTTACCGTCGTGAACGGGAATAACAACATTCATGATCGTCATCCGTTCTTTTTTAAGGCCCTCGATTGATATGATGCCGGCATCCGACGGGTGCGCCTGGATTCCTTCCAGGACCGGCGCCTCGTATTTCCGGAAGATATTTACTATGAACGCGTCAATCTCCTTCATTTCATCACGGGGGAGCCTGTTGATCGCCGGAATGATGTCGTTGGAAATCCCGTATTCCTCTTTAAGCAGCGAGAGGAGAAAAAATGAAAACTCGACGGAGGTCTTGCCGCCAAGAATGGTGAGAATATCCCGCTGTATGTTCTTGTTCTTTATAATGAGCATGTCGCGAATGGACCGCATCGCCTCTCTGTTTCCCATCTGCGCGAGAAGAAGGCAGGAATATATTCTCACCTTGATTCCGGGATCTTTTAAATACTCCTGCAGATAGCGGATCAGCTGGCGCTTGTTATAGCTCGTGCTGTTGGCGGTGATATTCGCCATGGCACGCACCACCACGTCCTTTTGATCGTCCGCGCCCATACGATAGAACAGGTCGTTCAGATAATCGATATCGGAATCGAATCCGCACTGGCCGAGCCCCAGCACCGCCAGGCTCCGTATCGCCGGGCTCGGGTTGTTCGCTACGATCCCCTTGAAAATCTGGCTCGCCGTGATGTTTCCCATGATATCGCGTTCGAGGAGGATCCCGAGCGCGGATGAAACTATGGAGGAGTCCTCGCCGAGGCGATTCTTGAGGAGCTCGAGAATCATATTGAGGGACCGCTGCTCGGTGAACAGGGAAAGGAGGCTCAGTGCGTTTTTCCTGTCGTCATCGCTGCCGGTCGTGATCATCACTTCGATCTCTCCGAGCATGTACGAATAATTGAGGATGGAAAGCGTGAGCACCGTGGCGTCAAGTATTTCCTTGTCCGGATATTTTTTGAGATAATTAAATACGTTTACAAGAGCAGATGCCGCCTCGTCGATATGGAGAATCCCTATAATCCGGCACAACCTGACGATGCGGTTCCGCAGATACAGCTTTTCAAAATTCAGGTCCTCGAGGCGTGCCGCCGAATTCTCCCGGGACTTCCGGTCCTTATCCAGAAGGACCTCGACCAGGAGCTTCATGTCGTCGATTCCCGAGCCTTCAATGTATGTGATGCGCCTTGATAGATCGGTCATCACATGTTTCACCATGGACGGCTCCTCCTGCGTGAGGAAGGTGATGATTCCCTTCTTCAGCTCCGGCGTGCAGTTGTTCAGTAAAAATCTCCTGATCCGCTGAAAACTCTCCGGAAGCCCCTTCTCGATAACGTCGGTTATCATGAATTCCTTCCGGTATGTTTCAAAATATGTTTCCAGCGTCACCACGATATAGCTGTAGAGTTTATCTTTTAATAAATTAAAGGACCTGCTGTCCACCGGCATGCTGAAAAATTTCACAAAAATGTCGACGATCATTTCGTTGAATCGGCCCACCTCCGTGGATATGGCGATCAGGCTCCTGAAGAGTTTGTCCGGATCCCGCAGCCGACCGACGTTCTGATAGAGAGAATAGAGCACCATGCTGACCAGATCGACGTCGCTCGACGTAAGCGCCTTCATGGTATAGATCAGGTATTCACGGTGATTGCACGCTATCATCGCGCAGATAAAGGCGATTTTTGTCCGATTGGAATATGAGTCAAAATCATGGGCCATCTTCCCGAGAAGCACCCTGATTTCCAGGACAATCTTATCTTCGGTATCCGGCGAGTAGGTGTAGAGGCGGTCGTCCTCGCTCTTCATCTGACGCGCCTTCTCGGCAAGCTCAATGGAAAGTTTATAGATCGCCTTGTATGCCCCGAAGCAGAAAGCGTCTTCTCCCTTCTTGAGAAGATTTTCGAATACGGATATCGACTTGAACGACGACAGCGATTCTATTGCCAGGGCCCTGACCAGGGGATCAAGGCGTTCCTCATTTATTTTCGAGACAACGAACTTCAGCACCTCTTCCGACTCCACGCCGATAATGCCGAGGACTTCATAGGCCCTGGTCGTCACCTCCAGAGAGCCCTGCTTCTCCTGGTAATGCTGAATAAAACCAATGACGGCTTTGATGTCAGCCGCGCTGCCGGTGCGCTTGACGTGGTCGAGGATCACAAGCCGTTCGTCGTCGGTAATGTTCTTTGTGAGATATGCCAGGAGGGTGGAGAGAGCCTCCGGATGATTGAAAGAAGCAAGCGCAAGCAGAGCGCTCTGCCTGATGTCGGGACCCCGCTCGAGTTCCTTGATGAGGATGCTCAGTCCCACATCCGATTTCAGAATGCCAATTATCTTATGAAAAGCCAGCCGCTCGTAGGGGACGAGCTTGAAGCTTCTGCTTATCTCAAGCTTGATGTTCTGTAAAAAGCTTTTCTCTTCGGCCACAATCTTTTCCTGATAACCGAAATATGCTCTGACACGCAATTCCCCGCCGTGTATACCATACCATTTCATTATCCGTAATTGCAATAAAAAAAGGGTCCGGATACCGGCTTATGATAGATTTATCGTCATAAAGTATTAGAAATCATCTCAAAATATACACCGGGAGATTCATAATATGGTGCCGCTCCTTCTCGCCTTGCCAACGATGCCGGTATGAATAATTCTTGACATATATATCCGATAGAAAGTCATATTCATGACACACAGTAAATAAATACTATACTACGGAAACGAGATGAACGTAATACCCGTCATTCTGGCCGGGGGGGCGGGCACACGCCTCTGGCCGCTTTCCCGTGAATCAAAACCGAAGCAGTTCCACAACCTGTCCGGCAGGGGGA
This sequence comes from Spirochaetota bacterium, assembly GCA_016933025.1. Classification (GTDB taxonomy): domain Bacteria; phylum Spirochaetota; class UBA4802; order UBA4802; family UBA5550; genus RBG-16-49-21. Next base: position 34,354 of record JAFGBT010000019.1, on the reverse strand, counting down.
CGCTGCTTGAGGAGACCATCAAGCGAATGCTCCCGATCGCGCCGGAGCGTATTGTCATCGTCACCTCAAAAAAATATGAAGGCCTCTCTATGGATGAACTGGACAAAGTCGGCATGCCGGGAACAATCCTGTCTGAGCCGAGACCCCGAAACACGGCCGTCGCACTTCTTTACGCGGCGATCTATCTTGACAGCATCTTTGACGATTCAATCATGGTATCGCTCCCAGCCGACCACCATATACGAAACACCGATGAATTCACCCGCATCCTCCGCGAGGCGGTCGCCCAAGCGGGGAGGGACCGTCTTGTCACCATCGGCATCAAACCGACCTATCCCGAGACCGGATACGGGTACATCAAGGCCATGGACGGATCGGGTGACGTGCTCCCGATAGATACGTTTGTCGAGAAGCCCGATATCGATCGCGCGCGGCGCTACTATGAGTCCGGAAAATACTTCTGGAACAGCGGCATCTTCGCCTGGAAGACATCGCTCATTCTGAAGGAGTTCGGCGCCCTGATGCCTGCCCACGTGTCCGCCTTTCAGCCCCTTGCCGGCTTCAGCCCGGACGAAATCGCTTCCAGCGAGGGAAGGCCCTGGGAACTAAAAACGCGGATATTCGATTCAGTCGAGACCGTTTCGATAGATTACGGCATCATGGAACGGGCCGACAACCGTGTCGTCATCAAGGGCGATTTCGGATGGACCGATCTCGGCAGCTGGAAATCAATCGACGAAATCCTTCCCCCTGACGAAAACGGCAACAGGTCGCCGAAGCAGGATCGGACCGTCTTCCTGAATTCCAAAAACTGCTCGGCATTCACGGAAAACAGCCGGATCAGTCTGGTCGGTCTTTCCGACGTGGTCGTGGTGGAGGCGGGAAACGAGATACTGGTGATACACAAGGACGCGTCTCAGGACGTAAAAAAAATCGCCGAAATTCGAAGACGTTAGCTGCTTCACGCATACAGCCGGCGCACCACAGTCCGTCCATGGATCCCCGGCATAAGGTCAATAATGAAACCGACGGCCGTCAGGCTCTAATTATCTTCCTGTCAAGCGAAACGACCTGCGTGCCTTCCCGCTCCACGATCTCGGAAACATCGGGGTTGTACCGGAACCTGAGCACGTTGAGCATGAATATCTCCAGCTTATTCACAATGCCGGGAGGCAGGATGTCGCCGTCGATCTCAACCGATATGACCGGAAAACGGCGCTCACGCGACCACGGGGTTATGAGACCCTCTATGACCCGGCCGATAAGGCACGCAAAGGGCGATATGTTCACGATGCCCGAGTAGTCGTCCATCATCGCCGTGGAGGCGACGCCGCTTGAAACCGATATCTCGGAATAGAGCTCGTCGGTCACAAAATGCTCCTGCGCGTTGTGCATGATCCGTTCCATATCGTGCGGCGTGTGCGGCACCAGACCCGTGGCCGAAAGCGCCTTTTTCACCTTTCGCTCTACGCCATGCTTGTACAGCTCCTCGATTCTCCATGCTATCATCTCCCGTATTTCCCGCGAGAACGGCTTCTTATACCAGGGGAGGAGGCCCAGCCGTTTCTGGATGTCGTGCTTTCTCGTGTAGTCGCAGTAATAGATCCACTCGGTTATGCCTGAAACCTTGGCTATGATGCCCCGTCTGCTGAACATGCGGATCAACTCGTCCACGGCGAAGTCGTCGCGGCGGACGTAGATCTCGCCCACGATGAGGACCTTCGGGGTATCGACAACGTGACGCTTCAGGGGTATTTTGGCGATTTCCCCGGCGATGCTGGCGAGAGCCGGCAGTACCCGGTCTATATCGGTCTCGGTGATATCGATAAGCTCCTGCCAGAGCTCATCGTATTTCGCGATCGCCGTGACCGGATCGACGGCGCAGGTGCGGAGCGAAGTTTCGACGTCCTTCATGTAGTCAGCGACAACGAGCCCGAGCCAGGCGCTCTTGTTGAACCGGGGTCCCAGTTCGTTGTAGGATTGATCAGAATCCAGCGTGACCACCACGACATTTTCAAGCCGCATGTCCTTGAATAAATTTTCGTAAAACACGAAATACTGACCGGTGCGGCAGGGTCCGGTCGTTGTCGGAACAAAGAGAAGATAAATCTCGTCCTTCTTGTACTTGTCAGATGAAAAATAGCGGAGGGCGCTTCCCAGGACCAGCTGGGACGGCAGGCATTCCTTTCCGGACATGTGGTTCCGCGCCATCTGGAGGGTATAGACGTCCGGAAGCGGCATCGCCTCCGCGTTGATCCTGGCTGCCCGAAGCGACGCGGCCAGGAGCTCCGTGGAAAGCCGTCCCATGTTGGAAAGGAGCATCTTGACCCGCTTGTTACCGAAAATCTCGATTTTCCGGCCGCTTCGGGAGTCAAGAAGGTGAAGCGGGTCAATCCCATTGTTGATGAAGCGGAGACCGTTGTCGTAACGCTCTTCGCGTATCTGATCGAACTTCGACCGGTATCCCTCGATAATATCCAGGAACGCTTCAACGCGCGTATCGATGCCGGCGTCGGCCGAATGAGAGTCAAGCTCCAAAACCAGGAAGGGCTTGGTTCCCATGATCCACTTGACGTAATGGAGCATGAAGGAATCCGGAGCGCATGAGAAATTCGTGATATACGTGATAAAGATGTTAGGTTCATCTTTTAGAAGGACGCTCGCCTTCATGTCCTGCTGACCATAGTACCAGTACATATTGTCGAATATCTTGGCCTGCTCAAAGGGGAGCATGTCGAAGGGTATGACCGAATACCCGCGGGTCGTGAACTTGAGGGGGATTCCCATGTTGGCGTCCCGGGTAAACGCGTTGTACGGCCGACCCAGGACCGCGATGACGGGGTGGTCGGCGGCCACTGCATTGGTATAGGCCTCCTCGCCCATGCGTTTGTATCGCTCCCAGAATTCCTCCTGCTTCTTGCATCCGATATTAAACGCGCGGCGCACCTCGCGTTCGGATATGCCCAGTTGCTCGCCCATCCGTACGAATCCCTCCAGCGCCTTTTCCATTCCGAACTTGAAGCTGACAATGGGAGCGAGGAACGTGTCCGGATCGATCTCGGGAAACGCCTTCTGGATGTAATAGGGAAGCGATTGCGTGATGGGGCAGAAATTGGCGTGCACATCGTCGACATAACTCTCCAGGTCCCTGAAGTGTGGCACGAAAATATAATCAAGCCCCTCGTTTAAAATATTCTGCACGGCCCCGTGGGCTATCTCCGCGGGGAAGCAATAAGAGCCTTCCGTCCGCGCGACGCCGTCGTGTGAGATCTCCTCAGAGAGTCTTGTCTCGATTCCCAGGGTATGAAAAAACCAGGAATAGAGCGGCCACAGCGTATAGATGGAAAAGGCCTTGGGGACGCCCACGATGAAATCCCGCATCCTCACAAAATCCTCCTTCCGAGGAGCGCATTCCTGGAACATCAGCTGGTCCCTTTTTTCGATGTAGTTGAAAACCTTTGCCTCGTCTATTTTCTTCTTCTTTCTCATGTTCGCGTACTTATTGCAGCGCCCGCCGAACATGTATTTATGCCCGTTAACATTGAGGACGCGGATGGGACACTCATTGTCGCATGATTTGCAGTTGAACTCGCGTTCGTAGATTATCTTCGTGTTCAGGATGGCATCGATATCAAAGCTTCCCTTTTCGATGAGCCGGTCCTCATACTTCTGCTTCGCAAGTATCCCCACGCCGAAGCAACCCAGGAGCTCAGGGTCGGGCGGGATCGTGATGTTCTTGTCCATAAGCATCGCGAAGGCGAGCGGCACCGCCTTGTTGAGCGCAACGCCGCCCTGGAGAACGATATTATCGCCGATGGTCCGGTTCCCCACGACCCTGTTGAGGTAGTTCGACACGATCGAAGTGATGATACCAGCCGTAATGTCCTCCCGGGAGGCACCGAGCTGGATGGCCTTCCGGATATCCGAATTTATGAAGGCGGAACATTGCTCGCCGAATTTCAACGGCCCCTCGGCCTGCACCGCTATATCGCCGATATCACGCACATTGATGATATTCAGATCGCCCGACGCCGATTCCTCGAGGAACGATCCCGTCCCGGCCGAGCACGCCTCGTTCATTGCGTAATCGATCGGGACCCTGTTTTTCAGTAGGGCGTACTTAGCGTCCTGGCCCCCTATCTCGAAAATGGTATCGATATCCGGCTTGAAGTACGTGGTCCCGACCGCGTGGGCTATGATCTCGTTGTAGACTGCCGGCGTTTCCAGGAACACGCCGAGTATCTCGCGGGACGATCCGGTGGTGGACGCGATGCTGATGTTGATCTTCGCATCGCCTATCTGCTCCCTCAGTTGTTTCTTGACTTCGGCCAGACATTCTTTCAGCGCATTCACCGGGTCGCCGTGGGTCCGTCCGTAATGGGAGGCGACGATCTCGTCGGTAGTTATGTCTATAAGAGCCACCTTTGTGGTAGTCGAACCGCCGTCAACACCGAGAATATACTCTCCTCCCGGTTTCGGCGAGCCGCGCCTTGATTCAAGATAGGTCACCTTTCCTTCCGCAGTCTTCAGGCTTTTATATCTGCCGTATTCCACCTTCTGCGGCTTGAAGAGGCCGGCTATCCCGATGAGAGGGCTCCCTGACGTCCTTGCCAGGCACGCAGCGCCGTAGGCCTCCAGGTACGGGGCTTCCTCCGGCACAATAAACTCGATATCGGGCAATTTTTCCTTAACGAACCGGATGATGAATCTGTTCTTTGTCACGCCGCCGGCCAAAACTACCCTGCCGGTCTTGATGCGCGCTCGTTTCAGGAAATCGGACACCTTGGTCGCCATGACATCGGAAAGGGACATGACGATGTCCGCCTTGGTCGCCTCGCCCTTGTTCAACTTGTGGGTGCAGTCGCTTTTCATGAACACGGAACAGCGCGACGACATGTGGCACACGCGCGCGGTCTCGGGCACATGCTCCACATCGACGAGTCTCAGGTCCATCCGGCCCAGTTGCTGTTTGAAAAACTCGCCGGTTCCGGAAGCGCACTTGTTCCCGGCGAAGCTTGTTATAATTTTACCGTCTTTATCGATCGTATAGACGACGAAATTCTCACCGCCCAGGGATACAAGCGCATCGGCCCTGAGGTCAAGCTGACGCAAGGCTTCTTCAATGCATATTGACTCGAGCACGTTATTCATGTTCAGCAGATAGCGTCCCTCGGTGCCGGTGACGAGAGAAGGGATGCCGGGCTGCAGTTTCTTTTCCAGCAGTACGCTCTTCAGCGTCTCGACAAAATTACCCTCATGGGCGACATTTTTATTCCAGAGTATCCGCCTGTCCTCCAGCATCACTACCTTGATGCTGGACGACCCAATATTTATACCCAGACTCTGCATGTTAAAAAGCCTCCATGTAAGATATTCCACGCCGACGGGAAGTTTCGATACGGCACGATGCTCCCGCGAGACCTGAATTGTAAAATAAAAAAACTGCTTTTTTTCAAGAAAGCAGTTTAAAATTCAGCCCATCAAAATATCTACATAAATTTTTGTCCATAAAGATTTTTGAACAATAATCAAATAAAATATATAAAAAACAGGATCATGGCCCAAAAAAATATATCAGATTAAAAAAATAATGCAACCGCCTTGATTGAACTGCAATGCCGCACCAAGTTTTACGAAAGAAGGCCGTGATACACGTTTTTTACGCCGATTGTTTACTTGATAAATAATTTTTGGTATATTACATAAGATTGATTTGAATTTTTTCGTTCACTGTGAAAATCTGGGGCGACATTTTAATAAAATAATTATGTCGCACACATCACCGGACAGAACGTTTAGAAGCGGGTTTTTATATATCGAGACTTTCAAAGGCCAGTTCATGAGTAAAAAAATTCTGCTTGTCGAGGACGACAACACGACAATTCTCCTACTCGATAAATTTATCGAGCAGATGGGCTACCATATCAACAAGACCGTGGTCACCGGAGAGGAGGCTGTTCGCGAGGTCCTTAAAGCCAACTATGATCTGGTGCTGATGGACATTGTCCTTGTCGGAAAAATCGACGGGATCGAAACCGCACGGCAGATAAATGAAACCAGCAATACCCCGGTCATATTCATAACATCGTCATCTGACAACGAGACTCTGAAACGGGCCCTTACCGCGAATCCGTCGGGCTTTATCGTGAAGCCGGTGGACAAGAAAGAGCTGAAATCCGCCATCGATCTCGCCATTTTGCGGCACGAGATGGAGGAAAAGCTTAAAGAAAGCGAGCTCCGGTTCTTCACGATTCTTAACAGCATCGGGGACGCGGTTTTCGTCATGGACAATTCCGACCAGATTACCTACGTAAACCCAATCGCGGAAAAGATCACTGAGCTGACTATCGACAAGCTTGTCGGCAAGCGCTTCACCGATGTGCTCAACATCCGCTATAACGGCCTCCAGGGCGGGGCGGATCCGCTGGAAGACGAGATTCATTTCAATTATTTCATCTCGCCGAGCGGCAAAAAAGTACCGGTGGATTTCAGCATATCTCCCATCAGCGACATCAACGGCGACAAAGCTGGCTCGGTCATAGTCCTGCGCGACGACACGGAAAGGGTCTCCAATGAAATGAAGCTTAAGGAAAGCTTCATCCAGATCAAGAAGTCGGTAAGCGGCATCATCCATGCCATGGCGCAGACAATTGAGACGCGCGATCCGTATACGGCGGGCCACCAGCGTCGCGTTGCCGATATCGCGCGGACCATCGCGATCGAGATGAACCTCGGAGAAAAACAGGTGGAAGGCATCTTCATGGCCGGGATCATCCATGACCTCGGCAAGATATGCATCCCGACAGAAATCCTGAGTAAGCCGGGCCGGCTCTCCCCTATCGAGTTCGATCTTATCAAAACCCACCCTCAAATCGGGTTCGACATACTGAAAACCATCGAGTTTCCCTGGCCCCTTGCGGAAATGGTTTACCAGCACCACGAATGGTACAACGGGTCAGGCTATCCGCAGGGGCTTTCCAGCGACGGCATTCTTCTGGGGGCTCGTATAATATGCGTCGCCGACGTAGTCGAGGCGATGGCCTCGGACCGTCCGTACCGGCCGGCACTCGGGATTGACAATGCCCTTATGGAGATCGAGAAAAAGCGGGGAATCCTTTTCGACAAAGACGTCGTGGATATATGCATTAGCATCTTCAGGCAGAAAAAATACAAGATGCCGTAAAGGCCCGTCACCCGGGACGCGGCAGGCTGTACATCATTACCATCGTCTCGAGGCCGTCGTTATCCTTCGCCGCTCCAATCGCTCTCCAGCCCTTTTCAGAATAATAGCGCTCCAGACGGTCGGGATCGGACTGCCCCAGGAACAGGTACAGGCTGTCGTAACCGAGGTATGCGGCCCGGCTGATCACAGCGCAGACCAGCGCATGCCCGATTCCCTCGTTGCGGCGGCCCGGCACGACATAGAGCGAGGAGAGCCACGGATTGAGGTCCTTTCTCGTCCAGAGATCATCGAGCTTCAGGGTGACCATGCCGACCGGAACCGGGCCGTCCACGGCTACAAATGACTGGGGCAGAGAATCGTCTTTGGTTCGGGCGAGGAAGGCTCTCCTGACCGTGTCATAATCCAGCGAGCGGTCATTGTACCACTCATCATACGCCCATAAGGCGATGACGGGGGCGTGTTCTGGCCGAAGATGTAAGGGGAGTATTTCCACGCGATTGTCATCCGGTGATCATATATGGCGCCACGGACCCCGTACCAGGCCCCTTCCTTCGCTTTTTAATAACCGCATGCAAATGGGATGTCAATTCAAAATATATTCCACAATCAGTAGCCAGGTGTTCTTTTCTGAAAAATGAAAGGCATTGTTTCTTGACAATTCTCCTTATTTATGTAAGATATACTGCAAACGCGACCATCCTTTAATCAGAAAAAACAGGGAGGCATCGTTATGGCGACCTACTACAAGAAAATCAAGGGAAAGAAGTACGACGGCAGGCTATTAAAAAAAGCCGATTCCTCCGTGAAAGGAAGGGGAGATGGCCGTATATCCCTGAAGGATGCCAGGGGAATTCTGGCCATGGTAAAGGACTCGGATGAGTATTCAGCCATTGAAAAAAATACGATACGATATATCCGTGACAACTACGCTTTCACCACCGATGCCGACAGATGGTTTCGCACCCAGATACGGAAATGGGCCGCGACGAAGAAGACCGGAGCGAAGAAATCCGCTGCTAAGCCGGCAAAAAAAGGTGTCAAAAAGCCGAAGCCGGCCCGAAAAAGGGTGCCGAAAAAAATGACGCTATCGGAAAAGAGGCAGGAAGAACGTGATCGCGAAGAACTGCTCGCCCTGCAGGAGGCGTCGCGCAGCACGGACGCGCCGCCCCAGAGGAGCTCGCTCCCGAAAAAGCTGGGGATAATAATCATCCTGCTCGGCATTGTCCTTTTCGGGCTGTGGTTCAACCCTTCAACCAGGGAATGGATTAAAGAACGCTGCCCCGCGATTGCGCAGCTCTGCGAGAAAAAATCCGAGCGTGCCGAAGAGGCACAAGCGCCTGTCGCCGAGGTTGAAACGGTGACGGTGCCCGAGGAACAGCCTGCCGAAGTAAAACCGGTAGAGCAGAAACCCGCCGAGGCGGTGCCGGAGGAGGAGGGTGATTTCTACATCGTCCAGGTCAAGGATAACCTGGTATCAATCGCGGAAAAAGAGCTGGGACACTACTCCAGGTGGGTGGATATCTACCGGCTCAACCGCGCCGCCATACCCGGCAACTTTCACCTCTATCCCGGTCAGAAGCTGAAGATGCCCAAAGTCGAGAAAAAGTAAACATGACATAAACGAGGGGCCCCGACCGGGGCCCTCTCGCTGCAATGCCTCCTATTTTTTCATCTGTTCGATAAAAGCCTGGACCCTGGTCCTTATCTGCTCGGTATCTCCGGCACTGTAATCGGTGTCGATCCTCAGCATCGGGGTTCCCTCTTTTTTAAGATCATCGGCAATCGCGCCTCCCTCTATCTGATAGGGCTGGCAATACTGAAGGGTATAGTCTATAACGCCATGCGCCCCGTACTGGCCGAACATTTCGCGGATGCGCTCCAGCCTCCGGGGATTGGGAGTAAAGACCGCGCAGTGGATATCGAAATACCGGTCTGTGATCCGGTTGATCATATCGTCTACTGTTTTGCCGGATTCGTCTGTGAGGAGTTGGTGGCCTCGCTCGCCGGTGCAGAGCTCCTCTCCCACGATGATCGCGCCGCTCGTTTCGATGATGCCGGGCACCTTCCAATTGGGCACCGCCATGGGGCATCCTGACAGGAAGACTCGCGGCGCGCCATCGGGAACGACGCCCTGTTTCTTCTTCACCCGCTCTTCCAACTCGTCCGCAATCTTGTTCACAGACTCAGTGAAACGGACCGGATCATCGTAGAAAAAGACCTGGTTAATCAAGAGCGCGTCCAGACCGGAGATTGGCGCCGGATCCGCGGAGCGGAGCGCCATAACGCGGTTGACCGCCATGCGCTTTGCGTTCACGATTTCGATACCCTTCCTGAGTGATTCCGCTGTGATCTTTTTCCCACTCATCTGTTCAAGTTTTTTCGCAAACACGACGTATTCCATCCGGAGAAGATCCTTCCCTTCTTCGCTTTTCATCTGAGGCAAGTCGAGGATATATAATGAAGGAATGATCCCTTTCATGATTTCGTATGCCTTCTTCTTACCATCGCAGGTATTCTCTCCGACGATCATGTTGCTCGCCTCGACATAGGGGCAAACCCGCGCGAGCTTGAAGCCGAAGGCCGCCTTTATGAGCGAGCAGGTTGTCCGGGGAAGGTATTTCTCCGCCTGGTCAAAGGCAAACTCCGCGCCGGCGCAGAGCCCTACCGATATTCCATCTACTGAGAGCACAAGCTCTTCAGGCACGTAAACGCAGAACGATCCGATAACCTTTCGCCCCTGTTTTTTTGCATCCATAAGTTCTTTGATCCTAAGACCGTGAACCTCGCTCATAACAAAATCAAAATAGGCCATACCGTCAGGTCTGTTTTTCTGCGACATGAATGTCTTGCCATACATCTCGCCTACGGTTTCCAGCAGTGCGTCATGTGTTTCAAGGTCAAGGCCCTGCTCTGTCCACATAGGCCGATAATCTTCAGCCATACTATCCTCCTTATATCAATGATTTAAATGGATACTGGTGCTGCAAACGGGAGCGTGTCAATAATTAATTTTTTAAATATTTATTATTTATTATTTAAATGATAGAATATACTAAAAAAGTATTGCACAAAGTCAATGTTTTGAATGAAGTCATCAGCAACTACTGTTCGGCGCATGCCGTCGATAGTAAGGAGATGCGTAAAGATTATGGGAACATGCAATCTTATCATCCGGGATACGGAGAAAGGGAAGGCCGTGTTCGCCGGCCGGGACATCAGGGCCGGGGAATTCATTTGCGAGTTCACCGGCCCCTTCTGTAGCATGGAGGAATATCTAAGCCTCCATGACCCGTGCAACAACCACTACCTGCAGGTTGACGACGACCGGTTCATGGGGCCGTCCGGCAACGCGGACGACCTGATCAACCATTGCTGCAATCCAAACGGCGGCCTGGTATACCGTGACGGTGTTGTGAGGTACATTGCCATCAGGGACATACGGGAAGGCGAGGAGCTCTCCTTCGATTATTCGACCACGATGGATGAGGACGGCTGGGAGATGGAGTGTCTCTGCGGCGACCCTGACTGCCGCGGGGTCGTTCGGGACTTCAAGCATCTCCCCGCGTCGCTGCAGGAGAAGTACATTTCGCTCGGCGTGGTGATGCCCTACATAGTTAAAAAGGTCAGGCATTCCCGCTGACCGGTTTCGCCAGGCCCGCTATTTTTTATCGATAAAGATATAGCTCAGGAGCCGGTAGACCAGTTTAGCCGCGAGAAAATCGGACTGCTTGCTGAACTGGTTCGGGCACAACTCCACCACGTCAAAGCCAACGATCCGCCTGCGCTCGGCGACCCTCTTCAGCAGCTCAATAACGTCGTACCAGAGGAGCCCTCCCGGCTCCGGCGTACCCGTTGCCGGCATGATGGAGATGTCCAGGCCGTCGACGTCGATGGTGACATAGACCACGTCCGTCAGGAGAGAGACCGCGCGGTCTATCCATTTCCTGTCTCCCTGTATCCGCTCGGCGTAGAACACCCGTTCCTCGTCAGCGGAGGCCCTCTCGCACGCATCCATGCTCCGGATCCCGACCTGAACGATCGTGCAGATCTCCCTGACCCGCGCCATGACGCAGGCATGGTTGTAGCGCGATCCGTTGAATTCATCCTGCAGATCCGCGTGCGCGTCGATCTGGAGCACCGAAAGACCTGGATATTTGTCCCCGTGCGCCTGGACGGCGCCCACGGAAACCGAATGCTCGCCCCCCAGGGTGACTATGAATTTTCCTGCACCTATGTGGAGCGCAACCCGCGAACGAACCGCAGACACCATAGCCTCCGGGCTTTTTTTCTCGCGCACGGGCGCGTCGGTAAAGATGCCGTGACGGTATACCTCGGAATCGGTCTCGATATCGTACAGGTACATGTTGTGCGAGGCCTCGATGATGGCGTCCGGACCCCTGTCGGCGCCCTTGAGCCAGGTCGACGTCCCGTCATAGGGTACGGGAAGGATCACGATATCCGATTTCCCGTAGTCGTCAAAACCCTTCGGCACGTCGCCGAATTTTTTCTGTTCCGCCATATCCGCTCTTCACTTCTCCAGAGTAAATGTATCCGCGTCCTTCCATGCGGGAAACGAATCCCGGTATTTCGCCAACTCATCATACGACAGCTCGACCGTGCCGACGTATTCTCCGCGCCCCTTTTCGAAGAGAACGCCCCCCGCCGGTCCAATGACGGCGGAATCGCCGCTGTGCGATACGCCGTTGCCGTCCGTTCCGGTCCTGTTCACGCCGATGACGTAGCACTGATTTTCAATAGCACGCGCCCTGAGGAGGGTCTTCCAGTGCTCAACCCTCTGCTCCGGCCAGTTGGCCACGAACACCGCTGCATCGAATTCGCGCTCCCTGTTCCTGCACCATGCCGGAAAGCGCAGGTCATAGCAGATGAAGGGCCGCACCTTCCATCCGTGGAGCTCGACCGTGACGCTCTCTCCGCCGGCGCTGTAGACTTTCTGCTCGCCCGCCATGCGGAAGAGGTGACGCTTGTCATAGGCGACGATCCGCCCTCCGGGCTTGACCCACACCAGCCTGTTGTAATACCGCTTGCCGTCAAGAATGACGAGAGAACCGGCCACGTCAGCGCCCAGAAAATCGGCCCATTCCCTGAGACGCGCGACCGTCTTCCCGTCCATTCTTTCGGCATGCGCGCGCGCCTCCATGGTGAAACCGGTCGTGAACATCTCAGGAAGGATAACGCAATCGGTCGGGCCCTCGAGAGATCGGAGGATGCCGTCCACCCGCGCGAGATTGGCGGCTACATCCTGCCAGGCGGTATCGAATTGCACCAGTGTCAGTCTCAGATTGCGCATAGCCGCTCCGCCGCCCGTTCGAGCGTCTCTTCCTTTTTCGCGAAACAAAAACGAAGCACCCTGGTATCGACGCCATCGTGATAAAACACCGACGGCGGTATGGCCGCCACGCCATGCTCCTCGGTCATCCTCCTCGCAAACTCAACGTCCGGCTCGTCGGTTATACCGGAATAATCGAGCATCTGAAAATAGGTCCCCCTGCTCGGGACACACCTGAACCTGGAGTTTTGGACAAGGGAAATGAACAGGTCCCTCTTCCCCCGGTAAAATTCTGGGAGTGATCTGCAAACTCCCTTCTTTTCCATGAATTCAGCATATGCATGCTGAACCGGCGTGTTGCTCGCAAAGGTGAGATACTGGTGTACCTTCTGGAACTCCGCAGACAGCGGAGCGGGCGCGAGGCAGTAGCCGATTTTCCATCCGGTGGTATGGTAGGTCTTCCCGAACGAGCTAACCACGAAACTCCTGGCAGCGAGCTCGGGATCGCGGGCCATGCTCTGGTGAACGACGGAATCAAAAATAATGTGTTCGTATACCTCGTCGCTCAGGATCAGAATATCGGTGCCCGAGGTTATATCCCTCAGCGCCGCGATATCGGCAGGAGAGAGCACAGACCCCGTCGGGTTGTGAGGCGAATTGATAATAATAAGTTTCGTCTTCGGCGTGATTGAGTCCCTGACCAGATCCCAGTCGATCGAGTAACCCGGATATCGCATGGCGCAGTAGACGGGAATCCCGCCGGAAAGTTCTACGGCCGGCGCATACGAATCATAGGCCGGCTCGATGATAATGACCTGGTCGCCGCGCCCCACCACCGAGGTTATCGCCGCAAACAGCGCTTCAGTGGCGCCTGAGGTCACGGTGATTTCCCCGGCCGGGTCATAGCTTCGGCCGTACAATTCGGCGGTTTTTTCAGAAATTTTCTCCCGGAGGGCCATCACGCCCTGCATCGGGGCGTACTGATTGCGTCCCATCCGCATATGCTTCTCGACCAGTTCGTACAGCTCACCATCAGGGTCAAAATCCGGAAACCCCTGCGACAGGTTGATGGCGCCATGATCATTGGCAAGGCGCGTCATCACCGTGAAGATCGTTACGCCGACCCCGGGCAATTTCGATTGAATCCGCATTGGCTCACACCATGTGCTCGGGAGTCCGCGCTTTCGCCGGCTTCTTGAACGGGATGAGCAGCCTGTATCCGACCCCGACCTTGAGGAAGAGAAACAGAAACAGGAGGAGGAAGGCCAGCACGATTGAAACAAGGAGCTTGCTGTATTCCATCCGGTAATAAATCTCCCCTTCCCCGATCTTCGGCACCTTTTTCTGGCCTATGGGCAGTTTGTATTTACGGGCAAGGGTTTTCATGTAATTGATATTCAGGATCGGCACATCGTTTACCGCGAACCTGGCCATCACGCTGTCAATTTTGGTAGCGCGCTTGGACGGCCTGAGATTCAGCCCGGACCTGAAACGCCTTTTCCCTATGAAGGAGCCTACGGCAACGGTCCCTCCGCCCACGTTAATATACGCGGCAATCTGTCGATCCCCGGCCTGGTCATTGTAGAGGTCCATACGCGCGGCTATGTTCTTTTTAATATCCTCGTATTCAAGGAGCCTGATCCCGTACTTCCGGATTGTCTGCCGGAGAACCATCTTCCCCTCCTCCGACATGCCGAGCGCGTTGTCCTGGACTCCGCCGAGCGATGCCGCAATGGACCGATACGAGAAAAATTCCCTGTTGCAAAGCTGGTTCTCCATGTCGAGCCAGGTAAAATTAGGAATGTTCGCTCCCCATGTTGACGAGGACGCGCTTGTGATGATGATCAGTCTCAATTTGAGCGCCCGCGCGGCCGATAGTACCGCCAGGTTCATGGCGGGGAACGACCCGGTAAATGACACGGCAACGGTGCTTCCGTTTTTAACCTTCGCCTCCTTCAGCATGGAGACAATAACCGCCGCCCAGTTGGGATTGACGGTGGTGAGCTTTGCATCGATGTCGACCGTGGTGCTGGTGATCGGGGACGACAGCACCCCGATCAGGCCGGAACGCATGGGGTCGATTTTTTTGCTTATGGGACCGATACGGTCGAGGCGAAGCTGCTTGATGATCTCCATTCCCTGAAGCATATAATTGGCGGCTCCGATTTTTTCGGCGTAATTCGGCTGCTTCACGTTGATCTTGAACGATTCAACGATAATCAGTCCGATGACCGCAAGGATGGCGATGACGACATGTATCTGCCAGGATACGGTGCTTGGTTTCCAGACGAGTTTTTTCATAACGATATTCCCCTGCCAAACAGGAGTATGAGAATCAATCGCACGATGGTGCTCGATGTAATGAGCGCGGTTACGGTTTCAAGAATTCCCTGTCGGTCCATCCATATCGCAATCAGGCCGGGAATGATGTATCCGACGATGGTAATGTCAATGACCTGGCCGGCGACCGGTATGAAGACGAGGGCCCTCGTCACCCATCCGAACATGAACCCGAACAGGATCATGAGGACAGTGCGCCTCCTGCCGTAGATAATCATAAAGGCGCTCAACGAGTTCACGGTGAAGTAGGTCAGAAGGCTCACCAGCGTGGTGGTCATGATGACGACCGGGTTGTCCATAAAGAGCGCAATGTATCCGGGCACCACCATGCCCCCGGCCGCGATCCCCAGAATCTCCGAAAACAGCAGGCTCACGCATAGCCCGAGACCGATAGAAATCGTAATGATATTTTCCATAAAAACTCCTTGTGCTACGGCCCGCCCTCTGAAGCTATACCGGAATATCCCCCGACCTGTTTTTAAAATGCGTCATGATTTCAAGACCCGGACCCGCCATGTTCCCGATTCCTATCACCAGCGTCGATCTTTTGCAGTATTTCAATATCTCCTCGAAGAGAACCTCCGTAGTAAGGTCCTCAGCGTTCGTGAAAAATCGCGCCTCGACCCCGGCCTTGACGGCATATCGCGCCAGGAAGTAGGACCCCGATCCGATGAGGATATACCGGTCGGCGCGGGGCCATCCCGCCAGCGCGGTCCCTATCTGCCGCGACCGGTCGGGCCGGTCAATCCGGCTGTTGATGATCATGATCCTGGCATCAACATCGGGGTGCCTGTCAACGGCCATGCTCCAGATCATACCGGTTGATTCGGGATCATTGGCCGCAAAACCATTTACGAAGTTGATGCGCCGGCCGAAGAAATCGAGCCGGAGATCGCTCATGGCGCCCACATCCGGGGCGGCCTTCTTCATTCCCCGCAGCGCCGCTTCGCGCGGGACTCCGACCTTTTCGCACACCGCCAGGGCCAGCGCGATATTGTCCCGGTGCTCTACATACCTGAATCCCGCGAGGTCTTCATCGGAAACGGAGTTGATCTCCCCGTCGGATATTTCCGTCAGCGTCGCTCCCCGCTTGCGGCATACGGCCTCGAATTCATTCGGATAATCCCGTTCACAGGTGAACAGCGGCCTTCCGGCGGGCGTCGTGCTCAGGATGGCCAGCGCCACGTCCCGCTCCCGGGGACCCATAACGTCCAGGTGGTCCTCCCGCACGTTGGTGATCACGCCGATGGTCGAACGGATGAGCTTGAGCTCGCATAGCTTCTGCAAATACGGTTGGAGCGCCATGCATTCCATTACTAGCGCGGTGGCGCCGTTTCGCGCCGCGAAGGCGACGATACGCACCTGCTCGATAATGTTCGGTTTTGACTGCCGAAACACCGGATACTCAGTGCCGTCGTGCATAATCATACGGGGAAGGGATCCGGTCGTCTTCGCGAAGGTCCTGATGCCGCCCTCGCGAAGGCCCGCGGCGATGAGCCTGGTCACCGAGGACTTGCCCCGCGTCCCGTTCACGTGGATCCTGATCGGAATGGCATTCAGGTTCTTGAGGTGGTATGCGTACTCGACCGTCCCTAAAAGGACCGCCAGGAGAATGAGAGCGCACAGGAGTAACATTTCGTTCACGATAGGCCCCCGCTGTCAGCCCGTTCTCTTAGTATGCCGGTTAGAAAAAGTCAAGTTATTTTATCGGCCGCGTGATCGTAATGCCGCCGCTCATTCGTCCCAGCGCAACCGCAGATATTTGCTGTACAGTTGCTGTTTCGAGAGGCAGAGCACCGCCATCTCCGGGGTCTTGTACACGATTATCTTGTACCTGCTTCCTTCCTTGGTATACATGATGTCATCGTTGGGAAACGACGCAAGGGAAACCGGGTATATCGGCTTCTCATATTTATTCATCATGGTTAAAATCGCATCTAAAAAAAGTTTTTCAAAAAACGAGGATCCCGCTTCAATCGTCCGTATCTCTTCGTCCGGTATGTAGCCGAGACGATTCGCCGCCTGCATCGGCCTGATACCGAAGCGTGACGCGCCGACGAGCCCCAGCACGATGATGGCGTCAAAGGCATCTGAAGACACCATCAGCTCGACCGTTTCCTTGAAAAGCTCGACATCAGGCTGCCCGACCATGTCCACCGGGTTGGCCCTGCTCCAGAAGGGGGGGAGTTTTTTGTCGAGTTTGCTCCTGATCTCGTCCGGCAGGGGGGGGAGCACCAGGCCGCGCTCCTCGCACTCGTCTGCGGTAATAACGCCCCATCCGCCGCCCAGCGTCACGATGCCGACCCTGTTCCCCTTCGGGAGCGGGTAGCAGTCAAATGCGGCCGAAAGCTCGAGGAGTTCCGTCGGGTTCATGGCCATCATGATGCCGGTCTGTCTCATCACGCTCTCGAATATCTGGAACGATCCGGCCATGGCGCCGGTATGCGACGCTGCCGCCCTGCTTCCCCCTGCGGTTCGTCCGGCTTTCAGGGCTATCACCGGCTTTTTCAGCGACGCGTTTTTCGCTATGTCCAGAAATTTCCTCCCGTCGTCGACTCCTTCAAGGTACATCAGGATGACCGTTGTATCGTCGTCATCGTTGAAATACGCCAGATAGTCCTCGACCTTCAGAACCGCCTCGTTGCCCGAGCCGACGAACTTGTTGATGCCGAAACCCTCAAGCTCCGCCCAGAGCATGATCTGGTTGCCGACGTTGCCGCTCTGGGCTATAATGGAGATTCCGCCCGGCTTGGGACGCGGGTGTGCGCCGGTCCCGTGCAGGAACCAGTTCAGGTTCGACATTCCCATGGTATTGGGGCCGACAACATTGATCCCGTTTTTGACGGCAAAATCCGCCATCTCATCCTCAATTTTTTTTCCTTCGCCTCCCACCTCGCTGAATCCCGAGGATATGATGACCACGTTGTGGATATCCTTTTCAACGCACTCGCGGAGTATGCCCATTACCGTTGACGCCGGCGTCGCGATGTAGACCAGATCAATCTTTCCCGGTACATCGCTAACGGTCCTGTAGGCCTTGATGCCGTAAACCGTCTCCCTCCCCTGCGCGATCGGGTACACGGGGCCCTTGAATCCCCCATCGAGAATGTTCGTCGTTACGAAAGAACCCCATTTCAGCTTTGATTCCGTGGCCCCGACGATAGCGATGCTTTCCGGGTAAAACAATTTCTTCAGATCTTTCATTTTTTCATCCCTGCGGCTCAATAATTCACGACAGCCGGCATTTCTTGTCTACGTTATCCCGGCCTCTGAAGCTTGGCCGTCCGGAAATTCCCGGTGCGTCCAGATAAAATAGCTAATCTATTCTTTTCAAGCGATTAATCAAAAAATGACATGACTGTTTATATCAATATGCTGCAGAATGCACCTGATAATTGGAAGAGGAGGAAGCCCATGCCGGTAAAAACCGCCTATATTTCCGTATCAACAAAGGGAAACCGAGACGTGGTTGACCTTACGCCGCGTCTGCGCCAAGCGGTTCATTCACATGGCATTGAGGCCGGCATCGCCGTGGTATTCGCGCCCGGCTCCACCGCGGGCATAACCACCATTGAATACGAACCGGGCCTGAAGCAGGACATCGACACCTTTCTGGAAAAGCTGATACCATACGGGGGCGACTACCGTCACCATGAGACGTGGCACGATGACAACGGCTCGTCTCACCTGCAGGCTGCGCTCATCGGCCCGCAGTGTACCGTGCCGATCGTCGACGGGGATGTGGCATTAGGGACCTGGCAGCAGGTCGTTCTCATCGACTGCGATACCAGGGCGCGGAAGAGGGAGATACTGATTCAGATGATCTGCTGATTATTTCCGCTTCTGCTCGTATTCCTTTATGTATTCGTCTATGAGGCTTTTACTCTCATCGGATTGCGCAGCTCGATGCTGTCTCAGTTCGGCACCCCGGTCAAACAGGAGCACCAGTTTCTTGAAGGGCTTCGCTATAAGCTCCCCGAGGTACCTGAAAAAATCCACCACCGAGTTGAAAAATCCCTTTATCGCCGATTTCTTCACCCCGCGCGCGGCAACAAATCCCGCCGACTTAACCGACGTTACGGTCTTGGAAGCCGCTGCCGCCGTTTTCGCCATCGCCGTTTCCGCCGCTCTGCCGTACTGCGGCGGTATGGCGATCGGCCCGCGGGTCGTCTCAAATTTCGGCATTGCCGACGACCCGCTGTAGGTTCCCCTCAGCCGAAAATACCCGGTGCTTGATTCGGTCCCCCGGTCGATTAAAAACAGAAAGAGGTAATACACGTACATGAAGGCGTTGTAAAAGATCAGGAAAAAGGCTATCCATATCTCGAGAAACGACCAGAGAAACTCGAGAAACATTTTGCCGCAGTCCACCCATTTGAACATGAACGAAAAGACATTATCTATAAATCCGTTTGAGAATTGCTTGACCACAGTGTATTTCATTTCATCCCTCCACGGAACAGGTCTCGTGTAAAAAACGGGAGCGCTTGATCGAGCCGTCCACCGGTTGCTGATATTTTGCGGAACATGAATGAATGAGTCAATCACAAATCGACGCGTTTCAGGGAAACGCGATGCCTTGACGGCGACGGGTAAAGCGCCACGACGTCGGGACGCAGGATTTCATCAATCAATTTTTACCTCGCCTTCCAGCTCCTCGAAGAGAGTGCTGGAAGGCCCTGCCGGCTCATCAGGAGAAGCCGCTTCGGGGACCCTCATATCGGAGATATCCTCGAAGAACTCCGATGCCGATTCCTCCTGCACCCGCGGCGGCGGCAGTTCCTCTTTCTCTCCTTCCCCTGTTTCGTACAGGTGGTCGCGCGACCGATGATACCGGGCTTTCGACGATACCAAACTCGGGTTCTCGATAACCGTCTGCCCGAGATTAAAGGTCAGGTTCTGGTCTTTTGTGATTTCCATGGTCGAGGCGGCCACCTTGTCCGCCGGTGTGTTCGTCATTTTAATCAGCTCGTCGATGCCGAAATTAAAGGTGTGGGGCTCGCGGCTCTTGAGCGAGATATTGTCTTCAATGAGCTTGTTCTCGAGAAAGGCGTAGATCCTGGTGATCGGCTTCTGATAGAACTTCGACTCCATGCGGATGAAGGTGAACCATACCCTCTGGCTGATTGCGTTAAATATCCTCTTCATCAGGTCCGACGATTTCTTTATTAGCTTGACCATTGAGTCCTTGTCGATGGGGAGAACGATTGTTGTGCCGAAGCTGACGGCCGTGGCGTTCCGCGGCTTGTCTGAGACAATGGCGAGCTCGCCGAAAATATCTCCCTCCTTGAGCACCGAAAGGATGATTTCGCTGTCGTTATGGTATTTGACGATCTTGACTCGGCCCTTCTTGATGATGAAGAGATGGTCCCCCGGCTCATGCTCGCAGAAAATTATCTGCCTGTCGGCGTACCGTCGATAAATGCCATCCGGCACCGCGTCGGGCGTCCTGGAGATCCCCCCTTTCTTTATTTCGCCGATTATTTTTTTCGCCTCGGCGCTGTTCTCCCCGGCCGGATAAAGCTCCAGGTAGCGGTTCAAAATATACAGGGCGTTGGCGTTCATCTTGCTCTTGAAGTAATACACCCCCAGGCTAAAGAGCTGGAAATCTGCAGAAGAAAACACCTCTTTTCGCCCTCCCAGGGGAAATATCATGGTGTCATAAAGCCGGAGCTCGTCCGCGTAGGAATTGAGGAGCTTGATCGCTATTTCCGAATTTTTCTGCAGAAGTGAGAGGAATTTTTCCCTCGTGAACACGAGAATCGAGCTGTTTACCTTCGCAAAGGCGGTTTCCATCCGGGGACGGCGGCTCAGGGAAGACACGAACCCGAATACGTCCCCTGATCCGGCGCTGCTTCCGTGGCTTCTCATTCTCTCGTTGGTGCTTTTGAATTCTACCTGGCCCTTCTCAACGATGTACACCTCATCGACATCTTCATCGCCCTCTATGTAAATATAGGAGCCCGCCTTGTACATCATTCTCTTCTGCTCTTTCATGCCATCACATCCAGTATACCTGCATGCTCTCTCTGAGCTGTTCTGCAACCTGTTTTCCCGCGAGCGCCGCTACGAGTTCAAGGGCGAAGGGGATTGCGCAGCCGGGCCCCCTGCCGGTGATGACCGTACCGTCGCGGACCACCGGATCAGCTACCGGCGTCGCGCCCGTCATCTGAGCCTCAAAACCGGGATAGCAGGTGGCGCGCCTTCCTTTCAGAACGCCCGCGTATCCCAGAACCAGCGGCGCCGCGCAGATGGCGGCGACAATCTTTTCCTTTGATGAAAATTCGCGCGCCAGTTCTATAACCCGCTGGTCATCCTTCAGGTTTGCGCTTCCCGGCATTCCGCCAGGCAGGACCATGCAGTCAAAATCAGACGATTTAATCCCTTCAATATTCTTATCGGCCGTCACTGATATGGCATGTGAGCCCGTTACCGGATTTTTTTTCAAAAAGGCGGAGGTAACCTCCACGCCAGCCCTTCTCAGGACATCGATGATAGTCACGGCCTCGATCTCCTCGAAGCCCTCTGCAAGGGGAACGATAACGCGCATTGCACCCTCCTTTTTCATCGGATAATATATTGAAAAATGCCGGGGGCGGATTCAACCCGGCCATTGAAGCGTTTCGCCCTATCCTCCCGTGTTCATAACGGTAACCAGCATGTCAATTACTGAGGGGACAAGCTCCCGAATGCGGGTCATCTCTTCTGCGGTGAAATTCGACAGGACATGGTCGGCGACACCGATATCCGGGTGGTCCGGCCTTCCCACGCCGAAGCGTATCCGGTGAAAATCGGGCGTCCCCAGTTCCTGGACGATCGATCGTATGCCGTTATGGCCCTTGTGTCCGCCGCCGAATTTGCACTGCAGCAGCCCGAAGCCGAGTTCGATATCGTCGTGAAGGACCACCAGCCGCTCCGGCGGGACTTTGTAATAATCGGTCGCCTTCTTTATCGGGCCACCGCTGTTGTTCATGTACTCCTGGGGCAGCAGGATAAGCACCTCGCGGCCCTCTACAGCGCCCCTCCCGGTTATCGAATCGAAAGACGAGGCGTTCAGGGCGATCCCGTATTGATTCGATATTATATCGCCTATCATGAACCCTATGTTGTGCCGGTTTTTGGAATACTTTTTTCCCGGATTACCGAGGCAGGCAACGACGAACATTTCAGCTTTCTCCATATAGGGACAGGACGGTCATTTTTCGTTCAAGAATTCAATCGCGTTCTGAGGGGTATCGTAGAGCATTATCTGGTCGGTGACGCCGGTCAACTTAAACACCTCCAGTATCTGAGAGCTGACGCCGGAGATGAGCAGATGCCTGCTCCGCTTCCGAAACAGTGAAACATATTTCAGGAAGGATCCGAGCGCGGCGCTGTCGATGAACGTTACCTTCGTGAAATCAATAACCAGATCGGGAGGATCCTCCAGGTACCGGTCGATCTCCCTCTCGAACTGGAATATCATTTCCGCGGAGAGTGACCCCTCTATTTGAAGGACCGGTGTTGACCCGTATACGGTATTTTTAATCTTCATGGCGGCAGACCAATCCGTTTTTGTTTCCCGCACGGCGTAGCCGGCGACTGTCAACAACCTCTAAAAAATAAACAGATCGAAAAAAATATGTCAAGAGCAAATAGAGCCGAATTTAATAATTTTCACCGGACTGGCGGAACCGAAGGAAACATTTCATCGTGCGGCTAAATGTATTGAGCAAGAATCTCGAGCATGCCGTCTTCAAGCGAAGCGTAGCGGTTCTTTATTTCCCGCTTGACCATTTCCACATCCTGCATCGGGACATAATCGGACAGATACCGGTACCTCCCGATCCTTCTCCCCACGATGAAAGACTCCCGATCGTCCTGGTTCATGCCGAGAAAGCCGTCAATGACGTCGAGCATCCGCTCCCTGTCGCCGGGAAGCGTCCCCTCCACATCCTCGAGCAGGTTCATAATGTGATCGCTCTGCACCCTGCTGGTGATACCCTCCAGGTTTTCCAGGAATAGTCTGATCTCCAGCACCTTTTCCTCTTCCGTGAGAGGCGCCCACCGCTTGTCGAGCAGCATTTCGTAAAGCGGGGTGCCGGGAACCGGGATCGTTGAGCGCAGCCTGATGAACGTCGGGTTGACGGCGCTCAATACCCTCGCCGACTCCATCGCGTTCTCCCGCGAAAGCGCCCGGCCGCCCAGGCCCGGCATGAAATACTCGGAAAGCTCGAACCCGGCCGCCATCACGTTTCTGCCCGCGGTGATCTGTTCCTCGGGAGTCACGCCCTTGTTGATCATCTCGAGGACGGCCCCGGAACCCGACTCCATGCCGATGTGTATCCTGCCGAGACCGGCCGCCCTGAGGGTTTTCAGCTCCTCAAGGGTCTTGCGGCTGATGGTCTTCGCCCGCGAATAGGTGGTGATCCTCTCTATGGTCGGGAATTTCTCACGCGCGTGGTTCAGTATCGTTACCAGGTTTTCGGTCCTCAGCACCAGCGCGTCGGCATCTTGAAGGAACATGCTCTTCATCCCGTGGTATATCCAGAAGGCCACCTGTCTGACGCAGCCGTAATCCGCATCGCCGAAATCCATGTTCCTGACGACATGAACCACCTGCGTGTTGTCCTTCCGGTCGGGGTATCGGACGTTGAGCTCGCCGTATATCCTCTCCGCGATCGACGCTATCGAATCAATATCATGCAGCACCTCGTCAACCGTGCGCATGGAATATTTCGTGTTCTTGTAGACCGGGCAGAACGCGCACTTGTTCCAGTGGCAGTTCCTGGTCAGCCGCAGCAGTATGCTCCCCGCCTCGCTCGGCGGACGGATGGGTCCGCATTCAAAACAGCTCATGGCTATCGCACTCCGCGTTCATCATCCGTAAGCGGGCCCTGCACGTCAAATTAAAAACTTCTTTATCCGCGGGCGTCATAAAATCCGAGCTCCCATCTGTCCCGTGACTCGTCATATTTCAGGATATAGACGCACCCGTCGTCGGCGCGCACCTTGAAATAACGGTAATCCGGGCCGTACCATCGGTCGATGATTTCCGAAACCTCATGCCTTGTTTCCCCGAGGATGAAAGTCATCGGCCGCTCGTCCGCCTTATATCCCGAATACGTTTCAACGCGAATGACAAACTGTTCCGCCATAATTTTTCACTCCGTCCGTACACTCACCGGTCTGGCCTCAGGAAACCCGACTCCCCGGACATCAATATATTCAACACAGTCTCTGCGGGCAAATCATATTCAATTCTGAGCGCACCGGGGCCCGTTACCACCGATCCGGCAAAATGTCCATTGACTAAATAGCTGATTATGATATAATAGTATCATGAGCCTCATTGTAAACGAAATATTTTATTCCATTCAGGGTGAAACATGTACGTGCGGGCTCCCGGCCGTATTCATCAGGCTGGCGGGATGCAATCTTGACTGCACCTGGTGCGACACCAGGTACGCCCGGGACGCCGGAAGCGAAATGGAGCTTGAGGCGATAATCCGTAAAATCGAGGAATATCCGTCAGCGGATCATGTCACGATTACGGGCGGCGAGCCGCTCTTGCAGACCAACACGGTCCATCTTTTAAAGATGATAACCGACCGCGGGTGGAAATGCCAGATCGAAACCAACGGGAGCATTCTTATCAGGGACGTGCCCGAAAAGGTGCGGAAAATCGTCGACGTTAAAACGCCGTCAAGCGGCGAATCCGATTCGTTTGAAACGCGGAACCTTAAATACCTCACCGACAGGGACGAGGTTAAATTCGTAATTGCCTCAGTGGATGATTATGAATTTGCCCGTGATTTCATTGCAAAGTACCTGGCGCACAGGGGTCCGGTCGTTAATTTCACGCCGGAATTGAACGGCATGCCGGCGGCCGAACTGGCAGGCCGGATACTTGCCGACTGCCTCCCGGTCCGGCTCAACCTCCAGGTCCACAAACTTGTATGGGGTGACAAATCAAAAGGAAAATAAATATTGCAAAATTTCAACACGATTGGTGATGTGGACTGAGAATACTATGGACTACGTAGGACACGTTATTCGGCCTCCCAGCGAGGCCTACAGCATGATCATCCAGGTGACCGTGGGATGCTCGCATAACATGTGCACGTTCTGCGGCACCTACAAGGGTCAGAAGTTCCGGATCAAGGACATGGCCACGATCAAGCGGGACATCGATGAAGCCTCCCGCTACCGGTTCGAGCGTGCCTTCCTTGCAGACGGGGACGTCCTTATCCTTCCCATGGAAACGATACTGGAGATCGTCGGCTACATCAAAAAAAAGAACAGACACATAGAACGTATAGGCGTGTACGCCAACACCAAGGCCATCCTGAAAAAAAGCGTCGCAGAGCTCAGACGGCTCAGGGAGGCCGGCATCGGCATCCTGTACCAGGGTATCGAAACCGGGAATAAAGAGATACTGCGCAAAATCAAGAAAGGCGCCTTCCCCCACCGCATGAAGGAAGCGGCCGCCAAGGTAAAGGAGTCGGGCATACTCCTGTCCCAGACTGTCCTCCTGGGAATCGGGGGCGTGGAGATGAGCAGGGCACACGCCGAGGACACGGGAAGGCTCCTCGGCGAGATGTCGCCCGATTACGCCTCCGCCCTGACGGTGATGCTTCTCCCCAACACCGAGCTCTACCGCGACTTTCAGGCGGGCAGGTTCCGGCTCCCGGACAAGTTTGGCCTCCTGGAAGAGCTCAGGATTATCGTGGAGAACATGGATGTGAAGAGCAAGTGCCTGTTCACCTCCAACCACGCATCCAATTATCTCCCCCTGCGCGCGGTGCTCCCCGACCAGAAAGAGGAGATCCTGGAGCTCCTTGACCGCGTTCTGAAGATGAGGGACGAGAGACTCTTGAAGCCCGAGCACATGAGGGCGCTCTAATATCCAGCAACCGGAGGCGGCGTATGGACAAATCCATGGAAGACGCGATAAGATATATCAGTAACGAATTGAAGGAAAATCCGAACGCCGGCAAATCCAAAATAATCGAGGAAGCGGCGCAGAAGTTCGACCTCGACCCGAAGCAGACCGAGTTCCTGGTCAACAAGTTCGTGCTGAATCAATGATCCTGTTCTCTGCAATACCATCTCCCGTTATAACCGGCCTTCCGCGCATAATGAGAAATCATCCGCACTTCGGCATGGGAATTGCCGTCCGTTTTTAAATCAGCTGATCCTCAACAATAAAGAATTTCCAACCACTATACCAGCGGGACAAATATGCCTGCGCGCCGTTCGAGGATCTGCGCGCGGTCATCGAATTGCCATATGAACGACCGTATTGATACGTCTGCCCGCACCGTGCTATTCGTGGATATACGGCTGACCCAGCTCTTTGAATGAAAACATACCGAACGCACGCGAGCCGTCGTAGTCAAGTATCCGGAGGTCATCGGTTTCCTTCAGGTCGCTGACCACTGCTTCGAAATGTCCGCCATAGCGCCTGCGCGCCTCGTCCACAGGCACCTCGTAGGCAATGAATTTCGTAATGCCTTTCGATTTAAACTTACCCACCAGTGTCTCATCTACATGGCTCGGGTGCGACGTGAGATACATGAGTGCGCCGTTGCCGGTAAGTAATAATCCCGCCTTCATGGTAAACCTCCTCACCCCTTTTGTAATGCTCCGCGGCCAGCTTGTGCGCGGAGAGACTCCCCTTGATGCATGCATTCAAAAGGTAATGACTCTCGGTGAAAAGGTCAAAATTTAAGGATAGTTTGGGGAATAAATATTTGCCGCACGTTTCGGTTGCAGGTTATACGATAGCGGCATCCTGAATATATTAAAAAAGGATTACACACACCACTCGTTATGTCATAATCCATTCTTCGGCACGCCTATCAGTTAAGCTTTTCAGCCTCATCGACAATCATCTTCGCCAGGGACGAAAAAAAGCGGAATAGGCCCTTCCCCCCCGCGACCCTGAGCTTTATTTCAGAGAACCGGTTATCACTCCTCCGGTACCAGGTGCATGTGCACAGGTAATTTTTCCCTTCCCTGATCTCGTTATCCACTCTGCCGTCCTCCGGCACGATCAAACCAGAGCAGGCCAATCCCGCGCGCAGCTCATCGCAGATGTTCCGTATCTCGTCGCGCCCGAGTCTGCGTATCTGCCGCTTCTGGTCCTCGAAGAGAAGGGATTCGATCTCCATGACCGGCACGATCCTGAATCCCCTGGTGTGGAACTCACGGAGAACGGTCTCCCTGAGGAGCCTGTCCTGCACGTCGTTTAAGAGCACCGAGTTGAACCCGAGAACCAGTACCCGTTCTTTCGGCTTCGAGTCCGCAGACCCACCCACCATCACGCATATAAAAAAAACGATTGCGGAAACTTTAGCGGTTGTTATCTTCATCGAAAATCTGCCTTTATTTATGATATAAGATCATGTATATTCAGATGAAATCAGCCGCAAGGAGCGTCCCTCACGGTCACAGGGAACAGGACCTTTCCGCCCGACATAGTGCACGGATGCACTATTGTGGCGGGTGACCGGGAGGGACGCTCCTTGCGGCATTTTCATCAATATATACCTTTTCTTCGTCCGTAATCGCCAACCCCGGGTCAAGGTCCTCCGCCTCCACGGCAACGAGCGGAGATATCTCCACCACCCGCGCCTTTGCCGGCATGCGTATCCCCCTGCCTCTCAGCCAGCCCATGTGCTGTTCGATCATCATCCTCTGCGCCGATTCAACCGAATCCAGGCCCGAGGCGTTTTTGACCGGGGCGAATTCCGCCTCGCGCAGGGTCTCGAACACGATGTTCTTATCCGTCAGGGGGAGTGCATCGAACACGAACTTCTCGAACTTGAGGCCGTCGACCTCCCGCTCCGCGCCTTCCGCCAGAGTTCTGATCTTTTTGCGTGCCGTATGGAACGGCAGGGATATCTCCTTCCCGTCCGCAATCCGCTCGATGAACTTCCTCCGGAAAATATGTATCGCGACGCTTCCCGATGAATACCGGAGGTTTCCCTTCGCGTCAACGCTCCGGGTTTTCTCCTCCGGCAGATCGGAGTACTCGACCACGCCGATCGCGCCTCGGGCGAAGCGGACGAACACCCCGACCTTCTCCTCCGGGTAGGCCTTCCTGACCGCCTTGCTTGACGCATCCGCGCCTTTCAGGGCATGGAAGCCGATGAAAACCGGGTCAATAATCCTTACCAGGGGGTTGTCAACCTGGAAGTACGATATGATTTCGACGCCCCGTTTCTTCATCTCAGTGAGCGCGCCCGAGGTATGCAGGGCAGTCAGGCTCCCGCCGTGGCCGTCCGGATTCTTGAACACGCTGTGCTTTGTCTCAAGCATCAGCTTACCGTGCGTGTCAAGAGACGGTATCATGTTCTGAGGAAAGATGATGACGTCCGCCTGAGCAAGGCCGAACCAGCGGTTCTCCCTGAAATAGGCCTCGGTCTCGGCATGGTTTGCGCGCGATGTCATGATGAGGAACGGTATCGAGGCGCCGTACTTGCGCGCGTATTTCATGATCTTTTCGGCGTGGATCTGAAAGAGCGTTTTCCCGGACACCGGGCCTATCGGAAATTTTCCCTTGGGGCCTTCGTAGCCGAGCCGCGAGCCCTGCCCGCCCGCCACGACAAACGCCGCGACCCTGCCGGCCCGGGCCAGCTCCACTCCAGCAGAACGGGCTCGGTCCCATTCCCTCCGCTCCTCATCGGTCATGGGTATGCCGATATACGGCGCCGGCTCGAAATCAGAGGGGGCGGCCGATTCCTTTTCAGTGTACAGTCTGTTGAGGAGCGTGAAGTCGATTTCCGCCAGGTCGTCCAGGAGGAGCTTCTTTTCACTGTCGTCCAGCTCGTCCCAGTATTGGAATACATGCTCCTGATGGTTCTCGTAGACCCTTGATATGATGGCTTCATAGCCGGGAAATTCGATCATTGATCCTCCAGCACGGGAAATGCGTACGGCAACAGGTGAGCAGATGGGGCGCATCGATCAATAAATATTTATTTCAGCTCTGCCGGCTCCCTTATGGTAATCCCGTTTTTCTTCAAAAAATCTTTGAACCCGTATACCCTCCTGCCCAGTAAGGCCATGTCTATCGCCTGCGCCGGGCAGTTGTTCACGCATCCCATACATGCAATGCACCCTTTTCTGTCGATGATATAGTCAGCAATGTTGATCACGCCGGAGGGGCATTTTTCC
Organism: Spirochaetota bacterium; assembly: GCA_016933025.1. GTDB lineage: Bacteria > Spirochaetota > UBA4802 > UBA4802 > UBA5550 > RBG-16-49-21. The sequence continues at coordinate 5,381 of JAFGBT010000019.1, read as the reverse complement.
GCGCAGATGCCGCATTGCGTGCATCTGTCCCTGTCGATGGCATGCCTGGTTATCATAAGCTTGGTGAACTTCACCTGGATCGATCCTTTGAGGAATTCTGCAGGATAAAATTCTTTCGGTATGGAGGGAGGGGTGCCACTCTGGACCGTCGCAATGATCTGCTTCGCGAATCCGCGCACCTGCCTGTAAATCTCCTCATTGGGACGGTCCCTGTATTTGAGGATCCGCTTTTCATTGCCGAGGGACCACGTTGGCGCGAAGGTCGACATGTTGCCGAATGTCGCGATTGCGGCCGGTACGCCGCCTTTTTCCGCAAGGAGCTTGAGGACATACCATGCCGTATTATACTGGTTATCGCCCGGACCGCCGAAGGTTGAAAACGCGGCAACCGGTATTCCGTCAATAGCGGGTATCTGTTCGAGCCATTCCCTGACATTCGATGGCACGTCAAGATAATAAACCGGCGTACCCACAATGATCAGTTCGTATCCTGCCAGCGTGTGCTCGTCGCATGATCGGATATCAAGGGCCGTAACCGCGAGGCCGAGCTTTTGCAGGGTCTTGCCAATCAGTTTACCGTTTCGTTCGGTGTGGCCGGCCTGACTGTACCAGAGGACTATGGCCTTCTTCGGATTTGTTGTCTTCATTTTCCTCCGGAAGGAATCGAGCGATTCATCCGCGCACCCGTGCAGGGAAACCATGGCGGCCGAACTGATTCCCTTGATTAGAAATGATTTTCGCGTCTGCATATAGGGTTATCCTGCCTGATATATTCTGTGATACGAACCCGCGTGTCACCGGATAATTATTAATCGCATGAAGACGTTCTTCTGTCAAGTATCATAACTGCAGGCACGGCCCGCGTCAAGGCGATATGGATGACCATTCTTGATCCGTGCTTTCGCCACGGATGAAATAGCCGATCTGGAAAATCAGGGCAAAGATATGTATTATCTACTTTTTAAGAAAAGGAATAAACCGCCCGAGTACCCTGACCTCTTCAATTTTCAATACAAAGGCCGCAGCGAAATACACGATGCCGTATGGCGTGAGCGCCAGGAGGGCCTGGGGGATCGGATGAAGCTGTCCGGTGTATATTTTCACAGCCCATGCGGCCGCCGCCCCCATGCCGGCTGCGACCCAGAGGCGCGCCGTATACGAGAATGGAATCCCGCTTGCGCCAATTCTCCTGTTGAGCGAGCGGCGGAGAAGGGAGAACTCCACCCATCCGCAGAGACCGGATGCGGCGGTGATTCCCGCCACACCCCATCGAGGATGCAGACCAATTAACGCGGGCGCGTATTGCGAAAGCAGAAATCCCAACACGGCAGCGAGGCTTACCCTGATGACCGCATAGAGGAGCGGCGTGCGCGTGTCGCGAAGGGCGTAGAAGGTTGACGAGTAGAGTCGTCCCAGGGTCGAGGCGAGGAGCCCAATCGCCGAACCGGCAAGAATCCCCCAGACATAGCGTGTGTCGCCGCCGGTGAATTTTCCTCTCTGGAAGATCGGCGCCACGACCATATCGCCCAGGGCGAGAAAAGCCACGGCTGACGGAACGACAAAGAACGCGATTTGACGCAGTCCTCTGTTAAGGCGCTTCCGGAGCTGCTCGGCCACCTCAGCATCACTCCCCACTGTCTTTGACATGGCCGGCAGCTCCGCGGCCGACACCGACATGCCAAACAGGCTCACCGGAAGAGTATAGAGGATCTGCGCGTAACTCAACCCGGCAACTGCGCCGCTTGTCAAGAGGCTGGCGAGGATCTGGTCCACATATGCGCTTATCTGTACGACGCCTCGCCCGATGAAAACCGGGATGAAGTTTTTTACCACCGTACGCACATGTGAAATTCGGTGGTTGATGGAAAGCTGCAGTCTTCCCAGAAGTATGATCACCGTTGGAAGCTGGATCAGCACCTGTAAAGCGCTACCCGCGACCGAGCCCCATGCCGCCCAGCGGGCAAGATCGTATTGAGTCGTGTTCCATCCGAACAGAACCAGAGTCAGGATGATCATCGCGTTCCATACGACCGGTGCCGTGTATGAGAGAAAAAACTTCCCGTGGCTGTTCAGTATTCCCAGGCACCAGGCAGACCAGACAAGAAGGCCCGCGCCGGGGAATAAAATCCGGACAAGCTCTATTGTTATATCCCTTTTATATCCGGTAAATCCCGGGGCCAAAGCATAGATCAACCATGGTGTCACGAGTATGCCGGCCAGCACCAGGAGCGACATCCCGAGCATCAGAAGCGCCGCGATCGCGCCCGCGACGCGGCGTGCCTCATTTTTATCACCACGCGCGAGGAGATTGGCGTATACGGGAATGAACGAGGCGGAAAGGACCCCTTCCCCGAACAGGTTCTGGAGGAAGTTTGGAATGCGGAAGGCCGCATTAAAAGCATCGGCCGCGTCGCTATTACCAAAAAAATAGGCGAATACGCTCACACGGATGAACCCGGCAATGCGGCTGAGAAAAATCCCGCTTGCAACCAGGAAGGCGTGCCAGCGGTCGCGCTGCGGCGGCTTGATATTTTTTTCTGATGCGGGCTCTGCCATCGTTTTTGTATTGATTTTTAGGTCAAGATACGATAGGGTTTTTCAATCGCTGATTTTTATCAAGAATATTACCGCCGGGAGCGGAAAAAATATTATTGACTTTACCGGCCCGGTTATCCGCTCTGTAGCCGTAACGCCGGCTGGCGGAAGAAATCCTGTTATAATGGCGGACGACCAAAAATGAAAAAATACATCGAAAAAGTCAACACGCTCCTGGAATCCCTGCCCTACATAAGGGAATTCAACGGCAAGACCATCGTCGTCAAGTACGGCGGCCATGCCATGGTGGACGACGCCCTCCAGAGGTCGTTCGCGCGCGACATGGTCCTCCTCAAGCTCGTCGGCATCAACCCGGTGATCGTGCACGGCGGTGGCCCCCAGATCAACGATTTACTCAAGCAGATCGGGAAAAAAAGCGAGTTTGTCGACGGCATGCGGATCACCGACCCGGAGACCATGGATATCGTGGAGATGATTCTGGTCGGGAAGATCAACAAGGCAATCGTGAACAACATCAACCTGATGGGCGGAAAGGCGGTCGGGATCTCGGGAAAGGACGGGAAACTCATCACCGCGGAGAAGCTCTACCACGTCACCGGCGACAAAAAGGAGATCGATATCGGTCAGGTAGGCTCTGTGAAGCACGTCAACCCGGCGTTGTTGGAGACCCTCGACCGCGACCGCTTCATCCCGGTCATCGCGCCCATCGGCGTCGACGAAAACGGCCTCACCTACAACATCAACGCCGACCTGGTCGCCGGCAGGATAGCAGAGGCTCTCAAGGCCGAGAAGCTCATTCTGCTCACAGACATTGAGGGCGTCATCATAGAGGAGAAGCTCATTCCGACCCTCAAGATGAAAAAGATCCAGTCCCTCATCAATACCGGTGCGATCACCGGCGGTATGATCCCCAAGGTCAATTGCTGCTGCGAGGCGGTGGCCGGCGGCGTGGCCAAGGCCCACATCATCGACGGCCGCATCGAAAACGCCGTCCTTCTGGAAATATTCACACAGGCCGGCATCGGCACGGAAATTGTCGGCTGACGGCGGCGCCCGATGGTCGATCATTACCCGGACATGACCGGCCGTGCGGCCATAATTCTTGGCGGGTGCGCCATGAAACGGCTGCGCGCGGCGCGGGTCATAATCTTCGGCGTCGGCGGGGTCGGGAGCTGGTGCGCCGAGGCCCTGGTTCGTACCGGCCTGGGCAACCTCACGATGGTCGACCCGGACATGGTATCCGTGTCAAACATCAACCGGCAGACGCAGGCGACCTCACGGACTGTCGGACTGCCTAAAGTTGAGGAGCTGCGAAAGCGTCTGCTTGATATAAACCCCTCCGCGTCGATAACGGCGGTCCGTGCGTACTATGACGAGAAGAGCTCGGGCTCGTTTGACCTCGCGGCATACGACTGCGTAATCGACGCCATCGACTCGGTGCAGAGCAAGGTGCTTCTTATCGAACGGTGCTCCGCCTTGGGGGTGAAGCTATTCTCTTCCATGGGCGCGGCTGCTAAAATCGATCCTTCGAAGATCAGGAGCGGCCCCCTGTCTAAAACAAGGAACTGCCCCCTGGCGCGCAACGTGCGCAAGGGCCTGAGACAGAAAAACATTTCCGCTGATTTTTCCTGCGTCTACAGCGAAGAGCTGCCGGCGGCCCCGCCGGCTGGCAGCGCCGCGTCGCCGGACCGAGCCAAAGCTAAAAAGCAGGCAAACGGCTCTCTGGTCCATATCACCGGCATATTCGGGTTTACGCTGGCGTCTATGGTTATCAATGACATCCTTCACACGGGCGGAGATACCCCTCCACGGTGACAGGATAATACCTGCAATCAGCGCGAAATAGCATTTCTCATGCCCCACTTATCCTTGACAGAAACGGGCCCAATGGATATTATTAAACCGATAGCACAATACTATCGCGACAGACATCAGCGATGACAAAAAACAACAGATATTCACGAAACACTATTCTGTATGCGGCGATTATAACCATTGCCGCAATTGCGCCGCTGACCCGACCCGCCCTCGGCCAGGATAATAAAAAGCAAAAAATACCGTACGAGATCATTGAGGATATTGAAGCAAGAAAGGCGGAAGAAGCAGCCATCAAACACCACCGTCTGGCTCTCGGATTGTCCATCGATCCGTTTTCATCGATTCTCAGCGCCGTTGACCGCCAGTTCGGTATCGGGATCCAGCCCTGGTTCGGGATCGATCGGGTTAAAATCCGTTTGGATATAAGCCATCTGCGCGTACCCAATGATATCGCCGGCACGCGATATTTTCATAAAAACAACATCAATACCTTCGGCATATCGGTCGAATATTTCTTCTCCGATAACTTCGAGGGCTTTTTAATCGGAGGCGGATTCGGGTTCTGGGCCAACACCATCAGCCATAAGCATTTCAATCAACACGCAAGCTGGATGATGCCCTGCCTCAGCGTTGAAGGCGGCTATGTCTGGAAGTTCCACAAAAACGTTTTTATCGAGCCGTGCCTCGCGCTGAATATCATGCTCAAGCCCGAGACGGTGAAAATATTCTGGTTCAGGTACAGGGCCCTGCCGGCCGCCGGCGAAATAACTCTGAAATTCGGCATTCATTTTGACATATGACGGGCCCCGCTCCGGCCCTTTCATCGCCTCAACATCCATCTGACGGATCTCCACGGTGAAATACGGCCTGAAATCCCTCTTTTTTATTTGACATTCAGTCACCTTTTAATACTTTTGCTCCCGGAGAGTTGTCCGAGTGGTCGATGGAGGCGGTCTTGAAAACCGTTGTGCCGCAAGGCACCGGGGGTTCGAATCCCTCACTCTCCG
>JAFGBT010000018.1 GCA_016933025.1 Spirochaetota bacterium | reverse complement strand
TAATTTGTATTTACAGAATTATTCTTTCCCATTCCAATTTTGATTTCTTAAAATTCAGGATTAATCCTAATTTCAAACCGGTCAGCCTGAGATAATTTATAACCTGACCTCTCTCATGATTTGTAATTGCTTCAATTGTCTTTATTTCAATAATAATTGTATGATGGGCGATTAAATCCGGTATATATTCACCTTTTTTTGCCTTTATAGTATACGATAAACCTTCTTTGTTGATCCAGGGGAATGGTGCGACGGAGTAGCTCGACTGACATTGCCTTTTCATATAATTTTTCGAATAATCCATGCCCCGGTGTATTTATGTCTTCAATAGCAGAATTGACGAGCTCATATACCTCATCGTTATACAATAATTCGTGTGTATTCGTGTTCATTCGTGGTTAATTATCCAGCGTGCTTTTATACGCCGACTTCCGATCCATGCCCGGCCGATAGGGCGGCGCTATTTCGTTCGTCCTGAGGTACATGAAGGGAGAACGAACGGAACTGATAGGTGTGGAAAATTATTTGTTAATGAAGCAACTGATAAACGAGCATACCTGTACGTTTTGCGTGAAGCGAGGATGGTTCACGACTAAACTTTCGCAGCAAAACATACGATTTTCAGAAGCTTAAAAATAACGCAGGTCTGCCCCGAAAGCGGGGTTGCATAACCCCGCCTTCGCCGGTATCATACTACCTGAATATCCCCAGCTCCATCAGCCCGTTCCTGATGAACTGCACGGACATGGCGGAGAGGATAAGCCCCATGAGCTTCTGAATAATGGAAATGCCGGTTGCGCGCAAAAACGAGCTAATGCCGACCGAAAAGAACATGGCCGCCATCGCCAGGAGGAATACCGTAACCGAGAGGGCCACTATGACCGCCAGCTTCACGGCGTCCCCGCCGGCCTGTGTGCTGAACATGACCAGCGCGGCTATGTTGCCCGGGCCGCAGAGCATCGGTATCGCCAGTGGGAAGACCGATATGTCCTTATCGTCCTCCGGCTGCCCGCATTCGTTAACATCCCGCATCTTCGCCCGCGAGGGACGGCCCAGCAGCATCTCCATCGCGATGATGAACAGGAGGATCCCCCCGGCCACCAGAAACGACCCGGTGGAAATACCCAGAAATCGGAGCAAATACTTGCCCAGTATGATAAAAAAAATCGATACCGCAATTGATATGAGTATCGATCGAATAATGATGCTCTTTCTTCTGGCTTCGGAATACCCCGAGAGATACATGATGAAAACCGGCATCAGGCCCAGGGGGTCTACCACAAAAAAAAGAGTAAAAAAAACCGTGGGTATGTAATAGATATCCATAAAGACCACTCAGTAGTGCCCGGGTTACAAAAACAGCATACCGCGGTTTATGAAAAAGTCAACGAAAAATATCATTGATAAAAAAACGACAAAATGTATGATTGAGCCGGAAATTCGCGGAGGATTTAACATGAGAATCGCCATGGCCCAGATCAACCCGACGATCGCGGATATCGAGGGAAATCGTGACAAGATAATTTCCTGGATAAAAAAGGCGGAAGCCCTGCGAGCCGATCTCGTGGTTTTCCCGGAAATGGCTACCATCGGCTATCCGCCAATGGACCTTCTTGAAAGCCGCAAACTGGTAAACGACAACCTGTCCGCCATCGAAGAGATCGCGCGGCACAGCACGCGTATACCGGTTGTCTGCGGTTATGTGGACATCGACCCGGACAACCATCCCCTCCTCTTCAATGCCGCCGCGTACATGGAAGGCGGGAAAATCGTCTCGCGCCACAACAAGACCCTCCTGCCGACATATGACGTGTTCGACGAGATGAGATATTTCTCCAGGGCCCGCTCACATTCGATCGTCGAGTTCGGCGGGAGATCCATTGGTATCACGATATGCGAGGACATATGGAACGACCTGAATCTCGACGAGGGCGGTGAAGCCGGCACGGATAAATACGAGCGTTACGATTTCCGGAGAACATACAACATCGATCCGATCCAGGCGCTGGCGAGCAAGAAAGCCGACCTCATCATCAACATATCAGCATCACCGTTCACCCGCGGTAAAAACCGGTTCAAGTGGATGATGATCTCCGGCGTTGCGAAGAATAACGGCCTGCAGATCGTGTATGTGAACCAGGTCGGGGGCAATGACAGCCTGGTCTTCGACGGCAACAGCATGGCCTTCAACGCGAAGGGGAAGGTGATCGGTCACGCCCGGGCCTTTGAGGAGGACCTGTCCGTCGTCGACATGTCGTCGGACCGCGAGATCGACGTTCCGAGCAATGATATCGAGGAAATTCACCACGCTCTCGTCCTCGGCATCCGGGACTACGTGCGCAAGTGCGGGTTCACCAGCGTGGTGATCGGTCTCTCTGGAGGCATCGACTCGGCGCTTACAGCCGCGCTGGCGGTCCAGGCCCTGGGGCCGAAAAACGTCACCGGGGTGACCATGCCCTCCATCTATTCGTCCGAGGGGAGCGTGGAGGACTCGCGCGAGCTCGCCCGGAACCTAAGCATGCGGTTTGCCATCGTGCCCATCAAGGGACTCTACGACCGGTACCGCGCCGACCTGAAAGAAATCTTCCGCGGCAAGCCTGAGGACGTGACCGAGGAGAACATCCAGGCCAGGATCCGGGGCAACATACTGATGGCCATAAGCAACAAGGAGAAAAGCCTGGTCCTCTCCACCGGCAATAAATCGGAGCTGGCCATGGGCTACTGCACCCTGTACGGCGACATGTCCGGCGGACTGGCGGCGATATCGGACCTCCCTAAAACCCTGGTCTACGAGCTCTCGCGCCATATCAACGCGGCGCGTGAGATCATCCCGGAATCATCCATAACCAAACCGCCCTCGGCCGAACTCCGGGAAAACCAGAAGGACCAGGACACCCTTCCCCCCTACGAGGTCCTCGACCGCATCCTGGAGCTCTACATAGAGGATCGGAAGTCTTCAGAGGAAATCGTGGGAGCCGGTTTTGACCACGACCTGGTGAGTAACATTCTCCGCATCGTAAACATGAACGAATACAAGCGGCGCCAGGCGGCGCCGGGTATAAAGGTAACCGCGAAGGCCTTCGGGGTCGGGCGGCGCATACCCCTCGCCCAGAGGTTCAGGCCCTGAAGCCCGCGGCAGGCATGGAGGAAGCATTGAGCGGCGCACTCATACTGATCGTCGAGGACGACCGATTGACCGCCCTTGACCTGGCCACGACCCTCCGGAAAATCGGCTACCGGGTCGCCGATCCGGTTGCCACCGGCGCGGAGGCGATCGAGAAAGCGTTCGAGCTGAATCCGGACCTGATCATCGCCGACATCTCCCTCGAAGGAGATCTCGACGGCATCGAAACGGTCAAAAAAATCCAGAAGCTCATGGACGTGCCGGTCGTCTATTTCACCGCTTACAGCACCCCCCAGATGTTCCAGCGAGCCCGGCAAACCAACCTGCACGGCTACCTGGTTAAGCCGGTCACCCCGGACGATCTCTACACCACGCTTGAAACGGCGCTCCAGAGGAGCGGGCTCGAACGGAAGCTGCGCGAGAGCGAGATCCGTTTCCGCCTTGCATTTGAAAATGCAATGGATGCGATCGTCTGGGCCGACGCCGAAACCGGCATCCTGATCGACTGCAACCGATCGGCCGAAATCCTCTTCGAGAAAAGCCGGGAGGAGATAATCGGACAGCACCAGACAACCCTTCACCCGGAGCACGACCGGGAGGAGATCGGCAGAATATTTACCAGAAAAGCGGGAGGAAGCACCGAGCCGGTGGAGGCCAGCGTCCAATCCGGCTCCGGCAGAATCAGGACGGTGACTATTAACACCTCGGTCACCCTCATGGAAGGGAGGAAGGTCATACAGGGCGTCTTCCGCGACATCACTGACCGGAAGAAAACCGAGGACGCCCTGCGCGAAAGCGAGGAAAAGTTCAGGCTCCAGTTCAACGCAATACCGGTCCCCACGTACATCTGGAGGCTGAGCGGCGACGACCTGGTTCTCGAACAGTACAACGACGCCGCCATCGCCATAACCCGGGGCAACATCAACAAATACTCCGGAATCACCGCAACTGAACTCTACGCCGGACAGCCCGACGTTCTCGCGGACCTCAGGCGATGCATGGCGGAGCGGAGCACCTTCGAGCGCGAGATGTTCTATCCCTTCCAATCCACCGGGGAAAACAGGTACCTGATCGCGAAGTACGCCTTTCTCCCCCCGGACCATATACTGGTGCATACGGTGGACATATCCGCCCGGAAGAAGGCGGAGGAGGAGATTGTCCGGGCCAAAGAGGAATGGGAAAAGACCTTCGACGCCGTCCCCGACCTTATCGCGATCATCGACCGCGACAACAGAATCGTGCGCGCCAACAAGGCCCTCGAAGAAAAGCTCGGCTCTCTCCCGGAGGGGCTCGCCGGCAAGAAATGCTATGAATATATTCATGGAACGGCGGAGCCGCCGTCCTTCTGTCCGCATGCCCTCACGGTGCAGGACGGAAGCGAGCATATCAGCGAAACACACGAATCCAGACTAGGGGGCGACTACCTCCTCAGCGTATCCCCGCTCCGCGACGCTGCCGGCGCCATCATCGGCTCCGTGCACGTCGCCCGCGACATCACCGACAGGAAAAAGGCGGAAAAGGCGCTCCAGGAAGCGAACGAGCTACTCGAAGAGCGGGTCCGCGAACGGACGCAAAAGCTCCAGAGCGAAATCGAGGAGCGGAAAAAGGCCGAGATACTGCTACGAGAGGGGGAGGAGCTGGCTCGGGCCCTCATCAATTCATCGAGCGAGCCAGTTTTTCTTCTCACGACCGACGGCAGGTTTATAGATGTCAACCAGGAGATTGAAAAAAGATTCGATCTGCCGAAGGAAAGGATCATCGGGCGGTCATTTTTCGATTTTCTCAGCAAACCCCAAGGACTGCGCTACCAAGAGAAGATGGAGACCGTGGTAGAATCGGGCAAGGCAATCCGCTTCGAGAACCAGATGGGGGACGGCTGGTACGACACGATCCTCTATCCGGTCCCCGATCACATGGGCAAGGTCTCCCGGATTGCCGTGTTCGCCCACGATATAACCGATACGAGACGGATGCAGAAGGACATTATGGAGATCAGCGAGCTCGAGAGGAGGCGGATCGGGCAGGACCTCCACGACGGCCTGGGGCAGAAGCTGACCGGCGTGGCCTTCCTGGCGGAGGCGGTGAAGCGGACCATGAAGGAGAAGAGGTACCCGGAGGTCTCCGATATCGAGGAGATATACGACAACATAACCGAGTCCATAGACCACGCGCGCAAGATATCGAGCGGCCTCTGGACAGCGCGGCTTGAGAAGTACGACGCGGGTCAGGCGCTCTCCGAGCTTGCCGGGGACACCGAAAACCTTTTCGGGATCACCTGCATTCTCACCAACGGCGTCTCGGCGCCGGTCACCAACATTACAGCGGTGACCAACCTCTATTTCCTGGCGCGCGAATCGATCAACAACGCAATCAGACACGGGAAGGCGGACCGGATAGACATCGAGCTTACCGAGGACCTTGACTCCATCTACCTGATTATACGCGATAACGGCAGGGGGGCGGCTGAAAATTTCGAGGACGGATCGGGGATCGGGATGAGGATCATGCGCTACCGCGCGGGCATAATGGGTGGCTCCTGTTCGTTCGAGAACACGGCACACGGGTTTACCGTCAGGGTTACGATAAGCAAGGAGTTCATCGACCTGCACCTGTCGGGAATATAAAAAATACCACGGATTCCGTTATGCCGGGAATCCCGGGTTTGGCTATTGACAAACAGGCTCCTCATGTAATTAGATTATACCATTACGGGGGTACTCATGGCCGACAGCATTAAAATTATAATCGTAGACGACCATCCCCTGGTGCGCCAGGGAATGAAAAAAGTCATTGAGAAAGAGCAGGACCTGGCTGTGATCGGCGAGGCCGGCAGCGCCGAGGAGGCGATACGCCTCATCAATCAGCAGGAACCCGACCTCATGATCGTCGACATATCCCTCGAAAGCGAGGCGAGCGGCCTTGACCTGATCAAGGCCCTCCGTGAGCGCTATCCCCGCATAAAGGCGCTCGTCCTTTCCATGCATGATGAGAATATCTACGCAGAGCGCGCGCTTCGGGCCGGGGGCCGCGGCTACGTAGCGAAAAAGGAGGCCCCATCGGTCATCATCGACGCGATACAGACCGTTATGAAAGGAGAGCTTTATCTCAGCAGCAGGATCTCCATGAAGATAATCGACCGCCTGTTCCAGGGGCGGGAAACCTCCTCCGAATCCATTTCAGAGCTCCTCTCGGACAGGGAGCTTGAAATATTTCAGATGATCGGCAACGGAATGGGGACCGGGGATATCGCACGGCAGCTCAACATCAGCGTCAACACCATCGAAAGCCACCGGAAAAAAATCAAGGAAAAACTCGGCATCCAGAAGGGCTCCGAGCTGGTCAGGTCCGCCATCCAGTGGGTGGCCTCCCAGAACAAATAGGCCCATCACCCCTTCCGTCATAATCGCACCACAGATTCCGCAGAGCCAAATCAGCGACAGAGGCTATTGCCCCGCCCCAGTTGAATTTTCTATATTTAATCAGGCGCATTTGACGGAAGGGAGACCCCGTGAATCAAATCCTTGATCAATCAGGCGTCATGCTTGACGCCATTCTGAAAAGCAAAGAAATATACCAGCGCGCCTTTGATGTTTCGAAGGCGGCCCTGGCGGTCGTGGCACATGACCGGAGGTTCATGCGCGCCAACCCGGAATTCTGCCGGCTGACCGGCTACACCGAGGCGGACCTCATCGGCTTGCCGCTCGACGAGATACTGCCCCCCGCCTGGATTGAGGGCGCGAGGGGCCTGTTCTTTGACGCAACTTATTTATGTAAAAACGGGGTATCGCGCAACGGGCGTTTCAGCTTCCATGCAATAGACGGCGACAGCGAAACATTCGGCTGGATCATCGCCCTCGATGAGACACCCCTCCCCGGCCCGTCCGCGAGCGCCATGTCCCAACACGAAAAATTTCTGCATTCCCTGATTGAAAGCAATGACGACGGCATCCTCTTCCTGGACGCGAGCGGACGCATACTGCATATGAACGAGGCCGCACGGAAGCAGATGGGCTCCGCGGATTTCAACGACATCCTGAACACGGACTACGCGAACTTCTGGAAGGGACAAGAGCTCACCGCCGCCCTGACAGCCATTGAGGCCGCCTCAAATGGAATGACCGGGAGATTCCAGGCGGTCATGCCGGCGTCCAATCCGCCCCGATGGTGGGACGTGACCATTACCCCCATCGCTCTTGACGGGGGCGGCATTCATCGCCTCATGGCCATATCGCGAGACATCACGCCGAGGGTCAGGGCCGAACAATCTCTGGAGGCGGCCAAGAAGCAGCTCGCCAAAACGATCCGCGAATGCGGCAAGGTGTCGCTCCGCAACGAGCGGATAGCGGCAGAGCTTCAGAAAGCCCGTGCGGAAAACCAACGGCTCTCCGCAGCCGTCAGGGAAAACGAGATGCGGGCCAGGGAGACCCACCACCGCGCCAAGAACAGCCTGCAGACCATAGCGAGCATGATCCACCTGCAGTCCATGCGGTCTCCGGACGATACTGCGGCCTCAATACTTGATAATGTGCGGGGGCGAATCGGCGCTATGGCCAAAGTGCATGATATGTTTTGCAGGCTCGAAAAATCATCCCTCATCAACTTCAGGGAATACATAAGCGAGCTGGTTCGCGAGATATCCACATCACTCGGGAAAAAAGAGCTGATACGGATAACAGCAGACATTGAGGAGGCATACCTCGGAATAAACGAGGCCGTTCCATGCGGCCTGCTTGTTAATGAAATTGCAACAAACGCCGTCAAACACGCCTTCCCCGACGGACGGCCGGGCGAAATAACGGTACGGTACAGGGAGAAAGACGGCTGCAACACTCTCACCATACAGGACAACGGCACGGGGATCCCGGATGAGATCGATATAAACCGGCCAGACACACTCGGCATGGAGTTGATCCGCGAGCTCGTTATTCAAATCAAGGGTACCGTGACAGTCAGAAGGGCCGGTGGAACCGCATACACCATACAATTCCCCAAAGCCACGGTTCGGTAGTACCCGACACGGGACTCACGGAATCCATTAATGGCCATAACGGATGCCGGCCCCGTTTAATCACCTAACCGGGTTATTGACTTCAGGCGTTAGAAACAGTATAGTTATTATGGATATAACAGATATCCCATAGAACAAACCGCATAAACCCCCCAGGCGTACCGGGAGGAGGATCCTGTTTCTCCTCCCTGTGCGCCACCCTTTTTTATACACCCCTTAATATCATTGACACAGGACCTTTATAGCGGATAGTATGATCCTGGCATTGCTCAAAACAATGTCGTCACGAGCGCAGCGCCCCTCGACCGGCTCGGGATAAACTCCGTCGAGGCATGCTTCGTCGTCCCGATAAATCGGGACTCCTCGTAATGACGGTAAAATAAAACTGCATCAAACATAAAGGACATGGATATGATCCCCATACGGCAGCTGAATGACCTCACGTCAGCGGATCTCGACCGGCTTTTCAATCGGTTCGGCGAGGATTTCACGTCAGTCATAATAAAAACGGTCATTCCGATCGTCAACGATGTCAGGAAGAGGGGGGATCGGGCGGTGGCCGATTACACTAAGAAGTTCGACGGCGTCAAGCTCGAATCCATCGTCGCCACGGCCGAGGAAATCGAAGCGGGGCGAAGAAACACGCCCCTTGAGCTGTACAACGCCTTCCTCGAGGCGAAGCGAAACATAGAGGAATTCCACCGGCTCCAGCCCAGGAGCGACATCAGAAAAGAGAGAGACGACGGCACCGTGCTGGGCGTGCTGCACCAGCCGATCGAAAGCGCTGCGATCTACGTGCCCGGCGGCAAGGCCTCATACCCCTCCTCCGTGCTCATGGGCGTGATACCGGCGCAGATCGCCGGGGTCGAGAACATCACCCTGGTCACGCCGCCCGGCAAGGACGGCCGCCTCCCCGCGATCATCGGCGCCGTCTGCAGCATGCTCGGCGTTGACTCCGTCATCAAGTCGGGCGGCGCCCAGGGGATCGCCGCGGTCGGGCTCGGTACCGAAAGCGCGCGAAAGGCAGACATCATCGTGGGCCCGGGCAACATCTACGTCACCGCGGCCAAGACCTACCTCTTCAGCCTGGGGATCGTGCAGATCGACTCGCCGGCCGGACCGAGCGAGGTGCTCGTTATCGCAGACGGCCGTGCCGACCCGAAATGGGTGGCCTGGGACCTTCTCTCGCAGGCAGAGCACGACGAAATGTCGATCGCCCTACTCCTCACCACCTCCCGGGAACTCGCTGAACGGGTGCGCGACGAGATCGCAAAAGACATCGCTTCCGGAACGGGAAGGCATTCAATCAAGCAGGCATCCATCGAAAAGAGCGGGCTAATACTGCTCGTTAACGACATCGACGAGGCCATCAGCTTCTCCAACCGCTTCGGCCCGGAGCACATGGAGTTGATGGTGGAACACCCGATGGATCATCTCGGCAAGATACGGAACGTGGGATCGCTCTTCCTGGGCGACTACGCGCCGGTTGCCGCCGGCGACTACTACTCCGGGACGAACCACATCCTCCCGACGGGAGGCGCCGCGCGGTTCTCGTCCGGCACGTCTGTAGACACCTTCATGCGACGCACTACCTACCAGCTCCTTTCCCGCCAGGCGCTGGTAAAGGCGCGCGGTCCGGTGAACGCCATGTCGCGCGCAGAGGGATTCGAGGACAAGCACGGCGGTTCGGTCAATGTGCGGTTCGAGAAATAGGATCTCTTCTTTCATGAGCGGCGTATGTATCATTACGGCCGTGTAAATTTTTCGCCGGCCGATCCAATAAGAATTGACATCCCGCGGTCACCGCACTAACCACGAGAAACTGCGGGAGGAACTGTTCAGCTCATGCCGGAAAAAGCCTACCTGATCCTTGAAGACGGCTCTGAATTCGAAGGGACGATGTTCGGCTATCCGGGCGAGTCCCTCGGCGAGGCCGTGTTCAATACCTCCATGAGCGGATACCAGGAAGTCCTCACCGACCCGTCGTACCGCGGGCAGATCGTGGCGATGACCTACCCGATGATCGGCAACTACGGCGTGAACGGGGAGGACGTTGAATCCGACCGGGTGCAGGTCGCCGGATTTGTCGTCAAAGAATACAGCAAGGAGTACAGCAATTACCGGGCCACCGGCTCGCTGTCCGACTATCTCGTCGAGGCGAAGGTCCCGGCCATTGAGGGAATCGACACGCGCAGGCTCACGCTCCACATCCGCGACAAGGGCGCGCTGCGCGGCGGCATCTTCCTCGACCGCGCGGGAGCCGTCGAGCGGCTCCTGGCCCATCCGAAGATGGATGGCCTCGACCTGGCATCCGCAGTCTCGTGCAAAGAGCCGTACGACTTCGCTATCGAACAGGGCAGACCGCTGGTCGGGGTATACGACTACGGCGTGAAGTTCAACATACTCCGGCTCCTGGCTGAATCCGGCTTTTCCGTGCGGGTGTATCCCTTCAAGACCCCGCTCGACGCGGTGATTCGCGACGGCGCGAAGGGCGTTTTCCTGTCGAACGGCCCGGGCGATCCTGATGCGGTCCCGGGTGGAAGAGAGCTGGTACGCGAAATCATGGAGAAAAAAATCCCGGCCTTCGGCATCTGCCTGGGCCACCAGATCATCGGCCTCGGCCTGGGCGGGCGCACCTACAAGCTCAAGTTCGGCCACCGCGGCGCCAATCACCCGGTGAAAAATCTTATTACGGGGAAGGTTGAAATCTCCTCGCAAAACCACGGCTTCGCGGTCGATTTCGATTCGCTGAAGGACCGGCCTGAAGTCGAGCTTACGCACATCAACCTGAACGACCGGACCGTGGAGGGCCTGCGTCACCGCGATCTCCCCATCTTCTCGGTCCAGTACCACCCCGAGGCGTGCCCCGGTCCGCACGATTCCCGCTACCTGTTCGGCCAGTTTTATCTGATGGTCGCCGGCCGCTGACGGCCTCGTCACAGCACCTCGAATCCGATCAAGGTGATATCATCCTGCTGGGGGAGGCCATTCCGAAAAACAGTCACATCTTCAATCGCCGCTTCAATTGTTCCCGCCAGCGTGCTGTCCCGCGACCGGCAGAACAGATCCGTGAGTTCATCCTCGAAACCGATTATCTCTTTTTTTTGGTTGGCCGCCTCGGGAATTCCGTCGGTGAGAACGAATACGCGGTCGCCGCGGCCGAGATTCACCTCGTTTACTTCGAATTCCATTCCGTCTGAAACACCGATAAGGGTGCCGGCGCCGCCGTTAAAAGTGCACTCGCCGCCTGCCCGCATCACGATGGGCTTGATATGGGCCCCATTTGCATAACGGAGCCGCATGCCGCCTTCGTCCTCTGAAATAAAAATGCCGTAGATCGCAGTAATAAAGTTCGACTGTAAATAATCAACGAGGCCGTCGTTGACCCTCCGCAGATATTCATCCGGCTTATCACCGCATTCCACGAACACCCGGTCCGTGATCGACTTGAGGAGCGCTATGAACAGGGCCGCGGAGATGCCGTGGCCCGAAACGTCGCCGATAAAAAAGCTTATTGAGCCTTCACCCGACTTGTAAAACGAGAAATAATCGCCGCCCACTCTTTCCATCGGCATGTACCGGTACTCGATCCGTATGCGGTCGCTCTCCGGCTTTTCCGTCCGGATGATGGACTTCTGCGCCGACTGCGCGATCGAAAGGTCAAACTCCATTTTTTCGTTCCTGTCCCGGAGAGCGGCCTCGCTTTCCTCCAATTTTTTCACGAGCGCCTCCTTATCCCTGAGCGCCTGCGCCAGCGCCTCCTCGGCCCTCTGCCGCACTACCATCTTCCAAACGCTTCCCATGAAAAGCTCCATCTGCCGTATGTCCGGCTCGTTGTAGGGGCCGGGTTTGTTAGCCACGCCGGACACCGCCATGACGCGGTCTCCGTCAAAAATCGGCACGCTGACGTGCCGGATGATGTGACTGTGCCCTTCTGGATAGCCCTTTTTATCCGGAATCGCCTGATAATCGTTGTGGACGACCGGCCGCTTCTGTCGGACGCAATCGGCCCAGATGCCGGCGAGGTTAAGCGGATAATGGCGGTCAGCGGCGGCCGTGCAGGTCTCCATGACCTTCTTCGACCAGGCGAACAACTCGAGGTTCAAACCGTCTTCCTTCACAAAATGGAAATAACCGATTTCGCTCCCGGTGAGGCGCACCTCCTCTTCAAGGGCATACTCTATGAGCTCCTTTTCGCTTGCAAATTTCCTGTTGTTCATGGTATGCAGGGCGTCAAGCCTGGCCTCGCTGAGCCGCAGGTCATTCTCGGCCCATCTGCGCTCCACAACCCTTCCAAGGCGTTCCGCGATCGCGTCGATCAGGCTCCGCTCCTCCAGGAGAAACGGCCCCTCGTCACGCCCGTCGCGCTCCTCGAGGTAAAAGACCTCGACCTCCCCTCGCTTCCGCCCGTTAACCATGATATCGGCGGCCTGGCGCCACCGGGTCTCCACGCACTCAGCCGCGCAATAACTCCGGGCATTCAGGGTGATGCGGGAACGGGTTATCTCCGGATACTGCCAGGCGGGCGGGATGATGGCCGCGGTTTCCTGCATGATCTCATCAAGCGATATTCCCGGCCTTCTCACGATCTCGGATATGCCGAAGAGGCAATTGAGCTCTTTCACGCGTTCGCCGAGCGTCCGGGTCTTTTCACGAAGCGCCTTCTCGGTGGCCTTTCGGTCAGTGATATCGTGAAGCAGCACAATGCGGCCGCTGATTCCGCCTCGCTGCTCCTCCAGGGGAGCGATCAGCAGGTCGTAATGTCGCTCTGTGCCCCTGATGGTCGATGAAATCTCCGTCCTCACCTTGGTTTTACCCAGAAAGGGCCGGGCCATATCTTCCCACGGCTCGAACAGCACATCACCCGGCATGCCGATGAGGCTGTCGGGAAGCGTCCGCCCGGACCCCCTGAACCCCTCGGCGAGAATCTTCCTCATGGCGGGATTCAGGTCAAGCACCCTGCTCTGCGCGTCCAGCGCTATAACGGCATCGTCGATGCTCTCCAGGAGCAGACTGCGGGCGACCGGCACCAGGTCGAGAAACCGGTAGCCGAAAATCGCCCATCCGAACATCAAAGCGCTGATCGCCAGCACAAGGGTTATCGGATTAAACTTTAGAACGGGGATGGGAAGGAACGTGGGGATCATGGAACCCAGGGTGAGGATCAGGGTCCCAACCCCGAGCACCAGGGCCTGGCGGCGGTAAAAACGAACCATCCCGAGGGACACCTGAAGAATCAGAACAACGCCAAGAAAGAGAAGCGCGTATCCATACAGGCTGTGCACCCAAAACCAGGGACCGGGTATTCGGGCTGTCGTGTCCATGAGCATGAAATGATCGGCGGGAACCGCAACGGCGTCCTTTGTTACCCACAGGCCGTGCAGGTCGTTTGTCCATATCATGATCTGCGTCACCACGGGGATGACGCACAGCAGGGCGACACGCGCCCGGTTCAGCCATCGGACGCGGCCTGAATACTGGATTGCGAAGATGCCCCATACCACCGGGATGAAGGCAAGGGATACAAAACGGACGTTGAACCAGACATGGGTCAATTCAGGCGTTGCGCTCAGGAACGAGAATCCCTCGGCCAACGCTCCCAGCGCCCCAAGCGAGGAAAACCAGCTGAAGGCGACGGCACCGACAACCACTCGGTGCCTGAATGAATACACGGCAAGAGACAGATAGGCCACGATGGCCAGCATCAGGATGGCGATGTAAAAAATGATATACCAGTGCATAGCGCCTTCAGACGGACACTGTTTCTCTGAAACTGCCTGATAGTATCCTATTTGACAATATCCTGGAAAAGACAGAATGTCAATGACTATTGGCGACTCGTTTGTTCAACGGCCGTGCTTACGGTTTTTCCGCGGCCAGCTCGCCGAGCGTCCTGATGAGCATGTCAATCTTCCGGAGCGCGTGCGCCCTCTGCCCGGGAGTTACCATCTCGCGGTCAAACCTCACAAAGGCCTCCTCTATGGTACGGTCCTGCCGTTCAGCAGGCGCCCGGTAGTATGCCGGATAATATTGTTCGGGTTTGACGAAGAATCGCCTCAGGTATTTTCTAATCGCCTGCCGGCCGGGGCCCTTCCTCATGAAGGCTATGAATTCCCCCTGCCGTTCGCGGTAGAGGCGCATGCGGACCGGATCGAGATTCTTCATCTGCCTCACACCGCGGGCAATCTCCGCCTCCTGCTGCCGGGTCAGGGGTCCGTATATAAACTCCAGGATCTTCGCGATGAACTTCCTCATCTCCCCGTAATGGTTTCGTGCATTTCGCTTCGATTTTTTTTCGACTTCGGCCCTCCGCTCCGACATCATCCTCTCCATGTGATCGACCTGGTCGCCTTTAAGGGAAGCAAGAAAAGCGGCGATATCGTCAGAGATTCGGTTATACATCTCCTCGCTATGCCGTTCAAAGCGTGCCTTGACCCACGCGATATCGGATTTCTTGATCCCTGCGGCCATGCGCTCCCTGAGGCCCCGCATCGTCTCGCTATATTTCGCCAACTGGTCCCGGCGATGCCATCCCAGGTGGAAGTCGATTTTATCCTTGAGAAACCGTTCCTGATCGGGTCCCGGATCGATATACCGGGCAACTGAGCGGTATATGAGCGAATCGAGAGAATTATAGAGCAGGCGGTATACGGCGCTCTCACAGCCTGTTAAAAAGAAGAATAAAGCAATCAGCACTGGTATGTATTTTTTCATGATGGCTCCCTGTACCTTGCCTTAAAATAGCATCACAACATCAGATCATATAGACAAATATACACGAATTTTTGTTTCAATTAATATTTTTTCATACAGGGAAGAGGGCCCGGGGGATTTTTTTTGTATTTCCGGGTAAGCCGGTTCGACTCTGGCACCAATGAGACGCCGGTAGTCGATCTGGTATTGAGCGATTTACGCCCTATTGTGGACAATGTTGAGGCGTATAGGCTCAACAAGCAGCCTGCAAGAACCGTCAGCAGACTTACGCCCGGGAGGGGGATTTATATTTCTTTCTCCGGAATTTGTGCTTTATCCTGCCGGCAATAAAACGCCAGGCGATTTTCGTAAAAGACACCCTGTCCAGCGCCGCGTTGACTATTTCCATGAGGGCTCGGCCCGCTTCATTCCCGTCGATGCCGCGTGTGATTGAATCAATGGTCCCGCCAATAAACGCGGGGTCATGTTCCTGCGCCCGGTTGACGGCCTTCATCGAGGTGTTGACGCCCCGCCCAAGAGACGCGGCAAGGGTGTCGCGCACCGAATTCATTACCGCTTCCCGCACATCATCATGTTCCATCAATCTTGTAACGATCCGCCCGTAGACCTCCAGTGTCCGGGAAATTTCGTTGATGTTAAAATCATCCGCCATTTCACCGATATAATCCTTCAGCATGCCAGGTCCAATCTTGTCGTCGAGCTGGCTGCCCAGCTCGGCCAGGGCGCTGAAAATCGAATTGACCAGCAGAGGGAGCGATGCCACAATCGAAAAGAAAAAATCCATGTCCTGCCACATGAAATGCCGCATCATACCGGGCGAAGACGATGCGCGGGCGCTGTTCAGGGATTCGCGAATCATCTCTTTGACAAAGGGCGTGGCGAGGACCTCCTTGACAATGCTCCCACGCTGAGGCGCATCCACGTTTACCGTATCGTCTTCCCCATGAGGGGAATAATGTGCCACTGCCGCCTGTCCCTTGACGAGACCCAGTTCTTTACCGTTCCCCATGGGCAACCTCCTTAAGCGGCTCGTTTTCGCCGCCGGCAGCTTCTTTGCCCTGAGCGAACGCGGCGGTCACCACCGGTTCAAGCGTATTCCAGACTTCCGTGAAGTTTTGTTTAAGCTCTCTGGCGGCTTCGACATCAACATCACGCGCCAGGGACTCCATAAAGCCGCTTATCATCTCCGGACTGATTTTTTCCTGAACCTGCTTCACGATCTCGTTGCCGAGCCGGATAAAGACGTTCGCAATGGCCGGAAGAGCCCCGAGAACACTGAAGGTAAATGCCATATCTTCCCAGAGCAGAGTGCGGGCAAGCTGCGGCGCCGCATCAGCATCAATGTTGTTAAGAATCTGCTGAACATTATTCTTAAACGACGGCCGGTTAAGCAGTACTCTAAATATCCTCTCAAGCATGTCGACCAGCCCTCGGTTTTGTTCGATAACTGTATTGCTCATGACGGCGCCTCCTAGAGTGTCGTGCAATTGAAGTAGTATCGGGCCTTTTCCATCTGGCAGAGCTGTTTTCCCCCGAGCCAGAGCTGCACCATCTTCAGGTCCCTCCAGTGTTTTTCAACATCCCAGGCGCGGTCGCTTCCATGGGTGCCCAGGATGTCCATGGCCTTGCCGCACACATCGACCGCCTTGTCGCAGATGAACTCTTTGATGTTGCGGGACTTCGCGATGGTCTCCTCTGAATAGATGGGATTCCCCCATGGCTTGTTCCTGTCGTCACCCAGGCGGACCACCTCATAGGCGAGTACCCGGCAGATATCGATGCTACCCGCGATGTCTCCCAGTATTCCCGCTATCGCGTCGTTCTCCTTGAGGAGGCGGTTGCCGAAGGTCCGGGTCGAGGCAAATTCATACAGAATCTCATAGACATTCATGAGGGCGCCGACGGCAAAACCGACGCTGCCCAGCTGCCCCATGTAGATGAGGCCTTTAAACGCCAGGGCGTCCTTGCCCGGTCCATGAATGCGGTAGCTCAGGGGGACCCGCGCATTCTCAAACCAGATGTCCCCGTTTTTATCGGCAGCCATCCCCGCCTTTGCGTAAGGAGGGCTCTGCGTGACGCCTTCGGTGTCCGCCGGCACCATGATATAGGCAAAGTCATTGGGATCTTCCGATCCCGGCCGTGTGGTGCACGGAACGCCGAAGATGGTGGCGATGCCGCCAGAGTTGGTCGGCCATAGTTTATGGCCGTTGATAACCCAGTGATCGCCGTCCTGGCGGGCCGTGGTCGTAATGGTCTTCCCCTTAATGAGGTCCATGTTTTCAATGTCGGAGCCTCCCTGCGGTTCCGTCATTGCCTGGCAACCGATGCACAGGGCCTCGCCGGTAAACATCGGCGCCAGTTCACGGGCAAGGTCCATGTTCACCAGCGGGGGAATTAAAAAGGTACACACCGGCCAGAGCGAGCAGATGCTCGAGAGTGAGAGGGCGCTGTCGCCGCGTCCCACCTCTTCGGCAATGCAGTACGCCAGCGCCATCATGTAATCCGACTGACCCAGGCTCCACCCGCCGTATTCCTGCGGGAAGAGCGCTTTCTGTATCCCCAGGCCGACACAGAGCTTGTGAATGACCGGTTCAATATATTCATGATTCTCCCAATCCTCGTCATATTTCCGGCGGTGCGGCATGATCTCGTCGTCAACCACGCGCCGCAGAACTTTCCGGAATGGACGCTCCATGGGGGACACATTATTGAGGGGGCGGGAAAAATCATCTATGCTTTTCATGGTCTGCCACCTTTTCCTTGATTAATGCCGTTTTTGTCAGTCCAAATCGCTCTCATAGAAAAAACGCGCGATGTCCAGCTGGACCGGCACTTCGGCCCCGACACCACAGAGTACGGACTGTATGGTTTTAACGTCACGCCAGTGTTTTTCCGCGTGCCATTCTTTCGCGTAACCGGCCGATGCCATCAGCTCCATTCCCCTGTTTATGGCATTCAGGGAACACTGCTGTATGCGCTTCCCGAACATCTGGGCGGCCATAAAGATGACCGGGTTCTCATGACCGCCCCATACTTCGGTCCTTCCGATAAAATTGCTGATATTATAGACCAGTATCTTCGCCAGGCCGATCTCTTCGGCCACTGCCGCCAGCACCGATGCGCACAGGGGATTGTTTTTCAACAGCCCTTTCCCCTTGATAACGCGGTTATCGGCCCAGTTGCGCAGTATCTCAAAGAAATTGAGACAGGCGCCGACACTGACCGCTCCGAGAAAGAGGTTGAGCCAGGTGTAGAGCTCCCGTACCGCATCGTCATTCATGATGACATGCCCGGACGGAACGTGAACATTGCTAAACGAGATATCAGCGTTTAGACACGCGTCCAGCCCTGTCTGCTTGATCTCCTCTCCCCTGCTAATGCCTTTGCTGTCAGCGGCAACATAAGCGATGCCGGGCCTGCCATCCGGGTCTGCGCACACGACGCCGAAGATGTCTGCGATGGCGCCGTTCCCTATCGGCCGTATGCCCGAGCCGCTGAGCGAATATCCCTCCTGAGCCGGTGTAATGCGGGCACTGATGGGACGACCCATAAAAAGCGGGTCGATCCGGTCCTTGATTCCCTGTCCCGGCATCAGGATCGAAACTGTTTTCAACTCTTGTCCGCAGAGCATGGGGGCGATCAGGTCGCATACCTCTTTGTTGACGTTGGGCTCCATCGCCGCGACGGCGGAAAGGGCGTACTCGAGGGCCGACATGAACCCGAGGCCGGCGTCAGCCCTGCTCAATTCTCCCAGAATGGTGACCAATTGCGGCGTCTTTTCCAGCGTGTTAAAACCGCTCCCCCCGTATTCTTCAGGGAAAATGATCCTCTGGAACCCGATATCCAGGTTATGCGAGCGGCGGCGTTCCAGAAAGAGCTCGCTGTAGGCCTTCTGGTATTCAAGCCTGTTGTTGATAATTTTTTTGTCCGCCCACTGATGCACGGCGGTCGCGATAGTGTGGGTCTCATCATTCACCCAGTTCTTAGGATACGGAAAAAGCTCATTTACATCGTACGCCATAGTACCTCCTCCCGAGAAAATCCATTTTACCGGTAAAATAGGCGGGATTACTTTTTAAACTGGATTTGTTTTTTATGTATATATAGTATTTTTATCAATGCATGTTGTTCTGTCTTTTTCATCCCTTGATCATGATGATTATTAGACTTGTTGCGAAACTAGCGTTTCGCACTCGCAGTGTGCCCCTGCGGGGGGCTTTTAAGGGGCTTCGCCCCTTAGACCCCATTATCAAAATGAGTTATGCAACAAGTCTATTATTTTTTTTGATGGAGTTTTCCTAAGTGGTATTTCAATACCGTGATTCAAGATCTTTTTGAAACTATAGGCCACTGTATAGACGGTCAAGTACTTTTCCTTCAACACGCCTTGTAACGGAACGATCATTTCTCGGGTTCACTGTTGCAAACTTCAATTTCTGCATCTCATTGCTGCATATCCCGGCCGGTTCAGGAGGGTTGTCTTTACCAGATTATAAGATTGTATATTACATCGCGCGAACGGTCTTTATCACGTGCACCGATGTGGCCTTGAAGGAGGCATTGACGGCAAGGCCCTCCCGAATCCCCATCTCCTCAATCGACCTGTTGGTGACGTATGCCACCAGGGTGAAGCCGCAGTCGACAAAGACCTTCTGGAAAAGGCCCGCCGGCACAACCCTGGCAACCCTCCCGGAGAACATATTCCTCGCGCTCGACTCAGGCCGCTCCAGCGACAGAACGATGTTCTCCGGGTGCAGGCAGAAGGTCACGGCAGCTCCCGGCTCGGCCTGCCCCACGCCCTCCACTGCCATGCCGTTCACCGCGGCCGTGAAACCGCCGCCATCAGATCCGGTCACCGTGCCGGTCAGGATAGTCTCCGTACCCATGAATGACGCGACAAACTCGTCGGCAGGGTACATGGTGACCTCCCGGGGCGTCCCGGACTGGACTATCCGCCCTGCGTTCATTACCAGGACGCGATCGGAAAGGCGAATCGCCTCGCCCCGGTCATGTGTCGCGAACAGGGCCGTGATTTTCCGGCCGCGGATGATCCGCTCGATGTCTTCGATAAGGCCCTCACGCGACGGCGCGTCCAGGGATGAGAAGGGCTCGTCCATCAATATTAATTCCGGCTCCACCGCAAGGGCGCGGGCCAGGTTTACCCGCTGCGCCTCTCCGCCCGAGAGGGCCCCTGCCCGCCGCTTCGCCAGGCGCGATATGCCGAGGAGCTCCATGCTCCTGTTCACCGCGGGCCTGACATCGTCCTTTCTCATTCCCCGCAGCTTCAGACCGGACGCGACATTGTTGTATACCGATGTGCTGAAAAGCAGCGGTTCCTGAAAGACCATCGCCATCTTCCGCCTGTGCCGGTGGGCAGATGAATCCGGCCTCACCGGCTCGCCGCGAAACAATACCTCGCCCGAGTCCGGCCTCACCAGCCCCATGAGCGACAGGAGGAGCGTCGACTTGCCGGCCCCGTTCGGACCGACAATGGAAACAATGCTCCCCTCTTCGATCTCGAGCCGGGGGACATCGAGGGTCGGCATGTTGTTCCGCACGACCAGCAGGCCGCGCATCTCCATTATGGGCCGGCTCATGTTCTGTTCCTTTGCTGCACCGTGGTAAGGATGTAATTGACCGTGAAGGCAAGAGCCAGGAGGATGATGCCGAGCGCGATGGCGAGGGCGAAATTCCCCTTGCCGGTCTCCATGACCGTCGCGGTGGTGAGCACCCGGGTGTATCCCTTGATGTTGCCCCCGACCATCATCGACGCGCCGATCTCGGATATGACCCCGCCGAAGCCGGCCATCACGGCCGTGAGGAGCGGCAATCGAGCCTCCTTCATGAGCGTCCACACCATCTGCCGCCGCGTGGCGCCCAGGGCGAGTATCTGGAGACGCAGCTTCCCGGGGAGCCGCTGTATGGCAGACAGGGTAATGCCGGTTATAATGGGGACCGCGATCACCGTCTGGGCCAGCACCATGGCGGCCGGGGTGTACAGGAGGCCGAGCATGCCGAGCGGACCGCTCCGCCAGATAAAGATGGTGACGAAAAGGCCCACAACGACCGGAGGAAGGCCCATGCCGGTGTTGATTGCGCTGATAACAAAACCCTTCCCCGGAAACCTGAGGAGCGCGACCGCGGTCCCCGCGCTCACGCCGATTAGGGTGCTGATGACCGTCGCCGACCCCGATATTTTCAGTGAGAGAAGAGTGATATCGGCGACCTCCGGGTCGCCCGTTACCAGAAGGCGGAAAGCCTCCACGATGCCGTCAAGTATCAGGTCCATACGCTACTCCTGCGTGTAATTCCTCAACCCGCGCAGGGCTGTCTCACAAGCCCCCTAAATCCCCCAAAGGGGGACTTGCCCTCACCCCCTCCCCCTCTCCCACAGGGAGAGGGGAGAAGGTATCATTTACATTTTCTTTAAGCCCCCCTCTGGGGGGGTTGGGGGGCGTCGCAAGAGACTTTTGGGACGGCCCCGCGCCGGAGGCGGGGTGAGGGCGCTCATTTCACCGCGTCCGGATAAAACAAAACCGCGCCGAACTTTTTGATCCCGAATTCCCGTATCATTTCCTGCGTTTCAGGCGCGACCCAGAAATCGGCGAAGGCCCTGCCGCCGGCGGCGTTTATCTTCGGAAATTTTTTGGGGTTCACTTCTATCACGTGGTAGACATTCAGCAAAATGCTATCGCCCTCCGCCAGGAGGGCAAGATCGATCTTCCTCTGAAAAGACAGGAAGGTCGCGCGGTCGCACAGAAGGTAGCCGAGCTTCTCATTAGCGACGGCGATCGACTGGCCCATGCCCAGGCCGGTCTGCTGGTACCACTTTTCCCTCTCGGGGTTGAGCCCTGCCTTCTTCCAGAGCTTCAGCTCCATGACATGCGTTCCCGATCTGTCGCCCCGCGATATGAACAGCGTCTTTGCCGATGCGATATTCCGGAAGGCGCGCGCGGCCGACGCAAGTCCCCGTATCTTCGCGGGATCGGCCTTCGGCCCCAGGATCACGAAATCGTTATGCATCACGATTCTCCTGTTCACGCCGAAGCCCTGCTTCACGAATTTTTCCTCGGCCTCCTTCGAGTGCACGAGGAGGACATCGGCCTCCCCACGCTCGCCCATGGCCATGGCCTGCCCGGAACCAACGGCTATGGTCTTGACCCGGTAGCCGGTCTTCTTCTCGAACACCGGGATCAGCACGTCCAGCAGGCCTGTGTCCTGGGTGCTGGTCGTGGTGGCAAAGATGATGTCGCCTCTTCCGCCACCGGGCGACATCCCGGCAAAGCATGTTGCCATCAGCACCAATGAAAACATTTTCATGAATCGATTCATACACTACACCTTTTTGTTTGTATTTCCATGATCATTATTATTTCACTAACCAGTGTATAAATTTATTACTTTTTTCAACAATAATAATTTTCTGCTATGAAATTACTAAAAATAACAAAAAAACAGGCTAATCCCGCGTATTTGATTGACTGATAATGCCTATAACCAATACTATTCCTAAAATAAGGAATAGATTATAAGATTTGACCGCAGGTCAAACAAAAACTGAGGCACCGGGCACATTATGATCTTCATCGGCATTGACGACACGGACACGCTTCAATCCCGGGGGACCGGGAGGCTCGCGCGGGAAATAGCGGCCGCGCTTTCCTCTGACTTCACGGTCGGCGGCGTGGTACGTCACCAGCTGCTGCAAGATCCCCGGGTCCCCTTTACCAGTCACAACAGCAGTGCAACCATCATCCTGCGCGAACGGGGAGAGGTCGATATCCCGCAGCTCTTCGCGCGGGTAAAGGATATGATGCTCTCCGATTTCCAGCCCGGCAGCGACCCGGGCCTGTGCGTGACCGGGGACATCCCCGGGCCGGTGATCGAGCACGGGCTGCGGGCGCAAAGAACGATCGTCACGCAGGACGACGCCCTCGGCCTCGCCCGCGCCCACGGCATAGCCCTTGAAGGCCTGGGCGGCACGCGGGACGGCATAATCGGCGCCCTGGCCTCCGTCGGCCTGACGGCGACCGGGGATGACGGCCGCTACCTTCTCGTCGGCGGGGTGCGGGACCTGCAGGGTCTGCATCCTGTGGAAGACCTGCTGGACGCCGGCGTGAAAGAGATACGAACCCTCCTCGACGAGCCGGTCACCTCCGGCATGGTGCTTTCTGACAAGATACGCCCGGCGCGCCGCAGCGGCGCGCCGATAGCATATGTGGAATGGAGAGATGATCACTGGGAGCCGTTGAAATTGAACTGAAGACCTCACCCCCGGCCCCTCTCCCACGGGGAGAGGGGAGGAGTATTATGGTACGGATAAACGAACTGACATACGCATACCCCCAGCACCGGAAGGGGATCGGCCCGCTCACCTGCTCGATTGAGGCCGGCGAGATGCTCCACGTGACCGGCTCGTCCGGGTGCGGCAAGAGCACCCTTGCCCGCTGCATAGCCGGGCTTATCCCTCACCTGTACCGGGGCGAGATGGACGGCGAGGTGTTTGTCGGCGGCAGGCCTACAGCCGGCACGCCCCTGTGGGAGCTAGCCGAGACCGCCGGGTTTGTCTTCCAGAACCCGGCGTCCCAGATGCTCGGCACCTCGGTCGAAGAGGAGATCCAGATGGGCCTGGAAAACCTCGGCCTGGAACGGGAAGAGATACGCGGGCGTCTTGAACAGGCCCTTGACCGCTTCGGCCTCGCCGGACTCCGCAGGCGACGGCCCCAGACCCTTTCGGGAGGAGAGCAGCAAAAGCTGGCTCTCGCGGCCATTACCGCGCGGCGGCCGCCGCTGCTGGTGCTGGACGAGCCGCTCTCGATGCTCGACGTGGCCGCGGCCACGGAGCTTGCGGACAGCCTGTCGGAGCTGGCCCGCACCGGGAGCACCGTTGTCGTGTTCGAGCACCGTGCCGACTACCTCACCGGCATGCCGGGCCTCCGCGTTATGCCCCTCGATTCAACGAAGCAGCGCGAGTCCGCGCCCGCGCCCCGCCCGCCGATGCATGCTGAAAGCGGCGAACCGGCGACGCTCGAGGCGTCCGGGCTGGGCGTCACAATCGGCGGCAACAGAATCATTGACGGCCTTTCGTTCACGATAGCGCCCGGCGAGGTCACGGCGATCGTGGGACGAAACGGGTGCGGTAAAACAACGCTCATCCGCGCGCTCGCCGGCCTGCAGGCCTTCGAAGGCAGTGTAACCGTGAACGGCGGCAGGCCCGATTTCGGGCAGGTATTCCAGAATGCCGACCTCCAGCTGTTCAATGCCACGGTCCGCACGGAACTACTCTACCGCGTCAAAAATCCCGACATGCGGATCTACGCCTGGCTGATGAAAACCCTCGGCCTCGGCCGATACGAGAACACGCCGCCCCTTATCCTGAGCGAGGGAGAGAAAAAGCGGGTGGCGCTCGCCACGGTCCTGATGCGGGGTCCGGCGCACGGCATCCTCCTCGACGAGCCGTCGCTCGGGCAGGATTCGGCGCACAAGGCCATGCTCATGGACATCTGCCGGGGCGTCGCGGCGCGGGGGAAGATCGTCGTAATGACCACGCACGAACTCCATCTCGCGGCCATGGCCGACCGGGTGGTCCTCCTCGGCAGTGAAGGCATAATTGCGGACGGCCCCCCCGACCGGATATTTCATGATACAGCATCGTGGGAGCGCGCCGGCCTGTTTCTCCCGGCGTGGATGTCACATCCTCTGCCCGAAGGTGTCACGGCATGATGAACCCCAATGGATTCGGCATGACTCACACCATCACGCTGGCGGAATCGTCCCCCCTCCGGCGGGCCGACCCGCGCGCCAAGCTGGCGATAAGCCTCTGCGCATCGCTGGCGGTTATGCTCCCCCTTGAAAAACTGCTGGTTTTTTCCGCCATATATATTATATTCATAGCATGGGCGCGCCTTCTTCCCGAGGCCGCCCGCCAGGTCTGGAAGCTCAAGTGGATACTTGGCGTCCTGTTCCTGGTCGACTGGCTCGTGGTTTCGCCGGAACTGGCGGTCGTGGTAACGCTGCGGTTGGCGCTCATGGCCGGGGTGTTCGCCATGTTCTTCTCAACCACCACGCCCTCCGAGCTCTGCAGGGCCCTGGTATGGATGCGCGTCCCCTACCGGTACGCCTTCAGCATCGGCATGTCCTTCCAGGCGGTCAGCCACATCGACGCCGAGTGGCGCAGCGTTCTGGAGGCGCAGAGGGCGCGGGGCGCCTTCGAGGCCCCGCGTGGCTGGCGCTATCTGCCCGAGCAGGTGCGCAACCTGGTCTGTCTCACCGTGCCGGCCGTGGTGTTGACCGCGCGCCGGGCCTGGTCCATGACCGAAGCGGCGTACGCGCGGGGGTTTGAATCGCCGCGGCGGCGGGCATATCATGAGCTTTCGATGGGAGCATTCGATTACGCCATCATGGCGGGAGCGCTGCTGGTCGCCGCCGCCCTGATGACCTGGAGGTAAGCTATGAACAATTCGAAGCGCATCATCATTGCAATCATCATTATCGTGCTTGTGGCGGCGGGAATCCTGCTCGTCGAGTCAATACGCAGGGGCGGGTCCCTCTACAAGGTACTGCGCGACGGCACGGAAACATTCTCGGGAGAGTGCGTTCCGATCGTCACGGGCAAGGCTTCTCCGGCGAAATTCTGCGCGGAGAACGCCGCCCCCCTCGTGAAGAAAAGCTTCATAGACGCCGAGGAGAAGAAGCACCAGGAAGGATGGCTCCTCCGCGACGTCCTGAACCTGTACGTATCCACAGGTGAACTGAATCCCGGCACCCTGGTGCGGGTCTCCAGCTCGAGCCGCGGCAAGAAGGCCGAGCTCGCGTGGAGCGCGATATCCGACGAGGCGAACATGGTGATCCTCGCGCCCACCAAGCAGGGGACCCTGAAGCTCGCGTCGGTGATGAAGGGCCTGGACACCCGAACGCTGTGGGTGCAGGACGTCGATAAGATCGAGATCGTGCGCCCGTGACCGATCGGTACTTCTCAACCTTTCAGCTCTTCCTGCTGGCGCTCTTCGCGGCCCTTATCGTCGTGGCCAAGATCGCCCTGCACCTCCCGCTCCAGCTCTCCGGACACTCCGGCATATTCTGGATGGCCATCATTATCATAGCCGCGCGGATCGTGCCGAGACGCGGCGCGGCGAGCCTGGTCGGCATCACCTCGGGCGTCATGGCCGCCTTCCTCGGCATGGGCGACCTGGGGGCGCTGAACACCTTGTTATCCTACGCCATGGCGGGTATCGGCGCGGACCTCGCCCTCCTGCTCCTCCGCGACCCTGAGAACATCGCCTGCGCCGTGCTGGCCGGCATATTCGGCCACCTCTGCAAGTTCATGGTGAAATGGATGTTCGGCATGATAGCGGGGGCGCCGGTCGGCTTCATCGCGCTCGGCCTTGCCAAGGCCCTTGCCGGGTATATCCTGTTCGGCGCGCTGGGCGGTCTGCTCGGGGCGCTCACGCTCCGGGCGCTCAACCGTGCGGGTTTCTTCACCTATATGCAGGAAAAGAAATAGGATGTGTCATTGCGAGCGAAGCGAAGCAATCTTGTGATTGACAGCAATATTTTTCTGCAAGCCGATCCATCTCATATTATCATAGAAACGGCCTCTTGCATGCAAGCCCCCTAAATCCCCCGGAGGGGGACTTGCCCTCACCCCCGCCCACTGAGTGACAGGATGTCACGAATGCAGCAGCGTACACGGATGTACAAGCTGCTGCCTCCC
>JAFGBT010000004.1 GCA_016933025.1 Spirochaetota bacterium | reverse complement strand
GTTTCCCTTTTCGTTGTAACTGATCTCATCGAACACCGAGCGGGTTATCAAAATGCCGCGGCCGTGCTGGACCATCTCCTTGTTGATTTCGGCCACGTTGAGCTTGAAGAATTTATTGTAATCAAAACCGTTCCCCTCGTCCCTGATGGTGTACTCAACCCGGTCGTCATTGAGCCGGTACTCGATATATACTCTTTTATTCCTGTTTTCCTCGCTCATCTGACGGTCTCTCAGGAGCTCATGGTATATCTGGTTTTTCTGCGCCAGGGACTTGTCCAGGTAGGTGATGCCCAGGTTGCCGTGCTCAATGGCGTTCACGATCATTTCCCGTATCCCCAGCCGTATCAAGGTTATGTTTCCCGGAGACACAAATTTCTGGAGGTTCCGGGTGATGCGGAAACTTACCTCGTCGGCGACGGTCAGCCTGTTTTCGATCGAGTACGAGAGTGTTTCGGCGCAGAGGTATTCCCTCAGCGTGTCGTCGGACACCTCCGAGGCGAAGCCCATTACCCCGATGACCCTCTCGTCTTCCACGATCGGGTCCAGCTTGAACTGAAGGGTTACCGGCTCGCCCAGGAACTTGTGGTCGCACACGGCCTTGAAACGGACATCGGACGCCCTTTCTTTAAGAACACGGTCGAGGTTTTCCAGGAAGGTCTCCCGGTTAATCTGGTTTCTGTCAATCGGGTCGGTGTACAGTATGTCGACGATGTTTTTCCCGATCGCCTCTTCTTCCGGATAGCCGAGCTTCTCCATGAGGTTGGTGTTTACCATTATGAACCTGGCCCGTTCGTCCAGGGAAAAGATGATGTCCTTCGTCTTTTCCTCGATAAGCTCGCGGTATTTCTTCTCGGAATCCTCAAGCTTGTTCCGGTAATTGTTTCTCTCGGTAACGTCGATCGCGGAGAGGAGCGATCCCTTTATATCAAGGTCTGTTTCGCTTATCCAGAGACTCGCGCTGAACTGGGTTTCGAATACCCGGTCCCCCCGTTGTGCCACCAGGCGGAGCGGTTCGTTCATGATGCGGAGCGACCGGAGCTTCTGCGCGCATTCTTCCCTGCTGATTGTTTCGTCGGCGACCCACTGGTTTTTGATCTCCACAGCCCTTGTGTAGAGGTCCATGAAGAGGGAGGCGGCGCGGTTGCGGTCTTCCTCGTGGATGAAGTCCATGTATGATATGCCGTCCTGCCGGGGATCAAGGCCGTAATCTTCCTCGGATACGTAGTTGAACTCGAGTGTTTTACCCGAGGTGTCGATGAGCATCGAGAAGAGCGGGATGAGCTTGAAGAGCTCGCGGTATTTCCGCTCCGATTCCTCCAGCTGTCCCTGCATAATGTTTTTCTTGGTTATGTCTGTCGTGGTGACGATGAAACCGTCGATCTCCAGCGAATCCGGGTTGACCACAAAGGTGACCGTGTAATCGACATCGTAGGTCCTTTCGCCGCTCTTATTTTTCAGCCTGGTGAGGCCCCGGTTCGTCCCCATCTGGATGATCTTAGCGCGGACCGCCTCCCTGTATTCTGGATCGCCCTGCAGTCGGTACGGGTCTATCGATTTCCGGTAATTGTCCGCCTTCCGATACAATCCGGTGAAGAGGGCCCTGATGCGCGGTATGTCGCTGTCATGAACGAAATCCGCATAGCTTATGGGACCGTCTTTCAGGTCCCATCCATACATCTCACCGGCTATTTCGTTCCATTCAAGAACGTTGCCGAACCGGTCGAGGATTGCGGTCAGGTTCGGCGACTTCATGAATATGGAGAGATAATTTTTATACCTGACGAGAAAATCGGCCTGTCTCCGGTGAAAATCAGATATATATGAAAGAAAATCGATTGAAAGGGTGATTTCACGTTCGTCAATTTTTCTTCTTTTATCAATGGAGATGATGAGTATTAATGAACTGTCCGTAGCCGGTATAAAACGACAGGTTTTCGCGCAGGAATCGTATTCTGATTTTGAAAAGGAAATGGAATCCGGTTTGGAATAAGTGAATGCAAGGTCGGTGTTAGAATCAAATAGATTGATTGTGGAGCATACTGTGTATGACTTGCCTCTTTTCTCTGCCAGTGCCGCCCCTTTGAGGCGATAGTTATCCATCATTTCACGGCAGAACTTCATAAAGAGATCGGCGCGGCTCATATTCATTGCGTCCGCAATCCTGGCCCGCCACAGGTTGGTGTTTTTTTTCTTCAAGTTATTTATTTGTACAAAATAAATTATTTGTATAAATATTTCATCTGATTTTTCAATACTCCTATAATTACAATACGTCAACATTTATATTATATGATCTGTTACTCTGACACCACCGGCTAAAATGTGATTAATCAGTTTTCGTGGCTTGTCAAATACTGATTGAACAGATTTTGATATGACAGATCTTATTAAAATATGTTAATTAAACACAGACCGTCCATCTGGTCTTTTATTATTGCGCAGTAATTTTAAAGTATTCAAATATTCAAGCTGGAGGGCAACATGAGCAATCATTCTATCATCCATAGCAAGATCCTTTTACTGTTAGTGTGTGTTTTCCTTTTCACTGTTCCTGGCTGCGATCAGGATTCCGGTAACGGGATGCTGCCGCTGCTCGGAATAGGGGATAGTGGCGATAACAATCCCTATAACGATGAAGCCAGCGTAATATCACTCCCCACGAATCCGACCTCAACGGGTGGGAGCGTCTACCTGATAGGAACCGGGATCTACGATA
The DNA here is from genome assembly GCA_016933025.1 of Spirochaetota bacterium. GTDB lineage: Bacteria > Spirochaetota > UBA4802 > UBA4802 > UBA5550 > RBG-16-49-21. The sequence continues at coordinate 64,460 of JAFGBT010000004.1, read as the reverse complement.
TCACCGGCCCGGCCGGCGAGCTTGGCATGATGGGATTTGCCGTGTCGGATCAAAAAACCGCGGGCATACATATTCGTCTCAGGTCGCGGGCCTTCGTTGTCGGCGACGGAATCAGGCGGATCGTGTTCGTAAGCGCCGATCTGGGCATGCTGTTCCAGATGGTCAAGGTGAAGGTCTCGGAAAAAATCGCTCAGAATGCGGACCTCTCCAGATTCTATAATGAAAAAAATATCCTCCTGTCGGCGACGCACACGCACAACGGCCCGGGAGGGTATTCCGGCTACTTTCTGTATGATGCTACCATCAACGGCTTCGTGAAGCAGAATTTCAACGCCATCGTGGACGGAATCTATCAATCGATCGTGAGGGCCCACAATAATGTCGCCCCCGGCAAGATCCTCGTGAGCGAGGGGACGATTGACGGCTGTGGCGGCAACCGCGCCGTTGAGGCCTATGAGAACAACCCGGCTGCCGAACGCGCGCTGTACGACAGCAATACGGATAAAACCATGACACTCCTCAAGTTCGTCACCCTCGAGGGAGAGGAGATCGGCATGCTTAACTGGTATGCGGTCCATCCTGACAGTATCGGCCCAGAGAACAGGCTGATCAGCGGCGACAACAAAGGCTGGGCGTCGTTTCTTTTCGAGAAGGACAAGGGGACAAATTATTTTGCGGCCCGTACATTCGTGGCTGCGTTCGCCCAGTCGAGCGCCGGCGACGTCACGCCGAACATCGGGTTCGGCCAGGCGCCGCCCGATGTAACGTTCGCGAACAATAAAAGCCTCGAGAACGCGGTCCTCAAGCAATATACCAGGGCAAAAGAGCTGTATGAGGGCGCCGCGCGTGAACTCTCGGGCTCAGTGGATTCGCGCCACGAGTGGGTCGACATGAGAACGCTCTATGTCGAGGAAGCCGGGTGTACCACCTGTGCGGCCGGCATGGGCGCCTCGTTCTCGGCCGGGAGCCCATATGACAACCCGAGCCCGTCGCCGCTCTTCCCGAACGGGACGACGGTCGACAGCCTTGACTGGAGCGATAACGCCGGCAGCGCGTTTCTGAGCACGTTCCTCGGCGGCGTCTTCGCCTTCGCGTGGCCCGCGACCAACGACGCGGCCTACAAGGAGTGCCAGGCGGAAAAACCGGTGCTTATTCCGACCGGTATCGCACATCTTAACATTAATGGCCCTACCATGACGCCGCAGATCATTCCGTTCCAGGTTCTGAAAATCGGGAATATGGCAATCGCGGCAGTCCCCACCGAAGTCACCACAATGTCGGGCCGGCGAATCAAGAAGACGCTCATCAACGAGCTGGCCGCCGACGGCGTGGATTGCGCGGTCGTCGCCGCCCTCTCGAACACCTATGCCTCGTACATGGCCACCAGGGAGGAATACGCGAAGCAGTGGTACGAGGGAGCCGCAACGCAGTTCGGCCCGAATCAGCTGACGGCGTTCCGGCAGGAATACACAAAGCTCTGCAGGGCAATTGTTAACGGAACCGGGGTCCCGGCAGGGCCGACCCCCGAGGATGTCACCGGCCAGACTGTTGATTTCACCGCGAAGGTGTGGTTCGACGACAAGCCGCTCGGCAAGAGCTTCGGCAGCGTTATTACGCAGCCGTCATCGAGCTACGCGAAAGGGAGCCTTGTTTCCGTGCAATTTTGGGGCGCCCATCCGAATAACAATCTCAGGACACAGGACAGCTTTCTCGTTGTTGAGAAGCTGGTCGACGGGAAATATGTGCCGGCGACCTATGACTGGGATCCGGACACCACATACCGATGGGAGCGTAACAGCATCGCGTATTCCAAGATAACCATTACCTGGAATACCCTGAATGCTCAGCCCGGCACGTACCGTATTCGCCACAAGGGGAACTGGAAGTCCGGCTGGACCGGTAAAATAAGCCCCTACGAGGGAGTGACCAAATCGTTTAAAGTAAAATAGGTATTGGATGAAAGAAAGATAATTGTAATTAAAAACCCCATATAAATTGTGCCTGAAGCCGCGTTTTCGACGCGGCTTTTTTTTCCAGGCAAAAAAAATTATCTTTAATTTTTATCGAGATAGTATAATGTATGATTATCGCGCATGCCGGTCGGCCCGCTTGCGCGTGGCAACAATCTCTGCCAGAGGTTTTCGATGAGCTGGGTATCATTACCGCCGGCACTTATGGCCGCCGTCTCCTTTTATGTGGGGTTCTACTATCTGATCATGTTCGCTCGCCGGAGGTCAGAGGTCGAGAATTTGGCCTTCGCCATCACCTGCTTCGCTATCGCCCTCTACGACATATTCTGCGCGGGCCTCTACAACGCATCGACGATTGAAAAGGGCATGTTCTGGCAGCGGCTTCAGTTTGCCGTTCTTGCCCTCTTTACCATATCGGTATCCTGGTTCATCTATCATTTTACCCGCTTCAGGTCGCGGATACCCTTCATTATTATCACTGCATGGCTTTCCGCATTTTTCCTTCTGGGGGTTTTCATACGGGGCGTGCTCACTCTTTCCCTGTCTCGGCCGTTCGTAAAAACCATCAACCTGTGGGGAGGTGTCATAGTATACAACGAGGTGGACCCCGGAATCATTTATTCAATACAGTACGCTTCGATGATACTGGCGGCGGCCTTTCTTTTTTACGTCCTGGTCCGGAATTACCGGAGCGAGGAGCAGCCCAACGCAAGGCCGATCCTGGTGTCGATGATACTCTTTTTTGCGGCCGCCCTGAACGACGTACTCGTCGGCGCGGGGGTCTATCCCTTCATCTACCTGCTCGAGTACACGTACCTGTTCATTATCCTTTCGATGGCGCATGTGCTGCAGAGCCGTTTTGTCACGCTGAATCGCGAGGTTGAGGAGCTGACGCAGCAGCTTGAGGAGAAGGTGAACGACCGAACCATGGAGCTTTTTTTCAGCGAGATCACCCGAGATCTCTATGCAGGAATTTCCGGCGAGGCGGGCGCCGGAGCGGACGAGGGAAAAAATCGCAAACGCGATGCCGGCACATCGATAAGCTCACTCAGCCAGGACATAAGCATCGTTCTTAACATCGATAAGCTCCTGAACAGGTCGCTGGAAAAGGCGATGGAGATATCAGCAGCGTCGGGCGGCTACCTTTTCATGGTCGGCGACGGCGGCGGCCTTGAAACGGCGGTCCGTTCCAATAATGAAGACGTTCCGTTCTGGGTGGCAGAGACGGCCGCAAGAACCGTGGAGGAGCGTCGTCACCGGACCGTTGAAGGCCATGATGCTGCGGGAAAAGCCGGGATCGGCGCGCTCGACTCCCTCTTCGTGCCCATCAATCTACGGGAGGAGACCATTGGAGTCTGCTGCCTCCAGCGGAATCGTAAGGCGGGCCAGTTCAGGGAGACCGACATCCGGCTGATCACGGCCTTTATTGCGCAGGCCGCGTCCGCGATTGAAAACGCCTACCTTTACCAGAGAATGATAGATCAGACTGCCGTCGCGCGTCAGCATTCCATCACGCAAAACATCGAGGATAAAATCAAGAAGGCGATAGCTTTTATACAGCAGAATTATACATCGGATATATCCCGGGAAGGGCTTGCCGCATCGATCAACATGCATCCTGATTCGTTTGGGAGGTTTTTCAAGATTTACACGAACAAAAAAATCAGCGAGTACATCAATGAGCTCAGGGTCAGGGAGGCCGCGCGTAAAATTGCGGAGACGGGCGTTAACATTATCGATATCGCATTTTCCGTCGGTTTTGAAAGCCTCCCCACATTCAACAGGGCATTCATGAAGGTCATGAAGGTTACGCCGACACAATTTCGAGAGAAAAAGCATTAAAACCTGTATGTATTACGGTTTTTGAACATTTTCACCGCGAGTCAATGGGCTCTGTATTCTGATTCCCGGGATGATATTATCTTTTTCTCAATTTCTGATTTATCAGTTTTTGATATGACCCGGCGGGTTTTCGTAATTATCTATTAATCGTGCGGATGAGATGTCCGGAAACCATCCAGGTATAACGCCTTGTTCCCCGCGGCTGCGCGGGTAACAATTGCCACATCTCACAAACCACAGCAGGTATTCCATGGCACAAGCATATGTAGTAACTCATGATGTCGGAACGACGGGGAACAAGTCCTGTATCTATCGGATCGGCAGGCGGATAGAGCTGGTCGATTCGTATCTGGTTGAATATCCCCTGTACACGACGCCTGACGGCGGTGTCGAACAGAAGGCCGATGAATGGTGGGCGGCCGTATGCTCGGCGACAAAAACAATCATGGCCCGTTCGAAGATCAGGCCGGCCGATATAGCGGCCATGACGTTTTGCGCCCAGCTGCAGGGCTCGGTGTTCGTCAATGAATCGGGAAAGGCAGTCAGGAACCCGATGAACTACATGGACGGCCGCTCCACGGCGCAGATTGACCGGTACCTGAATCGGGGCCTGGTGAAAATAAATGGCAAATGGAATGCAGTCACCACGCTGAGGTCGCTTATGATCACCGGCGGGCTTGCCGCGACCCCCAAGGACCCCTTGTGGAAGTATCACTGGGTGAAGGACAACGAGCCCGGACTTTTCAAGCGGGCGTACAAGTGGCTCGATGTAAAGGACTACCTGATCCTTCGCTGCACCGGCGAGTACGGCATGACGCAGGATTCGGCGCACCTCACCTTCCTGTACGATACACGCCCGGGAAAACTCGGATGGCACCGGGGACTCTGCAATACATTTGACGTGAACATGGAACTTCTGCCGCCGGTGGTCAAATCCACCGACGTAGTGGGGCGCCTTCTCCCCGGTCCGGCCCGGCAGATGGGGCTCGTCGAGGGGATACCGGTATTCGGCGGCGGCGGCGACACGTCGCTCACGGCCATCGGCGCAGGCTGCCTCGACCTGTATGACACGCACGTGTATGTGGGCACGTCCGGCTGGGTGCTTTCGAACGTTGACAAGCGCATGGTGGATATTGGCAATTTTATTGCCTCAATCCTCGGAGCGATACCGGGCCTCTACAACTACTCGGCCGAGCAGGAGACCTCCGGCGCCTGTCTCAAGTGGGTGCGCGACCACCTTGCCCTGGACGAGATAGGCATGTACCTGAAGGCTAAGCATGTCGTTGAGAAGACCGATGAATATAACAGCCTATTCGATTTCCTGAACGCCGTCATAAGCAAAACGGCGGCGGGCTCCGGCGGAGTGATTTTCACCCCCTGGCTCCACGGGAACCGGTCCCCGCGGGAAGACCCGCACGCGCGCGGCATGTTCTTCAATCTGGGGTTGGACACCGGCAAGCGACAGATGATCCGCGCCGTCATGGAGGGAATGGCATATCACAAGCGGTGGATGCTTGAGGCGATGGAGCTGAAGATACCGAGGCGCGAGCGGCTTCGCTTCGTGGGTGGCGGGGCGAAATCCGAGATCGGCTGCCAGATCATGGCCGATATCACCGGCCGGGTCATAGAGACCGTCGCTGATCCGCAGAACGTCGGAACTATCGGCGCCACCGTGGTATGCGCCGTGGGGCTTGGACTTTTCAAATCGTTCGCGGAGGCGAAGAGCCTTATCCCGGTTAAGAAGACCTACGAACCTCAAAAACGAAACCGGGGCATGTACGACAGGCATTTCGAGATTTTCAAGAAACTATATGATAGAAATAAAAAGCTGTTCACCGTGATGAACAGTTAGGGAGGATGCTATGGGAAAATACGACTCGTATAAGAAACAGGTGTTTGACTGCACCATGGACCTTGTGCATGAGGGATATATCCAGGGGCTCGGTGGCAACGTTTCAATGCTGGTGGAGGGGGAGGACGTGATAGCGGTCACGCCGTCCCAGAGGGAGTACCGGACACTCACCGTCGATGAGATATGCGTTGTCGATTTTGACCTGAAGCCGATCGAAGACAACGGCATCAAGCCTTCGGTGGAGACGGGCATGCACGTGTCGGTCTACCGGAACCGCAAAGACGTCGGCGCGGTGGTGCACACGCACCAGATCTTCGCCAGCGTCTTCGCGCTGATCAACGAGCCGATCCCGTGCCTGTTCGACGAGGTCGCCAGCACTATTGGACCGGTCGTGGAGGTTGTGCCCTACGGTCTGTCGGGGAGTCCGCAGCTCATGGATAATGTCGTCACCAAGCTCGGGAACCGGGGTAACTGCTATATTTTGCAGAATCACGGGGCGCTGTCGCTCGGCTCTGATATCTCTAAGGCGAAGAGAAATACCGAGCTGCTGGAAAAGTGCGCGCGGGTCTACTATTACGCGCTCTCGACCGGAAAGGAGATAAACCTCCTGCCGCAGAACATGCAGGAGCTCATGGGTAAAATCGTTGTCATGAAGCAGGACGCGGAGATTAAGAGAAGGGAGGAGCTCAAGGTTAAGGTATGATTTTATGGCCCACTTGTCCCTTCAAGCCCCCCATCCCCCCAGAGGGGGGCTCCGGTGGAAAATAGTTGATTGAATAAGTCCCCCTCCGGGGGATTTAGGGGGCAGTAATAGCAATCTGTGAGGATAGATCAAAATAATATTTATAAAACAATGGAGACTGTCATGAACAAAGCAGACACGAAGAAATCATATTCCATATCGGACTGGCCTGATACCGAGGATTTGCTGAAACGGCTGTACCGGTTGGCCAACGAGCTCCCGATTCATCAGATCAAGCGGGATAAGATGCAGGAGTACATGAATCACTTTGATACGAAATGCGCCAAATCCAAAGAGATGACGAATCGCGCAAAGGAGCTGATCCCGGGCGGCGTCCAGCACAACCTCGCATTCAACTATCCGTTCCCGCTCGCCATAACCAAGGCTGAGGGAGCGTACCTCTGGGACGTGGACGGCAACCGGTACATCGATTTCCTCCAGGCAGGGGGGCCGACGCTCCTCGGGAGCAATTACAAGCCGGTGCAGGAGAAGGTAATCGAGGTCATCAAAGAGAGCGGTCCGGTTACCGGGCTCTTCCACGAGTACGAGCTCAAGTTGGCCGAACTGATACACAGCCACATGCCCTCCGTGGAGATGTTCCGCATGCTGATGAGCGGCACCGAGGCGTGCATGGCCGCGGTTCGTGCCGCGCGCACCTTCACCGGCAAGAAATACGTGATAAAGATCGGCGGGGCCTACCATGGCTGGAGCGATCAGTTCGTGTTCGGGATGCGGGTCCCTGGCGTGGGTCCGCTTGACGCCCACGGGATACCGGCGGGATGCTACCAGTTCACTCAGGAGGTCTTCCCGAACGACCTTGAAGCATTACAAAAGCGGATGGAGGAGAACGAGCAGGACGGCGGGACGGCGGCGGTATTCCTGGAGCCGCTCGGACCGGAGAGCGGCACCCGCCCGGTGCTCCCCGATTACAATAAGAATGTGCGCGAGCTCTGTGATCGGTTCGGGACGCTCCTGGTTTTCGACGAGGTGGTTACCGGGTTCCGCGTGGGGCTCGGCGGGGCCCAGGGCTACTTCAACGTGAAGCCTGACCTCACGGTATTCGGCAAGTGCGTGGCCGGCGGTTACCCCGGCGCCGGAGGCGTCGGCGGCCGCAAGGACGTGATGCTCTGTTACGCCGCCGGGCTCGGCGGCGGCCCGGGCGGGAAGCGTGCCATGGTTGGAGGCACCCTCTCGGCCAACCCGCTCTCATGCGCTGCGGGTTACTTTTGCATCAAGGCCATCGAGGAGACGGGAGCTCACCTCAAGGCCGGCGCGGCCGGCGACCGGCTCACCAAAGGACTGGCTGACATGTTTGACCGGCTTAAGCTACCGTTTGTGGCATTCAACCACGGCTCGATCTGCCACATGGAGACCGGTGCGGCCATGCTCATGGACATCAAGAACCCGAATATTTTCAAGGAAGTGGGCGCGCGCAAGAAGGTCATGGAAGAGATGGGCGCGGCCCTGATGGCGGAGGGCATCATAACCCTGGCCGGGAGCCGGCTGTACTGCAGCATGGCGGATACGGACGATGTGATAGACGATGCCCTGGCCCGGTTCGAGCGGGTATTCAAGCATATTGAAATAAAGAAAGACTGACCTCAATCCCGGACCCACTGAGTGACGGGAGGTCGCGAATGCAGCAGCGTGCAGGGATGTACAGGCTGCTGCCTCCCAGAGGGAGAGGCATGGATTGATGAAAAATTATTAATGACAAAATCCAAATAGTACGGCAAAGCATACTGAAGACCGGGGGAGGAGGTATGAATGTGAAGCTTGAACAGAATACCTATCAGGTTTATGGTTACCGATGGATAGTTCTACTGGCTTACTTCTTGATTACCGTGATAATAGAGATCCAGTGGCTGACCTTCGCTCCCATTGCGCGCGAGGCGCAGGCCGCGTACGGCTTTGGCATTAATGAAGGGCTGTATATTGATCTGCTTGCCATGATCTTCCTGATCCTGTTCATCATCGTGTGCATCCCGGCCTCGTATATAATCGACCGGTATGGGATTCGGATTGGTATCGGGATTGGGGCGGCGTTGACCGGTGTCTTCGGCCTTGCAAAAGGGCTGTTCGCCGCGAGCTATCCTATGATGGTGGTCTGCCAGGTGGGACTGGGGGTTGCCCAGCCATTCATATTGAACGCTGTGACGCGGGTCGCGGCAAACTGGTTCCCGCTCAACGAGCGGGCAACGGCTGTCGGGATCGGGACGCTCGCCCAGTACGTGGGATTCATTGTGGTGAGCATAGTGACGCCCTATCTGGTGGTGAAGAGCGGGGAGTCCTACGATCTCTCCGGTATGCTGATGACCTGGGGGGTGATCTCCGCCGTGGTCGCCGCGGTCTTCCTCATCCTGATGCGCGAGAAGCCCGCGACCCCGCCGTCGCAGCACGGCGCCGAGGAGCGCCTGCTCTCCCGCGACGGCTTCAGTCACATCTTACGACACCGGGACATGCGGATCGCCCTCGTGCTTTTCTTTATAGGGCTCGGTATGTTCAACGCGCTGACGATTGTCTTCGACCGTATATGCGAGATAAAAAAGCTGGCCACGGAGCAGACGGGCATGATTATGGGCATGATGTTCATAGCCGGTATTCTCGGTGCGCTCATCCAGCCGGCCCTATCGGACCGGTTCAGGAAGCGGAAATTCTTCCTTGGCCTGGGCATGGCGCTCATGATCCCGGGGCTCATCGGGCTTGCGTTTGCGGATAGCTACGGGATAATGCTCGTCTCGGCAGCGATCATGGGCTTCTTCCTGCTGGGCGGCGCCGGGCCGATCGGATTCCAGTACGCGGCGGAGGTGAGCTTCCCGGCGCCGGAATCGCTGTCGCAGGGGGTCATTCTGCTTGCCGGCCAGGTCTCGGGCATTCTGTTCGCGATCGGTATGAACGTCGCAGGAATGGTCGAATTTATGGTCGTTTTTATCGTACTGGCTGCATTCAATGTGTTCCTGACCTCGCGGCTCCGGGAATCGCCGATGGTGCAGGCCGGCCGGAAGTAAGCCGCCGGTCCTCGTGAAGAACAGATTATTGTTCATTTTTATACCCGTTGACGGTGAAACAGTCAGGAATTTATTCTGATTCCCGGCTGCGTATGTTTCAATAGGCCCGCTCCGCGTATCGCTTCTTCTTCTAATGTAGGGCTCGTTCTCTCCGTTGCTCATGAGGATTTACCTCGCGATCGAGGAGTCCATTAATACCGTTGCTGCGGTTGTCAGTTTTTCATCATTCCCCCGTATTATACATATAACAAGCGATGATTGAGATACTTGCTTGATTTTTGATGATGCTCAGATAATTATTAAAAATTTTCCGGATCCCGGTTGTAATATTATATTGTACATAGATGTAATTAATGTCATGCATTTTTGGCGGGCATTTGAAGTGATTACAATAATGATATGAATTAATAAGTTGATTTTTATGTATCCCGCCCTTATGCTGTCTCATGTCTGCGCGGTAGGCTTCCGCTTGCGGATATGACGAGAGGAAAATATGAGAGTATCCTGGGATTATACGATTGAAACAAAATAAGTGAGGCCGCTATGTTGTCACGTATTAACGATTATTTTCTCGGCGCATATAAAGACGCAAACTATGTGCTGCAGCAGAAATCCCGGATCATACTTGTTATATCAATAATACTAACCTGCTGCCTGCCGGTCATTATTGCCATGAATATTGTCACAGGGCAGGTCGAATTTGAGCTTATCTTTCCACTGATTATGGCCCTGATAATAATACTCGTCGCGGTTTTCTTTCTTAAGTCAGGGAAATTCAGTATTGCCGCTCATATGATCCTGATCATTACCCTGCTGGCGGGATGGGCGACGCTGTTTACTGATCAGAATCCAAGTCCGATAATCGTCCTGAATACGATCGTGTACATACCGGGACTCATGGTGCTGACGCCGCTGATAGTGTCGGAGAATAAATACCTGATTCTGGTCTACACGGCAGTAAACATGGCACTGTTTGCTGCTTTTGTCGCCGTTGCCTACGGGCAGTTTTCAATGGATGAAAATACTATAATCGATTACGTTGTGGATAATGGAATTACCATAGTATTTGTCGGCCTCATCTGCTTCCAGATCTTTAAAATCAACAAGAACGCCCTTGACCGTTCCGAGGATGAATCGAAGAAGAACGCTGACCAGTATGTCGTGATCAAGGGCCTCTATGACTCTATCAAGGGCGTATCTGAAAAGCTGACGTCTCATTCCACGGAGTTGTCGCGGGAGTCCGATTCGTATTCAATGGAATCGCAGTCGCAGGCGTCGGCCATAGAGGAGATAACCGCTACGTCCGAGGAGATTTCCGGCGGGGTGGACATGGTGACGGACAATGTCGCGAACCAGTATGCCAGCATGAGGTCGCTTCTGAAAAATATCGAGACCCTGTCAGGCACGATTGAGCAGATCGCCGGGAGAGTTGAACGGACCTTCTCGCTCACCGACGAGGTGTCCGGCGTGGCGACGCAGGGCAGCGATATTCTGGGCACCATGAGTGAGAGCCTTACCAAGGTCAACGAGAGCTCGGGGATGATGACCGGTATCGTGGGTATGATCGGGGATATTTCCGACAAGACGAATCTCCTCTCGCTGAACGCGGCCATTGAGGCGGCGCGTGCGGGCGAGGCCGGCCGCGGATTCGCCGTGGTTGCCGATGAGATATCAAAGCTGGCCGACCAGACGGCCGCGAGCATCAAGGAGATCGACGGGCTTATCAAGGCGAACGTGGAGGAGCTTGCACGGGGTATGGCGAACATCCAGGAGACCGTAAGCACTATCATGCAGATTATCCAGGGAGTCAGCACCATCAGCGTCGAGATCGGTGAGATATCCCGGCAGATGGAGAGCCAGAAGGAGATTAACCGGAAAGTCAATGACGAAGCTGGATCGGTCATGAAGATGTCGGACGAGATCAAGAAGTCCATGGACGAGCAGAAGCTTTCCATGAATGAAATCGTAAAATCTATCACCAACCTGAACGAGATAACCCAGGTCTATTCCGAGGGGGCGCGGAGAATGTCTGAAAAATCGCGCGACCTCGATCAGGTGGTTCGCGAGCTCCATGGCATGGCGCTCATCATCGATGACTGATATTTTCATCCCACTGACAGAAATTTCTTGCATAATAACATATTCTATACCAGATGTGTCTTTCCCTCATCTCTGGATTAACGCCGGATGCTGGTATGAGTATTATGGACCTGATGCACAATCTCCCGGACGCAGACATTGCCTTTTTCGACCTTGACGAAACCCTCACCGACGAGGATACCGATTCGCTCTGGGCGTCATGGCGAACCAGCCATGAACTGAAGGGATGGGCTGAGCGCGCGTGGCTTTTCAAGATGTACCGCGACTTCAGGAACGGTCGGCTGGACATCGACGAGTATATGAAATACCAGCGGTTCAGGATCGGGACCCTCTCGGCAGACGAATTCCGCGGCCGGGCAAATGAATTTTTTGAAGACAAAGGACGCGCGCACATATACCGGGAGGCCGTTGCCCTGGTCGGGGGATTCCGGGAGCGGGGGTGTCGTACGCTGATCCTGACCGCTCAGGATGAAGCCATCGCCGCGCCGTTCGCCGGCTTCCTCCAGATGGACGGTATCATTGCGAACCGCTTTGCGATCGAGGACGGCCGTTTCACAAGGGCCATCCGGCCTTACTGCTTCGGAGAGGGTAAGGTCGCGCTCGGGAGCGCCTATGCCGAGCGGGCCGGCGTGCCGCTGTCGCGCTGCGCATTCTTCGGCGACAGCATCTATGACGCGCCATTCCTCGATCTGGCTGGCTTTCCCTTTGCGGTGAATCCCGACCCTTTGCTGGAACAGAGAGCCCGGGAAAAGCGATGGCGGGTAATCCGGTTCTGCGGCGGGACCATCAGGTAATCGCCATGAGAAGCGACGGAATGAGAAAATTGACGCACCGGGAGCTGAAATCAGCCAGGCCCTCCCTCGATGAGCTGAAGAGAACGGCCCGCACACCTGTCTCTGTGGTGTGCGAGAATATCCGGAGCCTGTATAACGTCGGGTCGATATTCCGAACATCGGACGGCGCTGGTATCGAGAAGCTCTATCTGTGCGGATATACGGGACATCCACCCCGACCTGAAATCAGCAAGACGGCGCTGGACAGCTCTGAAAGCGTTCCCTGGGAATACATTCCTAATCAATTCGAAGCTGTTCGTATGCTCCGTAAGCGCGGCTATCGGATAATCGCTCTGGAACACACAAGCGAAAGCATGCCCTATGCCGAGGCTGACTATGCTTTTCCGGCCTGCCTGGTGCTGGGAAATGAGGTTTCGGGGATCACTGATGAATTGTTGCATTTGTGCGACATGGCGGTTGATATTCCAATGCGTGGCGTGAAACAGTCGCTTAACGTTTCAGTGGCGTATGGCATTGTGGTATATCATCTTGTCAGTGTTTTACAGGGGACATGCACGAGGGCGAAATAATCGATAATTCTAACCGGGACATGCGGCATGAACCATATCGCGTTACTATCCGACCTTGACGGAACACTTCTGGATACCCTCCATGACATAGCCTCATCGATGAACGCGGCGTTGGAGCAAAATGGTTTTCCTGTTCACCCGGTTGAGAGCTACAAGCGTTTTATCGGCGGCGGCGTCGGAGAACTTGCGCGCAGAGTTCTTCCCGATGGTGAGGATGATGCGGCTCTTGTGAATAAAATGTCAATGGAGATGAGGTCGGAATATGCTCTCAGATGGCGTGACAAAACAAGGCTCTATCCCGGCATAGCCATGATGCTCGACTGCCTTTGCGAGCAGAACATACGGCTGGCTGTTCTGTCGAACAAACCGGATGATTTTACGAGATTGATCTGCGATCACTTTCTCGCCCCTTGGAATTTCGATGTAATCAGAGGGGCCTCCGACGCCTATCCGAAAAAACCGGACCCGACAACCGCGCTCATGATTGCCGCTGAAATGGAGGTAAAGCCGCGCCGTTTTATCTACCTTGGCGACTCCGGTACCGACATGCAGACTGCAGTCGCTGCCGGCATGTACCCGGTAGGGGTACTGTGGGGGTTTCGGGAGGCCGATGAATTGCTCGGTGGCGGCGCAAAGGTTTTACTGCATAGTCCGGAAGGCATCAAAAAACTTTTTTTCAAATAGAATCGTAATTGTGCTGGACTGGTTAAGTATTTTAGATTATATTAATATAACTATATTTCCGCCAGCGGAGATATATATTTGACAGGAAGACGGAACGACGGCATAGTATGGGCCGAATTCCGAGGAGGATGCCCATGTGGGATTACACCGATAAGGTAAAAGAACTTTACATGAACCCGAAAAACGTGGGGAAGATTGACAACGCCAACGCGGTTGCCGAAGTAGGAAGCATTGTATGCGGCGACGCGCTTAAATTGTATCTCAAGATTGACGACAAGAACATAATACGTGACGCCAAGTTCGAGACCTTCGGCTGCGGCAGCGCCATCGCGTCCTCGTCTGCCCTCACCGAGATGATCATAGGGAAAACGGTCGAGGAGGCCGAGAAGATCACCAACAAGGACATCGCAGATTATCTGGGAGGGCTTCCCGAGGAAAAGATGCATTGTTCGGTCATGGGCAATGAGGCGCTGGAAAAGGCGTTGGCCCATTGGCGGGGTGAAAAGATTACCGATCATGTCGACACCGAAGGCGAGATTATTTGCCACTGTTTCGGTGTAACGGAGAACCTTATCCGAAACGTTATACGTGAGAACAACCTTAAGACCGTTGAAGACGTCACTAATTATACGAAGGCGGGCGGCGCGTGCGGATCGTGCATACCGAAGATCGAGGACATACTGAATGAAATGGCGGGCGAGGTGCAGAAAGCCGAAGCGAAAAAGGGAGAGAAAAAGCCGCTTACGAATATAAAAAGGATGTTGCTTGTGGAGGAGACCATCGCAAACGTCATAAGGCCGATGCTTCAGAAGGATGGCGGCGATATTGAGCTCATCGATATAGCCGGAAAGGAGGTGCATGTCGGTCTGCGCGGCCACTGTGCAGGCTGCGTGGTGTCTGATGTGACCCTGAAGAACCTCGTGGAGGCGAAGCTCCGCGAGTTCGTGGAGGAAGACATTGTCGTTCACGAGGTTAAATGATAGTACCAGAGGGGAGAGGTAAATGCGGATATGGATAAAACCGTTTATCTTGACAATAACGCCACCACGATGATCGCGCCGGAGGTGCTCGACGCGATGCTGCCGTTCATGAAAGAGCGTTACGGTAACCCGTCGAGCATGCACGGCTTCGGCGGATCCGTCGGCAAAGATGTGGCCCGCGCCAGGATACAGGTCGCTGAATTCATCGGCGCGGAAAACGACTACGAGATCGTGTTCACCGGGACCGGCACCGAGAGCGACAACATGGCTATTCTGGGCTCGCTCGCGTACTATAGAAACAGACGACACATCATCACTTCCAGGGTAGAGCACCCGGCCGTGATATCGCTCTGCAAGAAACTTGAAAAAGACGGCTACCGGGTCACATATGTGCCGGTGGACCGGGATGGAAATCTCGACATGGGTCTGCTGAAGGAATCAGTCGACGACGACACAGCCGTGGTTTCGATCATGTATGCCAATAACGAGACCGGCGTTATCTTCCCGGTCGGGGAGATTGGGGTGTTCCTGAAAGAACGGGGCGTGCCGTTTCACGTTGATGCGGTCCAGGCAGCCGGCAAGATTCCGATCGATGTTAACGCAATCCAGTGCGATTTGCTCACCATATCCGGGCACAAGTTCCATGGGCCAAAGGGGATCGGCGCACTTTATGTGCGGCGTGGCACCAGGTTCCGGCCCATACTCTACGGCGGGCACCAGGAGAAAGGAAGACGACCGGGTACGGAGAACGTTCCCGGCATAATTGGCATCGGTACTGCGGCTGAGCTGGCGAAGATGCACCTTCGCGATTACGACACGAAAGTGAGGATGATGCGCAACAGGCTCGAGGACGGTATATTGGGGGCATTCAAGAATTCACATCTTAATGGAGATAAGACTCGCCGGGTACCGAACACTACTAACATCGGGTTTGAATATATCGAAGGCGAGGCGGTATTATTGTACCTTGATGAGAGGGGGATAGCGGCGTCATCCGGTTCAGCCTGCTCATCGGGGTCGCTGGAGCCCTCCCATGTACTTCGGGCCATGGGCGTTCCCTTTACTTCCGCGCACGGATCGATCCGCTTCAGCCTGAGCCGCTTCACAACGGATAAGGATATCGACCATGTTTTGGCCGTAATGCCGGGAGTGGTGAACAGGCTTCTTGATATCTCTCCCTACTGGGATAGCGAGAAACAGCAAGGCCGGCCGATTAATATTTAAAACAGGCGATAACAATCGCTCTTTTTCGCGTAATACGGCAGTAATGTTTTCCCGGGAGAAAGGATAATGCAGGTAGCATTTTTCGATCTTGATCATACAATTCTTAGCATTTCAAGCGGCGAGGTTATGTTTCGCGGCTCACGCGAACGTGGAATTATTGGTTCCCTACAGTCCTTGCAGGCGGTCATCATTACAATTCTTTACCGCGCCGGCCTGATGAGTGCCGATGCGGCGGTGGCCGTATGGACTGGTTGGTACAGGGGGCTTCCTGTCGAGGTTATGGAGCCTCTTGCTGCCGAATGGGGTAAAGAGCTGGAGAAATATATTCGGGATGGCGCTCGAGATGAAATTGAATTTTACAGAGAACATGGAGTCCGCACCGTTATCCTATCCGCGTCATCTGTCGCCATATGTGAACATATCAGGGGAGTTCTTAACATGGATGATGTCATTTGCACCGAGCTTGAGATTGTCGATGGAAAAATTACTGGCAGACTGAAGGGAGCCTATTGCCATGGTCAGGAAAAGCTGAAACGCGCTAAGAAATATTGCTTTGAACATGGCTTATCACTTGAAGAGGCATATTATTATGCTGATTCGATAGCCGATCTCCCGGTCTTGGAGGTTGTTGGAACACCGGTCTGTGTCTACCCGGATCGAAAACTGGAACGCTTTGCGCGACAATACGGCTGGAAAATTTGCCTTTGGGAATGAAGCCCCCATGGTAAAGCCAGAGTGAAAAGTTATTATCACGGCGTAAATAACATATCATAATCCTTATGAATGTCCTCCAATTTAGTTGGCGAGGATAGTTATCGCCTGTCTTACATTAACTATCAATTAATGGGCCATGATATATGGCATGGGTATCAGGGTTAGGGTTTCTTGGGTGTTAATGCATATGATCATTAGAGGTCTATATACAATAGTTGTGCCGAATTATCTCATGGTGATTGACAGCATGGTCAATTCCTATCTTAAGCTTAAAAGACACTGTTATTGAATGAGGTTATATTTTTACCATAGGGAATAAATTGGCTGATATTTATAGGCGACCATACCGATTCTTTTTATAGATAGGACGGAAGTTGGCCGCCATGTTAAAAAAAAATACTATTATTCATATCATGGATGCATGTGATCGTATCATTTTCAACCGTGAAGATGCGGATACAATCCATTTTATACTGGAACATGCATCAGAAGCTCAGGCAAACAGGTGCTATCGTGCCTACCTGCATGAAATTGTCCGTCAATGCAGAGGATAGGATAAATATTTTTGTTCAGCATCGAAGTGCAAATATTTTTCCTATGTGAATTGGGAAACCCCAGGTGAATTTCCAGCTTGTTATCCCATTAGTGATTTCCTTCGAAATCATATAATTTTTTCTTTGGTGATTATATATAGTATTCATTTTCAATAGTTTGGGTAAAAATCTCTGAACTGCCTGCTCGAGAATCAATGATACTGACATCTTAAGGAGTTTTCTGAGATCAAGAAAAAATTCATAATCATCTACACGTAATTTGATATGGAATTTGTGCCAATTAACTGGCTTGCTCTTTTTTTGATAGCGAACAAGGGAGCCTAAACACCCTGGATTTGGAATATAGTTCATATAATGTTTAATTAGTAGTATTATTATTTCGGATCGTGAAATACCCCGTATTTGCGCTGCACAAGCAATTTGTTCTAAAATTTTAGTGTGGATATTAAGTGTTGTCTTCATATTTATCTGTCCAATTTTATTGTTGATAAATGTAATACGAATGAAATTATTAAAATTATAAATTTTTTTATCACAACGATTATTTTATTGTAATAATTAATATTAATACAGTTATTGATAAGAAATAATGAATGTCAATGTGTAAAAATTCATTAATGTGAGGAGAAAATGGCACATGAATCATTTGGACAGGCGATAACTACCCCCGAACAGATAATTGAAATGGCTGCCGGCTATCAAAAAAGCAGGATAATACTGACTGCCTTCGAGTTGGATGTATTTACCTCCATTGGGAAGGTTGCTCTATCTGCTGAGGATGTTGCGCGTAAAACAGGTGCGAATGCGAAGTCAACCGAACGGTTACTTAATGCGTTGTGTGCGATGGGTTTGATGGTAAAGAAAGAGGAATTTTTTTTCAATACTGATATTTCGTTACGTTACCTTGCTAAAGGCTCGGAGAACTACCTGGCGCGCATTGGCCATATGCTTAATATGTACCGAAGTTGGGGGACATTAACGGATGCCGTTCTGGAAGGAAGATCCGTTACCGCAAGAGAATATGACGAGACCTCGCTCGAGCGCTTTATTGCATCCATGCATCATAGGGCAAAAAAAACTGCAGATATGCTTGTTTCGCATATCGATATAACCGGTGTTGCAAAACTGCTCGACATTGGGGGCGGTTCGGGGGTTTATTCAATGGCCTTCGCGCGATTAAAGCCGGATCTGCATGCTGTTGTTCTGGATTTGCCGAACGTAATTGATCTAACGCGTAGATATATTACTGAAAGCGGTCTGGCAAGCCGTATCGGCACAAAAGAAGGGGATTACAATAAAGACGATTTCGGTTACGGGTATGATTTGATTTTCATGTCCGCCATCGTGCATATAAATTCATACGAGGAGAACCGGGCGCTAATGAAAAAGGCATTCGAGTCGCTGAATCCCATGGGAAGAATCATCATTCAGGACCATATTATGGAGGAGGATAGAACCGCGCCTCTGAGAGGCGCTCTCTTCTCACTGAACATGCTGGTGAATACCAAAAGCGGCGATACATATACAGAGAATGAGATGAAGGAATGGCTGGAAAATGCGGGATGTGTGGATATCAGGAGAATCCCCACGGGAATGGAGAATGATTTGATGACCGGTACGAAGCCTGTATGACATGAACCTCAATTTTTTTACATGGGGAATCATCGCCATTACTGCTGTTGTGTCTATTATTGGTTTTGGTCGGAAAGATCTTATGGAAAAATACCTGTTTTCTGTGACAGGCATTCTGGGCGATAAGAATCTCTATCGTCTGATGACATCACAGTTTTTTCATGCAGACTGGACACACCTGCTTTTTAACATGATAAGCCTTTATTCTTTCGGAATTCTATTGGAACAGCGATTGGGTCCTGGCCTGGTTGCCATAATATACTTTAGTGCAGCCATTGCAGGCGACCTCACGGCCCTTGCAATCAAACGAAACGAGCCCGGATATCGGGCAGTGGGCGCGTCCGGTGCAGTCTGCGGGATTATTTTTGCGTCGATATTCCTCCTGCCTGGTGGGAGCATATATGTCTTTCCCTTGCCAATTGCTCTACCCTCGTGGGTTTATGCTATCCTTTTCATGGCAATTTCGCTGTACGGTATAGGCAGGAAAGGTTCAATTATCGGTCATGAAGCCCATATCGGGGGGGCGCTGGCTGGAATGGCAGGAGCGGTAATTTATCGGCCTTCAATATTTCAAGAGGAGTATACACTTCTCGCTGCTTTGACAGTGCCGGTCATAATTCTGCTGATATATTTTATCAGAAAAGCATGATATTCTTTCATTACCGACATATTGATTCCGGATGTATAATTGGCCCTGTAGAATTGACGTCCCGCTTATCAGTGGCGATAACTATGCCTTTATGAAGAGGTTTCTTTTGTGGGGAGAGTAATATACCACGCTGTCCCGCAATCACGCTTAAGCTCATATGTTCCGTGTATTTGTTTGACGAGAAGAATAACCAACTGAAGGCCGAGAGTTGGCGAGTGTTCGACATTAATATCCGCCGGTATGCCGATGCCGTTATCGCAGACGCCAAGGATTATTCCCTCTCGCGCGTCAGAATGAAGAGAAATGGCTATCTCGTGGTCGTTCCCCGCTTCGGGAAAGGCGTATTTAAGTGCATTGGTAAGTAATTCGTTCAGGATAAGCCCGTACGGGATTGCCTGGTCGAGATTGAGATGAATCTCTTCAGTGTCGATCAGCAATTTGGGGCGCACGGCGGCAGAAGAAGATGTCAGGTAAATTTCCTGAGATATTGTATTAATATATGATGCGAAATCAATTTCCGATATATCCTCAGACTGGTAAAGCCTCTCATGGACCAGGGCCATGGCCCTGATGCGGCTCATTGAATCGCTAAAGTGTCTGGTGATGTCATTATTGTTGATTTTATTTGCCTGAAGGTTGAGTAGACTGATAATAATCTGGAAGTTGTTTTTAACCCTGTGATGCACTTCCTTGAGGAGAACTTCCTTTTCACGAAGGGAGGCGATGATAAGGTTTTCTGCCCGTATTTTCTCCGCGATTTCAGTTTCAAGATTCAGGTTTGACTCCTTTAGCTCTGCCGCTATCTCTTGGAGCTGGCGTGCAGTGGAGAGGGAATGTGCGAGAGTGTTCCGGTACTGGTTGGTGAGGAACCAGAGCAGCAATGTCAGCGCCGCATATATAGCCGTTATGATGACGAGGCGATTCAGGAAAGCCGTCTGGTATGTCCGAAGCGGGGAAATAAGTCCCTGAATATGTGCTGTCCCGATTCCAGCATAGGCGGCCACACTCAGGATTAGAGTGATCCATTGTGCTCGCTGGCCCTGAAGCATTGAGGCCAGCATGATTGACAGTGCGTACAGAAGCATGGCGGGCGCCCCGGGACCGCCGATGTAGCTGCCGTATACGGCAGCTAGAAACGTTATGACCGGCGGGAAATATCCGGCCAGTCTCCAGAAACCCCGATACGAGAGCTGCCAGCCGGAGATCATTATCAGTGTAATAACAATTGTAAATATGAAGGAATCAAGTGGAAGAAATTTCAGGAGCCACCCAATGAAAAAAATTATGCCGAACGGAAATGCCGTGATCCCCATAATAAGAGATATGACCTTTGTCATATGCTCGCGGCGCGCTTCATCAGGATAGCCGGCACGGGGAGCGGTCAGTTTGTTCCATAATCTTCGCAGGCTGTTTCTGCTCATTTTTCAATAGACCTTTCTCGATTACCGGTATGAGCCCTGACGGTAATGTCGGCTGATATAAACAGTGGTATATACGATATTAATAATGCAGATTTTCTGATGATATGTCAAGCCCATATGAGAAAAGCGCGGTCCTGGGACCGCGCTTGGAAGGAATTATATTTAATGTATTAACGCTATCGCGCCACTTCGTTTATTAGCCGTCCCAGCTCGGCGTCGTGGGTCGTGACCGCCTTCTGGTTAGCCTCATAGCTTCGCTGCACTTCTATCATATCCACCATTTCGCGGATCATGTTGACGTTCGATTTTTCAAGGAAGCCCTGGATTACCTTCAGGTTGCCGGGCGGCACCGGGGGGCCGGAGAACTCGGTCTCTTTCCAGAGGGAATCTCCCTCTTTCTTGAGCTCCCGTATCTTTTCAAAGTCGACAAGTTTCAGCCGGTCGAGCACTATTGGCTGGCTCCAGTCATTGTTGGCCATGCTGGCAATGTCGTTCGGGTTTATGGCGCTGTTGACGATGATTTCGCCCCGCTCGTTCACGATGAAATTGTTGTGCTGTACCCGGATGATTCCGTTCTCGCCAAGCACCGGGTAGCCGTTATGGTTCATTAAAGTGCCGTCCTGGTTGATGGTGAATGAGCCGTTACGAGTATAGCGTTCGCCCCGCTCGGTCTGGACGGTCATGAATCCGCGTCCTTCAAGGGCGAAGTCGAAGTCATTCTCTGTGCGCTGGAGAGCGCCCTGGTTAAAATCGGTGTAGACCTCATTCACCTCCACGCCGGTGCCGAGCTTCCCGACGTACGGCATGGTGTCGTAGGAGCCGGCAGGAGTCACGCCAAGGCCGTTGTCGTTCACCCGGCGAACCAGTATATCCGGGAAGGCCTTGAACAGGGTCAGGTCCTTCTTGAAACCGGTTTTGTCAACGTTGGCCAGATTGTTGGCTACCACATCGAGGCGCGCTTGCTGCGCTATCATGCCGCTCGCCCCTGTGTATATACCTCGAAGCATATTGTCCCCCTTGTACTATGTCGCTTTTATTATCGGCAGGGGGATTGTGGTTATGAATAAAAAAACGTCTGCCCGAAGGCGGGGATGCGAATCCCCCCCTTCGGGCATCTTTTGGGATAAAACAGGGAATGATAATTACAGCCCGCCGCCCTTGATCCTTTCGATATCCGCGCCGAGCGCCGTGAGCTTTTTGTCGAGCTGCTCGTAGCCCCGGTCGCAATGGTATATCCGCCGTATCTCGGTCTCGCCTTTCGCGGCCAGCGCGGCGATCACCAGGGCGGCCCCGGCCCTGAGGTCTGACATCATTATGGGGGCAGACATCAGGTCCTTCACCCCCTTGACGATAACGACGTTACCTTCAATTGTGATGTCCGCGCCCATGCGCCGCAGCTCCGCTACATGAGTGAAACGGTTTTCGAATATTGTCTCGATGATTACATTGATGCCCGGAATCGTGGTTGCCAGCGCCATGAGGGGCGCCTGCAGGTCTGTGGGGAATCCGGGGTAGGGGAGGGTCCGTACGATGGTTCCCTTGAGGGATTTTGAAGGCTGCAGGGAGACCCAGTCTTTGCCGGAGTCAATGGCAAAGCCCATGTCGGTCAGGGTGGCGGTGCACGCGGACACGTGCTCAGGCGTTGCGCCCGTAATTTTAACCTCGCCCCGTGTGACGGCGCCGGCGATAAGATAGGTGCCCGCCTCGATGCGGTCCGGCATCACGTGGTAGGTTACCGGCTGGAGTTTCTTCACACCCTCAATCTCAATCCTCTCCGTGCCGAGCCCGGTTATTTTCGCCCCCATCTTGATGAGGAAATTGCCCAGGTCGACTATGTCCGGCTCGCGTGCGCAGTTGTCGAGCACCGTTATCCCCTTCGCGAGCACTGCCGCCATCATCAGATTGGCTGTCGCTCCAACTGAAATCCCCCGCATCTTGAATTCAGTACCTTTTAATGCGTCCGTACGTGCCTTGATGTAGCCATGCTCCAGGGTTATGCCCGCGCCCATCGCCTCGAACCCGGAGAGATGTATGTCCACCGGCCGTTCGCCAATAGCGCACCCTCCCGGCATGGACACGTCCGCCTCGCCTGTGCGCGCCAGGAGCGGCCCCATGACGTATATTGAGGCACGCATGGTTTTAACAAGATCGTAGGGAACCTCGTTGTTTTTGACCGTATTCACCCTGATCCGGAGACTGTTTTTGTCCGTGTCGAAGTCATAGTCTGCGCCGAGGCACTTCACAACCTGTAGGATGGTGCGGATGTCTTTCAGGTCGGGAACGTTTTTGAGGATGGTCTCGCCGTCGGCCAGCAGGCTGGCGACAATGATGGGGAGGGCGGCGTTTTTGGCGCCGGATACGGGCACCTCGCCCGAGAGTTTTTTGCCCCCTTTTATCCGGTATATATCCATTGATAAACCTTTTCTTTATTGGGTTTCTGTAACAAGAGCTTGTATAGCTGTCAATAAGATTATTTCAACCCACCTCTCTCCCCGTGGGAGAGGGCTAATACGGCACATAAATGATTTGCCCTGGCTGGAGCAAGTGGGGGTTCTTTATGCCATTAAAGCGTATGAGATAGGATGTTTTTTTTTATAACGCCGGGCGATAGAGGAGAGGCATTCGCCCTTTTTGACCCGGTGCTCGATTACGCCGGTGATCTTGCGCCGGTACAGGTATGACTCGCTTTTCTCGATCGTTTTTTTGGCATCCGACGGCATACGGAGCCGGTATTCCCCGATAGAGGGGGGCGTTATATTCGAGTTGAGTTCCGGGTTGAGTTCCCTTATTTTCTGAAGGGCTACTCCTGAGATCTGTGCCACTTCTCGCAAGTCCACCGGATGGCGGAGGGTTATGTATTCAGTCTGCTGTATTTTCGGTTGCTTGATTTCGTCGATGATGCCGAAGAGCCGCTGGTTTGTGTAAATGAGCATAAGCGCTGCGAACTTCGGGACGTATTCACTCGTCTCTGCGCGGAGGAGGCCGTTCTTCCTGAGTTCCCAGAAGTCGTTCATCCTGTGTTTATCCATTGTCCTCTTCACATATCCTGCTCCGCCGTTGTACGCGGCAAGGGCCAGGTCCCACCGATGGAAAATTTTGCGCATGTTCCTGAGGTGTTGCAGCGCGGCTTCGGTTGACTTTTCAACATGGCGCCGTTCGTCAAGCCAATGGTTATTCCTGAGGCCGAGCGTCTGCGAGGTGTTTTCCAGAAACTGCCAGAGGCCTACCGCGCTGCTTGAGGACACAGCATGCGGATCGAAACAGCTTTCAAGGAGCGGAAGGAGGCCGAGTTCCTCCGGTAGGTCCGGGTTTTTTTTGAGGATTTCTCCGATTGTCTCCCGGTAGCGATAAGACCGCTGGATGGCGCGTATCAGGTATTCCCTTTGACTGGTGAGATAGAGGTATATATGTTTTCTCACCGCACTATTTCTGCATATGGAAAGATCGCGGGAGGATTCGAACAGGTCCTTGTTCCCGAGTCCTGGAAGGTACAGGATGTCACGGTCCGGGTCGAAGGCCTCGACTTTATCAAGCCCTGCACGGGAGAACTCCGTATCCGTGAAGAGGTTGAAGAGCCCCCATGAGAGGAGCTGTGTATCGGCTCCGACAAGGGCCGCGAGCACGATTATCGTGCATATTATGATTTTGGCTGGTCGCATGTTATGTCACATTAATTATCGGAAATTTCGGTCAAAAAACAGCATCGGTATTGGAAACGCAAGTAAATTTTTTTTATTTTTTCATCATGCGGGCCATGTGCGAAAAAGCCCAATTGGCCCTGCGCGACAATTTTATTTATTGAAAAAAATATATTCTCTTCATACCGTTGTCATTATAATGAAATGAGAGGGGCGGTCAATGAATGTTGCGGTCAACCTTCATCTCAAGAATCACTGCATAGAGAAAGAGGCGCGAAGGGAGTTCAGCCGGCTCATGGACACGTACTTCAGCACGGATGATGTGGAAGGAGAGCTCGACGAGAAGATCGAGCTCCTGAGGGATTTTCTGGAAAAGAGCGATTTCAGGAAGCTCAGGTCTTCTGACCAGCGTCTTTCCGGGGGCAAGGAGTCCGACGTGGTCATCAGGAGAAGCAAGACCGGCACGATTGTGCTCGAAGTGATCTAATAAAGCCTGCGGCCTTCCGGCGCCGGGGATCGACGCCGGTCATGTTGTGTTGCCGACTGCCCGCCCTGGCCATACTCGGCGTTCTAAAAAAGTAGTTGTAATTTTTATAATGCTGGAATTATATTTCAAATCAGAATGAGCGGTAGGGATATGGATATGGATAAAGTCACAATATGGTACTTGAAGGATAACGACCTCGGGACCAAGCTTGTCAATGCCATAACCGGCCTTGGTCTGACCGTGAACCTTATTTCCGGCTACAAGCTGCGCCAGGCCAATATTATCGAAGACGAAATAAACATCTTCATTTTTGATATCATCAATATCGACCCAAAGCTGCTTGTGAAGGAAATCTCCAAGGAAGAGCGGCTTCAGAATGTGCTCAAGTTCCTGATGGTCAAGAAGAGCCAGGTCAAGGAAATAACAAAGCTCAACTTCAACCTCATGCATCTCGAATTTCTAAACAGGCCGGTGGACAGGCGGGAATTTCTACTCCTTCTTGAAAAGTCGATCATAGTGGAGCGGTACCGGGAAATAATGAAGTTCATCTCGAAGGAGGCGGAATCGAGGATCGAAGCATATGAGGGTCTCATGGATATCAACCGTAAAAACGTGTTCGAGTCGGAAAAGGAGAAGATGGCCTTTGAGAAAATCCTGGACTTCGAGAGAAACCTCATCAAGCAGCAGACGAACCTGAGCACGGCCATTCGTGATTTTACGCTCCTACGGCAGATGGACCTCTTTGACATGCGCGACCGCATAAAGGCCGAAGAAATGCTCGCCGAGCTGCGGCGCAAGGAATTGATGGACGCAAAGGACGTGATCAATGCCCAGGAATCGCTTATCGATTACTCGGCCCGCGAGCTTGATGATGCGAAAAAGATAATCAATGCCCGGGAACGGGTGGAAGAGCTCTCGCGCAGCGAGATTATGGATCTTCATGACGAGATCGCGAAGCAGAGGGAACTTAACAAGCAGCTCTCCGGAGAAGTTGAACGTCTCCTGGCCGAGTTGAAGGATAACAAGGACAAGACCGGCCGGGGTCGGTGAGCCCGGTTGAAACGACGAAACCGAGTGTTGACGTTGAAAAATTTTCCGGGGTCATAATGCCGATGGAATGGGAATCAATCTTAGCCGACGCGGTGCAGAACGGGACTATCCGCGAGCTGCATTTAAGCAAGCTTCCCGTCCTCAAGACAACGACCAACTGGAAAAGGGTTGAGCTTCTCGGTTGGGTCGATCACCAGCTCAAATACACTCATTACCGGGGCGCGCTGGTCAAGCTGAATGAGAAGCTTTTTTTTGTCCGTGAAAATACCATCAAGGCACTTCAGCAGTACGTTAACTGGAAAACCAAGAACATGATCAAGGTAATGAAGGATTAGTCCTCCTCCTCTAATTCGCTGAAGAGCGATATAACGGCATCTTTTTTTCTCCCCACCTTGATGATTTCGTCGATATAATCTTTTCTTACCAGCGCGTGGTTCTGCGAGATCCGCTCGACGATTCCTTCTTTGGCAATCCCGAGCAGCAGCTCGTCGATGAACTCGGGGTGGCTTGACGTGAGGAGGATGCTCTGCGATATTTTTATGTTAATGGTTTGGCTCGACCATTCTCTGAGCAGAAAATCGAGGTTTTGAGGGAGCTCGTTTTTGGAATGCGATTGGAGCGCCTCGAGGAACCGGTTCAGAGACATTCCCCGTTTCTGTGCGCGTACGATTGCTGATTTGCTGATTACCGCGTTTATGATGACGTCATTTTTGGTGATATCGGTATGCGTGAGCAGGTGGTACAGGGTCTCAGACCCCAGCTCGTGGGCCGGGATCATAAGGGTGAAATCCGGGTTGATGTATAGGTTCCTGACCGGCGCCGCAGGCTCCTCTGCCGCGTATGTCTTCAGCATGCTGTTGGCCAGATCCCTCCCGATGTCCGAGAGAGCTATCTTTCCGCTGCTGACATCGATAATCCCGGTGATGCAGAGGAAATTCATTGCCGTCCCGAAGCGGACGTTTTGCTCCTCCAGGTCGAGAATGCTTTCGGCAAAAGCGCGCTCATCAGCTTCGCTCAATGTCCCGGTCAGCATGGTTATCCTGACGTAATCATATGTTGCCGTCCTGAGTTTGTTGAGCAGCTTGATGATAGATTTGCTGAATTCGTAATCCGGCATCTCGAAAGGCGGCTTGAAAAATTCATCGAATGAGCCGGGGCTTGCGCATTTCAGCACTCGCTTTGCCAGCAGGAGAGGCTGTTCGATTTCGTTCCGTATTTCAGAAAGCGATATCGCCGCAATGTCCTTGTTCAGCTTGAGGCAGCCGATCCTGTTGAGTATGAACATGGAGAGCTGGGCGGATTCCTCCGGCGACAGGTCCGAGCCGTTTAGATTTTTCAGGGTAAGCATGGCTTCCGAGATTCTTCGTATGTCGATTTTCCGGAATTCCTGCTGCTTGGTGAGAAAGAGTCCGAAGGTGGAGATGATGTCAAATGCGTGAAGTAAATTTTGTAGCAGGTAATACCGATTCCTAACCTGGAGCTTTTTACGGGCGTCATCATGATCGTCCATTGCGGCCACTGAAGGGCTGATCCTGTCCTGCATGATGAGGTATGAATTGAAATCTGGCCGGTAGCCCTGGTAGAGGGTCACCAGGTTTTGCGATATCATGCCGGCCAGCACCCTGTCGGCCGATTTCGCGGGCAGGCGGTCCCTGGCGGCGTCGAGTGTGACGACGCAGCCCGATTCGGCCATGAACTTCAGGAGTGCCTTCACGTCCCGGTCCTTGATGGTCTTTTCCAGGTCCTGGTTCAGTTTCTGCATTTCCAGGTGGAGAAAATTCTTGTGGAGGCGGTCGGTTATGGCCTTGGGTTCAACGATGCTGATGTGCTCCGCGATCTCGGTGATCCCGTATGCCTTGTCCATCTTCGTGTTGAGCATCTGCCTGTTCTTAATGGTATAGACAAGGAGGTTCCTCGAGAGTATTTCCGTTGCTTTTTCTATGACCGGGATGTCGAGTTTCAGCTCCCTCTGGATCTCGACAAAGGTCGCCCCATCCGGATATGCGTACACCACTTTGAGGACCCTCAGACAGTTTGTATCAAGGCTTTTAAAAAGGCCGTGCAGGCCTGTCGCCGTCGTCATTGCGCCCAGGAGGTCCCTTTTTGTTTTTTTCCTCAACTGAAGCCGGGCGGCGAGTTCCCTCATGTCATCGGGCGAGAGTTTCTTGATGGCTTCGTTTATTTCTTTCATTATTAATAAAAAATTGTAGACACTTAAATATGTTCATTTTATATAGTCGCTGATATTTTAGCAATACATTTTATGGGCACGCCAAAAAACCGCATTTTCTTAACTCGACACGCATAAAACGCATTGCTGCAGGAGCGATTGTAATGATTCAATTTTTACGGTTCGACGGCTCTTCAATTGAAGATACAACGTTTAATATTATCACCGGCAGGGAGGTAACGCTGTTTTTTGTTAAACGCGTCCTGTGTCTCTTCCTTTTCATCTATTCCACCCTGTTTCTCGCGGCCGCCATACCTTTTGTGAAGACCCCCTTCATCCCGATATATTTTCTCGGTTCATTCGCCACCATGATTTTCATTATAAGATTCGTAAACCATACCGTGCAGTTCGCCCGCTACCGGAACGGGTCGATATCCGTTAAAAAAGAGGGAATTGAGCTGAAAAAGTCAGCGGCGACAATTAAAATCGCTGCGGCCGACATAGGCTATCTCGAGAGGAATTTGCTCGGCAATCTCCTGGTGCGGCAAAAATACGCGAAGCCCTCGTTTCCCCTTGCCCTGCTCGGAGAGGAGGACCGCGACAGACTCATTTCGCTTTTCACCGATATGGCCCCAAGGCGCACCGCGATCTACCGTAAACTATGGGATTTCATCGACGCCATTGTCGTGGCCCTGGTTCTTGCGGTTCATATCATACAGTACATTATCCAGGCCTATTACATACCGACCGGCTCGATGGAAGATACCCTGAGGGTGGGCGATCATCTTTTCGTCGAGAAGATCACCTATGGGCCGGTCATCCCGCAGATGATCGGCATGAAAAAGCCGGTGCACCTTTCCTGCCTCGGGATCAGGAAGATAGAGAGGGGCGATATTGTGATATTTCGGCCGCCCCATGACGAGGACAAGGACTACATCAAGCGGTGCATTGCCGTGCCGGGGGATCGTTTCGACATCAGGGAGGGGAAGGTCTATATCAACGACAAGGCCATTGAGGAGCCGTACGTGAAGGGACTAACCAGGTCGTTCAATTTCGGGCTTGCCAGGCAGAACGAGATCCAGGGCGTCGTGCCGGAGGGGAAGGTCGTGGTGCTTGGAGACAATCGTGAAAATTCCCAGGACAGCCGTTTCTTCGGCTACCTCGAAGTCGAGCGGATCAAGGGGAAGGCCTTCATACTCTACTGGAACACTGCGCAGATTTTCAAGCTTGACTTTTCCAGGTTCGGCCTGATACGGTGAGACGCGGGGGCCTTCCGCCGGGAAGCCTCCAGACGATTTCATCGGGATTGGTATGAACCAGAAGGTATTTAAGCGCCGCGTCTATATTGCCGGCCTGATATGCGCGACCGTTACACTCGTTTTTATCGTCAGGCTCTTCAACCTCCATTTTTCAGGGCGGGTGGTTGTGCCCGGGCCGGAAAAAATGGAGGCGCACCGCGGCTGGATCAGGGACAGCGGCGGATATATCCTCGCCCTCTCCATGGAAAAATATTCCCTTTTCGCCAACCCCGAGGAGATCAAAGACCCGGCGGAAACGGCGAGTGTCCTGTCCCGCTATCTGCCGATATCCTCCAAAGCGATCATAGATAAACTCAATAAAAAAAAGCGCTTCATATGGATCAAGCGCAAGATTGATGACGCGGCCGCCGGGCAGATACGCAAGATAGGCATGCCCGGTATCTATTTCAAGAAAGAGTACCAGCGGATGTACCCGCACGATTCGCTCGCGTCCAACATCGTCGGGTTCGTCGGCGTCGATAACAACGGGCTTGCGGGCATCGAATACGCCTTCGACAGGGAGCTTTCCGGTGCGGACGCCAGCGTGCCGTTCCGCAGCGGCGTTCCTTTCGGTAAAAACATCACGCTTACCATCGACCGCTTCGTGCAGCACATCGCCGAGAGCGAGATCGGAAGGGCCGTCGCCTTTTACCGCGCCAAGCAGGGGACGGCGGTCGTGATCGAGGTGAAGACCGGCCGGATACTGGCGCTGGCGAAATCACCGGGTTTCAACCCGAACGCGTATTACGACTATCCGGCGTTCCCGCGCCGCAACTTCGGGGTTATCGATTCATTCGAGCCCGGCTCAACCATGAAAATCATTTCCATGGCCGCTGTGCTGGAACGCAATCCTGCCGTCATAAACAACAGGTATACATGTAATGGCTGGATCGACATCTCGGACGCGCGGATCAACTGCACCGGCGTCCATGGGACGATCGGCATAAACGATGTTATCAGACATTCCTGCAATGTCGGGGTCATCGAGGCGATGAAGACGATACGGAAAAAGGACCTGTATGACATGCTCACGAGGTTCGGCTTCGGCAAAAAGACGGGGGTTGACCTGCCTGCAGAGACCGAGGGGATCTTCCGGCCGCCGGACAGGTGGTCCGGACTGTCGAAGTATTCGATCGCCATCGGGCAGGAGATATCGGTGACCTCGCTCCAGCTCGCGGCAGCCTACTGCGCCGTCGCTAACGGCGGCGTCTATCTGCCGCCGGTTATCATCGATTCAATTGAAGAGGAGGACGGTACGATTGTCCGGCGGTACGCCCCGCCGGCGGGGAAGCCTGTGATAAGCAAGGGCATCAGCGACCGGCTGATGAAGATGATGCGGGGCGTGGTTGAGAGCGGGACAGGCCGCAGGGCCGCGTCCGCCAATTATTGCGTCGCCGGAAAGACCGGGACTTCGCAGAAGTTCATACGGGCGAAGGGCTACTCCGATCGCGTGCTTTCGTCCTTCATCGGCGTGGCGCCCTGCGATGATCCGGCGGTGTGCATCCTGGTGGTCATCGACGACCCGGCGGACAGGCTGTCCGGGGGAGAGATTGCCACTCCCGTGTTCGCGGCCCTTGTCGACCGGGTGTTGATTCGCATGGGTGAGAAGAAGGAGCGTCTGAAGGCGAGAGAGCCGGCGCAGCGGAAGGTTAAGCCCCCCGTTTTTAACGGAAAAACCATGCCTGATTTTACAGGGCTGAGGATTCGGGAGTCCCTGGGACTTCTGATCGAGATGAAGACGCGGGTCGGCGTCGCGTACACCCTGCATGGTTCGGGCTCGGTATTCAGACAGAAGCCGGCTCCCGGCGCCGCGGTGGAACAGGGCGCAACGATCGATATATATTTCAGGTAGCGGATGCATGCCGATTCATGCGCGATATTTTCCTTGAACTTTAACACGGCATTATACGATAGTAATGTCATGGGACTATTCGAGGGCAATATCTCCATTGTGCGGGAGCGGTTCCCCGGCATCCATGACCGGATTGCCGGCGCGGCCGATGACGGCTCCATAGAGGTCGTGGAGACCAGGGAAGGCGATTTCGTGCCGGCGGTCGCCAGGGACGGGAAGCGGCTCTTCGTTCACAGCAGGTTCGATCCGCGGAAGGAGGCCGGGCGCTTAATCGGCGAGATAAGGGCCGAAGCGTTTGACCTGTTTATCGTGTTCGGCTTCGGATTCGGTTATCACGTTGAAGAGCTCCTGGCCGGGATGTGCCCTGATTCCATTATGCTTGTCATTGAGAAGAGCCCGCTCATGCTCGGGAAGGCCCTTGCCTGCAGGGACCTCAGGCGCGCCCTTGGAGACGGGCGCCTGCTGCTGCTCCTCGATCCGGAAGAGGACGCGATCGCGGATGCGCTGAGGGGCAAATCGTCGCGCCGCTCCAGCCTTATCCTCCACAGGGGCAGCTTCCAGGCCGAGCCGGACTATTACGGCAACCTGCAGGAGATCGCACGGTCGTACCTCTCCACCAAGGAGGTGAACATCGCCACCCTCGCCAAGTTCGAGAAGATATGGGCCTCGAACATCGCGCGGAACATCGGCGATTTCATGAGTGCGCCGGGCGCGAACATCTTTTTCGGCGCGTTCAGAGGCGTCCCGGCAATTGTCGCAGCCGCGGGGCCGTCGCTCCATCGGAGCATTGAGTTCATCCGTCAGAACCGCGACCGGGCCGTAATCGTTGTGGTGGACACATCGTACAAAATCCTTATAAAACAGGGGATAGTGCCGCACTTCTGTATTGTGGTTGATCCACAGGCGGTGAACGCCCGCTATTTCGAGGGCTCAGCGCCCGGCGGTACGGTCCTGATCGCCGACCCGACGGTGCATCCCTCGGTGTTCCGCCTCTTCAGAGGGAGGGTCGCGATGACCGGCGTCGCCTTCCAGCTAATGAAATGGATCGAGCGCCTTTCCGGCGATAAGGGGGAGATCACCCACGGCGGTTCGGTATCCACCAACGCCTACGATTTTGCGAAGCGCCTCGGCGCATCGCCGGTCGTCTTTGTCGGGCAGGATCTGGCCTTCACCGGCGGATACGCCCACGCGCGCGGCTCATACCTGGACGAGCAGGTGCACCTGCGCACCGGGAGAACCTATACGGCTGAAATGTTCAATCGGTTCCAGCTCGCGGCGCTGCCGAAGATTTCCGTGAAGGGGATCGGCGGCGCGACGGTGCATACGAACCAGAAAATGATGATATTCCTCTCCTGGTTCGAAAAACGGCGCGATAGCGAGCTCGTCAACGCGACCGGAGCGGGTGCCCTTATCCCCGGGGTGAAGCATACGGCTGCCGACGAACTCTCACTGCCCGCTCCCGCGGTGGATATCGAAGCTCGCATCGATGAGCTCTTCGGAAACGCGTCCGTCGACGCTTCGCCGGACAGCGGGTCCAGGCTGTTGAAAAGGATCGGTCTCATCAGGGAAGAAGTCGATTCTCTCATCCCGGCAATCGAACGGGCCGTCGGCTTCTCCGAAAGCCTGATGTCCCTTATGCGGGACGGTAAGCGGGGCCGCGGGGACGGGGGGGCGCAGGGAAAGGTAGACTATCTCTTAAAGAAGCTGGCGGAGACGGACCGCGCCATTGAATCGAAAAAGAACGCGAAAGACATGATCAGCTTCACGATGCAGCGCGTCGTGCATACCATAACCGAGGGCCACGATATAGACGAGGAAGATGCCGGGATGGGAGAGAAAGAGCTGATCGCGAAGCGCTCACGCTATCTCTACCGGGGGATCCTTGATGGCGCGAAGTTCAATGCCAGAATCCTGGCGAAGATGGCGGCCATCATCGGCCGGTCATGACCGCCATATCGAGGCTAACTTTTTATCGTGCGCGGTACGATGTCTGCGGATGCGGTTCCCTATATGGCCGCAGGGTAGGAATCCCATAACCTGAATATCAGCTTGAAGGTGGCGATCGGCTCCAGTCCCGCCCTGGTGAAAGTGTGGGAAATCGACTTCATGAGGTCAAATCCAAAACCGGTCCTGATGCCCCATTCAAAGCCGAGGGTAATGATGTCGGAGGCGTGGATATTGGCCCCCACCACGGCCCCTATTTTGTTGTAAATAATCCTGTCGAGAATTCTGCTGTCCTTTTCTGTGAATTTGTATGATAGCGTGAACTGGGGGCCGGCCCAGAGCCTGAAATACCGCGTCCGGAGGAATCCGAATCCGAACGTATTGGCGAACATGATATGATTGGCTTCCCGGGAATAATTGGTGAACAGATTGGATGGCCGCTCCGTAATGGTGTAGCATTCGAATGTGGCCCGGTAATTGAAGAGGCGGTCTTTTGCCACAGCGGTATCGTATACGATATCGAGGCCCTTCAGGTGGCCCATAATTCTTTCGGAGAAGCTTGGCCATGATGGTTCGGCAGGGATCATCGGATCCGGGCTCATGGTCCTGTTCACGCCCAGGCCGAGGGCATACAATTGCTCCCCGGAAAAAACCAGGAGCAGTGTGCAGGCGATTTTTAGAATTGTTTGCCTCATATATAGTCCTTGCCCATTGGCAGAGCGTAATAATCAGCTACCATTTTATCATCGTCAAGTGTTTTCAGTTTTTTTTAAAAATATTGACGTGCTTTTTTAGCCCGCATGGGCGGGTGAGTGAAATGATTTAAAGACGCATGTCCGATTGTTGTTGAGTGATCCCGATAACTATCGGTGCGGATTTGCTCTGACCCCCGGGTATGGAGATAACTATCACCCGGTAAAAGCTAACCCTTCCTCGCGGCAAACTCCCTTTCCAGCGCCTCCCTGATCTTATCCACGTCCGGCGCCATGGCGATGGGCCGGTTGGCGTACTTGCAGTCGACCTCTTTCAGGGTCCCCTCGTGATAGCCGACCTTGAACTCGGAGAATTTGAGGCCATGTGCGGTCGATATCACGATCGTCCGGTCCTTTTTCGACAGGACCTGCCTGTCGATGAGCTTCATCAGCACGGCCAGGGCCACGCCGGTATGCGGGCAGGAGTAGGTGCCGGTTCGGTCGGCCAGAGCGGCCGCGTTTGCCAGCTCGTCCTCGCTCGCCTGTTCCACGATGCCGTCGAACTCCTTCAGGGTTCGGATGGCCTTCTGCACGGAGACCGGATCGCCGATCTGTATGGCCGAGGCCAGGGTCTTCTGCGGGGTGACCGGCTTGAATTCATGGAAGCCGTTCAGGTATGACAGGTAGAGCGGATTGGCCTTCTGCGCCTGCGCGAGCACGATGCGCGGCCTCTTTTTAATAAGGCCGAGGTCGAGCATCATCTTGAAGCCGTTCCCGAGCGCGGACACGTTCCCCAGATTGCCGCCGGGGATGATTACGACATCGGGCACATCCCAGTCGAACTGCTGTACCATTTCTATCGATATGGTCTTCTGGCCTTCGATGCGGAGCGAGTTCATGCTGTTGGCGAGGTAGATGGTGTTGTCCTTCGTGATCTCCCTGACCACTCGCATGCAGCCGTCAAAATCCGTGTCGAGCGAGAGCACGATGGCGTTGTTGGCCATCGGCTGTACCAGCTGGGCCGTCGAGATTTTGTTGGCCGGGAGAAAGACGATCGACGGGATGCCGGCGCAGGCGGCATAGGCAGCCAGGGCCGCGGAGGTGTCGCCGGTGGAGGCACAGGCCACGGCCTTGATGTTTTTTCCCCGCTGAATCATATCGTTCACCACGGAGACGAGCACCGTCATCCCGAGGTCCTTGAAGGAACCGGTGTGGGTGTTGCCGCACATCTTGATCCAGAGGTCGTTCATGCCGAACATCGAGCCGAAGCGCTTTGCCCAGAAGAGGTTGGTGTTTCCCTCGGACATGGAGACTATGTGTTTGCTGTCGATTTCGGGCACCACCCACTCCTTCTTGCTCCAGATGCCGCTTCCGTAGGGCCACTCGGTGGTGCCGGTGCGGCCGTCGAAGAGCTCGCGCCACTTTTTCGCGCTCAGCTTCTTCAGGGGGGCCAGGTCATGGTGCACCTCGAGGAGATTTCCGCACTTTTTGCACTCGTACACGACCTCGTCGAGGGGATAGGTCTCGCCGCACCCGGCGATGCAGCGGAACAAGGCGCGGTAATCGCTCATTTCTGTTCTCCGGCGGAAAGTGAGTCTTCGACTCGTATCAGCATGACATCGCCGTGCACGAAGTCGAAATGTTTTATTTCACGGATTGCTTTCAGCATGCCTTCCTCGCGGGCGGCGTGGGTCATGAATATCAGCGGCACGTGCTCCGGGTGTATCTCCTTCTGGATCACGGACGCGATCGATATATCGTGCTTCCCCAGGACGCCGGCGATCTTCGACAGAATGCCGGGTCGGTCGTCCGTCTGCATGCGGATGTAGTAGCGGGACATCCGCCTTCCCGGCTCGATGAGGTCCGCCGCGCCGCTAGTGACCAGCGTCGGCTGGTATGCCTCGCCCTGCAGCGAGATCTGAAGGATGTCAGCGAGCACCGCGGACGCGGTCGGGAGCGCGCCGGCCCCCCTGCCGGTCAGGATCACCGGGCCGGTCATGTCGCAATCGAACATGATGGAGTTGTACTCGTTTCGGACGGACGCCAGGTGATGTTCCTCCGGAATCATGGTCGGGTGAACCCGTATGTCAATGACGCCGTCGGTCTCCTTGGCGATCCCGAGGAGCTTGATGACGTAGCCCATGTCGCGCGCGTAATCGATATCGGTGCTGCTGATGTGAGAGATCCCCTCGATCGGCACGTCGCGGAACCGGATGCTCCGGTTGAACGCGATCATGGCGAGCAGGGTGATCTTGTGGCCGGCGTCGAAGCCCTCGATGTCAAAGGTGGGATCGGCCTCGGCAAAGCCTTTCGCCTGCGCGTCGCT
The DNA here is from genome assembly GCA_016933025.1 of Spirochaetota bacterium. Taxonomy (GTDB): domain Bacteria; phylum Spirochaetota; class UBA4802; order UBA4802; family UBA5550; genus RBG-16-49-21. The sequence goes on along the minus strand of JAFGBT010000004.1, from coordinate 28,268 downwards.
GAGCGCTTCAACGAAGGGCATCCCCTGCTCCTGCATCCGGGTGAGGATGTAGTTGGTGGTGCCGTTGAGGATGCCCATGATGGACAGGGCGCGGTTCCCCGCCAGGCCGTGCCTCAGCGCCATAATGCAGGGAATGCCGCCGCCGACCGAGGCCTCAAGCCCGAGGCGGCCCCCGCCGGAGGAGGCCAGTCTGAATATCTCGGTCCCGTCCTCGGCGAGGAGCTTCTTGTTGGCCGTGACCACGCCTTTCCCGCTTTTCAACGCTTCGAGGATGATCGACTTCGCCGGCTCGGATCCGCCGATTAGTTCCGCCACGATGTCGATGCCGCCGTCGTTCACGATTTCCTTCCAGTCTGCGGTGACCGCGGTGCCGGAGCTGTTTTTCTTCACCAGGTCGGTCCTCAGGTCGCATATGGTCTTCACGGCGACCCGGATGCCGCTCCTCCTCTCGATGATATCCGCGTTGGTCTCAATGAGCCGGTAGAGCCCGCTTCCCACGGTGCCGAAGCCGATAAGGCCGATGTTGATCTTCTTCATGCAAATGGTCCTTGGCGAACATGCCAGTTCTTGTAATAAAAGCGCTCGCCCCTTTTGTCAATAGTTTATTATTTCCGCCCCGGGCTGAGAATTAATTCATTCAAACCCAGCGGGAGAGGGAGTTGCCGGCAGGGCCGTCTCCCCGCTGGAATTAATATTTGACATGAGGTCAGTAGAGTTGTACGTTAATACTGATCGGGAAGATGTACAATCCTACAAGACAGGTAAAAAGAATATGAAACAAAGCAGAATGCGGTCGTATTATATAGTAGTTGTTTTTTGCCTGATAGCGGCGGCAGCCCTCTCATCCTGCTCCGACTCGGAGAGCCGCCTCCCCTTCAAGAGCGACTCCACGAAGGTCATCATTGACCTGGGGAGCAAGCCGAAAAGCGGCGACATGCGGCTGTCCGCGGCGCCGACCGGCATTACATCGATAAAGATCACAGTCACGGGACCGGGGATGGCGCTACTAGAGCGCGATTTCTCGCCCTTAAATACCGTCGTTGAGCTCAATATTCCGAGCGGTCTGATGAGGGTCTTTCGCGTGGTGGTCAGAACCAGTGAGGTTGAGTATGTGGGAACTGCGGTGTGGAACCTTGGAGCAGGGCAGACCGTTTCGGTCCCGGTCGCGATGCTTTTTAGCGGCTATTTGAGCGAGGGGACGCCCGGCGCCCCGATTGTACTTGAAACCAGCGGCACGTACGTGGGGCGTGTCGGCACAGGCAAGAGCTATTACATGACCAATTATACGGGATTTAGCGTTCATCAGGTTTCTTTATATGATATGAGCGACGATGCAGACCTGATCTCTTATGGGGAAGACAGCACCTTTACCTCATATGTTGCCCCGAATTTTGGCCTGAACCTGTGCGGATTAACAGAATCAGAAACCGAAGAATACATGTTCGACGGCACTGTAAGCAAAGATTATTATTTTGTTGTAGACGGCAGCCATACAAAGCATGGGGCAACGTTTATAATAAACACTTTTGCCCATAACGGAGGGCTCGTGGGGCCTACCCCTCCCGGGACCCCTTCAAACCCGCGGTGGGTTGCCGTGGGGCGACCGTACAGTACCAGCGTGACCTCGACCAACGGGTACCTGAACTACTACTACTCGGACATCGAGATGGGACGGGAATACTCGGTGAACCTCCGAGAGATCGATGTGACCAACCAGCTTTCCGTATATCAGGATCAGTTTGTAACTGAATATGCGACCAACCCATTCACGGCGGCGGACAGCGCTGTTTATTTTATGGCCGACAATTCGAGTGGCGGGGCTAACGACAACTTCTATATCGAGGTGGTCGCCAGCGAAGGAAGCGCGGCCGGCCCGGTGGAGATATTCGCAGATGAGAGCTATGGCGTCGGCCGCGCTCACTACTGCATGGTCTGCGGGAATGGCTCCTCGAGCTACTACCGGATGCAGATAGCCAACAGGGCATTGACTTTTAATATCTCAGCCACACAAATCTTTGGCGATATTGATCTGTACGTGTATGACAATCCGTCGTTCACCGGTACGCCTCTTGGCTCGTCCACGAATGGCCCGCAGACGGATGAAACGGTCATTGTTAATGGGTCCTCTTCGGCAGACGGGTATTTCTACATCCGCATCGACGACATGGAGGGGGCCGCGTCCCCGTCAGGGTCAACATTTATCCTGAGCGCCATAGGGAGCTGAGGTTAAACCGAATTGAGCGATTCTGGCTGATCAGGGCCGCCTTCGAGGTGGCCCTGCGCATCTTATTTATTCTTGACTTTTTCCTGTCAGGCAACTATCTATTAATGCACTTGTAATCTTAATCTTATATCAGGAGGGGATTATGAAACGTCTGGCTTATATGCTGCTGATACCGCTCGTCGCGGGGGGCCTGTACTGCAAAAAGGAGACAACGGTGCAGCGGGAGGGGATCGTCAATTTCCTGTCGGGCACGGTCGCCATCATCGACGGGCAAAACAGGTCGGCGGCGCGTGTCGGGGACGCGGTCAGACAGGGGATGACAATCACGACCGGCCCCCGGTCCTTCGTCGACATATACTTCGACGAGAACGCCGTCAAGATACTGGAGAACAGCGAGGTCGAGATAGCCGAGCTCGAGCTCATCATGAAGGACGATGCGGAGAAGACGCGGCTCTATCTCAAGCAGGGAAAGATGTTCTCGAGGGTCGCGAAAAAGCTCGCGAAGGACGATTCCTACCAGGTGGCCACGCCGACGTCGACCGCCGGCGTGCGCGGCACCGAGTTCCTCGTGGCCTCTGACGAGCTCAAGAGCCTCATCGCCACGCTCAACGGCACGGTGGAGGTGAAGAACGACACCGATCCGGAGCAGAAAGCCGTGGAGGTCCCCGAGGGCAAACAGGTGGAGGTCGAGAAGGACAGGAAAATGACCGTGGAGGAGCTGTCCGCCGAGAACAAAAAGCTCCTCAGGGACATAAAAAAAGATTTCCGGGAAATGAAGCGTGAGATCCGCCAGCGGTTCGAGAAGAAACGGCATGAGATCCGCAAGGCCGTCAGGGACCAGAGAGAGAAGAACCGGGACGCCGTGGACAGGCAGAAGGAGCTGGACCGGGAGAACGTTGAAAGGCAGAAGGCCACGGACAAGGAGAATATCGAGCGTATAAAGGAGACCGCGGATACGACCGCCGCGGAGTCACAGGATAACGTTACCAGACAGGCGGAGGAATCGAAGGAGAAGCTTGAGAGCGTCAAGCCGGAAATCAAGAAGTTCAAGAGTAATATCGAATAAGCGAAGGCGCGAATAGATTTTTGGAACGAGCCCCCAACCCTCCGGAGGGGGCTTTGATCAGTAATGCGCGGTTATCGGACCGCGTTTTCTTTCAAGTCCCCCTCTGGGGGATTTAGGGGGCACGGCTGATGAAAAACATAGGAATCATATCGACCCGGATTTCCGGCACGGACGGCGTGAGCCACGAAATCGAGAAGTGGGCGGCCGCACTGGAGAAGCTCGGGTACAACTGCTTTTACTGCGCCGGCGAGATCGACCGGCCTTCGAAACTCGCCCGTATCATAGAGGCGGCGCATTTCAGGCATCCGGACATAGAGGCGATCAACTGGGGCGTGTTCGGCAGGAGCGCCCGCACAGAGCAGACCACGCGGCTCATCCATTCCATGACCGCGCACCTCAGACAGGAGCTGTCCCGCTTCATCCGCGATTTCGGGATCGAGTGCGTCATCGCGGAAAATTCCCTCTCCATACCGATGAACATCCCGCTCGGCATCGCCCTGACCGAGCTGATAGCCGAGACCGGTATCCCGACCGTAGCGCACCACCATGATTTCGCATGGGAGCGGGACCGGTTCATCGTCAACGCGGCGGGAGATTACATCCAGATGTCCTTTCCGGCGGTCCTCCCTTCTGTGAGGCACGTGGTGATAAACTCGCTGGCCCAGACGTCGCTTTCGCACCGGCGGGGGGTCCCGTCCGTGGTTGTTCCGAACACCTTTGACTTCGGCAACCCGCCGGCTGCCGGGCCGGAGGGAGTTGTAGCCGGCCTCAGGAAAGAGGCCGGGGTGGGGGAGGGGGAGCACTTTATTCTCCAGCCGACGCGCGTGGTTCCGCGCAAGTGCATCGAGCGCTCCATCGACCTGGTCAGCCAGATTGAGGGAGCCAACCGGAAGCTCGTCATATCGCACCCGTCGGGCGACGAGGGCGACGAGTACCAGCGCAAGCTCGTTGAATATGCGGAGATGCGGGGCGTACGCCTTGTTTCGATAAATAATATCGTGGCGCCGGGCCGGGCGCCGTCCAGGGAACGGCCGTACACGATCGGCGACGTATATCGCGCGGCCGATCTGGTCACCTATCCTTCAGCGTACGAGGGGTTCGGCAACGCTTTCCTCGAGGCAGTGTACTATGGGAAGCCGTTGATGATGAACCGGTATCCGGTGTTCATATCCGACATCGAGCCGCTCGGATTCGATCTCTGTCTGATAGACGGATTTATCACCGGCGCTACCGTGCGTGAGGCCAGGAAGATGCTCGGGGACGAGGCGGTCAGGAAACGGATGGCTGATCGGAATTACGAAACGGCCCGGAGGCATTTTTCATTCGAGCGGTTGGAAGAGCTCCTCGCCGGCGTGATGGCGGATGTCAGGCGACTATCTCCCGCATGATTATCATCGGCGTCTCCTCCTCCTCGGGGCGGGCGCGGAAGACAACGCCCTTTTTGTCCGCGATAAGGCTTCTCGCCTGTAAAAAATCGCGGAACTCCGACTTCACCCCGCACACTTTTACGATAACCGCTCCCGACATCTCCGCGCCCCGCACGTAGATCTCGTTGTCCCGCCGGTACTTGTCCTCGACGGTCTCCTGTTTCCGGGGTGAGAATGTGGGCGAGAAAATAATTCGCGCGCCGTTTTCCCGCATGAAGCGAAAGCCGTCATCCTCGAAAATATCCGCGCAGATCATCACGCCGAAGGTTATGCCGTGGGCGCTGAAGACCCGGTAGGAATCTCCCGGCGTTATTGCGCCCACTTCCGGGGCGAAAAGCCGCTTTTTTCGGTAGCTTCCCAGCAGCCTTCCCTCCTGAAAGACAAAGCAGGTATTGTAGAGGAGCCCGTCCGCCAGTTCAGGCATTGAACCGCCGATGACGACGCTTGAGAGCCCGCGCGACAGCGCCGCGATGCGCTGCAGCTGGCGGGCCTGGTTGTGCGGGGTCTGTGCCCGCGTTCCCAAATTGGTGTTCACGAAAAAATATTCAGGGAAGCAGACAAAGTGCGGCTTGAAGCGCCGCATCTCGTCGACATCCTGCCTGGTTACGGGTATCCCGAGGGGTTTTTGATAGAGAATAACACGGAATTTCATCGGATAACAATCGGTAAGAACCGGTTATAATGCAAGATTTTTTCATGATTGCGTGGTGTAAGAGTAAACCAGCGGGGTCAGAGTAACCGATAAGGGATAGTTGTCGGTTTAAAGGGGGCAGGGCGGCCTGTTTGCCGATAGTTATCGGTAAACAGGTGTTCATTTTATTCGCGAGGAGATAACCCCCTTATTCAGCAAGTCCTGTATCTGTTCCCGTGAATAGCCGAGGTCCGCCAGTATTGCATCGCTGTGCTCTCCCAGGGAGGGAGGGGAAAGATCTCTTCTCAGGCGAATGCCGGAGAAGAGCGCAGGGAAGCCCCGCTGCCTGATTTTTCCATGAACCGCATGGTTCATGTCGAAGACCAGGTCCCTGTGCCTGATCTGCGGGTCGTCCCAGCTTTCGTTGACTGATAAAACGGGACCGCACGGCACATCGGCCTCGCTTAAAAGGGCGATCCATTCGTCCCTGTTTTTTAAAAGGAATGCGGATTGTAGCGCTGCATGCAGTTCTTCGCGCTTGACGATCCTGTCGAGCAGTTTCAATTGCGACATGTCTCCGAGGTTGATCACCGTGCAGAGGTTTTTCCAGAAGTGCTCCTCATGCACGATGCCGAGGGTCAGGGACCTGCCGTCTTTTGTTTTGAAGACGCCGTAGTGAGGAAGAAAGACGGGCGGTCCCGCGTTTGCGTTATTAAGCCCGGCTCCCAGCGAGGCGCTCAGCCAGGAAAAAACAGCTGCCGTCATGGAAACATCAATATACTGGCCCGCGGCCGTCTTTTCCCGCTGGATCAGGGCGGAGAGGATGGATAGCGCCGCGAACATGCTTCCCGCGAGGTCCGCGACGGGAAGTTCCGGAATTCTGCAGGAGTTCGCGGATTCGCCGGCCAGGCTCAGAAGCCCGGAAATACCGAGATAGTTCACGTCATGGCCGGAGTTTTCCCGGTACGGGCCGTTCTGCCCGTATCCGGTGATGGAGCAGTATATGATTCCGGGATTGAGGTTTTGAAGGGCCTCGTAGTCGATGCCGAGGTTCTCCGTCACTCCCGGGCGGAATCCCTCAAGCACCACGTCAGCGCGCGCGGCAAGCTCTCTGAAAATTTTTTTCCCCTCCGGGGACTTGAGGTCAAGCACCATGCTTTTCTTGTTTCTGTTGATGCCGTTGAACAGAAACGGGAGCAGGCGGGCGGAATCGCCGATGCCGGGCTGTTCTATTTTTATTACGTCCGCGCCAAGATCTCCGAGGAGCATCGAGCAGTAGGGGCCCGGGACCTGCGTTGAAAGGTCAAGTATTGTTATGCCGCTTAACGGGTCGGTGATGACGCCGGCTTCGGTTTGTCCGTTCATCGTATTTTCCCACCGTGCGATGAATTTGATTTTGAGTCCATTCTCTATAACATGCCGATCCGGCTATTTGCCGATAAAATGCGGTTCGCGCTTCTCCACGAAAGAGAGAATGCCTTCGATCATATCCTCGGTCTTGAGAAGGTCCTGAAAAGAGTCCCGTTCGATTTTCAATCCATCGCGCAGTGGTCCGTTCAGGCCGTTGTTCACGCAGTATTTTATCAGGCCGATGGAGACGGTCGGGCCGTTTGCCAGCTTCTTTGCGTAGCCGAGCGCCTCTTCGTCGATCTTCTCTTTGTCGCAGACCCTGGTGGCCAGTCCGATTGAAAGGGCCTCGTCCGCCCCGATCTTAGAACCGCTCAGGAGCAGCTCGACGGCCCTGTTCCTTCCGACAAGGCGGGGAAGCCTCTGGGTGCCCCCGCCGAGCGGTATGAGTCCGAGGGTGATTTCCGGCATGCCCACCGTGCCGGAGCCGCGGCCCATGAACCTGAAATCGCACGCCATCGCAAGCTCAAGTCCTCCTCCGAGGGCATGGCCGTTAATGACCGCGATTGTCGGCTTGGGCATGGATTCAATCATGCCGAACACCTCATGCACTTCCCTGAATATCTCGGCTATCCTCGAGGATACGGACGGAATCGCATTTTTAATAAGCTGCTTCAGCCCCCCGGCGGCGGGGATGTCCGCCAGCTTTGCAATGACATCGGGGGGCAGGTCGGTCAGGTCCGCCCCGGAGGAAAAAAATTTATCGACCCCGCTTCGAAAGATGACGCTGCGTATCCCGGCGTCCGTTCTGATTTTCGTGACAAGGTCCTTCAACTCCATAACCAGGCCGTAGCTCAACGCGTTGGCCGGAGGCCTCCGGATGGTAATGATGCCGACGTCGTCGGCGCATGTCGCTTCCAGATAACGGTATTCCACGTCCGCCTCTTTATGAAAATGCCGAGAGTCCGGTCAAGGCCCGGCCCAGGATAAGCTTCTGCATCTGCGTTGTTCCGTCGGGTATCGTCAGCATGCGCGCGTCCCTGAACATCCTCTCGATAGGGAAATCCTCTGACAGACCGGCCTTGCCGTGAATCTGCACGGCCTTTGAGGTGACCCGCACCGCCATCTCCGTGGCATACTGTTTGGCCATAGCAGCGGCGGCTTCCGCCCTTTTCCCCGCCTGGATCAGGCTCAGGGCTCGATACGCCAGCATCCGGGCCGCCTCGGTCTCGGTGGCCATGTCGCTCAGCATTTCCTGGATCATCTGGAATTCCCCGAGCAGTTTCCCGAACTGGCGGCGCTCCTTCACGTACGCCACCGACGCGTCGATCGCCGCCTGCGCGATACCGACGGAGCAGAGCGCCATGCAGCTCCTTGAAATCTCGAACGCCTGCAGGGTCTTCTTGAGGCCATCCCCCTTTTTTTCTTTTGAGCCGGATATTTTATTGCCCGCCGGGACCTTCACCTGCTCGAACACGAGTTCGCCGGCGGGGAACTGCTTGAGACCCATGTGCGGGAGGCTCCTGCTCCGGTAGGGTGAGACATCCCTGTCCACCAGCAGCTGCGCGGTGTAAGGCTCGCCCGTTCCTTCGTCGCATGAGCAGATGAGAACACAGAGCTCCGATATATCTCCGTTTGATATCCATGTCTTTGTTCCATTTACGAGCCAGTGGTCGCCCTTCAAAACGGCGGTCGTCCGGAAGCCCGCGGAATGCGACCCGAAACCGGGCTCGGTTATAGCGGCGCACCCGATTTTCTGTCCGGTCAGTACCGGTAGCAGGTACTTTTTTTTCATCTCATCGTTGCGCGAGACCAGTATGGTTCCGGCGGGCGCGAGGGATATCATGATCGAGCACATCAACGATGGATTCACCCGGGCAATTTCCTCGATGGCGATGCCGAGGAGGATGGTGTCGATGGGAAGCCCGCCCAGGAGCCCCTCGCCCGAGTGGCTCGCGTTCTGGATATCTTTCATGTCTATGATCGCTTCGCCGTCCTTCGGGTTCAGGAAGACGGGGATCATCTTCTGCCAGATCTTCCTGATGTCAGCGGCGGTGAACGGAAGGGTGAGGTCGTACGCGTCGTTAAGCGGCCGTATCTCGGATTCAACGAAGGCCGTTATCGTATCTTTGAACGCAAGCTGTTTTTCCGTGTATTCCGCAAACATTGTTGTTCCCCGGGGCCGGCCGCCTCACAAGCGGACAGCGGCAACACGCGCGTCGTATGAATCCGGCGTGACCCCCTCTTTCTTAATCTCGTCCTTTATTATCCGATAGGTGCTGGTGACGGTGAATTCATCGACAAACCGTATAAAGCGAGGTATGGCATACCGGGCCAGCTTCCCCTCGAGATATTCGATGAGCTCCTGTGGGTTCAGGATATGCCCGTCTACCAGCTTGACCGCGGCCATTATCTCGTCCTCGGAGAGCTCCGACGGAACCGGGTAGACCGCGACTTCCTCCACCGCCGGGTGCTTCATGATGACGCTCTCAACCTCGTGCGCGGAGACGTTCATGCCTCCCCTGCGCATCGAGTCGGTTTTCCGGCCGGCGAAATAAAAATAGCCCCTGCTGTCGTACCAGACCAGGTCGCCGGTGTAGAGCCATCCTTCCCGAACCTTGTCACTGGTTGCGCCTGTGCTTTTATAGTATTCAAACCGCTTCGTATCGATCCCCACCTCGTATATGAGTTCGCCCGTCGCTCCAACGCGGACATCGTTGCCGTCTTCATCAATGACCCTGAATTTACCCAGAAAGCCGGAGGGCTTGCCAAATGAGCCGACAGGAGCCGAGCCGTAGTTGATGACCCCCTTGCCGCCCCCGTCAACCGCGCTGTAGGCCTCGTAAATTTTTACTCCGAAGCGTTTTTCGAACCGTTCCCACAGGTGGGCCGGGCAGGCCGATGACAGAACGTAGCGGACATGGTTCAGCCGGTCCTTTAGCCGCTCCGGCTGTTTCATTAATATTGGAATGATTGAGCCGGTGGCGTTGAAGACGGTGGCGTTATACTTCCGTATATCGTCCCAGAAGTTCCGTGCGGAAAATTTCCGGCCCAGGGCGACGGACGCCCTGACCGCCATGGCGACGGTCACGGTCATGAAAAGTGCGTTCCCATGGCTCAGCGGAAGGCATGTGTAATAAATGTCTTTCTCGGTGAGGGTAAAGCCGGCTATGATACTCAGCTTTTTAACGCTCGATCTCCCGTACCGGTACACGACTCCCTTGGGATTGCCTGTTGTTCCGGATGTGTAAATAATCAGGCATACATCATCCTTGTGGTATCCGCGGCGGGACCCGTTTGCCGCGGCGCGGCCGACGCGCGGATCGCTGAGCCGGACCATGTGGTCGGGAATGAGGTACCCCTCCGATTCCTTTTCGATATCATTTACGATTACTTTTTTCAGGAGGGTGGCGGATGAGGAAACGGCCGAAAAGGGCTCGATCAACTCGGCATCCAGCACCAGGTATTCGATATCGCTGTGATTTATCACGTAGCTGAGGCCGTCTCCCCGTAGTTCAGCGTTGATCAATAATACATACATGCCAATTTTCTGAGCGCCGAAAAAGATATCGAGGTACCGGGGGGAGTTTCTCATAAAGATGCCGATTCCTTTGCCCTTTCCGCCGCCCATTGCCAGAAGCAGGTCCGCAATGTGGTCCGCATTCTGGTTCATCTGCCGGTAGGTGAATCTCTCGTAATTATAATACAGGAATACCTTGTTCGGTACCTGCGCTCCCCTTTCTTCAAGGAGTTCCGCCCATGACATGTCTTCAGTTATATCGCCCTTGGCCTTCGAAAAAAGGAAGGCCCATATGTTTTTAAGCAGCGTCCCCCTTCGCAGTTCATCCCTGAATACGCCGAAGAAAACCCAATACACGGCCCGCGCGAAAATCCGGGCCAGCTCGATGCGGCGTTTCAGTACATGTGTATCCATAGACATGAGACCCCCGGCGATTTGCATTTTTTGCTGTACTGAAATTATAATATGAATTTTACACGATTTTTCAAGCGAATAGCAGGTATACCTAAATTCTTCATGAGACACGCGGCGTGTCGCTCCACGCGTTCTTCCAGGCGCGGGAAAAATCACATTGCACATAACAGGTATACCAGAATTCTTCTACCTGTGGAGTCTGTTTAATTCTTGACCCTCTTTTTCGTATGAATCCCTGATTGAGAGAATCGCATGAGGCCGGTGTGGCAGCACCGGGGCCTGACGCGACCGTTCGGACTTTAGTGTGCATATGAAGAAGAAGGGACATTTCACTGAAATACATCCGGATATTTACCGGCTCACTCTCCCGCTGCCCGGCAGGAAACCCGGCCCCATACATGTATATCTTTTTCTTGGCGAGATCGTGACCCTCCTCGACACGGGAACGCTCCGTACCGCCGGCCTTCTCCGAAATGCGCTGGGCGAGCTGGGCCTCTCCTTTTCGGATATTCGCCAGATTGTCATTACCCACGGCCACCCCGATCACTGCGGCGCCGCGCGAAGGATTGGCCGCGCGAAGGGGGGTCGGGTCTCCGTGGCCGCTCACGCGCGGGAGGTCCATTCGATAGAGACCGGGTTCGAGGTTTCAAAAAAAACCATCGCCATGTATCTGAAGATGATGGGCGTGCCCTGGCTCTTTAGACAATCGGTCCGGCTGATCGCTCTCGTCTTCAAGTTCCTGTCGAGCAATTGCCGGGTCGACGCGCTGCTGAGGGACGGGAACGTCATCAGGCTTGGAAATTACGACGCGAGGGTTGTCTCAACTCCCGGACATACGGCCGGTTCGATATCTCTCTTCATTGAAAATGAAAAAATTATCTTTACCGGCGATACCGTCCTGTCGCATATTACTCCGAACGCCTTTGTCATACTCGACCACTACTCCATTCTTTCCGATCGCCTGAGCCAGGAAGAGTTCTATAATTCCCTGTCAAAAATCGAGGCCCTCGGCCCCTCGATCATATACCCGTCGCATGGCGAGGAGATCGTCAATTTGCGGGAACTGGTCGAGCAGTACCGGATATGCTTTGCTGAAAGAGAAAAAAGCATCCTTTCAATTCTGAGCTCCGGCGAGAAGAGCATATACCAGACGGCTCGGCGGCTATTTCCTGATGTTGCATGGACGCGCTGGCCCCTGGAAATTTATCTTTCGGTATCAGAAGCGTACACCCACGCCCAGGTGTTGCGCAAGCACAATAAAATACGCATCAGGACCGGTAATAACAGGCTCCTTGCGAGGCTTGCCTGATTTGATACCGGATATCTGCTGATTCCGGGCGTTCCGCGCGTTCAAGGTCCTTCCCGTATCCTTCATGCCGCTGGCGGTAGCGTTCATTCCCTTCCCGTTGCGCCCCGGTAGGTTTCTTGTTATTAATCCAGATAATGACACCAGAAAGGGGAGGATATGATGGAATCGAATTTGGATTACAATGAACAATTCACCCGGATTTATATGAGGTACTCGGGGGCAGTTAACCGCTTCCTGAACAGGATTGTATACAATCGGGACATTTCCGAGGAGCTTGCGCAGGATGTTTTCATGAAAGTTTTTGAGAAATGCATCAACCTTGATCCCGATTCGCCACGCACGCTGAATTATCTCTTCACCGCTGCAAAAAACAGGGCAATAGATTATTTAAGGAGAAAGCGGCTGGAGGATGAACGGCTTCAGAGCAGGCATTTCGAGGAGGTTGTGATGGACCGGCAGTTTTACGAGGATATCGAGAACTCCTACATGAAGGGGGAGATTATATCGACCATGAGCGATGCGATTCGCTCGTTCCCCGTCAAGATGCGGGAGCTTTTCATCGAGAGGAATTTCGGCAACAGAACGGGCGCATCGATGGCGAGGGACAGCGGCATATCGGTCTACCGGATGCGCAAGATGCAGAACCAGGTGAGCCGTAAAATAAAGGATTCCCTGAAACACTATTTTGAGTGCCCGGATTGACGGATATTTCTTGACAGAAAAAAAATAAAAAACGAGAAACGTACCCATTCGCCCGGACCGCCCGCCGGCCGGCAACGTATTATGGGACAGAATGACAATGGATAATGAGATTTACAGGCCGAAAAACCGCATCAGGGTGGTGACCGCAACCTCCCTGTTTGACGGGCATGACGTCGCCATCAATATTTTCAGGAGAATATTACAGGATACCGGCGTCGAGGTCATCCACCTGGGGCATAACCGGTCGGTCGACGAGATCGTCAGCGCGGCCATAGATGAGGACGCGCAGGGCATCGCCGTGTCGAGCTATCAGGGCGGCCATATGGAATTCTTCAAATATATCATCGATTTATTGAAAGAGCGGGGGGCCCCGCATATCAGGGTCTTCGGCGGCGGCGGCGGCGTGATCGTCGCAGAGGAGGTGGCAGAGCTCGAGGACTATGGCGTGGTGAAGGTCTATACGCCTGAGCACGGCGCCGAGTGGGGCCTGCAGGGCATCATCAACCACCTAGTGCGGAATATTGATTATCCCCTCCCCGAGGAGACGGGGGGAGCGCTCAAGGGGCTCTCGCCGAAGAGCAAGGGCGCCATAGCCCGGCTGATCACGGCGGCTGAGATGGGCCACAAGACGGGGGAAGACGGATTCGCGCCGACCCGTAAAAAGCTGGAGAAGACGGCCGCCGGCAGGAAGATGCCGGTGATCGGCGTCACCGGCACTGGGGGCGCGGGCAAATCGTCCCTCATTGACGAGCTCATCGTGCGTCTGCTCCACGATTTCCCAGAGATGCACGTGGCGGTCCTCTGCAGCGATCCGGCGAGGCGCAGGAGCGGCGGCGCTCTCCTGGGCGACAGGATCAGGATGAACGCGATCACTTCCCCGCGCGTCTACATGCGTTCGTTTGCGGCTGATTATTCCAACGCCGACTTTTCCGATGCGCTGGCGGATTCCCTTCTCGTCGCCGCCGCGGCCGGGTTCGACCTGGCGATAGCCGAGACCGCCGGCATAGGGCAGGGGAGCGCCCGGATAGCCGAGGTCGTGGACAGCTCTATGTACGTGATGACGAGCGAGTACGGCGCTGCGTCCCAGCTCGAGAAGATCGCCATGCTCGATTACGCGGACGTTGTCGTTATCAATAAATTTGAAAAGGAAGGGGCTGATGACGCTCTTCGCGACGTACGCAAGCAGGTTCAGCGGAACCGCAAGGAGTTTGACAGGCCGGCGGAGGAGATGCCGGTCTTTGGAACGATAGCCTCGCGCTTCAACGACGACGGCGTAACGGCTCTGTATCATCATCTGCTTGATTTGGTGAACCGGAAGAAGGGGACCTCGTTCGCATCACCCATGCCCCGGCCGGCCTCGCGCGCCTCATCGTCCAAGACCATCATTATACCCCCCCGGCGGGTACGCTACCTGGCGGAAATCGCGGACACGGTGCGGAACTATCACCGCCGCACGGGGGAGCAGGCCGATATCGTGCGGGCCATTTGGCATCTCCGCGAGTCGGCCGCCCGTCTGGAGGGAAGCGAGGAGACTGCGGCGATGGTCGAGCGCCTGAATGACGAGGCGGCGCGCATGGAGCCGCTGATTGAAAGCGAGACAACCTATCTGTTGTACCAGTGGGACGTGATACGAGAGGATTACCGGAAGGACGAGCTCGTCTACCTGGTTCGCGATCAGGAGATCCGGACGCCCCTCTACTACGAATCGCTCTCCCGAAAGAGGATTCCCAAGATCGCCCTGCCGCGTTTCACCGACCCGGGCGAGGTGTACCGGTGGATGCGGGAGGAGAACATACCCGGATGGTTTCCCTACACTGCCGGGGTGTTCCCGCTGAAACGTATGAACGAGGACCCGACGCGCATGTTCGCGGGCGAGGGCAACCCGGAGCGGACCAACGCGCGCTTCAAGCTCCTGTCGGCGAACTTCGAGGCGAAGCGGCTCTCGACCGCCTTCGATTCAGTCACCCTCTACGGCAGGGACCCCGACACCAGGCCCGACATCTACGGCAAGGTCGGGACGTCAGGGGTGAGCGTCTGCACTCTCGACGACGTGAAGGTGCTCTACGGCGGGTTCGATCTCTGCGCCCCCAACACGTCGGTCTCCATGACCATCAACGGGCCGGCGCCCATCATGCTGGCGATGTTCCTGAACACGGCCGTCGATCAGCAGGTTGACCGTTTCCGGGCCGAGAAGAGGAGGGAGCCCAAGAAAGACGAGTATGATTCCCTCCGCGCCGCGGTCCTGTCGAACGTGCGCGGCACGGTACAGGCCGACATCCTGAAGGAGGACCAGGGCCAGAACACCTGCATTTTCTCGATCGACTTCGCCCTCAGGATGATGGGCGACATACAGCAGTTCTTCATCGAAAACAACGTGCGCAATCTCTATTCGGTTTCAATATCCGGCTACCACATAGCGGAGGCGGGCGCCAACCCGATCACCCAGCTCGCCTTCACCCTGGCGAACGGGTTCACCTACGTGGAATACTACCTGTCGCGGGGAATGCCGATCGACAGCTTCGCGCCGAACCTATCCTTCTTTTTCTCCAACGGCATGGACCCGGAGTACACGGTGATCGGCCGCGTGGCGCGGCGCATCTGGGCGGTCGCCATGCGCGAGAAGTACAAGGCGGGGCCGCGCTCGCAGATGCTCAAATACCATATACAGACCTCGGGCCGGTCGCTCCACAGCCAGGAGATCCAGTTCAACGACATACGCACGACACTGCAGGCGCTCTGCGCGGTCTACGACAACTGCAACAGTCTGCACACCAACGCCTACGATGAGGCGATCACCACGCCGAGCCGCGAGTCGGTGCGGCGGGCCGTGGCGATCCAGCAGATAATCAACCGCGAGTGGGGCCTGGCGCGCAACGAAAACCCGGAGCAGGGGAGCTTCATCGTGGAGGAGCTGACGCGCCTGGTCGAGGAGGCGGTCCTCGCCGAGTTCGACCGGATCACGGAGCGGGGCGGCGTCCTGGGCGCCATGGAAAAGGGGTACCAGCGGAGCCAGATCCAGGACGAGTCGATGCGCTACGAGCACCTGAAGCACTCGGGAGGGCTTCCCATAATCGGCGTGAACACGTTCGTCGACGGCGAAACTACACACGGCGGCGAGATCGTGAAGGTGGAGCTGGCGCGCGCCACGGAAGAGGAGAAGGAGTCCCAGCTGAGGCGGCTTGCAGACTTTCACGGGCGGAACAGCAAAGAGGCGCCCGCGGCCCTTAAAAGGCTTCAGGAGGCCGCCCTGTCGGGGGAAAATATATTCGCCGAGATGATGAACACGGTCCGCCACTGCTCCATCGGGCAGATTACCAGCGCCCTGTACGAGGTCGGGGGGCAGTTCAGAAGGAGCATGTGACCTCACCCCCTCTCCTGTAAGGAGAGGGGGCAATAGCTACTTGATGATATCAGACGGGTGAAATTATCTAATAATTCAGCGACAACTCAGGCGAGCATTTTCTTCAGTTCCGCCATGATGTCCGGTATCGGGTTGTCCTGGTTGCGGGAAAAGTGGATCGTTCGCTTCATCTTCTGATATTCCGACATGTTGTACCTCAGTAACTGTGAGGCGATGGCGTTCAGGATGAACGCCATCGTGTCGATGTCTATGTCCTTGCGTATATCGCCCCGCGCCACGCCCTTTTTCAGTATCTCCTTCCATTCGACGACGCCCAGGCGGAAGAGCTCGGTGGTGTGGCCCGAGTACTGATGATTGTACGGCAGGCTCACTTCATGCCAGAGACAGATCAGCTCGGGCTGTTCCAGCCCGATCTTCAACGACCGCTCGAACACGGCCTGGATATGGGAAAAGGTGTCCGTGAAGTTTGCCGGCTGCTCGAAGGTCCTCATCTCGAGCTCGATGCCCCTGGTGATGATGGTGTGGCCGAGGTCCTCCTTTGAGGCGAAATAGGAGTAGATGGAGCCGTATGAAATCCCCATCTCCTTGGCGATGTCCTCGATTTTGGTGTTCGCGAGCCCGTTTCGGCCGGCGAGCTTGATGCAGGTCTCGATCAGACGGTTTCTCTTTTCTTCCGAAATTTTTTCGAAGGTTTCCTTGTGGTATTTCTTTTTCATCGGTTGTTTCATGCGCAGTTCAATACATGAATTAGATGTATCCGGGACCTGTTTAATGTCAAGTCATTTCACCGGAAGGCGGAGCCGCGATTTCCACACGGCCAGGGCGGGGCGGGGGTCGCCATCCTCATCGTAGAAGCCGGTGTCGCGCCATGCCTTGAGGATGTCTTCGGGTGCGCCCAGAGTTGTTTCCCACAGCACGTCATAGTCCCGCACGAGAAAGTTTACCACGAAGAGCAGGTTGTGCTTTTCCGCTTCGCGCAAGAGCAGGGAGAAGTAGGCACGCTGTTTCGCTTCGGTGCCGGCGAGGGTGATGTCGGGGTCGTAGTCGGTCATTGTGAGCTCTTCGGCCGGGAAGCTGGTCTCCGTTATACAGGCCGGCTTGCCGGCCGTGTTGAGTCCCGATGAAAAGATCCGGTCGAACATGTCATCCGGGAGTATCGCGTCAGGAATCTCGGCGAAAAACGGGTGCAGTGAAATGGCGTAGTAATCGGTGTAATCGGTGATATCCGCCAGGGCGGCCATCTGCTCCGCGTGATTGGAATCGGAGTAGTCGTCCACGAGGTCAATCCCGGTAAGGGTCACGAATATCGGGAGTGAGGGATTTTCGGCCTTGAGAGTCGCGTAGACGCCCTGGTGCAGTTCCAGGTACGAGGCCCACCGGAGGGTTTTTTCCCTGACCAGGTTCACCTCGACGCCCACTGCTATATAGTCGGGACTAAAGTAGGCAATAACCCTCCTGCAGTAATTGAGATATGCCGTCTTCACGTCGTTATGGTTGAAGTCGTATCCGTCCCACGGCGGCGAGAGGGGCTGGTTGTCGCCGGTCGAATTCCAGTCTGGAGCCAGGCCGTCGCGCATGCTGTTTATCGGGGTGACGGCCACGTAGAGCCGGTGACCGGCGGGGATATGGCTTTTACGAAACGCCCAGTCGTCCATGACCTTTGCCGTGTATGGATAGGTGTCCGCCAGCGCGTCGTCCCAGGGTATGCCGTTGTCGAAATGGTGCACGATCATGTCGGCGTCGGCACGTATTTTATCGTACACGTATTCAACCTTGTCCACGCTCGAAATATCGAAGGGGAATGGAGTCAGGCCGAGGTAGTAGTTTCGTGACCCGAGGAGAAATAATAGGGCGGCGGCATTGTCACCGCCGGTATCGTCGCTGCATGACAGTGATACTGACAGTGTTGCTATTATAACAATGCCGAACAGGCGTGAATGTTGCATGTTGTGGGACCTCCAGACAATCCTTATTATATTACAGGAAAACCGGGAGGCAGGCAAATATTTTTTAGAGGAATTCAGCGGCTGTATCTCCGGCCCTTTCTATCGGACATAAGAAAATAATGCCAATTCCCGATGTGCCGCGGCATTGTGAAAAAATTTCTTATTGAAAAAAAACCGGCCATCTATATTCTTTGACAGATTATCATAAGCCATACGGACCCGGAAATGACGAAAGCCGCCGTGAAACATATTGTAAAAATAGACACCGAGATGTGCAAGGGGTGCGGGCTCTGCATCGCCTACTGCCCGCGGAAGGTCCTGAAAGAATCGGAGCACCTGAACAGGGCCGGATACCATTACGCGGAGCCCGACGATATGGCGCAGTGCTCCGGGTGCCTCATCTGCGCGCTGGTCTGCCCCGAGGTGGTGGTCGAGGTGTACGATGAATAAAATATTCATGAGCGGAAACCACACCTTCGGCGAGGCGGCAATCCGTGCAGGGTGCCAGTGCTATTTCGGCTACCCGATCACGCCGCAGAACGAGCTGGGCGAGTATATGGCCGACCATATGCGCAGGGAGAACCGCGTCTTTATACAGTCCGAGAGCGAGACCGCGGCCATCAACATGGTCATCGGCGCGGCCGCGACCGGTGCCCGCGCCATGACCTCGTCGTCGAGCCCGGGCATCAGCCTGAAGCAGGAGGGGATATCATTCCTGGCCGGCTTCGAGCTCCCGGCGGTCATCGTCAATGTGATGCGCGGCGGACCGGGTCTCGGCAACATCGCGCCCGCGCAGGGCGACTACTTTCAGGCCACGCGGGGCGGCGGCCACGGCGACTACCGCACCCCGGTATTCGCGCCCGCGTCCGTGCAGGAGATCGCGGACCTCACCTACAACGCCTTTGAGGTGGCCGACCGGTACCGGACGCCGGTCATGATGCTCTCGGACGGCATGATGGGCCAGATGAAGGAGCCGGTCGTGTTTCCCGAGAAAATCGAGAAGCTCCCGGAAAAGGAGTGGGCGCTTAAAGGGCGGGGCGACGGTCCGAGCCGATACCTCTGCTCGCTGATCCTCGACGCCCTTGAGATGGAGCGCCACAACTGGAAGCTGGTGCGGAAGTACAACGAAATCGAAAAGAACGAGATGCGATATGAAGAATACATGATCGACGACGCGGAGATCGTCGTGATCGCATACGGGACCACGGCGCGGATCGCCAAGGGCGCCATCAAACGGGTCCGCAAGGACGGCGTGCGCGCCGGCCTGCTGCGGCCCATCACCCTCTGGCCCTTCCCCAGGAGGGTCCTGGCCGACCTGGCCGGCAGGGTGAAGCAGTTCATCGTATTCGAGATGAGCACCGGTCAGATGCTCGAGGACGTGCAGATCGCCATCGAGGGAAACGCGGATATCACGTTTCACGGCAGGCCGGGCGGCGTCGTGCCGACGCCGATCGAGTTCGCGCGGATCATTTTCCGCGAATATCAGAAGGTAGTGAAGAAATAGGAATGAAACTCAAGAATCCATGGCCGAAATATTACAAGAAGGGAGTGGTGACCCACTACTGCCCCGGGTGCGGCCACGGCATCGTGCACCGGCTCGTGGCCGAAGTGCTTGAGGAGATGGACCTGGGGAAGCGCGCCATATGCGTCAACCCGGCGGGGTGCGCCGTGCTCGCCTACCTCTATTTTGACTTTGACGTGATCGAGTCGGCCCACGGGCGCGGCACGGCGATCGCGACCGGCGTCAAGCGGTCGCGGCCGGACCTCTTTGTCTTCACCTACCAGGGAGACGGCGACCTCTCGGCCATCGGGACCGCGGAGACCATCCACTCTGCCAACCGGGGCGAGAACATCAGCGTCATCTTCATCAACAACGCCGTGTACGGCATGACCGGCGGCCAGCTCGCGCCGACCACGCTCATCGACATGAAAACAACCACCACGCCGCTCGGGCGCGACCCGAAGTACGACGGGTACCCGGTCCATATAACGGACATTGTCGCCCGCTTTCCCGGCGTTGCGTATGCCGAGCGCGTGGCCGTCGATTCGCCCGCCGGCATCCGCAAGACCAAAAAAGCGATCGCGGCCGCCTTCCAGACGCAGGTTGACGGGCTCGGCTACTCGATAATCGAGGTGCTGTCTCCCTGCCCGACGAACTGGAAGATGACGCCGGTCGATTCGTTCAAGTGGGTGGCCGAGACCATGACCACGGAGTTCCCGCTCGGCGTGCTGACGGACAAGAGGAGCAAGAAGGAATAATATGCTGGTAAAGATATTGGCGGCCGGTTCCGGGGGGCAGGGGGTCCTGACCATTGGCAATACCCTGGGCAACGCGGCGATGCTGGAAAACTTTTTCGTGACCTATCTCCCCGCGTACGGCGCGGCCATGCGGGGCGGCACGGCCAACTGCACGCTGAGCATCTCCGACGAGGAAGTCGCCTCGCCGGTGGCCTCGACCCCTGACATACTGGTGGCGATGAACCAGCCGTCGCTCATGGCGTTCATCAGCAGGCTCGAGGCGGGGGGGCAGCTCCTGTATAACTCGGACCTGGTTGACTACGTGCCCGAGCGCGGCGACGTGGAGATGTTCTCGGCGCCGGTCAACAGGATTGGGCGCGAGCTCGGGAGCGAGCGGTCGGCCAACATGGTGATGCTCGGCGCGCTGGTCAAAATGACCGGCCTTATCAAGGTGGAGACGATCAATCAGAGCATTGAAATGATGATGGGATCCAAGAAGAAGCTCGCCGAATCGAGCGTGAAGGCTTTCCGGGCGGGTTACGACGGGTTTCCGTTTAAATGACCTCACCCCCGACCCCGGCTCCTGAATGGAGCGGGGGCGGGTAATAATAGAAGGATGAAAAAGCCATGCCAATCACCCAGGTTTCGATTTCGGTTGACAACACGCCCGGCAGCCTGCACAGGGCGACCTCGATACTCGAAAAAGAACAGATAAACATCAAGGCCATCATGGCCGCCACCCAGCTCAGCCCTGCGCAGGTGCACATGATTGTGGACGAGCCCGAGCGCGCCGTCCAGGTGCTGGAAATGAACAAATTCACGGTGACAACGAAAGAGGTGATTGCCGTCGCGGCCCCGGACCACCCGGGGGGGCTGAACGCCATCCTGCGCCCGCTCATCGAGGCGAAGGTGAACATCGACTGCATGTACCCGTTCATATACCTCAAGAACGACGAAGCGATCCTTATCCTCGAGGTCGACAAAATCAAGGAGGCCAAAGAGGTGCTTAAGAAGCACTGGGTCAAGACCTACAGCACGGAGATCTACAAGTCGTAAAAAAACGTATAGATTAAAATGAGACCGGAGCCGTCACAGAAGAAGAATTTACTTCAGCTAAAAAGAAAATTTTGGATTCTATGTGCTGCTCAATGAGGGAAATGCCTTTAAAAACTCCGCTGGCGACAGAATCGAGATTCCATTGTACTTTCTTACCGAACGGAGGGCCGTGTCGCCCGTTATAATAACTCCCGCTTTCAGCGCGACCGCGCATTCAATGAACTTGTCGTCATGCGGGTCTTTTTCGACCACCTGCAGTGAAGGCGTCTTTGATGTAAAAAGGATATTGTAGCCCGACCCAAAGAGGGCTATCAGTTCCTCCAGCTCTCTGTCGTGGCCGAGACCCATTCGTTGCAGAACATCGATATATTCATCCATTACAGGCCTGGAAAGGCAGAGCGTGATTTTTCCTTGTAACCAGAGGTCTGTGATTTTTTTTGGATTTCCGCCGAAAAACGAGGAAACAAATACGTTAGTGTCGATTACCGCCTTCATTTGTCACGTCGTGATTCCCGGATAGCGGCTGCAATGTCTTTCCTTGTCTTTCCGCGTGAGGCGGTTTTCTTGCTGATGCGCGACCAGAGGTCGTCAGCAAATGAGGCTATATCGTGCTCCCGAACGTATTCCTCGATCATTTCGCGCAGCTTCTGGCTGGCGTTTTTCCCCTCCATCCGGGACAGCTTGATGAATCTGTTCTTTATCTCCGGAGATATCCGTATAAGCATCTGTGACGGCATAATCTGCCTCTTTTGATATATTTGATATAATATATATCAAATATATCAAAATGTCAATCTTTTTCAGGCGGTAAAACGCTACATTCGGTTATTCTTCAGTAAATGTGCCCAGGGCCTCTTGAGATGTATATATACCGATAACTATCGGTACTCTGCTTGCTCCGGCCCCTCAAACAGGCGATAACAATCGCCTCGGGAACCGATTACTATCGGCCGCAGGCGATAACTATCGGTCGACCGGTTACTCTGACCCTGCAGTGCGACCGATTGTTATCGGTGGACTATCCTGCCCCGGCCGCTCTTTCCCCTGAAATCTGACGCTACCGGCATAACCTTCCCCCGCCATAGGCATTTGCAAATCGTAATAATTGATCAGATTGCCCTGAAAAAATGTATTGCAATATCGTCAGGAACGGCCAGTCTCGTTATAAGGCATGCATGCTGATGCGTGCAGACCAGAATATCACGGGGATATTGCAATGTACACACTTGGCATAGATATCGGGTCAATCACCACCAAGGCGGCGGTCATCAAGGACGGCAAGCTCCTCGGCTCGCACCTGGGTTTTACGGGCTACAACGTGGAGAAGGCCTGGCGCCATGTTACCGGCGAGCTCCTTGCGGAAATCGGCCTGGAGATGTCCGCCATCGATAAAATCGTGTCCACGGGCTACGGCCGAAACGGCGTCGACGCGGCGCACAAGGCGATCACCGAGATCACCTGCCACGCGGCGGGCGCGCATTTCTCCGCCCCTCATATCCGCTCCATTATTGACATCGGCGGGCAGGACTCCAAGTCGATCGTCCTCGACGACAACGGGAAGGTGAAAGACTTTGTCATGAACGACAAGTGCGCCGCGGGCACCGGACGCTTTCTGGAGGTCATGGCGCGCGCGCTCCAGGTCGACCTCGAGGAGTTCGGCGAGATATCGCTGCAGGCTGACAATCCAGGGAAGATATCGAGCCTCTGCACGGTCTTCGCCGAATCCGAGGTGATATCCCTCATATCGAAGGGCGAGTCGAGGGAAAACATCATCGCCGGCATCCACGAGTCGATCGCCACGCGCGTTTCGGCCATGGCGAACCGCGTCGGCGTGCGGCCGCCCCTCATGATGACGGGGGGCGTCGCCAAGAACATCGGCGTGGTGAAGGCGATGGAGAAAAAGCTCGGGATGGACATCGAGGTGTCGCAGTCCGCGCAGGTAATGGGAGCGATCGGCGCCGCGGTCCTGGCCGGGAACCTGTGACGGGGCGAACGTGAGCACCCTTGTCGTTTACATGTCCAAGCACGGATGCGCCGAAAAGGCGGCCCTGCTCATAGGCGAGAGCCTCTCGGACCGCGAAGTCGATATCGTCGACCTGAAAAGGAAAATGGACGTAGACCTTTCCCGTTACGATACGGTAATCGTCGGCGGCTCAATCTACCTTGGCTCGCTCCAGAGAGGGATCAGAAATTTCTGCTCCCGGAACCTCGCCATGCTTCTTGAGAAGCGGGTGGGGCTTTTCATCTGCTGCATGAATGAAGGCGGGGCCGCCCGGGCGCACTACGACGCCGTGTTCGACGGCGCGCTCCGGGCCCACGCGACGGCGGCCGGGATTTTTGGCGGCGAGCTGGACTTCGGCAAGCTGAGCCTCCTCGAGAAGTCGGTCATCGGCCAGGCGGTGAATATCACCGAGAGCTGCTCGCGGTTCGACGAAAAGGCGGTCGGTGAGTTTACGGCGAAATTTTAGCGGCAGCCGGCCGAGCACGGAGTAACCCTACCCTTGCTTTCCCGCGGCAAACGAGTAAATGATCGAGAACATCCCGCCGTAAAAATGATCAAAGGATCCGTCATAATCTATGAATCCCTGCGGATTGTTCTTCTGCCAGAAATAGTAGAGCGCCTGGTACCGCCCGCCGATGGCAAGCGTCAGGTTCGCCGCCTCGATCTGGTACGCCAGGGTCAGAGTGGCGTTGCCGCCGGCAGACCAGTACCGGTCCCTGGTAAACTGGGTGAATAGTGCCAGATACATGTTCGAGCCGACTGAATATTGGCGGCTGTACTGGTAGGCCGCAGTCCCGTACATCGCGAGGCCCGAGAGATTGACCTGTAAAAAAAGGACGCGATGAAGCGGAATGGAAAACCCGAATCCGGTGCCGCCGCCATAGCTGTGGAAGCGTGCCATGCCAAGGGCGTTGTAATACCCCGGCTGGGTGGTGAAATATTCCATGGATTCGGCATAGGTGTACCCCTGATACTTGAAGCCGATGAAGAATTTTACATATCGGTGAATCGAACAACCGATGGTTGTGTCGCTGTCGTAGCGCGTGATGTTGCGGTGGTACCGGGACTTGAAGAACATTACTGTATCTCCCGGGGGCGGCATATATGCGTAGAGTTTTTCCGTTATGCCCGCCGCGGCGGGCCCCGTGGATTCCGCGAGGTATTTGCCGGCCAGGAAGACCGATGAAAGGCTCCACCGCTCGGCGAACGAGACGGAGAGCGACGGGCCGGCCATGGGACCGTGGATTGTCCCGTACTTGTTGATGCGGTACGGGAGCGATCTGCTCCACAGATACGAGTAACCGGGATCGGGATTGACAAAAAATGACATGAAATGGTAGGGGGGCAGGTTCGTTTTGCCGCTGGACCAGGGCGGCTGCCATACCGAGTAGTTCAGGTTGCCGCCGAGGCTTATGGTTGTATCCGCATGAACTTCAATTGCTGGCAAGGCGGCCGCGAGCATGAGCAGGATGGGGAGATTGATTAATTTTTTCATCATTTGTCACCTGATAGGTAATTATCTAAGGAATTGCCTCGCCCACGGGTCTCTGTCCAGAGATGGAATGGGCCTTATGTGAAGCTGGTATAGCCCATCGGGAGCTCTCTGGCAAGCAAAAAGTTCCGGAGAGGGGGGTATAATTTATTACGTCTTTCTCCGCGGGCAGCACTAATCTCGCGGTGCGGTGCATGGAATATATCCCGGAAAACAGGATATTGTACTCGGACGTTCGCAGCCCGTCATTTTGCGTGTTATATACTCCATTGTCAGAATAACTGACGATGTTTTGTATAAAACCATTTGACAGATCCATCCTTTTATGATAGCCTTTAATTAGAACACATACTTGTTTGCCGTCGGCCTGCTGTTTTTCCGTTTCAGAACACCATATCATGTAATCGAGTCGGTTGGCGCATAATATCAGCCCGGCCCTGTGGGGCGGCGGCGGGTCGTTTTCATGTGGAAATCACATCATAACAGATGGTATGTGTTCTATCCTGTGCAATAGTGAAAAGAGGAGGATGCGGTGATGGTGCGAAAATGGGGCGTTTGTTTGTCGGTTCTTTTTGTTATCATGGGGTCGGTCCTGTGCGGCTGTGCGGGTACCGACGGAGGCAATGAGGGGCTCGCCTTCCTCGCGCTTTTTGGCCGTGGCTACAATGCCACCGCCGTCGGCGTGTATGGTCAGCTCGGCGCATTTGACACCGGTGACGCGAATAAGGGCGGTATCAGCGCCGACAGCATGGACCGCCCCAATGGCATAGCTGTTGACGCCGGCGGGGTGTATATATCTGAATATGGGAACAATCGCGTGCTCTATTATTCCCTGGCAGAGCCGTTCGACACGACCGCGGACCGCGTGTACGGCCAGGCCGGCGCATTTAACACCGGTACGGCCGATAAGGGCGGCACAAGCGCTGATAGCCTGCAAGCTCCAGTCGGCGTGGCGGTTGCCGATGACGGAGTGTATATCGCTGATCATGAGAACTATCGCGTGTTGTATTATCCCGGTACAAGCACCACGGCGACGCGCGTGTATGGCCAGGGCGACTCATTTACTACTAGTATTGTGAATAATGGCGGCATAAGCGCTGATGGCTTAAATTTGCCAACTGGCGTGGCAGTTGACGCTGGCGGGGTGTATATAGTTGACTGTGCCAACAGCCGCGTGCTCTATTATTCCCTGGCAGAGCCGATTGACACGACCGCGGACCGCGTGTACGGCCAGGGCGGCGCATTTGACACCGGTGACGCGAATAAGGGCGGTAGTATCAGCGCCGACAGCCTGTCCAGCCCTTATCGTATGGCGGTTGGCGATGATGGAATATATATCGCCGACTATGCTAACAATCGCGTGCTGTACTATCCCGGGACGAGCACGACGGCAACGCGCGTGTACGGCCAGGGCGGCGCATTTGACACCAATACGGCCAATAAGGGCGGTGTCAGCGCCAGGAGCCTGGATCATCCTCAAGATATAGCTTTTGACGCTGGTGGCGTGTATATCTCTGACTACGGCAACAATCGCGTACTCTACTACCCCGGCACAAGCACGACGGCGACGCGCGTGTACGGCCAGGGAAAGGTATTCGACACCGATGATGAAAATAAGGGCGGTAGTGTCAGCGCGGACAGCTTGAGTTCTCCCAAAGGCATAGCACCGGGTCCGGGCGGGCAGTTATATATCGTTGATGCGGATAACAATCGCGCGCTCTGGTATTAATGCCGCGTAATTGCGGAGCTCATATGCGCGGCCGTGAGGCCGCTGCGATAATTTGTGTTGAATCGTAAAGCGGCATGGGGTGTTGTGCCATGCATGCAGGGCCCTTGATCGATGAAAGCATGGAATAATCCCGCGTAATTTTATTATTGACAGCTATTGAAAAGTAAAATCTGATTTAGTAAAAAGGAGGACGGCACATGAGGAATATAATATCATTTTCGCTTGTTTTGTTCTGTGTTTGCGCTATCACTCTCGCGGGCTGTGGAAAAAATAACGGAGCCGATTCACCCGGACAGGGCTCGAGCGCTGACGTTGAAAAGTTTCTTGATGATTACGAGAAGTTTATCGATGAATACTGCAAGTCTGCTGATAAATTCTCAGGGTCATCAATGACGGAAAAGGCAAAACTCCTTCAGAATGTGGCGGTAAAAGGACAGGAGATGCAGAAGTATTCCAATGAGGCGATTGCCGTTCAGGCGTCGATGTCGGATGACGCGAAGGAGAGGCTTGAAGAAATAAGAAAAAGGGCAGATGAGTGCAGCGAGAAATTTCAGAAAATGTAATATAGAAAATGTAATCTGAAGAAAGCAATCCTGCTGATGCAGGATTGCTTTCTTATTATATATTTATTTTAATCCGCGGTACCGGACAAAGGCCCGTGTGACTGAATGGGCCTTGTCGGCGCTTGTCTTGGCGCATCAGAAGGCCCCTGACAAGCAAAAAGTTCCGGACAGGTGTGTTAAAATTTGTTGCTTGTTATAAAAATTTTTCTGGGAAAATCAGATATGATTTATCTGTATTTCACCAGTAATATATTTTCGTCTTCCCACGGCGCCGTAGCGGTTACGCCGTTACCAAAATTACAGGTGCCGGTTCCATACATCATAGCTCCCGCTGCATATATTGAACTGTCTGGTGCGACTGCAACACTCAAGAAGGCTGAACTAATGTTTGCAGTCACGCCTTGCGCCCACTGCGCCACTCCGGAACTGTTATATTTTACCAGTACGACATTTATGACATAATAATTTATACTTACGGTAACGTTATTGCCAAAGTTTGGGGTGTCATTGCCAGCAAAATATCCCGCAACGAACACTGAGCCGTCCGAGAGAACTGTTACACCACAGCCGCCTGTAACAGAGACTTCTGTCTCTGTCGCTGTACGCGCCCATTGCGCTACGCCAGAGCTATTGTATTTTACCAGAAAAAAATGTTCTGGTACACCATCCAAAATAGCATTTGCAGTAACGCCATTACCAAAGTTAAAGGTGCCGTTTCCGATATGTCCCGTTATATACACTGAACCATCTGAGGCAACTGATACACTATTGGACTTTGAGTGTTCTCCCTCCGTCACCGTTTGCGCCCACTGCGCCGCACCGGAGCTGTCATATTTTACCAGTAAAATATTCATCCAACTACCACTCACGCCAGATACAGTCACACCATTACCAAAGTCATAGATACCTGATCCGATAGTCCCCGTTGCATACACTGAACCATCCGGGGCAACTGTTACACCATTAACGTTTGATGACGCATCCGATGTCCCTTCTGCAGTTACCGTTTGCGCCCACTGTGCCACGCCGGAACTGTTGTATTTCACCAGCAAAAAGGTTGCGTCCGTCGTCCCTGTGGCAGTCACGCCATTACCAAAATTACAGGTGCCGGTTCCAACAAGCTGTCCCGCTGCATACACTGAGCCGTCTGATGCAATTGCCACACTGTTGAATAATGAATGATTATCCGCAGTTACCGTTTGCGCCCACTGCGCCACGCCGGAACTGTTGTATTTCACCAG
>JAFGBT010000017.1 GCA_016933025.1 Spirochaetota bacterium | reverse complement strand
GCATTAATGCTCAACGTATATACAAATATGTTTGCAAATAATATATTGTATATCATTTAATAAAAAGGGGGTTGGTCATCAACCCCGTGCCAGAGACCCCCTGTCACTGGCGCTGACTGATGAGGAAATTCCGGCCTATTACTATCTGCTATTACATGGGGGCTCTTCAGGTCCCAGGGTCCTGTCTGTTACGCCGGCAGATGGCGTGATAGACGTGCCGGTTACCGCCGATGCGGACGTTGAGTTCAATACCGCGATGGATCCGCTTACGATAACCGTGCAGGCAACTGACGGACCATGCACCGGGAGTGTGCAGATCAGCATGAATGACTTTGCATCCTGCCTCGGAGCTGTGGTCAGTTCATCGGATAATATTACATTCACCATCAATCCTGCGAACAACCTGTTTTCCTGTGAATCGTATCGGGTGCGGATCACCACCGAAGCGCGGAGCGCCGATAACGTTCCGCTGATACAAGTCTTTACCCAGCCGAATGGCTTCTCTACCCAGGGCGATGCGGTATGGACGGAGGATGCGGGGAATCCGATCTATGGAGGCTCTCTTGACGGAACTGACAGGGCATATTATCCTTTTGCACTCAAGGTTGGCGATATCTACCATCTATGGTATGGCGATGGTTCCAACACGCGTCATTCCACAAGCTACTATCAGGATTTTAATGATGTCTCGTTTCCTCCGGCTGTTGTTACCGGTCTGATCGCTACAGGACCATATCATCCGAGAGTTCTGTACAATGCGTCAGGATGGGACATCGGCACTCCTTCAACCCATTATGACGGGCCGTTTCTGATGTATTATACTGACGGAGCAAACTGGACAAGCGCTCCCCGCGTTGCCCACTCAGTGGATGGCAGCTCATGGACGGACATTGGCGCGTGCAATGGCATCAATTTATACCCTCTTCCTCCCAATAACAATTCAACGGTATACAATCTTGCCGTTCTCTACGAAGGGGGCGCCACCTGGAAGGGTTATGCTGATAATGGTAGCGGGATGATTCAATATTATGCTTCTTCCAATGGAATAGATTGGACTGGAGTCGCATATAACATTGTCGCTCCCTCCCAGGCATGGGAAACTGATGGCATCAACCCGATACAGGGGACTATCGCGCCTTTTATTATGAAAAACGGCGGCACCTATGTGCTCTTCTATAGCAGCGGCATTTACAGGAATGACAATGCGTTCGGTTTTGCGACATCCAGCGACGGTCAGTCTTTCACAAAATCCCCAAGTAATCCGATATTTTCAATCAATGATGGAGTTGCATGGCGGGCTAATCGAACGTATACCAGCAGTATTGTACAAAATGGGGCCGGCTGGCTGCTTTATTTCAGCGGCCGCTCAAGCGCCGGAGTATATTCGGTGGGCCTGGCAAGGAAATGTGGTGCGCTGTATTAGGATAGGTGTCAGAGTAAAAATAATTCCGATAGTTATCGGTGCCGGTTCTGCTGTTTATTTGAATCCGACATTGTTATAATATAGAAGAAAAATCTACTGTCTTAATTTTTTCCATTAAAATCTTTCTTTTTGGCAGGCATCGCCAAATTAATGCTTGAAATTATGTCCCCTGCAGAAAACCATAGGGTCATGGATTTCGTGCATCTTCACAACCATTCCGACTATTCAATCCTGGACGGGGCCATAACGATAAAAAAACTTGTTAAAAGGGCGGCGGAGCTCGGCATGCCTGCCGTCGCCCTCACCGACCATGGAAATATGTTCGGCGCCATCGATTTTTACCAGACCGCCCGGAAGGCCGGCATTACGCCGATAATCGGCGAAGAGTTCTACATCGCCCCTGGCTCCCGGAAGCTCAAGGAGTCCGTCCGTTCGAACGGCGATGAGACATCGTATCACCTTATCCTGCTCGCGAAAAACGCCGCCGGCTACCGTAATCTCATGAAGCTTTCGTCAATCGGGTATACTGAAGGGTTTTACTACAAGCCGCGGATCGACCTCGAGGTGCTCGAGCAGTACCGAGAGGGGCTCGTCTGCTCGTCCGCGTGCCTGGGCGGCCAGATCCCCTCGCTCATCCTCAAGGGGAAGACGCGCGAGGCGCGGCAACTCGCCGGCCGGTTCAAGGAGCTGTTCGGCAGAGAGAATTTCTACCTGGAGCTCCAGTACCATGGTCTGAAGGAACAGGAGACCGTTAACCGCGAGCTCATCGCCATGGCGTCGGATATGGATATCCCGCTCATCGCGACCAACGATGCCCACTACGTCAACAGGGAGGATGCGCGCTCGCACGAGGTTCTCCTTTGCGTGCAGACCGGCAAGCTCATGAAGGACGGCGACCGGATGAAATTCCCGTCCGACGAATTCTACCTGAAATCTGCCGAGGAGATGCAGGTTCTGTTCGCCGATTATCCGGACGCCCTGATCAACACGTATAAAATTTACGAGATGGTCGACCTGGAGCTTGATCTGGGCAAGCCGATACTCCCGCATTTCGAGGTTCCCGGAGGGTACAACCTGGATACGTATCTCCGCCATCTGGTGATGGAGGGCGCGAAGGCGCGATACGGCCAAAGCATCCCGGAGAACGTGCTGAAGCGCATCGACTACGAGCTCTCAGTCATCGCGAGCATGCATTTCTCGGGATACTTCCTTATCGTATGGGACGTCATCAATTTCGCCCGGCAGACCGCCATCCCGGTAGGCCCCGGCCGCGGCTCTGCGGCCGGTTCGATGGTTTCATACTGCCTCGGAATCACCGCACTTGACCCGCTCAGATATGACCTGCTGTTCGAGCGGTTTCTCAATCCCGAGCGGAACGAGATGCCTGATATGGACCTCGATTTCTGCGCCGACCGGAGGGACGAAATAATCGACTACGTGAGGGGGAGATACGGAGACGACCACGTTAGCCAGATCATCACCTTCAACAAGATGAAGGCCAAGGCGGTCATAAAGGACGTGGCCCGCGCCATGGACATCCCGTTCCAGCGGGCCAACGAGATCAGCAAGCTCATCGAGGAGGATGAGCTCCAGAAGTCCCTCGCCAAATCGAAGGATTTCCAGTCGCTTTACAATGACCGTGAGGTGGGGAAGGAGCTCATCGATACCTCGCTCAGGCTCGAGGGCCTGGTCAGATCGGCCGGCCGCCACGCCGCAGGGATCGTGATTTCGCGCGGGCCGCTCACGGATTACGTGCCCCTCTACATGGACAAGGACGGGGCCGTGTCGTCGCAGTTCGAGAAGAACGCCCTGGAAAAGACGGGCCTGGTCAAGATGGATTTCCTGGGCCTCAAAAACCTGACCATTATCGAAAAATGCGTGGAGTTGATCAGAGCGACAGAGGGGAAAGAGCTCGATATCAGCGCCATACCCCTGGATGACAGGGACACCTACCATCTCCTGCAGAAAGCCGAAACAAAGGGGGTGTTCCAGCTTGAGAGCAGCGGCATGCAGACCCTCCTCAGGAGGCTGGGGCCGACCTGCTTCGAGGACATTATCGCCATCGTGGCCCTGTTTCGCCCCGGGCCGCTCAATTCCGGCATGGCGGACGATTTCATCAAGCGAAAGAGAAACCCGAAGCTCGTCCAGTACCCCCATCAATCACTGGAGCCGGTGCTCCGCGATACCCTGGGGGTCGTCGTCTACCAGGAGCAGGTCATGCGCATCAGCCAGATCATCGCCGGTTTCACCATGCCCGAGGCGGACAAGCTGCGCAAGGCCATGGGCAAGAAGGACATAGCCATCATCAACGCCCTTGAGGAAAAATTCCTGAGCGGGGCGCAGAAAAACGGCATTAACAAAAACCTCGCGGAAAGCCTCTACGACATGATAAAGAAGTTCGGCGAGTATGGATTCAACAAGTCCCACTCAGCCGCGTACGCCCTGGTGGCCTACCAGACCGCGTACCTGAAGGCCCATTATCCCCTTCAGTACATGACCGCGCTCCTCTCGGCCCAGCCGGACAGGCAGGACGACGTGGTCCAGTACATCAACGACTGCCGGAGCGCCGGAATCGTGATACTGCCGCCCTCGGTGAACGCCGGCGAGTACGATTTCACCATCGAGGGAAAATCGATCAGGTTCGGGCTCAGCGCCATCAAGGGCGTGGGAGAGAAGGCGATCGAGTCGATCGTTGAGGCGAGAAAGAGCCGCGGGTCATTCCGAAACCTGAAGGACTTTCTCGAGCACGTTGATTCGATGACCGTCAACCGGGGGGTTCTCGAGTCGCTGATAAAGGCGGGCGCCCTCGATTGCCTGAACGGGAACCGGGGGCGTCTCTTCGCGTCGATCGATATCATTCTCGACGCGGCGCGCCGCCTCCAGGAGGACCTCGCCTCCGGCCAGGGGAACCTCTTCGGCGGCGCAGACGATGCCGGCTCTCCTGGTGTCCACATCGAACTGCTGGATATCCCCGAATGGCACGAGAACGAGAAGCTCGCCCGCGAGAAGGAGGTGCTCGGCCTCTACATATCGGGCCATCCCCTCGCCCAGTATGAAAAGGAGATTCGGATGTTCTCGTCTGTTTCCCTGTCGAACCTGTCAGCCGGTTATAACGGCAAAACCGTTTCGATTGTGGGGATACTCACTAATTTACAGATAAAGCGGGCTCAGAAGACCGGCAAGCGCTACGCCCTGGCCGAGCTCGAGGACATGGACAGCTCGGTCGGCGTCATCTTTTTCGAGAAGGTGCTCTCCAAGAACGAGGCGCTGATCACCGCCGGCGGCCCGGTGATGGTCACCGGCACCATCGAGGCCGAAAGCGAGACCGCGATGAAGCTGATCGCCACGGGTGTCAAGTCGCTGAAAGAGGTCCGTAAGAATTCGATATCCGCGGTCCATATTCGCCTGGACGCCCTTGGCGTGGACGACGATATCCTGAAATCCCTGGAATCGATATTCACCAGGCACAAGGGCGACTGCCCGATCTATTTTCACGTCAACGTCAAGGAAGGGGAAAAGGTGATCAGGGCCCATCCGACCTATAACGTAAGGCCCTCCGAGAGCCTGATGAAGGACCTTTCTCAGGTCATCGGTCAGGAGTCGCTCGGGTTTTCCATCAGCAATCATCAGTAAAATAATGATTTTTGCTCCCCAACCCCCCTGAGGGGGGCTTGAAGAGTTCAAGCGATAGATCCCTTTTGTGTATCCCCCCTCTCCCGGGGGGAGAGGGGATGGGGGTGAGGGTAAGTCCCCCTCCGGGGGATATAGGGGGCTTATGAAACATCCCCATTTTTATTTGCAGCAAGGAAAGGGGAGGGCACACGGATAATGGAACATGTGCAATGCGTAATCTGCGGGAGCGATGAAATGAGGCCCCTCTTCACCAAGGCTTCGGGAGGCGGCGAGGACTTCACGCTGGTGAGATGCACCCGCTGCGGGCTCGAGTTTGTTTCGCCACGTCCGTCAGTTGATGAAATCGGGCAATATTATAGCGAATCGTATTTCATGAAGCGGACCGACAGGGGCTACGATAATTATTTTTCCGAAGCGACGCACAGGGAGATCGAGCGGGTCATCGAGCTCAACCTGCGCGACCTCGGCTTTTTCGAGTACGAGCAGTCACTGGCGGGCGAGAGGCGCGCGCTCGATATCGGATGCGCGGCCGGCTATTTTCTTTCATATCTTAAAAAGAGGGGGTGGGAGACCACCGGCGTGGACATATCCGAGGCCTGCGTTGAATTCGCGCGCGGGGCGGGAATCGCGGCATACGAGGACGATTATCTTGAAATTACGTTCGCCCGGCCATTCGACCTGATAACGCTCTGGGCCTCAATCGAACACCTTCATTATCCGGACCGATTTCTGGAAAAGGCCCGCGACGAGATGAAGGACGGCGGCAGGCTCTACATATCAACCTGCAGGTGCGGAGGGCTCAACTTCATGCGCCTGTACGGGAAAGGGTGGCGCTTCTATAACTTTCCTGAGCACCTCTACTTTTTTTCCAGGCGAGCCATGCAAAAAATCCTTGAGAAAAACGGGTTCAGGATTATACAGTACACTACCTACGGCAGCGGCTTTGGAAGCCCCGGGTCCCTTCCCAGAAAGATGGCCGACATCATGGCGAAGAGGCTGCGCATGGGGGACATGATGCTGGTCGCGGCGGAGAAGGCGTAAGTTCATCCCCCAACCCCCAGAGTAGTGGCTTTGAGTAAGCTTAAATGGAATCTTCTCCCCTCTCCCCGTGGGAGAGGGGGCGGGGGTGAGGGCGGCTGGACAAGGAGAAAACCATGCAGATCTTATATACCACCAACGACGTCCGTACCCATGTTGCGAAAGCAAAAAAGGCCGGAAAGCTGATAGGTTTCGTCCCCACCATGGGTTATCTCCATCGCGGCCATATATCCCTGGTTGAAGAGTCGAAGAGGCATACGGGATATCAGGTGATGAGCATCTTCGTGAATCGGATACAGTTCAACGATGCGAATGATTTCAACAACTATCCCAAGGACCTCGAACGGGACTTCGACCTGGCGCGCGACGCCGGGGTCGACCTGGTGTTCGTACCGGACGAGAAGGAGATGTACCGGAACAACCTTACCTTTGTTGACGTCGACGTCCTGACGAAAAACCTCTGCGGCGCGCACCGTCCCGGCCACTTCCGGGGCGTGTTCACGGTGGTGAGCAAGCTCTTCAATATAGTGCAGCCTGACGCGGCGGTCTTCGGTCAGAAGGACATCCAGCAGGCGGTGAGCATCGAGAAGATGACCGCGGACCTGGACTTCCCGGTCAGGATTATCCTCGCGCCCACGGTCCGCGAGGAGGACGGGCTGGCCATGAGCTCCCGCAACAAGCACCTCAACCCTGACGAGCGCATAAGGGCCCTCGCCATCTCGCGGGCCCTCCGCAAGGCGGAAGAGATGCTTTCGTCGGACGAGCGGTCGGCCGCCGCGATCACGGCGGAAATGACAAGGATCATTGAGGAATCCTCCCCGACGAAGATAGACTATATTTCCATTGTCCGGTACGGCGACCTGGATTTTATCGATACCATTTCTGAAAAATCGGTGATCGCGGCGGCGGTCTTTTACGGCGCCACCCGGCTCATCGACAACATGATCGTCGAGACGGACGCCGGAGGCGCACGATGCGTCTACTGACGGCGGTTAGTCTTTTTGTCTGCGCCGCCTTGCCGATTCTATCCTGTAAGCCCCAGGCTGCGCTCACGCCGCAGGCCGCCTTCCACGATCTGCGGGCGGCCTTCCGGAGTTCCGACGCCGCGTCGCTCGAGCGCCAGCTTTCGCAGGAGAGTCTGAAAAAAATCAGCCGCATTGCCTCGCTTTTTTCACGCATGGAGGAGCGCCAGCTCGAGGCCCTCTCCGGCAGGCTCGGCCTGCCGGCCGAGCGTCTCAAAAGGCTTTCCGTGAGGGATTATTGCGCCATTATCCTTTCGTTTGAAAGGGGCGGGAATGCCGTAGCAACCGCGCTACGGTACGACATCGTGGGGGTGGACCGTGACGGCGTCCGCGCGCTGGTGCGCGTCGAGAACGGCATGGAGCTCACCTTCGTGAAGGAGGGGCCCTACTGGAAGTTCGACATGGCGGGATTATAATTTAAGGAGGTTCTATGACACGCGCGGGGAAATCAATATTCTATTTCGGGTTCTGGGTGCTCGCATGCGGCGTATCGCTGATGTTCTTCCCGGAATTCTGCCTGAACATAGCGGGCATCGACCTGAATGACTACATTACCGTAAGGCTTTTCGGCATGGTCCTTATTTACCTGTCGATATATTACTTTGTCGCCGGGCAGCACCCCGAATTCCGGCCGCTCTACCTGACCACGGTGTTCACGCGCTCGTCGGCCCTTGTCCTCGTAATCGGGTTCGTGCTCCTGGGAATGGCGAAACCGATAGTTATCGGTTTCGTGGTCGTTGACGCGCTCGGTGCGCTCTGGACCGGGCTCGCGCTTCGGAAGGACGGGGCGAGTCCGGGCATGCGGTAACATGCGGCCTGTCAGGCCTTCCCGCGGTCTTTTTCCCAGGATGCCCCCCACCCCCCCCAAAGGGGGGCGCGAGTAATCATAAATGGATTCTTCTCCCCTCTCCCTATGGGAGAGAGGCCGGGGGTGAGGGCAAGTCCCCCTCCGGGGGATTTAGGGGGCTTGATGCAGAAGGTTGGGCTAGATCACCGGGATATCGGAAACATATTAAAGGAGAAGCTATGACAACTCAGCTCTCGACACTTTTCAGCCCGCTCACTATCGGGACGATGAAGATCAGAAACAGGATCGCCATGGCCCCCATGGCGACCGATTTTGCCGAGGGAGACGGCACCGTTACGCAGCGGCTCATCGACTACTACGAGGCGCGGGCGAGGGGCGGCGTCGGCCTTATCATCCTCGAGGTCTGCACCGTCGACGGAATGTCGCCCTACATCCCGCGCACCCTGGGGCTATGGGACGATTCGTTCGTGCCCGGGCTGAAGCGGCTCACGGACGCCCTGCACGCGCGCGGCGCGCGCGTCATTCCCCAGGTCGCGCACCCCGGGCCGGAATCGCTCGCGCCGCTGTTCAACGGCACAGAGGCGGTCGGCCCGTCCGCCGGAATAGTCAACAACCTTACCCGTATGAAGTGCCGGGAGCTGGACCGCGACGAGCTTGCCGCGGTGATCGGCCAGTTCGCCGCCGCGGCGCGCCGCTCGCGGGAGGCCGGGTTCGACGGCCTTGAGCTGCACGCTGCACACAGCTACATGCTCGCCGGCTCGTTTCTCTCCGCCCTGCGCAATCGGCGTACCGACGCGTACGGCGGTGGCCTGTCCGGCCGGCTCCGTTTTCCGCTTGAGGTCATCGGCGCGATCAAAAAAGAGGCGGGGGACGATTTCCCGATTACCATGCGGTTATCGGCCGAGGAGCAGGTCCCCGGCGGCAGATCCATACAGGAAACCTGCTATATAGCGTCGGTTTTCGCGGAGGCCGGGGTGTCCGGGTTCCACGTTTCGAGCGGGGTCTACCCCGACCTGTCCTGGCGGGTGATACCGCCCACCGGCACGCCCTTCTGCCTGAACGCGCGGAGCGCCGCTGAGATCCGGAAGGCCGTCGACGTTCCGGTAATGGTTGTCGGCAGGATCGTCGATCCCGGCATGGCAGACGACATCGTGCGCCGGGGGGACGCGGACATGGTGGTGGTGGGCCGTGCGCTCCTGGCTGACCCGGAATGGCCCGCGAAGGCGAAGGCGGGCGCCTGGGACGACATTGCGCCCTGCATCGGCTGCGGGCTCGGATGCGTGCGGAACAGGGAGGTCGGCGGTGACATGACCTGCATCGTCAACCCGGCGGTCGGCCGCGAGAAAGAGATGGAGATACGGTCGGCCGTGAAGAAAAAAAGGGTCATGATAGCGGGCGGCGGCCCGGCCGGACTCGAGGCCGCGCGCGTCGCAGCGCTTGCCGGCCATGAGGTGGCTTTATACGAGAAGAATGACAGGACCGGCGGGCAGTTCAACCTGGCAGCGGTGCCGCCGGCCAAGCAGGAGCTCTGCAAGATAACGCAGTACCTGACGCGACAGGCTGGGAAGGCTGGGGCTAAGATCGTACTCGGGGCAGAAGTGACTCCCGGCCTTGTCGCCGGAGAAAAGCCGGATGTGCTGGTGGTCGCCACCGGCGGCCGCGCCCGCAGGCCCGGCATACCGGGCGCGGACGGCGAAGAGGTCTGTACGGCCCACGATGTATTATCAGGCGCTGTCGATATCGCACCGGGGAAGGTGCTTGTGGTCGGCGGCGGAATGGTCGGGTGCGAGCTTGCTTCGTTCCTGGCCAACACCGGCGACAACATCACGATCGGCAGGACAGAGGTCACCATTGTGGAGATGACGGAATACGTCGGCGCGGACATGTTCAGCGAGGGCCGCGAGCTTCTGATGGAGAAGCTGCGGCATAAGGAGGTGCGGATTGTCACCTCTGCCACGGTGAAAAAGATCACGCCGGACGGCGCGGTGATCGAGCGCGCCGGTATACAGGAAGTCATCGGCGGCATGGACCGCGTCATACTCGCCATGGGGACCGAGTCGGTGAAGGCGCTTGCCGAAATGCCCGGCTTCGGCGGCGAGATCGTCGTGATCGGAGACGCGCTGCAGCCGCGCCAGGTGCTGGAGGCGATCAGGGAGGGGGCCGAGGTGGGAAGGTCCCTGTAGTTCGGTAGGCCGGCTCTTTCGGCATAATAAATTTCAGTTGATTTTTTTCTATATCAGGAAATAATTACTAAATAATTCCTCTGCGCGTATCACATATTATCCTGATTCCGGTTTTTCTCACATTTTACTGCCAAGGAGAGTAACTATGCGGAATAAATCAGTGCTTAAAGCAATCGCTGCCATGGGAATTGCATTGATGTTCACCGTCCCGGCCTTTACCAGCGACATGGCCGAGGCGGAGTCGCTGAGAAAACGATGTGAAAAAGAGGGAAAGGCATTTGAAGTGTGCGTGGCCAATTTCGGCGATGAATCAGAAAAAAAGGCCTTTCTGGATTCCGTAAAAAAACTCAAGCTCGCGAAGCTCAGGATTACCCAGTCAAAATACAAGGAAGCGATCGACCTCTATAATGACTATCTGAAGCTCCAGAGAAAGACATATGACAGCCTGGCAAAAAAATATCTTGATCGGACAAAAAAGATCAACGATGAGATTGCCGAGGTATTTGTGGAAAACATCGACGACCCCAGGGTGGATAAATACTTCAAGATGGCCTACCGCCATTATAATGACGCGAAGAGCGGCGGCTCAAGCGGCAACCCGGTGCTCGTCATCGAGGCATGCCGGCGGTCAAAAGAATATTCCATCGGGGTTTACGGGCTTCTTGGCAAGCCGATTCCCGACATGTATAAAACGGACGTGGCTGACAACGCAGGCAGGATTGCGGGGAAATAGGTTATAATAAGCGTGAAGGCAGGGATGCGCACCCCCGCCTTCACGCGCATGCGCTTATCTTTTGAAAATCCTGAACAGCCAGTCGAATATCTTCACCATTATCCGGCGTCCCTGGTAAATATCAATGCCGTTTTTTTTAGCCAGGTTTTCGATGTATGTCGCCGCTTCGGGCGAAGTCTTCAGCATCACACGCTGGTACAATGTCAGGGCGAATACCGGGCCGAACCCCTTCTCCCTGATGGTCTCAAGCAGCACGGCGTCGAGCCTGCCCGGATCGTCTTTCAGCTTGGTATAATCGAACATGCAGTTGGCGCACAGGTGTTTATCCTGCATATGCGTGAGAAGGCCCTTCTCGCCGCAGTGCGGGCATTTAATGTAGATTGTTGACTGTTGCATGCAATAATATAGGGCATATAACAGGACGGATGTCCAGCTTTTTTTGGAGCACTGATTTGATTAATACGATGACGGATTTGTTGAATGAAACAAGTTGAACCTGACCGCTAAATCCTGAAAATCCCGGCTGAATACATGACGGTCGAATGACAAAAAATGGATGCTCTCTGTGCTGGCATCCGCTCGCGCTATTCGGAGATATTCATATCTTGCGGGGATATGAGGCCCCGGCCCGGGGGGGGGCCGGATTTCCCTGTTGATAATTTAAAAGTCTTTTTTCGGGTAAAACTTATTGACAAATATCTCCGGGCCGGTTTCTACAGAACGAAAATCAGAAATCAACCTGTGAGTAATGCCCGATAGCGTAAAATACATTGTCCGAAGGGTCTCCCGCCTTATTTTTCGTTTTGTCGAAAAGGCAAAGATGACCGAGCATACCTTCATGATTATCATGGCGCTGATAATCGGCACGCTCGGAGGGTTCGGCGCCATTGCCATCCGCGTAATGATCAAGTGGTTTTCCTCTCTTTCCTTTTACGGGAACGGCTCCGTGCTGGAAAACATAATGTCTTCGCCATGGTATATCGTAATAGCCGCGCCGATGGTCGGCGGGCTTATCGTGGGGCCGCTCATTTATTTTTTCGCGAGGGAAGCAAAGGGTCACGGTGTTCCCGAGGTGATGCAGGCGCTCATCATGAAGGGCGGCACCATACGTCCCCGCGTGGCGTTCATAAAGGCGCTGGCCTCCTCGATCACCATCGGCACCGGCGGCTCTGCCGGCCGGGAAGGCCCCATGGTGCAGATAGGCGCGAGCCTCGGCTCTACGATAGGGCGATTTCTCCGGGTATCGCCGACGCGCATGAAGACATTCGTCGGGTGCGGCGCCGCCGCCGGTATCGCGGCCGCCTTCAACGCGCCGGTGGCCGGCGCACTCTTCTCTGCGGAAATCCTTCTGGGGGACTTCGCGTTCTCCCAGTTCTCGCCGATTGTCATCTCGTCCGTCATGGCCACGGTCGTTTCGCACAAGTTCGAGGGAAACTTCGCCGCCTTCCAGGTGCCCGAGTACCAGCTGCTGAGCACGTACGAGCTCCTCTTCTATTTCGTTCTGGGGGTCCTGTGCGCGTTTGTGGCCTATGCCTTTATCAAGGTCCTCTACTTTTCCGAGGATTTATTCGACAACCGCTTCAAGATCCCCGAGTACCTCAAGCCGGCCGTGGGCGGGCTGGCGATCGGCCTGATGGCCCTCGGCGCGCCGCAGATAATGGGCATGGGGTTCGACTCGATCGACAACGCTCTGCACGGCAACATCGTCTGGTACATGGCCCTGCTTTTCGTATTCTATAAGATAGCCGCCACCGCCATCACGCTTGGGTCGGGAGGATCGGGCGGTATCTTCGCGCCGTCGCTCTTCATGGGCGCCATGCTCGGCTGCGCCTTCGGCTGGCTGGTGCACGGCTCTTTTCCCGGGATCGCCGCGGCTCCGGGAGCCTACGCCCTGGTGGCCATGGGCGGCGTGGTGGCCGGCACCACCCATGCCCCGATAACGGCCATCATCATCGTTTTCGAGCTGACCAACGACTACCACATCATACTGCCGCTGATGATCACCTGCATCATCAGCACGGTCATTTCCACCAAGCTTTCCCGCGAATCCATCTACACCCTTAAGCTGGTGCACCGGAACATACAGCTCAAGGACGGAGCCGAGATCAATGTAATGAAATCGATATTCGTGAAGGATGTCTACACGCCGCACGCTGAAACGATCGCCGCCTGCAGCAACTTCAACGAGATCGTGAACATGGTCATCGCCGGTAAGGACCCCCACTTTCCGGTCATTGACCGGCAGAGCAGGCTCACCGGCATCCTGTCGCTGAATGACGTCAAGGACCATCTTTTTGACAGGGACGTGCTGCAGAACGTCCTCATCGCCGCCGACATCGCCGTAACTGAATTCGAAACCGTCACGCCGGAGGACAACTGCCAGACCGTCCTGGAGAAGATCGGGAGCAGTAACCTGGAGGGTCTTCCGGTGGTGCATCCCCGCAGGTCCCGCACGCTCATGGGAATGATATGGAGAAGGGACGTTCTGAAAGCCTACAACAAGGAGATCGAGCGGCGCGATATCACCTCCTCCTTCGCCAGCAGGATCACCATGAAAAACATCGATCAGAGCGTCCATTTCATGGAGGGATACGCCATTACCGAGATACCGGTGCCCAACTGGTTCGTCGGCAAATCGATCAGGGAGTTGAACGTGCGCGCCAGGTTCGGCGTCGACATTCTGCTTATCAGGGTAAATGACCAGGAGGGGCCGAAGATAAAGGCCATTCCCGACCCGGATTATGTGTTCTCCTTCAAAGATTCGCTCGTCATCGCCGGAGAGATAGGCAAGATCAATCTCCTGAAAAGCAGGAGCTGATACTCCCCTCGTCACGCGATTCCAAGACATTTTTTGCCGATACCTGTGATCGCGGATATCATGAATGCGCATTTTCCCGTCGCGCGTGCATGATTGCGACACGTGGCATAAAAAAACGACCTGTTCGACTTGACATTTGAAATTGAAAGGCTTATTTTATTAAGTGAAACAATCGAGGGAAGACTCGCCGGGAAATACAATCCTATTCAGGACTGTTTGCCACCAATAACTATATCAGGCGGAAGGGAGGTGTCACATGGCACATCACAAGGAAATTTTTATCACAAAATTTGATTATACGCGGCTGAGGAGCCTCGTCGGATCAGGGCAGGGGAAGGGCGGCGACGCCATTTCGAGGCTGTCGAATGAGCTTGCCAGGGCTGAGAAGGTCGATCCGGAAGCGATAGCCTCCGATGTCGTGACCATGAATTCAACCTTTCGCCTGAAAGATCTCGACGCGTCGGACGATACGCGCGTGTTGACGCTCGTATTTCCGGACGACGCCGATTTTGAAAAGGGAAAGATATCGGTGCTGTCCCCGGTGGGCGTGGCCGTGCTCGGATACCGGGCGGGAGACGTGATACGCTGGGACGTGCCGGCAGGTAAAAAGTCTTTCCGGATCGAGGGGATCGTCTACCAGCCCGAGGCGGCCGGGGATTATTATTTGTAGGGGGCCTCGCTGAGATGAGGGGGTAAATTTTAACCCCCCTGCCCCGAACTTTTTGCTTGCCAGAGCCCTCTTGATGTGCCAAGCCAATTACCGATAAGAGCCATTGTGCCGCATGAGCCGGGCCTATGGGTGGGCCAATTCCCTAAATGATAATGATCATTTTATTATTGACAAAATATATATCATGATATATATTTAAATTAGAGGCAAAATATTATGCAAACTGCAAAATTATTTATTAATG
>JAFGBT010000016.1 GCA_016933025.1 Spirochaetota bacterium | reverse complement strand
GCGAGCCTTACCGAGCGCCTCGCCGACAAAACGCGTTCTAACCTCACCCCAACCCCCTCTCCCGCAGGGAGAGGGGCAGGACCGCGCCGCGACCGGCGGGATAAGCGCGAGGCCGAGCACCGCAGCCCGCCAGTATGGCGGGCGAGGAGCGGAGCGGCTACGGTTAGTTATGTGCAGTTGCCCCAACCAATAAATTATCTTTTAAATTTCCACACCATTGGAAATATTGTTGGAGTACTCTTCTTATAATTGGTAAAATCTTGCCCAAATTTATCTTCTAAAAGTTTTTCTTCTCTACTAATAAATATTTTAAATATTAAATATAAAACAAATGGAATAGCTAATAATAGCCATGATTTAAAAAACAATAGAATTCCTGGAAGAATAAAAAAAATAACAATGGCAAAAAGTGGATTCCTGCAAATTGAAAAAATGTTATTGGTGATTAATTTTTCTTCTATAAAGGCATTTTTGATTATTTTGACGGTATATATATAACAGGGTACCCCAATAGAAAGTAATATAATTGCCAATATCACTATTTTATTATAAGAAATGAAGTTGATTTCAAAAATAGTTTTATAAAAATAATTTATTATTATTATTGGAATCGCAAGTAAAATTGTTATAATGAAAATTATTGGTGAAGCGCCCCAAAATGTTATTTTTATTTTATTATTACTCATTTTAATATTTCCTTTTAATTAATTTACATTTATTATTTTAATTTAATTTTTCAAAATATCTCTCCAGAAAGCGGGGCAATTGCACTTAACTATTTT
Source organism: Spirochaetota bacterium (assembly GCA_016933025.1). Lineage (GTDB taxonomy): Bacteria > Spirochaetota > UBA4802 > UBA4802 > UBA5550 > RBG-16-49-21. The sequence goes on along the minus strand of JAFGBT010000016.1, from coordinate 48,126 downwards.
TATCCACCCCCCAAACCCACATCCCCGCAGATGCCTTCATATTTTAACATATATTCCCGACTGTCAAGGACATTTCACATAACAGGTTGAATGTTTAATTGGCGCGCCGCCAGGCGACGGGCAGGAAGCCCGTCCCTTCGACAAGCTCAAGGCAGTCTCTGCGAGGAAAGCGCACGGAGGCGCTTCCGGAGCGAGTTTATTTTTTTCTTTGAAGGGGCTCCGCACCGAGTGAACAGGATTTTCACATGTGCTGAACACGATGTTCGAATGCAGCGCCCGTGCAGGATGCACGAATAGGGCGCTGCTCGCCGCTCGACAGGATGTCGAGATAACGGCGGCTTCACCCCGTGAAGAATAGTTTGCCGACACATCCTGAAAAAAGTCCGCCCCAATGCCGGACAAGAAGGCCTTTTCCCCCCTCGCAACACTGCACGACCCGGCACGGTCCCCGGCACAGACTAAGCATCACCATAGCCCCGGTCATAACTCCCCCTCTCCCTGTGGGAGAGGGGGATGGGGGGTGAGGGCTTCTCCTCAAGAAGCGGGCCGGGGGGTGGAGGTCATTAATTCCTTGACTCTCAATAAAAAACTGTATCTGGTGGACGCAGACACATGAACACAGCGATAAAACTCGGGCCCCTGGCCCTGAAAAACCCGGTCACGGTCGCGTCCGGCACGGCCGGATACGGCGAGGAGCTCTCGAACTTCACGGACATCGCGCAGCTCGGGGCCATCTTCACCAAGGGCCTGTCGAAGGAGCCGAGGCCGGGCAACAGGGGCAACAGGATAATCGAGACGCCGGCCGGCGTGCTCAACTCGATCGGCCTGGAGAACGTGGGGCTCGTGCGATTCCTGTCGGAGAAGCTGCCCTTTCTGAAGAACAGGGGGGCCACGGTGATACCGAACGTGGCGGGCCACTCGGTCGAGGAGAACGTGGAGCTGTGCGCGGCCCTGTCGGTGGCCGAGGGGATACAGGCGATCGAGCTTAACGTGTCGTGCCCCAACGTGAAGGAGGGGGGCATGGCCTTCGGCACGGACATGAAGCGCTTCACCGAGGTGGTGAAGAAGACCAGGAAGGCGTGCCGGTGCGGCCTGATCGTCAAGCTCTCACCCAATGTGACGGATATCGCGGCGTTCGCGGCGCGGGCTGAGGATCTCGGCGCGGACGCGGTGTCCGCGGTCAACACCTTCCTCGGCATGAAGATCGACGTGAAGAGGCGCCGGCCGCACTTTGAAAACAGGGTGGCCGGCCTGTCCGGCCCGGCGATCCGGCCCCTGGCGGTGCGGGCCGTATGGCAGATATACGAGGCGGTAAAGATTCCGGTGATCGGGCTGGGCGGAATCGCCTCGCTCGACGACATGCTCGAGTTCATTATGGCGGGCGCGTCGGCCGTGTCCATCGGCACCATGAACATGGTGGACCCGGCCCTGCCGGCGTCGTTGATACGGAAGTTCGAAGAATACTGCGCCCGTGAGAACATAAAGGACATGAACGAGCTGATCGGCTGCGCGCACCTGTAATCACGGGGCTTGTGTTGAAGGCGGGGTTGCGCAACCCCGCCTTCAACACAAGCCGAACAACACAGCCTTCGACCAGTTCCCCCCCTCTCCCCGCGGGAGAGGGGGATGGCGGGTGAGGGGAATAACGAGGAACCATGGCCAAATCAAACGATACAAAATACTGGAACACGCGCCTCAGGGAGGCGGCGGAGTACCAGCCGGGCGAACAGCCGCAGGGGCTGGAGGGCTACATCAAGCTCAACACCAACGAGAACCCCTTCCCCCCCTCCAGGGCGGTGGTGGAGGCGATACAGGCGGCGGCCGGCGACGCGCTCAAGCGCTACCCCGACCCGGCCGCGCGCGAGCTGCGCAAGGCCTACGCCGCGGCAAAGGGGATCGACCCCGAGAACGTGTTCGTGGGCAACGGGTCGGACGAAATCTTCACCCTGCTCTTCCGCGGCTTCATCGAGCCGGACGGGGTCGCCGCGTTCGGGTATCCGTCGTATTCCCTCTACTCCACCCTGGCCGAGATGAACGGCATCAGGTACGAAACCGTGCCGCTGAACAGGGACTTCTCGTACAACCTGCCCGGGTTCTCGAAGAAAAAATACGCCATGGTGATAATCGCCAGCCCGAACAACCCGACCGGCACCTACTGCGAGGTCGGGGAGATACGCTCCTTCCTCGGGAAGTTCAAAGGGCTCCTGGTGGTGGACGAGGCCTACATCGATTTCTACGGCGGCTCGTCGATCAAGCTCATCGGCGAATTCGAAAACCTCATTGTGACACAGTCTATGTCAAAGTCCTACTCGCTGGCGGGCCTGCGCATCGGATTCGCCGCGGCCGGCGCCGGGATCATCCGGGGGCTGATGAAAATCAAGGACTCCTACAACATCGACCGGCTCGCGATCGCCGGCGCGATAGCCGCGCTCAAGGACACGCGCGGATTCGCCTACAACAACGAGATGGTGGTGAGCAACAAGGAATACCTGGAGGAAAGCCTGAAGGCGCTCGGCTTCGAGGTCGTACCGTCGAGGGCCAACTTCGTTTTCACGCGGCACCCCTCGGTCGCCGCCGCCGAGATATACCGCCTCCTGAAAGAGAAGATGATACTCGTCCGGTACTTCTCAGGGCCGGTCCAGTCGGAGTACGTGCGCATAAGCGTCGGCACGATGATGGAGATGAAAAGGCTGGTGAAAGAGCTCGCCGCTATAACGGGAGCCTGATGACCCTGCCCGCGGTGTTGGTGACCATGCCCCGGTGGATCAGCTCGGAGAAGGTCAGCATGCCGTCCTCGTACCGGATGAAGTCCTCCTTCACGATCCACATGCTGGCGCGCTCGCGGCCCGTCCTGCCGTTCCACATCCACCCGATAACGATGCCGACGACCTCCTTCTCGCCGAAGACGCTGCGGCAGGAATTCAGCGTCTCGACGATCTCCTTGAGGCTACCCCGGATGAGGCTGACCGCGACGGATTCCAGCGGCTCCCGGTAGGTCTCGCCGGTGTCGATGTCCAGGCCGAGATAGAGCTTGTTCCGGTCGCCCGATTTCTTGTCGTAGTAGAACCCGATGCTCCCCTTCTCCACGGCCATCCCCTTCTTCTCCACGATGTCCCCGGCTATGCCGATCAGGTGCCGGTAGAACTTCCGGTGGAGCCCTGCGCCCGCGGTGGTATAGCGCGATTCATCGACCAGAAGATCGGCGTACCTGTCCCTGTTCCGGTCGTTGTACATGCCGAGGATCTCCTGCTCGCGCTCCACGGTCGACCCGCAGGTGGCGCAGAGAAGCACCGCGAGGAGTATGAGACAACCGATATAATTTCTTCCGCCTGCCATGGCCCGTTCCTTTATGCTAACATTTTCCGCCGCGCGCATCGACAATAGTAATGATGCAGGTTATAAATAATACCGGACCGCGTCGGCGTGTCAAGCAGGTTTGGAATAATTGTTGACCGTGGCAGAAGAGGCCTATAAAGATTAAACGCAGAGTACACAGAGGGCGCGGAGGGTCAGTGCTTGAATAACGCATTATCTTACAACCCCGTTATTCTTTTTTATGTTTTATTCAATGATGGATGACAAGCGTACGGTGTTAACGGTTCCTCTGCGCCCTCTGCGTTGAAAAATAAGAAGCGCTTTTTCCGTAAGGATTTCAATAGTATCATGAAAAGAAGATATATCCAGATAACCGCCCTGTGCGCCATACTGGTCCTCTTTGAGGGGTGCGCGCGCCGGATCGACTACAACCTGAACGAGGACGGGTACCGGGTATCCACCGGGCTCGAGCGGTTCGTGTTCTGGAGCGCGAAGAGGTACCGGGGTAAAAAGGCCGCCCTGGTGACGAACCATTCAGGGTACGACTATCGCCTGCGGCAGAACATCGAGCTGCTGAGGGGCAAAGGCATAGTGATATCCATGATCCTCGAGCCGGAGCACGGCATATACGGCTACCGCAACGACACCGACTTCCGCGCCTCCTGGTACGACCCGATCGCCGGCAGCCGGGTCTACAGCCTGTACGGCATCGATCCCCGGGTGCTAAAAAACCTGCTGGCAAGCGTGGATATCGTGATATTCGACATCCAGGACATGGGGATGCGCTGCTACACGTACATCTCCAACCTTAAGGAGATCATCGACGCCCTGGACGGCACGGACCGCCTCCTCATCGTGCTCGACCGCCCCAATCCGGTCGGGTTCCTCGGCGTCGACGGCGCCTTCCTCGACAGGCGGTTCGCCTCGCGGTACGTGAGCGCCTTCCCCGCGCCCCTCCTCTACAACATGACCATCGGCGAGGCGGCGCGCTACTACCGGGGCGAGTTCAGGCCGAAGGTGAAGCTGAAGGTCGTGCGCATGGGGCGGTACCGGCGGGGCATGCTCTTCCACAAGACCGGGCTCCCCTGGGTCCCGCCCTCGCCCAACCTTCCGACGTACGAATCCTCGATCGCGTACACGGCGGTGGTGCTGATGGAGGGGATAAACCTGTCGATCGGCCGCGGAACGGCGAAGCCCTTCGAGTATATCGGCGCGCCATGGATTGAACCGTTCGAATTCTGCAAGACCATGAACGCACTGGACCTCCCGAACTTCAAGTTCAAGCCGGTCTATTTCGTGCCCAGCTTCAGCAAGTACGCGAACATGCGCTGCGGGGGCGCCCAGCTCTTCTACACGGGCGGGAAATTCAGCCCGACCGAGGCCGCCTACCGCATGATCGGCGCCATCATGAAGCGCTACCCCTATTACGCTCGGTGGGCCGTGTACGGGGGCCGGTTCGATATCGACACCCTGGCCGGGACCGACCTCTTCCGCCTCGGCATACAGGAGGGCAAGCCATGGAAGGAGTTCGTCCGGAGGACGTCAAAGAAGAACAGGACCTACCGCAGAAAAAGGTGCAAATACCTCCTGTATTGACGGCCCCGCGGCGGCCGATATTATCGCCCCCCCGTAAAATTGATTATTGACACCGGCATGCGCGTATGTTACTATGAAATAGGGATCGTTCACGGCGGCGCGGCACATGTCAGCATCCAATACATCATCATCCAAAAAACCGGTCTGGGAACGGATAAAGAAAAAGGCCCTCTTTATCTCGTTTTCAAATCCCGACCTGGAACGGCAGTTCCTGACCAGGCAGATGAGGGACAACCTCAACTTCAACAGGATGGTGGTGATCGCCGGTTTCGCGGCCTATTCCGGGTTCTACCTGATGAACTACTACCTGATGCCGCCGGCCGACATCATGCTCTACGCGGTCCCGTACGCGACCGCCGCAACCGCCTTCGCCACCATCTTTATCGTCTCCTTCATGGACCTGCCTCACTACGTCTTTTACCCGTGGGCAACGGCGAGCATACTGGTCGGGAACATCGCGCCGCTGGTCTCCGTCATGAACTACCAGTTCCCGCAGACCTATTTCTTCCATTCCGCCTGTATCCTGCTCGTGACAACCAGCCTCATCTTCATACGGCTCGAGTTTTATTACATGGTGGTCTTTTCGGCGCTCTATTTAATTTCGTTCGAGGTCCTCTATTTCCTCATTGGACCGCACACCGCCGCTGAGACGCTGAACATACACTACATTCTCGCGGCCGCCATCGGGGTCGGGCTGGTGATAAATTTCAATATCGAGAAACGCGAACGGACGAATTTCGTGAAGCTGAGGATAATCGTCGAGAACAGGACCAAGCTCTCGATGCTCAGGGACGCCCGCCCGGGCCGCGGGAAAAAGGAAGGCTGACCCGTCCGTCCCGGCACCCCCTATTTACTTCCCCCGATAGTGAACGATACTGCCAGCGAGGGCCCGGCCAGGGGGCCGTGGAGGTCTTCGAATTCATTTATGGTCATGGGGACGGAGCTTCTGTTGAGCAGGGCCAGCTCCGGAGAGAAATTGGAGGGATCGCTCATACTGAAATAGTAGGGCGGGATCAGGGTCCTCCCGCCCGCCCATGGCGGCTGCCACGCCGTATACATGGCGTTGGCGCCGAGGCTGATGGTGACGCCCCCTGCCCATGCGCGCACAGTACAGAGCGACATCACAACAGCCAGTGCGGCAAGTGTGCCGGTTATTCTTTTAATTTCTCCCTCCTATTTTAATACAGCCCGAAACGCCTTTCACGCGCTTCAACGGACCATGATTAAATAATTTTCATTGGTTTTACTTCCGTATGCCGCGCCCAGGAGATACATGCTAATTGACCAGGCCATTGACGCGCTCCCCTCATAGGTGGTGCTGGTCCAGTAATAACCAGACTGTATTCCGATAAAATCCAGAGAGTTAAGCCAGCCATTCTGCGGCGTCACACCGGCATTATAGAGGCTCTCCAGCTCATTAATGTTCGGGAGGCGCCAGTCCGCATGGGTTGCCAGAGTCGAAGCATTGGCATCGGCCAGGGCGGTTGCCCAGTTCCGCGTGGTGGCGTCGGGTGACTGCTGCCACATGAGGCCGGTCAGGTTGTCGGTCACCGTGCCGTCCGTGTTGTCGGTAAAGCGGGTGGACGGCCATGCCACGCCGAGTTCAAGGTCTCCGTCCTCATCGTCCGGGTATGTGATGTCGTAGTTCGCAGTCTGTCCGGTCTTCGGGAGCTTGTTCGAGAAACCACAGACTAGTATCGCCCGAAGAGTATTGGCTTTTTCCCAGTTAATCATACTGCCGACCTCGGCATGGACAACTATACTGTAATCGGAACTGTATGGAGCCGTGGTTCCTGTCCAGTACCTGGCATTCTGAATGCCCGTAAAACCCTGTCCGTTGAGCCAGGTGTGGACTGCGCTCTGTCCGTACTGCCCGAAAAGGCTCCTCAATTCGTCCATGTTCGGCAGGCGCCAATCAGTGTATCCGCCGAGTTCGGAGTCATTGGCGTAGGCCAGGGCGGCGGCCCAGGTCTTGGCGGTCGTGTCCGGGGACTGCTCCCAGATCAGGCCGGTTAAACTATCGGTTATCGTGCCGTCCCCGTTGTCGGTGAAATGCGGGGCGGTCCACGTAACGCCATTCAGCAGTTCCCCGTCCTGGCCGGTACCGGCGCAGGCTATCGTGTTGCCGTCTACGTCATAGCATGTTGTCTGGCCCGTGACGAAGGGGGCGGGGACCATTGCTGAAGGAATATCGCTCGCAACGGAACCGAAATCGCTCGTCCCTACGACGTTTTTCGCCTTGAGCCACACGTAACAGGGAGTGCCGTTGGAAAGCCCGGTAATGGTATGGCTCGTGCCGGTAATGTCCCCTCCGTCCTGGGTCGCCGACGCAGAATTGTCGGTATCATTGTACCAGACTTCATAGGCGGTCGCATTGGCAACCGTTTTCCAGATCAGTGAGATCTCCCCGCTGAACGGCGTGAGGATCGCAGCGGCCGGAGCGGCCGGCGGGCCCGGCGTACCGCTCGCCACCGGCCCGAACCCGCTTGTGCCCACACTGTTCTTCGCCTTGAGCCACACGTATCGGGGCGCGCCGTTGGAAAGCCCGTCAATCACATGGCTGGTGCCGACGATGTCACCTCCGTGCTGTGCCGCGGTAGCGGAATCATTTGTGTCGCTGTGCCAGACTTCATAGGCGGTCGCCCCGTCGACGGCCGCCCAGTCAATTGTAAGTTCTGTATCGCCGATCGTCACAATCGCCGCACCCGGTGCCTCCGGGGCACTGGCAGTGCTGACGCTTAACAGCGCCAGAGGATTGAACGATTCGCTCGTTTTTTTACATCCTGTTACTGATGTGATGATCCCAAGGCAAACGGCTAATGCAATGATCTGTTTCATTTTCCACCCCGGACGCCGGTTATATGCTTGTTATTTTATCCAAATCCCACACAACAACGAGACGACACGATTATACCGGATACTTCCCGCATTACAAGCTTTTTTTACCCGCATCCCGACCCGCACATGACCCGGGGAGCGATTCAGTGCTCAGGCGCCGCCGGCTTCGTGGACATGACCGGCCGCTATGCCACACCCCTCGCCGGCCAGGTCATGACCGCGTCCGGGCATTGATCAGTTCTTATAAAGAATTACTGATACCTGACCACGCGGAAGCCGACGTCCTCGATCTCGTAATTTGGACTTTGAGATGACTCATAGCCCAGTTGAAGGTGCTGGGCGGTGCGCGCCCAGCTTCCGCCCCGGTACACGCGCTGGGTATTGACATGATCCGGGTGCCAGTCGAAACACCATTCGTATACATTGCCGCCCATGTCGAAGATGCCAAGGGGGTTGCCCAGCTTGCTTTTTACAGCCGCGGTGGATAATCCTGAATTACCGTAATAGACGGCGTAATCGCCGAATACCGTTGAGGTCCCCGCGTCATCGGGATAACAGTGGCCCGTTATGTCGCCGCTCACATGGTCTCCGGGGAAATACTCATCTGTATCCCTGATATCGGTGTCGGGTTGTTGGTCATCGATATACCGGGCAAAGAACTCCCATTCATCGCTTGTGGGCAGCCTGAATCCGGTTCTTAAAATGTCTACATTCGGATTATCCTGGGCGCCAGGGGTGAGATCTATCGCTCCATCGTTCACGCTCCGTATGGGCGTAACTGTATCAGCTTGCCGGTACGCAGTGCCCAGGTCAGGGTCAGCCCCGTTGTTCAAGTTGTACCACTCGGTAAGCGCGTTGCACCAGACCATGGCTGACCGCCAGTTTATTGTGGTGACCGGCTCCTGGCTGGTTGTTTCCGTGCCGGCGGTTCCGTCGTTTCCCGGTATGCCGGTATTGGCAAAGGTGTACACGTCATCATCTCCATCATCATCAAACGTGAAACTGTCTCCGTCATGGTCAACGGAGGTATCGATCGCCCAGGTATATATTTCATACCACAGCTCATAGGTCACCTCTGTCTCGCCTATAAAGTATGATCCGGGGAACAGACTGGCAGAGCCGCCGTCATTGACTCCGGTAAAGAAATCAATGCCTCCCTGGTCCATCCTGATCATTTTATATGATACGCCGTCTACATCAAGAACATCATTCAGTACCGGAATCCCGATCGCCACCGGGCCGAAATCGCTGGTATACGCCGGGTTCTTCGCCTTGAGCCAGATATAGTAGGTGTTATTGGTTGTAAGTACATTCCAGGTAAAGCTGGTTGTAATGTTCTCTCCAAGGTACTCCAGATTCGTCACTAGATCGTTTGCTACCTCATTGTACCAGATCTCATAGGCGGTCGCTCCTGAAACCGCGTTCCATGAGAGAGAGAGCGACGTCTGACCGGGCACCACGCGGACCGCGCCCGGAGGGGCCGGGACGGGATATTGCGGCGTGCCGCTCGCCATCGGCCCGAACTCGCTCGTGCCCGCGCTGTTCTTCGCCTTGAGCCACACGTAGTAGGGGTTGCTGTTGGAAAGGCCGTCAATGATGTGGGTCGTTCCCACAATGTCACCTTCATCCAGCAGCGCGGTACCGGAATCGCTTGAGCTACTGAACCAGACTTCGTAGGCGGTCGCACCGGCAACGGCCGTCCATGCAAGCGAAAGCTGCTCGTCGCCCGGGGTCACGGTCGCCGCGCCCGGAGGTGCCGGGACAGTGACCGTACCGCCGCCAAGCAGCAGCAGCGGATTGAATGATTCGCTCGTTTTTTTACATCCTGTTGCTGATGCGATGATCCCAAGGAAAACGACTATTGAAATGATGTGTTTCATTTTCTCCCCCCAGTCTTAGGTAATATTCTTATTATTGTATCCAATTCAACACAACAGACAGACAAAACGATTATATCCAATACTGTTCACGCCACAGTTTTAAACTGCCCTTGACCTGCATGCACCCGCTGTTCAAACAACGGGAGCATGCCGCGGCGGGGCGAGGCACGCCCACTGCGGCAACCTCTCTTGTGCGCGACGCCCCCTTTCTTACATCCCGTATGGAAGGCCGGTGTCCGCGTCAATACCGACTAAAGAGTTTGCGACATAGGGGTCGGTACCGACAGTTGAGAAGAAACCGCCGGCGAAAACGCAATTGCCTGACAGCGACAATGTCCAGACGCTACTGTCAAGATTGGGATCCCAGGATGTGGCAATCCCCGTGACAGGGTCAAGGGCCGCAATCCTGTTTCGCGCCTGGGTGCCAATATTCTGAAATAGACCTCCGGCATAAATGGCCCTATCAGAATGACTTATCATATAAATTGTATTATCGGCGTTGGGGTCAAAGGCAGTGGCATTTCCGTTTAAGTCGATAGCGGCAATACGGTTGCGGGGATCAACGCCAATAGAAGAAAAAAGTCCTCCGGAATAAATCGTATCGTTCATGATAGCGACACTGTAGGCCATATTACTCGCGCCGGGGTCCCACGCGCTTGCTGCCGCAGTTCTGGCATCAAGGCAAGCAAGAAAATCACGCGACTCGCCGCCAATAACGGTAAATGATCCCCCGACATAGAGATCGCCGCCTGCCAGAACCATAGCCATTATCTCGGCATTCGGATCAGGATCCCAACCGGCAACGGCACTGCCCGTCGAGGGGTCAAGAGCGGCAATATAGTCTCTTGACACGCCACCGATGAAGTTAAAGTAACCGCCGGCATATATTCTGGATTTCGTCGCTATAATGCTGACAACGGTGCTATCTGAATCAGTGTCCCATGCTGAGGCTATGCCTGTTTCAGCGTCGAGAGCGGCTATGTAATCTCTCGGCTGCCCGCCGATTGTGGTGAAGTTCCCGCCTGCATAGATGGTGTTCCCGAAGCCGGCCAGCGCCCGCACCTGAATGTTCGCGCCAGGATTCCAGGCAGTGAGCACGCCGGTGGAGAGTTCCACCGATGCGATTCTGCTCCGGTCCCTTGCGCAGCAGTGGGTGAAGTTCCCCCCGATAAAGGCCGTGTTCCCGTACAATCCGATCGCGTTCACTGTACTTTGGCAGTCCGGGTCCCATTCTGTTATGGTCACCACATCCTCATTCGCCGGATCAACAGTGAACCCGGCGGCGTAATTTCTGGTCTGACCGGCAATGGTTGTGAAAAGGCCCGTTGTATAGAGTGTGTTCTCGTTCAAGGTGACAGATTGCACAATGCCGTTCGCATTCGGGTCCCATGATCGTATGGTACCGGCTGCCCTGTCTATTGCGGCAATATGATTGCGCGCGGAGCTCGAAGCGCCTATAATGGTGAATTCTCCCCCCACGTATACGATGGTATACGTATCGCGCGGCAGTATCGCGATCGTCCGTATTACTCCATTTGTTTCGTAGCCGACGTTGAAATCAGTGGCGGCCCCGGTCGCAGCGTTCAGCGAAGCGATATAATCGCGCGCTTCACCGCCAATGCTGGTAAAACTGCCTCCCGCGTAGACTTCATCATCGTGCACCGCGATTGTAAAAACAGCTCCGTTGGAATTCGGATACCATGCCGTCGGCAGTCCGGTCGAGAGATCAAGTGCCGCAATATACGGGTAATCGGTGTCACCGTTAACCCTGGTAAACTGACCTCCTATGTAAAGTAAATTTCCTGACATAGCCATGGCATTCACCGTTCCGTTAGTACCATTCCCCCCCCAATCATATGCCAGGCCTGTAACAGCATCAATGGCCGCTATGCCGTAGCAATTCCTCCCGCCTGTCATTCCGTCTATATTTCCTCCGATATAGACCGTTTCTCCGGAAACGACTATAGCTTGCACGACGCCGGCTGAGTCGGGGTTCCACTCGTGGAGCGACCCATCCATATTGATCCGTGCGATGTAATTACGCGTTTCGTTATTAATCTTATTAAAGTCACCACCGATGTACCATCCTCCAGCGCCGTCGGACGCTACGGCATAGACCTCGCCGTGGACATAGGGGTGTTTCTTCCCGGCTACCAGCATACCTGTATTCGTGTCCAGCCACGCGGCTCCAGCGACATTGGCCCAGACGCGGGTAAAATCACCACCGAAATAGAGCCTGTTGTTGTGGACCTCTGTGCACATCACGGAACCATTGGCCCCCCAGTGCCCCCAGTAAGTATCGCCGCTTCCCCCGCCGAAACCCAATGCTGTGAGCAGGGACATATTTGACAAGGTACCGGCTTTGCATCCTGCAAACAGCATAACGCATGCGACAATAACAACTAATAGTGAACATACTCTTCTCATGGCTTCCCCCAATGACAGATATGGATGTTCTTCAAGTACCACCAGCTACAAAGTCAAACCCGGGTATCCGGGCTTACCCCGAAGCACATAACAGCGGCCAAAAGCCACCCCCCCATCTCCCTGCCGGGAATAATGGAATAAATAGCATAACGCTACTGCCGCATATTTAATATGATGCTGTTATTATAGAAGAAAATAGTACATGAGGGAATGGTTCAGCGCATCCCCCAAAAGGGTGAGACATGTTGAAAAAGAGCAAAAATCAGTTTTTTATGCACATTCGCCGCGTTGTGTTCAATAACATAATGGGTTGTGATGGGGTCAGAGCAAACTCGATAGACCACGGGGTCAGAGTAACCATATACACACGGTTCATCGGAGCAGGACCACGGTCCTGTCGCCGGGCTGCTCTGACACCATGTTGTACTCTTTAAGGAGATTTAACAGCTGCATCCTGTTGTTGACGCCCAGCCTGTTGTAGGCACTGGTGATATGGGTCTTGACGGTCTCTTCGGAGAGGCCCATGCGCCCGGCGATCTCTTTTCTTGAAAACCCCTCCACAACGAGCCTGATGACCTCCGCTTCCCGCGGGGTCACGTGAAAATGCTCCCTGAAGCATTTCAATCCCCTGACTTCCTTGCCGATGACCATGACGCCTATGGTATCGCCGTGACTGTCTTTAACCATTTTCATCCTTGTGTCCATGAAAACGGGTTCGCCGTTTTTGACCCTGAAATGCATGCGGCATGACATGCTTTCGAACTCGCCCCCGCGCATTCGCTCCATTTCGGCCATGATGCTCTCTTCTGTGACGAACTCGGAGAAACTACGGTCGCGGAGCTCCTTTCGATCCGCGTTCAGGAGCCGCTCGGCCGCCTGATTTACCCGTATAATCCTGAATTCATTGTCCATGAGGATGAACGACTCGTCTATGTTCGCGATGATGCACTCGCTCACCACCGCGGGCGTTATCTTCAAAAACTGGTGCCGAACCATGGCGTACCAGATCCCCCCCATCCAGATGATGAAGAGTATGGGAGAGACCGCCTTCGTATTGTAAAAATCCAGCTTGGACAGGAATATTTCGTCAGTCGTCACGATAACGATCGATATGAGCATCGCCGTCGCGATTATCCTTCCCTGCTTCCGCTGCTTGTTCGTCGCGGCCCTCCTGGTCCAGATGATGAAGCATATCGCCCCGACCATCATGCATGTGAAATAATAGAGGGCGACATACACCAGCCAGGGAGAGCCGTAGTCGGGCAGAAACTCCCAGTAGTCCCCCACCTTCACGAAATCCTTGAAAAGGATGTTGCCCGTGGCGGTGCGGTAAAAAATGGGGAGGGCCGGGACGTATATTGCCGCATACACCAGGGGACGCAGGGGAATCAATCTCGTAAGGGCCAGGCAGAAGTGCACGGTCAGCGGATAAAAAATGATGTTGAAGAGGCTGCCCAGCTGAAACCCGAGCAGGAATTGCTCTTTCGTATCGGCGGAAAAGGCGAGCGACGCGAAAGCGGCCCAGAGCGCCATGCCGAGGCAGACGAGGAAAAACAGCCGGTTGACCGCGGACCTGGCGTCAAGCCGTATAACATGAAAACCGAGGAAAAGATATACGGCCCAGGCCATGCTGGCGAGAAAGGATATTGCATTCATCGCTTATTTCCCGTTATAGAAAAAACTCCATCATCCCGGGCCGGCGGCAAAAAAGAGAGTGATGTGAGCAAAAACGGTCACAGGTTAAGAAACTCGAAAAACTTCCGCAGCTCCTCCGGAAGCTGGCCGTGCTCGTCATGGTACTTCTTGAACTTACGCTCGTAGGCCTCCACCTCGCGCTTGTGCACGTTCTTGTACCGGGTCGCGGGCTGGGTGAAGGCGGGCATCGCCTCCAGCTTCTCGCGCAGGTCCTTGCGGAACGGGATGTGGCGGAAGAACATCTCGCGCACCACGTTGTTGAGCTTCATGATGCCGTCCTTCTCGTAGAGGACCCACTGGATGTAGTCGTCGGCGAACCGGTCGCGGTTATTCCTGACGCTGCGGAACCGCTCGTCGATCTTCTCCTTGGCCTCCACTGAGAGCTTGGTATTCTTCTTGAAGTTGTTGACGTAATCGAAATACTCGCCCGTGACGCCGCCGTCGATCGGGTCGGCCCACATGGCGCCCTTGATGTCCCGGTTCAGCTCCCACCGGAAGCTGGCGAAGGTGTGGACCAGGCTCCGCGTCAGGTCGCCGATGAAGAACACGGGGACCACGATCCTCCCCCGGCTCCTCTTGTTTGTCCCGGTCATGTCCTGCCAGAGAAGGGTTCTGCTGCCGAAGATGGGGAGGAGGATGAAATAGGGGACCACCTCCTCCTGAATGATCTCACGGGCCTCTCCCATCTTGAGGACGGTCTCCCGGTAAAACACGGAAAAATCTATGTCCCGGATCTCCTTCGCGATCGATTCCACGTTCTTCTTGTAGGTGTAGAGCTGCTTGAGGCTCCCCCGCACCATGAGCGAGGTGAGGATGGGAAAGGCGGTCGCGGTCGAGCCGGAGCAGATCGCCGCGGTCGTGGCCAGGCGCTGTCCGATCTCGTATATGGTCTTGGCCATGTGCTCGTCTACCTTCCGCGCGTCCTCCCGCTCCTTCTTGCTCCGCCGCTTTTCCAGGTCGTCCAGGTAGCCCTGATAGTTGAGTCCCATCTCGGTGATGCTCGGCTCGACCTTTCCCTCATAGATCATCGAAAGGAACTCGGTCTCCATGAGCACCGGGATCTCCCTGCTCTTCTCCCTTAAGCGCGAGAGCTCGGTGAGGTCCGCCACCTGCTGCTCCTCCAGAAGCCCCTCGTCAAGGAAGCCGAAATTGAGCATCATCTGCACCGGCCGCGGCACGGCCGTCTCGCTCATGCTCCGTATGTAGGTCTGCTTGTACAGGTCCCAGTAGAGGGAGGTGATGTGCCGCCGCAGCTTCCGCCCCTCCTGCTCGGTGTTGAACGGGTTCTTGGCGTTCTTGAACTCGTTCAGGAGTTTGAGGAAACGGGTCTTGAAGTCCCTCTGCACCACGGCGAACTCGAATATCTGCTGGATCGACTTGTTCAGCGCCCCGCTTGATATGACCGCCGGGGCCTCGGCCTTCGACGCCGCCTCGCCCCCCGATTTCCCGGAGGAATAGTACTGGTGTATCCGCCGGATAGAAGGGAACAGGGCGGTCATCTTCCTGCCGGTGAGCTCCTCGTACAGGCCGTTCACCTTTACCAGAAGCGACAGAAGGTTCTTCACGAATTCAGGCTCGCACTTGCCGCTCCGTTCCCACTCCCCGATACCGCCGGCGTCGATGAGGTAGGAGGCCCAGCTGTCCGCGTCTCCGAAGAGAATGGACAGCTCCTTGTCGGCGAAATGCCCGATTTTCTCGATGCGGTCAAGGGTCGCGGTGAAGCTCTCCGTAAGGCCGTCGTACATGCTCGACGCCATGGTCGGGTCCGCCTTGAACATGGGGACCACCACCTTTTGCTCGAGTTGTATGGTTTTCAAAATAAAATCGTCGAATTTCGTGTTCGGCTGTTCCTGCGCCGCCTCCGGGAGTCGATAGGCTTTGCCGAGGAACGAGCTGTTATCGGTCACCAGAAACCGGGCCCCGAACAGCGAGGGGCAGCCTCCCCCCTTCGCCCTGAATTTCCGGTGCGTCTCCTCCGCGCTCCGGTGAAGGCGCTCGCATGTGTTCGTCTCGGACAGCTCCTTGTACATCAGCCCCATGTTGTCGGACATCATGCATGCGGTCTGGTAGAGCTTGGCGTACCGGGCGACGGTGCCGCTGACCGCCCTGATGTTGTTGTACAGGTGGCGTAGTATGTTGAGCGCCTGCGCCGGGTCGGAATCGGCGTAGCCCTGGATGCCCCCGGGCGGAAGGGTATACCTGGTCAGGGAGGCATCGGTGACCGCGCGGATGCTCCGGGTGTACGGCCCGTTGAGATGCGGTGAAAAGCCGGAGAGAAGCGTTTTGCCGGTCAGAATGCCGACCCGCTTGCTCCGGGACATGATGATGCCCCGGTCCAGCCCGTCATACTCGTCGGAGGCGGAGAGTATTTCAACCGTCCCCTCGCTCAGCATATACAGGCCGGTCGGCTTCTCGCCCTGCGCGAACAGGACCTGGCCGCTCCTCAGTTGTTCCATCTTCTCAGCCATACCGTCATCCTATTTTGACTTCAACGAACTCATGTATTCCTCCCATTCCGTCGGGAGAAGGTGTTTCTTCTTATTATTGCACTCCTTGCAGGCGGCGACTATGTTGATCCGGTCCGACGTGCCGCCCCGTCCAAGGGGAATCCTGTGATCCATGGTCAGGTCACCGGGACGGACCTTCCTGCCGCAGTAGAAGCAGACGCCCGACGCGATCTTTTTCCGCCACCAGGCTGTCCGGCGCAGTTCCCGGGCCTTCCGCTTTTCCCTGGCGATTTCATCGTCATCGTACGTGTCTGTGTGCAATCCCATAGTCCCGGCCGGAGCAAATCGGAGCCCCGGACCATTGAAAATCATCGTTATCGTTCCGTCCGCGAGCCACCGCAGGAAAATCCAATATAGTATGGGCCAATTGTAAGATATTTGTCAATAAATATTCTGCGCACCCGGTCCCGCGCGAAACCCGGGGCGCGGCAGATGCAATCACCGCCCCGGAAGTCGATGTGACATATGGCCGCGGCAAAAAAATAATTGTATTGACAATAATACCGAAAAGCAGAATGAGGAGATATTAATTACACTGCAGCACAAGGAGACTATGCTATTCACAGAATTAAACCTTAATCCATCCGTCATGCGCGGCATCGAGGACGCCGGATTTACAGAGTGCACGCCCGTGCAGGCGTCGACCTTCCAGAAATCCCTCGCGGGCACCGATGTCATGGTGCAGTCGCAGACCGGCACGGGCAAAACCGCGGCCTTTCTTATCACCATCTTCAATCTTTTCCTGACCGGGGAGAACTACCGCCACAAAAGGGCTCTGGTACTCACCCCGACGCGGGAGCTCGCCGTCCAGGTGGAGCAGGACGCGCGGGTCCTCGGCAAACACTGCGGCCTGAAGATCGGCTGTTTCTACGGCGGCGTGGGATACGCGACGCAGGACCAGCTCCTCAGGGGGGACCTCAACCTCTACATCGGCACGCCCGGGCGGCTCATCGACTACCAGAAGTCGGGAAAGATCGACTTCCTCAAGTTCGAGATACTCGTCATCGACGAGGCCGACCGGATGTTCGACATGGGCTTCATACCCGACATCCGCTACATGCTCAAGCGGATGGTGCCTGCCGACCGGCGGCTCACCATGCTCTACAGCGCGACCCTGGACCAGCGCGTCAAGCACCTGGCCTGGGAATACATGAACGAGCCGGTCGAGATCGAGATAGACCCGGAACACCTGACGGTCGACCTGATCACGCAGGAGCTCTACCACGTAGGGAGGGAGGAGAAATTCAATCTCCTCCTCGGGATCCTCCGCGCGGAGAAGCCGAAGAGCGTCCTCATTTTCACCAACATGAAGCGGACGGCCGAACGGGTCTCGCGCCGTCTTGCGGCCAACGGGGTGAAGAACGACTACATATCGGGCGACCTTCCCCAGAAAAAGCGGCTCAAGATCATCGACGCTATCAAGCATGGCAAGACCGAGATACTGGTCGCCACGGACGTGGCGGGCCGCGGCCTTCACATCGAGGATCTCGACATGGTGATCAACTACGACCTTCCGGATGACAACCAGAACTACGTCCACCGCATCGGCAGGACGGCACGTGCCGGCAAGAGCGGCAAGGCCATTTCCCTGGCCTCGGAGGAAGACGTGTACAACCTCGCGCCGATCGAAAAGCTGATCGGCATGAAGATCCCGGTGAAATGGGCTGATGAAAATCTCATTGTCGAGGCGACGGGCGCGCCGATCCATGGCCGCAGGGAGCCGAGGGGCGAACGGCGCGCCGCGCGCCCGGGCGAACGCCGCCGCGACCGGCAGGACCGCGACAGGAACCGCCCGTCCGCGAAAGCGCCGCAGCGCGACCATGCGAAGTCGGACTCCGGCGGCGAAACCAGACAGACCCGCGCGAAAGCGGGAGAACAGCGCCAGGACAGCCGTCAGAAGGGTCAGCGGCCCGCCCAGGCCCCGTCGCCGGAAAAAGGCGCGGCGGACGCCGGAGCCCAGCAGGCCAGGAATAAACGGCGGAGAAGACGCGGCAAAAAGCCGCAGGCGGAAACAGCCGCACCGCGCGCCCCCCAGGCGAAACCGGAGAAGGACAGGAAGCACGACCGAAAGCATGATAAAAAAAGGAAACCGGGAATCTCACGAGACGCCACGCCTGAAGAACGGCTCGAGTATTTCAGGAAGAAATACGGCGACAATTTCGAAAAGTCCGGCAGGGTCATCGGCGGCGACCAGAAGACGAAGCCCAAAACCCTGGTGCAGGGCATCAGGAGCATGTTCGACAAGATGAAGAAGAAAAAGGATTAGTAGAAGGCGGGGCCCGCGTGAAACGCGGGCCCCGCCTTCTACAGTTATTTATTCCAGGGCGGGACCCACCCGCCGAACGCCTTCTCAAGCTCACCGGCCGCGGCGATGGTCATGTGGTCATTGCCGTGAAGGGCGGCAACCTGAACGCCGAGGGGGAGTCCCTTCTCGTTAAGCCCCAGCGGAACCTGCGTCACCGGGAATTCCATTATGTTCAATATCGCGGTGTAGGCGAAGTGCATCGGCGTCATGAGCGGCTTGTTGTGAAGGGGCGCCGGCGTCGGGTAGGACGGATAGAGAAGAAGTCCGTTCCGGCCGATCTCCGAGACCAGCTCCTCTTTCAGCGAGTGCCCCATCGCCACAAATTTCTTCACCATGCCCTTTGCCTTCTTGTTGACCGCCTCGAGGAAGGAAAGCGTTATCGCCGGAATGGTGTGATCGGACGCGCGAAACAGCCACTTCAAAAATTCCAGCGGCAGGTTGAGCATCTTCCCGTTGCCGAGCATCACTCCGAACGGCGTGGCAGAAGCGGCCGAGAGCATATCCGACCATATCAGAAACGAGTACCTGAGCTTCGGGTTCCGTATCTCCCTGATGCGCGCCCCCTTCTTCTCGAATAGGTCCGCACATTTTCGCTGCGCGGCCCGCAAATCGGCGCTCGGCCGGAACATGCCGTTGCTTTCAATATACACGACCGTGCTCCCTTTAAGCGAAAAATCTGAGGGTTCTTTCAGCTTGAACGGCAGGCAGGACATGTCTTTGCCGTCCGGGCCTGCGATGATCTTGATGAGGGGCATCAGGTCCTCGGGCCGGCGCGAAAGGATGCCGTAGGTGCAGTACCGCGCCGCATCGTTCTCCGCCATCGGGTAGTGGCCGGTCCCGGCGACCAGCCCGCCCGTCGGCTTGTGCCCGAATACGCCGTTGAAAAACGACGGCATCCTGATTGACCCGCCGATGTCCGACCCGAGGCCGAAGGGCGAGCCGCCGGCGCCTATGATGGCGCCCTCCCCGCCCGAACTGCCGCCCGCGATGCGGCGGGTATTGTAGGGATTCTTCGTCCTTCCGTATATCAGGTTATTGGTCTCGACCCACATGCAGAGCTCCGGGACGTTGGTGACCCCGAGCGGTATGACGCCCGCCTTCCTGAGGCGGGCGACGGCCGTGGCGTCCTCTTTCGCGACAATGTTCTTCCTCGCCATCAGCCCGGATGTATTCGGCATACCGGCGAAGGCGTAGGCTTCCTTGATGGTGCAGGGAACGCCGTGATAGGGAGGAAGATTTTTCCCCTTTGATGATTTCACCTTCCGGTCCGCGGCGTCCGCCTCCTTCCGCGCATCCTCAAACCGGTCCTTCACGACCGCGTTGATGTAGGGATTCACCTTCTGTATCCGCTCGATATGCGCTTCGACCGCTTCGCGGGAGGTGAGCGTGCCCTTGCGGATCATCTCCGCCATCTGTTTGCCCGACATGGTCAGGAGTTTTTCGTTCATTGGCCTCTCCATTCTGTTTTATAATCCCCCTCCCCCCCGACCCCCCAGAGGGGGGCTTAAAGAAAATGTATATGATATCCTCTCCCCTCTCCCTGTGGGAGGCAGCAGCTTGTACATCCTGTACGCTGCTGCATTCGTGACATCCTGTCACTCAGTGGGCGGGGGTGAAGGCACATCCCCCTCTGGGGGATTTAGGGGGATTATGATCCAGCTGTCAAGGGACAAATCATACTTCAATCCAACGCTTCCCGCTCTTCTTCTCTACGAACCCCAGGAACTGCTGGAACCATACCGGCGGCTTGATCCGTATGCCGAAAAGCCTGTGGCAGATGAACTCGAGGATCAGTCCCGCCTCCTGTTCCGTGTCCATGTAGGCGAACTCGATGCGGAGCGGACCCGTCCTGAGCCTCCCGCGCACGTATATCGGGCACCCGCCGTCTTCCAGTTTTTTCGCCCACTCGTCCACGTCGCGCACCAGGAAGCCGAGGTGCTGGATGTACGGCCTCCCCTTCGCGTCAAGGCTCCGCCGATAAAAATCGGAGCCGGTCCCCGGCTCGAGGAGCTCGATCTCGATGCCGTCCCGGTACCCGAAACCGATGCGGCTCGTCATCGTCCGCTCTCCACCCCGTTCCTTCCAGAGCCTGGCGGACCCGCCCAGAAGGAGGAAGGGCCGTATCCCCGCCCTTTCGAGCTCGGCGGATGCGGCCACGGCGTCGGGGACCACCACGCCGAGCTGGTGCACCGGGAGATCGACCCCAAGCCTTTTGCGCGCATCAAGGGCTATGCCCTGCACGCGCTCCCTGAAATGAGAATCCGACAGGATATCTTCGAGCAGCATGACTATCACCTCCTGGCAGGAAACCATGCTGCGCGGCATGCCGCGCCCTTCCCCTGTATGATTAAAAATTGAAAAAATAGCAATAACAATATGCGGCGCAGAATAAAAAATTGGCCGCCCTACCCGCGCCGCGCGCCGAACTGCTCACGTACCCATTCGAACGTCTTTTCCATTGCATCGCGGTAGGGCACGGTCGTCTTCCACCCGAGCTCTCGTTTTGCCAGAGAGTTGTCCACATCGTTGTCCCTTCCCATGGTGCCGGTGACGAGCCGCGTCAGCGGCGGGCGAATGCCGAGGGGCGTGAGGAGCAGCTCGATCACCATGCCCGCGTACCAGGCGAGGACGAAGGGAATGTTACCCCGCGGCTTTTTGCCGACGTATGAGCCGAGGTCGGTGAGGTACTCCTTCCAGGTCACGGCCCAGTCGTCGCGCACATGGTAGAGCTTCCCCTTCGCGATGTCCATGGTGCCGGCCCGGACAATGCCGTCGACCAGGCTGTCCACGTACACGAAGCTCGAGTTGTATTTCCCGCCGTCGAAGAGGGGGATGCCGGTAATGCTCATCAGCCGCTCCACCACGTCGCGCACCCATACGCTCCCCGGGCCGGTGACGTTCGCCGGCCGCACGATGGTGGCGGCGATGAGGCCGTCCCGGTGATACTCCGTCACGAGCTTCTCCGTATCAAGCTTGGCGTCGTTGTACGGCACGCCCGACTTCTCGGCCGTGTCCGCCTCGGTGAGGCCCTTCATGTGGCGCCCCAGGCCGAGGGCCGCTATCGAGCTTATATACACAAACCGGGAGGCTTTCCCCGCAGCTTCTTTTATAAGATTTTCCGTGGCATTGTATATCGCGGCGTAGAACTCTTTTTTTGAACCCCAGTCTGTCACCCGCGCGGCGCAGTGGAACACGGTATCGATGCCGTTGCAGATGCCGATGAGGGTCATCGGCACGGTGAGGTCCCCCCGAAAGACCTCGACGCCGAGCTTCTCGATCGACGACGTGTCCTCGCCCGGCATGGCCATCCCCCTGACGGCATGCCCCTTTTTAACAAGCTCCCTTACCAGTACCGAACCGATGAACCCGGTCGCGCCGGTGACGAGCATTTTCATAGCTACCCCTGTGCAGTGCCGTATCGGGAGGCGGACATCCCGGATTCGGCGTTATCGGACGCGAGCGTATCACGATTTCACACGGCTGTCGACCGGTTTTATAAACCCGTACGGATACGGGGATGGATGAGCCGCGGGCGCGCCGGGCGGACGGTAGGGCCTGATCACTCGAACCGGTCGTCCGGCGCCAGGCGGTAGCCGTTGATGAAGGAGAGGCCGTCCATGACCTTCTTGTTCGCCGGCTGAAGCAATAGTATCTCGATGTACCCGCTCCCGGTTCCGGCGAGGAGCCTCTTTTTTTGATGGCGGATGATGCCCCCCGGCACCGCGCCGCCGGGCAGGTCGCCGCTGGGCAGGGAGGTCTTCCATATCTTGATGTTCTCGCCCCTGAACGTTGAAAAGGCACCGGGCTTCGGGTTGAGCGCCCGCACCAGGTTATGGATATCGTGCGCCGGCTTCCCCCAGTCGATTTCCGCAACGCCGCGGTCTATCTTGCCGCAGTGGGTGGCCTTTGACTCGTCCTGCTTCACCGGGACCGCGTTCCCCGAGGCGAGGAGGCGAATCGCCTCGTCGAGGAGAGCGGCGCCGCGTGAGATGACAATCTCGTTCAGGCCCGCCGCGTTCATGTCCCCGGTCAGGGGAACGGTTTGCTGAAGAACGATATCGCCGGCGTCCAGCCTCTCGTTGATGAGCTGTACGGTAATGCCGGTCTCGGCCTCGCCGTTTATCAGAGCCCACTGGATCGGGGCCGCGCCCCGGTATTTCGGCAGCAGTGAAGGATGAAGG
Source organism: Spirochaetota bacterium (assembly GCA_016933025.1). Classification (GTDB taxonomy): domain Bacteria; phylum Spirochaetota; class UBA4802; order UBA4802; family UBA5550; genus RBG-16-49-21. The sequence continues at coordinate 25,382 of JAFGBT010000016.1, read as the reverse complement.
TTGAGGGTCCCCAGCGGGGGATGATCGAACACGGCGCGCGGTATGAGGCTCCCGTAAGCCACCACCACGAAGATATCCGCCGCGTGGCCGCGAATCGCTTCCATGAAAACGCCGTCGTTGAGCCGTGACGGCTGGAGCACCGGTATGCCGAGCCTGAGGGCCTCGCTCTTCGCCTCACAGGCCCGGAGCTCCCGGTTCCTGCCCGCGGCCTTGTCCTCGGCGGTGACGGCAAAGACGATGTCGTGGAGCCGCGCCAGGTCAGCCATGACGCGGGCCGCGAGCTCCGGCGTGCCGAAAAATCCGACCTTCATGACCGCTTGTTAAGCTTCTTGATTTTTTTAAGCTCCGGCCTCATCTCGTTGCGCATGTAGTCCTCGAGGCGGTCGATGAAGAGGATGCCATTCAGGTGGTCGACCTCGTGCTGGATGACCCGCGCCAGCAGGCCGTCCGCCTCGAACTCGACCTCGCTGCCGTCCCGATTGTAGCCGGCGACCATCAGCCTCAACGGCCTGAAGACCTCGCCGGTGAGTCCCGGCAGGGAAAGGCATCCCTCGTCGTACGGCCCATCCTCGTCGGAAAACTCTTTAATCACCGGATTGACCAGCTCCACGATCACGCTTTTCGTGTCGTCCGAGGCGTCCACGGTTATAATCCTGAGCGACTCGTTCACCTGGGGAGCCGCCAGGCCGATCCCTTTCGACCGGTACATCACGTTGAACATGGAGTCGATCAGCTCCACGACCGGACCGTCGATATTCATGACCTCATCGGCCACCTTTTTCAGGGTCTCATGGCCGTAATATATGATTTCATGAGTTACGGGCTTCTCGCGCTTTTTCGTGACTGTTTTCTTCATGATTTAACTATCAAAAAGCCCCTCTTCCCTGTCAATAGGAATTCCCGGAAAGAGAGAGCTCCTCCTTTCAAATATATTATACCAATATACACTACAATTAAACGGGAAAACAAAATTTTCTCATTGTTAAGGTTATTAATTGCAAAAAAATTGTATTGACATAAAACAGCCATGTAGTTTGATGTATTTCGCAAAAAGAGGGGCTGTAGCTCAGTTTGGTTAGAGTACCTGCCTGTCACGCAGGGAGTCGCGAGTTCGAGTCTCGTCAGCCCCGCAAATCACGACACGGCCCAAACTTTTCAGTTTGGGCCGTGTCATTTTTAGCCCGCATAAATCGAGTGATTTCAATTCAGAAATGGCCTTCTTAGTGAGCACCGGACAACCGGCGTCTCTTCTGATCATGAGAGTGAAATAAAAGCGCGGCATGAAATAAATTTCCCGTGCTTCATTTCAACTGGATGTTTCAAGATTTCATCGCGTGAAAAACAGTATTCCCTCACCAATTGGCATGACTATTGATGAATATTTCGTTCCCCCTCATTTGCACCTTGTATAGACTTCAGTCTCCTCACATTCAGAAAAAGATCCATTGCATAAATACACCAGAAAGTTATTATTAACATATAGCAATTTAATAACCCACTCGGCCGTCGAGGCGGTATAGCCTTTTACCTTCTCATTCCACATAAAAGTATGGGGCTTTGTTTTTGTACACCGGACGGTAAGGGCGTCACCTTTTATCGTGCAATCACATTTTTTTTCCTTACAGCAATAAAACCCGGAAGCGGTTGCATCCGCTTTTTTCCCTTCAACCTTTTTTTTGCATGAAACAAGTGAAAGCATCATCAATGCAGAAACAAGCAAGACAATAGTATTTTTCATGTCAGACTCCCATTATAATAATTAATTGAGTGTATCGTCAAATTATTTACTGTCAACCCCATTTTGCTGCCGGGGAACGACATCGCTGTTCAGCTCCAGCTCGGTCTGTCAGCGCGCCTATGTCCGCGAGCTCCCTGTTCCTGCCAACGGCCCGTTTGTTCCGGATGAAGCCCTCCCCTGCTGATACAGTGGAGAATCGGGTCGCCGATCACTCCTCGAAACTGCCCCTTCATATTTCTTTAACGATGAGGCCGGTGAGTCCGGCCGGAAACCCATGCCACCGGCAGAAAACGGGATTCCCATGCCCGGGTGGGTCAATATCACGTTATTTCTTGACATTTTACACTTATTTAGTATCCTGAGGGCGTTAAAATCGATGTATTCACGGGTCTTTTCCCGGCATAAAATTATTATTTTTATTCGATATATTGGCGAAATATTCCGAAATATAAAGGTATAAAAGAACTTTTCGCACCAGGGGTCTATCAATGCAAGTAGGGATGATCATCGGTATAGTCTGGGGTTTCACGGCCCTGATCCTCGGCGTTCTCTTCGCCAAGAGCAGCCTCCTGTTCTTCATCGACCTCCCGTCGATGATGATCACGGTCGGCGGCAGCGTCGCGGCGTTGATGGTGGGGTATCCCCTGAAAAAGCTCGTCAAGCTCCCTACCTTTATGCGGGTCGCGATATTCCCGCAGAGCTACAACCTGAGCGAGCTGATCGTGACCATTGTGTCGTTCTCCGAGAAGGCCCGTCGCGAGGGTCTCCTCGCCCTTGAAGACGACCTGGAGGAGCTGGACGATCCCTACATGAAAAAGGGCCTGCAGCTCATCGTCGACGGCACCGACCCCGAGCTGGTTCGCAACATCCTGGAAAACGAGGTCGAGCAGATGGTCAACCGCCATGACGACAACAAGCGGATATTCGACGACTGGTCGACCTGGGCGCCGGCCTTCGGTATGATCGGAACTCTGATGGGACTCGTCATGATGCTCGTCAACCTGAGCGACCGCGCGTCAGTCGGCCCATACCTCGCCGTCGCCATCATCACCACCTTCTACGGCGCGGTCCTCTGTTACCTTATATTCCAGCCGGTCGCCTCGCGCCTGGACTGCATGACCAACGATGAGGTGCTCTACCGCGCGATCATAGTCATGGGCGTCCTCGCGATACAGTCGGGCGACAACCCACGCATCGTCAAGGACAAGCTGATAACCTTTATGCCGCCGGCGGCCCGCGCGGAGCTCGCCGAAGAGGTCAAGGACTAACCGATGGCCGTGAAAAAACGCCCGAAATCAAAGCCCAGAGCAACCCCCGGGTGGATGCTCACCATGGGCGACATGAACAACCTCCTCCTCTGCTTCTTCATAGTGCTGATGGGGGAAGAGACCATAGTAAAAGGCTACGAGTTCCTCTACGTCCTCTCCTCGTTCAAGGGCAACGTCGGCATCATGGCCGGCGGCAAATCGATCTCCAAGGGGAACATGATGGAGCTGGGCCACAACATCGCGGCCCTCCCGAGCACCGAGCGCCAGCAGTACATGTCGCGCATTTTGAAGAGGGCCGTCGAGGCCTTCAAGCCAGAGATCGAGTCGAAGTACGTCAGGGTCCGCGAGGACGAGCGGGGCTTGGTGATCACCCTGAGCGGGGACGTCTTCTTCGACCCGGGCTCGGCCCGCCTCAGGGGCGAGGTGCGCCCGATCATCGGGAAGCTCGGCAAGATCATCAGGAACGTCGACAACTTCGTGCGCATCGAGGGGCATACGGACAACACGCCGATCACCCCGGCGAGGGCGCGCGAGGCCTACCGGACCAACTGGGAGCTCTCGTCGGCCCGGGCGATCAATGTCCTGCATTACCTGACTGACGAGGCCGAGGTGAGCCCGAAGCAGCTTTCGGCCGTGGCGTTCGGCGAGTATCGCCCGATTGACGACAACGACACGCCCCAGGGCAGGGCGTACAACCGGCGGGTCGACATTGTCATCCTCAAGGAGCGCTTTATACAGCCTTCCGCGGACAAGCGGATACCGCGCCCGCTGCCCGACGAAGAATGGCGATAGCCATTCCCCTCAGCCCTTGCTCCTGCGCATCTCCGACATGATTCTCTGAATGTTCTCGCGGCACTGGTTCTTGTAGTCGTTTATTATATCCGACGGAGGGAGGCGTTCGAGATCCGCGTAGAGTTCCTCGTAGACCGAAAGCGCCCGCGCGGGCCTGTTCATCTCGTAATAGAACCTCCCGAGCGTAAAGCGGGCAATATAGAAATTTTTATCGCGCGCCACGACCTCCTCGGCCATGGCAAGCGCCCGGTCTTTCTCGTCCTTGTGGTAGAAGAGAAGAATCGCAAGGGCGTTGCGCGCGTCATTGAGGTCATCCTTCATGGCGAGCGCCTTTTTATAGTAGGATTCGGCCCTGTCGATGTCATCCATGCTGTCCCGCTCGACGCCCCGGTTCGCGTGTGCTATGCCGAGAGAATAGAGCACGCCCGGCGTCGCGCCGTATTTGACGCTCCGCTCGAAGCTCTCGATGGCCATATCCCAGAGACTTTTCTGGAGATAGATCGTGCCGAGACGGCTGTACTGGTCCCTCAGGCGCTCAATGTTTTTCATGTCGCGGGAGTTTTCCTTCTCGATCTCCGCGATCCTGTCCCGCGTCTCGCGTATCTGCCTGTCCGTGTTGACCCGGTACTCGCGAAGGGGGCTGCATTTCCAGCCGAAGAATTTCGTTCCGACCGCGGCGACTCCTATTATCGCGACGCACACGAGAATCGATATCAGCACCTTTTTCATAATCCACCCCTGACCCTGCTTACTTCTTCGCGGCGGCCTCCTGTCTCATTGCCTGAATGGCGCTCTTGACCTTCATGACGGCTAGATCAATCAGCTCGTCCGCCCGGTCAAGCCTGAACTCGCCGATTTTCGCTATTGCCTGCGTGGTGAGCGCCATAGCCGAGGCACGGTACCCGCCCCTGTCATATTTCGCGAGGATGAGCTGTTCTTTCGCCTTCGTGAGGTTGGCCGACTTCGCCTGCACGGCGGATGTCATGCGCGCCTTCCGGAGGTAGACCAGCGCCGCATCGAAATTCTGCCGTGGGCCGGCCTGCGCGGGGAAGGATATCGCGGTCCCCAGCAGCAGCGCCAGAACGATAACGGAGGTTTTTTTCAATACAATCATCACTATCTCCTCGCAGCCGTGATTGGATATCCCGCATCGGTTCTCACGAATATCCGACCACCTGTTTTTATATTAGACCCCGGAAATTCGGGTTATGTCAAATATTTTCTCATAGGTGGAAAAAAATACGCGCTTACGCGAGAAGGTGCGGCGCGAGAAATATAATCCAAACCGCGCATTTTACGTTCTTTACCCGGAGGCCGCGTCAACTTCCCCAAAAATCCATTGCCGAGGCGAATTTTAGTTGAAAAAAAATCAGGGGAAGGTCCTATAATATCATTCTCGAATCAGTGCCGAAAGCGGCATCGGGTCAATGATAGTTCGCAGTCAAAACACATTCAAGGAGCCCACTATGGATAACGAGAAAAAAACCTACCTTCAGCAGCTGGCGGACAAAATCGTCGAGATCGACAACAAGCTTGCCGAATTAAAAAAACAGAGCAGTGAGGCCGCCTCGGTCATGAAAGAGGACTACAAGAAGACTGCCGCGGACCTCAAGGTCAGAAAAAAGGATGCGGAGGCAAAGCTCAAGGAGCTCAGGAAGGTCGGCGGAGAGGGATGGGATGAGATCAGGAGGGGCGCCGAGCAGGCCATCAACGACCTTTCATCGGCATTCGACAAGGCCCTCTCCAAGTTCAAAAAGCCCCAGGAATAGGCCTTGCCACATACACCCGCCAACTGGAACTAGCGCGGTCGACTGGCCGCGCCTTATATTTCGGGTTCCGGCCGCAACCCGCCCCGCTGTCCGGGCCGGACCCCATGGAGGTGCGGCCTGCTGCATCAATGTCTTGACAGGGGAAAGGGCTTCCGGTAGCTTACCATACATAAATTCAGTGCGTGGTGATGCCACACAAAGGCGATCGTGCCTTGTCTCCCTGATTTCAAGCCCCCCACCCCCCGGAGGGGGCGCTCAGGGTGAAGATTTCATTCTGGTAAAGCCCCCCTGTGGGGGGATGGGGGGCGCCTTGCCGTGGACGTTTTAAGAGTGGTTTGTAGAAGATAATTCACAGGGATGTGGTTAAATCATGATGAAATTAAAATCCGTCTACGATCCCGCGAATTCGAAAAGTATATCGCCCCGAGTGAAGTCGAAGGGTGAATTTTCTGATGTAACCATGACAACAATACGCACCTTCATCATACTCCTTGCCATCGCAATCGCCTGCGTCCTTCCCGCCTGCGGCAAGAAGCCGGAGAACCCGGATCGGCCGGTCACCGTGGCCGTTTCGATTTTTCCGATGTACGATATCGCACGCAACATCTGCGGCGAAAAGGCTGCGGTTTTTTACGCCGTGCCCGCCGGCGCCGATCCCCATACCTTCGAGCCCAGGCCGTCGGTGGCCCGGAACCTCCGAAAGGCCTCACTCTTCATAGGCGTGACAAAAAATTTCGACGGGTGGATCGAGCGCTACCTGTCGCCGGCCGCGTCCCGTCGATACCTGCTCGCCGGCGCGAAGGACGGTGCTCCCGACCAGAACCCCCATATCTGGCTCAGCGTCAGGCAAGCGAAAACAATAGCGGGGCGCGTTGCGCAGTACATGGAGGAGCGCGACCCGGCCAACGGGGAGCACTACCGGCGCAACTTCTCGGCCTATGCCGCCAGGCTGAAGCGTCTCGACGGCGAAATACGCGCCCTGTTCGCGGGCAAGAAAAACAAATCGTTTATCCAGTGGCACGAATCGTGGAATTACTTCGCCGCCGATTACAGCCTCACAATAGCGGGCACCGTTCAGCGGGAGGGCAGCGACAAGGCGTCCGTACGCTCCATCAAGGAAATGGTGGAACAGGCGAGACGGGAAGGCGTGACGGCCATCGCGGTCGGTCTCGGGTCCGAGGGCGAACAGGCGCGAGCCCTGGCGCGCGAAATCAATGGGAACGTCGTGATGCTCGACGGCATAGGCAACCCCGCCGACGGCGGCCGCTCGGATTACCTCAAGCTCATGCTCTATAACGCGAAGGCGCTTGCCGGCGCGCTCAGGTAACGGGCACGGCGCATGGAAAACAGGGTGATATCATTACAAAACGTCTGGGTCCGGTACAACGGCTCGATCATACTCGAGGACGTCAGTCTCGCGGTCCGCGCGCGTGAAATCATGTCCATCGTGGGACCCAACGGCAGCGGCAAGAGCACGCTCCTCCGCACCATTATGGGCTTCAAGGAGCCATTCAGGGGAAGCGTGACGCTGCTGGGCGGGCCTCCCCGAAAGGCGCCGCCCGGTTCGATCGGCTACCTTCCCCAGAAAACCAGCGACGACCGGGCTATGCCCGTCAGCGCTTTCGACGTGGTCGCTATGGCGCTCCATGCGGGCAAGCGGATATTCGAACGCCTGGACCGCCGGGACCGGGAGGAGATCGACCGGGCGCTGGAGGCGGTGGAGATGTCGGCCCATCGCGGACGCCATTTCGGGAGCCTGTCCGAGGGGCAGAAACAGCGGGTTCTGATCGCCCGCGCCATAGCGGTGCGGCCGAAGATACTCCTTCTGGACGAGCCCTCCACGGGGCTGGACGCCATCGCCCAGGACAACTTCTACCAGATGCTCCTGCGGCTCCGCAATTCCATGGGCCTCACGATCGTCATGGTTTCCCACGACATCGGCGCCATCTCGAACATCGTCGACCGGCTGGCGTGCCTCAAGACCAAACTCCATTTTCACGGGAAGCCGGCAGACTGCCTCTCCAACAGGGCGCTTGCCGGCGTGTTCGGCAAAAACGTCCTCTACGTCAGCCACGATAAAAACTGCGACACATGCCGGGAGGATGAATGACGGAACTCTTCCAGCTCGAGTTTTTCCGGAACGCCCTTGTCATGAGCATTCTGCTCGGAGCCCTCTTCGGTATCCTCTCGTTTTTCGTCGTGATGCGTAAAATGTCGTTCCTGGGGGCCGGCATCGCGCACACCGCCTTCGGCGGGGTCGCCCTCGGCGTACTTCTGGGAATAGACCCCTTTCTCACCTCCCTCGCCTTCTGCGTGGCCTCGGCCATCCTGATCGGAAAGCTGGTCCGCCACGGGAAGATATCGTTCGACATCGGCATCGGCATCTTCTTCTCGTTCTCCATGGCCCTGGGCGCGATCTTCCTCTCGCTCAAGAAGGGCTATTCCTTCGACCTGATGAGCTACCTCTTCGGGAACATCCTGGGGGTAACCGCGGCCGATACGCACATCGCACTGGCGGCGCTCCTGGCCTTCACGCCGTTCATCGTCATCTTCATGCGGAGGATACTCTTCATGACCATGGACGAGGAGGTCGCAGCGGTAAGCGGCGTCAGGACCGGAGCGCTGGACACCGCGCTCCTGGTATTCCTGGCCGGGATCATTGTCATCAGCATCAAGATCGTCGGCATCATCCTGGTCTCTGCGCTCGTCGTGCTCCCGGCGAGCTTCGGGCTCCTGATCTCGAGGGACTACCGGAAGGTCATTCTATCGGGGGTCCTGTTCGCGACGACCGTCATGGTCGGGGGGCTGTTCCTGTCCTACATCCTGGATATGCCGGCGGGCGCCACCATGGTGACGGCGGGCACACTCCTCTATTTCATCTCCCTGACGGTGGCCAAAAAAATCTCGCCCGACCGATAGCTTCACCCGGCCAGGTAGCCGACCCCGCAGATAACGAGAAGTATGAACATGAAAAACAGCACCGTCCCCACAAGCAGAAGGGGAAAGAGGTAGATCAGCGTCGCCCGCCCCAGGCCGGCCGGCTGCATCTCGGATATCGCCTGGATGGCGATGAGCGCGGACCAGACCAGGAGCGCCATTGAGAAGAATGTGTAAAAGAAGAGCGGCGCGAAATTGAAGATCCTGAATATATATACCAGCGGCAGGATGAAAATTTTCGGGAACAGGGAGAAATTGACCAGGGTAATAAAATCACGGATGTTCCCCCGGTACCCGAAGAACTGCGCCGCCATGTCCATGAGCGCGGCCGAGAGCAGTGCTATCAGCGCCTCGTAGAGAAACACGAGGATCCACCCGTAGGTGATCTTGTAATAGAAAAACCCGGTCTCTTTCCCGAGCAGCGAGAGCGTCAGGATGTTGAAGGCCGCGACGGCGGCGGGCACGACGAAGCTGAGGGCGAAGGCCTTCGGCTCCCTCCGGGCTATCTGGCGGTAGAGCGCCCGCGGGTCAATGAGGGCGTTGAGAAAGAGGTCCGCCCAGCGGAGCAATTTCAGCTCGGTCACAATCATGGGCGGTACCGGTACTCGATCATGGCGGCGCCCTCGTCCTCAAGGCCCCTGATGTTGCGCTCCAGCACCGACCCTCCCCCGAACACCTGCTTCATGCCGAACATCAACTGCTCGAAAGGCGACCCGGCGTCCTCGTACACCGGGGCGTCCTCCGAGAGCTTGGCCATCTGACGGGCCTTGTCGATCGCGTCCTCGAAGGTGCCGAGCTGGTCTACGAGCTTGTACCTGAGGGCGGCTTCGCCGCTCAGCACCCTGCCGTCCGCGATGGGGGCGATGTCCGACTCGCTCATGCTCCTCCCCTTCGCCACGTCTTTCAGGAACTTGCGGTACGACGAATCGATGATCTCCTGGATCATGCGGCGCTCCTCGGGGTTGATGTCGCGGAAAGAGGAAAGGATGTCCTTGTACCGGCCGCTCTTGATCACGTTCATGTCAATGCCAATCTTTTCGAAGAGGCGGCGGATGTTCGGCGAGACCGCGATAACGCCGATGGAGCCTGTGATGGTGCCGTGGTTGGCCACGATATAGTCGCAGGCCGACGCCACGTAGTAGCCGCCCGACGCGGCTATCTCGCCCATGGATGCGACCAGATGTATTTTATTCTTCCTGAGCTTCCAGAGCTTCTCGTATATCTCCTGAGAGGCCCCGACCGTGCCGCCGGGCGAATTGATCCGAACGACGACGGCCATGATGTCGCTGTTGCGCTCCAGGTCGTCAAGCCGCCGGATAACGCTCTCGGCCCCCCTCATGCCGCCGAACGGCGACGCGGCGCCGGCCATCTGGATGGGTCCCTCGATCCGTACGATGCCGACCCCCGGTCCGAACTGGGGCCCCCGAAGCGAGATGGCGGCGCTCCGCTTCTGCTGCATGTTCATGCTGATATCGACGATCGCGATGACCGCCGAGAGCACCAGCAGCGCCAGTATGGAAATCAGGAGTTTTCTGTTTCTATCCATAGTCCCAGCCTTTCAGAATGTTAAGGTAGCCGGCAGTTTCATCCGGCGGGCGGCATCCGTCAATAGTGCGTTTTACCGACGCAGGTGCAGGAATATACCATGTCCTTCGGCGGGTCGCACGGGGTTTTCTTTACCGATGGTTTGAAGCTCGGATCGATCCCCTCGCACGAACAGTAGCTCACCACGAGCAGCTCCTCGCGGTTGACGCTCACCTTCGCGATCATCTCGGCGAGATTCACGCCCTCCTCGCATACCAAGACCTCGATCACCTGGAAATCAGATTTTTTCAGGCTGTACAACACGCCCGTTGAAGCAAAGAACAGAAGCGCTACAGCCGCTATCACTATCTTTTTCATAAGCACCTCCTTCCCTGGTGTGCCTTCGCTCAAATACTCACAATATTATGATACGCAGAGTAAGCGGAAAAAATCAAGAAAATATTTCTATATATGGCGGTTCGCCCATGTTTATTGCTCCATTTGCGCGCGATCCCTGTTAATCGGATAGTCAGCTAAAAATGGTCGGGGCCCGTCGCCTTTCGCGAGGGGCCCCGATGGAATACAAGCGGAGGGGGACATAAGCCGAATTCTGTTTATGCGGCAATCTATCTTGGCCGCATGTCGCCATGCAGCTCAGTGCGACCTACCCGCAGCCTGGAGCGGGCCGCTCTCATGCGGCTGCTTACTTGGTCTTGCACCGGGTGGGGTTTGCCGTGCCGCCCGCATTACTGCGGGCGCGGTGAGCTCTTACCTCGCCATTTCACCCTTGCTCCTCGGCTCCGCTCGGAGCGACGCTCCGAGCCTTCGGACGATGCCCCGAGCGAAGCCGAGGGGCGGTATGTTTTCTGTTGCACTTTCCGTCGCCTCGCGGCGCCCGGGCGTTACCCGGCACCCTGCCCTGCGGTGTTCGGACTTTCCTCACCGCCCGCCTTGCGGAGGGCCAGCGCTGCCGCTCGGCCCCCTCCGTGGATCAAGATATATAATGTATCATTAGAAGGCAAGCATATATTAGTGGATAATTTAAGGTTACAAGTTAAAAAACTTGAAGGTTATTTGATGGAAAAACGTTCAACTAGAGCGGCATGCACGGCAATCCGACCCGCTATCCCAACCCCTGGTATAATTAAATAAAAGAGCTTATTTTTAAATACAGCATTAATTTTTTTCCCAAAACGATATCGCTATCGTCTAAGAGTATGTTGAAGGTCAAGAGTTGAGACCTTGACAGTATTAAAAGGATCCAGCCGGTCCTTTTGATAAAGAATGAGCGTTAAAAGGATTTCTCATATTCATGTTTACAGGAGGGTGTGATTATGAACAAAAAAAGAATACTTTTTTACATTTCAGCTGTTATCATGGCGGGCGCATTCGCCGGTTGTGAGGACAACGCATATAGCGACGGGGACGCTACGAACATGTCGTTATTGATCGCAAGCATGGCCCAGAGCCCCGCATCAATGGCTTCTGAAGCCCAGAACATCCAATCGGCAATAATGGGCATCGGCAACGTTGCCAGGGTCCAGGGCACGGTAGAGGAACCGCTGGCGCCAGGCAGCTATTTATTTAACCCTTATAAAGGCACCTGGCACGGTCCGGACCTTGAAGGATGGTGGACCAACCATTACGTCAACGTTCTCGGGTACAGCATGACATTGAAAATCCGGAGGGACGTGCCGGCAAACGCCTTCGAGTATCAGCTGACAATCACCTATAAAGACATCGTTACCGACTTTTCCTACCAGGACCACCTGTATATCGCCAGGGACGATAACGGGCTGTTAAACGGCTACTATTATATGAATGAAAAGAACAGCGAGGCTTCTATCCCGGTCCAGGAGCTCGATTGGAAATTCGATTTTGCGAACTGGAACCCAGCGACAGGCGCCGGAACGTTTAACTGGGAATGGGACGTCGATGTCTTCAGCGGCACCGTGGTGGATTATCATCAATCCCTTGATATTGTCGCAACGGCAGTCGGGCCAACTACGCTTCATACAGATGTGACGGTGTATGCTGCAAGCGGGATAACGGTTATGGATACGTTTGTATTTGAATTACCCATCGTGTCCGTGAACATACCATCGCATCTGTTCAACAATTGATTTGCCAAAGCCGCATTCCCTCATGAATCAATGGCCGGTTTGCTGGCAGCAAACCGGCCGCATCATTCTCATGCCGGATCGATTTCAATAAAACGGTGAATAATTTTTCCCATTATGCCCGCCATATCGTCTAATAGTATATCAGAGGCAGCATGCCTCTCGGGTCATCCGTAGCATGACTTACTTTGAATGCCGGGGGGAAAGAACTGACATGTCGCTGAGACTGATTCATCCGGATCACGTAAAGGGGAGCGCTCCGTTTCAGGCACCCAACAACACAGAAGCTGAAACGCGGCAGAACGGCCTCAGGCTCTGCTACGATGCCGCCAGCGCGGCAGATGGAGATACGCCCGAAAAGAGGATGAAGCGCGGCGCAATACGCGGGTATTTGCAACGGGGCATAATAATGCTGGTCTGCGGCATTACGATATTGGTGCCGGATATCAGCCACGCCATAGACCGGCTCATCGAGACCGTTAAAAATTCTGTCTGTGGAAAGAGACGGTATCCGCCGGGTACCACGAACACCACCAACAGCACGGATCATGGCAATGCAAACCTGTACGTATGCAAACCATAACTGCCCGGGACGCACGTCCCTCGCTCAAATCAGAAAACTCCCGCATCACGGCCATCAGGCAGCCGCACCACGGCTCTTATGCAAATTATATCTTGACAGCGCGCCGGTTATTTCCAAGATTGCGATACACTCATTCATCATTAATTCATCTGCATTTAAAAAGCAATGCGACAGAACCCTTTTCATACGGGACCAGGCTCCCTTGACAGCCCGGAAGAAATCAGGTCCCTTTCCGGCAACGAGATCCTTGACCGCATATACCATGTCTATGGCGATTACATTTACACGATCGTTCGGACTAAAATGGAATCAGCCGGATTTTCGGAAGACGACACAAACGATTGTTTCGGCCATGTCATTATGAAACTCGCGGAACACAACTGTAAAAAGGTGCGCCAGTTCAGGGGAAGGTCCTCCTTCAAGACATACCTGACGGTATTGTGCGGCAACACGGCCATCGACTATATGCGCACCGAAATAAGAAAAAAGCGTCTGACCACCACAATCGACGACACCGACAGACTCCGGGGCCTTTCCTCCGAGGCATGCGGGCCGGATCTGCTCGCCGGCGATCCGGCGCTGCAGCTTGTACGGAACGAAGAAGAGGCCCTCGTCACAGAGGCGGCCGCACTGATTTCACGGGCGGTCGGCAGGCTGGATCACCGGGAGCAGTGCGTCTTCCGGCTCAGGATCGAGGATGGCAGGAGCTTCCGCGAAATCAACGAAACTCTCGGCATCGATAATTCAAAATACCTTTTCTCCAAAATTCTGAATACTATCAGGAGCTCAATCGATACCCCGGTCCGCAGGAAGATTGAGGAGCTCCTGGAGGAGACGCATCATGGGAATTGACAGCTATATTAACGCTCTCCTCGACAGAAAGCGGAAACCGGCCGGGACAGGCGGACCGGTTGACAGGATCACGGTCAGGGCCCTCGCCCGGCATGCGGACGAAACCAGGGCGGCGGACGCGGACAGGGACCGGACAGGTAGCTGTCTCACTGACAATGAAATGGCCGCCTATATCGAACTGAAAAAAGACTACCAGGAGTATGACCGCGCACTCCGCCATATGGCCGTTTGCGCGCGATGCCGCACCAGGGCCGTTGAACTGACCGCGCTCCTCCTGCCGGACAGGACGGCGCGAAAAACCGGCCCCCCGGCGGATGTCATTGCCCGGGCATTTACCGAAGCGCGGACCCTGACTGCCGCGCGGAAGCTCCCTGCGGTCAGGCGCCTGCTCGTCCCGCTCGCCGCCGCGGCCGTCGTCGCGATCGCGCTTTCCGGCCTTTTGTACCATGTATTATCGCCGCCTCCCCACGCCGCATACATAACCTTCTTTGTTGGCACCGTAGAGCTGACGCACGCCGGAAAGCCGGCCGCACCCGCCGTCAAACGAGCCCTCGGCGAGACGGATTCCATCATAACGGGCGCGAATTCATTCGTCCTTGTGCAGGTTGATGAAACGATCGTTTTCAAGATTGCCGAGAATACGTCAGTCACCATGAAGTCGCTCCTGGATAAAAAAAGGCTTGAACTTTTCATGACCAGGGGGACGGTACTCTCAAGGGTGGCAAAGCTTTCACGGAACGCTGTGTACAGGGTCGCAACGCCGACAATGGTCGCCGCGGTAAAGGGGACCGAGTTCAGCGTGCGATACACGGAGCGGAAAACCGCCATCCTGGCGGTACGCAAGGGCGCGGTCGGGGCCACGGCCGGCACGGAAGGGAAAGAATCCCTGGTGCGCGCGGGTACGACCGCAGTCTTTACCGGCAGGGAAAAGAGACGGAGGATAAGCGATGCGGAATCACGCGCGCTTGAAGATCTTTCAAAAATCCCCGTCATACCGGGGATAGGATCCAGGTCCGAAGCTGATATATGCTCTCTCATCGCGCCCATCCCGGCCGAAACAGCGAAGCCGGGGACCACGCTGGAAGAGCTGGCTGCAAGATACGGCCACATCCATACCGTGAGCCTCTACAATGGAAAGGTGATAGAGGGCGTTATTCTCCACCGGGGCAAACGGTATAGAGTACTTACCCCGGAAGGGGAAATAAGTATTCCAGAGCGACAGATACGCGCCACGCGGGCGCGATACGTTCGCGAGCCGTTAAAATAAAAAAATATTCAACCGTGTATTGTCATGTAGTGAAATTGAAAAGGATACGATGCCTCGCTTTGCCATACTATCAGCTTTTTTTATTCTGCTGACCTCATACGGGGAACTTGGGGCCGAGCACCTGTTCCTTAAAAACGGCTCCATCGTCGAATGCAAGATCCTGCATGAAACACCCGAGGCCTACACCGTGCGCGTGAAAGGCAGCCTGAAAAAAGTGTATTCCAGAAACGAGATCATGCGCGTGCTCTACACCAAGCTGTACCTGGGCAAAGTATACATCTACAAGACGGACGGCTCGATTCTCGAGGGCCACATCGTGGAGGAAGACCAGAACAACTTCACGGTGCGCACGGACATCAACAGGCCGGCCGAGTTCACGATAAAACGCGCTGACGTGTCGTTTATCTCACGGAAAAAGCCGGCTGGCGCCGGGAGTTCAGTCACGCGCGGAGGAAAGGCTGGCGCCCTGCTATCCGGCAACGGCTTCCTGGCATCCACAGGACTCACGCGCTACCTTGTCATAGCGGCAGTCACGGGTGTTATTGTCCCCATGGGGAAATTTGCGCGCATCTATGATTGCGGCGCGGGAATCACACTCCGCCTTTCAGTTGACAGCTGTTTTTACCCCGGGATCGGCGTGGGTATCGAGTCCGGATACACCTGGTTACACGGCAGGACGGACAGGTCACAATACGCCAGCATCGTCCCGTTCATGGCGAGCATGACCTATCGCTTCCCGATACGGGGCAATTTCGTGATTGAGCCAAGGATCCGTCTGGGAGGGGGCTACCATGCGGTGAGCAGGGCCGAACCAGCTGCGCTCTACTTCAAGCCCCGCTACACGACAGAAAGGAGCGTTGAGTTCATGTTTGCATTCGGCGCGGGTATTTCCTACCGTATCAACAGGCTTGTGTTCGCGGGGATGGAAGCGGATTACACCGGGATCGCCGAAACAACAGGGGTAATGAGCCTTATCTTGATATTCATCGGCGCGGGTGTCAGATTATAACAGGAGACCGCTTTCGACAGGACATCTCTCATGAAACAGGCAGGCAGAATCATACTGATAGTCCTTGTCGCGACGGCCGCGGCAGGATGCAACGATCTCTATACCGAGGTGATCGACCGGCAGATCATCCCCGTGGCCCCGTCCCTCCTCCCGTACTCGGCCGCCCGGCGGGTGTACGGACAGCTCGGCAGCTTCACTACGAATTACATCAACAACGGCAATGTCCTCCCGGGCACGAACAGCCTGTTCCTGCCCAGCGATGTGGCGGTCAGCGCTGACGGTGTGTATGTCGTGGACAACTCCAACAATCGCGTCCTGTTTTATGCCGGCACGAGCACGACCGCGTCGCGCGTCTACGGTCAATCCGGCAGCTTTACATCGATGGCTTCCAATAACGGCGGCATCAGCGCGAACAGCCTGAACTCGCCTGCCGGTGTCACGGTTGACGCGGGCGGCGTCTACATCGCGGACGCGGACAACAACCGGGTCCTGTACTATGCTGACGCGGACATCACCGCCTCACGCGTCTATGGACAGGACGGCGGCTTTACCACCAACGGCAGCAATCACGGCGGACTCGGGCCCGCGAGTCTGAGCGGCCCTGTCGGCGTCGCGGTAGACGCGGACGGCGTCTATATCGCGGATGCGGGCAACAACCGCGTCCTGTATTATTCCGGCACGGACACCACTGCCGCGCGCGTGTACGGCCAGGACGGCAGCTTCATCACAAACGACGAAAACAAAGGGGGGGTCGGCGCCGACAGCTTGAACCATCCCAATTCAATCGCCCTTGACGAGAACGGGGCATACATCTCGGACAACCAGAACAATCGCGTGCTCTATTACACGGGCACCAGCACTACCGCGTCGCGGGTGTACGGACAGTTCGGCAGCTTTATATCGAACACACTCAACAACGGAGGGATCAGCGCGGACAGCCTGTTTCGGCCCAATGGGCTGGCGGTTGCCGCGAACGGCCTGTATATCTCCGACCATCAGAATAACCGCGTGCTCTACTATCCGGGCAGCAGCACTACCGCAGCGCGCGTGTATGGTCAATCCGGCAGTTTTACTTCGAATAATATCAACAACGGCACCCCCCTTTTCCCAAGCGCGACAAGCCTCAGCGGACCGATGGGACTGGCGGTCGACACAAGCGGACTGTATATCGTTGATGCCGGGAACAATCGCGTACTCTGGTACTGATATATTAATTCCATCAACCTGTTCATATCGCGGGAAATGATGCGAAACATGCATGTTATACGTCGCATCGAAATGAGCAGGCGGAACCCGGACAGGCGGTCGGTGGCAGTGAATAATAATCTCCCACACAAGCCGGCCCGATTAAAGCGTATATCGGCTGACTGCTCAAACCTTATCAGGCATGCTGCCAGACCGCCCGGTCACCCGGAAGGCGCGCGAATTTTAAGTCTCCGTATCGAAATTTTTTACTTGTCACCGTGCCTCAAGTGTGCGATTATCAGCACCAATAAGCACAGTTGTATGGCGCGACCTCCTGTTCTCCAAGGGCTCCTTTCCTGGCTGACAAGTGCTTCCCTGACCCGCAGATATACACGATATCACAGTGGCATGGGAAATGGAAAAGATAAAAATATTAATAGTTGAAGATGAAAGGATAAGCGCCCTTTATCTTTCAGGGCTGCTGAAGTCGCTCGACTATCGCGTGCTGGACATTGTTGATAGCGGCAAAGCGGCAGTGGCGGCAGCCCTGAACGACCATCCTGATCTTATTCTCATGGATATCATTCTCGATGGCAGCATGGACGGCATTGAAGCGGCTGTTGAAATTCATCAGCAAACCGATATACCCATAATTTTTATCTCAGCTTTCACTGATGAGGAGCTTATCGGACGCGCAAAAGAAGCGTCACCCTACGGGTATATAGTCAAGCCCTTTGAAAAGCGGAACCTTTCCACGGTGATCAGCCTTTCACTTCATAAATATCAGCTGGAGAGGAGTCTCAACGACAGTTTGGCCAAACTGCAGGTCATGCTTACCGGGGCCCTGCATGCCATAGGAAAAACTGTAGAGTTCCGTGATCCCTACACGGCAGGGCACCAGCGCAGGGTGGGCAACCTGTCGCGCGCCATTGCCGTCAGGATGGGGCTTCCTCCGGAACAGATTGAAGCCATTTATATTGTGGCAACGATCCATGATATCGGCAAGATATCCGTCCCCTCGGAGATCCTGGCCAAGCCCACCCGTCTCAGCGAAGCGGAGTTTCTGCTTATCAAGGAGCATCCGCTGGTTGGCTACCAGATTTTAAGCGAGATAGAACTGCCCAGAATTTTTTCAGAAGTTGTATACCAGCATCATGAACGCATTGATGGATCGGGGTATCCGAGAAATCTTAAGAAGGGAGATATTTTGCTTGAGTCGCGCATCGTGTCTGTTTCCGATGTGGTTGAATCAATGTCATCTCACCGGCCGTACCGCCCCTCTCTGGGACTTGGCCAGGCCATTGATGAGATTGAAAACAACAGCGGCATCATTTATGACAGCGAAGTGGTTGATGCCTGCTGCGCTCTGTTACGGGAAGGCGGTTTTTCTTTTGAAAATGTCGAATAGAACCGCGGCGGCAACTATCCTCATATCATCAACCGGGAATATTCTGGTATTCCCGCCTGGATAATAAATTCAAGACCGCCGGCATTTAATCACTCCCTTCCTTTTATCTTGATCAGCCTCTTGTGCATTTCAACTATCTTCTCCGTGACGCTGCCGAGAGAAGAGCCGATTGCCACATAGCCGTGATTTTTAAGCACAACAATCTCCTCTTCTTTTTTAAAGGCTTCAAGGCAGATCACCGCGAGCTCGACCGTGCCATACGGCTCTTCCCTGTCTGTCACATGAATAATACCGCGCAAACTCATGGATGTGGCGATTTCATCGTGCGCGTGCATCACAGCTGAAATATCCTTCTTTTCAGAATACAGGAGACCGTGGAGAAAGGTCTCGGAGGAAGGAAGGCAGGGCCCCCTGTATCGTACCATTTTATCCTCAATTGAAAAATCCTCAACGTACGCGATCTCATCCTCTCCCACGCATCCGAGATTACAGCCGGAAGAGGTTATCAGAAACCCTTCTTCAAATCGCATGCTGATATTTCCGCCGTTTGCCGGGGCCATAGAATGGATGCGCAATGTATCCCCGCTCTCCTTAAACATTGATTTGTATTTTGTTGCCTTTTCCGGCAGGTTATTGTCAATACATACCGTATCGAATTTAACACCCGTATAGCCATCGAGAAGCTTTTTATCCATTTTTACCTCATACCTGCTAATGATTAAATACTATTTATAAACGTTGCGTCAAATGCGCAAAAGCTTGAAATTATTATTACATTTTAAAGACCACCGTCCAGAACTTTTTGCCGGGCGGTATGCGCGGCTGTCAAAAAAAACAGGGGCGTTTTGACTTGACTTTTCCCGCCGGATGTAATTACATCCTGTATAAAAAAAGAAGGAACGCATTGATGGAAAAGGCAAAGAAATCCTCGGGGAAGGAAAAATTCGGCTGGGCGATGTTCGATTTCGCCAACTCGTCATACACCACCGTCATCATTACCGTGGTCTTCAGCGTTCTCTTCCCAAAGTTCATCGTGGGAGACGGGCCCGAATACCGCACGGGCAACTTCCTCTGGAGCCTGGCGCTGTCCATCAGCTACCTCATCGTCCTTGCCTCGGCGCCGGTGATAGGCGCCATCATGGACTTCTCGGCGTCGAAGAAAAAGTTCCTCTTCGCGAGCTATCTGCTCACGGTGATCTTCACCTCTGCACTCTACTTCGTCCAGCCTGGATACGTGTTCCTGGGCATGCTCTTTCTGATCCTCTCCAACATCGGCTTCTCCCTGGGCGAGGCGTTCATATCGAGCTTTCTGCCCCACCTCGGTACTCCGGAAGAGCTGGGCAAGATCTCAGGATACGCCTGGGCGCTCGGCTACTTCGGCGGGCTCATCTCCACGGCCCTGGTCCTCTTCGGCCTGGGGCCCCAGACCCTGGAGAACTTCAACAACCTCCGGTTCACCGGGCCCATCACCGGCGCTTTTTTCCTCCTGGCTGCCATACCCACCTTTCTCTGGGTGAAAGAGCGGGGCACGGCGAAGAAGCTCCCCGCCGGCGAGGGTTATTTTTCCATCGGATTGAACCGGCTGATGAAGACCTTCAGGGACGTCCGCGACTACCGAGACCTGATGATCCTCCTCGTCTCGTTCCTTTTCGCGTACGCGGGGCTCTCCATCGTCATCAGCTTCGCCTTCATCTACGGGGACCAGGTGGTGCGGTGGACTCCCGCGGTGCAGACGATGATGTTCATCATCACCCAGCTCACGGCGGCCCTCGGGGCCTTCGCCTTCGGCGTCATTCAGGACAGGATCGGCGCGCGGCGCACCTACGCCATCACCCTGGCGCTCTGGGTCGTGGCCATCCTGCTCATTTACGGGACCGGGCGGGTGACGGATCTCGTCAACGATATGATGGGGACCGCCCTGCACCCCCAAAGCGTCTTCCTGGTCGTCGGGTCCATAGCGGGACTCGGTCTGGGCGCCACGCAGTCATCGTGCCGCGCCATGGTGGGCATCTTTTCGCCCGAGTCCAAGGCCGGCGAGTTCTTCGGTCTCTGGAGCCTCACCGGGCGCCTCGCCTCCATCATCGGCCTCATTGCGCTGGGGGTTCTCCAGAGCTACCTCGGCCTCAACACGGCGATCCTTCTCTGCGGCGCCTTCTTCTTAATCGCGATCGTCGTCACCCTACTCATTAACGAGAGGCGCGGCATGGCCGCGGCGCGCGCCCACGACGGCGAATAGCGCGGAGGCGAAGACGCTCAATGGCCGAAGAAACGGTATACGAAGGGACCCTCCGCCGGGAAGGCAGTTTTCCCTTCATCGAAGGAGACGGAGGCGAGCGTCTTCTGGATGGACACCCGATCTGGCGCGGCTATATCACGCACTTTGAAGGACGCCGCGTCCGGGCCCGTTTTCTCTCCCAGCGCGACTACGAATCGAATCTCCCCATCCTCCTGGTATGGCCCAGAGAGGAACCGGCGTCCCCGTTCTTTGAGCTGTACTACAATGAGCGCCTGGTGCGGTATCCGGCCTCCACCTTCGGGCACATCGCCCTCAACATCGACGGGCTGGTTTTCAACTACTCCCACCTGGTAAACGAGAACGAGGTGATGACGCCGGAGGAGTATCTCTACCGGCCGGCCCTGGGCGAGTTCGCGCCGCACCCGGTAACGGGCGGCTTCGACCTGAGCGATCCGGCGAGGCCGCACTACGATAAGTTCGGGCGCAGCTTCATGCGGACGATACACGTGGCCCGGGTCGAGGGTGCCGATGTCCCGGCGCTCATGAGGTACAACCTGGGCCGGATGCGCCACATCCACGAGACGCCCGTGAATCCGCGGCGGCCGCACAAGTACGCGGAGTTCCGGTTCTTCACGCGCAACTGCAGCACCATCATCCGCGACGGCCTCCGGGAAATCGGGTTCGTTGATGTCCGGGGAATAATGCCGCGCGATATGTTCATCTGCGCGGTCTCGGCCTTCCTCCGGGAGAGCCGGCGGGGGAGGATTAGCCTCAGGTTGTACACCATGCCCCAGCTCATGGTGCCCGAAGCCAAGCCGAGCAGGCTCTCCCCGCTTTTCAATCCCCTGAACAGAATTCGCCGTCTGCGGCTGCGGGGGCTCACCGGCGCGTGATGCCGGAGGCGAGGCAATATCTTGATGTTT
Organism: Spirochaetota bacterium; assembly: GCA_016933025.1. Lineage (GTDB taxonomy): Bacteria > Spirochaetota > UBA4802 > UBA4802 > UBA5550 > RBG-16-49-21. Next base: position 3,771 of record JAFGBT010000016.1, on the reverse strand, counting down.
CAGCGGTCGAAAAAATTCAAGGCTGCTGCCTGAAACTTTTTTACTTGGCAAACAGCTTCAGTTGAGGTATACCTGCTTCGACAGATAAGGCTCATTCCCTCTCTTCCGTCAAAATTGCAGATGGAGTAAAATTGCAGATGATAATAGAAAACATCGAATTCCCGAAAATCTCTCTGGGGACATCCCCGTTCCTCGGCGCCGGCCAGTTCGGTTCGCGGTCCCTCAGGTATTACAGCAATCTCTATGAAAAGCCGGGAAACATGGTCGATATAATCGTCAAATCGATTGAGATGGGCATCGAAGGAATCCAGGCAATCGCCTATAAAACGATAGTCGATTCTATTTTGGAAGCGGAGTCGAGGACGGGGAAAAAATTAAAATCTTCAATCGCGATAGGAATTGACGACTGGCAGCAGGAAATGAAGTACGCCGAAGCACTGGACAGCAGCGTGGTCCTTATGCACGCGATGATCGCCGACTCGGGAAGCGCGTCTCTTATGGCCGAGATCATCGGCGCGATACGGGACGCCGGAAGGATCCCCGGCTGCGCGACTCACAGGCCCGACAGGACGATCCCGCGTATAGACGCATCCGGCCTCGACATCGCAGTCTATCTCGCGCCCGTCAACAAGTCGGGAATGATGATGGGAGGAGACCGCCTGAACACGCTCGATATTATCAGCAAAACCCCGAAGGCGGTCATGGCGAAGAAGACCCTTGCCGCGGGCAAGCTTCCCCCGGCCGAGGCGCTTGAATACATCGGCACGGTGCAGAGCATATCGGGTGTTGCGATAGGAATCGCTTCTGTCGAAGAAGCGGACGAGACATTCCGGCTTGCCAAGAAATTACTCTAAACCGAACTCCCTGACCCGCCTCAGGACCTTTCGCGGCATGCCGCCTTCGATGGCTAACTCGCCCAATGCCTCGGGCGGAGCTTTTTTTGCTTGTCATCGCCCTTCCGACATGTTATATCCAGTGTAGAAATGGCAATTGCCCCGCGCGAATATAGATTGAGCAAGGAACATTGCCTTGTATTATCAAATAAATATCAGGTGGACTGATATGACTGATTTTTTAAGATCTTCCGCCCTGCTGCTTGTTCTTCTAAATCCCTTTCTGGTCATTGTGTATCTTTTTGACATGGTACAGAAGTTAAACAGGGTGCAGTTTATCAAGGTCATGACCCGGGCGGCGATAATTGCAAGCGCGGTGTTCTGCTGTTTTGCCGTGCTCGGCGACATTATTTTTTCCAGAATTATCCAGGCAAGCTTCGCCTCCTTTCAGATATTTGGCGGCCTCATCTTTTTGCTGATAGGATTTCAGTTTGTTTTCCGCGGTCCGAGCGCGATAGAAATCCTCCGGGGCGAGTCGGAGCACCTCGCCGGAGCGGTTGCCATGCCTGTTCTTATCGGACCGGGCACCATAAGCGCCAGTGTGATTATCGGCGAGCGGCATAACCCGGTGATTGCGTGCATTATAGTAATACTGACCGTGCTTATTGCCATTCTGCTGATACTCGTCCTTAAAGAGCTGCATGATTATGTACGGCCCCGCAATGAGCCGCTCGTTCAGCGATACATCGAAATTACCGGCCGGATTACGGCCCTGATCGTGGGAACCATTTCAGTAGAAATGATCATGCATGGCATCCAGACATGGCTGAAAAACATGTGAGCGGATGAAAGAGGTCTCGTCAATACGCTGAAGCTGACGGTCGCGGAGATGATATCGATATACACGCCGGTGGACGCGGACACGGGAACGATGCTCCGCTATTTGCCCGCCCGCGTGCATAATACGAGCTACGACACCGCTATCGGGAAAATTTTTAAGGCAATATAGGGGTATATTTTGATGGGGGCGTCCCAAAAGTCTCCTGCGACGCCCCCCAAACCCCCCGGAGGGGGGCTTGCCCTCACCCCGCCTCCGGCGCGCCCTCTCCCACGGGGAGAGGGCTTAGTATCATTGACAATATCGATATAAGTCCCCCTCCGGGGGATTTAGGGGGCTTGTGAGACGGCCCCATTTAATAAATGCCCCCTCATCCAGTTCCTCATGTGATTCTCCCGCCCTCCTTCTTCCCGAACTCCCGCGCCCGCGTGATGATGTTTCTCGCCATGTCGCTGAAAATCAGGTAATGGGACGGCTTCAATAAATACCAGTAGATATAGCCCCACAGGCCATGCGGAAGGAAATAGGCCGTCTGGACCAGCGTGCCGCCTTCGATGACGAATTCAAGCCATGCCCTGCCCGGCAGCCTCATCTGCGCCTGCAGAAGAAGCCGCCGGTTCTCCATGATGTCGGCGACCCTCCAGAAGTCGAGGGAATCCCCGATCCTCAGGCTGCCGGCGCTCCTCCGGCCCCGGCTGATCCCGTAGCCCCCGAAGAGCCTGTCGATGAACCCCCTGATCTCCCATAAGAAATGGTAGGTAAACCATCCCTCCTCCCCTCCGAGCGCCATGATCGAGCGAAACACGCTTGCCGCGGGGATGTCGCCGAAAGAGCGCACCGTCCGGTCGACCAGCACCTCATGGGGGTATGCCGCATGATCGAGCACGTCATGGAGACGGCCGCCGCTGTCGCTCCACCGGCTCAGCACCTGCTTGTTCTCGATCTCGCGGAAGGCCAGCCGCATCGCCTCTTCGAACGGCACCGGCGCGATGCCCGGAAAATATCGGTCTGCGGCGTCGTTCTGCCTGACGGTTTCGCAGTTAACTCCCTTCAGGAGCGCCGCCGTAATCCTGCGCGAAACAGGAAAGATGAGGGTGGCGATATAAATGTATAACCGGGGAAACGGAAGGCGAACCTTCGCGACGCGCCTTCTGACGGCGAGCAGTCCGGCCGTTCTTTTCAGGATATCCTCGTAGCTCATGACCTCCGAGCCGATATCGACAACGACATCGCCCTCCGCGTCAAGGTCTTTCGCGAGCATCAGGTAGGTCAGCACGTCGTCGACGGCAATCGGCTCGGTCTTCGTCGCTATTTGCAGCGGCACTATCATGAACGGGACTTTTTCGACGAAGTTCCAGAGTATCTCGAAGCTCGCGCTCCCCGCCCCGATGATCATGGCGGCGCGGAACCAGATGGTCTGTATTCTGTCGGGGCGGGCAGAGAGTATTTCGCCGGTCTCGATGCGGCTCAGGAGATGCCTGCTCGCGCCCTCTTTCGCGCCGAGGCCGCCCAGGTAAATTATCCGCCTGACGCCGGCGGCTATACAGGCCTCCCTGAAGTTCAGGGCGCTGGCGCGATCGAGCTCCATGAAGTCTCCTCTGGATCCCATGGAATGGATCAGATAGTATGCGACATCGACGCCCTGGAGCGCCCGGTCGAGCGATTCCCGGTCGAGGGAATCCCCCTCGCAGATCTCGACGCGGCCCTTCGCCGCCTCGCTGACCCTGCGCGCGTTCCGCACGAAGAGCCGCAGGTCGACACCCGGATCATCCATCAGGATGTCCTTGAGCCGCCGTCCGATATAGCCCGTCGCTCCCGTCAGCAAAACCTTCATAACAGCACCATGCTCGAGCAGCCGGGGCCGGCGCTGCCGCGCGGCCCCCTGTGTATATCAAGATACTGGCGTATCTTGTATTTGCCAAGTCAATATTTCATTCATATGCTGCCCTGTGCACCCAGGGCAGCGCGAGTGACCCGGTGGCGGGTCGTGCAAATATGAGGGGGGATTCGTACGCGGGAGTGTTGACAAACTCAAAGAGAAATAAATTAATTGAAAATTATATGGAGACATAACAAATATGTAAGAAAATAATCAAAACG
>JAFGBT010000015.1 GCA_016933025.1 Spirochaetota bacterium | reverse complement strand
TTGAGTCAAATAAAAAGTTATCATCCTCTAAAACACACAATTCAGCATGCTCAAGGAAAATACGATGTGAAACAGGGAAATCTCCCGGCCTCCTGCCGGGCAGTCACGAATTGGTTCATTACGGAGAGCGGCGAGATTACATTTTCTTTATTACAATAACCGTCAGGTCGTCGGCGAGCTCCTTGAGCCCGATAAATTTATAGAAATCTTTCACGATGTGGTCCATCACCTGCTGCGCGGTGCCGTCGGGCGCGTTTTTCAGCGATGCCTTCAGGCGGGCCAATCCGTATTCTTCCTCGTCCGTGTTCCTTCCCTCATACAGGCAATCCGTATACAGGAGGAGGATGTCGTTAGTATTCAGCATGAAGGTCAGGGCGTCATAGGAGTCATTCACGCCTTCAGCGCCCATGAAAAGACCCTTGATATCGCCATCTTCCCTGTCGACAATCCCGACCTCTCCGCCGGCGCCTTTCCGAATGAGGAGATCGGCGTGCCCCGCGTTCACGTATTCGACGGAATCGCCGCTGAAGCGGAGCAGTATGCCGGTGATAAAATTGTCCACGCCGCCGATTTCGCCGATCAGGTCCCTGTTCGATCTTTCGAGGACCCTGTTCAACGGCTCGCCGGCGCCCGCCTTGATGTTCCTGAAAAAAATTGACCGCGCGATCATGGTTATGAGCCCGGACGCGACGCCGTGTCCGGACACGTCAAAAATGCCGACCCCGACGAATTTTCCGTCAACCTCATAAAAGTCATAGAAATCCCCGGAGACGCCCGCCATCGGCTTGAAGACAAACGCCATGTCGAGGCCGGCGTTTTTCGGCGCCTGCCGCGGCAGCATGCCCGCCTGCACGTTGGCCGCCATTCTCATGTCGACCGCGGCGACGCGCTGGTTCTCCTCGAGCTTCGCGTTGAAATCCATGAGAGTATCGTTGGCGACCTCGAGCTCCTCCATCGCCGCTTCCAGCTCCTCGGTCCTCTCTTTCACCTTGTCCTCGAGGTTCACGTTCAGCTCTTGGAGGTTGTCCTTCATGACGTTGATACGGTCGGTGAGCGCCAGCGAGAGGGCGACGACGTTGAAGACCGCGCCGATCTCGATGCCGTGGTTGGTGATGAACACGTCCGGGAGCAGACCGAAGGTCTTGAGCACGTACAGGAGGACGCCGGCCAGGAAAAGCAGGTACGCGAAGAGGTAGTTGCGCGCGTCCCGGTGCTTGTACTTAATCACGAAGATGAAGAGCGCGACCGCCCCGAACCCGGCCGCGATGCCGGTCAGGCCGGTCGCCGATATTATGCTTATCCGATAGTTGTTTATCACCAGCGTCAGTGCGGACACGGCAATGGCGAGGGCCACTATGATTTTGAGAATATTATCAATAATGTAGCTGTATTGCCAGACCACGCCCATATGGCGCGCGAACTGAATGATAGAGATAATAATGATGCCCATGAAGAACGGGACCGCAAGGTTCGACCACCAGGGCCAATTGGGCCAGAGGTACTGGTAGGCGAGCCCGGTCAGGGACATCATGAAGAGGCAGAAGGAGCTGATATACAGAGAGCAGTAAAAGTACGCCGGGTCCCTCATCGACAGGAAGATCACGAAGTTGTACGCGAACATCACGAGGAGGATTCCGTAAAACATCCAGAGCACCGGGGCCTCGTCGACGACCTTCGTCTGGAACGCGTCCTTTGCCCAGACGATAGGCTCGATGTTCATCGCGCTCTTCGTCTTATAGGCGAGATAATATGTTCCGGCCCCGCCGTTCTTCAATTTCAGCGGGAAAACCAGCGAACGATGATCAACCGGGCGTTCCTTGAACGGCCTGGCGTGCCCTATCTCGGTGGCGGCGTATCCGTTTGCTTCCGGAACATAGAGCGTGAGATGGGAGATCAGGGGATAGACCTGCTCCAGGTAGAGATCGGCATCCGCCCCGGATTTGTTCACAAGCGTGAACCTGACCCAATATACCGATGTGGTGAACCCGAAGTTGGGCGTTTCCTTTTCCGATTTTTTCCATCCTGCATCGCGGGCCCTGCCGGTCACATCCCCGATACCGAGCGAGGCGGATTTGTCCTCCAGATATTCGATTGAGAGGCCGATCGGTTTTTTCTGAGTGTTTTTGTCGATGGCGACAGTGCCGGCGATTGCCGTTGATGCAATAAAGGTAACGAGGACCACTATGGGCAGAATACGCTTCAGGAATATTTTTCTCCGCAAGCTGTGATTGGCAGGTCTGGTTTTCATTGTAAAATTCACCCGGTTATTTAATTATAATTAATACACATAATTTTTCAACATCTATTTTACTTTGAATATGTTTTTTTCACTTTACCACCCTGTATACAATTTTATTTTATACCGGTTAAAATATTGAACCTTGTTCAATAATATCTTGACAGATTTCACAACCACTGTTATGTTACTTCAGTTTTTCTGAGACTATTCCTTAAATAGATATCATTTCGTGCCATCCAGATCGCGAATTGTTGCCGGCCCTAAGGGGCGGTATGCTTACCCATGCATAGAACTTGGCCTGTCATTTCAACCCGTGTAATGCATAACACCCGTGAAATGACGATATAAAAAACCACAGGGCGGAAGGAACTCACCATGAAAAAAATTCTGAACCGTTCACTCATCGTACCGGCAGTGCTGATCGCCGGCATGCTGCACTTGACTTGCGCCGATTACGACAGGGGCGACAACAACGCCACGCTGTTCACCGGCACACCGGGCGCCGGATTGACGCAGGTAATCAAAATCTATGACGAGGAGATAACCGTCAACGTCAGGACATATAAAACAGCTGACGGCTTCACCGGATTCGTCGGCAAGGACCTCAACTTCGTCGGCAGGACTGGCGCGCCGGACATCCCCTACAAGGTCGCACGGGTGATCCTTCCTCCGGACGCGGACCTCTCCACGGTCAGGGTCTTTCCGAAAGACGCGGTACTCGAGAAGGTCATAGGCGCCCAGAACGTACGGCCGACCGCGCCGCCAATGAAATGGGACGGCACCAGGTCGATACCCATCTGGCCCCCGGACAGGAACATCGTAGAAGGAAGAGACATTGATATCTACGGGAAAAACGCCCTGTACCCGGAGAGCGTCATCGGCAGGGTCCACACCGGCATGATGCGCGGGTGGAAGATCGCGACCATCCCGGTAGCCCTGTTCCAGTACAACCCGGCCACCGGGGAGTTGCTCAGGGTCCGCTCAGTCACTCCGGAGATACGATATTCGAAAATCCCCGGCGCGAAGACAAAGGTGCCACGGTTCAACAGCCTTGCGTTCCAGAAAAGCATGAACAGCCTGGCGGTCAATTACACGAGCGCCGCGCCCATGTACAGCATGAGCGGCGGCAGTTCGTGGAGCGGCAGCGGGTACGCGATCATCACCACGAACGCGATCATCGGCGACTGGGGCGATACGACCGGGTCAACAGAGCTTCTGAATTTCATAAGCCACAAGGACTCGCGGGGGTTCACAGTCTACGTCGCCACCGAGGACAAGGTGTATGTGTATGATAAAGACACCAAGCAGATTGTCATTCGCACGGAGAGCGGCTGGTGGGATGGAACCGACGATCCAGCCGGCGATCCTGCAGCGGAAAGCATCCGCGCGTGGCTGGTGAATAATTGGGCCGCAGAAAATCTCAATCTCGAGTATGTGCTTTTGATAGGCAATCCGGATCCTGGCACGGGCAGTGTGCCGATGAAAAAAATCAATTCACACGCACGTGACACCGAGTATATACCTTCGGACTATTATTATGCTGACCTCAACACCAACTGGGATCTTGACGCTGACAACAGATTTGGAGAGTTTAGCATATATGTTGAAGGAAATCCTGCAAGCTCAGGTGATTATGGGTACAAGGGCGAAGAAAAGGGGATTGACGGTCTTTACGAGGTGGTTGTCGGGCGTATCCCTTTTTACGGCGACATGACTGACCTTGACGGTATCCTGACAAAAACAATAAATTATCAGACAGCTGATTATTACGACACCATATGGAGAAAAAGAATACTCCTTCCCATGGTTCCCTCAGACGCTTATACTCATGGATATCAGACCGGCGAGGCTATAAAAAATGATATTATTACATTAAAAAGCGGATGGAGCTACTACAGAATATATAATACAATAAACAACTTTTCAGGGCTCGCGATAGAGGGTGTACTCAACCTTCAACCCCCTGTGGAAACATCACCATGTAATAATAATAACGTGATCAACGTATGGCGTAATTATAAACCCGGGGTAGTTGCCTGGTGGACTCATGGTGCCCAGCAGCATGCTATTGATGTTATCCAAAAATCAGAGTTGGTTAATCTCAGTAATGACAATCCAGCTTTTATCTTCCAGTGTACATGTCGAAACGCATGGCCGGAAGATAGTAACAATCTCTCCTATTCACTTCTTAAAACAGGAGGGATAGGGACCATTGGTGGAACCAGAGATACAATTTACTCAGGCGATCAAGGTTCTACTAATAAAGGCATAATGTATGAATTTGCAAAGGAACTTATACGAAATGATTATACCTCCGGATATGCGTTAAGCAATCTCAGAGATAATCTGATTCTTGTAGAAGGATATGCTGAAGTAGCCTTTAATAATCTTTGTGCTTTCAATCTGTATGGAGATCCTGAAGTCGGGTTGAACTCGTATAATGCGGAGCAGTGCCCCAACCCGGCCGACCTTGACAGCGATGACGACGGCATCCCCGATAATGACGAAGACATCAATAGAAACGGGATCGTCGATCCGGGCGAGACAGACCCGTGCAGTACGGACACGGACAAAGACGGCCTCCAGGACGGGACCGAAATGGGACTCACACTCGATGATATCGGCCCTGATACCGACATGAGGGTATTCATTCCGGACAGCGATCCCTCGACCGTGACAGACCCGGCTAAATACGATACAGATGAGGACGGCCTGACCGGGGATGACCGTCTCGCCGACGGCATAGAGGATAGCAACCACAACGGGGCTCTTGACGCATGGGAGACAGACCCGGCCGATCCGGATACGGACGGAGACGGCATCAAAGACGGGGTGGAAGACATCAACCTGAACGGCGTACGAGACGAGGGCGAGACCTCTGCACGTGATGCTGACAGCGACGACGACGGGATCCCCGACGGCGTGGAAGACCTGAACCGAAACGGCGTGGTTGACGAGGGCGAGACCGACCCGCTCAACCCGGACTCGGACGGCGACATGGTGCAGGACGGGACCGAAATGGGACTCACCCACGGCGACGCGGGTCCGGATACCGACACCGGCGTATTCATACCTGACAGCGATCCCTCGACCGTGACGGACCCGGCTCTTTCTGATTCCGACGGCGACGGCGCGCCGGACGGGATTGAAGACGCAAATCACAATGGAAGCCTCGACTATGGCGAGGCTGACCCGCTTAACAAAGACAAGGACAGCGACAACGACGGCCTGACTGACTGGCTTGAGCTGCGCACCTGCACGGACCCGAATAATCCCGACACTGACGGAGACCAGATACCTGACGGCATTGAAGACACGAACAAAAACGGGATAAGGGATCTTGTCAGAGATAAATATGATAAAATGATGATCCTTGATGAATCGGATCCATGCGTGACGGATTCCGATGGAGACGGTCTCGACGACAACAGGGAGGATAAAAATTTAAATGGCATATATGATAACGGCGAAACCTATGTCAGTGATGCAGACAGCGATGATGACGGGGTCCCTGACGGAATTGAGGACGCGAATCAAAATGGAACAGTAGAATTCGGCGAAACAGGCCCTATAAATAGAGACTTAGACCAGGATGGTTTGCAGGACGGTTTAGAATTCGGGTATACTGCGAATGATATTACCCCGCATACCTATGCCGGTTTCTTTAAACCCGATAATGACCCGGCAAGTGTAACCGACCCGGTGGATAAGGATTCGGACGACGACGGGATATCAGACGGCGTTGAAGACCAGAATAAAAACGGCAGGGTCGATCCGGGAGAGACAGACCCGAACAACCCTGACACGGACGGTGACGGCATTCAGGACGGCACAGAGAAAGGCCTTACACTGGCAAATATATGTTCACCCGGAGATCATTTTAATGGGACCGATACGGAAGTATTTATCCCTGACGCCGATCCGGAAACAACAACAGACCCGTTGAAAAAAGACAGCGACGGTGACGGCATATATGACGGCGTTGAGGACGCGAACCACAACGGCATGATTGACGCCGCGGAATCCGACCCGGGGGCTTGCCGGCCGGACCTTCTTGCAATTGAAGTGCTGAGCCCTGAACCGGGCTTCATCGAGAACATGGAATTCCAGACCACAATCAGCGCGAGGATAACGAACTGCGGCTCTGTTATAACAGACGCCCTGGTCGATGTCACCTTCAGCAATGGAGATTCTGCTATAGATCTTTTCGATGACGGAAATCACGGCGACGGAGAGGCGGGCGACGGGGTATACGCAGGGACCTGGACCCCGGTCATTGTCAACCATCCCCTCGTAATAACGATCAGCGCGTCAAAGGACGGCTATACGGGGGCCAGTGTTAATGTGAGCGGCAGTGTAGACCTGTCAGGGTACGAGATAGCGCCGGAGAATGCCCTGTTCGGCTCGGATGGCGGCCAGGGGTCCATAGAGGTATCGACCCTGGCCGGGTCTAACTGGACCGCTGTGAGCAATAACGGCTTTATCACAATCGTTTCAGGGGGCAGCGGACCCGGGAATGGAATTGTCCAGTACACGGTGGAGGAACTCTCCGAAATGGATAACAGGTCGGGGTCAATCACTGTTGCTGGAAAGATGTTCCCTATAAACCAAAGCAGGTATAAGAGAGTAATTTGTGCCGGAGATTACAGATTTTTCTCCATTTCATCTGACCATAAACTCAAGGGATGGGGTTCTAACAACGGATTATTAGGTACAGACGATTATGAAATTAAATACACTCCTGTTACTATCGGCGATGAGAATGATAATTGGATATCTATCGCAACAGGTTCATATCATACACTCGCTCTTAAAAATGACGGGACTCTCTGGGCATGGGGCAACAATGAATCCGGTCAGCTCGGTGAAGGCACAATAACACGGAGAATTTCACCTGTTCGGATCGGAAGTGACAGTGACTGGCTGTATGTTTCAGCCGGTGACAATTACAGTCTCGGTATCAAAACTGATGGCTCTCTCTGGGCATGGGGTAAAAACAATTTATATCAGTTAGGTACAGGTGATTATAATAATCGACTTATCCCATATTTAATAAGCGACAGTAAATGGAAAACAGTTTCAGCAGGATTCACGCATTCTCTCGGGATTAAAGCTGACGGTACGCTATGGTCCTGGGGCCAGAAAGATTGTGAAGACATGGATTCAGGAAATAGTACAACCAATAACATATTCCCAATTCAGATCGGCGAAGACAACGACTGGGTGGATATTTCATCCGGCAAGCTCTACAGCCTTGCGATAAAATCAGACGGATCCCTATGGGTATGGGGCCAAAACGGTAATGGACAGCTCGGAAACGGGAGTTACTATGGAGATAAGACTCCGGCAAAGATTGAAGGCTCATGGCTGCAGGTTTCAGCTGGATCTACTTGGAGCTATGGCATCAGAAGTGATCATACGCTTTGGGTCTGGGGCGAAAGTGACTATGGTCTTGGCACAGGATCAACAGTGGGGACAAATGTTCCTGTTCAAATTGGAGATGATTCTGACTGGTTATACATAGCTACTAATCCATCTTGTTCGCAACAACAATCAGTAGCACAAAAAAATGACGGGACAATCTGGACCTGGGGCTACTCTGATATTGGCGGAGGAGACAATCGTCACCTGGTACCTATTCAGGTTGTTGATGAAGAAAATATGTATCACCAATTGACTGTTTACCGCGTCGGTACAGGAAATGGAAGCGTGCAGGGCTACGGGATCGAATGTGGAACAGAGTGCAAAGAAACATATATCGACGGGCAGGAAGTAACCCTGACCGCTGAACCCGAAATTCTTTCGGTATTCACCGGCTGGACAGGCCCTTGCACGATAAAAGCCAATGGCGAATGTGAGGTAACCATAACCAGTACTTCTCTCGTAACCGCCACATTCGACGCCCTGGACTTGCCCAATACAGCCGGGGATCCAGTGGCAGACGCGATAGCCCAGCTTGAAGCTTACACCTACAACATTACGGTCGTTGAGGCCTATGACAACGATACGCCACTGGGCTGCGTCATCAGCCAGTCCAGCGAGCCCGGCTCCGGGGTCACCCTGGTTGTATCCAGGGGCAAACCGCTTATCCCGAACCTGTTCGGCATGACCTGGTCCGAGGCGAGACAGGCGCTCACTGACGCCGGCCTCACCGTGGGGACCATAACCGAACGGTACGATCCGGAAGCGGCTGAATGGCTTATCATAGAGCAGAGCCCGGTATACAACGACCCGGAATTCGAGTCGGGCGTGCCTGTCGGCACGGCAATCGACCTCACGGTCTCAAAGGGAAGTCCGTCATACTTTCAGATGGCGGCGGGCTTTGAGCACACCCTTGCCGTCAAGAGCGACGGGACCCTGTGGGCATGGGGGAAAAACGACTATGGACAGCTCGGGGACGATTCAAACACAAACCGCAACACTCCCGTAAGCGTCGGTTCGAACAATACCTGGGTAAGCGTTGCGGGAGGCTGTTCCCATTCACTCGGGATACAATCAGACGGAAGCCTCTGGGCATGGGGGGCCAATTTCGACTACCAGCTCGGCATCGAGAACATATCCGGCACACAAGTTCCACTGCAGATCGGCTCTGACACCGACTGGATGCTCGCCTCTGCGGCCTCGAACCACTCCTTCGCAATAAAGAGAGACGGGACCCTGTGGGCATGGGGGTTTAATATGGACGGCAGGCTCGGCGACGGCACGCAGATAACCTGGCGCAAGACCCCGGTTCAAATCGGAACGGACAACGACTGGCTCGCCGTCGACACCTTCAGCTCGCATACACTCGCGATCAAGGAGGACGGCACCCTGTGGGCATGGGGATCCAATACCTACGGCCAGCTCGGTCTCGGGGATTACGAGCCCCGTATCTCACCGACGCAGGTCGGCGATGACAGGGACTGGGTGGCGGTGAGCGTTGGCTGGTACCATTCAATGGCCCTCAAGGCAAATGGTAAGCTCTATACATGGGGCAAAAATACCGACGGGCAGCTCGGGCTCGGGGATAATACTCCCCGCTTCGTTCCGGAACAGGTCGGAGGCGATTCAGACTGGGAATCCATCTCGGCCGGGGGGAACCACTCAACCGCCGTTAAGACAGACGACACGCTCTATGCCTGGGGCAGGAACGGATCCGGACAGCTCGGCACGGGCGACACCACAAACCGGCCTTACCCGACCAGTATCGCCGGCACAGACTGGGAATACATCTCGGCCGGCAATAATCATACTGGAGGGCTCAGGGAGAACAGCAATCTCTTTGCATGGGGATTGAATTACAGCGGCCAGATAGGGGACGGGACAAACGTGAACCGCAAACTCCCGGTCCAGAGTTTTATATACGACGTTACGGTCCCGAACCTGGCGGGCCTTTCTCTCGAAGATGCGCTCGAGCTTGTCTCGCTCCATGAGCTTGTTCCCGGAAACGTGGAGTATCAGCCCAGCGCAGCGAACCCGGCGGTACCGAACAACTACATTATCAGCCAGGACCCGGCGCCGGAATCGGCCGTGGCCAACGGCACGACGGTGAACATCGTTGTCTCGCTCGGGCCGGCACAGGCCGTGGTGCCCGACCTGGTTACCGTTCCCACGCTGCAGACAGACGCAGAGCAGCTTATCACGGATGCCGACCTTGACATCGGCGTGATAACCTACGAGTACAGTTATACGGTCCTGAAAGATTATGTTATATCGCAGAATCCCGCCGCAGGGACGGGCGCCGATTACTACTCTACGGTGGACCTCGTGGTGTCCCTTGGGCCGCTGGTCTATACCGGCATCGCGACCGGCCGGGATATCTCGCTGGCGATCAAGACTGATAATTCCATCTGGGCCTGGGGCTATAGATCTGATTACGATTCCGAAAACTACGTTAATAAAAACAGGCCGTACCAGACGCATGAAGGCGCCTGGAAATCCGTTCAGGCCGGAATTGATCATATACTCGGCTTAAAAATCGACGGAACCGTGTGGGTATGGGACAAGATATACAACGATCCTGTGCAGGTCGGCTCCGATAGCGACTGGGACATGATCGCGTCAGGCGAACAGCATAAACTGGCGAAAAAGACCGACGGCACCCTATGGGCCTGGGGTTTCAACGCCCACGGCCAGCTCGGCGACGGCACCAATACATATCGTGATGAACCGGTCCAGGTCGGGAGCGACAGCAACTGGATATTCGTCACCGCCGGCGGAAATCATACAATTGCCATCAAGTCGGACCACTCCCTCTGGACATGGGGCAATAATAATGACGGACAGCTCGGTCTGGGGGATTTGTATCTACGCAACACACCCACGCAGGTCGGAGAGAGCATGGACTGGGTCGCGGCCTCGGGAGGATTGAACTATTCCCTCTTCATAAAGTCAAACGGGACCATGTGGGGCTGCGGCGCAAACAGCAGCTATCAGCTTGGCGATGGCACAAATGAAGGCAAAGATACGCCGGTACAGGTCAATGCCTATTCTGACTGGGATAGCGTATCGGCCGGAGTGTATCATTCAACCGCCGTTAAAACAGACGGCTCACTCTGGGCCTGGGGATGGAATGGCTATGGACAGCTCGGTGACGGCACGAACATTCAGAGGCTCAATCCTGTGCGGGTAGGCCTTGACGACAACTGGGCCCAGACGGACTGCGGGCTATTCCATACCGTTGCCCGCAAGTCGGACGGCTCTGTGTATGCCTGGGGCGGCAATACCTACGGGCAGGTAGGGGACGGAACGTATGCCAGCAAGAACACGCCGATATTCGTGGATTACCGGTCAGCAGTCGTTCCCGATCTGGTGAACACGGCTTACGACGCGCAGGACCCCGATACTCCGTCGGCCTTCAATCTGATGAGCAACGCGGGAGTGGAAGCAGGGGAGGTGACGTTTGAGTACAACGACAGTGTCCCGGCAGGCTATATCATCAGTCAGTACTCCCCCGGCGGGACAAAAACCGTGCTTGGCGCGGAGGTTGACCTCACCGTGTCCTCCGGGCCGAACCCGGGATTATTCGTGCGGATGCCCGACCTCGTCGGCATGACCTATGAGAGCGCCGCCTACTCCGATTCCCTGGCCGGCGCGGGCATTATCAACGTCAATGACACGCACGAGAGCAGCCCTGCCCCGGCAGGCGAGATCATCGAACAGACGCCGCTGCCCGGCGACTGCATGCTCTTCTCCCTGTACATCGATATTGTCGTCTCCCTCGGCCCCGAGCCGACCGAGGTGCCTGATGTCACAGGGCTTTACTACAGCACCGTTTCCGGGGAGAGCATCGCGACAGAGGTCCTGACCGATGCCGGATATGTTATTGACGAAGAGAATATCGATTACGAACCGAATGACGC
Source organism: Spirochaetota bacterium (assembly GCA_016933025.1). Lineage (GTDB taxonomy): Bacteria > Spirochaetota > UBA4802 > UBA4802 > UBA5550 > RBG-16-49-21. The sequence continues at coordinate 274,968 of JAFGBT010000015.1, read as the reverse complement.
GCCCGCGGGCTTTGTCATCGAACAGACACCTTCAGGAGGCGAATGGGCGACGCCCGGCACCACTGTTGATTTAACCGTGTCCTCGGGGCCGTGACCAGGAATCACGGGCCGGCGTCACAACGGCATCAGCGCAGCGAAGGCGGTTCGGGCGAAGATGAGGATAGGGCGGATTTCGTCTGATAATCCTTCGGCCTGATGCCGGGCGCCAGGTAGCGCCTCCAGTATTTCGTGAGCGAGGTGAACGTAAATAGCGTATTGATTATTTTCACCCGTATGAGCCAGAAGACCGCGCCCGACACGATGAAAATCGTCGAGATCGTTACGCTCCACTCGATGATGAAATCGACCGGCCTTGCCAGGGCCGGAGGGATATAGGCATCAAGGAGCCTGAGGGCCAGGGCTACCGGCAGAAGCGAGCTGATCACGGAAATGATCACCGCGAGGGAATGCGACGTCTGGATCGCCTTGCGCGGGCAGATGTTGATGCAGCGCATGCAGCTTTCGCAGGTGAATTTCCAGAACGGCCTCCTGTCTATTATTTTAATCGAGGCGGTCGGGCACTTGATTTCGCACAGCCTGCAAGTATCGCAATCGGTCGACGCGATAAAGACCTTCGCCAGGTAAAAGCGGCCGTAGATAAAGTACAGGAACGCTATCGGCGCGAGCGCCAGGTCGACCGGGAGCATGATGAACACGTTCGGCCTGTAATATGCCCGTCCGCTGAAAATCCTTTCGCAGAATCCGGCCGCCATGGACCTGCACCTGGCGACAATACCCACGACCGTGGCGCTCTTGAACCCGGGATGGATCGATATCCAGTTCGACGGCATGTCAAGAGGCAGCATTCCCCGTATCCTGAATCGTTTCATTAACAGTATGAGCGCCGGAAGCACCTGCGCGATACCGCTGATCCCGGGAGCATACCAGCCGAAGATCTTCGAGCCCGCCCGCGTGTTCAGGAGAAACGCGTCGCAATGCGCGGAGATCGGAAATTTCATAATAAACTTCAGCATGTACCAGGGAAGATTGAACCCGTGGGTCGGGTAGCAGAAGCCTATCAGCCTTCTGCCCGCGGCCGGGGGAACGGTTATCTTTTTGAACCTATCTATAGGGATTATTTCCGCTTTTATTCCCTTCTTGCGCGCGTGCTCCGCGATCCACCGGGCCGCCGACAGGGCATTGCCGGTGCCGGAAAAGTAGTAGATTAGTAAATCAGTATACATGCTCACACCACCGGATCGTATTGTTTCGATGTATTTTCAACCCAAAATGCGCAGAGAAAAAATAATTGTTTTCCTATGATAACCCTGCCCTTCTTCATCCGCGAACTCTGCGGCCTCCGCGTTTAATTATGTATAATATGAAATATTTCACGCCAAGTATTTTTTATATGATTTAACAATATATTTATAGCCGTATTCTTTCAATAATCCCTCGGCGGAGCCGGATCGTGATGTATAAAAATATTGACAAGCATTATCCCATAGGGTACTACAAGGGCACACGGAGGAGCCATGGCCGATCTTATGAAAGAACAGAAGCAGTACCTTGAAGCCCGTCTCCGGGAATGCGAGACCGCCCCGGAGCTGAACAAAAACCAGATCGCGGAATACCACAACTATCTCGAGCTGCTCGCCTCGTCGAAAGACGCGGCTGAATACGCGGACCGGGTCGCCGCCGCCGGCGACATGTTCTCAGTGTCGCTAGCGGAACAGGCGGACCGCTACGAGAACGGCCTTAAAATCAAAGAGCTATTCGGCGACGAGGCCGGCGCCGCAGCCGAGCGTATAATGATCGACGCGGTGAATAAATCGACCGGCCACACGGAGCTCTACAATGCCGTGGCAGGAGCGTCGGCGCGGAGGAACGACATGATCAACGCGTCACGGCAGGCCGTCGAACAGGTCCTGAACCTCTTCACCGCGCTGGTCCATTACCGAACCGCCTGCGCTTCAAGAAAAAAAGGGAAAAAATCAGACGTCAGGGCCGTCTGGGACAAACTCAAGAGTCTGGACCCGGACGTCACCTATGAAAAGATAGTATCATACCCTCCGTACCGATCGGTGCTCCCGCCCGGCGACGAGCGGCTCAGGCTGATGGGAACCTGGCTCAAGGAGGCGATCGGCTAATGGACGAGACAATCAAAAAGATGTTATCCGGCTACGAGCTGGGATTGAACGCCTACCGGGACCGGCTTGGCGAATCCAACGAGACCCTGAAGAAGGCGACGGGCGTGTTCCGCAAGCTGTGCGGCCTCGCCGAATCGGCCGGCGACATGACCTCCTTTTACTCGAACCCGGAGGTGACCGGACTGTCGGCCGACCTCTCCGCCCTGCTCACCGAGCTGGCGAAGGAGAAGCCCGCGCGCTCGAGCGGGACCGTCCCGCCGGCGTCCGCGGCGGCCGCCGGCTACCATCTGGCCTATGACCAGCTGCCGAAAGAAATGGGCAAGACCCGCGCCGTGTACGAGCGCATCTTCGAAATCGAAAAAAGCTCCGAGAACGCCCTTGTCTTCACCCGCGCCATGGCGGAAGAGGGCCTGTTCCTGAAAATGAGCGCGGTCGCCCTCCTGGAAAAGGAGGAGGGACTGCGGGAGAACGCGGAACGGCTGTCGCTTCCCGTGATGGTTAATTATCACGAGAAGGCGAACGAGATAATACCGACGGCGCGTTCCATTGCCGAGCTCGAATACCGGACCGGCCTTGAAGCCGAGGTCTCCATCTATCAGAACCTCTGGGACACGGCGCTTCTCAACACCACTGCGACCCTGCTCGGCAACGCCATTGCCGGCTGGATGCTGACGCAGTCCGAGGACGAGCGCCAGGAGGTTGAAAACTCCTATCGGTTTATCGCCGACTTCTACGGCCTGGACTTCGACGCCCTCTTCGGCGTTCCGAGAATCAGGGACCATTTCGAGAAGATCGTGTTCGAATCGGTTAAAAAGGATATGGCGCAGAAGGGAACGGATTCTCCGGAGGCTCTCCTTGCAAGCTTCAAAGCGGTGGTGGACACCTGTCTGAAGGGACGCGAGCCGGTCGCCACGGGGCCGGAACGCAACCGGAAGCTCGTGCTGTGGGGAATTGAGACTGACATGGCCGGACTGGAAAAGGCATACAGGACGAATTTCTACAAAAGGCTGTAACTCATTTCCCCGACACGTCTATTCCCCAGCGGACTTCGCGTTCTTTGCGAGAAAAAAAAAGAGTCTCCCGCAGAGGAAAAGATGATAGGATCATGAAGGATTCATCCATCCGTGATTTTCGCGCATGATTTATCCGGCGGTTTTTTTAAGCATCAGTTCGTCAGCGCGTCTATGTCCGCAAGGTCCTTGTTCCTGCCGATGGCCTTCTTATTTTTGATGAAACTTTCCCTGCCGATATAGTCAACCGTGAGATCGCCGAATGGCCCCGGGGTGCGGCCATTCCATATTTCTTCAGAAGTGAGGCCCGTCAGCCTCGTGATGAAGTCTATCCGCACCGGCGGATATCCAAGCTGAATGACTTTCCCCGACAGGATGTCGTCTTCGATTATATCCAGCGACGTGAAACCGAAGTCGCGAATGGCGGCAAGCAGCCGCCCGGCGTTATCCCGGTCCGGCTTTACCCATATGTCAATGTCCCCGGTGGCGCGCGGATGGCCGTAGAGCGCGAGCGCGAACGCTCCCGCGATAACAAACTCCACCCTCTGCTTTTGCAATGAGAGAATAATATCGTGAAAATCGTTATGGATGATCATGACAATTCCCTGATGGTTATCACTTTGACGATCCGCGGTGTTCCTTCGCCGGCACGGCCGGGGTAAAACTGCTCGCGCAGGAACTCGACCGCCGCGATTCGTTCCCCGGGCGTCCGCGACAGCCAGTACTCCCGGTACTCGCGGTCGTCGTCCGTTCCGTCGGTGATTCGTATGTGGGGGCGCGTACGGTCTTTCATGATGATTGATTCATGCAAGGATACCACATGTCGCGGGCTTTGTCAAGTACGATGGATGTTGAAAGCCTGGTCAGGCATGACAGAAACCTCTACGAGCTTTGCGTTCATTGCGGGAAAAATATTTTGCTTATTAATTTGCCGCCTTCCGCCACGCCCTCGCCAGCGCGACATACTCCTCCGGCGCCAGGTCCTCGCCGCGCAGGGCCGGGTCGATGCCGGCCCCGTCCAACAGGCGCTCCGCCCGCGACCTGCCGAGGGACGGCGCCCCCTCCCCGTCCGAGAGGTGCGGCGACTCGGCCAGGGCCCTGAGGATCGTCTTTCTCCTTCCCCAGAACGCGGATTTAACCAGATTGTGGAACAGTTCGATATCATCGCCCTCAAGGAGGAACGACGAGCGGCGCGACAGCCTCAGGAAGGTCGAGGTCACCTCCGGCCTCGGATAGAACGATTCCCGCGACACGGTGAAGAGCGCCTTGGCCTCGTAGTAGAACCAAAGGGCCACGGTGAGGGCCCCGTAGTTTTTGTTCCCGGGTGACGCCGTTATCCTTTCCGCCATCTCCTTCTGGAGCATTACATAGACATTCGGCGCGTCATACCGTGAAAACCCGAACAGCATCTCGGAGGAACAATAATATGGAAGATTCGACACGATTTTCGTGAACGACTCATCCGGCGGGCTCTTCAAAAAGTCGCCGTGGATCAGCCTGAAATTGGCGGCGCCGGCGAACCTCTCAGCCAGGTAGCGGGAATACCCGGCGTCGATCTCAACCGCCGTGACATGGCCTGCGAGCTCTATCAGCCGCCCGGTCAGGGCCCCGAGCCCCGGGCCGACCTCCAGCACCCGGTCCGCGTTCGAGAGGCCCATGGCGCCTGCGATCCGCTCCCGCGCGCCGCCGTCGACCAGGAAATTCTGCCCCAGCTTCTTGTTCGGCCGTAGCCCCCGCTCGGCGATGATCTGTTTAATCTCAGTCCTGTTCATGGACGCCCCGGGTCGCAGACAGGCCGCGTCCCCTCCCCTCCTATACAGCAACGCCGCGATTCGGGCAAGATATTTTTATCCCTGCCCCGGAAGGATCCGCATCCGGGAGGGAAGCGGGAAATTGTTTGACTCGCCCCGGCCCTTCATGCTACAATCATCCGTCAAAGCGCGTTATGAACGGATCAATCGGGAAATCGCTTATCGTGATAGGGGCCGTGATTCTGATCGTCGGCCTTGTCCTGGTGTTCAGGGACTCGGTTCCCTTTCTCAGGCACCTGGGCCGCCTGCCCGGGGACATAGCCATACAGAGAAAGAACTTCACCTTTCACTTCCCGATTGTCACCTCGATCATCCTCAGTATCATAATAAGCCTGATACTGTACCTCATCAGCCGGTTCAGGTGATCATGATGCTATCAAACACGTAAAGGAAAGAGCCGATATTGGAATATGCGAGGTTACCGTTGAAACCAGGGAACGGCTCCCCGAAATCATACATGAAAAAATAGTGCTGCTCCGTGAACCTGGGCGGATGCCATAACGCCGATTTTATTACGTCAGTGTTAAATTATGCGGATTTATGCGGTGCATGTCATCACAACTGTTGACAAAATTATGCCATAAAAATTATATTCAACCTGTTACAACATGAATGCTGCAAAGCACTCGGAGGGACCAATGAAAAAAATTACGCCCACGATCGCGACCGAGAGATCATACACCGTCGCAAAGGAGAAAGACCTCCCGATCTCCAGCTACTTCGGCGAAGACACCTTCAGCGACAGGTTGATGCGCAAGAAGCTCCCCGCCGCCGTCTATAAAAGGCTGAAAGAGAGCGTAGACAAAGGCATCAAGCTCGACGCCAAAACGGCCGATGCCGTGGCTCAGGCGATGAAGGAATGGGCCCTGGAACACGGGGCCACGCATTTCGCCCACTGGTTCCAGCCGATGACCGGCGCGACCGCGGAGAAGCATGACGCGTTCATCGAGATATCCGGGCCGGGCGAGGTGATCGAGCGGTTTACCGGCGAGCAGCTCGTGCAGGGGGAACCGGACGCATCGAGCTTCCCCAGCGGCGGCCTCCGGGCCACCTTCGAGGCCCGCGGCTATACCGCGTGGGACATGTCGAGCCCGGCATTCCTCCGGAAGAACGGGATCGGCATCACCCTCTGCATTCCCTCGGCGTTCATATCGTACCACGGCGAGGCGCTGGACAAGAAAACGCCCCTCCTCCGGTCGATTCGCGCGGTCAACGACAGCGCCCTCAGGGTGCTCAGGCTGCTCGGAAACGGCGCGTCAAAGAAGATCGTGTCGAACCTGGGCCCCGAGCAGGAATACTTCTGCATCGACATGGACTACTTCTACAAGAGGCAGGACCTGGTGCTCACCGGCAGGACCATCCTGGGAGCGCCGCCCGCGAAGGGGCAGGAGCTCGAGGATCAGTACTTCGGCAGCATCAAGGAGCGGATGCAGTCGTTCATGCATGACGTAGAGGAAGAGCTCTACAAGCTCGGCATACCGGCGAAGACGAGGCACAACGAGGTCGCGCCGTCGCAGTTCGAGATCGCGCCGATCTACGAAGAGGCCAATATCGCCGTGGACCACAACCTCCTGGTCATGGACAAGCTGCAGCAAGTGGCCCGCCAGCACAACATGGCGGTCCTGCTCCACGAGAAGCCGTTTGCCGGCATCAACGGCTCTGGCAAACACGTCAACTGGTCGCTCTCGACCGACGACGGCATCAACCTGTTCAAGCCGGGCAAGACCCCGCACGACAACATACAGTTCCTGGTCTTCCTCCTGGCGACCCTGAAGGCGGTCCACCGCCACGCAGATCTATTGAGGGCGTCGATCGGCTCGGCCTCCAACGACCACCGGCTGGGCGCCAACGAGGCGCCGCCGGCCATCATATCGGTCTTCCTGGGAGAACAGCTCACCCGCATTCTCGAGAGCATCGAAAAGGGCGCTGCAAACGGCGTTACCGACAAGGCGATCATAGACCTCGGCATATCCTCCCTGCCCGTGGTGAGCAGGGACAACTCCGACCGCAACCGGACCTCACCCTTCGCCTTCACCGGCAACAAGTTCGAGTTCCGCGCCGTCGGCTCGTCGCAGAGCATATCCTTCCCCGCGACCGTCCTCAACACCATCATGGCGGAGGCCCTCGATGAAATCGCGGACATGATCGAGAAGCGGGGGGCGATCAACATCAAGGAGGCCGTGATTGACGTGCTGAAGGAGGAGATCCCGAAGGTCAAGCCGATCCTGTTCATGGGCGACAACTACTCCGATGAATGGCAGAAGGAAGCGGAACGGCGCAGGCTCCCGAACCTCAAGACCACGCCTGAGGCCCTTAAGGCGCTCATGACCGACAAGGCGCACGTGCTTTTCGAAAAGTACAAGGTCCTCTCCCAGGTCGAGTTGAAATCGCGGTACACGATCAAGATCGAAAAATACTGCAAAGACATCGAGATAGAGGCGAAGGCCCTCTATAATATCATATCGAGCCAGGTGGTCCCGGCAGCGGTCAGGTATCAGAAGGACCTTTCGGAGTCGGTCGCCGGCACAGAGAAGGTCCTCGGAGCCGGATTGGACCTCGGACCGCAGAGGGAACTGCTCAAATGCGTCGCCGAGCTGATCTGCGGTATCCGGTCATCGGCAGGGACCCTGAAATCGAAGCTGGAAAAAGCGGGCGGGTTGCACGAATATCAAAAAGCCGAGTTCATGTGCGCCGAAGTAAGGCCGGCCATGGACGGCATCAGGAAGCTGGCGGACGAACTCGAGCTCCACACCGCCGACGACCTCTGGCCCATGCCCAAGTTCTGGGAGATGCTGTTTGTGAACTAGGAATCCAGGGGGCGCCGGAAGGCGCCCCTTTTTAATGTTTCCCCGGCGCCAGCTTGACGCCCCTGCGTTCGGAGTGGATATACGCAAGCAGGGCGACCATCTCTTTTGAATCGAGCTTCAGCGGCTTCCCTTCCAGCGGATTGATAATGCACCAGTTAACCATTTCCGCCAGTGAGACGACCCTTCCCAGCTGTTTCTGGAATTTCGGATACGTCTCGGGGTGCGTATTCGTCGCGTTCGGATGGCACTGGGCGCAGGCGACATTGTTGGTCCCCAGCTTGAAGGATGCCGAATTTTCCCAGAGCTGTCTCCCGTATTTAGCGGCGGCGTCGAACTCCTTCTGCCAGCGGATGACATCTTCCTTCGTGAAGGTATCGGCATAAATGAAGCCGAATACAAGCAGCATAACGCCGCTTATGATGATACTGTTTCTTGTCATGTTGATTCTCCTGTCGATATCAATAATGTTCCTGAGCGGCAGTTCTTTTGTTCTGGTACTTCACGTCCTCCGGCCTCCCCGTCTTCCGGTTGTACTTCACGGTCCGGTTTTCATTGTCCGTCAGGAGGTAGTTGGCGGCGACCTTCCCGCTGTTCACGTCGATGAACTGCCATCCCGTGGCGTCCCTTTCAAAGAAGGGGTCCGCCCTGTTCATCGGTACGGTCAGGACGGGCAGGCTGCTCTTGGCCAGGGCATAGGACTGCGGATAGGGCCAGGGCCAGGCGGTCGCCATCACCGAGTTGAAGGAGATATTGCCGATCTGGTTGTACTGAATCTGGTGAACGTGCCCGTATATCACAGTCACCTTCTTGAACGGCTTGAGCAGGGCCTGGACCTTTTCGGCGTCCTCGGTCCAGAAGTTCCATCCCTTGTATATCTTCTGTATCGGTGAATGCGAAAAAAGAATCACCGGAACGTTCTTATCGACCTTCGCGAGATCGGCGGCGAGCCATTTTCTCTGGGCCTCCCCCACCATGAACGGGGAGCCGAGGGGATTGTCCAGGCCGGCCATCTGGACCATGCGTTCCATGGCGCTTGGCCATTTCTTGTTCCAGCTGTCGTAGGTCAGGATGCTGTTCAGCACGATGAAATGGACCCCCTTGTGGTCAAAGCTGTAATACTGCTTTCCAAAGAGCTTTTCCCAGCAGGCTCCCATGTCCAGGTAAAAGTCATGCTCGCCCATAACGTAGTGCGTTTTGTATTTGCACGCCGACATTATTTCCGCGCCATGGTCGAGTTCCTCCTTTTTGCCGAGTTGGCCCAGGTCGCCTCCGAACATGACGAAATCCGGCCTCGGTATGAGCAAATTTGCTTCGGCGACCGCGCGCTTGAGCCCCTGGTCCCAGTTGCGCACGAATTTATTCCCCGAAATCTGCTGTATGTGGGCGTCTGAAATATACGCGAAGGTGAAGTCGGTTTTGTCGCCGGCCGCCTTCGCCTTTTGTGCCGCGCCCCCCTTCTTCTGGCCAAAAACAACATTCACCAAGGTCACCGGCAGAAGGGCCGCAGCCGCGCCGAGAGCGCTCCTTCCCAAAAACGTTCTTCTGCTTATATCTCTGGACATAGCGGGCTCCTTATTGTTGAAATTTTTCGAACTTTTTGCCGGTCAGCGTTTTCATGAAGGCGACCAGCGCGGCCTTTTCATCATCCGTCAGGTCCAGGGGCCTGATCCCGCCGCTGAGATATGGATTTATTTTCTCACTGTCGGAGCTGGCTCCCCCGCGGTTGTAGTGGTCAATGACATCCTCAAGAGTCTTCAGAGAGCCGTCGTGCATGTAGGGCGCGGTCAGGGCGATGTCCCTCAGCATGGGCGTCTTGAAGGCGCCCATCTCGGAGACGTTTCGCGTCACGGCGAAGCGGCCCAGCTCAGACGCCTGCGGATCGCCCAGCACTTTCAGGTCAACGTCCGTCCGGTTGTATTTGGCCTCCAAAAACTCAGCGGACAGACGGGCTATTTCATCTTCGGGCACGGTATTGATCCCGACCCCGACGTTATGGAACTTGCCGTCGGTAAAAAGAGCGGTCGTGTACTCGACAATATGGCAGGAAACGCAGCGTCCCTTGTTAATGAAAATATCGAAACCCTGTTTTTCCTTTTCGCTTAAAACATTTTCACCCCTGAAATACCAGCGGTCAAAACGGCTGTTTGACGATATAATCACCCGCTCGAAAGCGGCGATCGACATCACCACATGCTTGATTGCTATCTGCTGCGGATCTATCTTGAAAACATTCTTGAACTGTTTGACGTACTCGGGGTCCGTCCTGACGATTTTCAATATTGGGTCATGATTCTCAAGCCCCATTTCCACGGGATTCACGAACGGGTGCAGCGCCTGGTCCTCGAGGTCCGGCGAACGCCCGTCCCAGAACTGCATCTTGTTGAAGGCGGCATTGATGACGGTCGGGGCGTTTCTCGTTCCCGTCAGCTTGTCAATGCCCTCGGACACCTTCAGGGGGCTGTCGGTAAAGGCTTTTTCCGGCAGATGGCAGGTGGCGCATGACACCTTGCCGGTCGAGCTGAACCGTTCATCGAGGAATAATTTTTCACCCAGGAGGACTTTCTCTTTAGTGATTGGATTGTCTCCCGGTACCTTCATCGCCGGCAGGCCGAGCTGCGCGTCGTTCACCAGAAATTCGGAGAGATTGAACTTCGCCTCCGGCTTCACACCGGCTATCAATACGGTTGCGATGCATATACCAAACAGATATCGATTCATGGCCACCTCCAAATTAATATATATATTCAGACGCGGTAACGTCGGTTTCTGTATTTCCGCATGATACAGGATTGCGTTAGATGTAAAGGATCAACGGAATATTACACGCCCAATTTGTCGGGAAGTAATTGAAAACAGGCATCACCATGAACTATTCGATACTATTCTGTTTTAACTCCACGCAGCTGCCGTTTGTTAAACAGATCCGGGTGCCCAGCAGGAAACTTTTCAATGTATAATAATAACCGGCGAACCCATGGCATATCAAGCAAAATTTGTTTCGATGTAAAAAATATTATCGGCAGCATCATGGGAAAAGATCCCCTTGTCGCAATTCGGAAATAACAGCTTGATTGCGCTCTCTTCAGCGCCGGCTTGCGGCGAAACCGCGAGCCGCCACCCTGCCCTAAAAATTAATTGACGCGCACAACCCCAATTTGTATAAGAAACCATACATATAAATCCATCCATCCCTACATCTTTTTTAAGCATATGCCGTATATCGTTTGGATATCCCCGGCACCATTGCGTTGCGTTCGGTCTCAGCCTTGATTATACGACAAGGAGGCCCGTCATGCTGTTCAATAAAACGAGAGAAATCCGGATGCGGACACTGATCCGCGTCTTCCTTGTGTTATTCATTATAAGCGGCCTCGCCGGCTTCACCTGCGGCCGCCCGGCGCCGATAAGCCCGAAGAGCTCTATCACCGAAATCGGCGACACCGGCAAATACCTGATGCACCTGGAGGGAACGCCCTACCAGATCGGCTACGCCATCGGCCATTTCAGGCCGGACGACGTGGTGAAGCTCTGCCACGGCGATTACGTGGTAAACGTGCTAAATCTCATCATGCCCTCGCTGGGCATAACTGACGTCGAAGCGACGGCGGACGGCCTGGACTTGTTATTACGTATAAAGGCGATCCAGGACCTTCTCGACCTCATGGCAGCTGACGTGCCCGATGAATACAGGGAAGAGATGCGCGGAATCGCCGACGGCACGAACGCGGCCCTCGGGAAAAAATCGGCCGCGATCAAGCCGGTCACCTATCACCACGTGCTCCTGGTCAATTTCCTCCCGGCAATGCAGTATCTTCTGACCTCGGACCTGGTCGCCTCGCTCCTGAGCTCACTGTTCGAATCGTGCCAGGGTTTCATCGCCTTCGGCGACGCGACCATTGATGGAAGAGCGCTCATGGGCCGCCATTTCATGTGGACCCCCGACCCGCTCGATTCGATCACCTGTCTGGCCGAATACGTCCCCCGACGGGGGAGACGCTTTGTCGCGGTCACCTTCCCCGGCATGGTCGGAGTGATCACCGGACTCAATTCCACAGGCATCGGCGTGGGCTCCAACATGTTCCGTGCGAGCGACCGATCGGGATTCCCCGGCGGGATCGGGATGTGGCTCCTCGACAGGAAATTACTGCAGTACTCGGGCAGCATGGCGGACGCTGAGGCCATGATCCGCGAGGCCGACGAGACAGCCCCCTGCTTCTATATCATAGGGGACGCCGCAGGCGCGGGCGCCGTGTTCGAGGTCTATGATCATCGAGTGTCGGCGAGGTACGCGGACTGGATCAGCTATGATGCGGCCGCCCCCGACCCCATAGAAGCGGAAGACGACCTCGTGGTCGTCACCAACCATGCCTTCACCCCGGAGATGTATCCTATTGACGACTGCCGACCCGGCTCAGCGGCCCGCTACGGCATTCTGACCGGCCTCCTTCTCGACGCCTATGGAACGCTGGACCCGGCATCCGGAAGGGAAATAATCGACTATATGCACCCGCCCAGCCCCTACCATATCGGATATGACACGGACTACAGCACCGACCCTACCCAGTCAGTTCAGCAGCATGTTGTTCTGATGGACCTGTCGGAAAGGACGATATCTGCCCTCTACGGCCATTATAACGACCCGTGGGTCTTCCATACCCTGGAATAGCGCGCCGACGAGACGCCCCGCGTACCCGCGCGCGGCCGCACAGTATTGTAACCTGACGGCGTGTCCATTATCCTACAAATAGAGGAACGACAAAAAAATGTATTGCAGTCTTAACCTTCCGGTTAATAATGTGTCCTTTGTCGCGATACTCATCTGTTCTAACAGATAATCAAGTTTACCAGAGAGAGCCTATGTCAGATATCCTTTTATTTGTCGGTTACGGAGAGACCTTCGTCTTCATCGTGCTCGTCTTCGCAAGCGTCCTGGCCCTGGCGGTCGGAATGGAGCGGGCGATCGTTTTCAGAAAAAACTCGAATAAACAAATTTCCCTTTTCGCCGAAGAGCTCATCAGGCTTTTCAGGAAGCGAGACCTCAAGACGGCGGCGGACCTGGTTAAGAAATCGGGCGAGAACGCGTACACGCGCTTTGCCCTGTTTGCCATCGACCATGCCGTCAAGGACACCCACGGGCTCAGCGACCTGATGTCGGGAAAAATCATAGAGGAGAAGATCGACCTCGAGAAACGGCTGACCATACTGAACACGCTCGGCAACAACGCTCCCTTCATCGGCCTCCTCGGAACGGTCCTGGGCGTCATCAAGGCCTTCCACGGCCTCGGCACACTCGGAAGCACCGGCGCCGACGTCGTCATGAGGAGCATATCGAGGGCGCTGCTGGCGACGGCGGCCGGCCTCTTCATCGCTATCCCGGTGGTCATGGCGAACAACTACTTCTCCAAAAAAGTCAAGGTCATCATACAGCAGCTGGAAATACTTTCCCGGGAAATCAGCGCCGGCCTGCGCGCGCGAAAGACGGAGGCCGCCGCAAAACCCAAGAAGGCACGGAGGTAATCACATGGCACTGCTACCCGGCGGGGACGACGACGAAATCGGTTATATAAACATTACCCCGATGGTCGACGTGCTCCTCGTACTCCTGGTCATCTTCATGGTCACGGCGAACTTTATCAAGATGGAGTCGATCAACATCAACCTTCCAAAAGTGAACGCGTCCGACCCGAATGTCATGCAGTCCATCCAGATCGCCATCACCAAGGACGGCAAGCTGATGATGGAGGACACCGAAACGACCCAGGAGACGATGGTCGCAAAGCTCTCCCGGGAATCGAAATACAGACCGAACATGAGGGTGACGCTCTCCGCGGACGAGCGCCTGCCGTACGGGACCATTGCGCGCGTGATGGGCCTCATCAGGCAGTCGGGAGTCACCCGCATCGCCCTCTCGGTAAAACACTGAAACAGGATATACCCGTGTCAGCGCGCGTAATTCACCGCATCATCGCGAAGGTCCGCGGCATGGACCTCTTCCAGATATGCCTGACCGTCTCGATAGTCCTGCACGGCGCGGGATGCCTCGCGTATTATATTTCGAACATGCCGTCGCTCATCGACGATGACGAGGCGCTGATCAACGCCGACAGGATCAAGATGAAGGATGTCGAGATCGATTACATCGACCTGCCGTCGATCCCGCTCGGCGGCGACTCGAATCCGGCTCCGGTTCACAAGGAGGAGTGGATCGAGGGCACGGGAACGGACAAGCCCGACGCGGAAAGCACCGACATAGACATCAACAAGCTCTCGGGCGACGGCACCGACGAGGACGGCTACATGTTCGCGGACCTGAGTGACCGCCCGCCGATCCCGATACTCGATTTTGATCTGAACAGGTATTTCCCGCAGGCGGCGCGCTCGGCCAACATCACGCGCAGGACGGTGCTGGTCCAGATGCAGGTGAACGAAGACGGCACCATCAAAAGCGCCAAGATCGTCTCCCCTCCCTCGGGCTACGGGTTCGACGAGGCCGCGATGAAAGTTGTCGGCAGGCTCCGGTTCAGGCCGGGCAAGATCGGCGGCAGGCCGGTGAAAATGCTGATGAGACTCCCCATCACCTTCGTGCTCGAGGACTGAGCGCTATACCCGATAGTATTCCTTCTTCACCCGGTCAATCACCTGGATGGTGCTGTACTTCCCCGATTTTTTTGCCGAGGCGATGAGCTTTCCCCCTTCCTTGCGGCACGCCGGGCAGGCGCCGATCGGGATCTCGACGCCGAGCGACAGCGAGTAGACCGTGGAGAACGTCTCCAGGCTGAAGAGGCCGGAGCACTCTTTACAGCGAAGGATCGACTCCATCTGCGTTTCGCGTATGCCGTCCGTGTCATAGTAGATGTTCTTTTTCCGCGTCATGAACTCGCCGTAAGGCGGGAGGCCCTGGTAGGCCGGGGGCTCGAAATAGGCGCCCAGCACCACGTCCTTCAGCTTCTTGATGTAGTCGGTGATCCGCGCGTCCTGGCGAAGCGCGCCGGGCCGGTAATCCGGCTCCTTAACGCAGGAATAATCGACGCCCGCCATGGCGAGGATAATCCCCAGATTCACGTAGGGGAGCGCTCCCTGTATCGAGTAGCCGCCCTCGAGCACCGCGATGTGCGGGTTCAGCTTGTCGTTCAGCGCCGCGTACCCTTGCGCCGAGAAATTCATGTTGGTGATCGGATCGGTGTAGTGGTTGTCCTGGCCTGCGGAATTGACGATGAGCTCGGGCTTGAAGTCCTTGAGGATCGGAAGGACCATCTCGTCTATGGCGAAGAGGATTCCCTCGTCCGAGGTCTCGGGCGGAAGGGGGATATTGATGGTCCTGCCGACGGCGTTCGGCCCGCCGAGCTCGTTGACGTGCCCGGAGCCGGGATAGAGCGTCCTCCCGTCCTGGTGTATGGAGATGTAGAGGATGTCGGGATCGTTCCAGTAAATATCCTGCGTCCCGTCCCCGTGGTGGCAGTCGGTGTCAACGATTGCTATCTTCTTCATGCCGTAGCGGTCACGGATGTAATCGATCATGATCGCTTCGTTGTTGATGTTGCAGAAGCCCCGGTTCCCATGGACCGACTTCATGGCATGGTGTCCGGGAGGCCGCACCAGCGCGAAGGACCGGTCGACCTGGCCGTCGAGCACGATGCGCGCCGCCTTCAGCGCGCCGCCGGCCGATATCATGTGCGACTCGGTCGTGACGGCGGCCACGTCCGGGAAGCAGAAATGGGTCCGCATCACGTCCTCTTCGGTGGCGATATCCGGCTTGAACTCGACGAGCCCGTCTATGTCGAATATCCCCTCCTCGCGCAGCTGGTCCTGGGTGTAGAGGAGGCGCTCCTCGCGCTCCGGGTGCGTGGGGGATATTGCCCAGTCGTACGCCGGGAAAAATATGAGGCCCATCCTTTTTTGCGACTTGATCATGCCAGCCTCGCCATCACGCCCGGTTTGATCTGGCACTTCACCCTGATGTCCCGTCCCGAGCTGTAGAATCCCTCGACCATGTTGAATGATGATGATTCGATGATTTCGGTCTCATCCGCGCGCGCGGTCACGCCGAGGCCGTTGAGGTGCTCCGCGAGATACGCGCGCGCGTCCCGCTCCGCATCGGCGAGGGCATAGCCGTGCTGTATGCTCTTCTTCACCCCGATGTTCGGTATCAGCATCGTGCCCCGCCCGGTGTCGGC
The DNA here is from genome assembly GCA_016933025.1 of Spirochaetota bacterium. GTDB lineage: Bacteria > Spirochaetota > UBA4802 > UBA4802 > UBA5550 > RBG-16-49-21. The sequence goes on along the minus strand of JAFGBT010000015.1, from coordinate 259,037 downwards.
GAAGAGCTCGATATCAATGGTGGTCTTCGCCAGGGCGGCGCCGACTGCGTTGGCCACGTCGTAATTTTGCGGTACGACCACCTCCACCCCGAACGCGTCGGCAAGGAGCCCCCGGAAGGCCTCTGCCGGCCCCCCCATGACGTAGACCTTCTCCGGCCTGATCTCCCTTCCCTCGAGCATTTCGTGGATGGTATAGACCGGCCGGTTCCGGATCTCATCGAGCATGGCGTCGACCTCGTACTTGATCCTCTTCACGGCGAGCGCAATCGCCGTATCGGCGAGCTTCGCCGGCGCCAGGCCGCTCTTTTTCGCCAGCACGGATATTCCCTCGGCCGACGCCCTGGTGTCCATGAAGCTGACGATGTTACGGTAGTTCATGGCGTCAATCAGGGCGAGCTGGCTCCCGCCCGCCGCCAGGGCCGGGCCCTTCCGGTCCGGCCCCACCGTGACCTCTTTGCCGCTCGCGCGGACCGCCGAATCGCCCCCCACCCCTATCGATCTCGACTTGAGCGCGCGCACCAGGGTCGGATACTCCTGGAGCGATATGCCGTCTTTCTCGATCAATGGTATGCCGCCGGCGAAAATGGCGATGTCCGTGGTGGTGCCGCCGATATCAAGGACGACGGAATCGCGGGTGATGTCGCAGAGGGCGACTATGCCCATGACGCTGGCGGCCGGACCGGAGAGGATCGATTCAACCGGGACCTCCCGCGACAGGGAGAAGGGCATGGTGCCGCCGTCAGCCTTCAGGATGTTTACCTCTCCCTGGATTCCCATCTCCCCGAGGCCCGACTCGATCGCGTCCGCGAAGGAATTGTACAGGCGCCAGACCGCCGAGTTGAAATAGGCGGTTACGATGCGGCGCGGGAAGCCGAGCTGTCCCGACAACTTGTGTCCCAGGGTGATGAAATCGGCCGAGGTCCCCAGGATCTCGGCGACGGCGTCCTCGTGGTCCGGGTTCCTGGTCGAGAACTTGGTGACCGCGGCGAAGGTCTTTATCTTTTTCCTGGCGGCGTCGCCAGCGATTTTCGCCACGGCGTCGTCATCGATGCCCGCGATCTCGGCCCCGCGGTGGTCGATCGATCCCTCAATCGCGTGAAAGCTCTTTCCGATCTTGAAATTATCCGGGTCAATCCCGGGGCCGGCCGAGATGATCACGCAGACGTTCTCCAGCCTGTTCTCAACGATGGCGTTGGTCGACAGGGTGGTGCTGAGGTTCACCCTCTTGATCTTCTTATGATCGACGCCCGAGGTGATCTCCTCGATCGCCCTCCGCACCGAGAGGAGGAGGTTATCGTGGTCCGTGACCGCCTTGTAGTGGGAAACGATCCCCTTCTCGCCGACGAGTACCGCGTCGGTGTGCGTGCCGCCGACGTCAAGGCCGAGATACAGATCTGATTTCCCCATGGCAGCCGTTTCCCGCTATCAGGCCTCGTGCGCCTTCTTGCCGTAGACGCGCTCGTAGGCAGCGCAGTAGGGGCAGACGCCGTTCTCGATGTTCTTGACAAACCAGTAGGCCAGGCCGCGCTGCCTCCTCCGGGCCCGGGAGCATACGGGGCATTCGACGCACCGCTGCGCCATTGTCCTGTCCTTATCGGCTTGATTCTTCATGGTTAACCATCCTATTTACAAGCAGGATAAAAACAGGATGGACCATAACGGCAGGGATGTCAATACATTATGGCTAAAATTCCCCTGTAAAATAGGGGGTGCGGGTAAAATCATAGACAAAATTTCCCCTCCGCATTCTTCGTAAGTGCCGGAGCATCTTCAACCCCGCCCCGGCCGGAATAATAATATACTTGACAAAATACCCTGGAAACTATAATAGTATTTTTAGTTTCCATTACTCGACAGACCGCAGGCGGCAGGGACGCATGGACGACAGGCAGATGAAAACCATCATCAAGGAGCGATTCCGCGAGCTCTCGTTCAAGATGGGGATACGAAGAATAACCATCGACATGATCGCGCGTGAATGCGGAATAGCCAAAAAGACCTTCTACAAATTCTTCGCGAGCAAGGACGAGCTGGCCGAGTCCATTCTGGACGACATGCTCGCCGAATACAGAAAGGGCCTCGCCGCCATCGACACCGGGGTGATGGACCCCCTTGATAAGCTCTACAGCCTCATCGAGCTGTCATACGCGCTTTTCGGGGATATCTCAACGCCGCTGGTAAAAGACGTCACACTCCTCTACCCTCATATCGAAAAGCGCCTGAACGGAATACGGGACAGCCACAGGAAGACTCTCATGAACGCCTTCATCAGCGGAGTCAGGGCGGGGTACTTCAAGGATATCAACCCGTCATTCGTCGCCTCGTTCCTATCCGGGGCCGGCAGACAGGTGATCAACTCGACGTTCATTCTGGAAAACAACATGACCCTCAATGAAATCTTTCATAGCTTCCAGGATATCATGCTGTCGGGCCTTCTGAAAGAGAGGCCGGCGGCGGAAAGAAAAAAAGGAAAGAAAGCCAATGGATAGATACCTCCGATTCGTCCTGAAATACCCGGTCCCGGTCCTGGCCGCGATAATTACGATTACTATAGGCCTCGGCTTCGGCATACCCAGGCTGAAATTCGACAACTCCATCGAAGTCATGATGCCGAAAGAAGACAGGGAATACATCTACTACAAAAAAATAATTGAGACCTACGGAAACATAGGCAAGTTCATCGTGGCCAACACGACAGCGGACTCGGTCTGGACGCCCCGTTTTTTCGCGGCGCTGGACAACATGATAACCGACCTCGAAGAGTACAAGAGCTTCGATGCAACCCGCGAACAGGCCCGTCTGAAAAAACTCGACGCGCTCCTCGCCGGGAAAGAGGTAACGCGCAAGCAGATCCTCGGCCGATTCAGTGATGACCCGCCCTTTCAGAGGACCCTCGCCCGTGCAATGGACCGTCTCTTCGGCAACGCGGACACGCTGGGGCAATGGGGGATGCGAAGTCTTCGCCGGGACATGGCCCGCTCCTATCGACTGAAGAAGAAGGAGCTCATCGACGTCATCCTGTCGCCCCTGACCGCGAAGGATATCAGCGGAAAGGATGACACGCTCTCGGCGGTCGACCTTGTCGAAAAAGACGATGACGACAGGAGAATACTCCCGAAATCGGACAAAGACTTCGCGGCATTCGAGAAAAAGCTGCGCCACAATCCTTCCTTCAAGGCCGCCCTCTACGCGGAGGACCCGGCCACGGGAAAGATAACCGGCTTCGGGCTCCATCTCCGCCTGAAGGACACCAAGGACATGGGGGAGATATCGGACGAAATATGGCGGCTGCTTAAAAGCTACGACGGGCAGCTCTCGGTTACGCCGCACGGGATTCCCATCGTGACCAAGTTCATGAATGACTACATGATGCACGACCTTAAGACCTTTCTCCCGCTCGTGCTTCTCGTGGTGATCATTGTTTTCTTTCTGAATTTCAGGACCCCGCGCGGGGTACTTCTCCCCTTTGCGACTCTGGTCATCGCAGATATCTGGATCATGGGGCTCATGGGCTTCTTGAACATCAAGCTCAACATGATCTCCACGTCGCTCCCCACCCTCATGGTGGCAGTCGGCAGCTCCTATTCAATTCATATTCTGAACCAGTACTACATCGACCTTACTACCATCATGAAAATCGAAAAGAGGGAAGGCCTGCGGCGATCGATAGCCCACATATCGGTGACCGTGCTACTCGCCGGCATAACGACATTTTTCGGCTTCCTCTCGCTGGCGACCAACCAGGTCACTGGCATACGGGAATGGGGGATAACCTCGGCCATCGGCGTCCTGTTCGCGGTGGTCATCGCGACATCGTTGATACCGGCCATGCTCGCGCTCCTCCCGCAGAGCGCGCTCAGCGGGCGTTTTATCCTCACCCGTACCGGCGGAAAGGACAGCCGGCGGGAGACATGGATAGACCGGGCGGTGCGGCTCTTTTCGAAACTGGCGGTCAATCATTCCCGCGCCGTTGTCGCGGTCTTCGCCGCGATCGCGGTGATTTCGCTGATCGGCGTGAGCATGATAAAGGTGGAGACGTCGGTGCTGACCTACTTTAAAAAGGACGATTACATCAGGAGTTCCATACCCGAGATACGCAAGTACGGCGGCGCCATGGGCATGAACATTCTCGTCGATTCCGGGCAGCGGGACGGCATCAAGGACCCGGCCTTTCTTCGAGAGCTGGACCGCATCAGTGAATGGCTGCGCCTGGAGAAAAACAGGGACCTGTATGTGAGCAGGGCCGATTCCATCACCAACATCGTCAAGACCATGAACCGGGCCATGCACAACGACGACCCGGCATATTACCGGATCCCCGATTCAGCCACGACAATAAGGGAATACTTCGAGATATTCTCCGGCAACGACAGCGACTTCGACGGACGCATCGACGAGTTTGAGTCCCTGCTGGACGAAGACTATCGGACAGCCATGATCTTCGCCAAGATGACGAGCCCGATGGACAACTTTCTCTACACCTCGGACCTGCAGGTCATCCTTGACAAGGTGGAGTCACACCTGCGCAAAACCGTGCCAAAGCCCTACTCCACCAGGATCACGGGAGATCCGCGCATCATCATAGCCCTTTCCAGCTACGTGGTGAAGGGGCAGCTCCTGAGCCTCCTCTTCAGCCTGATGGTCGTTCTTATCATCGTCATCCTGCTCTTCAAGAACTGGAAGGCCGGTCTTGTTTCGGTGATTCCGATCGGGTTCGCGGTCACCGTCAGCTTCGGCATCATGGGATGGTTCGGCATCCGGCTCGATTCCGCCACGGCGATCATCGCCGGTATCACCATCGGCATCGGCATCGACGACACCATCCATTTTCTCAACACCTTCCGCCATTTCAGGGAGCGCAGGCTCAGCGTCGACGAAACCATCAGGAAGACGCTCTCGATTTCCGGAAAAGCGATTATCTATACATCGCTCGCGCTTGTCATGGGATTTTCAATCCTCGTCCTTTCGAACTTCAAGCCGATTATACTGTTCGGCATGCTCGTCTCCATCACCATGACCGCCACGACCCTGGGCGCTCTGCTGATACTCCCCTCGGTCATAAAGGCGACGGGGGTCTCGCTCGAGAAGAGCAAATCTAAATCCAAATTCTGGAAATATTTTTATATCGGACGATTTTTTAATTTTGATTAAGGCGCCAACAAGGAGGAATATATGAAACGAATGATTATCTGCGTCGCGTCCATTATCGCCGGAGCGGGCGTTCTCTACGCACTGACCGGCAGGGAGATCATGGAGAAGAGCGACGCTCTCCCGGACCCGGCCAGCACTGAAAGCCGCGCGGTAATGAAAATCTACCGGAACGGGGCGCTCAAGGAGACCAAGGAGTTCCAGATGTACAGCAAGAAGTACGGCCAGGACTCCCGCGTCCTCATCAGGTTCATCAGACCGACGAAAATCAAGTTCCTGACCCACTCCTACAAGAGCAGGGAGGATCTCCAGTGGCTCAAGACCAGCAGCGGCAAGCCGAAAAAAATAGTCGGCTCCGACAGCGGAAAGCCCTTCGTCCTTTCGCACTTCTTCTATGAAGACCTGAAGGGGAGGGAGATAGACGACTACAACTACACGCTCCGCGGAGAGGAAAGTATCCCGGGCGGGGAATGCTACAAGGTGGAAGCGGCGAAAAAAAGCGGCGACAAGGTGTACGACAGGATCGAACTCTTCGTGAGAAAATCGGACTATTTCGTCGTCAGGGTGAACTTCTATCAGAAAGGGAAGCTCCTGAAATTCCTTACGAATTATGACATCAAATCAATCGACGGCATACTGACGCCGCTCAGGATGGTCATGTCGCTTCCTGACGGCAAGGGCAAGACCGAGATAACCGTAACGTCGGTGAAGCATAACATCCCGGTCAACGACTCCCTGTTTAACAAGGGAACGCTCTGATGCGGGGTTTCCTTTTCATCCGCGCGGCCCTGATCCTGACGCTGGCCGTGTGTATCGGCCCGCCGGGACTGCATGCTCAGGATACGCCGGAAGATTCCGAGGGCATCGAGGAGCCGTCCGGCGGGGATGCCGAGGGCGGCGAAAAGGAGAAGCTCTGGGAACTGTCCGGGTACGTCGAATCCGAGAACTTCATCATGTTCGGGAGGGGCCTGAAGAAGTCGGAATACCTCTGCGTTTCAGGAAAGCCCGCGAAGGTGGAGCGCAACCAGCACCTGTTTAACAAGGTCGAGGCGCACGGGTACCTTGACCTGAGGGTGGGTACGGACACGATACACGCCCGCGGAGCGGTCCACGGGTATCTCTACCCGACGGGCAACGAGGCGGAATATCTCAAGAACCGGTTTCTGGCGAACGAGCTCTACCTGCGCTGGCTCACCGCGCATACCGACCTGAAGATCGGCACGCAGACAATCAGGTGGGGCACGGCCGACGTCATCAACCCCACCTCCTACTTCACCCCCCTCGACCTGCGCGAGGTCTTCTTCAAGGACGAGGACGAGATGTTCCTGGGCGTCCACGCAGTCTCACTGGCCCTGCTCTTCGGCGACTATTCCCTCCAGCTCGTGTGCGAGCCGATAGCGTCGGCCACGCTCCTTCCCTCCACGTACAGCCCGTGGTACGTCAAGCTGTCAAGACGGCACCACGTGCCCCTCCACTACTACTACCGGGCCCCGGATATACCGAAAAGCGGCGCCAATATCTGCTACGGGGGCCGTTTTTCAGGCAGCGCGTCGATCGTCGACTTCTCGTTCTCCGCGTACCGCGGCATCGACCGGGACGTGCTCCTGATGCCGACCGTGGACATCCGCGGGCCGCTCACGACCGTCTACGTGACGCCTCGATACCGCAACCTGACATGCGTCGGGTTCGACATCGCGGTCGCGACGGGCGATATCACCCTGCAGGCGGAGGCGGCCTACTCGTTCAATAAAAACGGGGTGACCCAGCCGGACCTGCAGAGAGCCAGCTTCTCCGGGATCGAACCAACCCATTACCTGAACATGGCGGCAGGCCTGAACTGGCTCATCGACGGCGAGGACTTCAATGTAACCCTCGAGATCAACAAAAGCATGTACCTGGTGCGGCCGCACCGGTTTATCGATCCGCTTATATCCGACCTCGTCATCGCGCGCGTGGAAAAGAGGTTCCTCAACAGCTCACTCCGCGTCCGGCTGCAGGGGATGATGACGCTGGACCTCGACTTTCTGCTGATGCCGTCGATCGGCTACGATTTCCGCAACGGGCTTCTCATCGAGGCGGAAGGAGGAATATTCGGCGGTAGCCCGGAAACGCTTTTTGGAAGCTACAACTCGAGGGACATCATCAGGGTGCGCGCCAAGTACCAGTTCTAAATGAACTCGCCGCAGAGCATAGAAAGCCCATATCCACTGCGCGTCGCCGAAGACGCCCCGGCCCTCTATTTTATTCATTGACAAAAGAGACGCCCTCGGGATAGCTTAATCCCGAGGTACCCATGAGAATAATCGCCATTTCCAACAACAAGGGGGGTGTGGGCAAAACCACCAGCACGGTGAACATCGCCGCCGCCCTGCAGATCAAGGGGCAGAAGGTCTGCGTCATAGACCTGGATCACCAGGCGCAGGCCACCTACCACCTTGGCTACAATCCCAAGCAGATAAAAAAATCGATATTCCACGTCCTCAAGGGCGAGCTGCCGTACGATGAAATACTTATCGACCGCAACGACATGCACCTCCTCCCGGCGAGCCAGGAGCTGAAAGACGTTGAGTTTTTGCCGATCCCTGCCAAGGAATTCCTCCTCAGGGACGCCCTGGAGGAGATGAACTTGTACGATTTTATCCTCATCGACTGCCCGCCCTCCCTGGGCATCCTCACCATGAATGCCATGGCCTATTCCATGGAAATACTGGTGCCACTTCAAGTGCAGTTCCTTCCCTTCCACGGCATGTACAATCTGTTCGAGGCGGTACAGGTGGTAAAACGGCGCCTCAACAAGAAGATCGACGTGACCGGAATCATCGGCACCATGTACAACGCGAAGCGTGCAATAAACCGGGAGGTCATCGAGGAGACCGAGAACCGCCTCCCCGGCAAGCTGTTTGAGACGATGATCAGGGAAAACGTCGCCCTTCAGGAGGCCCCCAGCTGGGGCAAGACCATCTTCGAATACAAGCCGGGAAGCATCGGCGCTGAAGACTACATGAAGCTGACGGAAGAGATTCTTGAGCGGGATTGACCACCCGGCACCGGCCTGCTCTTGAGCGGATAATTACAAGTTGCTCATCACAAACGCCCGTATACGGCGCTTGATTCTCTTTATCTTTCCTTTAACAATCCCGAAAATATCATGGTAGGTTTCGAGCGAGCGCGAATTGATTCTCCGGTACTGGTTTTTCATCTTCGGGTAGCAAGAACTCCAGCCGGCGTCCACCCTCCCCTTCAGCGTGTCGACCCGGTCAGCCAGAAGCGACGGCATGTCCGATACCGTTCCCAACGGCGATGAATCGATAAAGCCGGCGGAGGTCGGCCCTTCGCGAGGCGGAAAGCTTTCGGCGCGCTCCGGCTCAAGGACGTCACGCCTGACGTTGCTGAGCACCCTCTGGACCGGCGAGGCGATGGAGATGGCGCCGGCATCGCGGGCGAAAACGAGATTCCCGCCTTCATCGGCCTGCTGGCGTCCGCGTTCCTCCGCGGCGACCGCACCCGGGAGGGATGTCGCCTTACGGGCGCGATCGTTGTTCCCCACCGATTGCTTCGCCCGAATCTCGCTCGCGCCACGCTCCCCATCACGGATGTCCCTCGCACCGTCCACCGCGGCCACCGGCGCCCGCGCCCCACCGGCGGCGACCATGACGCCCTCCCGCCGCTTGGCATTCTGCATCAGCTTGGCGAAACAGTAATTCCAACGCTCCCTGGTAACCATGTACCGGGGGAGCTCGAGCAGCCGTTCACTGTAATACGAGAGCGGCAGGTCTATCGGCCCCCGGTCTATGGTGAAGGCGTAGCGGTACCCGGCGTCCTTGAGGGCGGCGATCGTTGCATCGTCCCGCATCCCGTAGGGATACACAAAAACGTTGACCCTTCGCCCCAATTTTTCCTCAATGATCTTCTTGGAGAAGTATATCTCTGTATTAAAATCCCCGGGATTCTCGTCGCGGAGCTTTTTACTTATCTTCCGATGACAGTAGCCGTGGGCCGCGATATCGCATCCGGAATCCGCGAGTTCGCGCAGCTCTTCCCACGTGAGTGCGTATCTCCTCTTGCTGACGATGATGTTCGGGTATATGGCGAGGAGCGGCCTTATCCCGTTGGGCCGAAAGACCCTGCGGTGCGCCTCAATCACGCTTCTATTGCCGTCATCCACCGTAATAAGGACGTTCCTGGTCCCCGACACTCTCCCCATGATGATGTCATTGATTGAAACGAAATTGAATCTTTCGTTTTTCAGCCGGTTGATGTGGGAGTTCAGCTCGTCGATGCTGAAGCTGTAGATGTCCTTCTTCTTGTCAATGAACGAATGATAGCAGAGTACGCTTACGGAGGGCTGCGCCCGTGCCGGCGCCGCTATCGCGGCGCTTACCGCCATTGATCCCAGCAGCATCACAGCAATATGTTTTTTCATCCATTTATAACGCTTTTTTGCAGTGAACGCTCCAATGAAACGGCATGTGCGGATATTCCACGATGGGACCGGCGCTGCTTCCCGGTGAGCAGGCGGCAGGAGGCCGCCGGCAGCCGCGTTATGCATGGACGCATATACGCGGCGGAGCGAACGGGAAGCAGTGCCGGTCTCACGAATTGTAATCATTCTTCCAGATTTCCTCGAATTCCTCTCGCATTTTATCGATCTTGACTTTTTTATCCACGGCCTTCTTTAAATTTTCTATTTCATGCTGGGAGGCCCCGCCCCTCTTTATAGCTTGCTTCTCTATCTGTGTGGAATAATGGTCCAGCGGGGGGAGCAGGTATTTATTGATAAAGGTGTAACTGCTCCAGTCGTTGCTCGCCCCGTACTTTTCCATCTTCATGATGGTCTTCTTTTTCAGGAGATACATCTTCCCGGCATACTCCATGAGCGTTTCTCCGCCGATCCCATTCAGCGCCTTTGCCATCTCCCTATCGTTCGTCTTGAACGCGGCATATCCCTGTGAGACCGGATAGACGTAATCCAACTCCAGGTCCTGGTCGAACCCGTAATCGAAATCAATCGACCTGGTCGTTTTATCAAGGATCTCCTTTTCCTGCTCGGTATAAAAAACACTCTTCGGCTGAGTAAAGCTGAAGAAGTGGTAGTAGGTGGCGCACCTCACCAGGAAGAGGCACGACAGCACTGCGATAACTCCCTTCAGTTTCATCGGCGACACGCTCCCCATCATTCTATATGCTCTTTTTTTATGATTGCTCCGGCCGGTATGTCGACCCTGCTTCGCTTCCCGGCGACCTGCTTCATGCCGTACACGGGAATCCCCACCCCCGGCCTCAGCGCCACCAGGTCGTCCTCCCGGACCACCGCTCCCCGGGGGATATGCCTCCGGGCGAAAAGGCTCCGGCGGGCCGCCCGTGCGGTGCCGGACTCGGCGCTCCCGTAGGATATCTCCCCGCTGCCGGTCATCGCCACCGCTTTCTCCACCGACTCAATGACGCGGGCGAATTCATCCGGCGCGCACGAAATATCTTTATCCGGACATTCGTGAAATCTGTCAATAGTAAAATGCTTTTCAAAAATACGGGCCCCCAGGGCCGCCGCGAGCATCGGCGCGACTGCCTCGCGCGAATGATCCGAGAAGCCGACCGGCACGCCGAACCGCCCTGCAAGCGCCGGGATTCGAGCCAGGTTCGCCTGCTCCGGGAGCGTCGGGTAGAGCGACACGCAATGGAGCAGGACCAGCTCCGCTTCGCTTCGCATCCGGAAGAGCTCCACCGCCATGCCGATCTCCTCCTCCGTGGAAATGCCGGTCGAAAGGATGAGCGGCTTCCCTGTTTCGGCCACCGCCTCGATCAAGGGATGGTTGGTCACCTCGGAGGAGGCCAGTTTGTAGAGCGACGCGCCAAGCCCCTCCATGAGCGAGAGGGAATCCGTATCGAACACGGATGAAAAGAAGACGAGTCCCGCCCCTTCGGCCGCGCCTTTCAGCTCGCGGTACTCTTCACTGCTGAAAACGAAGCTCCGGAAAAAATCGACGATGCCCGTATCCCGTTTATGATCGCTGCCTCGTTCGAGAAGATCGGCGGTATATGGAGAGTTCATCAGCTCCGGCACAAAGGTCTGAAATTTCACCGCATCGGCTCCTGCTCCTGCGGCCGCCGCGATCATGGCGCGCGCGGTCTCCATGTCGCCGTTATGGTTCATCCCGATCTCGGCGATATAAATCGCTCTTCTCTTCGTTTGTATGATATCCTCAAGCATCAGTTGGTTACCGAATATTTGAATCGTATTGCCAGACCTTCCCGCAGTCCGAATACAGCGGAATCCGCTATTATAATATCGACAAAAGAAAGGGTGGCGCCAAGTAAAAAGCCGTTCCCGCACAGGGATTGAGGAAATGCCGTTCACGCACGTAAATTTATAGCTAATTATCAACCCGATTGGATTAATTTTTAATTGACATTGTATTTTACTGCCTACTACTATCAGACTGCGCTTAATTAAAGCCCCTACGACCGAGGCCTCAATGGGAAAACGTTACATAATCGCGATCGATCTGGGCACGACGGGAAACAGGGTGTACTGCTTTGACGAAAATGGCCTCCCTGTTTCCAGCGCCTACAGGGAGTTCACCCAGTATTTCCCCAAGCCGGGATGGGTGGAGCACGACGCGGAAGAGATCTGGACGTCCGTGAGCGCCCTCATCCCCGAGGCCATTGAGAAGGGCGGCCTTTCCCCCTCGGACGCCATCGCGATCGGCATTACCAACCAGAGGGAGACCGCGCTCCTCTGGGACAGGAATACCGGCAAACCGGTATACAATGCCATTGTGTGGCAGTGCCGCCGCACCACCGACCTCTGCAACGAGCTGAAAAAGGGGGGGCACGAAAAGACCTTCAGGGAGACGACCGGCCTGGTTATCGACGCCTACTTTTCCGGCACCAAGGTCAAGTGGATCCTTGACAACGTGCAGGGAGCGCGCACACTCGCCGAGAGCGGTAAGCTCCTGTTCGGCACCATCGATACCTGGATATTATGGAAGCTGACCGGAGGCGAAACGCACGCGACAGACTTCACCAACGCGTCCCGCACCCTCATGTTCGATATAAAACGAAAAAAGTGGTCCTCCGACCTGCTCGAGATACTGTCAGTGCCCAAAAAGGTCCTCCCCGAGGTGAAGGCATCCGCTTCCCGATTCGGCGTCACGAAAAACGCCCCCGGCCTCCCGGACGGTATCGTTATCGGCGGCATCGCCGGGGACCAGCAGGCGGCCATGGTCGGCCAGAACTGCGTAACGCCGGGGACATCGAAAAACACCTACGGCACCGGCTGCTTTCTGCTCATGAACAACGGCGACGATTTCACCATCTCCAAAAACGGCCTCCTCACGACGCTGGCCTGCGATAACCATGGCCGCCCGGTCTACGCCTTGGAGGGTTCGGTATTCATCGCCGGTGCCGTCGTCCAGTGGCTCCGGGACTATCTAAAATTTTTCGCCAACAGCGCCGAATCGGAGGAGATGGCAAAATCCGTCGCCAAGGAGAGCAATGTGGTCCTTGTCCCCGCATTTGTCGGGCTGGGGGCCCCGCACTGGAACATGAACGCCCGGGGAGCGATTTTTGGGTTGACCAGAGACACCACTCGGGAGGAAATTGTGATGGCGGCGCTCAAGTCCATTGCGCTCCAGTCGCGAGACCTGGTCGAGGCGATGCAGGAGGACACTGGCACGGCGGTGCAGGAGCTGCGCGTCGACGGAGGGGCCACCAAGAACGGGTTCCTAATGCAGTTCCAGGCGGACATCCTGAATATACCGGTGCTCCTCCCCGAGATTACTGAATCCACCGCCCTGGGGGCCGCCTATCTGGCCGGAATAACGGGCGGGGTGTTCGGCACCATCGGCGATATCGCGAAAAACAATATAATATCGTCGAAGTTCAGCCCGGGGATGAGCAAGTCTGAGCGGGAACACCAGATCGCCATCTGGAAAGACGCGATCACGAGACTGTTATTATAATACGATACGGCCGACGGGCAGCATCGTGAGCGCGCTGCCGCGGGGTCATGGAAGAAATTATACGGCAAATCACTTTTTTTATGCCTGATATCATTAATGTGGGAGGAAGGCCATGTCGAGACCGTTATTGGGTGAGATACTCCTTGAAAGCAAGGAAATTACCAAGGAACAATTGGATAAGGCCATAGAGATCCAGAAAAAAGAGGGAGGCCTGATAGGGATCATCCTGGTCACCATGGGTGCAATAACCGAACAAACCCTGGTCAAATATCTCGCCGTACAGGCCGAGAGGGTAACGTCTACATAACGTTTCCGGGGCGCCGATGCCGCGTTCTCCGACGGCGGCGACCCGAAGCGAAAAACAGGCGTGCTCTCTGCATACCCGCCGGTTTCGGAATTGCTGAATTCAATCCTGGAAACAGAGACGTTATGAAACAGAACAGGCTTATACTATTCGCGTGCATTGTCGCGACTGCGGTCGCCTTCGGCTGCGCACGGAAACAGACGAGAAACCTGGAAAAAATCAGGCAGCACATCGCAAAAATCCAGGAGAACAACAAAAAGGCCTGCATCGAGGGGTGCCTGGTCTTTGAAGGCGACAGCAATGTGGAGCTGACCGACTTCCAGTGCTATTTCAATCAACCGGCCTGTAATCTGGCGTACCGCGGCAGCACCTCAGAAGACGTGCTCAAACGAAAGGAGAAGGTCCGTCGCCTGCAGCCAGTCGCCATCGTCCTCCTGGTCGGCGGCAACGACCTGTTGAAGATGACCCCTCAAGAGAAGATCGGCCGCAATTACGCCGAAATCATAGGCTACTACCGGTCGTTCTGCAGAAAGGTCTACTGTATCAGCAATCTTCCGGTCAACCCGAAGATCATCGTCACGAACATGGACATACAGCGGCTGAACGCCCTGCTTGAGCGCACGTGCCGCAGGGGGGGCGCGATCTACGTCAATGTATATCCGAGTCTCTTCAAAGACGGGGGTCTCAACCCGAATTACGCAATTGACCCGGTCCACCTTAACAAGACGGGCCAGGACGTACTGGCAGGGATATTGAAGAAATACATGGGGAGATAACTCCGGCGAGCCCCCCAACCCCCCAGAGGGGGGCTTGCCCTCACCCCTGCCCCTCTCCCACAGGGAGAGGGGTGTTGGTTTCATGATAAATTACTCAAGTCCCCCTTGGGGGGATTTAGGGGGGTTGATCAACAATTATTATTTCACTTCGTACAGCCAGCCGAACTTGTCCTCGTAGTCGCCGGTCTGTATCCTCGTGAGGCGGTCGTACAGCTTCTTGATCACCGGGCCCGCGTCCTCCGTGTCGCCGAAACTGTACTCCCTGTCGCGGTAGCGTATCAGGTTAACCGGCGTGATGACCGCAGCGGTGCCCACCGCGCCGACCTCGTTAAAAGTCTCGAGCTCGCGTATCTCAACAGGGCGCCGCTCGACGATCATGCCCATGTCCTGAGCGATGACCGAAAGGCTGTCGTTGGTGATGCTCGGCAGAATGCTGCGCGACTTGGGCGTGATATAGCTGTTGTCTCTGATGGCGATAAAGTTCGACGTGCTGAACTCATCGATGTACCGCTTCTCTCGCGAATCAAGGTAGAGCACTATCGGATAGCCCCGCTCCTTGCCAAAATGCGCGCCGCCCAGACCGGCCGCGTAATTGCCGCCGACCTTGCAGTCTCCCACTCCCATCGGAGCGGCCCGGTCGAAATCCTCCACGACCAGCGCCTTGATCGGCTTGAAGCCACCCTTATAATAGGGGCCTACCGGCGTCGCGAACATTATGAACAGGTACTCTGAAGCCGGGCCGAGGCCGACCCTCGCCCCGATGCCGATGACCAGGGGGCGTATGTAAAGACTGGCCCCGGTGCCGTATGGCGGCAGGTACTTTATGTTTGCCTGCACCACTTTATGCACCGCTTCCATGAACAACTCGTCGGGAATCGGCGGAATGAACAGCCGCTCGCTGCTTCTCTGGAGACGATGGGCGTTTTCCAGCGGACGAAAGACCACCGACCTGCCGTCAGCGGTCTCAAATCCCTTCAATCCCTCAAAGGCCTCCTGACCGTAATGGAGGGTCGGGGCCGCCATGTGGAGGGGTATATACTCGTCGGAAACCAGTTCCCCTGCCGACCATGACGAGTTTTTCCAGTAATAGCGGATGTTGAAATCCGTCTTGTGATAATCGAACGGCAAGTTTTTCCAGTCCAGTGCCGCTTTTGTCTTTGCCTGCTTGTTCATATCCGTGTCCTGCTTGTATAACTCACGCCCGTATATGCATTTTTTGGTTAAGGGATAGTCTTGATCATCATGACAAAAAATGTCAAGGATAAAGATGCGGGCGGATAAATTTTCGCCGGGCGGCAAGACCGGTCGGGCGCGCGTCACCTGATTCGCTTCTTCAGATCCTCTATCTGAGCCATAACTTCTTTCTTCGACGTCCCCCCGGGGGATATCTTGCGCTCGATCGACTGGGCCGGGTCAACGACATCGGTTATATCATCGTCGAAATCCGGAAAAAAATTCCTGAAATCGGCCGCCTTCATGGTGAAAAAGTCGGTCCCGCTCTCCTCGCAGGAACGGACGATGTTACCCACGATCTCGTGGGACTTCCGGAACGGGACGCCCTTGCGGACCAGATAGTCGGCTATGTCCGTCGCAGTCGAGAAATTGCGGTAGACCGACTCCTTCATCCGCGCGGCGTTGACCGTCATCGTCGAGAGCGTCTCAATCATCCCGGCCAGGGCCAACCTGATGGTATCCATGGAGTCAAACAGCCGCTCCTTATCCTCCTGCAGGTCCCGGTTGTACGCCATCGGCAGCCCCTTCAGGATGGTGATGAGCGCCGAAAGGTTCCCGGCAAGCCTTCCCGATTTTCCCCTGACGAGCTCGGCAATGTCGGGATTTCGCTTCTGCGGCATGATGGAGGACCCTGTGGTAACCGAATCGGAAAGACGGACGAATCCGAACTCTGCCGACGACCAGAGGACCAGCTCCTCGCAGAGACGGGAGAGGCGGACGCCGCACACGGCGGCGAAATAGCAGAAGTCCAGCACAAAATCGCGATCACTCACGGCGTCCATGGAGTTTCGGGCGATCCCGTCAAGTCCCAGCTCGCCGCGCACGAAATCGCGGTCCACCGGGTAATTGAGTCCCGCCAGGGCCCCGGACCCGAGCGGCAGCTCTCCACAAGAGCGAACCGCCGCGTCGAGCCTCCCGGCATCTCGCAGCAGCCCCCATGCGTAGGCGAGCATGTGATGGGCGAAGAGGACCGGTTGCGCCACCTGAAGGTGTGTGTAGCCGGGCATGACAACATCCGCATTCTTTTCCGCCTGGCTGATAAGGACGCCGATCATGCTCTTTATCAGGCCCCTGATCCCGGCCGATTCATCGCGTATGTAGAGGCGGGTGTCGAGAGCCACCTGGTCGTTCCGTGAGCGGGCCGTGTGGAGCTTGCGGCCCGCGTCCCCGACGCGCTCGGTTAGCGCCGCCTCTATATTCATGTGGATATCCTCCAGGGAACGGGAAAACGTGAAGGTCCCCGCCTCGATCTCCTTCTCGATGCCAGATAGGCCGGCGAGGATGTCTTTCAATTCCTTCTCACTGAGGATGCCAATGCGGCGCAGCATCTTCGCGTGGGCCATCGACCCGCGGATGTCCTGGCGGTAGAGGCGCGCATCACAGTCGATCGACGCCGAAATCTTCTCCCCGATGCCCGAAAGCTCTCCGGTGAAACGCCCTCCCCAGGGCTTCTTCTTCTCACCAGTCATTTCATTCCTGCCGGTATTTTTAAAATTTTATTCCGGAAAAACTGCCCTCACTATCACGGGATAATATATTGCATGATGAAATAAATCAAGTCATATTTGCGTCTTCGCGCCCCGCCAGCCCATGCGCACGGGCTGGCACCTGAAGCATCGCGCCCGTCATGGCATCATCGGCCCCTCCAGACGCACGATTCAGTCCTTGATCACAATGACATCCGGTATTTTATATTTGGACATATTATCCTGGCACCATTCGATAATATTTTCAACCGTAAGGGCTCCTCCCCCCGCAGAATAAACCGTTGCGGAAAGCGTTTCAACCGGGACGCCATCGCTTTCAGATATGACCGGCCTGACATACGCTTCTCTGATCGAGGGATGATGTCTCATGATTCTCTCCACCTCTCTGGGGTACACATTCAACC
This sequence comes from Spirochaetota bacterium, assembly GCA_016933025.1. Lineage (GTDB taxonomy): Bacteria > Spirochaetota > UBA4802 > UBA4802 > UBA5550 > RBG-16-49-21. Next base: position 241,724 of record JAFGBT010000015.1, on the reverse strand, counting down.
CGTTTTTTATGATCATATTCTTTTTTCTGCCCTTAATGGTCAGATAACCGACATCGTCAAATGATCCGATATCGCCGGTGTGAAGCCATCCACCGGCAAGCACTTCGGCTGTTTTGTCAGGCCTGCCGTAATAACCGGACGTAACACTATCCCCCCTGACGACAACTTCGCCAGATTCCCCCGTGGCCGCCTCTTTCCCCTCCAACATTATTTTCACTTCATTCCACGGCATGGGCGTGCCGACCGTTCCTATTTTGTTATCTATGCGGGTATTATTCCACGCAACTATGGGAGATGCCTCAGTCAGGCCGTACCCCTGCCTGATGTCAATATTATACTGGGCTCTAAATTTTATCTGCAAAGCTGGCGATAGTGCCTCTCCGCCTGATATCCACAGCCTCATATTAGGAAAAGCAACTTTATCCTTAAACAGTATATCGAATATCTGATACATTATCGGCACACCAATGAATATGCTGGCCTTCGTGGACCTGAAAAACTCAATTATTTTCCTCGGAGAAAACGAGCCGATCAGATAAAAGGGCAAACCGCACAAAAGGGGCGAAATAAAGGACGAGATAAGTCCAAAAATATGGAACAGAGGGAGAACCGCCATGAACATATCATTATCCAGGGCATAATCCGCGACGCCCAGCGACGTATCGCATATGCAGGCATGCGAAACCATTGCGCCCAGGGGCTCGCCTTCGATCGCAGACGTGAAGATTATAGACACTGCCTCTTTCCCGGACTTTTTACTATAGCCTTTATAAGGCTCCATGCCTTCAATCACTCTCAGGAGATTGTTGCCGGACATGCTATTATCAATATTAATTATTTTGTCAGCGGGGAAAATGAACTCATTATTGATCTGGAAATTACCCATCTGTGAAGAATCAGTTATCACCAGTGCGGGCCGCGACGCGTTTACATAACTCGCCAATTCGTATCTTTTCGCCAGTGGATTTACCAAAACGGATATGGCACCTATCTGCGCGACGGCGAGAAAGCAGAAAATAAACTCGGGATTGTTCCCAAGGTTCAGCACAACCCTGTCGCCTTCGCAGATCCCGATTTTCCGCAAATAACCCGCAAGCTTTTCCACGACTGACAAACCTGCGGAATAGCTAATGGCCTTGTGATTAATAATAAAAAAAGGAGCGTCGGGTTTTTCCGCCGCATTACGTTCCAGCAGGTTATGGATATTGGCTGTTTCATGCGTGTCAATTTTCATTTTTCAAATAAGAGCGCAATATTGAAATCATAGCCCGCACGGCACATAGAGCACGTGACTGGCGCATTGCAGCAGGCCGTATGGTTTTTCATGTATGGGGAAAACGTTACAGTTGTCAAGTTTTTGTTCATCCCCTTGCCGTGAATAATCATTTTGGACCGCTGCCGGTCGGCTGTTGATTGAATAATTATCTTGACAATTTTCCGAGTCAGCTCAACCGTAATTACAAAAAAAATTCAACAATACCATACCTGAAGAATTGCCCTGCACCTTGAAGAAGGCGTCTTCAGTCGGGCATGAGAAATAACTGTTTCACAAAGCCCGGATCGCAAATCGATCGCGATGGAGGCATATTGTTGACCAGGAGGGTTAAAATGAACAAGCGTTTAAAAATCGCTTCACTGCTTTTTTATGCGGTTTGTGCGGCCGGAATGTGTATCGGCGCAGTATACTTGCTAACGCAAAAAATGCTGCCATACCACGAAAAATTTCTGGGCATCACACAGGAACAGGTAAGCGCCCGATGGCTGCAGCTCCTATTTGCATCTTATAGAATAATGGGCAGTTTAATTATCGCCCTTGGGATTGCTTCCATCATGCTGATCAAGCAACCCTTAATGAAGGGAGAAAACTGGGCGAGATGGGCCGTAATGATTATACTGCTGATTCCCCAGCTGACCGTTTTATTCATGATGCTTCATAATGGGATGTACGGTTTATGTTTAATCATCGGCCTGCTCATTGCATTGGTATTTATGGCTTTTTATCTGTCTAAAGCAACAAGAGTGATTGAACAAAAACTCTGATTTTAAGGAAAATCGTTAAAAAATAGTTGACATAATAACTGTTAGAATAAACAAATATGAAAAATCGGTTATCTGTTATTCAATAAATAAAAAAAATATACATAAAAAAACCTTACAGACAGCAAAAATTATTTCAGAACGCGGCTCGCCACTACCATTTAATAAATTCACATTTTATTGAGGTCAAAGGTATGCAAAAATTTGTAAAAAGGTGAGGTATATAATAAGCGGGGGGCCTTGACCGCCCCCCATGATAGGAAGAAATTTGAGTATTTGGTGGATACTACAAACATCAACCCTATCTGTTAAATAATTTATCAAAAAGGGTTGATTTGTCAATTTATTTTTTTGAGTTGGCGCAATAAAAGAACCTCAAATTTCCTCCTGTTCACACAAATACCGGATAAAACCAGATCCAATTGAACACTTGCTCATTCACGTCAGCCTCCAGACGGCCTGACAGCGAGCAAAGTGCGGGTATCGCACGTTGGCCCATTCATATCGGTACATGAAATGTCAGCAACACCACGGTACTCTGAAAACATATTAGTGGCAGGACAGCAATGTATAAAAGCAAATTTGAAAGCATCGGCGCCTATACTCCGGAGAAAATTGTTACAAATGAAGAGCTTCTGACCGGCAAGGATGCATCTATCCTCCTGGCATTAGACACAGCGGGAATTAAAAAGCGCAGATGGCGGGCACAATCCGAGGATTCGGTAAAAATCGCGATAACCGCGGCCGGGAACTGCCTTAAGAACTCGTCATATAAGGCATCTGATCTCGAGGTTGTCATCTATTCTTCAATCACCCGTTTTCACGGCGGGCTCAAGCATCATCTTGAGCCGGCAATAAGCCTCCTGGCAAAAAACAGACTGGGCGCACACTCGGCTATCAACCTCGACATCACAAACGCATGCGCAGGCATGTTGACCGGGGCGTATATTCTGGATAATATGATCAGATCGGGCAGCGTCAGAAACGGCATGGTCATAAGCGGAGAATGCATTACGCCCATTTCCGAGACGGCCCTCAAAGAAATAAAAGATAGGCATGACGACCAGCTCGCATCACTTACCGTCGGCGATGCAGGCGCCGCCTTCATCCTTGATAGATCTGATGATGAAAACGAGTGCATAGAATTCATTAATTTCACCACTATAGCGGCATTCGCGAAGCATTGCATCGGAGTCCCGAGCAACCGCAATCCCGGGCCCGCCATGTACACAAAAACCAAGGAGCTTTATATCGAAAGTTTTAAACGCCTGCCCGTTTTTCTGAAAACCGTTTTGGAGAAAAACAATAAAAGCCAGATGGATGACTACGATTTCAACATATATCACCAGACATCTCCAAAAGTAATCGAGCTTTTCAGGCAACACCTGAAATACTATTTTAACTGGGAGCCGCGCGGGGTAATCGTAAATGTTGATGAATACGGGAACACGGCTTCAACGTCCCATTTCGTGGCCCTGCACAATGCGATAAAGGAAAAAAAGATACCCAGGGGGTCCAGGGTCCTCTTCTATTCCGCCGCATCCGGCTTGGTGCTGGGACTTCTTTCCGCAAAAATTGGCTCTCTGGGAGTGCGAGATGGCGCGAATTAAATCAACTTCAATTGTAACAGACTGCAGCATAAAAAGCTGTATCGACCTGGCAGTTCGCGCCGCCGATCAGTGCATGGAAAAAGCGGGAATTGACAGGAACGAGATCAACATGCTGATAAGTATAGGAAACTACAAGGACGACAACATGGCCGAGCCGGCGCAGGCGGCCCTGATCCAGCATCGCCTCGGGATGAACCTTGACATAATGAACAATACGAACGGCGGCTCGACATTCTCTTTCGATATTATGAACGGTGCCTGCGGTTTTTTGTACGCCGTCAGGGTCGTGGAAGATTTTATGAAAAACGGCACCATTACGAATGCCCTGATAATTTCCAGCGATGTGCATCCCTCGAAGGAATACAGCCCCGCATTTCCTTACTCGAAAATCGGCGCCGCGGTATTACTCTCCCATTCAGAAGCAAATAACTACGGGTTCAGGGAAATCATCTTTAAGACATCCAGTGACGGGAATCACGGACTGCGCTCGTACGCAGACCTGATTGCACTCGGCAATGAAGGAAGAAAGGAGGTCACCATCCAGATAGACGATGATTATCACGGCCGCCTTAATGATTTCTCCGTTGTTGCGGCCAGGGATTACCTTCAATCCCGATCCATACCGGTATCGGAAATAAAAACAATTATATCATCCCAGCCGGTTTCCGGATTCAGCGTAAAATTATCCAAAGCGCTCGGCATAGACGGAAGCCAGACGGTCGATCTGTACGACGAATTCGGCGACCCGCATTCATCCGCCCTTATCCTGGGATATCACATCGCGGGTGAGCGGGGATACCTGCGGGACAATGACGCGATACTATTCATCGGCGCAGGAGCCGGGCTTACGGCCGCATGCGGCCTGTATCTGGTCTGATACGCACTAAAATAACCTCAGGAGAACAAATATGGACTACAAGGAAATCAAGCAAGTCGTTGATGAAGTTGTGGCAAGCGTGCTCAAGAAGCACGGCGTCACCATACAGATGATCACCGAGGAAAAGTCACTCGTTGATGACCTGATGGCCGATTCACTGGATTTAATCGAAATAATGCTGTCGTTCGAAGACAGGTTCGAAATTTCGATTGATGAAGACAGGGTTAAAAATATCGCGACGATGGGCGATATTTATCAATTCATTCTGGCTGAAGGCGTTCTTCCGAAAAGCATCGAGACGCAAGCGAGGGCAAAATGAAAAATAAAATTACGATAATTTCGCCGAAAAGAGAGATATTTGACCCGGGGAGAATGGAATTCTGGGAATTCGGATTTATGGCCAAGGCGGCCGGGATCCAGCAGCGCAAGTACAGCGGCACGCCCATGGCCCTCCCGATACTCCATTCATTAATACCGGACGACTTTGAGGTGACGGTGATCGATGAAAACGTCGAAGATATCGATTTTACTATCGAAACCGACCTGTTGCTGCTGACCTTCTTCACCACTGCCGCTACCAGGGGTTATGCGATTGCCGATACATTCAGGGAACGAAATGTAACGGTCGTCATCGGAGGCTGCCATGCCTCCATGGCACCGGACGAAGCGATCACTCATGCGGACACCGTGGCCATCGGAGAAGCTGAGGTTCTATTGCCGAAGATACTTGAAGATTTCAGGAAAGGAAAATTGGAAAAATTTTACAGGGTAAATGATGATGAGAGGCCTGCCCTGGACAATCTTCCTATACCTCATTTCAACTGCTTAAAGCTTAACTCATACTTTAACCCGACCATTCAGACAATGAGGGGCTGCCCGATGAAATGCGATTTCTGCACGGTGCGGGTTCATTGGGGCTCCAAGTACCGGTATAAGCCGATCGAGAAAGTCATCGAGGAAATAGAGTCATTAAAAAAATCTTTCGGAAGAAACACCTTCATAATGATTTCCGATGATGATATTGCGGCGAACAGAAATCGCTCAAAAGAGCTTTTCAGGGCTTTGATCCCGCTGCAGATTCAATGGATGAGCCAGGGCTCAATGGCAATGGCGAAGGACGACGAATACCTGGATCTCATGACGCAATCCGGGGGCACGAGGATGATAATGGGCTTTGAATCGGTATCCGAGGAAAGCCTCAGGCTAATGAAAAAAAACCCGGCAAATAAATTATCGGATTATATCGCAAACATCAGGAAGATACAATCCTACGGAGTGGCCATCATCGGCGCATTTGTTTTCGGTTTTGACACGGACGGAATGGATAGTTTCGACAATTCGGCGGACTTCATCATTGATAACTGCATTGCACTGCCGCAATTATTCGCACTGACGCCGTTTCCCGGAACTGCCCTCACAAAAAGGCTTGAGGAGGAAGGGAGAATACTTTCCAGGGATTGGAAATTCTACACGGGCTCGACGGTGCAGTTCATACCAAAGACCATGACGCCGGAACAACTGCAAAACGGGTATTACTACACGATTCAAAAAGTCTATTCATATAAGAACATATGGAAACGGTTAAACGGGCTCTGGAGGCTGTGGGACGAAAACGCAAGAAGGCGGGAACCTGTCATAATTAAGGAAAAAATCGACACCTTGCTGCTCAATGAAAATTTCCGGGCATGCGCCTACAGTTACCCCTTGAATTACAACGCAGACAGCAACGAAGAGGCGCATTACAGGAAAAAGCTGAACACCCTGCTTCGGAGGTTTCTCAGCAGAAGAACCGAAATGATGAACGCCGTGGTCGATAACAATACAGGAGTGAATGTTGCGGCCATTTGACATGATCCGTAAAGACCGCCGGGCACCCAGGGACGCGGCCCCTCCCGGTCGCGTCCCGATACTCATCAGGGGAAGATACTATGAAAAAGAATATTACGATAATTTTTCCAAAGAAAGAATTATTTGATCCCGAACGGGTTGAGTTCTGGGATCTGGCCTTCGGCTACTCATCCAGGGCTGCGGTTATGTCGGGAAGCCTGAAAAAAAAGGCCAGCGGGACGTCTCTGACCCTGGCAATTCTCGGGTCCCTTGTCCCGGAGGAATTTGACGTGACGCTCATAGACGAATACGTGGAGGAGATTGACTTCGATAAAAAGACAGACCTGTTGATATTAACATTTTTTACCACCGAGGCGACACGCGGCTACATCATTGCCGATACATTCAGGGAAAAAGGGATACCCGTCATTATTGGCGGTTATCACGCCTCAATGATGCCCGATGAGGCGCTTGAACACGCCGACTCCCTCGCCCTGGGCGAAGCTGAAACTCTGATGGCCACAATATTGAATGATTTCAAAAACGGCTCTCTCAAGCGCATATACAGGATGGAGGAATCCGAACGTCCAGACCTCGCCGACCAGCCGCTCCCCAGGTGGGACAAGCTTAAGCTGGAATCGTATCACAACCCGATGATACAAACAATGAGGGGCTGCCCGATGAGATGCGAATTTTGCTCAGTGAGCCTCCTCTGGGGCCCGAAATACCGGTTCAGACCGATTGAAAAAGTCATCGAGGAGATAAGGTCGATCAAGGACAGGTTTGGAGAGACCACTCGGTATATGATAGTCGACGACGACATCTCGGCCATCAGGAGCCGCACGAAAGAACTCTGCCGCGCGCTTGCGCCGCTGAATATAAGCTGGATGAGCCAGGGATCCCTTGCCATGGCCAATGACAATGAACTGCTCGAGCTACTGGCGATGTCCGGCGGCACAAGGATGATAGTCGGGTTCGAGTCCATAACTGAAGAAACACTGGCGATCATGGAAAAGAATCCAGCGAATAAAATCGCAGAGTATTCAACGAAAATCAAAAAAATTCAATCATATGGATTGGCGATCATTAGCACATTCGTGCTCGGTTATGACAACGAGGACGTTTCTGTGTTTGAAAATACCGCGGATTTTGTTATTGATAATCATCTGGGTCTTCCGCAGTTCTTCTGCGTGACTCCATTCCCGGGCACGGTTCTGACGAAGCGTTTAGAGCGAGAGGGAAGAGTTCTGTCTCATGACTGGAAACGCTACACGGGTACCACTGTTCAGTTCATGCCCGAAAAAATGACGCCGGATGAACTTCAGGACGGGTACTATTATGCAAACCAAAAGGTATATTCATTTAAAAACATCTGGAAAAGGCTGATGGGGATGTGGGATTTGTGGGACACGTTCTCGCCGAATCCTCGCAACGTGCTGATAAGAGAAAAGATAGACACCCTGCTGTTAAACCTGAGCTTTAATTATGTATCGTACAAGTTTCCCTCCTGCTATAAGCCGGATCCCGAAGAAGAAAAGGACTACCAGAAAAAGCTGAATAACATTCTGAAAATGCATTTGCATGAACGAAGCATGCTGCTGGGGGCGCCCAGGGCTGTAAATTATTAGAAGGTGAGTAATTACCGCCATGGATTTTATTGTAAAAAAGAAAAGAAAAAAGGTGCTCCTGTCGACGGTACCGATGCCTGAAATCTCAATGGTCAACCAGGTGCCGGGAAGGAAAATCGATCCGGCCAAGATAACCAGCGTTGAGGAATGCATTAAAATCGCGAATAACGAATCATTCCTTGGCGGGAGAAGCCAGCCGGCTATCGGGCTCCGCTTTCTCAAGGAAAATATACCCTCGGTTGACATTCTTGAGTTCCCGGAGTGGGGGGAATTCAACGACGCCACAAAACAGGGCTATGATGTTCTGGGGATCAGCTTTTATACAACAAATTTCAACGCCGCGGTAAAAATGGCAGGGATAGCGCGGGAAAACGGCGTGAGGGAGGTCTGGGCGGGCAATTACGGCACATTCACGCCCGGCGCCTCTTCACATTTCGACAAAATATTCATCGGATATCCTGATCGCGAATTAAAATCGCTCATAGAAAACGAAAAAATCGACGCCATCCGGCACCCGATAATAACAACCCCCTTCAGTTCGGTGCTCCCGGCGGGGGAAGAGGCGGGATACTTGTTCACGATTAAAGGGTGCAGGTTCAAATGCGAATTCTGCTGCACGAAAATATTCTCACCTGATATAGATATACTATCCATCAAAGAAATTGAAAGGGCGCTCGCAACGTATAAAGAGATGGGAATCCGGTATATCAATATCGGGGACGAAACCTTTCTGCAGCACAGAACACACGCCCGGAGAGTACTGGAATTATTGAAAAAATACGGCATGAAGTGGTTTTGCAGTTCAAGGGTTGACCTGATTACAGGAAATGTCAGGGAACTCGCCAGATTCGGATTTGACAGCGTATACATGGGGATTGAATCAATGAATGACGCCAACCTTCTGGACCAGAAGAAAGGGCAATCGAGCGATAAGATCTACAGGGTCTTTTCCGAATTACGTGAAAACAATGTATCGACGTCAGGCACCTACATACTGGGCCTTCCCAATGACACGGTACCGTCGTTAAAAGAAGACCTCGATAAACTGAGCAGGCTCCCCGTAAACATTATAATATTCATCATATTCACGCCATATCCCGAATTGCCGATATACGGCGAATGGCTCACCGGGGGACTGATAACGTCCCACAACTGGGACGAATATGACGGACTTCATGTGGTGTTCAGGCATCCGCATATGAGCAGGGAAGAATTAATGGGCATTTATGAATATGCAATATGCAATGTGTACAGCCCGTATAACTATAATAAACGAAGAGTCCTTCAGCGAATAAAAAAACTGCAAAACAGCCGGCCAGGCATGCCGGCGATGGCACATGAACGTTAACGATGAATAAAGTGCTCATCCCAAATCACAAAGCGTGTTACGTCTGCGGCGATCAAAACCACAGGGGGCTGAAACACCGCTTCTGGCTGGAGGGCGGGCATGTCGTCACCACAATTGAGCAGCGGGAAGATTATATCGGACATGGCTTCATACACGGCGGCATATCAGCGGCCCTTCTGGACGAGGCAATGGCTTTAAGCGCGACTATAGCCAAAGAACGGCTCTGTGTAACAGCCGAATTTACCGTACGATACCTGAAACCAATGAGCGCCAATGGGACGTACCTTGTAAAAGGACGACTACTTTCCGACAGGAAGATATTATGCATAACCTTCGGAGAAGTGAGCGACATGAATAATGAAATATATGTAAAGGCCACCGGGAAGTACGTTCCCGTCTCAAAAGAAGAATCGGACAGAATCCACAACAATGCCCCGGACGTCTGATGCGGCTTGTTATTTGGTCCGGTCCACCATTTTGATTTCCATGACCACGCGCCCCCAGCCGCCGCATTTCACGCCGACATCGCGGCACCCGAACCGCTTAAACTGGACGTTATTGGGATCGGCGCCCGCGTAAAATAATTCCTGGACCCCGAAAACGGCGGTTTCGAGCGCACCCATGAGATATATGCACATTCTCTTCGGGCACAGCTTCGAAAGCAGATTGCCGGCGCCGTCCAGAAAGAACCGATCGCCCTTCAGGTGGCGGCTATTGCACCCGTGCGATTCGACCACCTCGGCTATTATCGTCTTGCCGGTTATCTCCATGGCCCTGGACAGCTCTTCATCCTTCACGCGCTCCCGAAACAGCTTGAGTTCTTCATCCGTGTAACCGATATGCTCTTTAAATAAATTCCACCCGCCCTCATCCATAGCGCTCCCTCCATTCCCATTATTTTTTTCGCGGCAATACAACCCCAAACCGCGAGGTGCCCGGTCAATTCTGACAACGTCTCATTAAAATTGATGCGTATGCGCGATCAGCAAACGCCGTGCAGGAGAAAGGTATTAATCCCTGGATATCCTGTCCAGCAAAATCCCAATATACGCTGCGAGATTTTCCAGGGAGGGAAGCATCTCGTATTCGAGGACGTCCGAGAGACTGATGATGTCGTTGTTTTCCATGATCGAGGAGACCTCGTGGAGCAGGCTCCTCAGGTCCCGGTTTTTCGTCTCCAGGCTGACACCGTCGACCTCGACCTCCGCCAGGTCCAGGCGAAACATCGGCACCAGCTGGTAACAGGTCCGCGTGTACCGGTAGATGAAGTCAACGAAGTTCTTGAGGCGCTCTGAGCCCTCCCTGTCCTTCCCGGTCTGGAAGGCAACCGCGGCGGCCTGTATGTTGGCGAGCTGTTCATCGAGCCCCTCCCTCGTCTCCCTGATGGAGGCGATGAGAACGTCCGGAGAATCGATGCTCTGTACGATTAGCGACCGCATGGCGTCGCTCAGCAGGAGAATGCGGAACATCTGTTTGATTTCGCTGTAGATGTCTCCCTGCGCCCTGACGATCTCGAGCGCCCTGTCGGCGTCGCCGGCGGACGAAAGGGCGTCGCGGAACCCCTCGATGGACTCGACGTGGCGCGACAGCTCGCTATCCTTGTATTTCAGGTCTTCGCCGCCAAGTCCGAGGAGGTTCATCACCCTGGCAAGGACCTCGAGAAGCCAGGAAACGCCGCCCACCATGTTTTCCGCGTCTTCGCGCTTCAGCTCGCCGGTCTCGAGCGCACGCGCAACAAACGACGATGCCCTTTCGCAGTAGCGGGCCGCCTCATCCACGGAGGAGAAGACGATATCAGCCCTGGACTGCACGATGCAGTTGATGATCTTCACCCCGGAGAGCCCCATGTCGGGGACCGCATCTATCGCGAACCGGTCATTGTCAATGTAGAGCTCGTAGAAAATCAGATTTCGCTCCCGCGTCCAGGCTGAAACGGATTCTACGACGTCGGAAACCTTCTGTCCGCCGTCCAGCTTGAAATCGACCGGACAATCATTGATCAGGACTTGCACATCTCACCTCTGCCGATGTTATTTGTCTTTACCGTCTCTTTCGAGGCCCGATATCCCCTCGAACTGCTGGCGCATCCACTGACGCTGGGAATTGGTCTGGGTAATCGCCTGCTCCATCTGGCTGAATTTCCGCCGCAGCTTATCCTCGTACTTTTTCAGATGATCTTCCTTCTGCCTGATACTCTCATCAGCGAGCTTGATGGAGTTGTCCTCCAGCTCGATCTTGGCGGAGAGGATGTTCTTCCCCGGCGAGACGTAGGGCTTCAGGACATAGATCACCTTGAAGGCCATGCCGTTATCGGTTCTGTTATCGCCGTCGGTATCCGTCCCGAAGAAGGATGACACGCCATCCGGGTTCTCAATGATCGCCTTCTTGAGCTCGGCCTCGTCTATGACGAGCTTGCCGGCCTTGATCGATTCCCACTCGGCATTGATGGCGCCGGTCGTGACTCCGATCTGCGAGAGCATTTTTATCGGTTTTTCGCCGCCGCCCGGATACGCGTCGGTTACGGTCATCCTGAGTGCGCTCTCCAGCCTCATGAGGGTCGTGTCTCCCACGAAGAGGCCCTTTTCCGAGAGGCCGTCCTTATACTCGCCCGGCTTCTTGGCGATCGCCGCCTTGGTTGCTTCGCGCTGGTAATCGAGGTATTTGTTGTATGCGTCGACAAATTTCTTTATCTTCTCGATGGACGCCTCCGTGTCATTCTCGACGCTCAGGTCGATCTCCCCCTGCGTGGGGCGCTTGAGGCTCAGGGTCACACCCTTTATGATGTCATTGAGATTATCGTTGCGGTCGCGCGTGATCTCGATGCCGTCGACGGATATCTTCGCGTCCCGGGGAAGGGCAATCACGTTCTTGAGCGGCGGCCAGTCCTTTTTGGCGGCCGGCGTTGTTATCCGGAACCGGGAGACCTCCATGGCGCCGCGGTTGCAGTAGATGATGATCTTGCTTATTGTGCCGGCCGAGAAGTCCTTGCCGACCGGGATCTTCATGAGCCCCGCGGCGTCCCCGCCGATTGGGTAGAGCCGCTCGACGCGCCTGCCCTCCTCCGAGGAAACCAGGCCAACGCCCATCAGGCTGTCATAAACCTTCCTTGCATCCTTCTTGCCTTCTCGTGTCCTCTCGACATTGTAACCCTCGAGAATTATTCCCTTTATGTTGATTTTTTCCTCGGGCCCAACCTGAAGGCGCCGCGGTATACCCTCGTCCTCACCATCCGTTTTGTCGCGATACGAGAGCTCAAACTCGAACTGTGAGTCCTCCTTGATCGCCATTTCAATCGGCAGGGCGTATTCCCGCCAGATCAGGCCTTTCACGGTCACCGAAACACCGTTTTCGCCGACGCGAACAGACCCGTTCTCGGCCTCCGCCCTCCTGTCTCCCATATATGATGTGAAATATCTCGAGTCAAATGAGACCTTGACTTCATCGACGCTCTCCTTGCGCACGCCGCCGGTGAGACCGATTTTATCGAGAAGACCCTTGTCGCCCGTGAGCTTTATCTCGCCCTTTTCCCCGGTCTTGTTGGACTGGATGGTCATGAGATACTCGTCGCCCGATTTCCTGATATATGTCGTGGCGACCAGGTCGGATGCCGTGTCCTGGATCTGCTCTGCCAGTCTCTTCAGCTTGCCGCCCTTGAAATTGATCGTCTCCTTCTCGCCGTCAACCTCAATGGTGAACTTCCCCGCGGGGATGATTTCCTCCTCCTGTATCGGGTCGGTGGACACCTTGTGCGGCGTGGCGATCTGTATGATTTTTATTCTTCTCAGGCCCTTGTCCGCCAAGCTGGTTGCCTTTGCCTCAAGCGCAGAACTGTCCGAGGACGAAGCGCTCTTGTCATTAAAGCTTGCCCTGAAACCGTACAGCTCCTTTGCAGCGCTATTGATGTCGCCAAGGTACCTGCCCAGGACCTTGAGACCGTCTTTTTTTAAGTTGTGGCTTTTTTTCCTTATCTCAAGCTGTTTTATCGGCCTAGCTTCTACATCTACCAGCTTGTCTATTATGGAATCGGTGTCCATACCGGACGCCATTCCGCTCATTGTTACCGGCATATACAAGCCCTCCCTTGCTTAATATGGCACTGTCTGGACATAATACTCCTGCATCATAATTATCGACATAATATTGAAATTTAATTAGATGATATTTTTGGTATAAATAAAATTATAGTATTAATATATCAGACTGCTTTAAATGTTCAAAATTTATTTTTTGTACATTTATAAAAACCTGCCCACCCCGATGTAATAGGGATGCCTGAACGATCCGGTCGATGGCTGCTTTATGAGTAAAGTATGATATTGTCTCCCCTCGACTCCGCTCGGGGTGACAACCCTATGTCATGCCGAGTCCCTCGGTAAGCCTGTGGTGAGCCCTTCGGCAAGCTCAGGACAAGCCTGTCGAACCGCTCGGGATAAACTCAGTCAAGGCATGCTTCGGGTTTCTGCGAAACCCTCGCAATGACAGTAATAAGACAGCATGCTATCGAGTAATACTCAAGCCGCATATTGATCAGATAGGGGAAAATAATTTCGATGGGTATAGATCGAGAGGGGGACATATCTGTCCCTACCATTAATTATGGCAATTAATTACCAAACTGTCCGCGATAGTCGGTTATCGCGTCTCGTCAACGAGCATACCGAGGAAATCCTGAATATGTTCGAGAAGCTTTATCGCTTCCTTCTCAGGAATCTCACGGAGCACTTCATCAGTGCTGCCATTCACCACCTTGACAATCACCCTTCCCGTTTTCTCATGAAAAGAAAACGACAGGCGCTCATGCAGGTCGCGCACGCCCTCGTTTAGCCTGTTGACGACTTCGGCCACTTCCTCTCTGCTCAGCGATCGGACGCGCGCCTGCGTCCGTGCCGCGCTTCTCGTCTCGGCCGCCTCCTGGTGGCGCGCGTACCTGCCGGTACTCACGCTGTCAACAGGGTCAAAGTTTACACCCTTGATGTTCATTGTAAACCTCCATGTTTACCCCTGAAAAATTATCCGACCTCCCTTTAAAAAGTTGTCCCTCTCCGGCCGCCGGAAACGGTAGCGCTCCCGCCGCCGGAGCCGGAGAGGGATGGGGACGTCCGCACTGCTTGGAGCCCCCTGTTTAAGACGATCCTCAATCAAACAGCTTCATGATGAGCTTCGGCTTGGTGTTAGCCTGCGCCAGCATCGCTGCGCTTGTCTGAGTGAGAATCTGGTCCTTTGTGAATTCAACCATCTCAGTCGCCATATCCGCATCCCTGATCCGCGAATCAGCGGACATCATGTTCTCGTACATTGTCCCGAGGGCGTGTATCGTATTCTCCAGCCGGTTAAAATACGCTCCAAGGTCTGCCCTCTGCCGGTTCAGCCTGTCAAGGGCCGAATCGACATACCCTATCATCGCGTTTGCCCCGGCCACGGTGGAGATAGTCTGCTTTTTGTTCCCCTCATTTACCAGGTTGAAGGCCTTCGAGCTGACTGTTGCGATATACACCCTGATTCGCTGGTTCTGGTTGGCGCCAACATGGAAGAACATGCTTCCCGCCCTGCTGTTCCGGGCGTATTCTCCTCTCAGCATTTTCATCCTGTTGAACTCCGCGGAAGACGCGATCCGATCGACTTCATCGATAAGCTGAGATACCTCAACCTGCGTCTGAAGCCGGTCTTCATTGGAATAAATTCCATTTGCCGACTGGACCGCGAGAACCCTGATCCGCTGCATGATCTCATTCAGCTGCTGGTACGACCCCTCGGTGACCTGGATAAAAGAAAGCCCGTTCTGCGCGTTCTTTTCAGCCTGGACCAGGCCGTTGATCTGTGTCCGCATCTTTTCAGACACGGCCAGACCCGAGGCGTCGTCGCCGGCACGATTGATCAGCTCGCCGGACGAGAGTCTCTCAATGCTCCTGTCCAGCCGGTTCGTGACCTCCCCGAGCTGCCTGCTCGCGAATACGGCGCTCATGTTGTGATTGATTCTCATGTGCTCCCTCCCTTGTTGTTTTCCTGACCGCCTTACATTTCTCTTTGCAGTCAGGGTTTTTCAACCGCTCCATCATGGCGCGGCCGGGGCCGCCCCGCGGCCCGAAGGTTTTCTCCTTGCTGTGCCGCCATGACTGCCCATAATCACGGCAACACCGGCTCCGGAATTTCCGGCAGCCGGTGATGCCCTCCCCGCATCACGGGCTGCCGGAGCAGCCGGGCGCAGGACAGTCTGGGCACACGGAGGGATGAGAACCGTAATGAATTTTCAAAGAACCTGTTTTTCTTTACTCCCGAGATACGCATCGGTGCTGTTATTCACCGAGTAATCTTAATACTGATTGACCCTGGATGTTAGCCTGCGCGAGCATGGCCGCGCCGGTCCTGATGAGGATCTGGTTTTTCGCAAAACCGACCATCTCTTCCGCCATGTCAACGTCCCGAATCCGCGATTCCGAAGCCTGCGTGTTCTCGTAGGCGTTCATAAGACCTCTCGCGGTCATTTCGAGCCTGTTGTAATAGGCGCCCAGGTCCGCACGCTGCTTGCCGAGCTTCTGCAGTGCCGCATCCATGATCCCAATAGCATTGTTGGCGCCGCCCGGTGACGAAATGGAAACGGCGACCTTGCCGGAGCCGTCGCGGAACCTGAAGGCCTGAGCCGTCATTGTTCCCACGAAGACCCGCTCGCGCTGGTGCATGTTCGCACCGAGGTGGAACCACATGCTTGCTTTGGGATTGTTCCTGGCGAATTCGCCAGTCAGTATCTTAAACTTGTTGAACTCTGCCTGAGATGCGAGCCTGTCAACCTCGTCCACGAGGGCGGATACCTCGACCTGGATCAGCTGACGGTCCTCATTAGAATAGATACCGTTAGCGGCCTGAATCCCGAGAACCCTGATGCGCTGGATTAACGCGGATGTCTGGTCGAGATAGCCTTCCGCGGTCTGGATGAAAGACATGCCGTCTTCGGCGTTCCTTTCAGCCTGCCGCAGGCCCTGGATCTGGGTCCGCATTTTTTCGGACACCGCCAGACCGGACGCATCGTCGCCCGCCCTGTTGATCCTCATTCCGGAAGAGAGCTTCTCCATGTTTGCGCGGATGTCCCAATCCCGGAATTTGAGTGTTCGGTTGGCGTTGATCGCACTCATGTTGTGATTGATAATCATTTTACACTCCTTTGCAAAAAAGTATTCTGGCTTCCATGCCATCCTTGTCCCGAGGGCAGACGGAACAGGATGAATACCACCAGTAAAAGGGCTGGTGCCTTAAGCAACAGCCGGGATACAAGAAGTTCCAGGCTTGTATCTGGGCTCATACAAGACCGGAACACTTGTTTCCTGAATAGCCACACAACAAAAAAAGTTTTCAAAGACCCGAGAGTAAAGATAGGACACATTTATCCTTATTCGAATTTTCGCCACCTTTGGTGACGAGATTGAGGGCTTTTAAAGATTACTAGAGCTATTCAGGAGTGATTATATCAAATTATGATGATTTTATGGCAAATAATATCTCTATACCGTTTTTTTTAATAAATTGAGTGTTTTTTTTAATTTTTTTGATAATACATGATAAAAATATACAATGAATATTTTTGTACTGCTTTTTTTCGGATGGTTTAATGGTGAACAGGCCTGGAGAGGGTCAATCCATGAGTTTTTTCAGGTTCTTCTCTAAAACTTGCCCGATTATAATATTTTTTTGTGCTCCCTCTGAAATTAAGCTCGCCGACTGTGCCGCATCCTCGGCTTCCCTTCTGATATTATCATAGCACCGGAGAAACATGTTGGAAAGCTCTACTGCCTGGTCCTCGCGTTTGGCGTTGTTGTCAAAAATCTCGACCGTATACTGGTTTAATTCTATCAGGTTATCTATTGAATTTCCGGCGATATCAAACAGTACGATAAGTTCCTTGAAAATGAGGCTGATTTCGTTTGGCGAGCTTTCCATGAATTTAACCGGATCCATGAAATCGTTCACCCTGACGTAATCGCCGATTTCAAGGGAAAGAATGACGGAAAGCTGGGCCATGTCCTCAAGGCTTTCCCGGTTATAGGCGTTCTTTGTGTCAATCTGGTTTCTGACGGCGTTGGCGTCATAATAGAGATTGATAGCCGCCCGGCTTATCTCGTCCATTAAAGGGAGCTGCGGGACAATGCTTCCCGACAGGGCCTCCTCGGCCCCCAGTTCCTCGTTTATTTGTGCGGCCAGCTTGCGGAAACCGGTCGCATTCTCAGATTCGGCAAACGAGGCCACGCGATCCGCCAGGTCGTCCGCCGCCCCTGTTTTCACGGCACGGGCGCCGTAATTCTTCCAGTCGACCGCGATCGACTTTTGCAGCCGATTGCCCATGTCAATGAATCTTTTCATCTGGTCGGTCACCATGGTTATATGCCTGCCGATGCGGTAATCGAGAAGTATGATCTCATTATTGCGCTCGATGATACTTTGGACAAACGAGAGACCCTTCTGTATCGACTCGGATAGCATGAGCACCTTGTACATCAGCCTCTTTTCCAATTTTTGGTCGATCGCGTCAAGGGCCGACAGGCTGCCGATCAACTCCTTCTGCTTGTTGATATTGATGTTGAGCAGGGAGCAGACATGGCTTATCGTGTTGAACTGATCGCGAAGTGTATTGGTGGCCTCCAGGGCCAGATCGTTCTTCTGCATGATCTTATCGCAGAGCTGCAGGGATAGATCGATGAACTCCTTCAATTTTCCCGACTGGTTAATGCGTCGGGACAGGGCACTTTTCAATTCCTGAGAGAAGCCGAAAAAACGCTTCGTATCCGCGATGAGGGCTGTTAAAATTTTCTGGTCCATGGCTTCTCCTCCGGCGGACCGCCGGGATATTAAACGATATGCGAACAACACCCAGAAGTCAATTATTTATTTATCAGGATTATTATGTTCATGCAAGGCGGAAATATCCCGCCATGGCGGCCGGGCTTGCCTGTTATTGAAGGAGGGAGCGCGAGACCCCGCCTTCACCGTGAAAAATCATTGACTCGGCTTTGTAAATGAGCTACAATTCATGTATAAACCCGAACATTCAACTATAATTGAGGCGGCCATGAGACTGACAGTACAGGATATACTGGATAAGAAAAAAAAGCGGGAAAAGATCACCGTGCTAACAGCGTATGACTTCTCGTTTGCGCCGATTCTGGACGCGGCCGGGATAGACATAATACTGGTGGGCGATTCAATGGCTAACGTCATTCTCGGGATGGATTCGACCAAGGAGATCAGCCTCGAAGAGATGATCCTTCACAGCGGGGCGGTCGTTAAGGGCTCGGAACACGCTCTCGTGATCGGCGACATGCCATACTGCTCGTACCAGGTCAATCCGGAAGAGGCCGTCTCCACCGCCCGCCGCTTTATCGACGAGGCCGGCTGCCAGGCCGTCAAGCTCGAATGGTTCGACCTGGCGCTTGAGGTAACGGAGAAAATAATACATGATACTATCCCGGTGATGGGACACATCGGGTTTACGCCCCAGACTGCGGACAAGCTCGGGAGCTCGATCGTGCAGGGAAGGGACTTTGAGACTGCAAAACGCCTGATCGAGCAGGCAAGATCCCTCCAGGCCGCGGGCTGTTTCAGCATCGTGCTGGAATGCGTCCCCTGGCAGATAGCGAAAATCATATCCGAAAACCTGACCATCCCCACCATAGGCATCGGCGCCGGATCTTTCTGTGACGGCCAGGTGCTGGTGCTCAACGACATGCTGGGCCTGTTCAAGAGGTTCACCCCGAAATTTGTGCGGATCTATCGGGACCTGTATGCCGACGCCCTTGCCGGGGTGGAAAAATACGTCGCCGATGTCCGTTCGGGCTCCTTCCCGTCGGAAAAGGAATGCTTCTCAATGAAAGATGAAGAGTTCAAGAAATTACGCGAGTCTCTCTGAATGATGCGCGGCCAAGGATTGTTTAATAAAAACTGCTCATCGACAACCTGCGGCATGGAGAAGAATGGGGGGGATATGAAACATTGTTGTATGGGTAACACATTCATCCACTTCTGTTTCAAGGTGAAGTTTTTTATGCCGCAGGCTGTCGAGAGCAGAGTGTTAGCACTGTCTCTCAAGCGTAAATGAAAGATAACCTCCATTACACTATGTGTGTTAACAATATTTAATATATATCATGCCCGCAAATTTGCGCAATCATTGAAAGTGTTATTGCATGGTCGGGAAATGCTTGATTATTTCTGTAGGGGAATTTGCCTACACGGAGAGCGTCCGTCCGCGCGATGACCGTCGCGCTAACGATCGGAATCGAGGCTCTGGTTCCACCGCACCGCGTACTGAATAAGTTCGCTTGAATCCTTCAGCTTAAGCTTGTCAATCATGCGCGAACGGTATGTCTCCACGGTCTTTACGCTCAGGGAGAGCTCCCTGGCGATGTGGCGGTTCGACAGGCCGCGGCCAACAAGCCTGAATACGTCCATCTCCCGGTTGGTGAGGCTGTCCAGCGGAGAACTTGTTGCATCGTGGGCGGTAAGGAGCCTCCCCAGGAGCCTCTCTTTTAAATCAGGGCTGACGTATATTTTGCCCGCAAGGATGTCCCTAAGAGCCGCGACGACGGTTTCCATCGATTCCTTTTTCATGATATAGCCCCGCGCTCCCGCCCTGATCGCGCGCTCGGCATAAAAATTCTCATCGTGCATGGAGAGGATTAGGACCGGGATATTGAAGCGGGCCTTCACTGCCGCGGCAAGCTCGATTCCTCCGGTACCCCTGAGGGACAGGTCTGCGATGATGATGTCGGGCCTCAGATTGTTGATCAGGCGTATGGCGCCATCAGCGTCCTCGGCGTCGCCGCACACGGCAAAATCATCCTCGCCGTTGATAAATGCAGCGAGTCCCTGCCTTACCACGGGGTGATCGTCGACAATAAATACTTTTTTCTTCGCCATGAAACCGCCTGCTACAGCACCGGCATTGTAGCCGGCGCGACATTCATGTCAATATTTTTTATCGAAGGGAACTGCCGGAGCCCTCAACACGCATGTTACTGCGGTCCCCTTCCCTCTGTTCTTCGCGATAGTGATTGAGGCGCCGATGGCGTTCGCCCGGTAGCGCATCGTCCTGAGCCCCATTCCCTTGTGGGGATCAACGTCGGCCGGGATGCCGGTGCCGTCATCCGTGATTGACAGGCGGATCTGGCCCTTGTTTTTGCCGAGGTCAATATGGACCTGCCGCGCGCCTCCGTGCCTGACGGCATTGGTCACCGATTCCTGCACGATGTAGTGGAACTGCGTCTCCACCATGCTGTCATTGATGGCAAGTCCCGGGTCGCAGCGGAGCTCGCACGATACCGAGTAGACGCCTTCAATGGTCCTGGCAAACCGTTCCAGGGCGGCGACTATCCCCCCGGAATCAATCTCAACCGGCGACAGGCCGCGCGAGAGAAGACGGGTGTGCTCCTTCGCCTCGTTGATGAGAGAGAACACGCCGCGCGCGTCCTCGGCCTCGGGAAGCGATTTGTTCGCCAGCTTCCGTACCAGCGACTCGCAGAGGAATCCGGTCCCCGTAAGGATCTGCCCGAGGTCGTCATGAAGGTCACGCCCGATCCGCTGCTGTTCCTTCATGCTGGTCTCGAGCACCTGGCGCTCCAGACGCCTGAGATCGCTGATATCGGTAAACACGGCCACAATCCCGTTCGGGCGGCTCCGGTCGTCGGAGAGCGACCGGGGAGACACAATGGTGTCGATCTTCCCGCCGGAGCGGGACTTTAGCGCGATCTGCTGCCCGCCTCTACCCATCCTCTTCGTTCCGCATAGATGCTCCTGAAAATTCTCACGGTCGTCTTCGTGTATGAAATCGAGGATCGATTTCCCGAAAATTTCATTCTTCGAAAATTCGACCATTTCGCAGAACCTGTCGTTGACAAAGCTAACAAAGCCACCCTCGTCCCCCTGGACCAGCCCGTCGCTCATGGTCTCCACCAGGACGCGGTAGCCCTCCTCGCTCCGCCGCAGGGCCTCCAGGGCAAGCTTGCGGAGAGTTATATCTTTCACCACGGCATGGATGATGCGCTTCCCGGCTATCGGTATGACCGTGAACGTCGTGTCAACGGGCACCTGCCGGCCGTCAAGGGACAGGTGCATCCACTCGAAGCTGATGCTCTCAAGCTCGTACGCGAATTTCAGGATTTCATCCATCTTCGATTCAGCCGACATCCCGTCCGGCTGAATGTCCGGGGACAATTCATGGGGCCGTTTCTCCAGTATCTGCTCCTTCGAAACGGCTCCGAACA
Organism: Spirochaetota bacterium; assembly: GCA_016933025.1. Classification (GTDB taxonomy): domain Bacteria; phylum Spirochaetota; class UBA4802; order UBA4802; family UBA5550; genus RBG-16-49-21. The sequence continues at coordinate 220,152 of JAFGBT010000015.1, read as the reverse complement.
GGTTGACGGCTGCCGAGTTGCAGTCGATGATCCGGCCGCCGTCGACGAGGAGCTGGGCGTCCGCCGAAAGCTCGAAGAGGTACCGGAACTTTTCCTCGCTCTCGAGAAGGGCCCTCTCGATCCTCTTGAAATCGGTGATGTCGCGCATCGAAAAGACGGCGGCCAGCGTCCTGCCGTCCTCCCCGGTAAGCACCTTCCATTTCGATTCGAACCAGAGGACGCGGCCGTCCCGGTGAATGACCCGGTAGGCGGCTATCCCGCTGGCATCGTCGTCCGCGCTGCGCGTCGCGATATCCCGTATGGCCGGAAGGTCCTCCGGGTGAATGATCGCGTATAACGGTCTTCCGAGCAGCTCCTCCTCGGGGTACCCAAGCACCGCGGCATATGAAGGGCTCACGTAGGTAAAAATCCCCCATGGATCGCACATACCGACCATGTCCAGCATGTTGTCCGCCAGGAGCCGGTACTTCCGCTCGCGCTCCCTCAGCTCCTTCTCCATGCCGTGGCGATAGATGGCGAATTCAATAGCCACGGCAAGCTCGCTCGGATTGACCGGCTTTAGCAAGAAACCGTACGGACCGGTTGCCTTGGCCCTTGCTATAGTGTCGGGATCGGTATGGCTGGTCAGGTAAATGAAGGGGATATCGTGCCTCTCCGCGATAAAGCGCGCCGCTTCTATCCCGTCTTTTACTCCCGATAGGATTATATCGATGATTATCAGGTCCGGTCTGGCATCGGCAATGCTCGCCATCATCTCTTCGACCGACGAGGCCGGCCCAGCGACATCAAAGCCCTGCTCCACGAGCATCTGCTGGAAATAGACTCCAGCCACCATGTCATCTTCAACGATCAGTATCCGCTGATTCCCCATACACGGTCTCCATGCGGTTGATTGAAAGGATCGGTATCAGCCCCCTACATCCCCCAGAGTGGGACTTACGCTCACCCCCTTCCCCTCTCCCACAGGGAGAGGGGAAAAGGTGTCATATAAATTTTCTTTGAGCCCCCCTATGGGGGGTTGGGGGGCGAGGCCGAAAATAATGTGACTGCGACATTTCAATCGAACAAAATCCCCGTCTTTGAACAATATGGGGATGGATATAAGATATTTTGTCGTAGCGCAGAATCAGATATGAAGAAAACACCGCTCGAGCGTGGCCATCAGCGCTATGTCGTGCTCGTTGGCCGCTTCGATGACCAGGGCGTCGTTGAGTGAACCGGCCGGCCAGACGACCGCGGTGACCCCCTCCCGGGCTACGGCGTCAATGCTGTCGCGTTGCGGAAAGAAGGCGTCTGACGACATGACCGCACCCTTCAGGGTATGGCCCTTCTTGTGCGCCTTGTCAATGGCCTGCTCCACGGCCCCGATCCGTTCCTGCTCGCCGGTGCCGACGGCTATCGCGGCGCCGTCCCTTACGAACACGATGCCGTTCGAGCGAACATTGATGTTCACGTACCAGGCGGTGAGGCAGTCGTCAAGCTCGGCATCCGTCGGCCGCCGCTTCACCACGAAGTCCTTTCCGCCGTACTTCGCCGGGTCGCTGTTGGGGATCATGGGATCAACTATAAAATCGGCTGACGACCTGATCCTGGTGAGGTACGGCACCTCCACCGTAACAGAGCCGTCCACCAGATTGCGCAGGTTGTAGTGGCCCTCCACGTCATCCCCGATAAACTTCGGCATCGCGCCCATGTTGGAAACCCTGGCCAGCCTGATGGCGTTGTTCAGCTTCTTGGTCCCTTCGTTTTTCTTAAGAATCGCCAGCGCATCGGGATCGTAGCCGGGGGCAATCACCCCCTCGACAAAACTTTCCATGATCGCCTCGGCCGTGGAAGCGTCTACTGTCACGTTGAAGCCGATGATTGAGCCGAATGCGCTCCGCTCGTCGCAGCTCCGTGCGATCCGGTATATCTCGCTGAGCGCCTCACCCTTCGTTTCGACCTTGAAGCCGCACGGGTTCACGTGTTTCATGATGGAGCACGACGGCTTTTTGAAAAACTTGAGAATATTGAGCGCCTGGCTCATATCCTGTATGTTCGTGAGGGAGAGCCCTTCTTTCCCTCCCTTCAGCATGTCGAGAGCTCCCACGGAGAGGTTTTCCCCGCCGGCGGGAGCGTAGGCTATAAACGGCTGGTGGGGATTGGTCCCGTACCGCAGCTCATATGCCACCTTTTTCAGCGGATACTTTTTATCGCCGATGACAAGCATCGCCTCTGAGGGAAAATCGCTTTTAATCGCCTTTTTGTAGGCGTCCTTGAATGAGGAAACATCCGTTGCCATGAAAATACTCCTGATAATCTATAGGCGTCCGGGACGGCAGATCCGTCCCGGACGGGTGTGGCTATTTCTATTTATTCCTGTTCTTCAGGGTAAATTTTATTTTTCCCGCCTTGTCGCGGTACGCAACGACCGCGGCTACCCGGTAATCGTTTCTTCCCTTGGGGGGAGCCAGGGCCTTCCAGAACGCCGCCGCCGCTTCCTTCGCGGAAGCATAGGGTATTTCGATTTCCATCGGCTCCCCGGCAAAGACCGGGAGCGGGTCCGCGTTGCTCCCCGTGTAGGTCGCTATAAGCCTGCCCCTGCCCTCGGCCCTGGGCACCTCGTAGTAGACGCGAAGCACTGTTCCGTCAGGGGCGCGCTTCACGATCGAGAGTGCGCCGCTCTCGCAGAGGCAGCCGCTGATGCGGGGCGTGTGGTTCGGCGCGTCAGGCTCGAAATCCCAGTTCCTTAGGGCGTTGCCGAGGGCCGCCACGGGAGAGACACCCTTCTTGAACTGCGCCGCAATATCCGGAGTCTGCTTGCCGTTGCTCACGGCAATCCACTTGAACTTTCCGACCATAATAGAAGGATAGATGAGGAGGTCAGGATCGCCCCCCTGTACCGCCTTCTCATCGGTAGGCTTGACGAACACTGTCTTCCGCTCTCTCTCGAGCTTCCGGGCCTGGCTGGACGCGCTGCGGCCGGTTATGGCATACATGACCACGTCATCGCCCGCCGGGCTGGTCCCCATGATGATAATGCGCCCGGGATATTCCATCTGTGATAAAATTTCAAAACCTTTTTCCATAGTTCACTCCTTAGGCAGTATTTGTACTTTTCGACCTTCGATCCTGAGCCTTCCCTCGCAGTAGAGCCTGATCGCCTCGGGGAGGACCCCGTGCTCGATCTTCAGCCCGCGCTCCCTGAAACTCTCAAAGGTATCGTCGGGCTCAATCGGATTCACCCTCTGAAGGATGATCGGCCCGGTATCGCACCCCTCGTCGACGAAGTGGACGGTGCAGCCGCTTACCTTCACTCCGTACCGCCACGCGTCGCCGTACCCGTCGGTGCCCGGAAAGCTGGGGAGCAGAGCGGGATGAATATTTATGATCCGGTTACGGTACCGGCCGATCATACGGCCCGTCAGGAGCCGCATATATCCGGCCAGCACGACCAGCTCGACATCATGCTTATCCAAAATTTCCAGTATGGCGACCTCGTGAGCGTCGCGTGAACCGCAGGGCTTCGGGTCTACGAAATACGCCGATATGCCGTGCTTCCGGGCCCGCTCCAGCCCTAACGCCGATTCCCGATCGGAAATAACGCACCTGACAACCACCGGCAGGTGCCCTGATTCCATCTTATCGATAATGGACTGCAAGTTAGTCCCCGATCCTGATATGAGCACCGCGATGCTGGTTTTTTTCATCTGCTTTAATTACGGTCAAACGGATGTATCATCGGTCCGGTCCCTCTCCCGCCCGGGGCCGCGAATCGTCCCGCAGGCGGAGCGGGCTCCCGTTTCGGCGGAGACGACGGCACAGACATGAGTTAATTATGTCCCCACGCAACTGTCAAGATTAATTCACTCTATCAGCTTCAGAAATTCCTCGCGGGTCCTGATGTCGCTCCTGAAGTTCCCCCGGACGACTGAGGTAATGGTGCTGGTGCCCGGCTTGCGCACGCCCCGCATCTCCATGCAGAGGTGCCTGGCCTTCATCACCACGCCGACGCCGCGGGGCCTTACGTGTTTCATAATTGCGTCCGCTATCTCGGTGGTAAAGCGCTCCTGCACCTGAAGCCTCCTGCTGAGGACCTCGACGATCCTGGCCAGCTTGCTTATCCCTACAATCTCCCTGTTGTCCGGGATATAGGCGATGTGGCAGACGCCGAAAAAGGGAAGGAGATGGTGCTCGCACATGCTGTAAAAATTAATGTCCTTCACCACCACCATTTCGTCATGCTCCAGCTCATGGGTGCGGCCGAGGATCTCTGCAACGTCGGTCTTCTCGCCTCCGAAGATGTCTTCATACATGCGTACCACCCGCTCCGGGGTCTCCAGCAGTCCCGGACGCTGCGGGTCCTCGCCGATCGCCTCAAGAATGTCAACCACGGCCTTTCTGATTTTTTCCCTATCCATGGCCTGTACCTCCCTGACGGGTCACCGAGAAGACCCTGTCGGGCCGTCTTCACCTCCCGCCGGCATCTTACCTGTGCATCATTATGAGAACAGGCGACGATTTTTCAATAAAAATATTGCACGACCGCTCAAATAATCGGGCCGCTGCCCAGGTCGCTTCGCCGCTGAAGATGAAGCGCATGAGGAGAATAAATTTTTATTTGACCCTCATAAAAATGTGTTGATTTCCGATAAAATGTCTGGCATAATCCGGAACGGGAGGGATGCTACGTGCTTACGATTGACGTACAGGATGCGGTCACCGTTACCATCAATCTTAAAATGCTGAACATCCATAATTCTCGAGAGATTCAACAGCAATTAAGTGAGATCGCCCGCATTCATAATAAAAATATTATCATCAATCTCCAGAACGTCACCTCTCTCGATTCATCAACAATATCAATGCTGGTGGACTTCAACAACCACCTTAAAGAAACGGGAAGGGAACTCTCTTTCATCAACCCGTCCCCCTTTGTGAAAAAAATATTTGAAATGATTCACATATCAAAATTTTTTACCATAACATGACGCACGGCCAGCCCCTCCTCCAGCCGCATGCGGTCGCAGGAGCAACTGTCCGGATTATACCGGCAGCCGGGAGGCCCCCGATGCCGTCAAACAGGCAATTCAAAGGATGAAAATAACTTTTTCCGCCGCGGCCATCATAACCATCTTTGTGGTCTTTCACTCGGCCCCTTCCCATTCCCTTCTGGCCGGAACCCCCGGGCGCGTCGTCCTGGACGGACAAACATCAAGCTATCCACTCGGGCGGCACATTTCCATCCTGAAAGACGACGGCGGCGGCATGACGATAGACGATGTGACCGCTCCTTCTGCTGCGGCGCGCTTCGTCCCGAGCAGGGACGATTCTCCGAGTTTCGGGTTTGACCAGACCGTCTACTGGGCGCTCTTCCGGATCAGGAACGGCCTCCCGCGCGACGAGGAATGGTTCCTTGAGCTGGAATACCCGCACATGGACAGTATCGAAGTGTATTACCGGGAAAAGGGCGGCGCCTTCACCGTGAAGAACGCGGGCGACATCTACCCGTTTGACCGGCGGGAAATCGACTACCGGAATTTCGTCTTTTCGATACCGGTCCCGGCCGGCCAGGACCGCGCGGTCTATCTCCGCTTCTCGGGAAAATGCTCCAAGCAGTTCCCGCTCACGCTCTGGAAACCGTCCGCGTTTGCCGACAAGATCATCACGGAAAACTTCTATCTCGGAATATACTACGGCATCATCCTGGTCATGATACTGTACAACCTGTTCATCTTCTTTTTTATCAGGGACCGAAGCTATCTCTTCTACGTTATCTATATATTCACGTACGGCCTGGTCCAGATGGCGTACAACGGCCTGGCCTTCAAGCTCCTCTGGCCCATGCTGCCCGCCTGGCACAACATAAGCATACCGTTCCTCATCGGCCTCGCCATAGTATGGATGGCGGTATTTTCCCAGAGCTTCCTCCATACCAGGGAGCATACCGTCGTCATGCACCGTTCGTTTTACGCGATAATGGCGGTCGGCATTGGGACCATGGCATACTCCCTGTTCGGCGACTATCTCACGGCAATAGAATCGGCCATGAAGCTGATGGTGCTCACTTCAGTCATCATTATCATTTCGGCCGTCATCTGCATGAGGCGGGGCTTCAGGCCGGCTCGTTTTTTCCTGATGGCCTGGCTATTCTTCCTCTGCGGGATGATACTGATCGCACTGAACAAGCTGAACATCCTCCCGATCATGTTCATCACCGAGTACGCAAACCAGATCGGTTCGGCCATCGAGGTCACGCTGATCTCCGTCGCGCTGGCCGACCGGTTTAATATCATAAACCAGGAGAAAAAAGAGGCTCAACTCGCGACGATCCGGGCCCAGGAAAAATACAAGCTGCTGGTTGAGGGGTCGGGCGACATTATATTTTCCCTCGACGAATGGCTGAACTTCATCACGGCAAACACCGCCATCATGCACCATCTCAGGATAAACCCGGACACGGTGACATCCATGAACTTCATGGACCTCGTGTACGATGAAACGACAGCGGCGAAGGTGAGCAAGGAGCTCGTCCGCCAGCAGATCGTTGCCCTCCGGCAGTCAAGCGCCCCGCTCAGTCTCAGGGTCATGTTTAAATCAACGATCGCCTCCGAGCCGAAGGAGATGCAGGTCCGGTTCGAGCGTGTCACCATCGAGGGGAAAAATGAGATACTTGGAAAGGCGACAGGACTTGAGGATGATGTTCTCCTCGCTTCCTTCGAAAGCGAGCAGCAAAAATTCTCCATCGGGAATTACCTGATGACCGCGGAGGACGTGACCGATCGGATAACAAAAAACCTGAAACGCTACATGGACCAGAAGCAGATCAGCCTGATTCGCATCGCGCTCCGGGAAATTGTGATCAACGCCATAGAACACGGCAACCTCGGCATCACCTACCAGGAGAAATCCGAGTCGATCATGGAGGACAGGTACTTCGAATTCATCGCGGAGAGGAGACAGGACCCGAAGTGCAGGGACCGCAAGGTGACCATCGAGTACTCGCTTGACCCGGAGCGGGTCACCTATGTCATAACCGACCAGGGCGCGGGCTTTGACCATCGGAATGTACTCGGGAACCACTCTCGCGACGCAAACCGGGACATGGACGCCCACGGCAGGGGGGTATCCATGGCCCGCAACATCTTCGACTCCATCGAGTACAATGAGAAAGGGAATATGGTCAGCCTGGTAAAAAAATTCAAAAAAAACGGATTGGCCTGATAAAATATTTGCGTACTTCCTCGGCCCGGCCGTTTACTCATAAGACAGATGAAGATGCCGACGGGGCATCACTCAACAGCACGGAAAAATTGCCATGAACCAAAAAAAAGCGGTCGTGCTTCTGAGCGGCGGGATTGATTCCGCCACCGCAGCCGCAATCGCCATAGACCGGGGGTTCGAGCTCTCTGCCCTCGTCTTTTTATACGGACAGAAGCACCGCGTTGAAATCGAGGCGGCGAAGCGCCTCATCGCGTTCTTCAAGATAAAAAGCCACGCCCTTATCGAAATCCCGACTGGCATATTCAGCTCGGCCCTCACCGACGCCTCGCGCGGCGTGCCCCGTGACCGCGAACCCGGCGGCGATATCCCTGACACCTATGTGCCGGCCCGCAACATTCTCTTCCTCTCATATGCGCTCGCCTTCGCCGAATCCAGCGGCGCCGTCTCGATCTTTATCGGAGCTACCGCCGTTGATTACAGCGGCTACCCCGATTGCCGGCCCGAATTTTTCCGCGCCTTTCAGGAGATGGCGGACCTCGGGACGAAAGCCGGCACCAGCGGAAAGGGCATTCGGATTGAAACGCCGCTGATCAGCTTGAGCAAGGCCGGTATCATCCGCGCCGGGACAAGGCTCGGCGTCGATTATTCTCTGACCCACAGCTGCTATGACCCGGGCCCTGACGGGACTGCCTGCGGCTCGTGCGACAGCTGTCGCATCAGAAAAAAAGGATTCCTGGAGGCGGGCGTCGCCGACCCGACCCGCTACCGTTCATCATGACCCATGCTTTCAATACTTGTCGACATACTCACGCCATCCCGGTGCGCCGCATGCGGCACGCCGGTCAGCTGCCGTGAACACCATCTCTGCAGTGAGTGCGCCGGCAGGATAGCCCCCCTGCCCCCTGGCTGCCCGGTCTGCTCTGCGCCCCTCGATGACGGACCCTGCCCCGTTTGCGGTGAACGACGATGGTACCTGGACCGGCACATCACGGTATCGGAATACCGCGGCGTCATGAAAAAAATGCTTCACGGATTCAAGTTTTTACGGCTGCGGGGTCTCTCGGTCATCCTGGGGGGACTCGCCGTGAAAGAGCTCACCGGACGGGGAATCAGGCCCGATTTGGTGACATGGATCCCCATGAATAAGAAGAAAAAATGGGAGCGGGGATTCAACCAGTCCGAACTGATCGCGCGGCACATCTCAAAAAAACTGGGATACCCCTGCGCGCCCCTCCTCGCCGAGCGAAGTAAAACCGCGACCCAGCGGGAACTTGGACTCCGGGACAGGTTTCTCAACGCGCTCGGGCGCTACGAAATCCTACCGGGGGCCGACCTGCGGGGACATGCCGTGTTGCTCCTGGACGATATCTTTACCACCGGTGCGACAATAAATGAATGCGCCCGTATCCTCCGCTCCGCCGGGGCACATAAGGTATTTTCCATCACTATGGCCCGGGCGGATATAAAAAGACTTGATAAGTTTCAATTTATGTCGTAAATTGACGTGCAAGAAAATATTAGTATTGACCCCGGGATGATGCCGGTTTATAAATGAATGCTCCAGCGATAATCGCTACGAATGGGCAATACAGAATTCAAAAACAATTACTTCACGGAGTGGAGATATGAAAAGAAAATCAACTGATAATGTTGAAATTCTTATCCTCGACGGACGGATAGACCAGGAAGGCTCCGAAGAACTGGAAGGCATGCTGCAGGACTGCCTTGACAAGGGAAAAAACAACATATGCATCGATATGATGGACGTGAAGCATATCTGCAGTTCGGCCCTCGGCGTGCTGGTGGCCATTAAGCGTAAAATCAAGGACAACGAAGGAGACATCAAACTGGTGGTCGTCAACGACAGCCTGCTGAGGCTTTTCGAAACCACCATGCTCGACAAGGTCTTCGAAATATACGAATCCCAACGAGAGTGCCTGTCCACCTTTGACTGAAAACAATATGATATGAGCACGGATTTAAAAAAAATTCTGGCGCCGCTGGACGGGCATCTCAGAAGCGTTGACGCTGAAATAAAAAAAAGACTACACACCGGCATTCCCATAATCGACTCGAGCGCCCTGCATCTTTTCACGGGCGGCGGCAAGAGAATACGGGCGTCGCTGGTCATCCTTACCAGCGGCCTGGGCGGTTCCGTCCCGAACGGCATCATCCCACTGGCCGCGGCGGTGGAAATCGTCCACGCCTCTTCCCTGATACACGACGACATTATCGACCAATCGCTCCTCCGGCGCGGTGACGTGACGGTTCCCCGCAAATGGGGGAACAAGGTGGCGGTCCTCGCCGGGGACTACCTGTACTCGGTGGCGCTTGACACGGCAATTCAGGACGGCGACCTGAAAATCTTCCCCCTCATGGTCATAGGAACCAAGGATATGGTCATGGGGGAACTCTGCCAGATCCAGTATTCTGACATCGGCAGCGTTCGTCGCGAGCATTACCTGCAGATCATCGAGCTCAAGACCGCCCGCTTCATGGGATCGTGCGCGAAGCTCGGGGCGACAAAGGGCGGCGCGGGGCCCGACGAATGCGAACGACTCTACCGGTTCGGCCTGAACTGGGGATTCGCCTTCCAGATTATCGACGACACCCTCGATATCATGCAGGACTCGGACCAGACCGGGAAGGACGTGGGGAGCGACTTCAAGGACGGCAAGGTGACCCTCCCCTTCATCTACCTCATCGAGCAGGGCGCGCCGGGCGACCTGGACCTGCTGAAGGCCTATGCGTCGAACCCGATGCCGGCCGAATGGGCAGAAATCAAGAAGAGGCTCGCCGCTGTCGGGGCCATGGCATACTCGGTCCGTTTCGCCGAACGTTACATCGACGCGGCGCGCGGCATATTAAACACCTTCCCCGATTCCGAGTACCGGAAGATACTGTTCGAGCTTTCCGATTTTCTCCTGAGCAGAAATTACTGAACTGGCGCCAGGCAAGCTACCAGACAGATTTTTTTAAAATTATCTTGTAATTATTCAGAGCGAAATTATATTTAGATACAGGAGACCATACCCGCGAGGGAGACAGCCATGATATCCAAAGAAATGGAAGAACTGCTCAAGTTTTACAATGTTGGACTGACCGCATACAAGCAGAGGAAATGGGACGAGGCGATACAGGCGTTTGAAAAGGCCCTTGCCATCAAACCGGGCGACGGTCCCTCCGCGGAATACCTCAGGCGCTCGCGCGCCTTTAAAAAAGAGCCTCCCAGCCCTGACTGGGACGGCGTCTACGTTATGACGACAAAATAATTTTTTCCGGTATGGTGCCATGACAAAAAAAGTGATCCAAATAAACAAGAATCCCGTGTACGATATCGGGATGGTGACGACGGTATTCAGCAAGGACGCTGAATTTTACGGCGAGCTTACCTTCAAGAAGTCGCTTCAGATAAATGGATACTTCGAGGGCGAAATCGCGTCAGGAGGATTTCTAGTGGTGGGAGAAGGCGCGGTCGTGAAGGCCAATGTTAAGGCCAAAACGGTCATCCTTATGGGCACGGTGCACGGCAACATCGAGGCCACCTCCAAGCTCGAAATACACGGCACGGGCAAACTCTACGGAAACATCCGGACCGCGAAGCTCCAGATAGCCGACGGTGTCGTCTTCGAGGGAAATTGCGAAATGATCAAGAGCGACGCGAGAAAAGGCGATAAAGAGGCGGCTGAAAAAACGGAGACCAGGGAAGAGACAACCGGGGAAGCCGCCCAATTATAATGACAGGCGCTCCGTCATGAACAGCCACGAAGCCGTTTTTTACGAGAAATTGGACCGGGAAATTGTCCGTTGCGGCCTCTGCCCGCACAATTGCGTCATCCAGAAAGGAAAATCAGGCATCTGCGGCACGAGGAAAAACGATGGCGGCACGCTCATAAGCGAGATCTACGGCAGGCTCACCGCAGTCGCCATGGACCCCATCGAGAAGAAGCCCCTCTACCATTTTCATCCAGGCAGCAGCATCCTTTCAATCGGCACAAAGGGCTGCAACATGAAATGCCCCTACTGCCAGAACTGGCACATATCCCAGGACCCCGCAGCGCACACATCCTACCATTCCGCTGAGAGCATTGTGGAATCGGCCCTCCGCGAGGGCTCCATTGGAATCGCCTACACCTATTCCGAGCCGATTATCTGGTTCGAATACGTCTACGACACCTCGGTCCTCGCGAGGAAGAAGGGCCTGAAGAACGTTATGGTGACTAACGGGTTTATCAACCGGGAGCCGCTCGACCGGCTCCTCGAAGTCGTAGACGCGATGAACATAGACCTCAAGACCTTTCGCGAGGAAACAATGCGCACGGTTCAGAAGGCGCGCCTCGCCGACGTGATCGCAACCATCAAAAGAGTCTATGAGAAGGGATGCCACATCGAGCTCACGACGCTGGTCGTTACCGGCATCAACGACGACCTGAACGAAATGCGCGACATCATTGACTTCATCTCCTCAATCGACCGGAACATCCCATGGCACATTTCCCGGTACTATCCGAGTTACAAGTACGACCGGAAGGCGACGGACATACATTTCATGACAAAGGTCCACGAGGAGGCGGAGAAAAAGCTGAACTTCGTCTACTGCGGGAACATCCCCGCCGGCGAGCAAGGGCATGACACCCACTGTCCTTCATGCGGGGCTACGGTCATACGGAGAAGCGGCTATTTCACGAAAGTTGAGCAGCTGAACGGTAGCGCCTGCTCCGCATGCGGTCATGATCTGCGCATTGTGCGATAACGGGCAAAACCCTCGCCTATGCTCCCATGACAGGCGAGTCTAGAATGGCCGCCGGCTCGAGGATGTAACGGTTCTCGAACTCGGACCGGGTGGTAATCGTGAAATAGCGGTTGAGTTTTGCGGTGGAAAACAGCTTCTGCAACAGCGGATTCAGATCGTAAAAAATAATCGTGATTCCCCTGCCGAGTGCGTAATTGAAAAACTTGACGATACTCCCTATCGCCGAAGAATCGAGTGAATCCAGCTTCATGCAATTGATGCCGATCATACGCGGCCTTTTCTTGACCTGCTCCGACCACATCTTCTCGACCTTGCCAAGGCAGTCAATATTGAATATCCCTTCAATAGTGACGATTATGATGTCGCCGAATTCTTCAATCTGAAGGTTTACCATAATCAGACCCGGTTAATAAGTATTATTCCGACGCGTGGACCGTCCGGACGTTTGGGTATTCTGTTATTCTTTATGTTATATTATAAGCATAAGGCGTTTATAACGCCCCGCAATATCATGCTCAACGTACGGCTGCGCGCGACTCAATGCCGCGCGAGTCCAGCCGCCCGTTATTCCGCCGCCTTGGCCTCGCCTTCATGATGCCCGTGCTGTTCCACGTGCGGGAAAAGCGGGGTATACTTGACGAACCACATATAAATCAAAGCCATAATTGAGAGGCCGCCCAGCATGATGAACCATTCCTGGATTGTCGGGTTGTAACCGATAAAATCCTTCCACGGGAAGTTGGGCACGGACGAGCCGTTCAGCACTACATGCAGTTTCGTGGTCAGCATGACCATGACGCCGCTGATTATACCGAGCCTGAAGGTCTTCTCGTCCTCGCGGAACTTTTTGACAAGGAGCAATACGATTGCCCCCGCGATAAAAATGAACTCGAGGACGATCATCCAGAGTCCATAATATCCGCCCAGGTTGGAGAGGTAGCTCCTGTCGAACAGGGGCACCCAGGACGTGCCCATGAGAATGACATCGGCAAGACGCGCTGCGAAATACACGACGAACATGACGCCGGAAACCTTCGCAATGGAGTTGAACGTCTCTTTCGGCACCACCTCTTTTTTCATGACCTTCCCGGCCACGTAGGCGCACAGCGTCATGAAGGCCGTCCCGCCGGCGGTCGCCAGGATGATGACCACGAAGAAGTATATGTGATGGGCCCTGAACCACGATGCCTTTCCGTACATGACGTCCCACATCCCGCCGCCCAGCGATCCCTGGTGGAAGAACGACAGGAACGTCCCGCCGGCCGCGAAAATCCACATAAGCCGGTGGAGGTAATGTCCGATATACTTGAGCACCGGTATGGCATCCAGAACCTTGTGCTTCAGCACGACAGGCGTCAGCTCGACGCAGAGAATCAGGAAATAGAAGGTGAGGCACCACGCTACTTCTGTAAGCATCGAAGCGGGCATGAGACCGGGTCCCCAGTTCGGATACATGTAAATAAAAAACGCCCGTATTGGCTGGCCTATGTCAAAAACCAGGAACACGAAGGTGAACAGGTAGCAGAGGAACCCTATCAGCACCGTGGAGCTGATGAGCGGCTCCAGCTTGTCATTCCTGAAAATATAGAGTAAAAATCCTGTCGTAAAAGCGCCGCCGCCGAGGCCGACCAGGCCGAGGTCTCCGATGATCCACTGGCCGAAGGGGTAGAAGTTGCTCATGTCGGTGTAGCCCAGTCCCCAGAACAGGATCTGGATGCCGAATACGAAAAACCCGGCGGTGAAAAAGAGCATCACGTAGATCGCGATTTTCACGTTCTTTGAATAGCCGTTGAATTCTTTTTTGACGAATGCTATGTATTGCTTGATATAACCTATGAGTTTACCCACTGCTTTTCTCCTGTCTATGAATATCGGAGTCTATTTAAACCTCATCATTTCCCTGATCCAGGCCTTGCTGGTGAGATAGTAAACCTTTGGATTCGGGAAATTCTTAATATGCATCAATTTTTCCCTGGTTTTCTCGTCTTTCTCATCTATCGTGTGGACCAGTCTGAATTTCCTGTCTTTTTCTTTTTCAAGGAGCCGGCACAGTTCGGAATCAGGGTCGTTCAGATCGCCGAAAACAAACGCCTTTGTCGGGCAGGAGGCGACGCAGGCAGGGGTGTAGGTGACGGCGTTGATGTCGAGCACGCCATTCTCCACCGCCCTGTCGCGCTCCCTCTTCCAGATATGGCTGCAGAACTGGCATTTGACGACCGTCCCGCGCGAAGCGATCGATACTTCCGGATTAAGCGAGTTCTTGAAATCGCCCTCGTATCTCGGCTTCCACCAGTTGAATGCCCGCGCCTCGTAGGGGCACGACGCCTGGCAGTACCGGCAACCGATGCAGCGCGACCAGACCTGGCTCACGATGCCATCGTCTCCCACGTCGGTCGCCACCACCGGGCAGACGGAGACGCAGGGCGGTTTCGGGTTCTTCGGATCATTCCCCTCGCACTGCTGGCACATCTTCGGTATATAGCAAACCTCGACGTCCGGATACTTCGCGTCCCGGTCGTTAGTCACCTTCATGAGTTCAAGAAAAGAAACTCTCTTGGGAATATCTGAATCATCCTCGAATATAGGCATGTTGTTTTCCTGCGCACAGGCGATGGCGCAGGCGCCGCACCCGGTGCACTTGTCCAGATCTATAGCCATTCCCCATCTTCTTGTCATTTTCATATACCTGTCTACCTCTTAACTGATTTTGACCCTGGTGAGCCACCAGTTTGCCGCACCGGTCAGCGGGTCGATATCGTTTGCCATGATCTCCTTGGGATTCACGCCCTTGTCCCTGGCGTACCTGGTGTAGGCCTTGTGGCCGAATCCCAGGGGAACCGCTATCGTGTCCGGCGCCACGGTGTCGGTGAGATGGGCCCTGACGCTCCCGATCTCTCCCCGTGACGATTCGATATCGATCCGCTCTCCCTCCGAAACACCTTCCCTGTCGGCCGTGTCGCGGTTAATCTGGACCCAGAGCTTGCCCTGGGAGTATGTCTTCTCGTCGATTGATTTAAGGACAAAGGGAAATGCCAGTCCGTCCCCATCGCCCACGAAGGTCAGCTCGACCGGGACCAGGGAAAGCGGGAACTCCTCCGACGCCTTGAGGGTCTTTTCCAGCGATGAGAGGAACTCTTTTAGAACCTGCGCGTTGTAATTGACGCCGCCGGCGCCGATCGGCGCCCCGTACGTTTTCACCAGATCGACATATGCGTTCCAGGGGAAGCTCCCCTTGATATCATCAACCATCTTTGCCAACCCGATGATGGCGTCGCCGGCGTGTATCGCCTTGCGGTACGGCTTAAGGGGCGCGCTTCCGGCCGATGTGTCTGCCTCGAGGAAGCTCAGGGAGGGGAATACGTAATCGGCGTACAGCGCGGTATCGTTCAGGAGCGGCGTCACCGCCACC
Source organism: Spirochaetota bacterium (assembly GCA_016933025.1). GTDB lineage: Bacteria > Spirochaetota > UBA4802 > UBA4802 > UBA5550 > RBG-16-49-21. Next base: position 204,787 of record JAFGBT010000015.1, on the reverse strand, counting down.
ACAAGTGCCGTCTCCAGTTTCCCTTCCAGCTCGGCGCCGTATGCGCTCTTATACAGGGGGTCGGCCTCGTTCACGAACAGTATCTCGAAATTCCCGTTTTTGATAAAATCATCCAGCCCGGCATGCCTTTTCGCCTCCCGAAGTGAAGCCGCGGCGTTGGCCGAAAGGGCCGGCTCGCCGAGACCGGCGGTTCTCTTCAGCACGGCCCCGCGGGAGCCGACCATCGCGTTGAGGGCATACACCGCCATGATCTCGGCCGAGGACGACGATACGCCCTTGCCTCCCCGTCCCGCCACGGCGATCGGATTGCGTGCCCTGGCGAAAGCATTTGCGACCTCTTCAATCTGTTTGACCTGCAGGCCGGTGATTTCGGCCGTCTTTTCCGGGGTGTAGGCGTTGACGACGGCCATCCAGTCGTATCCGCCTGCGGCCCGGCCCATCCTTTTCAGGATGTTGGCGATGCCGAGGGCCAACACAGCCTCGGTTCCCGGTTTGATGGGAAGCCACTGGTCGGCGATCGACGCCGTGCGGGTGCGGATTGTGTCAACATGGACCAGTTTTGTCCCCTTTTTCTTCCAGTCCACAAATGCCCTGTTCATCGCGCAGGGAGAGCCCCATCCTTCGAGGAGACGCGCGCCAAAGCTCAGTATATAATCCGTATTGGCGAAATCATAATCGACATAGCCTCCCAGGGCCGCCTGGGTGAGAGACTTCAGCGAAGGCTCATAAAAAGCCGAGCTGCTCCCGGCCGCCTTCAGCATGCGGTCGAGGAGCGCAGCTGAGAGATTGTAGTCCTTGTTGATGCCGGCTATCAGGTGCCCCTTCTTCTCGCCGATGAGCTTGTTCATCCTGACGGAGATGTCCTTGAGAGCCGATTCCCAGGAGACCCTTTCAAACGCCGAGGCCTTGACGGTCCCCTTCTTTCCTGTGCGCTTCAACGGCGCATCGATACGCTCCGCATGATAGAGGAGCTGGAGGGCGTTCTGACCGAATGGGCATCCGCTGTGGGATGTCTCAATTTTCACCGCCCGTTCGCCGATCATTCTGATCGACATCTCGCACTTGTCGGGGCACGCCTCGCATAAGGTCTTCAGATAAGACTCGGACCCTCCGGGAGGGACATGCTGATCCTGTGTCCATTCAAAAAGCCATTGCATACCCAGGAAGGGCGCTCCCGAAAAGACGTATCCGGTAAGCCCGCCGAGGACCGCGCCGCCACCTATCTTCAGGAAATCTTTTCTTTCTATTTTTTTCATGGATTACTTCTCTCCTCTCATAGCAAGTTTCATGATATCAGCCCGTTAATCGTGGCAAACCGCGCACTTGTTGCTGATGTGCAGCGCGGTATGGCAATCCTCGCACTGCCCCATGAGCATTTTCCCCTTGATCATGTCGCCGTTCCTCGATCCAGCCTTGTCTCCGTGGCAGGAGCCGCAGCGGGCCTTCATCCTGCCGTCTTCGTATTGCGCCGTCATGACCACCTTATGACTGAAATAGACGAGGTCCGGTTGCTTGGCGTAGGAGCCCCATGGCTTATCGGTACCCTTGTACTTGTTAAGGAAAGGCTTCCTGAGGGCCGTCTCAGGACCGGCGTCTTTCGAGGGACCGTTCGGGTCATGGCAGGACGTGCACTCGGCCACCGTCGGGATGCCCGTGAACCGGCCGTTCTCATCATACATATGGCACGTTGAGCAGTCATCCTTGGACATACCCATGGCCGGAAAATATTTGTATAAATGCGTCTGGTGGTTAAAGGGGACTTCTTTCTCAGGATGGTTGGCCATAACGTAATTGCATGATGCCTGAGAAATTACATATCCAAAATATAACGTGAGCAAAAAGGGGATCCCTATAAGAAGTATTGTTCGTTTCACCGAGCTTCTCCTTTTCTTTATATAAGGTATAAATGATTATACTTAAATAAAAAAACGCAAGCAGGTATGCTTTTATTTAATTGAAATATATATTTTAATCTTCAAGTTTTATGTCAACAAAATTATAAAATTTCCGGCAGAATTGGCTTGTTAATCATGAAAAAATCGTGATGGAGCCGTGGAACGCGGAAATCATTCAGGCTGCGCCAATTGCCGAACAGCCTGATGCAGGAGGTCCTGACCCCTCTCAGCGCCCTCAGACGAGGATACGCCGACACGGGGGGCAAGCTGCACGATAGCGGCCGCATTGACCTTGATGCGATACCTGGCCAGTGATTCCCTGATGGACCGGGCCATGGCCACGGCCTTTTTGGATTTGATATCATACAATATGATCGCCAGCAGGCTGTCATATTTACAGATAGACCCTTCGCTTTTAACAACTTCCAGAATTGACGGGGCGATCAGCTTGAGAATCTTATTCTTTTCATTATCATGTATTTGTTCAATTTTAGAAAAGAGATCGATAACCAGGATTGAAAAATCTTTACCGCCCGCCCATGATTTGAGGGCTTCGTTATATCTGAGGTTAAAATACATTTTACTGTGAAGTCCCGTTTCAGGATCGCTCATCATGTCATTAACAAGAATGTAATCATGAATATTCTTTAATATCCCCGCCAGGGCGCTCTTGATATCGCTCACCTCCGTGCCGCTGAACCCATCGCGCCGCGCGATGTTCACGCTCCCCAGGAATGAATTACCGTACCGCAGTGGAAGTATGATCTTTTTGCCGTCATCCAACATCATGGTGGCGCCGTTCCGCAGCTCCATTCCTGCCGCATTATCGACATCAATCACGTCGAAGCTGACCGAGTCGATTCTCATGAACGCTATACCTTTCAGCTCCATGGTCTTGATGAGCTTTCCGGAGGAATGGAACATGTAGAGGGAGACGCTCTCTGTTTCGTACAATTCCTTTATTTTTCTGAAAACCTCGTGGATATATCCCGCCAGGGAATCATACACCACGTTGGGCGCATCGCGGCCGGCCGCCAGACCCCCGCGCGAAGCCGACAGCCCGGCCCGTTCCAGGTCAATGGTGCGCGCACCTCTCGCGCCCCCCTCTGCAGGCTTCCTGGAGGAAACGATATAGATCGCCGCCGTGACAATGACGACAACCAGGAGGACGAGGAGCAGCTCAAGCAGAATACGCGCGAGCATTGTCTCTCCAAAGGTGTACGGGTACACAATCAGAAGCCTCAGTCCGTCAATCGCATTTATGAAAATATAAAATTTGAGCTGTTCGACCCCTCTCCCGGTTTTCTCGTCATAATATCTGATAATAAAGGGAGATGTTTTACTGACGGTGAATCTGTCCTGCGTGAAATCCTTCAGGATGGTTTCGAACAGACTCGCCGACCGGATGAAGCGGTCATTCTTACTCGAGAGCCGGAGCGAGAGGGCATCGTCGGTAATGGCAAGAAGGGCGATATCCCGGTACTTGCCGTGGACATACTTGAGGTATGACGACATATCGTCCCGTGAAGGCGTCTGTTTCCTGGCGGTAAAACGCTTCTCGAATTTCCGGTAGTCTTTGACGATCCTATTTGTCGTCGCAACCAACCTCGCGATATAGTCGCGCTCGATGTACTTGAACCTGACCGTAAAATACAGGAACAGGCTCATGATGAGCAAAAGGCTTCCAGCTGCAATTACTTTAAATTTCGTGGACATGGCACCGCCCGCACCCATAATTATAAGGTATATATTATTTTCGGATTTTTTCAGACAGAATTAATGATATTATTTATAGTGCGCCCCTCTCCCTGCGGGAGAGGGGCCGGGAGTGAGGGCGGTCAATTTACCAATAAATCTTGACATAATTACAGAAAATATTTACGAATGCAAAAAATCACCACGCAAATCGGAGAATGTACATGAATCGGAACATGAAGGCCACCTCCATCGCATCAATCATTTTTATGATCGCAGTTGCGTCAGCCTGCATGAAGTCGGGCGAAAATTCTTCGGGCGTGGAGAAGCCCGACCTGGACAAGGGATGCCTGTCAGGCCAGTGCGTCGACGGACAATTCGAGACGACCTATCAGCGCTTTGCGGTTGTATCCGGCAATTCGGTCAATCTTCGCCCGCGGCCCGATGTCACCTCGAAGGTGCTAATGCGGCTCCGATCTACCAAGAAAGTAACCGTGCTCTACGTCAACCCGGAGGAAGTGACCATAGGGAGCATGAAGGGAAGGTGGGCCTTTGTGCGCGACGCAATGAACATCGGCATGCAGGGATGGATTTTTGACCGCTTCCTGGCCTTTACCGGACATTTCACAAAACCGGCGAGCTGGGCCGTCAGGGAAATCCGCGTTATTCTGAAGGGGAAGCTCACCGTCTACCGTTGTACCCCCGATGCAAAGTTTGAAATCATCCAGAATGAAATGATCTACAAAAAAGACGGGAGCTCGCTTGATAAAAAAGTGACCGGTGACATACTCAGGTATGAAAATATTCTCTGGTTTAAAAAGGACAGGCCCGATGACTATCCGATCTTTTTCCGCGAGCTCCCCGGCGGAAAGCTGGAACTGCCCGACCAGTATGCGGGCATGCGTGGCGTCGTCATAGTCAAATGACATCAGCCTACCGCGTCTTCGCGTCAGCGCCCCTCTTGGCCTGCCCCGCGCTCCTGCCGTTTATGTCGTACCCGCCAGGCTCGGCTACAAACGGCAGGGCCATGAGCCGGGGCAGCGACAGCGCCGCCGGATCGCGGTACTGGGCGAGGCCGAGGGTCATCCCTTCGTGTCCCGCCGCGGGCTGTTCGCGGTAGGTGCCGAACAACCGGTCCCACCACGACAGGATGAAACCAAAATTCCCGTTCGCCTCGATTGCTTCGGATGAGTGGTGGACACGGTGCATGTCCGGCGTCACCGCGATAAAGCGGAGCGCACGGTCAAGCGAGGGTACCATTCGCACGTTGCCGTGCCCGAACAACAGCATGCCGCCCAGGGCTATCTCGTATACGGCCACCGCCAGCGGATCCGGCCCTATTACAGAAACGGCGGCAAGCCTGATAATCATGAACAGGATGACCTCCATGGGATGGAACCGGAGCCCCGTGGTCACGTCGACGTCAATGTCGGCGTGATGGACCAGGTGCAGCCTCCATAGGATCGGGAGAGTATGGAACATGACATGCTGGAGATATGCGACAAGGTCGAGAAGGATAAGGCCGAGGGGGACGGCCAGCCACACGGGGATATCGAAATAATTCATGATTCCCCATCCCCTCTCGCGGGCAATGACCGCGACCGTCAGGGGAAGGACGGGGAATATCAGCCGCAGCAGGATCGAATTGAAGAATATGATGGAAAAATTCGAAAACCATCTATTCAGCCTCCCGATCCAGAGCTCCCGGCGCGGCGCGGCGACCTCCCATCCGGCCACGGCAGCGAATATGCCGAGAAGCACCGTCATGCCGAGGGCAGCGCCGCTGAATTGAAACAGAGATAGAAACCTTTCCGCCAAGCCGCTCACCTCACTATCCGGACTGCTCACAATCTCGCCATAATACCGACAAGGCCCGCGAGCACCCCGCGACACATATTGTTTATGGATAGATCGGCCAGCCGCGCGCGGGACTGCTCGACCAGGCCGCTGTGCATCTCCTTCACGGTCTCAAGAGAACCGCTCGCGCTGATAATCTTCCTGATAGCCTTCACGTCGCGCCTGTCCTTTCGCTTCTTGGTAAAAAGAGCCATGAACCTGCGCCGCTCCTTCCCATCCAGGTTTTCTATGGTCCCCTTGATTAAAAACGTCATCTTACCCTCGAGGATATCTGAATCCGAAGGCTTGCCGGTTTCTTTCTCGCTTCCAAACACGCCAAGTATGTCGTCCCTGATCTGGAAGGCCAGCCCCAGGGGGAGGGAGAATTCCTTTATATGCTCGATCTCCACTGCCGAATCCCGCCCGGCCAGAATATAGCCCATCAGCATCGGGTAATACACGGTATAGTGGGCCGTTTTCATCATGGCTATCTGAGCGGCAACCTCCCGGGGCTGGACTATCTTCTTCGCATTGGAATTGATAATGTCGAGTATCTGGCCCCAAAAGGTAATCTCCAGGGCCTGTCCGATGATGCTCATGAACCTGTCTTTCGTACGGGGCGGGATCTTGGAAGCCCCGACTACCTCGTGCACATTCGCGACCAGGACGTCGCTGAGTATCAGCGCGATATCATTCCCGATGTTCGCGTTATGCGAGCCGCTCCCGTAACGGTCCTGGCAGATCATGTGGATCGTTTTACCTCCGCGGCGCAAATCCGAGCGGTCGATGATGTCGTCCTGGATCAGAAGAAAGGAATGAAGCAACTCGAGGACTGAGGCGATCCTCACGATATCGTCGCGGTTCTTTCCGCCGCCGTAACCCATGCACGTGGCGAGGAGCAGGAGCGGCCGTATCCGTTTCCCCTCCCTGGCACAAAACTCAGAGAGATAGCCGTACATATCCCGCACCATCTGGAGTTCGGCGCCGAGCATTTTTTTCTCAAAAAATTCGTCCAACGACGCATCAATCAACGGTATATACGTTTTGCTGAAATTCCTGAAGCGATCAGCGGTAGATTCTGTTCTTTTCAAAATACGCCGCACTCTCCGTTTTTATCGGCGGCCGCGCACAGGCGGCCATTGCTGTTTCTACCCAGTACGTATAATGAATAAGGAAAGCATGTCAATAAGATTTTGTTAATTACGAAGGCGAAGTCACACAACCCCGCCTTCGGAAGCACTCAAATTACTCTGTCGGAATAAAAAAATTGATTGATAAAACCGTGCCGTGATTATGCTTGCACTATATTGCAATATGGCGGAACATCAACATCATGCTGGCAAAACGCATCATCCCATGTCTCGATGTTGACGGCGGACGGGTCGTCAAGGGCGTCAACTTCGTGAACCTCGTCGACGCGGGGGACCCGGTCGAAAACGGCAGGTTCTACGACGCCGAGGGAGCCGACGAGCTCGTGTTTCTCGACATCACCGCATCCTCGGACCGACGCGAGATCATCCTCGATATGGTCAAGCGGGTCGCCGAAGAGGTACACATCCCCTTCACCGTGGGCGGCGGGATACGGACCATAGAAGACGTGCGGCTCATACTGGAAAACGGCGCGGATAAAATTTCGATCAACACCGCCGCCGTCGAAAACCCGCGGCTCGTTACGGATGCTGCTCGCCGGTTCGGCTCGCAGTGCATCCTGGTTGCAATCGACGCAAAGCGGGACGACCGCGGCGGATGGACGGTCTACCTGCACGGAGGCAGGACGCCGACGGGTATGGACGCCATCGAGTGGGCGGCGCGGGTGCAGAACCTGGGCGCGGGCGAGATACTCCTCACCAGCATGGACCGCGACGGCACGAAGATCGGCTACGATATCAAGCTGACGCGCTCGGTCGCCGAAACCGTGAGCATCCCGGTCATAGCCTCAGGGGGCGTCGGGACCGTGGAGCACCTGTACGAAGGGCTCACCGCGGGCAAAGCAGACGCGGTCCTCGCTGCCTCAATATTTCATTTCAGGGAAATTTCCATATCCGATGCCAAACGCGAACTCCGTTCACGCGGCGTGCCGGTACGGTATCCTCTCTGAGCGGGATAACAGTGATCACTTGAGGAGAAAATAGAGAATCAGCGCGACCAGCACCAGAAGGAGAGCGCCCAAGCCGGCCATCACGCCGATCATGGTCCTCGATGCCCGCACGTTCTCGGCCGGCGCACTCATGTAGGACGTATCAATGGCGACCTTGATGCCCTCTTCCAGCTCCTCGATCTTCACGAATATGCCCTTCGCAACAGCCGCGAAGATGGTGTAGCCGCCGTCCGCCCGGTGGCGCATGCTGACGATCCTTCCGATAATCGGCTGCACCTGCTCGTCCTGGTACGCGTTCAGGACCTTCAGGAGGTGGACCGCCTTCGGGTGGTTGTCGAGGACCTTGATTTTAAGCCGGTCGCCGGCAACAAGAAGGCCGATATCGCGCCCGCTTATTGGAGAAAGGATCAGGCTTCCGCGGACGATCAGCTTTACCTCCCTCCCCTGCAGTGCGTCCATGTCGTTTTGGTCTGGCTCCACCTGTATGTCAAGCTCCAGGTCTTTGGTCTGCTCCTGGTGCGCCCTGTACTCTTCCATTTTCCGGCTGGTCAGCGAATAGAGCTCCATGTCGAGCGAGGTGATCTTCTCGACATCAACAACCATATTTACGCCCTGGTAGCCCATCCGGTCCTGGATCATCTGTTGAAACCGGCGGTTCGTGTCGATTTCATTCCCCTCCTCAACCATTTTCTTCAACTCCCCTGAAAAAGTGAGGGTGAAGCTCGAGGTGAAGGTGTTTTTAAACTGCCGCTCCATGACGTCATCATGCTGGTTGCCGCCATGAAATTCGAGCATCGCCTGTTCATAGGCGACCCATTCCACATTGGTTTTCATTTCCTTCAATGCAAACGAATCGGATATGACCGGATATACGCTGTTCAGGGTTAGGTACTGATTGTTGAAAAAGGCTATGAAGGCGCCGAATGAGGACGTCGAGGAAAAGCGGCCCTTGATGGCATACACGTCCTTTAGGGTCCCTGCGACGATCTGCTTCGCACGGTCCTCGTTCCCATTGGCGTAGAATGTCGCGATCTCTAGCTTTTTTGTGTAATCCGCCAGCGACCCCGCCGCAGCTTCAAGTTGGTCGGCCATTGTCACCCCGTTCCGAATAAGCGCGGCCCTGTATGAAGCTGATTATACGTGCGGCCGCATAATAATTCCCCCGCATCAAAAAACCAGAATATTCCTCATTTTACAACTATTTTTTTTATTCAGGGTGCGATAGCCTGTATTTCTGCAGGGCGGCTTTCACCCGGTAGAGGACGGTCTTTCGGTCAATGGGTTTGAGTATATAATCGCCGACGCCCAGCTTGATGAGGTCGGCCATGACTCCCTTGGTGGTTTCTTCGCTGATAAAAACGACAACCGGCGGCCGGTTCTGCCTTCTGGCCAGCTCGTGCATGAAGGCATACCCGTCCATCACCGGCATGTCAAGGGTGGTTGTAATAAGATCGATCTTCCCCTCGATCTTTGAAAGCTTGTCCAGGGCCTCCTGGCCGTTTGAGGCGGTGGCCACAACCATATAACTCTCGGATTCAAAGAACTGGACGAGCTGTTTTCTCTGAAAGTCCTTGTTCTCCACCACCATGACCTTGTACGGCCTCCCGCCCGGCTTGATGCCGTCGGGTGTTTTCGTGTTTAAGCTCGGGAATTCCCCTCTTCCTTTCATTCATTCCCCCCATGAATGGTTGAGGCCGATTATGCAGGACATAAAGCGCCTGGGCCTCGCTTGGCACACTCCTCCCTTCGGCTTCATGTGGGCAATTTGTAAAAAATAAAATAGTATTGTCAAGATGAAAAATCGGAATTTATTCCTGCCTGATCGGGAAGGATGGGGGCAACCCGAAAGTCAAAAAAAATAACAAAATACTTGATTATTTTAAGTTATATATCAATATAATGCACGAATGACAAAAATGGCGGCGTTCCTCTTTCTTATGGAACGAATCGACAGGGAGAATCAATTCTTGTCAAGCACCAAAGCGAAACCGTATACTATCCATCCATCCGACTATAAAAAGGCCATTGCCGCCGAAAATGGTTTTTATATCCAATTTCATACCTTCACGCATGAAGTTGAAGGCGCCATCATCAAATGCATTCAGCGGTACCTTGAGCACTACGACCTGCATTATATAAAAAATCAGATTATAAATATAGTAAAAGAACTGGTCAACAACGCGATCAAAGCCAACATGAAGAGGATATACTTCAGGCTCAAAAAGCTTGATATCGACAAGACGGAAGAATACCGTACCGGAATGGAGACATTCAAGAGCGAAGCGTACGATGCGGAAAACCAGGAATATATCGACATGCTTGAGCGCTCCAATATGGTCGTGCGGATCGACTTCAAGACCAGCGGCGACTACCTTTACCTCAACGTTATCAACAATGTCCCGATCCTGGATTCAGAGCTTTCCAAAATCAACGCCCGCATCAAAAAGGCGTACAAGTACAAGGACATTTCGGAGGCGTTCAACGAGGTCCTTGACGAATCGGAGGGCGCAGGACTCGGCCTTATCATGGCACTCATGATATTCAAAAACATCGGCATGCCGCCCGAGGCCTTCAGGATATACCGGAAAAATGATCTCACCATCGCGGCAATCGCCATCCCCCAGACCATGGACCGGGAGCGAAAACGGGTCCGGATCGCCGACGCGATAATCCGCGAGATCGAGGAACTCCCCGCCTTCCCGGAAAACATCATACGGATCCAGAAGCTCTGCGCCAACCCCGACGCCACAATCAAGGAGATCGCTGACGCCATCTCGCTCGATCCCGGCCTCACGACCTCGATACTCAAGCTTGCGAATTCCGCAGGTTATATTACAGCAAAAAAAACCGAAACCATCGAAAACGCGGTTAAGATCATCGGCATTAAGGGAATCACGACGCTACTCCTCGCCACGGGCGTCTACAAGGTGATAGACGCCCGCTACAAGAAGTCCGAATCGGTCTGGAAAGATTCATACAAGCGTGCGGCATATGCCTACAAGATCTCGATACAGCTTAAAAAGACGCGCGCCAGCGACTTCACCTCCCTGGCGGCGCTCCTGTCCGACATCGGCTACATCGTGATGCTATCGCTCCAGTCAAAGATATTGAAAAAGCTTCACGCGATTGCCGGATTCAAGGGGATGGAGAACTCCGATCTCCTCGAGGAGATCAGCCTGGGCCTCTCCCACAGCACACTGGGCGCCATGATCTTCAGAAAATGGAACTTCAATGAAACACTGATCACCATCGTGGAGAACCATCACCGGCCGCATATGGCGCCCCCGAACCTGAAGCAGATCATCTACATCGTATACCTGGCCGACTGCATGGTCGATATCGACAAGAACAGGTTCCGCTATGAGTTCATCGACGAAGACGTGCTCAATTACTTCAACCTGACCGATCGCAAGACGTTCGAGCTTCTCCATAAGGCGGTCCGGAAAGCATACGAGAGCCAGGAAACCTAATCAGGCCCGACCGTCGCCATCCTTGTCGCGGAGGCCGGCCGCCCGACGGATCAACCCACCCCTGAAAAAACTGCACTGACCTGTAAATTACTTGACGAAAAACATTTTTGGAATAATCGTATTGTACCCGTGACTACTGTCCGCAAGGAGCCGAAGATGTATTTTCAGGATCTGATCGCCAAACTGCATGAATACTGGGCCGAGAGGGGATGCCTCATAATCCAGGGGTACGACATTGAGGTAGGGGCGGGCACCTTTAATCCCGCCACCTTTCTCCGCGTCCTCGGACCGGAGCCGTGGAACGTGGCGTACGTGGAGCCTTCGCGACGGCCCACCGACGGCAGGTACGGCGACAACCCGAACCGGCTCCAGCACTACTACCAGTATCAGGTCATCCTCAAACCCTCCCCCGTGGACGTGCAGGACCTTTACCTCGACTCGCTCAGACATCTGGGCATTAAACTCGAGGAGCATGACGTGCGATTCGTGGAGGATGACTGGGAATCGCCGACCCTCGGTGCCGCCGGCCTCGGCTGGGAGGTCTGGCTTGACGGGATGGAGATCACCCAGTTCACGTACTTCCAGCAGTGCGGCAGCATCGAACTGAGCCCGGTGGCGGTCGAGTTGACCTACGGGCTCGAGCGGATATGCATGTACCTTCAGGGCGTCAACCACTTCACCGAGATCATGTGGAACGAACAGGTCAAATACGGCGAGGTCCATCGCCAGAGCGAATTCGAGTTCTCCCATTACAACTTCAACATAGCGGACTCCGAGCTCCATTTCAGGCTTTTTGACCTCTACGAGAAGGAATGCCTGTCGATTCTCGAGAATCAAAAACAGAAAATCGTGCTCCCGGCGTATGACTACGTGCTGAAATGCTCGCACGCTTTCAACATGCTCGACGCACGCGGGGCGATATCGGTGACCGAGCGGGTTGGATACATTGCCCGCGTGCGCAATATCGCGAGACGCTGCGCCGAGCAATACGTTGCGATACGCGAGGAGATGGGATTCCCGCTCCTAAAAAATCAGGCGACAAGGGTTGTTTGATGAAAAATCATTTCGACCCCCTCGACGAATATCTGTCAAAATACGAAAAATTCGTCATTTCGACGCACGAGAGCCCGGACTGGGACGGCCTGGGCGGCGAGATCGCCATGCTGGAGCTTCTGAAAAGCATGGGCAAGAAGCCGATCATCATCAATTCAGATCCAACGCCGGACAGCTTTCTCTTCCTGGACCTCGAGCACGATATCAACGTCATAGGTAAAGACTTCACCCTCCCTGACGATATAACCGAACACGCGCAGATAGTCCTAGACACCAATGACTACGACAACATCGGCGCGGCCGCATTCAACGCCCTCAAGGACCGGGTGCGGGATGTCTTTATAATCGATCATCACGAGGGCGAATACGGGTCAGGCAGGCCGAACATCATCAAGGCAGAGGCCTCGTCGGTGTGCGAAATCATATTTCACATAATCGAGCACTACGGTAAGCCACTCACGCTCCGGGCCGCTCAGGCGCTCTTCGCCGGGATAGTGTTCGATACCGGGTCATTCGTATACCCGAAAACGTCAGCGGAGACGTTCCGGATAGCGGCGCGCCTCGAGGAGACCGGGGTGACCCCTTTCTTTATACACGAGCAGATATACGAGCAGAATTCGCTCTCAAGCTTCGAGATCAGGGGCCAGATACTTTCCACCATGGATGTCCTTTACGATGGCAGGCTCATCGCCATGAAGCTCACGCCGGAAATGCTCAGAGAGACCGGCGCCTCCTTCACCGAAGGGGAGCCGGCGATAAACCTCCCTCTCACCGTCAAGGGTGTTGTGGCGAGTATCCTGATCAAGCAGGACCTCAATGGGCCCGTCAAGGTGAGCATGCGCACCAAGGGTGACCTCGACGTGGCCCAGATTGCGATGGCGAACGGCGGCGGCGGTCACAAGAACGCCGCCGGATACAAGTCGAAGCTGTCGTTCGAAGAAACCTACCAGCAGGCCCTGAGGAACATGAAGAGGTTTTTCGCATGAAGGCGCGGTTTCGAAAGCGCGCCTTCATGCGAAAAACCATCACCGATACAATTTCACCTGGAAGTCTTTCGGAAGGATCCTGTCCTGTCGGTACAGGTTGATGTAAAACCCTATTAGCTTTTTTGCCTTCGCTATCTGCTTTTGATCATAGCTCCCCTTGAGTTCCAGGCCCTTGCCCAGATCCCCGCCCTTCTTGCTGTAAAAGGGACGTTCTGAAAATATCGAGAGGCCCATAAACGGGTTGGGCAAATCGATGTTCATCATGTCGAGTACGGTCGGCGTGATATCAAGATTGTTGCATGACGTATCGTTGCGTACTCCCTTCAACGCGCCCCCGGGAAAGTGGAGGAAGCAGGGAATCACGTCGAAGAAGGGACGGTAATGGTCCTCAAAGTGCTTCATAAACTTAATGTATTCCTTGTTGTTCCCCATGGCATGGTCGGCGGTGACGAGCAGAAGGGTGTTGTTCGCATATTTCGACTTCTTGAAATAGTTCCAGAACTTCCCGAATGCGCGGTCAGTCGAGTAGAGGGCGTTCAGCATGTCGTTGTCGCCCGCGCCCGGATGCCGGCTCTTGACCTTGAAGGGAGGATGGGAATTGATGGTCGATATGGTCAGAAACAGGGGCCTACTCCCCTGATATTTCTCGAGCCACCCGATTATATAGTCAAACAACGTGTCGTCGTCGACCCCAAAGCCCCGCTTCATGCTGGTGATATTATCGATCGTGAGACTCTCGGCGCCGTAAAAGTAATCGTAGCTCTGGCGCTTCGTGAAGATGTCCTTCATGCCGATGAAGCGCTCGCTCCCTGCCTGGATATGGATCGTTGTATAATCCAGTGTCTTGAGTATATCGGATATGAACAGAAACCGGCACGGCACGGGGATACGAGTGCTGCCGATACTCTCGTCAAGGAGGTAAATGCACGAACCAAGAGAGGCGATAAGCCCCTTGAGCGTAGGGAAGCTCGCATTATACATATTGCTGAAGCGAAATGATTCCCGCTCCATATCCCGAAAATTGGGAGTGAGGCCTTTAATCCCATGTATTTCCTCTCTCAGAAAAAAATCGGACAGCGATTCGACGAAAATCATTATGATGTTGGTCCCGGGACGCACGACAGGCTTATTCGGCGTTTTACGGCTGCGGTCAATGTAGATGCTCCGTTTCATCAGCGGATATTGTTTATCCATAGAATAAAGGAGCGTGCCTTTATTCCTGAATTCCTTTATCATCTCCTCGTCAAGGACAACCTCCTTACCGCCCGCTATGCGCGACAGAAAAAAATAAGCGAATAGAGAGCCGAGAAACTCCGATTCAGGAAGTCGCGTGTAGGAATTGGGGTCATCGTTCCTGATCTTGAAGATTTTTTCCTTCATCTCGTCGACCTTCGACATGGTCTTGTCGCGATCAAGCAGTGTCTTCTTGTCAAGCTCGAAGGAGACGGTGCTCTCGCCTTGGCGCTCCCCTCCGCCGGCCTGTTCGCCAACCCCCGTATTTCCCCGGAAAATTATCTTCCCCATCCATACCGATGAATACACGATACCGCCGACAACCAGCACAACTGCGAAATTCAGGCCAAGTATAAGAAGGGAGAGTTTCAGTTTCACGGCCTTTCTCCATTACCGGTATGGATATAGAGCTGTTTCAGGAGATAGAACATCCCGAAAAAAAACAGGATGACCGCGAGATAGATCGCTATCGATACCATAGTAAAAAGAAACGTGGTGCTGTCGGAATAAAAGGCGTGGGTCCAGAAATTGGCGTCGACGTGGTTCCCGCTGAAATAGAGGGCCCCCCAGTCGAACATCCTGATAAATTCGGTGCAGAAGAACAGGAAAAGAAGGACGCCGATGAATATTTTTTTCGCAAGGGGCCGCTTCAGGAATAGCATGATAGCGCAGACAGCGCTCGCAGCGATCGCGCTGAAAACCAGATAACGGGCGGATTGCGCGACGAAACTCTCGGCCGCATCAAGCACGGAATAGAACGAGCCGAGGCTTATTATCGTGACATGCCATGAAATAAAATAAAACGCGAGGTAAAGCGTCAGGCCGATGCCGAGAAGAATGACGTTCCTGTTTTCTCCGGCTATTGTTTTGATATTTTCAAATAATGACTTCATTATTACAGAACAGAAAATATGAAATGAATCATTTCCCTACGGAAATTACATACCGCGCAGCCTGTCTTTCCCCTGAAAACGGCCCAGTTGTATAGATACTGGCAAAATCCGTCAACCACGCAGTAAAATTTCCGCAAGTAAACAATCATGTCGGATATTTGTCAAGATAATTGCCCCACTCGGCGCACCCTGCCGGAAAAAAATGGATTGCTTTATTCATGAGGCCCGTATATCATACTCGTGTTTCAACTTTCTATAAAATCAACCGGACTCCGGCGCGATTTTCCGGGAACTCGCATGGAATATCTTTACACATCTGAAAACCTCAAGCGCATACTAAAGCCGTCAGAAAACCCGAAGTTGGAGCTATCCGGCTGCCGTATATGCAGTAATCTGCCAGAAAGCGTAAGCAAGGTTAATCACCCGTCTCGTAGCGAGTTCGGCTCCTTCCCGGACGAGGTCACAAAGCTGGAGGAATTCATCCTTATAAAATACTCATGGCAGATACTGAAATGCCCCATCTGCAACATGCTCTACACGGACGAGTACCACTGCGATTCAGTGGCTGGCGGAAGCGAGGATGTCTACCTCATCTCAAGAATCGACCACGATGACGCGCTCGAGATGCTGAAGGGGATCAAGGCGAAGAAACTGCTGAAAGACGGCGCCCGCTGGCTGGTGACTTGGTAATCACTGGTTCCCTCACATATTGTAATGGCCGGCCGCCTCTGGCTGGTAGAGGATGTCCTCGATAACAAAATATTGACTGTCTGCAGGATTGGGCTTTACCACCGTCCCGATAGGACTCCCGATTATCTGCATCCCCATTCCCGAAAACACACTTAAGGAATCTTCTTCATTATTACAGTCCTCTGGAAAGACTATTGAGAGTACCTGCTTCCGGCCGTTCCCGAGATTTTTCAGGCTGATTTTCGAATTCATAGTCACGATGTTCGGCCTTATGTCATGGGCATCAACAAGACGGGAATGATCGAGGTCTCGTTTCATGACATCCACGTTCCTTTTGTCAAGGCCGGACGAACTGATCTCGTCGCAGATTATCTCCTTAAGCCTTTCATAATCATATCGGGTTAACACTTTTCCCTTGTGCATACAGACCCCCGAAGTTATCACGAAAAATACTCAACTGTTGACAGAGCCCTTATAATGGCGGGCACCGGCTTAATAACCAGAAGAAAGAGTTCGTATATCTCGAGTGCAAATTAATTACAAAAATTTTTTCTTGTGTCAACTGTTTTCAGCGACAAATGGAGATTTTTTTATTTTTGTTTCCGGAAAATCGTCCTGTGCTGTTATGCGACATATTCCCGGCAGCCGTAAACACTATATTCTCGAGGCTTATTCTCTGGAAGCGGGAGATTGCATCGCCCGGATGCGCCGCTCCGGCAACCGAATTTCATTTTACTAAAATAAAATCCGCGTAGCCCGCGCCGGAGATTTCAACGGCTGAGCGAAACCTTCCTGTAATATGCCGATTGCACCTGAATCAACATAAACGTAAAAGTAAACCCGCGGCACCGTACTTAAATTCTTGACAAAGGCCGGCCCTTTACATAGCGTTTCCAGACATTTGACGGGGGGGGTTACCCTATAATCAAGAAGGTTGCCATGGATATCATTTTTCAATTGGTAGATATAGTTCTTCATATAGACAAATACCTGAACATCATCATCCAGATATTCGGAATCTGGTCCTATGTCATTCTTTTCCTGATTGTCTTCTGCGAAACCGGACTGGTGGTGACGCCCTTTCTTCCCGGAGACTCGCTACTTTTCGCCGCAGGAGCGTTCGCGGCAATCGGATCGTTCGACGTTACGCTCCTGATCATAATCTTCTCCAGCGCGGCGATCATCGGCGACAATGTCAATTACTGGATCGGGCATTTTGTGGGCCCGAAAATCTTCTACAGGGAGAACGTGCGCTTCCTTAACAAGAAGTATCTTGACCGCACCCATGCATTTTACGAGCGGCACGGCGGAAAGACCGTCATCCTGGCCAGATTCATGCCGATTATCCGCACCTTCATGCCCTTTGTCGCCGGCGTCGGCAGGATGTATTATCCGCGGTTTCTCGCTTTCGACATTACCGGCGGCATAGCATGGCCCTCAATTTTTGTGCTGTCCGGATATTTTTTCGGCAACATCCCCGTTGTGAAAAAATACTTCTCGCTCGTGGTCATCGCCATCATAGTCATCTCGGTGACGCCGATTATCTACCAGGTCCTTCGCATGCGCTTCCAGAAGGAAGAAAAAAAAACAATTGAGTCCAGCGAAAGGAGCGTGCCATGATAACGGTCCTGCTCTGGAGCGGTTTTATCGTTTTCATCATCTTGATGCTCGTCCTGGACCTTATGGTGTTCCAGAGGAAAGAGCACGAGATATCGGTTAAGGAGGCGCTCGTCTGGACCCTCTTCTGGATCCTGCTCTCCCTCGCGTTCAACATCGGCATCTATTTCTACATGGACGCCACATATGCCATGGAATTCCTCACCGGGTACCTCATTGAAAAAGCCCTGAGCGTCGACAACATCTTCGTCTTTATCATCATATTCGCCTATTTCGGGATTGCTCCTCGGTACCAGCACAAGGTTCTCTTCTGGGGCATTCTCGGCGCCATCGTGATGCGGGCCGTTTTCATACTGGCAGGAGTTGCCATCATCCAGAAAATTCACTGGGTCATCTACGTTCTCGGGGTCTTCCTGGTCTATATCGGCATCAGGATGGCCCTTCAGAAAGAGAGGGAATTCAACCCGGAAAAAAACCTGGTCCTTCGCGTATTCAATAAAATCTACCCGGTTGACCACGCCTACACCGGCGGCAGGTTTTTTATAAAAAGAGCGGGCCGCATCGTTGCCACTCCCCTGTTTGTGGTACTCCTTGTCATCGAGTCAACCGACATCGTCTTCGCCGTCGACTCAATTCCGGCGATTCTTTCCATCACGCTTCATCCGTTTATCGTATTCACATCGAATATATTCGCCATCCTGGGGCTCAGGGCCCTTTACTTCGCTGTTTCCGGCATCATGAAGCTCTTCGTTTACCTCAATTACGGTCTATCGCTCATCCTGGTGTTTGTCGGAGTCAAAATGCTCATCGCGGACTTTTATAAAATTCCTGTCTCCATCGCATTATCAGCAGTCGGCGGTATACTCGCAATCTCCATCATACTCTCACTGGTGTTCCCTCAAAAGAAAGAGAACGCGCGCTGACATCATTTCCGAATTTCGCATCATTAATTACCGGCCATGCAGAGCAAGCATTAAACTTGACAAATACATATATTCCTGAACCATAGAAAAAAATTGCCGTGCGGGTTATTGCCTCAGAAAGACAAGACGAATATTATTATCCGATCCTAATATTTTAATCCTCATATCATTATGAGGCTGGCCAAAAATAATTAAAGGAGCTCGATGCGCCCTGCAGCGTATGGCATACAACGAATCATCATGCGCATAGGATACCGGAGATAATCGGTGAAACAAAAAAATCCATATAACCTGAGCGATGAGAAGGCCCGAGCCGAACAGGAAAAGAGGACGGCGGCCCTGTCATCAGTCATCGCGGCGATAGGACTGACCGCTTTAAAAATAATTGTCGGCATATCCACGGGAAGCCTGGGCATACTCGCGGAGGCAGCGCACTCGGCGCTCGACCTGGCCGCCGCCGTCATCACCTATTTCGCCATCCGTGTCGCGATGCGCCCACCAGACCAGACGCACCTGTACGGCCACGGCAAGGTTGAGAACCTGTCGGCCATGTTCGAGACAATCCTTCTTCTCGCCACCTGCGCCTGGATCATCTACGAGGCCATGAACCGCATCTTTTTCAGAACTGTTGCGGTCGAGGCGAGCGTATGGGCGTTCATCGTCATGTCGGTATCCATCGTCATCGATTTCACCCGCTCGCGCGTCCTGTACCGCGCGGCGCGCAAGCACAACAGCCAGGCACTGGAAGCCGATGCGCTCCACTTCAGCACCGACATCTGGAGCTCGGCAGTGGTAATTCTCGGGCTGATATGCGTGAAGATCGCAGAATTACGGCCCGAGTGGTTCTTCCTGGAAAAGGCGGACGCCGTGGCGGCCCTGGTGGTTGCCCTGATCGTCATATACGTGAGCATGCGGCTCGGGTTCCGAACTATCCAGGCGCTCCTCGATGCCGCTCCGCGGGGTATGCAGGGTAAGATAAAAAGGATCGTGGAGGACATCCCCGGGGTCATCGACTGCCACAATATACGGTTCCGATCCTCCGGCCCCCGGCTCTTCATCGACATCCATATAACGACGGACGGGAAGCAGAGCCTCAACAGCGCCCATCATCTGACGGACATAATTGAAAAGGCAATCCAGGAAACCATACCGGATGCGGACATAATGGTGCACCCGGAACCGGGCGAAACGAAAAAGCGGAGGACCAGATAAGAAATATCTGCAATCTGCCGTGTGAGATGGCTCCACCGAGGCAGTGCCGTCTATTGCAGGCAATACGATTCAATGAAGAACAAGGAAGTCACATCCCTCCCCATTTACGAATATCTGGACAGGATCGCGGATTCCCTCGACCATAATGGGACGCTCATGCTGCAGGCCGAGACGGGCGCAGGCAAAACGACGCTGGTGCCCTGGCGGCTGCTATCGGAAAAATCCTTCTCAGGCGGGAAAATACTCCTTCTTCAGCCGCGCCGCATAGCTGCGCGGGCGGCGGCGGAACGGGTGGCGCATCTCCTCGGCGAGCATGTCGGCGAAACAACTGGTCTCCGGACCAGGACTGAAACCGCTATCGGCCCAAAGACCCGGCTGGAGGTGGTAACCGAGGGCATCCTCACCAGGATCATCCAGAATGACCAATCGCTGGAAGAATACGGGACGATCATCTTCGATGAATTCCATGAGCGAAATCTTCAAACCGATATGGCCCTGGCCTTCACCTGGGACTGCAGGGAAACGATCAGGCCAGATCTCAAGATACTGTTCATGTCCGCTACCCTCTCCGGCGCAAATATCCGGGAGACATTCGAAGACATGGAATTGATTCAGGTACCGGGACGAACGCATCCCGTTCAGGTAATCTATCGTCTGCCGCTTCCCGGCGAGAAGCCGTGGGAAGGTTCAGCGCGCTGTGCCGCCGAAACGGCGGGGATGATGGAATCTTCCGGCGGGGGAGACATCCTGGTTTTTCTCCCCGGCTTCCGTGAGATACGCCTTGCGCGCGAAACCATCGAGCGGTCGTATCCCCGCATTGCAGCGAAGGCCGTTGTTCTGCACGGCCGAATCCCGCCCGCAGACCAGCGAAGGATATTGAATCCTGGATCCGGGGAGAGGAACCGCATCATCCTCTCCACAAACGTGGCGGAAACCAGCCTCACCATCCCCGGTGTGCGGGCGGTTGTCGATTCCGGACTCGAACGCCGCGTTCGATACCGGCCCCGAACAGGAATGGATCACTGGGACACGGTGGAGATCAGCGCTGCTTCAGCTGAACAGCGCAAAGGGAGGGCGGGCCGCCTGGGGCCCGGCATCTGTATCCGCTGGTGGGACGAGCACATCCGTCGCGAGGAATATTCACCCCCTGAAATCATTGAAACCGACCTGACGCCCCTGGTGCTTGAGACCTCCCTGTGGGGCGCCGCTTCACCCTTTGCCCTAAAATGGCTGACCGATCCGCCGCCGGGTGCGATGCGGCGGGCCTCGGCGCTTCTCGCGCAACTGAGCCTGATTGACGGGGACGGGCGGATAACCGAATCCGGCCGCAGGGTTGCGGGCATGGGTCTTCATCCCCGCCTCGGGCGCATGGTCCTTTCGGCGGCGAAACAAGGCTGGCTTGCTACAGCGGCCGTTACCGCCGCCATCCTCGAGGAAGGAGGCCCGCTCGGTGATGGAGACCCGGACTTCCGCAACAGACTCGAGGCCTGGGCAGCATGGACTGAGGGACGGCGCGGTTCTTTTTCTGCGGATGTCGCGCGCCGCATAGCCGATGAGGTACGGCGGATCATGCATGCTGCTGGCATAGAACGACGGATTCCGTCAAAGACCGATATCAATCCGGACCTCGCCGGGAAACTGATCCTGATGGCGTATCCGGACAGGGCGGCACGGCGGGTAACTTCACCCGGCCACAGAGCGCCACGTTGGGTTCTCGCAACAGGTCGCAGCGCCCGCGCTACCGGGAGCCTGGCGAAGGAGGAGTTTCTTGCCACAGCAGAACTTGATGGCGGAGAAACTGAGGCCCGTATATTTTCAGGAGCACCGATAACAATCGGTGATTTGGAAGGCGGCCCAACTGGCAGTCCTGCTATTGAAAAGACAATAGAATGGAATGGATGGGAGACCCGAGTTAATACTCGAAAGGTTTTTGGACGCATTATATTAGAAGAAAAAAAAGGCGAATCACCGCCACCTGGAGAATTACGGCGCTTGACTGCTGAACGAATACGAACCGGCGATCTTGCAGCACTTCCCTGGAACGATACCAGCATCAGATTTAGGAAGAGATGTCTCTTTGTTTATAATTACGGGCAGAGAAAGGATTGGCCGGATTTTTCTGTCAAAACACTCACAAAGGAAGCTGAATCCTGGTTGATTCCTCACTTAAATCTCAAGGGAGGGGCAGTAATAACAGAAAAAATATTACTTTCTGCCCTTGAATTACGTCTGGGCAACCGCCTCAGGCATCTACTAAACATTCTCGCACCGGAGTATTTAATACTACCATCCGGCTCCCGCAAAAGTATCGATTATGAAAAAAGCGATATTCCAATTATTGCAGCAAAAATTCAGGAATTTTTCGGTTATAGAGATACGCCACGTTTATGCGGTGAACCTTTAATCCTACACCTACTGAGCCCGGCAAGCCGGCCCGTTCAGGTAACAAGAGATCTCGATGGTTTCTGGGACCGATCTTATCCAGAGATAAAAAAAGAGCTACAGGGTCGCTACCCACGTCACTACTGGCCGGACAATCCGAGGGAAGCCGCGCCCACCAGCAGGGCAAAACCGAGAAAAACCATCTGATTTTTAGATATCCACAACTCCTAAAAAATATTTAAATAACCGATAACTATCAGAAAATTTTTTTATTCTTATTATTGTCTATTCGTATATGTTGAAAACAGGATAAAAAAGGAGTGACATATGAAGATAGAAACAACCATACGAATCAGCAAAAACATCCTGGAGCAGTTAAATAATGCTTCGATACTTTTAAAACAATCACGGACATATTTGATTCGACTTTTATTAAAAATGCATATCGAAAATAATAAAAAACTAAAAATTTTTTTATCAACAGTTAAATATCAGCATAGAGACAAATCAATAAAATGGCATACATTTCATCTCACACTTCGCGAGGACGAATACGAGCTGTGTCTTGATCTCAGGAAAATACATAAGATGTCACTGTCTTTTATTGTGGCAGATGCCGTAAGAACATACCTTCCCAAACTTATTGAACAATTCAGTGACGATAATTTCACCGAGAATGCCGATAACTATCTGTATAAAAATTACATATTTTTTTGGCAGATTACTAATGGGATACAAAATTGCACTATCTACTGGGGCTTTCCCGGAGCAGATATCCTTAAACGCACAATGAGTCAAAATACTGTTTGACAGCATAAAACCGTGATAATGTTAAATTGAATATGAGAGCCAGAGCTATAGGTTTTTTTACAGAAGGAATTCCGCCAAGAAATAACTACCCAAAAGGATGGCGAGGGCTGATGCTCTATCTGGACGCCATTTTTAAGAACTGGCCCGTCGGATTATCACGTCTCATGAGGCTGCAGCCATTCTTCACCATGACAACCGGCCTCCTGGTCATCTTCCTGTTCAGAAAAGGATTTGAGTATGTCCCTCTTGCAATTGTGCTGGTAATTCTCGCATTTGTTATTATTACTTTCCGAATCTATCGGCTACGGGAGGACGAAGGTGTTATCGCTTCTTTTGGAGACATGGCGCTCATCTTTCTCCTGAACAACATGCTTTATTTTGTAATTCCTTTTTATTTCGAGTCGATGACATTCCCCTCTCGAAATGTATTATTCGCACCTGTTATTATCGGGCTCGCTGTAATCGCAGGCTGGTTTTCCCTCTACCAGAGACTGATCGCGCGCCACCCTCTGCGCAGCTCTTTGTTTTATGCCCTGACTTTTTTTTGCGTCCTCAATCTTCTCTTCCCCATTCTCCTTGCCATCCGCAACATATGGAGCATACTAATCTCCGGCGGGATTGCAGCTGCTACCGTTGTATTATTTGTATATCCTCACACAGACATGCTGAAAGATCGGAAAAACACGGTCATATTCGTGCTGGGCGTCACCCTTATATTCACGCTGCTCTGGTTCGGCAGGAGCCTTATTCCGCCCTCACCCCTGAAATTGACACGCACAACAGCCTGCAGGGAAGTCATCGACTACAGGCCGGTGGAACCGTTCGCGCGAGCCAGGACGGACACGATTACCGATGTCTGTTTTTATTCTTCAATATTCGCGCCGCGCGGACTTTCTGAAAAAATAAACCACATATGGTATCATGACGGTAGAAGGCTACTTACCATCCCACTGAGCGAAATAAGGGGCGGGCGGAAGGTGGGGTTCGGCACATGGTCATGCAGGACGATTCTCGAGGGAAAGGGGTTATACACTGTCGAAGTCTGGACGGCCGGCGGTCAGCTGCTGGGGCAGGGTTCATTCGTAATCTATTGATATTCATAGAGACATGTTCGCCAGAAGACTATACTGTAACAATCAGCATATACGACAATCGAATAATTATAAAGTTTTGTTGACATATTACATGCAGCATAATAAGTTTATCACAACGTCATATCAGTAAAAATCCGAGAAAATTATATTCTCCACCTTTCATGCATGGCAATAAGAATACAAGCCAGAGGTTATAGATTATGAAAATAAAAATTAATCAGACAAGCGACCTGGTCAAAATCAGCATTGAAGGAAACCTTGAGTCAACCACCATAAAACCCTTCAATGATAAGATCGCGAACATCCCGAGTTACGGGAAAAACGTCGAGATAGACCTGGCTCACGTCGATTACATAGACTCGTCGGGCGTCAGGGCCCTCCTTACGCTTTCCGGGAAAATGAAGGATATCGATAAAACTATCAATATTATCAATTGTTCGGAAAACATCAAGCGTATTCTCCAGCTTTCATCACTCCAGGGCATACTTTAACACCCTGCCGTTAGATACGTATAAGGCCCCGAGATTTCAAAATAAATCATTGACTTCATTGCAGTCGGGCATATACCATTTATCATTGCTTGATATGCATAGCATTGTCGCAGGAAGCTGGTCAGGGGATCTACTCACTATGCGTCCTATAAGATCCCGGAGGTAGCCATGGAAAATCTTTTTTATCCGAAATCTCTTGCAATTATAGGATTATCCTCTAAGCCGAATAATATCCCGAAACTGGTTCTGGAAAACCTTATACGATGGGGATACAAAGGAAGGATACTCGGAGTAAACCCGCGATCGGACGATCATGATGTAAACGGCATCCGGATGTACCGGAATATTGGCGATCTTCCCATCGTCCCGGATCTGGTTTTCGCCCTGGTGCCGTCAAAGCTGATCCCGGATATGGTCGACGAGTGCGGTGAGCTCGGAACAAAATGGATGGCGATCCCCTCAGGGGGATTCAACGAACTGAGCGATCAGGGCACAAATCTCGCAGAGCTGTTGGTCGAAAAAGCCAGAAAACATGGAATCCGTTTCGTCGGCCCCAACGGCCTTACCGTGGCCAACACGGCAAACGGGCTCTGCCTACCCTTCGTGCCCTCATACCCGCCACCCAAGGGGGGCCTTTCGATTGTGTCGCAGAGCGGCGGCGTTGGCATCATGCTCTGGAACTTCATGACCGACGAGAACGTGGGCATGGCAAAATTCGCCAGCATCGGGAACAAGCTCGACCTGGACGAGGTCGACTTCCTTGAGTATTACGGCCGCGACCCGGAAACAAAAATCATCGGGATGTATCTCGAAAGCATACCCCGGGGCCGGGAGCTTCTCGCCGCGGCGGAAAAAATCGACAAACCGATCATCATTCTCAAGTCAAACACCACGAGCGCCGGGCGCCGGGCGGCCATGAGCCATACGGCCGCCCTTTCCAACGACGACGAGATTATCAGCGCCGCGTTCGATCGGACCGACATCATCCGCGTATCGAACTTCAACGAGCTCATCAGCGTGGCAAAGGCCTTCGAGCTGCCACCCATGCGCGGCAACAGGCTGATGATGATGAGCCCGGCCGGGGGCATTACGGTAATGATGGCGGACCTCTGCGAGAAGATCGGGTTCCGCTTCGCCGATCCCGGCAGGGAATTCTACGAAGGCCTGAAGGACTTTTCCAACGCCGGTGTCATCAACTTCTCAAACCCCCTGGACATGGGAGATATTTACGATCCCAACCTTCACACAAAAATATTTTACGAAGTGATGCATAATGACAATGTGGACGGCGCTGCGTATGTGAGCCAGTGGCCCCATATGCCGCGGGGAGAGGACGTATTCTTTAAAATGTTTCACACCGATCTTTCCAAGGAGGCAACAGGCACGATGCTCTCATCGGGAAAGCCCCTCGTCGCGTGCCTGTTCGGTCTATCGGCCACCATATCGCAGATAAAAAAGAACATCAATTTCCCGATCTTCGACGGCTTTGAGGAGATGATGGTTTCGTTGAAAAAGCAGTGCGACTATTACATGAAGAAGCAGCGGGGACGAGTGGAGGTCGGCGCCCCGGAAGGCATGGACCTCGCTGCGGCCGCCTCCTGGATACAATCACATACCGGCGACACAGGCGAGGAGGCACTGGATCTGCTGTCCGTCTGCGGAATCACCGTTGCAGAATCCGCGGTCGCCGATAGCGCCTCCGGAGCAGTTAACATTGCCGGAAAGATAGGCTATCCCGTGGTCCTGAAAGTGGTATCGCCGGATGCGCTTCACAAATCCGAGGCTGGCGGTGTCAGAGTGGGCATCACGTCCGATGAAGAAGTGAAAAAAGTGTTCGATGCGATTAAACAAAGTCTCGCGGCATACAAAAAGGATGCCCGCTTTACGGGGATCAGAGTAATGAAGATGGCCAGCGAGGGATACGATATGTTCGTTGGCGGCAGACAGGACGCCTCATTCGGCCCGGTCGTGTTTTTCGGATACGGCGGCATCTACATCGAGGTATTCAAAGATGTGAAGCTCCTCCTCTGCCCCGCCGGCCGAGAGGAGATCGCTGATAGAGTAAAAGAGTTGAAGTCCTATCACATGCTTAAAGGCATACGCGGCAAGAAGGCGGGGAATATCGATTCATACGTTGACATGATACTGAGGGTCTCCTATCTCCTTGCGAAATTCCCGGAAATCAAAGAGCTTGATATAAACCCTGCGCGCATATCCGGCGACGGGTCAGGATCTATCGCGCTGGATGCCAGGATAAGGATTGAATAGTGGGTAAAAACGGGACATGTCAAATCCGCGGCTAACGATTACCGCGGGCAAAAACAGATCGGAGACATTATCGTTACCATCGGGGCCGAAATCATCTGACGCCGGTCCCCATCCTTTCCCTTATTTTTAGCACGCCCTTTCCTATAATCATGATCTTTCTGTCCGCCAGTTTGAATGTCATGTAATGACGAATAAACCTGCCGAAGGTGACATCAGACATCGCGTCATACCCGATATAGATCGGCTTATGGAAGAAAGAGAGGAAGAAAACCGGCGCGATCCTGATCCCCTTGATATAAACGGTGATAATAACGGAGGAATTATAATTCCCGACAAAACCGAGCCGCAGTGATTGAAATGAATAGTTCTCGCCAATCTCATGCATCGCCGCAGGCACCGGGTTTGTATTAGCCAGGGCGCGCCATCCGCTGATGACGGAAATAAGACCGGTTACGCCGATCCATAATAGTATAAAAAAAGGTATAAAGACGAGGGGGATAAGGAAATCCATTGAATACCGCCTTAAAATTTAATAGTTTACAAGACCGGAAGCCGATCACTTGATCCTGCCACCGGACAATTCACCAGTCCGTCTCCGCCTCGAGGGCCCTGGTCTTCTCCTCCAGCTCGGTGATGAAGGACTCGAGCTGTTCGAAAAGGCCGTCGATCTCCAGCCGAAGCTGGTGTACCTGCTTTGAAAGCTGGGCGATGGTCTCGCCCCTGCCAATTCCCGAGGCTGCGATGATGTCGCTGTTCAGCGACGAAAGCCTCCGCTCCTTCGCCTCAATCGTCTGTTCCAGGGCCTCTATCTGCGACTTGAGGGGATTGATGATCTTCGATTTCCGGGCTAGGATTTCGGCGCGCTTCTTGCGTGACTCCTTTTTCTTCTGAACCTCGGGCTCGGCTGCCGCCGCGGCCTGGCGCTGCTGGCCCCCGGGCCGCTCTTCTTCCCATCCAACCCTGTCGAGAAAATTCTGGTAGGTCCCCTCGAAAACGGACACGCGATCGCCCTGGAACACCACGAACCGGTTCGCCAGGGTATGAAGAAACATCTCGTTGTGGGTCACGATGACCGCCGCGCCCTCGAACCCGTCGATGGCGGCCAGGAGCGCGTCGCTCGACTCCATGTCGAGGTGATTCGTCGGCTCGTCCAGAAGGAGCAGGTTCGACTTCCGGGCCAGGATCTTGCCGAGCAGCACCCTGCTTTTCTCCCCGCCGGAAAGGACCTCGATTTTCTTGAGGGCCATATCTCCCTCGAACATCATGGCGCCGGCTATATCGCGCGCCTTCTGTCGGTCGCACCCGGCGCTCATGATCTCGTCCTCCACGGTAAAGTCATCTATCAGATCAAGGGTGTTTGTCTGTGCGAAGTGGCCGATACTCGTGTCGCCGTGGACGTTGAGCACGCCCGTTTTCGGTTCGAGATCGCCGGCCAGGAGCCGGAGGAGGGTCGTCTTCCCCTTCCCGTTTTTTCCTATCACGCAGATCCGGTCGTCCCTCCCGATGGTGATCTCGAATTTCGCGATAAGCGGCTCGCTTCCATATGAAAAGGTCAGGTCAGAAACGCTCATCACCACCTTCGCCGCGAACGGTTTGTACGAGAAGGAAAACTCGAGCTCCTTGATCTTCTCAAGACGATCAAGCCGTTCCTGCTTTTGGAGCGCCTTAACCCGCGACTGCACCATGCCCGCCAGACGCGCTTTGGCGCGAAACCGGGTGACAAAAAGCTCGACCTCCTTCCGCTTCTTCTCGTCATTGATCCTTGTTTTTTCGTATATCTCCTCTTCCTTGAGTATCTGGTCGTAGTACTTGTCCGTTCCGCCCTCGATCTTACGAACCTTCTTGCGGTGTATCCCCATGGTATGCGTGGTGACGCTGTCCATAAAGGCCCGGTCATGCGTGATCACCATGAGCTCGCCCTTCCACTGCCTGAGAAATTTCTCGAGCCAGCGTATGGATATGATGTCGAGGTAGTTAGTCGGCTCGTCGAGCAGGAGAAGGTCCGGCTCGGAGACCAGCGTCCTGGCCAGGTTGAGACGAACCTGGTATCCCCCGGAAAATTCCGACGGCGGACGGGGCATGTCGTGCTTTGCGAACCCGAGGCCCGAGAGGACTTTCTCGGCCATCCAGGTCTCTCCGTGAAGGTGCTCCGGGAGCCCCCTGCACGCCTCTGCAAGCACGGTATCCTCGGCGAACAGGAGCTGCTGGGTCACGTAACCGATCCGGTAGTTCCGCGGAACGGCCACCTCGCCTGAATCCGGCTGCTCCTCGCCGATAATGATACGGAAGAGCGTGGTCTTGCCGTGGCCGTTGCGGCCCACGAGCCCGACCCGCTCCTTCGGGTTTATGCTGAAGCTGATGGAATCTAAAAGGAGCTGCCGACCGAATGATTTTGTGAGATCAATCGCTTTTATCATACCGATAACTATCGGCGCCATTATTTATAGATGACGCTGCTAATTTCAAATGTTTTTCCGTGAAGGCGGCTTCCGGCGACCCGGCCCGGTAACGACCCGCTTCTGCCTCTCTTTCTCGCGGACATCCCGTTCCACAAAGACCTTTTCGCCGGAGGACGGGTCCACACCGGTATAATACATCACTGTCGACAGGGTTGACGGGAGCGCCGTGAATATCTGGACCTGTTCGGGAACCAGCCGCAGTTCCCGGCCTGTAAACCCGCGCAACTGCTTCATGTCCTCAAGCGTGCACCCGGGATGTGCCGCAATCAGGTAATACGTGAGGAACTGTTTTTTTCTCACCTGTCTGTTCAGCCGGTTGAAGAGATCGCGGAATGCGATGAGACTTTCAGCGGAGGGCTTCCCCATCAGATCAAGGACGCGGTCGACGCAATGCTCCGGCGCGATTTTCAGCTGCCCGGACACATGATGCCGCAGTATCTCGGACAGGTATTGCTCCCCGGCGTCATGATCGGCCAGCACAAGGTCGTGCCGAATCCCCGACGCGACAAAGGCCTTGCGAACGCCCGGGAGCTTTCGTATCTTCCCGAGAAGGCTTATCAGACTCTTATGCGAGACGCTCATGCTTTTGCACAGATAGTCACCGGCACAACGCTTATCAGCGCACAAGCCCCTGCGGAGCATGCTTTTGCATAGCATGCCGTACATGTTCGCCGTAGGGCCGCCGATGTCGGCTATGATTCCCTTGAACTCCCTGTGGCGGGTAAAACTTTTCGCCTCCCGTATTATCGACGCCTCGCTGCGCGAAACCACGGCGCTCCCCTGGTGGACTGATATCGAGCAAAAACTGCAGCCGCCAAAACAGCCGCGATGAGTTGTTATTGAAAATTGTATCGTACCCAGTGCGCGAACCTCGCCCATCTTTTTATAAAAAGGGTGGACCGATCGCTCATAGGGGAGCTCGTACACGCGGTCAAGCTCATCGGAAGTCAAGGGAACAGCGGGCGGGTTGTGCACCAGATAGCGATTCCCGTGCATCTGGATCATGCCCCTCCCGCTCACCGGGTCTGTGTTCCGGATAAACAGGCGGCTCATCTGTACAAACTCGCGTTTGTCCTGCAAGACCCGCTCGTACGAAGGAAGCTCGATATAGGTATCGATCCGATTACCGGAGATGTGGCAAATACCGCGAACCACACGGTAGTCCCTCCCTTTTTTAAGGCAATCCGCGAGCTCGAGTACGGGCCGTTCGCCCATGCCGTAGACGAGGATGTCGGCCTTGGCGTCAAAGAGTATGGAGCGCCGCACCCGGTCGTCATAGAAATCATAATGGGCGATGCGGCGCATGCCCGCCTCGATGCCGCCGATAACTATCGGTGCCGTATTCTTGAAGTGCTCGCGGATAAGATTGGAGTAGACGATGACCGCCCTGTCCGGCCGCCGGTCGTTCCTCCCGCCCGGCGTCAGGTCATCCTGCATTCTCCTCTTGCCGGATGCCGTGTAGTTCGACACCAGCGAGTCCACCGATCCTGAGCTGACGCCCCAGAACAGCAGCGGCTCGCCGAGGCGGGTGACATCGGCGCCGCTTTTAACATCGGGCTGGGCAATTATCCCGACCCTGTAGCCGGCGTCCATCAGGACATGGCCAATTAGCGCCGGTCCCAGAAAGGGGCTGTCGATATATGCATCGCCCGTAATGAGAATTACGTCAAAGCGCTCCCATCCGAGTACTACGGCTTCTTCCCTGGTTGTCGGTATAAACAAATCACGCCTCTTCCATCTCGCAGTAAAGCCAGTATGATTTTTATGTCAATTATTTATTAATTGTACAGAATGCTATCCCGACAACATAACGGTGGGGTCAGAGTGATCTGCCGATAGTTATCGGTAATTACTTCGGGGTAAGAGCAACAACCCGATAGTTATCGGTAGCGGGAACAGAGTATCAGAGCACGATAATGCAGGATCCGGCTATTCTGGATCAGGGAACTCCGGGTCCTTTTTCGATATAAAGGCGGTTATCCCGTGGACGCATTCCCCCGAGACTATGAGGTCCGCGGCCAAGAGGGTCTCCAGCTCCATGGCGTCCAACAGCGGCAGACTGGCCGAGCGACGGATCACTTCAAGGGCCGCCCTGACGGCGAGCGGGCCGTTTTTCTCAATCGAACCGGCAATCTCCAGTGCCTCTTCGAGGGACCTGCCAGGCTTGCTGATACGGTTGACCAGGCCCATGGCGAGGGCCTCATCCGCGGCCACACGCCGGGCTGTGAGTATGAGGTCTGCCGCCTTTGATCTCCCCAGGAGTCGGGTCAGCGCAACCCCACCACCCCAGTCCGGCATGAGGCCGAGGCGCACTTCCGAAAAGCTGATCACGGCGTTCGGGTCCATGACGCGGAGGTCGCACTGTACCGCCAGTTCGGCACCGCCGCCAAACGCAAGGCCATTGATGGCGGCGATCACCGGCACGGGGAGGGACACCAGGCTCCCCACGGTGTCGCGGATATACCGGAGAAGCTCCTGCACTGGTCCATGGTCCTTGTCTCGCACCGACTCGGCGAGTCTCTCTACCTGGGGATTCGAGGGATTGACGTCAAACCCCGCGGAGAAAGCCGTGTCCCCTGCCCCGGTAATAACAACCGCCCTGGGGAGTTTCGCTTTAACCTGCTTCACCGCCTCCTCGAGGGACGACCAGACCTCCTGGTTAAAGGAATTCCGCTTATCAGGCCTGTTGATGGTGATAATAGCGCTTCGGTCATGGTATTCCAGCTGAAGACAGGGGTGAGTCATTATCTTCTCCCGCGATCAACGGCCGTATTTCTTCCCGAAGGTATCCAGGTGCGCGAACTCGGACACGTTCCTCCGCGCGGGCGCCTGTTTGTCCGGGACCGCCGGCTTGCCGATAGGAATCACGGTAACCGCCTCAAATCCGTCCGGCACGTTTACCGCCTTCTTCAGGGCACGATGGTCGAGCAGACTCACGATCACCGTCCCCAGCCCAAGGTCATGAGCACGAAGGCATATGTTCTGGACGGCAAGCGCCAGGTCGAATAAAAACCATTCCGAAAAGATCGTCAGGTTCTTGCCGTCATGAGCGCCCGAGACTCCGGTTTTGGCACATCCGACGATTACAACCGAGGCTGCCTGTGTGCCCTTGGCGGCGGGATTGTTTTGAGAGAAGGTCGCGGCGATCTGCTCAATGACCTTTCGATCCCTTACCACAACAAACTCCCAGACCTGGGTATTGGCCCACGACGGGGCCCATCTGGCGGCCTCCAGAAGTTCACTGATTTCAGCGTCAGTCACCACGTAATCGGTGAATTTTCGCTGGCTTCTTCGTTTCAGTATGGCTTCCTGCAGTTCCATTGAAGACCTCCATATGATGTTATAGCTATAGGTTTCATGGGTCATTGCGAGGAGTCCAGATAGAATCTGGACAACGGCGCATGCCTCGACGGAGTTTATCCTGAGCTCGTCGAAGGGCTCGGCATGACATGTCACCCCGAGCGTAGTCGAGGGGCATGTCACCCTGAGCGGAGTCGAAGTGCGCTTCCCTCGTGATGATATCTTATTACACCCCCTCGACTTATAATGCAATACATTTTCCTGTTTCCCCTATAAATGTTGTTCTCACAGGCGACTAATCAGCCGCCGGCTATTCCAGTCTGCGGTCATACTGCTAATATAAAAAATCCTTGCCATTCACCGATTATCTGCAAGGTTAAGCCATGAGACGCTACAATCCGATATTCTATTACCTGGCGCTGGCGAACTTCCTGTTCTTTCTCGGCAATTCGTTGTATTTTCTTTTCCCGGTCTTCCTGAAAAACCTGGGCGCCTCCGAATCGTATATCGGGGTCATGAACAATATCGACAAGATTTTTACAATAGTGAGCGCCGTCGGCATCGGGTCGCTCATGCACGGCAGGGACAGGGTGAGACTTCTCCGCATCGGCTACCTGATCCTTGTGGCGGCGTACGCATCGTATCTCCTGATATCCTCACTTACCTGGCTGGTTCCCGTTATTCGCATCATTCACGGCATCGGGTTCTCCGTGGCGATGATACTGGGCACGTCGATCATTTTTGAAATTGTGCCGATTGAAGACGCCGCGGAGGCGATAGGCCTGTACGGCATTACCGGAGCGCTCAGCAACGCCCTAAGCCCCTTTATCGGCGAGATGCTCCTGTCGTACGGTTATTCGCATTATCTGATATTCGCCCTGTCGGCCGGACTGGTGACAGTGAGCCTTGGCATAACCTTTATCATGCCCGATATTCGCATGCAGGCCGGGCCTGCCGGGACGGCTTTGAGCCGCGGCACCCTGCATCTACTGACGGCCCCCCGGTTCTTTCTCATGACGCTGGTTGTTATCATCTTCGGCGGCGGCTTCGGGGTCATCGTAACCTATCTGCCGAATTTCATACGAACGACCACTCCCTTCAAGTTTTCCTACTTCTTCCTAATATACATCGGCATACTCATCCTCATACGCCTCACCTTCATTAGAAAGATAGCCGGCATTAACAGGAATACGCTCCTCATGGCCGTATGCGCGGTGGGCGCGACGATGCACCTTCTCCTGAATGCGATGAATTCACTTATCATGCTGGCCATCGTCAGCGTCATGTACGGCATCACCCACGGAATACTGTATCCCCTCCTGAACACCATCATGGTGAGCCTGGTGCGGCCCCATAACCGCGGAAAGGCCAACGCGCTCTTCACCGCGTCGTTCACCGGCGGCATGATGCTCTTTGCCCTGAGCCTTGGATTCCTGATCGATTACTGCGGCACGCACCTCGCCGCCTTTAACGTATGCGCCGGCATGTTCGTGACGGCAATAATCCTGATTGCCATCATAACCAGCCGGCACGGCAGGCTGGACACGATTGCCGATGCGCCAATAACTATCGAAATCGACTGACTCCGCCTCAGAAGACATTATAGTCTCCTCAAACACGGCCCGCCGAAAAAGCATTGACATCCGCAAACCGGTTTCCACCTTTTCTAAAAACGACCAATTTACTTGAGGGCGTCCATGTCCGGATCAAGATTGATTGAGATACTCTGACCCCCGCACCAAAAAAAATGTAATCTTATGTCACATATCTGCCGATACCTGTAATATAGTATTATATTATATAGGGAATAACGCCATGCAGCATATGAGAATTATCATTATAGCACTGACACTGGTCATGGTGCCGGCAGTCTCCCATACTGCGAATGAAAAGAATGGGGATCGTAGCCTTGAGGCCCTTGCCGACGACCTGAAGTTCCAGAACGGGATGAGCTTTATAAATCTCAAAATGTACGACAAGGCCATCGAAACCTTTAACGAGTATCTCGAGATCTATTACAACGGCAATCATCGGCACGAGGCGTACCGCCAGCTTGCCGGGATCTATTTCGGCAGGCTTGAATACCTGAAGGCCATAGATAATTACCGTGCCCTGTACGAGGAATTCAGCAACACGGAAAGCGGCATAGAGGCCTATTACAACGTCGGCATCTGCTATAATAAAATGGGAAATGACAAAAAAGCGGCTGAGATATTCAACGATATTATTGAAAGCCACCCGGACTCTTCGTATGTCCAGCAGGCAAAATTACAGCTCGATTTAATGAATATCCTTGAAGAATAGCGGCCCCCTCGGCATTTGTCGCTGTTCCTGAAATATGACATCGTGTCAATCATGCATCTGCTGAAAAAAATCCGATTATTCTATTGACAAAAAAAGCCCCCATTGGATTATGCCGTTTATTTTGCAAAACGCCACTGGCGGTATTATAATGAAAGCAGGTGGAGGGGCGCAGGCGCGCCGCATCCGTCGAATATATGCTGAATCTTGAGGAACTATTATGCAACTACAGAAACTGAGAAACATCGGCATCGCCGCCCATATCGATGCGGGGAAAACAACCGTGACCGAGCGCATGCTGTTTTTCACCGGAACCACGCGAAAGCTCGGCGAGGTGCACGACGGGCAGGCGACCATGGACTTCATGAAGCAGGAACAGGAGCGGGGAATAACCATCGCCTCCGCTGCCATAACCTGCTGCTGGAACAACCACATGGTTAACATCATAGACACGCCGGGCCATGTCGACTTCACGGTTGAAGTCGAGCGCTCGCTGAGGGTAATCGACGGCATGATCGCCGTATTCTGCGCCGTATCCGGCGTTGAACCGCAGAGCGAGACGGTATGGAACCAGGCTGACCGCTACCGGGTGCCCCGTATCGCGTTCGTCAACAAGATGGACCGTGTCGGCGCAGACTTCAATGAAGTGGTCCACCAGATGGACAAGTACCTTGACGCCAACCCGGTGCCCTTCCAGCTCCCCATCGGGAGTGAGGAGGAATTCCAGGGCTCAATCGACATCATAGAACGAAAAGCGATCATCGTCAAAGACAGGGAGCTGGAAATCATTGAGATCCCGGAAAACCTGCTGGCAAAAACCGAGGAGGCCCGCAACCTCCTCATAGAGAAAATAGCCGATTATAATGAAGAAATCATGCGGCTCTACCTTGACGGCACGGACGTCCCGGCCGAGCTGCTGAAAAAAGCGGCGCGCGAGGCGACTGTCAAGATGCTCATCACGCCGGTATTCTGCGGCTCCGCCTATAAGAACAAGGGCGTGCGACTCCTGCTCGACGCGGTGGTTGATTACCTCCCCTCTCCCGTGGACATAGGCGCGGTGGTCGGCATCGACATCGACGACTCGGAAAAATCACACACCAGGCATCCGTCGGCCAAGGACCCGTTCGCGGCCCTCGCCTTCAAGCTCATCCACGATCCCTACGTTGGCCAGCAGACCTTCATACGGGTCTACTCGGGAGAATTGAAGAGCGGAATGCAGGTATTCAATTCGACAAAAAAGAAACCTGAACGCATCGGCAGGATCCTGAGGATCCACGCGAAGGAACGCGAGGAGATCGATTCCGCCGGCCCGGGCGACATCGTCGCCCTCATCGGGATGAAATACACCAAGACGGGCGACACCCTCTGCGATACGGACCACCCCCTTTACCTGGAGTCGATCTTCATACCGCCTGCGGTTATCGAGATGAAAATCACGCCCCCTTCGAAGAAAGAGGAGGAGAAGCTCGGTATCGCGCTCAAGAAGCTCGCCATGGAAGACCCGTCGTTCAATGTTCGGTTCAACGACGAGACAAATGAAACCATCATAGCGGGGATGGGTGAGCTTCACCTCGAGATCATCATCGACCGGCTCAAAACTGAGTTCGGCGCCGTCGCTGAGGTCGGCGAGCCGTCAGTGGCGTTCCGCGAGACAATAACCCGAGAGATCGAAAGCACCTACAAACACGTCAAGCAGACCGGCGGCCGCGGACAATACGCGCACACCGTCATCCGGCTTGAGCCGAACAGCGGCAAGGGCTTCGAATTCGAGGACAGGATCAAGGGCGGCGTGATACCGATGGAATACATACCCTCGGTGCGCAAGGGCATCGAGGCGGTTATGGCGGAAGGCATTCTCTCGGACTTTCCGGTCGTCGACGTGAAGGCGGTTCTTCTGGACGGGACCTATCACGAGGTCGACTCATCCGATATGGCGTTCCGCACCTGCGCGGGCATCTGCTTCAAGGAGGGATTTCTGAAGGCGAGCCCCATCCTCCTGGAGCCGATGATGAAAATCGAAGTCAACACGCCGGATGACTACATCGGCGACGTCGTCGGCGACCTGAACAAACGGCGCGGACGGATAGAATCGATGCGCCGCTACCGCAAGGGCGCGCAAAAGGTCATCGGCTTCGTGCCGCTCATGGAAATGTTCGGGTACGCGACACAGCTCCGCAACATATCGAGTGGGAGGGCCAACTACTCAATGGAATTCCACAAGTACGTGCCGCTCAATAAGGAAGTCCAGGAAAAAGTGCTGAAGCAGATGGAGCTCAAGAAGAAAGATAAGGCGAGCTGACCGGACGCCGGATACTCTCCCGTTATTGACTATCCCCGGGGAGCGCGGCAACGCCCTCCCCGTTCATTTCAGGGCCTTTTTCAGGCGGGCTATCCAATTGCTGCCGGCCGATTCCTCGGCGCGGTAGAAATCCATGAAGCGGTGTATCAGCGAGTAGGTATGGGGCGACAGGTCATGCTCCACCTTGCACGCCTCGCTTTCCGCCAGGCCGTTCTCCACCTGGAGGACGCTGGTGAAAAAATCAATCAGGCAATTATGCCTCTTTAATACGCGCTCGGCTATCTCCCTTCCGTGCTCCGTCAGCTGGACATACCCGTATTTTTCGTAGTTGATGAGGTCCATGTCCTTGAGCTTGGCAAGCGCCGCGGAGACGCTCGGCATCTTAATGTCGAGCTTCTTCGCTATGTCCTTGACGCGGACGATACGGCCGGTCGCGGCGATCATGACGATCGCCTCCATGTAGTCTTCCATATGGGGAGTGAGCCCGGTATCGCGGTAACTGTATGTGGACATGCCCTGCTCAGACATGGCCCCTTCACCGTTCCATTTTGAAATACACGGATTCAATGCGGCGGAGGTCGGCCTCGACGCGCTTCTTCAGCGGCGACTTCCCGAAGCGGTCGTCCGTCTCTCCCTTTCGGATGAACTGGCGGTAGATTTTCCTCGCGGTCTCGATGTCCCTGAACTGCGGGTCCTTTTCGTAGACCTGGCCCAGGAGGTAGTACGCATCGTCTACGGTGTCCCGGTCCCTGTAGGCCTTGATCAGCCTTACCGCCGAGTCAAGGGCCTGTCCTCCCTTCTTCTGGCCAAGGAAGAGCATGCCGATATTCAGGAGCGCCTTGTCGGCCAGCCGGTGCGCCGGGAAACGTGCGTATACCTTCTGGTAATATTCGATCGACGTCACCTGGTCTCCCTTCATCTGGTAGCTCTCGCCCGTATAATACAGGGCAGCGGGATAATCGAAAGACTCGGGGGAGATAGCGGAGAATTCCTTGATCGCGTCGTCGTACCGATACTGCTTCATGTTGATCATGCCCGTCCAGAACCTGGCGGTGTCCCGGTAGATGCCCTGGGGAAATTTCTCGGCAAGCTCACGGAACTTTTTGAGGGAATGATCGTACATCCCGTTGTTGTAAAAGTCAGTCCCGGTCTTGAGGAGCATCTGCTCCTCGCCGCTAACCCGGGGTGCGATCTCCTCTTTCACGGGCGAGCCCTTCCTGCCCGGGGCGGCGGAGGCGTTCCCCGGCGCTTTCTTTCCCTCCACAGGGGTGGCGGCATCCTGTTTATTCGACTCTGCTCCGGCGGATGCGGCAGGCTGTTCGCCTTCAACGGCCTGCGTCTTCCCGGAATCATCGCTCAGGATATTATTTATGATGTCCTCGGTCTGATGGAAGTCCCTGGCAAGATTCTCCGCCACGAGGCCCCCGCCGCACAGGAGCGGGACCGCGACGAGCAGCGATGCAGCAATTCCCGGCTTCAATCTCCCAGTATTCCTTCTTCGCGATGAATTGGCTCAGGGCCCCGGATGTCTTCACCCGCGCTCCTTTTTTTCTCGAGCGGTTTCACATCAGGGGAGGCCGACGAGTCTTCAGCGCCTTTGGCGGCAGGTCCTTTTTGCCGAAGCGGCCCCAACTCCTTCTGCTCGTCTTCAAGTAGAGAGCCGCCCGCGCCTTCGGCGTGGCCGCTCCGCTTCTCTATCGGTTTCACGTCGGAATCGATAACCGGTTTTCTCTCTTTACCGGACTCGAACAGGGGATCATGTTCGATGACACCGGGAGTCTCCTTCACCTTCCTCCCCGTATCGGGTTCGATAATGCCCCGGTCGGCCTCGGGCTCAAGGCTCGTTCTGGTCGGGAACTGTATTTTTCCCATGTCTATACTTTTCATTTCATTAATGACTTCGGAATCAAGCATGCTGGAAAAATTTCCGTCTCCATGCTCCCGCTTGATGTCAAGCTCGAAGGCATCGTTGGTGCTCTCGATGATGGGAGCGCTCTTGATCTTGGCGGCCTCTTTGCCCATCGTGACCCCGTATACCGCGCCCCCCACGGCGAACCCCAGCATCACCAGGAAAAAAATGCTTTTCACGGTCTGCTGGGTATCGTGAGGGATGCTGTTGATCAGACGGTCAACCCCCGATACCGCTTTGGTCATTGATTCAGGCGACAATTTCATAGTCCTATCTCAACGTCAAATATACCATTATTTCTTCGGTTTATCAATAATAAAAATCACCCGGCATTTCTTGAGCATTTCCAGGTTGCTCCTGCTTGAAAAAATCTTGCGGACGTCCCGGTCGGAAAGTACCGGGCAGCCCTTCATCTCCTTGAGCGCTACGGTATAGTAGGGGTGGGCGCCGGCGGCCCTGAACTTCATGGCATCATCCTCGCTGAAGGCGTAGGCGACGATCCCGAATTTCCCCGCCTGCCGTATGTCCACGTTGAAACGGCCGTAAACCTCAAGGCCCTCCTCGCTGTAGACCGAAGGCAGGATCATCGGCCGGACCGGAAGACCCTTCGCGTTGATAATCAGGCCCGTGTAGTCGGTGGCGATGGGATTGTCGATCCGGATCGGGAAGTCGTCGGCCGGATACGTGTAGGGCACCGCATTCAGGATGTCCCCGATCTTCAGTTCGGCCCGACACCCCGACGTGGCGAAATCAACCGGATATTCCACTACCTTCACCCTGGTGGAAATGATATTGCCGATGCGGGACTGGACATCTTCGTTTCGATCAAGCAGGTCGGACAGCGTGGTATCGGCGTCAACCCGTATATCCCTCACCAGGCGCGCAAGATTAGCAACCGCCCGTTCGCGCGCCTTCCGGTAAGCCCCGACCCTGCCGCGGTTCAGCGAAATTTCGGCGTTCTCTTCCTCGTCGGACACGGGCTTGCCCAGGCCGCTGATGGGCACCCGCGCTGTACCGAAGGCGACAATGACGCCCTTCCCCCATTCGACCGAATCATCAGGCCCCGGCTTAACGCGGGCGCTGACATCAAACATGGACAGTGCTGTAATAATCATTATCAGGGATAATCGTTTCACCATGGGGTAAATCCTATAATATGTATGGCCGGGACTCATAAAGATGAATCCTTTAAAGTCAAGATTACTTCTATTATCGGCTGTTTTTGTATGATTTCTTTAGGGATATCCCCGTGAAGGCGTGGATTACGCCCTGAAGGCGGGGTTGCGCAATCCCGCCTTCAGGGCGCGCCCAACCTGCGAAGGCTCTCCTCGATAGCCGGAATGAGCCGTGCTGTTGCAGACCGTATATCGGTAAGGACAAGCCGCTCGGCCTCTTCAGGCGATTTATCATACCGGGCCAGAAAGGTACGTGATTTCCTCATAAAAGGCTGTAGGATGAAACGGATGTCGTCGCCATTGATCATTTCTTCAACCGCCGGGGCGAGATCCCGGTGGTCCAGGGCCTTAACCGCCAGGTCGCGCAATCCCCCGAGCTGCTCCACGGCCCTTTTCATGGCCCCGGCAAGCCGGTCCGGCCTGTCCGGCTTCACGCCGGAGAGCGCCCGTTCCACAATATCAGCCGGGGAGGGATTGAGGGTCCGACAGCCGCCGCACACCGACTCGAGAGTCCGCTCCTCCGTCGCCTGTATGCGCGCGCCGCCCTCGGTTGCGTTGATGACCGGCACGCTCACCTTGCGTGCAGAATCCTCGAACCAACCCCTGTAGAGATCGAACACGAAATCCGATATGACCGTTCCCCTGCCGCCGTAGGCCGCCACGTGTTTGATCTTGCGCTTCCTGATGACGCCCTGATTGATCGTGTCCAGGTTTGAGAGGCGCGACACCCGGGGGAGCCATTCGTCGTTATGATAGGTGCCACTGCAATGGATTTCCCTTCCCGTGTAGGCGAGATCCTGGCCGACAAGGATAATGGGACTGCACCCGAGGTTGAGAAGGAGGTCAAAGGCGCTCGTTGCCACGGAGCCGCCCGACTGGATATCGCCCACCGGCCTGATGTACTTTTCGATCCAGTCCATCAGCGGCGTGGTCTCGCGCTTGAGCTCTCCGCCCGTGTCAGAGTAATACTTTGACGTCGTGCTCATTATGCGCCGGCCGCGGTATGAACGCGCCACGGCCGGATAGCTCACCAGATCGGCAAGGAGAGCGGCCCCGCCCCCGCGGAGGCCGAGGAAATGCTTCATGCTGTATTTCTGCGAATCAAGGGTCATTATGATGTGCGGCTCTATCCCGATCCGGCCGAGCACGCGGGCGGCGGTGTCGACCGCGACGATGAGAGCCCGGCCGCGCATTTCGCCGAGGATGCCGGCGTTCTTCCTCAGCGACGGCCCCGCTGATACGATGACTCCGGGAACTCCGGCGAACCTGCCGAACAGGCTGATAACGCTACCCGAGGTGAACAGGTGGTGTATGTTCTTCAATATGTTCTCCACCCACCGCTCTTCGAACTCGAACCGCGTCAGGAGATCGCTTATTTTTGACGACATGTACTGGCCCATGTCGCGGAAGACGCTATCGTAGAATTCCCTGTAGAGCTGATAGGACGGCCGGTGCGGGTAATGCGCCATGCCCCGGAAGCCTGCCATGTCGATCCCCTCCAGCGCCGCCGGCAGATCCGCGGTGGAGCTCACGACCGCGACCCCGCTGAGGTGCTGCGGGCAGTTTTCGCGGACCAGCGCAACCACCTCGGCGTCACGCTCGACGGCAATGATCGTTTTGCCGGGGAACTTCTGCCTCAGACATTCTATATGGTACCCGAGGGCAACGCCCGATACGACTATGACCGTCGCCCGGCCGGCCGAAAAGCCGTCGACTGCCCGTCCTGCTTCCAGGTCCGGTTCATAGGCGGAATGAAGGCGGACGTCCCGCGAATTACGGTAGATGAGCGTCAGCTTCCCCCCGGGGGTTTCTTTCAGGACATACTGACTCATGGCATATATTTCAGCAGAAACTGCTCGTGCATGTCATACCGATTCTGCAGTCGCGTCACGAATTTCTCGAATGCGGTGCGGGAAGTGATGCTTAACTTGTCGAGCACCTCCGACTCGATGAAGAGCGGGTCCATTTCTTTCGATTCAAGGATGCAGAGCTGGTTTGCGAGGTACACGACCATGACCACCTCGCGATGGCGTATATTGGGCGCGAGAGGAGCGTGATGGTAGCGCACGGCCTCTACGAGCTCCTCGGGGAAGTTCCACTTATCGGCTATGAGCGCGCCGATCGCCGAATGGCTGATTCCTATCGAGATTTCCTCGATAATCGACGAGGTCCTGATCTTCCTGTCGTTTACAATATCCGATATCTGGTTCAGCAGCCGGGCGTCCGTTGAAAGAAGGACGATCTTCCCGATGTCGTGCAGGAGCCCGGCAATATATGCGATGTCCACGACCTTGCCGTATCCGACTTCCATCGCGATCTGGCGCGCGTAATAGGCGGTCCTGTTGCAGTGCTCCCATATCTGCTCGAACTTCCGGTATCGCTTGTCCATGATCTTCCGGAGGGCGGCCGCGGTGAGCATCGAGTTGAGGTTCTTCAATCCGATGATCATGACCGCTTGGCTGATCTTGGTTATCCGCTTGCCCGAGATGAATCCCGCGGAGTTCGATAGTTTCAGCACGTCCGCGGCCAGGGCCGGGTCCAGGCTAATCTTTTCAGATATGGTGTCGATGGTAGTCTCGGGGTTATCGCACAGCTGCCTCAGCTCAAGGACGTTCTCGGGAAAAGTCGGAAGGGAATTCACGTCCTCCAGGATCTGGCTCTTTATCGACGAGGTGATCTCGATGCTTTTCAGCTCCGGCGGGATCCTCAATGAAATCGTCATCGATCCCTCGTCCGGGATCACGTTGAATACCTCCGCATCCAGGCCGGCGTTTTTAAGCAGCATCACCGAAAGGATAATCCCCAGGCCCGCTCCCTCGGTCGCGTCGTACATGTTTTCATAGGCCTCGACGAAATTGTTCCATTCAAGCGCCTTACGCATACGGTACCTGATCCGTTCCAGTTCGCCCGGCAGGACCCTGGCGTTATTGACGACGGAGACATCCAGGCCGCCCTCGCGATTCCGCATCTTGAGGGTGACGCGATACCGGCTGTCACGAAGCTGGTCCCGCATCACTTCGGGATGGTATGCCACCTCCCTGAACTTCTCCATCCCCTTCCGGTAATCGCCCATGTCGTTGATGTCAAGGTTCCCGGCCTCAAACCAGACGCGCTTCATGTTGGCCTTGATGCCGTTCTGGATCAGTTCGCGAAAGACCGATACGAGCGTATCGTAGAGGTAGCCCTTATCGAGACGGGAAAGCACCTTCGAAAGAAGGGAGTTGACGTCGATCTCGATTTCCTTGTTGACATACTGGAAACTGATCGCGACCTCTTCTCCCCGGTCGAACTGTTTGGCCAATTCGGAAGAATTAAACATGATTACTTGCCTGGCAGCGGCGGCACGCCGCCGTGATGCAACACTGTAACCGGTCTGTTATTAATGTAAAGTTAAATATCGAATTTTAATATTTTTACAGGTCCCGTCAGCCGCATCCACGACACCGGCTGACATCCGGTTGCGCAGGCCCGCCAGCTCCACCGGCATTTCGGGCAATGCCAAGCGGGCCGGACCACCCGGCTCCGTCCCGCCATGTATGAGAAGTTCAACGCCATCCTTCTGGAGAAGATCAAAAAAACGCCGCGTGTATCCCTTTATCCTGAACCCGCCCGAGAGATAGCAGCGCCGCACCGGCAATCGCTTCAACAGGCCGCTGCATGCAGAAACGTTCCGGTAATCAGCGCGCGTGATGTAAAGGTTTACCTCCCGGCCGGCAGCGGCAATTTCCCTGGCGATCCGATCAACGTGCGCCCGGGCGGGGTACTGTCCGATAGCGGAGACGGTCTCTCCGTTTGTTATGAGAATAAGCCTTCCCTCACCGTGACAAATCTCTGTCACGGCGTCCCGCGATCCACCGCCCCCCGCGACTGCCAACCAGGCCGCGGCAAAGCCGGCTGCCACCGCGATGGACGCAATCCTCCTCCCCCTCAGGCCGGGGATAAGCGGGAGCAGAACCAGGCAAAAGCATCCGCCGAGGACCGCATCGGCCCCCTCGACATACAGGTGACCGTTGAGTCCCGAGATGAAGCGGACGACGGACAGGCTCAGCCCGTAGAGGGCGTCGGCGAGACTGCCGGCCCATGACGAGACGGCACTGGCGGCGAAGAATAGAGAATTCGCGGCGATCGAAACAACCAGGAGGAGCGACATCAGCGGGACAATGATGATATTTGAAAGCGGGCCCGCCAGATTGACCTCGCCGGTCCGCGCCAGGATCACCGGGAACACGATGACCTGCGCGGACATGGTAAGCGCGAGCGGGTTCGACAGGAAGTCCGGGAGCCAGGAAAAGGCCTTCCGATAGAGTCCATGGAACAGGAGTATCCCGAGTGTCGCGCCGAAGCTGAGCTGAAACCCGAGGCCGTAGAGCTCGCCGGGGAACGTCATCACAATGACTGTGGCGGAGAGA
Source organism: Spirochaetota bacterium (assembly GCA_016933025.1). Taxonomy (GTDB): domain Bacteria; phylum Spirochaetota; class UBA4802; order UBA4802; family UBA5550; genus RBG-16-49-21. Next base: position 160,289 of record JAFGBT010000015.1, on the reverse strand, counting down.
AACAGGGTGTTGAAGATATTCACGTCCCGGCCGGCAAGGCGCTGTGCGGCATAGATGAAAAACATGACGCAGGCGCGGAGGAGAGATACGGGCATGTCGGTTATACACAGGTAGCCGAAGACCGCGAGGGCGGCGACGGCAATGATAATTTTTCGGTTCACCCGTATGAGGCCGAGAAGAAAGAGTGGGATCGCGGCGACAACTCCGACGTGTAACCCGCTGGCCGCAAGCACATGGAGCACACCGGCGCGCTTAAAATCGTTGACCGTAATCCTGTCGATATAGTCCTTGTTCCCGAAATAGAGCGCCTTGACAACCGCCGCTGTGTTGCGGCCGAACAGTTCGTCGCAGTTTGACGCCAGCCGGGTCCGCGCGGCCTCTCTGAGGGAGGAGCCGCGCTTAACGATAGCGAGGTCGCCGCCGTCCAGGTACCAGACGGCGCGTATGCCTCTCAGAAGCAGGGAACGCCGGACCGGCAGGCTCGCCGATGCCGCCGCCGGCTTTTTGCCGAACCTGATCAGGTCGCCCGGAGCAAGGTCGATGCCGGTTACGCGGAGCAGGCCCCGGCGAAAATCGCCGCGGCCTGCCCGACTGCCGCTCGATAGCAATCCTATCTCCGCCTCCTGATAGTAGCGCTTCCGTACCACGCCGATGACCTGCGCCGTCCATTCAGAGCGAACGGCAACCGGCCCGGCGCCATCGCCATGACGGGCAATCCGCAGGCACGTACACGCGCAGCATGCCGCCGAAAGCGCCAGCAGGACCATGGCGCGGGCGGCAGTGCGCCTCCATGCCCGGTGCCCGACGCCCCTCAGGGAATTGATATACACAAGGGGAAACGACGCGAGGGCGAAGGCCAGCGTCAGCATTCCAGCGCGGCTTGCCCTGCCCTCCAGCATGGCCGAGCAGGCGAGGAGCGTGGCCGCGCTCACAGAGGTGAATAATATGAGCGACGGAGTAAAAACTTTTTGCGGCAGGCCGGCGTAGCCGCGCTGGAGAATTATGCTTTTCGCGGAGTTCGCCAGAGAAAAAGCTGAACGCGCGTCAATCGGTGTCAAGGGCGGAACCTCCCGGAGTCTATCCCGGGGTTCCCTTATATTCTTCCGACCTTAAAGATGAATCCCAGGTTTATTCCATAAAAGAATTTTGTCGACCTGTCGCCGATGCCGTACCATCCGTACATCGCGGAGCCTTCGATCAACAGCTTCGTGTCGAAGGTCGTGTTGAAAAGGAACGCGATGGGGACCCGTGCGCCCGCGCCGCCCTTGTACCTCCGGTTCGACGGCGGGGATTCAAAGTAGAGACCGACCCCGGGCGAAAATATTGCGACATTTCCCAGTCTGATCCCAACCCTGCCGGACAGCGTGTAGTACAGGTGCTGCAGCACGGCTTCGTTGCTGCTGTACAGGTATTGTATGGTAAAGTCCCCGATAAGCCACTTCGATATCACCCAGATGGAAAGCCCTCCGCTCGCGTGCCACCCGGAATATTTTTTAGTACCGGTATAATAGTCGAACCAGTCATGATGCACGATACTGTTCATGCCGCCGCCCGCCACCGGCCCGATGAAGGTGTATACGAGCTCGCGCTCGTCCGCGACGGCTCCAAGCGGGATGCAGGCGCATGCCGCGGCGATCATAATTTTTACGCAGGTTGACAATTCCGGTTATCTTACATTAATAGGATTCCTGACTACCTGAACGCCCTTGGGGACCTTGAACTCGAAAAGCGACGGGTCCACATCGGCATCGACGCTTGTATCGGAAAGGGAGAAGCTCATGATCCTCCCGTCATCCCGCTTGAAGATGGCACCCTTCAGCATGAATGTCAGATCAACGCTCAAGATGATCTCTGGATACTGCTTGGTGTCGTTTTTAAGCTTGATGGTATAGCCGGTATCGCCCTCGGTGGCAATGCCGTCATACCCGCGGACAAACGCCGCAACCCCCCCGGAGGCGGTCCCCTTCAGCAGTTCCTGCATAGCGCATACGCTCCTCGACGGCGTGAAGATCCATAGGGTTGCGCCGTTCGACACGAGGATCTTCTCTGAGGGGGCGGTGAATTTTACGTATATCTTGCCCGGCGCCATATACTTGAAGCTGCCGGAGTACGTCTGCCCCTCAAGGGAGGTCCAGGAAATTACGCCGGTGAGCTTCTTCACACCGTACATCCTTCCCTGAAACTTCTCCACCGCCTCTTCCCCGGTCAGGGAAAAGAGGAGCGCCGGGCAGGCCAGCGCGATGAGCATGATGATTATTCCGAGCTTTTTCATGAGCGAGTCCTTTGTATAGTATAACGAACAGACATGTAAAAATGAAAGAAAATTTTTACGAAATGCAAAAATATTTATCCGGCCGGTTTATTTCAACAAATAATTCTGGGCGCGGCGGGCGGACGTCCGGCGATTTATCCGGGAGGCAAATATTATACTTGAAATTATTCAATTATAAGAGTATACCCTTCTCCAGGGAGGCAGTGTATGCCCCGAAGAAGAAGAAACGGACTTGCAAAATACATCATCCCCGCCCTCATCGCGGCCGCGGGCGTGTACTCCTATTTTTACAGCGCCGATGTGTACGCCTGGTACATGCGGACCTACTACGAAAAAATCCGGGGCATGAATGCAGGCGACCATCTGCGGGAAGCGGAAAAAATGTATGCCGGGGGGGAATACGTAAAACTCCGCTCCTACCTTAAGACCCTGGCGATCGCGTACCCGGAAAACCGGGAGATGAAAAAGCTTCAAGGCCTTACGCTCATCAGGCTCGGCGAAAAGAGAAAGGGCGCCGATATGATCATCATGGCATGCGAGGGCGGGCCGATCCCCCGAAACATGCTGAAAGACACGGTGCGGGTCCTGTTTGAATACAACCAGTATCGGGATATTACCGACGTGTTCAGGACGAACAGTCCCGGCGGGGACCCCGATCTCCTTTACTACTACGGCGCGTCCCTCTTTGAGGCGGGCGGCTACGAACGGGCCATTGCGATTCTGAAAAGGGCGGTCGAACGGGGAAACGGCGATTACCGCACGTTCCACCACATAGGCAGGGCGTATTATCTATCGGGCAACAGCCGCGCGTCGCTCCCGTATCTCGAGCGCGCCTGGTCCCTAACCAGAGAGGACCCCGGCGTTGCACGCTCCCTGTCGGACGCGTACCGGAAGCTCGGCAGATACCGTGATGCGGCGAGACTGGCAGGCGCTGCGCGGTGACGACCCTCACAGGGCCTTCAGCGTAACGTTAACGCCCCAGGTCCAGCCGGATCGGTTCAGCTTGATGGAGTTGTAGAGCATCCGGTCCGTGATGTAAAAATAGTACGCTGTCCCGGTTTCAATGACCAGGTTGTTTCCTGCCGATGCGCGCAGACCGGCACCCCACCCGACCCGCGCGAGGTCCGGGTCGAGCGGGTTCTGGGCGCGGGGATAGGTTTCCTGCGTCATGTAGGAGATCCCGGAGCTCGCTGTGAAATTGCCGATATCGAGTTCAAGTGTTATGCCGAAGGAGTGCCGGTTTTTGTGCTTGTAGTTCTGCGCGTTGCCGGCGGCAACCAACGGAAGGGCCGACCAGCCCGCCGCGCCCTGCACCACGGCAAGCCAGTCAACAAAACCCCATTCGTGGTCGCGCGTCAGCAGATTCCTGCTGCCGTACCGCCTCTCGCCGCTGAAGTCCACCCGGTACGAGAACTGAATGGATGCCTTTTCAACCGTCCGCAGGTTCAGCCCGATGAGAAGATAATCCGGAAGCCTCTGCTCCATGATATGCGTGTAATAGTATTTCACGTTCTTCTCTTTTCCGCGAGCGAAGACCGGCGTGCCGTAAAGCGCCGTCAGCACAAACTTCTCAGGAGGCCCCAGCATCAGCCCCGCAAAGCCGGACCAGCCCACACCGCTCCGCTCAAGCTTGTCGATCGTGCCGGAACTGAGAATCCCGGCCGAGCGGTCGCCCTCGAAATAGCTGCAGGCAATGCCGCCCGCAAAGGCGACGTTTTCGGTGATGGAGAAAGAGCCTCCCAGCCTTCCCTGAAGCCAGTACCTGCTGGCCTTCACGTAGGTCACTCCCGGCAATTCAATGCCGCCCAGATTTTTGGTCAGACCTGCGCTCCTGAGCGCGGCCATCTGGTAGGGGTCAAGTCCCAGCGCAACGTAGGATATCAGCGGCATGCCGCCCCGCGGCTTCCGGAAGTTCACCCGCTCAACTCCGCGCGGCATATCAAGGGAGAGGAACAGGGCCGCGTTGCGGACCTTGTACACTGCGCAGAAATTCGGGATAAAGGGTGACGGCGTATCGTCCGTGCCGTTGGTGTAGGTGATCTTGTAGGCAACGGTCTTGGTCATGACCTGATAACCTGCGTCAAGGTAGAAACCGTCCTTCAGCGACGCCAGGCCCGCGGGGTTATAGTAGGCCGCGTCGACCGTGCCGACCGCTCCCGCCCTGCCCTGAGTCCGGGTGAACGAAACAGTCGTGCCGAAACCGGCGGCGTGCAGGCCGCCGGCAGCGCCCGCCGTCAGGAGGAGGGCTATCAGGATATCCCGCATCCGGCCGGCTCCGGCGGAACGATTGCGTTTAATACGGCCATCCACGTCAGAACACCTTCCAGGTAATACCAATGGCGAGGTTAAAGCTCATCTTGTTATACGTGACGGGGAACAGCCTCGTCATCTGTCCTTTATTGACATCCTCCGGGACATAGCGCGTGAACACATGGGCGATGGTCAGTGTAAGGGTCCTGTTAAAGGTGTAGGATATCCCGCACCCGATATTATGCGAATTGATGCTTTCATCCAGCTGTGATTGTGCGCTCGGCCGCGCGCCCTCCTCGGCAAACGTATAGCCGCACCCGATATTCACCGGCACGTCACGGAACGTGTAATCGAGCCCGATGCCGATATCATACCCGCCGGTATAGCTCTCCTCAATGCCGTTCATCTGCGCGTACTGGTTGAAGTAATAGGCGAAGGCGCACGATATCTGAAGCCCGGCGACGCGATATGAAACGCCGAAATCCAGGTTCGCCGGCAGCTGGCCGTGCTTGGTCGAGCCGTCCCTGAAGCTCGAATCGACCAGGCCGACAATCAAATCATCATGTGAAGCGGTCTTCATCCTGAGGGGGGAGTTCCATTCCCCGCGGAGTCCGATGGTAAGATCCCTGATCGGCTTCGCGCTCAGCCCTATTATTACTCCATGCGCCAGCCCTTTCTGCGTGGCGTGGAAATCGGATCCCAGGGGAAGATACCCGTAATAATCGCCGCCAAGGCCGTAAAGCTTCCCGTCATAGATGTTGTAGCCGTACATGATGCGGTACCCGAGAGAAAAAGAGAGGAGATCCTTCAGGACCGAATACGCCACGCTTGTCTGGGCCGAATAAACCGTGGACGAACCGCTGAACTCTGACACGACCACGCTGCCCACCGGGTTCGCCGTATTCTGGAACAATCTCTGATACAGCCCGTTGACGATATTTCCCAGCATCGCCGGGTTCAGCATAATGTCGATCATCTGGAGGCCATTATTGAATTCGCCCGAGCCGCCGCCGCCGACCGCCAAGCCGCCAAACGACCAGGCCCAGTTCCCCTTCTTATAGACAAGGAAGAAGTCCGGAAAATACCAGGCGTATTTCATGCCGTTGTATTCCCTGCGGCACAGGCCCAGGAGCTGCAGGGCGCGGCCGTGCTTCACGTCAATCGTCAGCGGCTGATATACGGTTTGATTGCTGAGGTAGGCGTAGAACCCGTCCTCCATGAGCGCGGTCCCGGCCGGGTTGAAATAGGCCGCGTCGGGATCGGTAGAGGCGTTCCTGTTCAGGACCTTCACCACCTCCGCGCTCTGGTTGCTGTTGTAATTTACGCCGCCGGCGTACACGGCGGAGAATAATGATAGAACGGCAACAAAGGTCAGCGTGATAAAAATATTCCTGTTCATACGAGCCTCCTCCGCTGAAATCACAGGGCAACAATATTTTATCGGCCCTGGTTAAATTCATAAATATCTGACGTCATCGCGAGAGCACCGAAGCGATCCGGCAATCGATATCATACTGTATTATAAATGATGATCATGTCAATACAATAACAAATGGCGCGATCAAGATGGGGCTGGCTCGCACCCCCCCTAAATCCCCCATAGGGGGACCTGCCCTCACCCCCTTCCCCTGACATATCAGGGTCCAAGCAGTCCACCGCGACAGGGCAACAACAAAAAAGGCCGCCCCGTACCAAGGGGCGGCCCAGTGCACACCATTAATATACCCTGATGCTTACAGCACCTTGGCGGTTATGCCGATGCCGGTGTCATAGCTATCCTTGTAGAACCTCGCGGGGAGGAACTTGAGCTGGCTGGTTTGCCCTGCGTTCACGTCCGTCGGCGTGTAGAAGCTGATGATCTCGCCAAGGGTCAGCTTGATGTTCTCGGTGATGTTGACCGAGAAGCCGAAGCCGAGGTGGCTGGCGTTCAGATCCTCGCCCATCTGGCTCTGGGCGCTGGGCCGGCAGCCGGTGAAGGCGTACAGGTAGCCGACGCCGATGTTCAGAGGCACGTTCTTGAAGGTGTAATCAAGGCCGATGCCGACGTCATAGCCGCCCGTGTAGTTCTTCTCTTTCTGCTTCCATTGCGCGAACTGGTTGAAGTGATAGATGAAGGACGGGGATATCTGGAGCCCCTCCCACACGTACGCGAGGCCGAATGCCAGGCTCGCGGCCATCTGCATCGCCTTCCTGCCGCCGTTCATAAATGACGAGTCGACCGCGCCGGCAATCAGATAATCCTTGGATTTGGTCTTGAGGTTGAGCGGCGAGTTCCACTCGCCCCGGATCGCCACGGTCAGGTCCTTGACCGGCTTGACGCAGATACTCCCGATAAGGCCATGGGCGTATCCCCTCTGCTCGGCGTGGAGATTGCTCCCGAGCGGGATATAGCCGTTATACGTGCCGAGGGCGTCGATGCCGATGTTGAAGATAGAGGCGTCATAGGTCGCGTCGCCCATTATAAACCGGTATCCTATCGCAATCGACAACTTGTCCTCTATCACTTGATAGGCGAAATTGGCCTGCGCGGTGATGACCATGGACGAGCCGGTGAACTTGCTCTTTATGATGCCCGGGACTATCGGCACGCCGAGACCGAGACTATTGTATAACGAGCTGATGTCATTGCCCAATCCGATCATCGGGTCCGCGTTGAGAAGCACATCGATCATCTGCAGGCCCTTGTCGAATTTGCCGTCACCGCCGCCGCCGAGCGGATAGCCGCCGAACGACACCGCCCACCGGTCCTTCTTGTACACCAGGTAGAGGTTCGGGAAATACCAGGCGTATTTCAGACCCTTGTACTGTCCGTAGCTGAGAAAATTGCGGGCGCCAGCCGTATTGAAGGGTATCTCGTTCCAGTTGCCGCCCCGAATCTTGATGGTGATTGGCTGATACGCGGTCTGATTGCTGAGATAGAGATACAGGCCGTCCGCCATAAAGGCCGTGCCGGCCGGGTTGAAATACGTCGCGTCCGGCTCGGTAGACGCCTGCCTGTTCATCGTCTTGCAATACTCAACGCTCTGGTTGCCGTTCATGTCGGGCGCGCTCGCGTTCACGGCTGCCGCAACGCCGATGACCATAGCGCACAGGGCGCTGATAAATAAGAATTTTTTCATAAGATCCTCCTTAAAATATATTCTGATAAGAACTGTTTACAGGCACCGACACGGTGACGAGACCGTACCCCGTTGCCGCAAACTCTCGCTTAAGCGGCGGGAATTTCGACAACCTGGCTTTCTATGATGATATGTTGTATGTATAATACGAGAGAGCCGTTGTCAATTGCTTTTTCAAAGGGAAGCGCGTATTCCGCGATAAAAAATGACACCGTGTCTAGTTTAACGGGAGTAAAAAACAGGGCCATTATTCGATCATCAGCACGGATTATCATAAGCCGCCGCCATCTTCCCATGGTGGAAAAATAATCCGGCCGGGTGGTAATATTCTTGACAATATATAAAAATTAAATTATTGAAATATGTATTGAATATTAATATCTTTTTGAATCCTCACTACAAATAAAAAAAAGATTATTATAGTTGTTTGCATCAGCTAAACTATCATAATTGAGAGAGGGTCAACATGGAAAAGTCCACCGCATCGCGCACCGGTCTTACCGTTACATTCATCTGTTCATGCATGATCTCACTAGCGGCATCTTTCAGCGCCCACGCACAGGGCACGCTTGAAGATGAAGAGATCGCCGATGAGCTGGCGATCGAGGAAAAGGGCTTCTACGAGCTCGAATCAACGATCGACATGAAGGTCGACGTAGCATCGCTCTTCGAGGAGGACGAGCTGGTGGTCGGCTCAAGCGTCTCCAGCGTCACCCGCGAGACCTGGAACAAGCTCGGCGCTCGGCGATTCTGCGAGGCCCTCAACGATGAGGTAGGCTTCATCCACATGCCCGGGACCTTCGGCGGGGAGATCCCCTTCTTCCGCGGCTACGCGACCAGGAAGGTCGCCGGCGTCGCCACCCTGATCGACGGCGTGCCGATGAACAACTACGACTTCGGCAACGCGACCTATATGATCCCCACCTGGGAGCTCGGCACCCTGGACCGGATCGAGATCATCAAGGGGCCCGGTTCGGCGATCTACGGATCGGACGCCTTCCACGGTGTGGTCGCCCTCAAGACCTTCGAATCGGATAAAAACACGTACCAGTTTGAAGCGAGCGGCGCCTATCCCTGGTACGGCGACGGCGCGGCGCGCATCAGCGCGGGAAACGACAAGATCCGCATGGATTTCTCCGGCGCAGGGAGCTACCAGGGGAACCAGAAGCTAAAGTACCACTATATAGACTACTTCGGATTCGACCCGAGCACCGTGCCGGGCGAGGAAGATCTGGTGTCGCCGACGGCGGGCACGGGCAGATACAAGAACATCCAGGAATCGACAACCGGCGTCCTTAAATTGCGCATCATGCCGACCGACAAACTGACCTTGAAGCTTGGCGGATACTTCTACTACGGATTCATGGACGACAACTACGGCATCGTCTACCTCGACGCGGGCACCAAGGACGACCTGTTCGTAAGCGCCAGGAACAGGGACAAGCTTGACAACCTGAGATATCTGTATATGGGGACCGCGGGCATCGAGTATAAATTCCCCCACCAGATATCTCTCGAGGCGACCGGCTACTACTGGTACAACTATGCGCGCTACAACTCCGACGCGACACCCTTCGAACCCTACACCTACCGGCAAAAATCATACCGGGGCGGGGCGCGCGTACTCATCAAACAGCCTGACAACAGCATACGCCTTCAGTGGCTCATCGCATACGAGGCATCTTTCGCGGGCATACCGTACACCCGCATGAAGGTCGACCTGTTCACCATGGGCAGTGACGCCTTGCTTGAAAACGGCCGCTATTCCGGCCACGAGCTTATAGATCGATCAAAGCGGGTGATCAACAGCGGCTTCGCCCAGTTCAAGTGGAACGCGGTGAAAGACATCCTGTACTTCATTGCAGGTGGCCGCCTCGACTACTACTCCGACTACGGCCTGCAGGCGACGCCGCGCGCCGGCATCATCATCAAGCCGGTCGAGCCGTTTTCGATCAAGATGCTCTACGGCCGCGCCTTCCGCGCGCCGTCGGCATCCGAGCAGAAAGGAAAGTTCTTCCTCTATTACGGGAACAAGGACCTCAAGGCGGAGACTATCGATGTCTGCGAGTTCATCCTGATGTACAAGCTCCACAAGAGCCTGAAGCTCAACGCCACCGGGTTCTACACATTCTGGCAGAACGGTATCAACTACTTTAGAATAGACGCCCTCAAGCCCTACTTCCAGTCCATCTACCTGAACCAGGGCAGGAACCGCTCCTATGGCGCGGAGCTCTCCCTGTACGCGAGCCACAAGCGCGTGGGCGGAAATCTCGGGTTCGGCTGGGCCCGGAGCGAGGCGCTCAACACCATCAACCCGGTGAGCCAGGCCGCCACGTCGCTCACCGGCACCTTCCTCATGTACCGGTCAGACGTACGGTACAAGTCGTACCCGGAATATTCGATCATCGGCGGGATCTACTATACCATACCGGTAATCGAGGTGACGGCATTCCTGAACAACCGGATCTACCTGAACTGGTGGGAGACCACGCCGAACTTCGACACTCAGATCGCGCCGAAAAAGCTCCCGGTCTACTACCGTCTCGACCTGAACCTGTCGCGCATGATCGCTGATAAGCTGGAGCTGATCGTCGACATCCGCAATCTCCTGAACCGGACGAACTACGTGTCGTCCGTCTGGGGCCAGGAGGACGGGTACGTGGAGCCGGGCATCAGCGCGATGCTCAGGGTGAACTACAAGATATAGCTCCCCTCTTCCTCCGGGAGAGGGGTTGGGGGTGAGGGGGTTAAACAACAAGGCCGGGCTTTGCCCGGCCTTGTTGCGTAAATATTATTTCACTTATTTTCTCTTGAACACCACGAGCGCGATGTCGTCGTGCTGGGTGTATTCCTCGAGAGAATCGAGTATTCCGTTCTTGATGTCGTTGACGCCCTTTGATCCGACCCTCTTAAACTTCTCCACAAGCCGTGCGTCTCCGAACATGTCGCCTTTTTTATCGGTGGCCTCGACAACGCCGTCGGTATAAAGGAGCACGCAGTCGCCCTGCTCGATCGAGAACTCGTCGTCGCAGTTCATGTTCGATATGTCCGACTCGATGCCGAGCCACATGCCCCGCGTCTCGACCAGGTCGACGCTCTTCGTCTTCGCGCGGTAGATCATGATATCCTGGTGCAGGCCGGCAAAAAAGAACTTTCCCTGCTTGCGGCTGGCGATGACGGTAATCGTCATGTATTTCGATTCTCCAAGCCGCTCGATGTTCTTGGCGATGGTCTTGTTTACCGTGGTGAGGAGGTCGGTAGGCGTCATGTCGGGATACCGGCTCAGAACCGTGTGGATCGCCGTCTGGACCATCATCATGACCAGGCCGGCAGTGACGCCGTGACCCGACACATCGCCTATAACGATCCACTCGGCCCCCTCGACGGTAATCACATCGTAATAGTCCCCGCCGACCTCGTCGGTCGGCTTTAGGAAGACCGCCACGTCATAGCCTTCCAGAAGCGGCTTGGAGGGGAGGAGCACCTGCTGGATCTTCTTGGCAAGCTGCATCTCGCCCCAGAGGGCGTCCCTCGTCCGGGTCAGCTCCTCATTCGTAGCGGTCAGCTCTTCCATGGCCGCCTGCAGCTCCTTCGTCCTCTCCTTGACCAGCCCTTCCAGGTTTTCGGTCAGGTCCTTAATCGATTTGCGCATCTTCTCCACGTCGGAGACGAGGCGCCCGACCTCATCGGTCGTCGTTGCGGCAATCGCGATGTTGAAGTCACCGGAAGCGATCCTCCGGACATTAATGGCCAGGTCCTTGATCGGCCGGACTATCTGGACGCCGAGCCAGTAGGCGAGACCGATGCCGAGCCCGAAAATGACGAGGGCCAGAATACTGGAAAAGAGCCAGAGTTTCAATAATTCGCGGTTCAGATATTTAGTCGTAAGGGCGACGTAGACGTAACCCATGAGCTCATCACTGCTATCCTCGGACGGGGCAACCTCCCCCTGCGCGCCGCTTTTATCGCCCGTCTTCGGTTCGTTCACCGCGGAAGGCTCTCCGCCATCCCCCTCTTCCTCAGCGACCGCCCCGTATATCGGTCTCACGCTTCGAAGGAGGCTGGAGCCGGAATCAAGCTCGACTATCTCTTTTTTCTGCTTGAACATATCAAGGATCTTCTTGTCGGTGACCTGCGAAAAAATCTGGTACTTCTCATCGTCGGAAGTCGCCATTATGACGCCGTTCCTGTCGGTAACAACGAGCAGCTCCAGCTCCTTGTCTTTGGCCGGAACCTCCTGTATGAGAAGCTGGAGGAAGGTGAAGCTGCTTTCCTCTATGGCGTTCTTCGACACTATTGAGAAGTTCCTGTTTATGAGCTGCGCCTTGTCCTCGAGGGCCTTCTCAAGAAGATTGCCCGACTGGTTGATAAAGACGACCGAAATGAGCGGGACCGCGATGATAAACCCGGAGGTAAGGCCTATGATGAATTTTAACTTAATGCTGAGATTGTTGAATTTATTGAGCAGTTTATTAATCATTGCCTCTCCATGTTGTTGAGGTGGTGTACCATGACCGGGCCCCGCACGCAGATGCCCTCCTGCCGCTCTGCACCCGGCGCTCTTATTCGTCTATATCCTCGGCGCCCGCTTCGCTCTCTCCCGTCTCGTCAGAAGGATAGACCCTGTCGACCTGGTCCAGCATCGAATCGTCGAATTTCTCGCCGAGAATTTTTTCCGCCGCGGTCCTGTTCAGCACGGTAAACGTGCCGATCGGCTGGGCGACCTTCAACTTTTCCGGCCTGACCTTGTCTATCACGAGGCTTCTTCCCATCAGGGCCACCTGGGAGCCAAGGCTCTTGTAGTTTATCGACACGGAAAAAAACGCGCCCGCTTTCACAAAGTTTTCCGAGAAGGCGAGAAGAGGAATATTGCTCTCGTTCGAAAACCCCACGAGCTTCTGAAGGGCGTTTGTTTTTTTGTTATAAAGCTTGACATCGCCGATCATCCAGAGGCCGTTGAAGGCCTTGCTGTTTTTTTTCAGCTCTTCTTCTATGTTTTTCGCCTCCATGACCGGTATCGGGACAATCTTTATATTCAGCGCCTTCGAGGACCTGATCGCATTCTTGATTATCTCGGAGGATGCCTCCGGGTTGTACGGCACACCGAGGGATTTCAGGCCGGGGTATAGCATCCTGAACTGGGTTATCTGCGAGGACGGGGGTATCTCCATGGCTATGCCTGCCACGTTTTTCTGCCCAATCTCCGGGTACTTTTTGTAATATCTCATGTAGTTGATGACCATGGTGAACAAAATGGGGATTCGCTTCTCGGCTTTCGCGGAGGAAACCGCGGCCATCAGGCCCAGGCAGATCAGCACGGAAGGCTTCTTGGCGGCAATGAATTTTTTGACCGCCTCTTCGTTTGATTTCAGCGATTTGCCGAGCACCAGCTCGGCCACCTCGGCCTCGGGGAAACTGCTCTTGAAGCCCTCCACAATCATCCTCGTCTGCGGTATGTCATAGCTCTTGATAATCCCGTACAAATCGGCAGCCGAGGACTCCCCGCCGAATGCGGCTACAATCAATAATTGCGCGGCAAGGAACAGCGCTATTGTCTTTATGTTTATTAGGCTTCCCCTTCTATCCATTATAAGACTCCATTAACGATTTATTAATTGCACGATCGATTCCAACGTCATGTTTTACTGAAAGCCCGTCAATCCTAGAAAAAGGAGGAAATCTCTTCCCTTTCCCCGCATCGTGAGCCGCCGGAACGCATCCTGGACTTTTGGCGCATCAGCAGCATTCGAAAAATTCACCAGTTTGGGATAAGCAATCATCGGGAGCACCCTCAGAGTCTTGATTGAGTTAAAAACCGTCGGGTTGATGCGCTTCAGCGATGCCAGGCTCTGATTGGTCACGATAGCGCCGTCGACCTGCTGGAACCCGAGGGCCATTATTGCGTCAATGTCTTTCGATACGGTAACCAAACGCACGGTCCTGACCGACAGGCCAAGGGGCTGAAGAAACTGCGTGTTGATAAAATAGATCGTCTCCTTGCCGAGCGAGACTGTCGCTATCGCCTTGTTACGAAGCTGGCCGGGATTATAAATGCCTCTGCCGCTGACCAGGATCTTGCTGAACCCCTGCACTCTGTTCCGGTGTCCCGAGAGGAGAGGCTTCCATCCGTATTCCGCGGCGCCCGAATAAAAGAAATACGACGCAACGATTGCATATTCCGGCTTAAGCCTCGCCGATTGTTGCTTGAAATCAACCGGGTTGGTGAAAATCTGCACCTTCGCCTTTATCCCCCGGGACTTCAGGTAGTCCTCGAGTCCAATGGCGGCGCTTCGGATACGCCGTGTCCCGCTCTCGGGGTTGAACACAAAGATTGTAGTCGACCACGCGGTAGAGGCGCAGAGCAGTATCGTCAATGCCAAAATAATTTTATTTTTCATTGCGGACATCTTCTCAATTGAATTTTGCGAAATGCTAATAATAAGGATAATTAAATCCAGAGCTTTTTTCTACAAATTTTTATACAGCATGTCAAGAAAAATTTAAAACCGGCCCTGTACTGACAAACAGCATACTCAACAACCTGCCGCACCCCCGCATATAAAACGGAACATCCGACATAACAAATGATGCCAAGAAGCAAGAGGCTCTCCATTTATGATCTTTTCCATAAAATTATGCTTGCATTTTGAGAAAAACAGGGCTACCACCACCTGTCACTTTTCTGTTAGTAAAGATCAGACGCAGGGGCGTTTTAATGATACAATTTTTCCAGCGACTCTCCGCGACCATACACGGGAAAATGCTGCTGTTCCTGATAAACGCAGTGCTTCTGGTCTCATTCACGCTGACCGCGATATTTTTCATAGTGACCTACCAGTCCATCAAGCGTCACGTGAAGCAAAACAACGCCATCGTCCTGAAAAACCTGACCGAGATCGTCGGCCCGCTCCTCGATGAGAACAACTATTCGACCATCATCGACTTCGTGAAAAGTTTCTCGCAGGACAAGAACCTCAAATACCTGAGCGTGACGACATCGGACGGCATTATCATCGCCTCATCTGACGACGCGGCCATGGGAGACAACATGTCGGAAGGCCACGCCGGGGACGCCAACCTGGTCTGCAAGGAAATCGAGACGGGGGAAAAAATATGCGTCATCCCCGATTATTTCTACATGCTGCAGAACATCGGGAAGATGGTCCTGGCAGGCGTCGTCGTATCGGTGTGCATCATCATCATCGCGCTCGTGCTGGTGTTCAACAGGGTGACGCACCGTATCTCGGATCCCATCAAGGACGTTTCCGACCTTCTCGCTGACATCGCGAACAACTCCGACTTCACGAAGACCATCAGCTACACCTCCGGCGACGAAATCGGCGTGATGATCAGCAACCTCAACAACATGGTCGAGCGAATGGGCAGGACCGTGCACTACCTCAAGACCTCATCCGAGAGCCTCTCGGCGTCAAGCAGGATACTGGCGGACAACTCGATGGTCCTCGCCTCCGGCAGCAACGCCCAGGTCACATCGCTCGAGAGCGTTCGCTCCGAGGTTGAGAACATCTTCAATACCGTCGAAAAGACAACCTCCTACACCAAGGAGCAGGTGCGGGACACCAACTCGGCCGTTGACTCGATACTGAAGCTGAGCGAGATCTCCACGATGATCGCGAACAACCTGGTCTCGGTGAAAACCAAGTCGGAGGAATCGATCACAATCGCACGCGATGGGAACCAGCGGACCCAATACGCCTCCGATGCGATGGGGCTCATCGTCGACTCATCAAAAAAAATTAGCGATATTGTCAACATCATCAATGACATATCCGACCGCACCAATCTCCTCGCGCTGAACGCGAGCATTGAGGCGGCCAGGGCCGGCGAGGCCGGGAAAGGGTTCGCCGTCGTCGCCGAGGAAATCGGCAAGCTCGCGGACAACACCTCCAGCCAGGTAAAGAGCATCCACGAGCTGTCCATGGAAATAGAGGAAAACGTCTTCAAAGGAAGCTCCTCGGTCCAGGAGATACGGAACTCGATCGAGCTCTTCATGAGCAACATCATCAATAACGCCCGTATGATAGACGACATCACCAAGCTCTCCGACGAGGAGACGCGACGCCACGGCCAGATACGAGAGGTCATGGGCGCTCTGGAGGAAAAATCGAAGTCGATCATGGACCTGTCGAACGTCCAGCAGAAGAACAGCGAGTCGATCAAGACCTCCATGGAAAAAATCTACACCGTCACCAACGAAGGCTTTAATATTGTAAAGGAGATATCGGCCCTGTCCGAGGAACTCGCATCGTACTCCGACGAACTGAACAGGCTGATCAGCCAGTTCAAACTGTTCCAAAACATCGACATGGCCTGATGACAGAGCCCTATGTTTAAAAGAAAAAAATCGCTCGACGAGCTTTCGGGATCCGACCGCCAGATTCACAACCTGACCAAGCTCGTCAACATTAACAGCATGATCAACTCGACCCTTGACATGGGGAAGCTCCTGAACGTGATTATGGAGACCATCAAGGACATCATGGAAGCGGAGGCGAGCACCCTGCTGCTTTACGAGGAGACGGCGGAAGACCTGGTGTTCAAAGTCGCACTGGGAGAGGCCGGCAAGGAGCTTGTGGAGCGGTACCGCGTGAAGCTGGGACAGGGCATTGCCGGGTGGGTCGCAGAGAACAGGAAGTCACTCTGCATCAACGACGTCTACAGCGACCGGCGCTTCGACCCCGACTTCGACAAAATAACGGGCTTCGTGACAAAATCGATACTCTGCACCCCCCTCCTCTTCAAGGGAAAGCTCATAGGCGTGATCCAGGCAATCAACCCGCTCAACCGGGAGAGCTTCACCGACGAGGACATGTCACTCTTCAACGTCTTCGCAGACCAGGCGGCGCTGGCGGTTCAGAATGCGATTTTCTTCCAGAACGCCCTTGAGGAGGAACGCATACGGATCGAACTTTCGTCCGCGCGCGCAATCCAGGAGGCCCTCATCCCGGAAATCGACTGGAAGCTCGGCTCGTTCCGGATCACCGCGAAATCGATGGCCGCACGGGAAATCGGCGGAGAATTCCACAGCCTGTTCCGGCTCGATGCCGGACACATCGGCATCGCCCTCGGCGATCTCCACGTGAAGGGCGTGCCGGGCGGGATGCACGCGTCCATCGTGAGCGGCGCGCTCCGCGCGATGGCGAAGGTCCGGGGAGGGAACCCGGTCGAAGTCGTACGGCTCCTCCACCTCATCATGGAACACGACGAACACCCGATACACAACGCCTCCCTGCTCTACGGCGTCCTCGATCTGGATGACCGCAAACTCCGTTTCCTCAACGCCGGCGTGGCATACCCGATACTGGTGCGGGACGGGGTGGCGCGCTACCTCCGTTTCGGTAAAAGGAGCCTGAGCCAGAACATCGAGGAATCCACCAGCGTGTCGGTCTCCCTGAGGCCCGGCGACCTGTTCGTCCTTTTCTCGGACGGTATTCTGCGGGTCAGAAACAGGACCGGAAAGCAGCTGGGCCTGAAAAGCGTAATGAAATTCATCGAAAAGCTTCCGCGAGAAACGGACGATATCATCGGGCCCGTCATCAGCTTTGCCGGAAACTTCACGGAAGGTCTGGGCATACGAGAGGACGTCTCCATCATAACGCTGCGGGTTGACTGACGGGGGCAGAAAACTTCTTGCATAAATAATTCACGGTGATAGCATACGCCAATTCACGAGGGGGGACCATGAGTAACTTCGTATCAATTATATTCTGCGGGAACTGCAAATCGCGGTATGTCGAGATATCAGACTGGACCTCGGACGGGAAGGCTATCGTTAAGTGCCGCTCATGCAACAATCGGGAAGTGATATCCAATTTCACCCTCGGGCGGGCGAAGATCGGGAGCGCCGAGATTCAGAACGCGCGCGACACCATGGCGAAGCGGGGAAAATACGAAAAGTAACGCTATTTTCTGGAAAAGATCCTCCTGCCTATCACCGAAATGAAGAAGAACAGCACCCGGATGAACCTTCCGATCCTCCACGGTTTCGAAATGATGCGATAGAACCAGTCGATGCCCCGTCCCATGAAAAAGGCGGGCGCCTTTTTGATCTCCCCTGAAATGATATCGATACAGCCGCCGACGCCGATGAACACGGCGTTTTTAAACTCACCCCTGATTTTATGTATCCACCGGTCCTCTTTCGGAAAACCGAGTCCGACAAACACAATATTGGCCTCGGATTTTCTCATCGCCTCAATGACCGATTTTTCCCGCTCATCGTTAAAATATCCGCCGTGCCGGCCTACAATCCTGATTTTCGGAAACGATTTTTTTATATTGAAAAAGGCTCGCTCCACGATCTCCGGCTTGCCTCCCACCAGGAATATTGAAAATTCCTTGATCTCAGCAATACGCACGATGTCCATAATAAAGCTGAGGGTCGGTATCCGCTCCCGGATCGGCGTCTTCAAGACCTTGCCGGCCCACTGTATCCCGCCCCCGGAGGCGAGGTGCATGTCGGCGGTTCCCGATATGAGCCTGAGGTCCGCGTTTCCCTTGAATCGCTGGATCTTGTAGGGATTAAAAGTTATAATATGGAAAACCCCTCCCGACTTTATCATTTCCATTACCCTGACGACCGCCTGGGCGCGCGTCATATTGTCAATGCCGATCCCCATGATATTGGTTATCTTCGCGTCATTAAGGTCGACCTGATTGTACTCGAGAATAAGGTCCCGTTCCTCTTTATATGAATCGTAATAGACGGTATTGTCTTTCATCTGGCCCTCCTCACGGCCGCTGTAACAGTGCTCTCCCGGATGCGGTCCGGGCATCATGGCAAAATCCTTACCATCCCGAATATTTCGGATTGCAGTGAATATTCAACTTTTAACATCAATATGTCAATAATAATTCCGATTATGTCGGATAGAAATGGAGAGCGCCGTGAGGCGAGGTCTGCCCTGACATCGTATCATCCCTCGCGTCGGTCCCCTGAATTGCAAAAAATAGTTGCAGAAAATACAACTTACGGTGATAAACCTTCCTGAGGAGATACCGATGGACAGGCTGAACGAAATCATCACATTTCTTGAGCACGACTCCCGGAACCGGGTCGTCATTGAACCGGAAAAGAGGCACGCCAAGCTGCTTGAAAGCCTTCTCGACGTTGTAAAGACGTACAATCCGGGCGTCATTGTCAAGGCGGGGCTGGGCAACGGCCAATTACTAAGGGAGCTCGCCGCGAATTCAGGGTCATATATCGTCGTGGTGGAGCCTTCAATGCGGATAATCAGAGACTTCATGGAACGCCACGCCGGCGACACGGATGTCGAGCGAATACGCTTCATCAACGGCGATTTCAACAGCTTTCCGGTCGATTACTACGCCGCCGACCTCCTCGTCAGCATCGACAACCTGGACTTCCTGGAGACGGGCATGGTGGTCGACGAATTCAGGAGGGCTCTCCAGTTCGACGGGATCCTCTTCCTCTCGGGTGTTGTCCTCCATGATGACGACCTGGAAGGTCTGTATGACGACTTCATGAAGTCAGCATTCCCGCTGCACAACGATTATTACCTGAGGGACGACCTGAAGACCGTGCTGGACCTGAACGAGTTCAAATTCATCAAGGGCCACATCGAATATTACAAAACCGACCTGAGCGCGCTGACGGATTATTTCGGATCCCTGTACAAAAACAGGAGTGGAGCCCCGATGAGCCTGATCGACGGCAACCGGGAAAAATTTTCCGAGCTGTATCATATTGACAGCGCCACCATATCCGAACCGTATTACATCGGCGTGTTCATGAGAAAGAAACCAGAGAAAAAACAGTAAATGGAATTTGCAGTAAAGCCATCTTCCTTGCGAGGATCTCTTGCCGTCCCCGGGTCAAAATCGCACACCATCCGCGCGCTGGTCCTCGGCCTTCTGGGAAGCGGCGAGTCGACGATCGGGCGCCCCCTTGATTCTTCGGATACGCGCTCCTGCCTCGCCATGATACGGAAATTCGGCGCCCGGGTGACAGAGGGGGAAGCGGCCTGGATCGTGGCCGGTACCGGCGGCGAGCCGGCGGTGCCGGACGACATCGTGGACGTCGGCAACTCCGGAACGTCGCTCTACATAGGCCTGGGGATCGCGTCCCTGGCAAACGGCCATACCGTGTTCACCGGGGACCACCAGATCCGCAGCCGGCCCGCGGACGGCCTCATGGAATCGATAAACCGCCTGGGCGGCCGCGCTTTCTCCACCAGGGGTAACGGCATGCCGCCGGTCGTGGTGAAGGGAAGGATAGAGGGCGGCGCCACGGAGATCAGCGCGGTGACGTCCCAGTACCTCACCTCGCTGCTGATCGCCGCCCCCCTTGCCGGCCGGGACACGGTGATCGACGTGCCCCTCCTCAACGAGAGGCCGTACGTTACCATGACCCTCGGCTGGCTGGATCGCCTCGGCATACGCTACACGACCGATAACTATCGGTCATTTTCCATACCGGGAGGCCAGAACTATCCCTCCTTCCGGGAGGAGATCGCGGTCGACTTTTCATCCGCGACCTTTTTCCTGGTGGCGGCGGCGATCACCGGCTCCGCTCTGACGCTCCAGGGCCTTGATTTCAACGACACCCAGGGGGACAAAGAGGTGGTGACCATTCTAAAGAAAATGGGGGCGGAAATCGAGATCGGGGAACGCTCAATATCCGTGCGGGGCGGCAGGCTCGCCGGCGGCACGTTCGACCTCAATGCCATGCCCGACTCGCTGCCCGCGCTTTCCGTGGCCGCCTGCTTCGCCGAGGGCGAAACGCGCCTCGCCAACGTCCCGCAGGCGCGGCTCAAGGAAACCGACCGGATCAGCGTGATGCGCGAAGAGCTGGAAAAAATGGGGGCGCGTGTCGAGGAGCTCCCTGACGGCCTCGTCATCAAAAAGAGCGGCCTCAAGGGGTGCCGGGTGAACGGGCACCATGATCACAGGGTCGCCATGGCACTGGCCGTGGCGGGGCTTGCCGCCGAAGGAGAGACCCGCATCGAAACCGCGGAATCGGTTTCGGTGACCTTTCCGAATTTTCCGGACCTGATGAAGTCCATCGGGGCCGATATTACGCTGATGGAGTGAGCTATGGCGATACGGGGAATACGGGGTGCCACAACTGCCGGATCAAACACGAAGGGCGAGATCGTCGCAAAAACGAAAGAGCTCCTTGAAAGGATCATTAAGCTGAACGACATACGGGTGGAGGATATCGCCTCCGCCACGTTTTCCGTGACCGATGACCTGAACGCTGAATTCCCGGCCGTCGCGGCCCGTCAGCTGGGATGGCTATACACGCCCCTCTTCTGCGCCCTTGAAATCAGCGTGCCCGGGAGCCTGAAGAGCTGCATCAGGGTCCTGCTCCACGTTAATTCCGACCGTCGCCAGGACGAAATGACCCATGTCTACCTGTACGGCGCGAAAAAGCTGAGGCCCGATCTGGAAACAAAAAGCGAGAACGCATTCTACACCTCGGAGAAATAATAAAAAAGGGGGGATTCGTGCCGATCCGACCTCCGCCCCTATTTGTCGAGGATATAAAATTCAGTCCGCCTGTTCAGCCTCCGGCCCTCCCCGGTTTTGTTATCCGCAATCGGTCGATCCGGACCAAACCCGATCGCCACGAGCCGCTCCGGGCTGATGCCGTTCTTTATCATGTATTCCCTGACAGCGTCCGCCCTTCGTTCGGAGAGCTTCATGTTATGGGCATGGGTGCCGGTAATGTCGGTATGGCCCCGCACCTCGAGTTTTATCCTCGGGTTTCGCTTCATCGCGTCGATCATCCGGTCGAGGACATTGAGCGACTCTTTCAGGAGATACGCCTCGTCGATCTCGAAGTGTATGTTCTCGACCACAATCCCCTTCCCCTTCTCGATCCTGTCCAGGGTGATGGACTTCTCCTTGTCATCGCGCGATATGATCACCTTCTTCGGCACGTAGCCGTCGGCATCGGCCGTTATCTCCACGTCGTCGGCATCGGGCACGTCGATATCCCGGGAGGACCCGCTTATTGTTTTCCGATCAGAATACACGACCTTGCCGCGGTCCCATTTTCTGATGTCGACGTTCGCCTTTACGTGGTTGCCTTCTTTATCCTTGACCGTGATCCTTATTTTCCGGAGATCATTCTTTTTATCCTGCTCCTTGCTCGTTTCCTTTTTACCGGCCGCCCCCCTGTCGGGGACGACGGTACCGTCGTCATGCCTGTTATACGGGTCGTATATCGCGCTCCCGCCGTCGATAATGCGCGAATAATAGTCGGTGCCTACGGCATAGAGATAGTTCGCCGCCGGGACGAACATGATCCCCCCGGACGCGGCCGGCTGGTATGCGCCGCCGGGAAACGGCGGGACGAACTCCCAGAGCGCGTTCTTACCGCCAAACCTGAGGGCCCGGAGCGAAGCGTAGGAGAGATCGCGGCCGCCGACACACTTCTTGAAGGTGCTGGCGAGGTATATCTGGTCGCGGATCGTCACGAAATAGGGGCTCGACTTCTCCCCGAGATCGATGGCGAAGGCGATGCCGCCGCTCTGCGGATTGATAATTACGACCTGCCTGTTCCCGGTGGTGAACAGGATCTCGCGCTCGGTGAAGCTCGGGTTTGAGGTTATAATGTTGCCGTAGTCCTTCGCCCAGATCTTCGCGCCGTCGGAGAGATTAAAGCAGTGCAGCACGCTCCCGGCGGCGAGGTAGACCCTCCCCTGATACACCACCGGAGAAAAAATCCGGACCGGTTTGGTTATGGAATTGCTCCACCGTGTCGCGCCGGTGTTCGCGTCCAGGCAGTAGAGGGCATAGGCGTTCTTTGTGTAATCCATGGACTGGGTGAATATATAATCATCATAAAACGAGGGGAACCCGCTCCAGGATTTGACGTTTTTATTGTCCCATTTCAGGTGCCCCTGCTCTATCTCCCGGGAGATGAAGACATTGCGCGTGCCGTAGTAGATCATGTCGCCCCGAATAACGGGGTCTGAGTAAATGCCGTCCACCAGCGTGGTTGAGTGCTTTGTCGGGTCCCAGTTTTTTACCCCCGGTCCCCAGGTCGGGGTTTTCTTGTTGTAGTCGCTGTCACGGTCGAACAGCTCCTTTTCGTCCCTCATGCCGGTACGGGCCCAGAGGACCCTGCCGCTCCTTTTATCCAGGCAGTAGATGACGAAATTATCGGTCAGGATGAGTCGGTGGTCTTTGACCAGGGGATATTTCACCTTGCCGGCCGACTTCACGCTCGGGAGGAACCGCTTCGAAAGCTCGGTGAGGCTTATCTTCCATTTGAGTTTTCCCGATTCCTCCTCAAGGCAGTAGACGTTTTTTTTCATATCGACAAAATAGACCATGCCGTCGGAGATAATCGGATTAAAAACCGTGTCCGAGGCCTGAAAGAGCCACTTGAGATTGTTGTTCTTCACGGTGATCTCGTCATTGTTTCCCGTGTAGAAGATATTACCCTTGTATACGGGCCAGTCCGCCCCTCTCGCAACGGCCGGCATCATCAGGGCAAAAAGGACCATCGCGATATAGGAATATTTCTTTGCGATCATGATCATCCTCTCTGTAGAGTATTTCCCTGTCTTTTTCAGAATCCAGTTAATATACCAATACAGGATGGAAATGGCAACATAAATACACCGGGTTGCCTCATATGCCCCCGAATCCCCCAAAGGGGGAATTTATCTCACCCCCGACTGCTGAGTGAAAGGATTGATAACAGCACCGACCGTTTTTTTGCACAAAGGCCGCCGCCTGCTTACACATCGGCACCCGGCAGCTCACGCTGTAGATGCGCAGGTTAACGACCGCCTCCTTAATCGTCCGGGGGAATGTCGATGTCTTTACCGCGGCCGTGAGCTCGTCGACTTTTGCGAACCATTCATCGCGCAGGATTTTTGCGCGAAACTATCCCTAGAATTTCATCGACAATCCCAGACCGAAATGAAGTTGATCCTTATTCGGCAAAACAGCTGGATTAAACCTATCGGCAGGAAACACCAGAGAGACGTCTCCGGATTTTTCCGATTTTTTTTCCTTTATGGCTGCGTCGATATTACGTCCGATAAAGGCCGCCAGCATGACCACCGCGGCGCCGCCTATGCCGGCGCCGACATAATAGCCGGTTTTACGCCGGCGATCATCACTCCGTAGATATGCCCGGCGACTTCGCCAAAAGTAGAGGAGGACTACTTTTTTTTCATTTTCTGACAATTTATCCCAACGATCCAAAAAGAAAATTCTATCATAATATGTTTTATCTCCACCGTAGTAGTACCCTCCCGCTCCTGCGATAAGAAACACCATTCCCGAGGTAGCACCCAGACCCAGCGCGAGCCATCCGGTGGGATCTTTCACAGCACGATATTTTTCCCTGCAGACGGTGTTATTCCGACCTATGTTCCCGGATTCAGTTTTGACAGGATCCTTCTCCTTGAGTTCTTCAAGTATATCCGTCAAACGATTACCCCTGTCTTTCGACAATAAATACATCACTGCTATGAATCCATTCTTTTTTGCGAGCTCATACGCGTTGTCACCCTGACAGTTTACCTCGTCAACATTGGCGCCGGACTTGAGAAGCAGATCAACGATTTCCTCATATCCATAATAGGCAGCTATTATAAGCGGGGTACTGCCGCTATAAATAGCTCCATATCCATATGACGTCTTAACGTTGGGATCGGCCTTCTGTTCCAGCAGGTATTTGACCATGTCGGGATAATTGTAATACACCGCCCACGACAGCGGCGTCCATCCGTACTTGTCATGCCTGTTGACGTCTTCCCCTCCGGACAGATGTCTTTTAACGCCGCGGAGATCGTTCCTGACCGTTGATCGCGTCATGGAATCGCATCCGCCAAGCAGTACGCAGGCAACAATTATGATGAAAAATTTTATGATGTCTCTTTTTCTCATATGAAGGCCGCCCCCTTCATTTTATATGTCAAGCGTCGATGCATATAAAAACATGTATCCTTTACCGGCTTACACTACATAAAGTGTCTGATCAGCGCACAAATAAACAAAATTTTTTGCCATGGCGTAATTATATACAAATTCAGTTTTCATGGATCGTGCTCTCCGGCGCGTTGTTCAGCGCAATTTTATTGTCCGCACGCTTGTCACGGGAACCTGGATCACTCCATGGATGGTGTGGATCTTTATCGTTTTCCTGTCCTGAAAGATCACGGCGCCGACCAGGCGCGTTCCGTCATCGATATACACTTCTTCCAGCTTCTGGTAATACTCCCGTATCTGCGAGTCGGTTTTAAGGTCCGGGACCCCGTCTCTCTTTTTCTCTTCACCGGTTTTTTTTGATTCATCAATCTTTTTCTTGATGTAGTGCGCCGCGGTGACCGTCCCCGTTACGGACGCCGTGGCCAGGGCGGTTGCGGTCAGGCCCGCGACAATTTTTGCCTGGATTAGCGACAGCTTGATACCTGCTTTTTTAAATAGTAGAATCAACAGGATGACGGTCCCTAAGGCCGAACTGTACAGACCTTTTCGCTTTAACAACGCCTTCAGGCTCGGGTGGATGCTGTTGAGGATATAGCGCTGATCATCAGCAGGTATTGGATGGGACAGCCCGTATTTGGCCATCAGAGCGGTGAATTGTTCAGCATTCGTTTTCATAATAATTGGCCGATGTCCTTGATGCCCTTCTGGCTGAAATAGTCCTGTATCCTCTTTACCACCTGTTCATAGCGGTATACAACCTGGCGCCGGGAGAGTCCCAGGGCCTTCCCCACATGGGCATAGGTGTAATTATACGTGGCGACCATCTCCAGTATGATACGATCTTTCTCTGTGCATTCAATCTCTTCCATAGCCTCAGCTATGAGGATCCTGGTGTCGCGGAAGCCATTGGTGAAGGCCAATCCCACGTCATCGAAATTGTCGACGGAGTCGACATTCATGTTTTTTTTCCTATAGTAGTTATAGAGGATGTTTTTCATGGTTCCGTAAAGCCAGTTTCTCTTGTTCCCAATCGTCTCAAACTTATCTAAAAAAATGATGAATATCTCCTGGCAAATATCATCTGCATCATCTCTCCGCTGGATGCGGGAGAGAACGGAACTGTAGACGACCGGATAAAATTCCATATATGCCTGAGAAAATTCCTCGATCTTTTTTCTTACGGCCCGCTGATTCACTCCGTCTTCCTATTTATAATGTTTTAAATGAATGATAAAATGCACAAAAAAATGTCCGTGCACCGGGACTTTTTTTGCCGCCAGGGCCTACTATGACCCCTGATCGGGACAACCGGCGGCATTGCGAAATGCTAAAAAACTCAACTCAATCTATGATTTTTGAAATTCCCCCCATGTCCAGAACTTTTTGCTTGCCGGATCCTTCCTGATGTGTCATGTCACTGCGGATGCTTCGACAGGCCTGTCCTGAGCGAAGCGGCGTAGTGAGCTTGTCGAACTATCGAAGGGTTCAGCACAAGCAAGAGCCCCTGTGTCGCATCAGTCGCCGATGGTGTGTCCGTAGTTTGGATATTAAACCTGGATATAAAACCCCGCCCCCCGATACCCGTCTACCGATAACTATCGGCGACGCGCACGGTGCATGCCGAAAACCAAATTTTTTTCATAAATCCCCATACCCATTCGTATACCCGGTAGCATATTAATTATTATTGACAATGTACTAATATATTAGTACATTTGGAGGGGCAATGCCGCGGCACCTTGCGTACGAAGGTCCATGCTTTGCGATTGAATGGTATTTTGACACCGGCGGGAAAAGCCAAGCGCTCGAATATTTCCAGGAGTTGAACGAAGGAAGGCAGGATAAAACGCTGTATCTTTTAAAACGAATGGGCGATTTCGGGAAAATCAGCAATAAGGCGCAATTCAGATACGAGGGCGATGATATTTTTGCATTTAAGCCTCAACCGGATCGGTTCCTCTGCTTTTTTGTAAAGGGGAGGAAGATAATTATTACCAATGCCTTTGTAAAGAAATCTGATGCATTGCCGCGTAAAGAAAAGCAAAGGGCAATGAAGTCGCGTGAAGATTTTCTGTCCCGCATCAAGGAAGGAATATACTATGAACAGGGCTAAAGCGTCAAAAAAACAGCTCTCCACCTTTGACCGGATCATGAAGGACCCCAAGCGCAGGGAACGGTTTGAAAAGGGCTATAACCAGTACCTGGTGAATGAATTTCTTCTGGAAGCCATGGAGGAAAACAATATATCGGTAAGAAAGCTCGCCGGGAAGGCGGGCGTGTCTCCGGCCATCATACAGAGAATCCGCTCGGGGAACAGCTCGAACATTACGCTGAAAAAATTAAACGCGTTGGCGGCCGTTCTCGGATACAGGATTAATTTCAGGAGGATCAAATTTTAACACACCTGCCCGGCACTTTTTGCTTGCCGGATCCCTGCCGGTGTCCCATAGTCACTGCTGATAAGATGCAATAACCGGAGGTCACGATGAGCACGCACAGGCCCACGCGCGAAGAAGCCTTCTCGCTTCTGAAAGAATACAACACGACCGAGCCTCTGATCAAGCACGGCATAGCGGTGGAAGCGATCATGCGCCACTTCGCGCGAAAGCACAACGAAGACGAGGAGATGTGGGGCGCGGTGGGCCTGGTCCACGACCTCGATTACGAGCGGTTCCCGAAAGAGCACTGCGCCATGAGCCAGAAAATACTCCGCGAAAAGGGATGGCCGGAAGAATACGTCCGCGCGGTCGCGAGCCACGGCTGGGGAATGTTCACGGACATCGAGCCGCAGACGCTGATGGAAAAGACCCTGTACGCCGTTGACGAACTTTCGGGCCTTATCATAGCGGCCGCGCTGGTGAGGCCGTCAAGGAGCCTGATGGACCTGGAGGCGTCATCGGTAAAAAAGAAATGGAAGGACAAGGGCTTCGCCGCCGGAGTAGACCGGACGGTTATCGAAAAGGGGGCGGCAATGCTCGGCATCGAGCTCTCCGAGCTCATCAGGGAATCGATCCTCGGCATGCGGGACAGAGCCGCGGAGCTGGGACTGGCCTGATTCCGCGCCGCCTGTCTATTTCCTGATTTTCCTCACGACGACAATCGCGGCAACGGCAACCACCGCGCATGCACCGATAACTATCCCGAACCCGATCCAGGTCAGCCAGTTGCCCCGCTTAAGGAGCGCAACCGGGCAAAGGCTCGGCTCGCTCAGGATGCGGCCGAGCTTCGCGCGATAGGCCCCGGGGATATCCGGGCGGCCGTTGCCGTTAAGGTCCCTGAACCCCCGCACGTATTCAACCAACCCGACCCACTGCTTGACCTCCTGCACCCCGGGCCTGTCCGGGTCGGCGTCAACGAGGGCCTCCGCGAGGTCCTTGATCGGTTTCCCGTTCCGGTCCTTGGGGACTATATTCAGGATATTCAGGGTAAAATCACCGACGATTTTCAGAAAGGTGGCGTTGTACATATTGGCGGTGATCCGGTAGAGGCTCCTGTTTGATTCAGAATAATCCAGGGGCCGGTAGCCGCCTGTCTCGTCGCCGAGATCAATCCCGGTCACCCGGTCAAAAATCATTCGGTACGGATTGTACCGGTACCTGAGGCCCGAAACCTGTAAGAAATAATCGCCTCCCCTGAGAGGGTAAATGCTTGTGGCGACCTCGAGCGCCTTCTTGATTTCCGCGGCATTCAGGTAGACCGCGACCATGGGATACCCGATGGTGTCATCCTCGCCGATCCCGAGCGGGAGGGCGCTGAACAGGTCGCACACCCCCACCTTCCCGGTTTTCCCCTTTGCCACCGGGTCCCTGATAAGCCCGTTGGAATCAAAGGCTACCGCCACGCGCGTGGCGGGGTCATGAGGATCATACGCAAACCTGTTGACATACCAGCGGCTTGCGTCGGCTATCAGGTTGCCGAGATTCGTCTCATCCTCGCCAATGGCCAGATCGAAAGCCGTTTCGGCGATGATCGAGTCGAAGGCGAGCCCGAGCGGCGCCAGCAGCGCCCGGCTTATCTCGCCCTTATTGCCATCAATGAGGGACGTGAGGCGGGCATCGCCCCTGATCGTATCGTTGATCTCGATGATCCGGTATTTTTTAAGCGCCGGACGCCCGGCGTCGAGCGACAGGTCAAGCACGCCCACCCACTTGCCGTTGTACCAGGCCTGGACGATGACGGTATCGCCCTCGACGATCGGCCGGGCCAGAGGCGTGTGCGTGTGAGCGCTGATAATGATGTCGATGCCCGGCACCTTGCGGGCGAGCTTCACATCCTCTGATATGGCAGGCTTGCCGGGAACCAGGCCGGAGTGAGACAGGCAGATGATGACATCGACCTTCTCCTTCTCCCTCAGGAGGGCGGTCATCTCACGCGCGACCGCAACCGGATCGCCGAAGGTCACCGGCGTCGCGAACGGGGCGACCTCGGCAGCGTTCTTCCCCATCAGGCCGAAAAAGCCTACTGTAATCCCGTCTTTCACGACGACCCGGTATGGCCGCACCAGACCCGACCTGAATACTTCCTCGAGGGTATTGTCTCTATCATCCGTTGGATCAAATATAACATTGGAGGCCACCATGGGCGGAAGTCCCCCGTTCCGCTCCGCTGCGCGGAGTATACGCGCGAGGCCGGCGGGCCTCAAATCGAACTCGTGGTTCCCCAGCGTGATCATGTCGTATCCCATTTCGCGCATAAGCCCGAGCTCCACCGAGCGTTCGCGGGATATTACGTGGAACAGGGTCCCCATCAGAAAGTCGCCGCCGTCAACCAGCAGGACCGGATTGCTTCTTTCGGCCCTGATCTGCCTGATGACGGTCGCAATCCGTGCCCAGCCTCCTGCGGTGCCGTCGTCGCCCGTCGACATCGGCGTGTAGTCAATGGTCGGCGGGTACCCCAGGAGATGCGAATGCATATCGTTGGTGTGCACGACGGTCAGGGTCCGCTCTTTCCCGTACAGGGAGAGCGGAAGGCACAACAGCACCGCGATGATGAGGATGTCGGTCATTTTCATTGGCGGCTCCAGTGGATGATGGATATGATTCACGCATCTATCGAATATACGCACGCGGTGTTTTATTTCAACACAAATTATCAGAATTCCAGAGCGTTCGGACGCTGAATTTCTTGACAGGATACGCGATTCCCTGTTACATTCTCGAAGAAAACGGCGCGATACTCACGGTGAAGAAAAAAGGGCACCTCCCCATTCTGGTCGTCATCCCTCACGGTGGCTGCAGGGTCCCCGAAGAGCTGTCGGGATACGAGGCGGTCACCAGGTTCGACCTGTTTATTCAGTCTGACACCTGCGCTAACGAGCTCTTCTCCTTCGGCGAGCGCGTTGCCGGGACCCTGGACACCGATATCTCTCGGCTCTTTATCGACCTGGACAGGCCGTACACGGCCCTGCAATCCGGGCGGGACGGCGTAATCAAGAAAACGACCCTCTACGGCAAGCCGCTCTTCCGGGAAGAGCTCTTCCCGGATGAAATCGCGATCCCCAACCTGGTGAAACGCTACTGGCTCCCCTTTCATGACGCCATAAAAAACATTGTCACCTCGGGCTCCGTCAGGCTGATCCTCGAATGCCATACGATAATGCCCGTGGGCCCTGCGGTCTCGCGGGACCCGGGGAAACCGCGGCCCCTGGTGATGATCGAGCACCTTGCCCCCCGCGGCAAGAGCGTCTCGTCCACGTGCGACCCCTCCCTGGTCCGGGGCCTCGTGGAGCAGCTGGAAAAATCGCTTTCCGGCGAGGAAGAGACAATAGCGGAAAAATTCGTTGCAAGTCCCGACCCCTCCGGAGGATTCATCCTCGCGGAATACGGCGTCGGAAAGATTCCCATGGTCCGCATCGGAGTCTCCCGGGCTCTCTTCCTGAACGACGCCCATTTCAACTTCGAATACCTGAAAGTTGACGAACTGAGAATACGCCACCTTCGCGGTCTCATCTGGTCGGCAGTTGAAAAATTCTACACAAAATATTTTTCATGAAAAAACCGCCGGCATCACGCCGGCGGTTCAGCTTTCCACGGTACCGGCTTCTCAGTCAAACAGACCGCTATTCCCGGATTTCTTTGCCATTTCCTGTGACGCCTTCATTACCTCCGGGTCCATCATATATTTCATCTTCTTCATGTAAACGGTCAGGAGCTTCTGCGTCATCTCATCAAGCCTGTCGAAGTCTTTTTTCAGCTCCGAAGGCGGGTTTTTCCTGTCTATCGTTTTGATCTCGGGATATTTTTTTTCGATATTCTCCCGCACCTTCGTTATCGTTTCCATTTTATCGCCAAGCTCGGTGATGGCCTCGGCCACTTCCTTGGGGCTGTTCGCTTTCTCCAGCGCAGAGATATAGTCTTCATTCGCCTCGATCACATCGCTCATGTATTCACTGTAATCGGCATACTTCCCGGATGGCCTGCAGGTGAAACTGACCAGCGCGACAAAGACCGCAGATGCCATCGCCAACATTTTCTTCATAATAACCGAACTCCTTCCCATTAATGATTAGTGGATTATTTTCTTCAATAATGATTTGCTGTCAGGTATCGAGGTGCGCATCACCCGGAGGGCGCGGCGCCGCATGCCCGCACACAAGTCATAAAAGGGGGATTCTGGTATTATGTCAAACCTAAAATATAATCATAGGCCTCAAGGGCCGCGGTAGCGCCGTCGGCGGCGGCCATAACAATCTGGCGTCTGGACCCGCTCCTCAGGTCTCCGGCGGCATACAGGCCCGGCACCGACGTCCTCATGCGGGCGTCGACCGCGGCCTCGCCGTTCCCGTCGAGGACATCCGGCGGGAGATAGCTCGTATTTGCCGTGAACCCCACAAAAATGAATACCCCGTCGACCGCAAGGGAGGAGGTCTTACCGGTCTTCACGTTTTTCAGGGTGACTCCCTTCACAGTGGTTTCCCCGTCGATCGATTCAACGACGCTGTCGTATACCGGCTCGATCTTTTCGGTCTCCTGAACGCGATTCTGTAAAATTTTCGCGCCACGGAATTTATCACGCCGGTGCACAAGGTAAACTTTTTTCGCGAAGCGGGTGAGGAAGTGGGCTTCCTCCAGCGCCGTATCGCCTCCTCCAATAACAGCACATATGCGGTCCTTGAAGAAGGCGCCGTCGCATGTGGCGCAGAACGAGACACCATGGCCAAGGTATTCTTCTTCGCCCGGCACATTAAGCCTCCGGTACGACGCGCCGGAGGCCGAGATCACGGTTTTCGATTCCATCGAGGTTCCGTCATTCAGCGCGACCGTGAAGATGCCGCTCCCCGCGTCCTTCCGGACCGAGGCGACGTCGCCGCTCGCGATCTCCGCCCCGAGCCTGCGGGCCTGCCCCTCCATTTTCGACATCAGCTCCCAGCCGGGTACGGGTTCCTCAAAACCAGGATAATTTTCAACCTCGAATGTGTTCATCACCTGCCCGCCCGGCGACAGCCTTTCAACGACCATGAGATCAAGCCCCGCCCTGATTCCGTAAATGGCGGCCGCAAGGCCTGCAGGCCCGGCCCCGATTATTATAAGATCCTTCATATTGTCACCCCGTTATCTCGTTCGAGTCGCGCCGCGACGGGTACCCCGGTTAATGCGGCGACATATACTTGTAATATCAATATATTTATTCAAGAAAAAAAATACCTTGAAAATTTAACAAACCGGCCTTCAGAGTTACATAGATACATATCGACCTCAGAGGTGCCCATAGAGCATGAAACAAGTAGAGGATAAAAGCATCGGTTCCTTAAAAAAACAGTTCATTTTTTCGCTGGTAATGCTCGGCCTGGCCATCATATACACGATTTCGCCGATCGATTTAATACCTGATATGTTATTTCCCGCCGGTTATCTCGATGATATCCCGATGCTGCTCGGCACGGCCGTATACGCCGGCTATTCCTACCTGAAGATGCGGAAAGAACAGAAGAACGCCTGATCTCGATCGACCGGCAGGGCCCCAACGGACGAAGCAGGCAAACGGCATACGGGCAGGATAAAAAATAATTTCATTTTTTTGTAACAACGGCGGCCAGGGTATACCATATCAATTAAGTTCTTTAAAGACCCTCCAAAATCTTCTCTGGGAATAATCGCCTGCCGGCATTATTCCCATTTATTTATTCGCGCCGCTCCAGCGAGGGGCATACCGCACGTTTGAGTGACCCGATGAGCGAGTCGGTGAGCCGCAAGGCCGTCAGAATGTTATGGTTACCCGGGTGCCGCCCTGCCCCGATACATCGATGGCCCCCTTGATCTGCCTGGTCAGGGAGGCAACGATCTGCATCCCCAGGGAAGCTGATTCTTTCCCCTCTACCCGCTCCGGCATACCGACACCGTTATCGCTCACCGTGAGCGTGTACCCGTCTCCGGCGTTTTTGGCAAGCCCGACCACGATCTCTCCGGCGCGGTCGCCCGGAAAGCCGTGCTTGAGTGAATTCGAAACGAGCTCGTTGATGATCATGGCGCAGGGAACGGCGGCGTCAATGCCGAGGTATACGTCCCGCACGTCAATGACGAGCCGCACCTTCTGCGTATTGATATTGTACGAGTAAAAGAGATGCCGCGTCAAATCGTCTATATAACGTGAAAAATCGATTCGGGCCAGGGCTTCCGAATTGTAAAGCTTTTCGTGGATAAGGGCCATAGCGTGCACGCGGTTCTGGCTCTCCTGAAAATAGCCGCGGTACACTTCGCTGTCGATTCTGTTCGACTGCAGAGCGAGAAGGCTGGAAACCACCTGGAGGTTGTTCTTGACGCGGTGATGCAGCTCCTTGATCAGTATTTCCTTTTCATGGAGGGACTCCCTGAGATCCTCCTCGTTTCGAATGCGGGCGATGGCCATGGCGTAGAGCGAGGCAATTCTCCGCGTCGTGACGAGGTCTTCACCGGTATAATCGCGGTCGGCGTTCGTCAGGACCACCTCGCCGACGACATCCTTGTTCAGCAGCACCGGGACTCCCAGGTAACGGCGGATCTCCGTTTCGCCCTCACGGGACTCGCTCCATGCCTCATGGCTTCGCGGATCGTTGGTAAAAAAAGCCCGCCCTTCGTTCAGCACCTTCCCCCAGATCCCGGCGTACCGATTGTCAGGCCCGGCCGGATTCCACTCCCGATCGACGGCACTGAACAGCGCGCCGTCCATAGCATGGATGACGTTCTTCCGCGTTTGCGGATCGATCTCGGAAACAAACCCGTGCTCGCTGTCGGTCAGGAGCCTGGCATACTGGAGAGCAATGGCGGCAATGTCCTTTATGGTGAACGACTGCGCGATGATGGAGCCGGACAGCCCTGCAAGCGCCATATTCATGGCCAGCTGCCACTTTAACCGTTCTTCCGCCCTCTTCCGTTCGGTATTGTCAAGCATGAGACCGTTGAACACCACTTCGCCGCCGGACCGCCGCGGGTGCGAAATGCCGCTGAAATATCTTATCTTCCCGTTCCTGGCGATAAACCGGCCCTCGAACTGCCAGGTTTTATTCTGGCGCACCGCTTCCCGTATCGAATCGAGAAACCGCCCCCTGTCCTCAGGCGTCATGCCCGCGATGAAGAGCTCGAACACATCGTCCGTCACCTTCTCCTGCCCCAGGAAATCCGCCGCCCGTTCGCTGATATAATAAAATCCCATCTCGCCGTTATCGCGGACGTAAAACTGGTACACAACGCCGGGGATGCTGTTCGCCAGGCTCCTCAGGAACTCCTCGCTCTCCCTCTTTGCCTGATAGGCGGCAAGCAGGTCGGTCACGTCGACGAAGGTGGTATACGCGTACTGGAGCCCATCAATCGTCACATAATTGATATTGAGCCGCAGCGTCCTGGCCGTGCCGTTCTTGCAGATGATCTGATGGTTGAATTCCATCGGTATGGACTCGCCGTTCGCCTTGCGGCGCCGCCAGCCTCGGAGAAACTCCCGCGACTCCTCTGTGGAATGATCCAGGATGGACATTGAGGAGAGTTCCTCGAAAGAGGAATATCCGTACATGTTCAAGAGCGCCTTGTTCGCGTAGATGATCCGGTCCCCCTGGGACACGCCGATGCCTGCCAGAGAATTCTCCAGCAGTGCGCGGTATTTCTCCTCGCTAGTTTGCAGCGCCATTTCCATATTTTTTCTGTCGGTGATGTCGCGGTGGCTCACGCGCCTCCCGAGGAACCTTCCGCTGCCGTCCAGCATGGGGGAGCAGACATGGGCGATCCACTTCACCTGGCCGTCACGGCGGATGATGCGGAAATCAACAAGCACATCGTCCGCCCGCCGGTTCTCCGCGCATCGAAAATGTTCTTCAACGAAGCACCTGTCGTCGGGATGGACTATGCTCAGGATGAGGCGGGGATCACTGTCGAACTCATCCGGCCTGTATCCGGTAATCCGCTCGCACGAGGGAGAGGTGTACCGGATCGTACCGTCGGGGAGACGCCAGTATTCCCAGTCGTACGCGAAATCGATCATGGCACGGAGGCCGGGGAGGCCCGCTTCATCCCTGTGCGACGACCTGATGGCGGCGAGCTCCTTTTCAAGGAGTGCGATCTTTTCCTTTAGTTGTTCGTATGACGGCTTTGACATACATCCCGCGTTGCGCGGCCATGCCGGACCGCTCCGCCCTCTCATGTTCCGCGTCGGAGATTTATAATAGTTCGACACACGTTATATGTCAATCATAAAGAAGCGCCATGGAACGAGCGGGCGTGGGAACGCCGATTCTGTCATAGCCTGGGATATTCATCTGCGGAATGCACGGCGGTCAGTAAAAACAGGTTTCGGAGCGCGATGGAGAGGTCCTTCATCTGTACCGTATTGCCCTGGCCCTTGAGCTTCCTGCATGCGGACATGAGGGATTCAGCATCGTCCGACTGCACCTCGCTGACGCCCCTGAAGTCGAGAACGATTTCAGTGCCCCGGTACCCGAACACCTCAAGGGTCTTGCAGAAGTCCTTCAGGGTCCCTGATGCGGCCATCTCCTTCATGTTGAAAAACACGACGGCGCTTTCCTTTTTCTGATGCTTATCCATCTGTCAATTCTGCCTTATTATTGTTGTGCTTTTCATTCCCGGGCCGGCTGCATGGGAAACGGAACGGCCGTATGTCGACTATAACATACGAGCACATTCAGTCCTTTTCAATAGCCTTATGGTTGAAAATGATATAGCGGTATCGGTGGTTTTACTGTAATGGGAATACCCTGCACTCTCAGGACGATTTCAGATGAAATATGGCACGAATACGCTTTTTAAGCATGTAGAAACTTGACGATTGTTTATTATTTAAGTATATTTTAATATATTTAATAAATCGCGTGATCGTAATGAAATCTATGATATGGTTCGTTTTATTCCTGGCGTTCTGGATTATTCTTCAGCGCTGGATACTCCCCCGCTTCGGGGTGCCGACCTGAATGTCCCCCGACTGTTCTCGGGATGAGAATAAGGACAAAAGACTAACAAGGGGAAAAAGCGGGGATATCCGGCGTTAATAAGCCTGAGCGGAGCCTCAGGGCCGATTACCGCGCAATGATGCTTCACCCACGTCAGAGCGAGGTTTTTTCCACGATCCAGATCTCCCCGTTGAAGCGGGCCTCCACCTCATGGAGCGCTCCGCCCTCCATATACTGAAACAGTACCGCGGGCCGTTGTTCCCTCATAAACGCCCGGGCCTCGCCCTCGCTGAACAGCTCGAAGGCCCACCAGACCGCGAGCTCAGCCGAGTGCTCGTTGATCTTTCCGCTCCAGCCGAAGGGCTGTTCGCCCTCCGACGGCGCCACGCCGGTCTCGGTTGCGGGAACAAATATCCGAACGCATGAATCATCTCCGAAGTCCCTGGTAACGAACCTGTTCGCATAAAAACCGACGCGGCGGTAGTTCATTTCCCACGGATCGATGTAGCGGCCGCCGGTGTCAGTGCCGAAGTGCGACCCCCGGCTGGCGAGCGCCGCCATCTCTCGGACAAAATCATTGAGACGTATCTGCATGTTTGCTTCCGGTCCCATGGCCCTGCGCTGCGTCAGCCGCAAGCGCCCCCCTTCGTGGTATGACACGATAGTTATCGGTTTGTCAAGTGTTTCAGGCGGGGATTAGCGCGCACTGTTGAGAATGAGGATCTCGCATCGCCTGGAGGCGAGGTTGACCGAACCGCTGAAATAGCATTCCCCGCCGCCCATAACGTAGACAATCTTCTTCTTCCAGTATCCCGTTGTGTCCTCGCGCGATCCGGCGCAGATATAATTCATCCAGAGGAGGGGCTCGCCCTTTTCATTTATTATGCCGACGCACTGACGGATGTAGTCCGCCCAGCTGTTTTTCCTGTAGCTCCGGCAAATCGAGGAACGCGGGTGATCACGCGCAATTTTTTCGGCCACAATTTTATCCGCCGCGATTATGTCCTTCAACTCCGGCACGAACGGCGCGTAGGTGCACATCGGCGCGTCGGGAAACCCTTCGGTGAAAACCGCGCACCTGGGGTTCGTATATATAACCGGCGTGCCGCCCTGCGAGCCGCACGACATCAGCAGCGGAACGATCAACGCCAGAGAAGATACTATACTCGGCCTCATGAGATCCTCCCGGCCGATCTACAGAAACGGCCCGCAATTGGCAACAGATTTTTTTTATTATTGAGGATTCGTCAAAAAAAATCCGGGGCGGTTAATTTTCTCAACAGGTAGACATAATGGAGACGGAAAAAAATATTTTTAAAAAAAAATTGACTTGTAATCAGGCATGATGTGTTAATTGTTATATCAAATCCGAT
Organism: Spirochaetota bacterium; assembly: GCA_016933025.1. GTDB lineage: Bacteria > Spirochaetota > UBA4802 > UBA4802 > UBA5550 > RBG-16-49-21. Next base: position 122,969 of record JAFGBT010000015.1, on the reverse strand, counting down.
CAAACTCTTACGATGAGAAGACGAATCCTAATAGTACTTATGGCGTCCCTGACCATGACGCTGTCGTGCGGCACGCAACAGCGGGAGGACCCCGATGAAGGCACGGAGGGAAAGTGCATCAAGGGCAACTGCTATAGCGGCCTCGGGACCTACGTCTACCCGAACGGAAACAGGTACGAAGGCGAATTCAGGAGCGGCAAGCCGTTCGGCTACGGGACCATGTACTATCCTGGCGGAAAAAGTCTGAAGGGCAAATGGAAGTGGGGAAGACCAGACCTGAGATAAAAAAGAACACGGCGGGGAACAGAAAACCAAGCCCGGAGCGGGAACTTAAAGATAAAATAAAGCGGGCTCTGTTGCGAAACAGAAAAAGCATGGACAGGGAGGAAATCGAATTCCTTCTGAAACGGCTCTAAGGTTTTACGCTATGGGAAAAAATGTGGCAGTGTGGCTCGTTGTCGTGGCGGCCTCTGCGGGCCTCTTCGCATGCGCTCTGTCGCAGGAGGAGAACGCCGCGCTATCCGGCCGGGACGGAGCCGTGAAGCACGCGACGATAGTTGGGGCCTGGAAGCTCTCATCGGTCCATTGCGATGCAGATGGAAACAACTGCGAGTGGTACACGGGGACTCTCATCTTCCGCTACGCGAAAAACGGCGAGCTCATTGTAAACGACGTGAAACGCGGCACCTACCGAATGCTGAATGGCGCCTGCCTCCTCGACACCGGCGAAAAAACGTATACCGTCAACATTATTCATATCGATTCGTCACGCCTGATCACCGGCGAGAACCACCGCAATAGCACCGAGATCTACAAGAGGATAGAATAGCTCTTCGCGGACCCTCACCTCAGACACATCTTCACAAACATGTCAAGACCGGCAGAATACCGGCCAACGGACTTGATGAACCCGGCGTTATGAGACCCGCTGATACGGAGAAATTCCTTGCTCCCCGGAATCGAGCGATAGAGACGCTCCCCGAGCTCGAACGGGACTATCTCGTCATCCGGGCTGTGGATGACCAGCACCGGGCAGTCCGCCCTGGCCGCGTACGAGGCAGTGTCATACGTGTCGCCGAATACCAGCCGGCCCGGCGATATGCGGCAGTGGCTGTCCGCGACGTCCGCAGCGCAGGTGAAGGTCGACTCAAGCACCAGGCCAGCCGGCGCCGCTGACCGACAGAGCCATGCGGCGATCGGACCCCCGAGCGACCTGCCGATGACGACTATACGCACCGGGGCGATGCTCTTCGTCTCTGTAAGGAAATCCCATGCGGCCCGGACATCGCGGTAGGTCCCCTCTTCAGACGGCACCCCGCCGCTCATGCCGTATCCGCGGTAGTCGAAAACCAGGACGCTGAAATTCAGGGAATGATAGATGCCGATAGTGCCGACAAGGTAGGAGATGTTGCCGCCATTCCCGTGGCAGAAAAGCACGGTGCACCGTGGCGACGATGCCGGCACCCACCAGCCGTTCAGCCTGACGCCGTCGTCGGTCGTGAAATAGACGTCCTCCCACGCGAGGCCGGACGCCGCCGGGGTAGAGACGATCTGGCGCTCCGGGTAGAAGAGGAAGCGGTTCTTGCACGCTGCGCCCGACAGCGCGAAAACGCCGATGATAACGGCCCCGAGAATCCGGGGGAGGAATCCGCCCCGTGAGCCGGTCATTTACCCGCCTTACAGTGCAGGAAAAATGGCTCGAACACCGAGCCGATCAGGAGATGTTCGCGGTACCCCGCGGCCACGCTCGCGGCCGAAATCTCCGTGCCGCCGTCAAGGTATGTTTCCGTGAAGGAGTACCCGTCCTCCGGACTCCCCCGCACCTCGAGTATCTGGGAAGGGGCCCTGTTGGCCTCGTCGGCGGCGTGCCTCAGGAAGGTCAGCATCTTCGGGTGACAGGTGACACGGATGGTCCCGCGCGCATCGACATCAATGTTGTCTCCGGCCGTTCCGATGTCAATCGCGCGGAGGAGCGTGAGCGCGCCGGACGTCCCGCGCCTGAATACGTAAAACTTCTTTCCGGTCGTTGTCGACGCGTACAGGAGCTTCCCTGCAGCGCCCGCCCATATGCCGTTTGCGTAGGCCAGTCCGCCGGCGACCACGCGCGCCCCGGCGCCGTCATAGTAGACGATATTCGAACGAGGCAGGCGGAGGAATTCTTCCATCTTCTTTGCGAACCCCGATCCGGAGCCGTGATCGTTCGTAAAGTAAAACAGGCGCGGACCCACCGCGGTGATATCATTGGGGCTTATCATCAGCGGGTCAGTCACGGTTTCCCTGTGCGCAAGCGCCCCATTATCATACTCAAAAATCTCAACGGTATGCAGGGGCGACACATGGTTGATGACAAACAGGAGCCTTCTCCCGTCAGGGGCGCGATAAAAGCTGATGCCATGAGGATGGAACGGCATCTTCAGACCTGCCGTCAGGTTTCTTAAGCGCGGCCTCCCCGCAAGTTCATACCCGAATAGTGCGCCCTGAAAAAGCTTCCCCTCGTTCAGATACGCCCTTCGGTCATGCGAGGATATAAAGGCCGTGCCGGTCGAGGGGTCAATGGCGATGTCCTCTGCTCCGAGCACGTTATGCACTTTCACGCACGTGCAGCTGGAATGCGGCGCGAGCTTCTTGAATTCACCGGCATCCTTCAGGGTGATGAGGCCGAGGGCGGCAATCCCCGCAAGGACCAGGCACACTGTGATAATGATCTTTTTTTGCATGGCAGTCCTCCAGAATAATGGGCGGGCCGGGAGACACCTGATTGCGTTTTCGCGATATCATCCAACTATTATTTATTTCTTGCCTCATAGCAATATATTTTTTACTGTATTATAAATATTTTAATCAACGCGCCGGGTGGCGCGCTCCTGCGCGCAGCCCGGGGCGAACGGGGACACAGGGCATGAAGAGATGGATAAAAAAATCAGAGGAAGAACTGTACCGGAGAAGAATTTTCGCCGTGAAGGACGTTGAATGCTACCACCCCGGCAAAGACTTCACACACAGGTTTTTCACCCTCAGCACGCCTGACTGGATCAACATAGTCGCCCTGACCGACGATCACCGCTTTATCATGGTACGCCAGCACCGGCTCGGCACTGACGAAATCACCATTGAAACACCGGGCGGCCTCATCGAGCCTGGTGAATCCCCGGAGGAAACCGCCCGGCGGGAGCTTCGCGAGGAGACCGGCTACGAGGCGAAAGAGCTGCATCTCCTCAAGAAGCTGAGCGTCAACCCCGCGATCTTCGACAATTACATCTATTATTATTTTGCGCCGAACTGCGTCAGGATCCACAACCAGGACCTCGATCCGGCCGAGGACATAGAGGTCCTAACATTCGAACGGGATGAAATCATGGATATGATCCGCCGCGGACCCATAAACCACTCCATAATCGTCACCGCATTTTATCTTTTCTTCCTTTCAGAATGGAGCGGAATGAACGGGAAAGATAGCGATTTGTCCGGACTGAGATAATAATTATAAAAAATTAATGGACCGGATTATCATTGCGGGGAGTCCCGATAAAATCGGGACGACGAAACATGCCTCGACGGAGTTTATCCTGAGCCTATCGACTACGCTCGGGACAGGCTTAGTCGAAGGGCTCGGCATGACAAATGAAGTGTCGCCCTGAGTGGTTCGACAGGCTCACCACAGGCTCCATCGAAGGGCGCTGCGCTCGTGATGACGACAATCATGAATCTTCCCCAGCAAAAGCAGCGATAAAAGTGTCTCACCGAATAATGACGATCAAGCAGGTGACATTCGCTTAACAACAGGTCTACGGCATCTCGACCTGCGGGCAATCAGCCGGCTGCGTCAGGTCATCGGCCAGAATGGAGAAGCAGAGGATCTCCCAGTCGTCGAGACGGTTGAAGAACACCAGATGCGTCCGGCTCCCGAGCCGGTAGGAGATGCACCCGGTACCCCGGTCGATGATCGTATTGACGAACCAGTGGTCCCTGAAGCTGCTGCCTATCAGGGCCTTCTGGGGATGCGCAACCACCCTGCCGTTGGTGTCGACGATGTAATAGAACCCGGTCTTGCCGACCCGGCGGTCATTAAGCCTGTCGATGGTGCCCCTGTTGGCCCTGATACTCTTCACTACCGAGGCCATATCCGCGCGTATCCGGTCAGCCGTCACCGGCCCGGTTGTGGCACAGCCGCACGGCAGTACAAGGGCCAGCGCGAAAAGGCTTCTGTATGATAGTCGCATCCTGCACATGATCACCTCGCTCCAAGGGGAAATCTTTACGGCAGAAAAGCCGTGTGTCAAGAAACAATTTTTTCATAACGGCCCGGAACCCGCACGGGAAGAGAGGACCCCCGATTATGCGTCCAAATATAATCCTTGACGTAACAATTGCGGTCCAATCCTAATCTGCTATATACGCGGATTTAACCAGAGGGCGCCAGGAGGATCACCGGTAGAAATGAACATCGCGATGCCGATACTTGCGTTCGCATTAGGGACCCTGATGGGGAGCTTCTTCCACACCCTTGCCCTCCGCTACGCCGACGGGAGGATGCAGAAGGCACCGCTGAAGGCGCTCTTCTCCCGCTCGCGCTGTCCCGCGTGCGGCGAGACAATAAGTCCCCTCATGCTCGTACCCGTCATCGGCTTTCTCGTTCAAAAAGGGAAGTGCGCCAGGTGCGGCGCGCCCATATCGCCACTCTATCCCGCCGCTGAGATCCTGTACGGTGCAGTGGCGGCCCTGTTCTCCGTGAGACTCGGCGCCTCAATCCTGACCGTCAACCTCTACCTCCTGGCGTGCGTGGCCCTCTGCATAGCGGCCGTCGACATGAAGGCCATGGTCGTTCCCGATTCGCTGGTGATCGCCTTCGCGCTGCTGTCGGCGTATCCGGTCGTGCTCAACGCCGACATACAGGAGAGCCTCCTGGGTATGGCTGCGTTATTTGCCGTATTCATCGTGATCCTCCTCGTGTTTCCCGGGTCGTTCGGATGGGGCGACGTCAAGTTCGCTTCGGCCATCGGCCTTTTCTCCGGGCTGGAGATGTCCATCCTTGTCCTCGAGGTCGCGCTGGTGTCCGGGGCGGTCATCGGCGTCGCCTACGCCCTGAAGACCAGGAAAGGCCTCAGGACGAGGATACCCTTCGCCCCGTTCCTCACGCTCGGCCTCATTGTTTCACTCCTGTTCGGGCGGGAGATTCTACTGGTCTACTACCGGTTACTCTTCTGACAGGGGGCTACCGCAGCTCGGCATATTCTTTCAGGTCCAGGCAGTACCTTTTGAAAGCGGCCCGCAATTGCCTCGCGTACAGGGCATACACCAGAGGCGCAAGCGGGCCATGAAATTCCTCGCTGTTGATGAAGCGTGTGCGGCCGCCGGACATCGGCTCGCAGGTCTGCCATCGGAAACTCCTGATGCCCGGCCTTCCGCGTGTGCGCGAGGTCCCCATGGCGAAGCGATAGTTATCGGGTTCAACGGAGAGGATGACCTCCCGTTCATCCTTGAGGAGCCGACGGCCGTTCATCCTGCAGTCAAGGTCGAATTCAGCGCCAACGGTGAACCCGGAGGTTGCAAGCGTAATGCGGGGCGTGAAGGTGTTCCAGACTGGATAACGGTCAAAGTCGGTGATGATGTCCCAGACCTTGCCAGCCGGTGCATAGATGCAGATCTCGGCGACTACGGGCTTCATGACTTCAGGAATTTCGTGATCCCCTGGGTCGCAGGGTTCTCGATCACCCCTTTCTCGGTGATGATGGCGGTCACGTACTTCGCCGGCGTTACGTCGAACGCCGGGTTCCTGATGGATATGCCTTCCGGCGCTATCTGCTGGTCCATCACGAACGCCACCTCCTCGATGCCCCGCTCTTCGATGATGATATCCTCCCCGGACTTGGTGGCCGGATCGAGCGTCGACAGCGGCGCCGCCACGTAAAATGGTATCCCGTTCTCCTTCGCGAGCACCGCGTGGTTGTAGGTGCCGATCTTGTTCGCTACATCGCCGTTGGCGGCAACGCGGTCGGCGCCGACGATCACCTTCTTGATGACCCCGGTTCGCATGAAATGGCCCGACATCGAATCCGTGATGAGCGTCACCGGTATCTTGTCGTTCAGCAACTCCCACGCGGTGAGGCGGGCGCCCTGCAGATAGGGCCTGGTCTCGCAGGCAAAGACCTTTATCTTCTTCCCCTGCTCAACGGCAGCCCGTATCACGCCGAGCGCGGTGCCGTAGCCGCCGGTCGCAAGCGCGCCGGCGTTGCAGTGCGTCATAACGACGTCGCCGTCACTGATGTACTTGCTCCCGTTCTTGCCCATGGCCTTGTTGGCCTCGATGTCCTCGTTGTACACGGCCATCGCCTCCTTCTCCAGGAGCTGCCGCACCGCGGCCGGGTCGTTCCCCTGGGCGATTATGTTCTTCATCCTCGTGATGGCGGCGAAAAGGTTGACCGCCGTTGGACGCGTCGCCGCGAAGGCATCGCAGACCCTGTTCATCTCTTCGCGGAATCCGTCGACGTTTTTAAACGACACGTTCTGGGCCGCCAGCGCGATGCCCATGGCCGCGGTTATGCCGATGGCCGGCGCCCCCCGGGTCTCCATATTCCGAATTGAATCGGCGACATCGCGATAATGCCGGTATGTGTTGTAGACCTCTTTCTTCGGCAGGAGCCTCTGGTCGAGGATGGTCACCGAATCGCCGTTCCATTTGATAGTAAACATACTCCCCCTCCATCATTTAGGCCGCTCAACGGCCGCTCATCAATGGACGCCGTTACGCTCGACCCGGTTCTTGCGGAGGCGCAGGACGTTCCCCTTCTCATTCCAGCTTACCTCGTCCATATGTATGCGTATGATGAGCAGGCCACGGCCGCTGTTTCTGAAAAAATTTTCCGGGTCCCTCGGGTCCGGGAGCGCGTTGTAATCAAATCCCGGGCCTTCGTCTTCTATTATATACTCGATGTAGTCTCGGTTTAATTCGTATGATATGGTTACGTGCCGGCCGCGATATCGTTCGTCGGCCTTCCGCCTCTCGATCTCGTCGTTGTATCCCTTGATGCCGTAATCCTCGCGTATGGACGACGATATCTCAAGGCAGCCGTGGAACATCGCGTTGCTGATCGCCTCCTGGAGGGCGAGCGAGATGTTCTCCGCCGTGGTGTTGTTGCATATGCCGGACGGAACAAGGTCCTTGGTCAGGTGGTAGGATATGGCATTGATGATCGATTCGTCGATGGGGACACGGAAGCGCCCCTTGGTGTAGACCAGGTAGCGGGCGAACCGCTCGGCCATGGTCTTCTCGAGCTTGCGGTTCAGGATGACCCGGACCGTCGACGCCACGTCATTGATGTCAAACGGCTTGCGGATGAAATCGCTCGCGCCGTAGCGGAGCGCCTTGATCGCATCCTCCACATTCCCGTGGCCGGTTATGATCAGCACCGGGATCGGCTCGTCCAGGCTGTGGATCCTCCGGAGAAGTTCTATGCCGTCCATTTTTCTGAGCTTGATGTCTGTTATGATGAGATCGACACTCTCCCCGTTTTTCAGGAGGTAAAGGACGTCCTCGGCCTTCTCCAGCGTTATAACCCTGTATCCCAGCCTCGACAGCTTTTTCTGCAGAGAGTAGCGGATCACCTCCTCGTCGTCGACGACGAGTATCTTTGCCCCGTTATTGTTCATCTATTTATCTTTATGTTCATCTTCGCTCAGTATCAGGTGCCCCATCTTGTCGCGCTTCGCCCGGAGGTAATCCACGTTCCTTTCATGGGGCTCAACCTCAATCGGCACCCGCTCGACGATCTCAAGGCCATAGCCGTCTAGGCCGATCACCTTCTTGGGATTGTTGGTCAGAAGCCGTATCCTGTGGAGTCCCAGATCAACGAGGATCTGGGCTCCGATCCCGTAATCACGGAGGTCAGGCGGGAACCCGAGTTCGATGTTGGCCTCGACGGTGTCCAGGCCCTTATCTTGGAGATGATAGGCCTTGATCTTGTTGCCGAGGCCTATCCCGCGACCCTCCTGGCGCATGTAGAGGATGACCCCCTGGCCCTCGCGCTCGACCATCTCCATCGCCCGGTGTATTTGCGACCCGCAATCGCAGCGAAGCGAGCCGAAAACGTCGCCGGTGAGACACTCCGAATGGACGCGCACCAGCACGTTCTCCTTTCCCTCCACGCTCCCCTTGACCAGGGCGACGTGGGTGGCCTGACCCACCTCCGTCTCGTAGGCGATTATACTGAAATCGCCGTACATGGTGGGAAGGACCGCTTCGGAAATGCGGCGCACCAGCCGCTCCTTGTGCTGCCGGAACTTGATCAGGTCCGCTATCGTGGCGATCTTCAGCCGGTGCTTCTCGGCAAAGCTGTCAAGGTCGGGACGCCGCGCCATGGAGCCGTCCTCGTTGAGGATCTCGCAGATGACGCCGGCCGGCCTGAGACCGGCCAGGTGCGTGAGATCAACCACCCCCTCCGTGTGGCCGGCGCGCACCAGCACGCCGCCGTTGCGGGCCGCAAGCGGAAAAATGTGACCCGGTTTGCGGAGATCGCCGGGAACGGTCGTATCGCCGATAAGCACCTTTACCGTCGCGGCGCGGTCATGCGCCGATATGCCGGTCGTCGTGCCCTCGCGCGCGTCAACGGAGACAGTAAAGGCGGTGCCGTACTTGTCCTGGTTGTCCTCCACCATCAGGTCCAGTTCAAGGCTCCGTGCCCGCTCCTGGGTCATAGGCACGCAAATGAGCCCCTTCCCATGGGTGGCCATAAAATTGACGACTTCCGGGGTGCAGAACTCCGCGGCAATGACTAGGTCGCCCTCGTTTTCACGGTCCTCGTTGTCGACAAGGATAATTATCCTTCCCGCGCGAATCTCCTCAATTGCCTCGGGAATCGGACATGACTTCACAATTTTTCTCCTTAATTACAGCGTCCGTGCCGGTGATACGGGCTCCGCCCGGGGACCGCCCCTGGGCGGGGTATTAGCGCCGGAACAGCTAATGGCTGATTATGTCGATCTGGCCTGCTCCCACATAGGAGCATGATGCATTAATAAAATTAACCTTGATATAGTCAAGATTTTTATGGACGATAAAATTCGTTATTTATAATTGACAATCTGAATTTCATTCATATAAATTATAAGAGTGGACGGAACTCCATTTCTCAATGTTTTTAAACCTTCGGTATTCCGAAACCGAGTTCCGGTTTCCCTGAAAACAGGAGGACCATGTGGAATAAAATAAATCGTTTCTTTCTTAAAAAATACGAAAACACCGATTTCGTCCTCCAGCAAAAATCCAGGGTGATTCTCACGATCGGCTTTCTCATCATGCTGTTCATGCTGATATTGATAATCACCAACCTCGCCCGCGGCGACAACTCGATATCCGTCATCGGGCCTCTTGCCACGGGCTTCATTCTGAACTTCATCGCGATTCTGCTGCTGAGAGCGGGCCGGTTCAGCATTTCGGCGCATCTTGTGCTCTGTATCACCCTCCTTGGCGCCTGGACCACGCTCTTCTTCAATACAAACACCGACTCACTCGTCGTCCTTGACACGATCCTGTACATCCCCGGGCTCCTTGTGCTGACGCCGCTCGTGGTCTCGGAGAGAAAATCCAGCATTTTTATCTACGGAGCCGTAAATCTCATCATATTTCTCTTTTTCGCCTACTATGCAAAGGTCCGGTTCAACCTCTCGCTCTACGCGCTTTCCGACTACCTGGCTGACGTAACAGCGGCCATCGTCTTCATCAGCCTGATATCATACTATATTTTCAGAATCTACAGGCGCGCCCTCCATCTCGCGGAAGAGGAAATTGAAAAAAACCTCGATTTAAACATGAACCTCGAGGTAAAAGTGCGGGAACGAACCGGCGAGCTTAACATGGCAAATGAAAAGCTGAGGGAAATGGACCGGATCAAATCGAATTTCTTCTCCAATCTCTCGCACGAGATCAGGACCCCGCTCACGCTTATACTCACACCGATCGAATCGGCCCTTCGCGGCGAGCAGGAAGTCGACCGGGACAAAGGGTTCCTTAAAAACATAGAGCGCAACGCCGTCAAACTCCTCAGGCTGGTCAACGATCTTCTTGACATATCAAAACTCGAGGCGGGACGCATGACCATGACCGTCGCGGAAAAGGACATTGTCGGTTTTATCCGATTATATGTCGACACAGTCAACCCCGTCGCGGAGCTGAGGCGCATATCACTCGGGATCGCGTCGACGCACGATTCTATAACTCTCTGCTTTGACGCCGAAAAGATGGATAAGGTTTTCATGAACCTTTTTTCTAACGCCCTCAAGTTCACCCCGCCCGGCGGGGCCATCTCCATCCGCATACGCGATGAGGGCGGGCGGTGTATCATCGAATTCGAAGACAACGGCACCGGCATCCCTACGGACAGGATCGGCATCATCTTCGACCGTTTCAGCCAGGTCGACACGGGCCCGACGCGCCGGTACGGCGGCACCGGCATCGGTCTCTCCCTCGCGAGGGAATTCATCGAAATGCATGGCGGCAGCATATCCGTGGAGAGCAGATTCATCGACGACCATCCCGAGGACCATGGAACGCTCTTCCGAATATCCCTCCCCACAGGAAGCGACCACTTCACGGGCCTTACACACGTCCGGAGAGCCGCGGCGGGCGAGGACAGAGAGCATACTTTCCGTGAAATCCGGCTCGCGGAGATACGGGACCTGATCGAAGATACCGACGTCCCGGCGGAACCGCCTGCCCCGGTCGGGGGTTCCGGGATGACCATCCTGATCGTGGAGGATAACCTTGAAATGCGGAAGTTCCTCACCACCCTCCTCGAGCGAAGGTTCATCATCCACTGCGCGACAAACGGGAAAGAGGGGCTCGATAAGGCGCGCGAGATTATGCCATCGCTTATCATCACCGACGTGATGATGCCGGTGATGAGCGGCTACGACCTGACCCGGAAGATCAAGGAAGACGGCGCGCTCAGGCACATCCCGGTCATCATGCTCACCGCGCGAGCCGAGATTACGGAAGAAATAAAAGAAATGCCATACGGCGTCGATGATTTTCTGATAAAGCCATTTAGCTCCAGCGATCTCCTCGCGCGCATCGACGCGCTGATCTCACCGCGAGGCGACAGACAGGTCACACGATAGAATCAAGTATGCGGTGTATTTCCTCCCTGGTCGCGGCAGTGACCAGTTCCTTTCGGAGAGTCCGCGCGCCGGGAAAGGCGTGGATATAGCGAACAAAATGCTTTCTCATGAGGATGATGCCCCGCTCGCCGCAGAATTCAATCATGAGGTCAAGGTGCTCCTTGACGAGAGCGACCACCTCCGCGATGGCGGGCGCCTCGCCTGAAAAGATCCATGGATTGCCGAGCGCGCCGCGGCCTATCATGACCGCCCTGCAGCCGGACTGTTCCATGCGGTCAAGCGCCTCGCCATGGGTCGTGATATCGCCGTTTCCCACGACCGGCACGGACGCGCGTCCGACGATTTCCCTTATAACATCCCAGTCAGCCGCGCCCCCGTACTGCTGGGCCCGCGTCCTGCCGTGGACGAATATACACGCCACGCCGGCTTCTTCAAGCGCCTTCACCGCGTCACGATACGTGAGGTTTTCATGGTCCCAGCCGATGCGAATCTTGGCGGTCACCGGGAGGCGAACCCTCGCCGTGATCGCCGAGGCAATCGCAAACATTTTCTTCGGCTCCAGAAGGAGAGCCGCGCCCGAACCGGCATTGCAGATCCTCCGCGCCGGGCAGCCCATGTTGATATCAATCAGATCGGGGCCCAGGCCCTCAACAACCGCGGCGGCGTCTGCCATGACCTCCGGCCTGTTTCCGAAAATCTGTATGGCGATGGGCCTCTCCTCCTCGTGGAAACGCAGGAGCTCGGCCGTCTTGCGATTCATCCGCACGATTCCCTCCGCGGACACCAGCTCGGTCACGGCGAGCCCGGCCCCATGCCGGAGCGCGATCCTCCGGTACGGCGAATCGGTGAAACCGGCTATGGGCGCGAGCATGAGGGGGCCAGCGACTGTTATCTTCCCGAGTTGCATCATACACTATAACGGCGGGCTCCCGGCTCCGATTGTCAAATAAAAATGCGAGATTTCTCCTCTCATTTTACCCTTTTATTCATCAGCGACGTGGCTTTCAACAACCGGCAGGCGGACATTTCTTCTATTTTGTTATTGATTTAATGGATCGATCCGGGCATTATTACCGGACACATATATTTTCATTGATGGACAGATACTGGAAGTGGGAGGTACTATGAAAAAAACTCTGACTATCATTGTCATTATTTTTATTCTCCCGATTATTGCGTTACTTATCATGGGAATCGCAAGCGGAGACGACATCAGGATTCCGGAGCACTACAGGGGACATTATGTATCGATTGCGGGGGAAAAAATCAGGTGCTATCAAACCGGGAACGGTCCGGACATTCTCCTCATTCACGGCCTTCCCGGCTCGATTGAAGACTGGGACCCGATCATTCGGGCAGCCGCGGCACAATACCGCGTAACGGCCTATGACCGGCCCGGGCACGGCTTCAGCAGCGCTGTGGACCTGGAATATAATCTCAAGCAGAACGCGGACATCGCGCTCCTCTTAATCGATCATCTTAAGCTGAAAGACGTAATCGTGGTCGGCCACTCGTACGGGGGAAGCATTTCCTATGCCATGGCCGTCCGGAACCCGAAGCAGGTGAAGTGCTTTGTTTCGATCGCCGGTGGAAGCAAACCCGGCGAAGGCCCCTTGCCGATATACAGAATCAACACCCTCCCCGGAATCGGCCGCGGCTTTGCCGTGGTCGGCTCACGGCTCCTCGGCAGCGGTATGATCGAGGAGGGATTATCGCGGGCATTCGATCCGAACAGTTCTTTTCTATCAAAAGAACTGATAGAGACCAGGTCCCCGATATGGCTCCAGACAAAAGTAATCATGACCATTGCTCACGAAGAGGTCTATTACAACAAGAGCATCGGGGAAATAATGCCGATGTGTCAGGGCATCTTAAAGCCTGTATATCTGATACATGGAGACAGCGACAAACTTGTCCCGGTGGAGCATTCGATCGATATCCGGAAAAAAATCCGAAACGCGCGCCTGAATGTCCTCAAAAACACAGGCCACATGGTTCAGTTCGTCCATCCGGAGGCGGTCATGGAGGCAATCGACTCCCTCCGGTAGATGTTCCGGGGTCAGAGTAACCGATAACTATCGGGAACCCGTTACTCTGACCCCGGGTTAAATCAAAAATTACCCGGTCTGGAAAAAATTTTTTTACTATCTCTCACGCCCGTTCGTATATCCTCCGGGGCCATCAAACAAACCCGGAGGTAACACCTGTGCTCTCCAAATCAATCTCATTCGGGATCCACGGCATAGACGCCAGAATTATCGAGGTGGAGGTCGACATCATACGCGGGCTCCCGGGGTTCACGATTGTGGGCCTCCCGGACTCGACCATCCGCGAATCCCGCGAACGGATCAGGTCCGCCATAGAGAACTCGGGGTTTGAGTTCCCGCCGCGCAACTTCGTGGTCAACCTGGCCCCGGCCGGCTTCAAGAAACAGGGGGCCACCTACGACCTGCCGGTCGCCATGTCGATTCTGCACGCAACGGGTCAGGCCGGCATCGACCCGGCGGCCATACCGATGGTGGGCGAGCTTTCACTTGACGGACGGGTCAAGCCGGTGCGAGGCGTCATATCGATGACGATTGCCATCTACCGCGGCGGATACCGCTCCGTTATCGTGCCGTACGAAAACCGGCATGAGGCCGCGGCAATACGGGAGATCGAGGTCTTCCCGGTCAAAACACTCGCCGAGACTCTGTCGGTGCTTCGGGGTGAGTTCGGTCCGTTCCGCGACGGCAGGGAATGTGATGACCCCCACGCCGGCCCGGATTTTTCCGATGTCAGGGGGCAGGAGACGGCCAAGCGAGCCATTGAGATAGCCGCCGCCGGGCACCACAACATCCTCCTGTACGGTTCGCCCGGATCGGGAAAGACCATGCTGGCCAAGCGGATACCCTCGATCCTGCCGCCGCTCGGAAAAGAGCAGGCAATCGAAACCACGATGATACACAGTGTGGGCGGTGAACTCAAATCAGGGGGTGGCCTTATCACACATCCACCCTTCCGTTCGCCGCACCACACCTCTTCCGACGTGGCCCTCGCCGGCGGGGGAACGTTCCCCACTGTAGGCGAGGTCTCACTGTCGCACAATGGTGTCCTCTTTTTGGACGAATTCGTGGAATTTAAAAACAACGTAATCCAGGCGCTCCGCCAGCCCCTCGAGGACTACGAGATAACGGTATCGCGCGCCCTCGGTACGTTCCGGTTCCCGGCTGACTTCATGCTGGTGGCGGCGAGCAACCCGTGCCGGTGCGGCTATCTCTTCGACGGCGAGATCCCCTGCGTCTGCCCGCCGCACCAGGTGAGGAGCCACTTCCAGAAGATCGCGGGCCCCATCCTTGACCGGATCGACATCGAGGTGCTGGTGGGGAGGGTCCCCCACCGGGACCTTCTCGAGGTTCATTCCTGCGAGAAATCAGCGGCTATACTTGAGCGTGTGAAAACCGCGCGGGAAAGGCAGAAAAATCGGTTCGACGAGAGCGCGACGCGCTACAATTCCCGGATGACGCCCGGGGAGATCCGAGACCACTGCCGGCTTGACGCTGACGCCGAGGCGGTGCTGGAGGCCGCTGTCATGCGCACCGCCCTTACGGCCCGCTCGTTTTTCAAAATACTGAAAACCGCGCGCACCATCGCGGACCTCGCGGGCGGGGGCACCATCAGGAAAAACCATATACTCGAGGCCCTGTCCTACAAGAACCTCCAGCGGAACTACGACGTGTGAATAACGGCCCTACCGGCCCCGCGCCTCTTCCGCCCTACAACGGGGCTCGCTGCTCAAAAAATCGGTAAAAATAGATCATTACTGACGATAAAAACTCATGTATTTCAGGATGGAATTTTTCTTGTAATAATTCTGCATTACTGTAGAATGATTACCTCGGGGCAGCGAACAGCCGTGGCCCGGCAGAAAGCATGAAGTACAAAACGCGTGGGGGGACATGCGATGAATATCGAAGACGATTTCAATCTACATAAAATCGTAATCCAGTCGGTGGAGACGCAGATCAGGGACAACGATCCGCCGGTAACCAAAGCCGCCTTTGATCGGCTCCTTGAAAATGGCCACGATGAGGCCTCCGCCAAGGAGATGATCGCCTCCGTGATAGCCGAGGAAATCTATCTCATGCTTAGTGAGAACCGGAAAATGAACGTGGAAAGCTTCGCCGCGCGGCTGGAGGAACTCAGCTAATTCAATTCGCCTTATAGCGAATGCACCGGACGGCGCGGCCCTTGCGGCGCGACAGCCCGACAGGCGACCGGTCGCACCGAGCGATCCTGCTGTCGCACCGGGGTGAGAAAACGCACCCGGCGGGCACAGCCGTCATGGAGGGAACTGTCCCGGGGATTGTCCTGAGTTCCGCCTTCTTCCTCCCTATGCGCGGGATCGCACGAAAGAGGCCGCGCGTGTAGGGATGTCCCGGCTTCCTGAAGATGTCCCGTGTTTTCCCGAATTCAACGATCTCCCCGGCGTACATGATCGCGATTTCATCCGCGATATTCGCCACAATCCCGAGATCATGGGTGATAAGGAGGAGCGACATGCGCCGCTCCGCCTGAAGCCTGAGAAGAAGATCGAGTATCTGGGCCTGTATGGTGACGTCAAGCGCCGTGGTAGGCTCGTCGGCGATCAGTACTGACGGCGACGTTGAAAGCGCCATGGCGATCATCGCCCGCTGGCGCATGCCGCCGGACAGCTCATGGGGATATGAATTGAACCGGTCCGCGGGGTCGGGTATGCCCACGCTGTTGAGCAACTCGACCGAATACTCTCTCGCCTCCCGCTTCCGCATCCCCAGGTGGAGGATAATGTTCTCCGCAATCTGGTACCCCACGGTGAACACGGGATTGAGCGAGGTCATCGGCTCCTGGAAGATCATGGCGATCTCCTTCCCCCGCACCTTCCTGATCTCTTCGTCGTCCATGCCGATGATATCGCGCCCCTGGTAGGATATCGCGCCGGCGTCAATCACCCCCGGCGGGGGAACGAGACGGAGGACCGAATACGCGGTGACCGACTTGCCGCACCCGGATTCCCCCACGAAACCAAGGGTCCGGCCCCTCTGGAGGGAGAACGAAACGTCCCGCACCGCGAGAACATCCCCCTCCGACTGGGGGAACCGGACACACAGGTTTTTGACTTCCAGTAACGCCGCCATGGCCCTTCCTCAGGTGATGTTCCTGCTCCGCCGCGTGACCTCGAATCCTTCAGCGGTCAAACGATCAGCAAGGGCATCGCGATCAACGTCTTTCAGGACGCACTTGTATATTGCCGAATCGCGGTAGCCGAGCAGATCGACACGCTCCACGTGAACGATCTGGAGTTTCCCCGGTTCCACCTCCAAAGCTCGCTTCTCGCTGGTCTCGCCGAAGGCTATCTTGCTGATGGAATTCTCCCTGAGCGCACCGAGGAACGTCTCGAGAGTGTCATAAATGATTTCGCGTTGCATCTGCGACTCCCCGTCACTAATCCGGCCGGGGCCCGACCGGAGATGGTAGGCTAACCAACAAGTACTATCCTGTCAAGAGTTAAGTGCATATGAGGCCCTTATCAACGCAAAGGCCCGGTCGGGCAATCCCCCGCCATCACGGCGCCCGAAAAGGTATTGACTCCGGCAGAAGCGATGAAGCATCGTATCTGCAAACTGTAACGGAGCAGACGCGCCATGAAATTCAAGGAAACACGCCCCCTCTACCGGTTCGCCGAGATCGTCGCAGCCCTCAGGGCCGAGAACGGCTGCCCCTGGGACCGAAAACAGACCCACGATTCGCTGAGGCCCTATCTCATCGAGGAGGCGTACGAGGCGCTTGACGCCATAGAGAGCGGCGATCCGGCCCATGTAAAGGAAGAAATGGGCGATGTACTGCTGCAGATATACCTGCACGCGGAGATAGCGCGGGAGCGGGGGGACTTCACCATCGACGACGTGGCGCAGTCTATTATCGACAAGATCATCCTGAGGCACCCCCACGTGTTCGGAGGCGAACGCCTGGCTGAATCGGACCAGGTCGTCGAGCAATGGGAAAAAATCAAGAAAGAGGAAAAGCCCGGCCGCGAGTCGCTGCTCGACGGCGTACCCAGGCATATGCCGTCCCTCCTCAAGGCCTACCGGATACAGCAGCGGGCATCACGTGTCGGCTTCGACTGGGAGCGCATCGAGGACGTATCGGCGAAGCTGGACGAGGAGGTGGCCGAGCTCAAGGCCGCAATCGCGTCACCGAACAGGGAGCAGGCCGCCGAGGAGGCCGGAGACATTCTCTTCAGCATCGCCAACCTTCTCCGCTTCATGAACATCAACCCGGAAGACGCCCTGATGAAAACGATCGACAAGTTCACAGCACGGTTCAAGTATATCGAAAAACGGGCGAACGAAATCGGGAAAAACCTGGAAGAGATGACAATCGATGAAATGGAGAGGCTCTGGCAGGAATCGAAAAAACATGTATGACCTCGCCTCTACCGGGATGCTTTAAGTCGCACAATCTCTTCAAGAAGGCGCTTCATATCGGCAGGTGAGATGGCGCCGCGGCCGAACCGGTACCCGTAAATTTCATCCTTGGCGCGCGCGATGGCGGCTCCGGCGCCCTCCGAGACCGCATCGCCGTAGCCCTTCTTTATCTGGTCAAGGGCTTTCTCCGCCGACCCCAGGAAGCCGTCCCTGTCGTTCCGCTCAGCGCATCTGCCGGCTTCGGCGATGTAGTCCCGCCCCTGGAAAACTTCGGGATGATCTTCCCTGCCGGCCTGTGCATCCGTTCCGTGGGCGACCATGCGAAACCTCCTCCGCTCCCAGAAGGTTACGAAGGCTATGGCCCCCGCCAGGGCCAAGGCAATGAGGACAAAATAGAGAGGATTCAGGTCTATCTTCTTCTCGGCGTCATCGTCAAATCGGACTCCCTGGCGCGTGCCGTCTCCCTTCGCCACAAACGCTATCTCTTTCGTTTCTGCTGTCTCGTACCGGCCGCTGTCAGGATTGAAAAAGGATAGCCTGAGCCGGCCCGCCTTCACCTCGCCCGCCTTCTCGGGAATGAGGGTATAAGTAAACTTTTTGCTTCCGCGGAGCCTTCCGCCCTCGATACTGATGGAGGATTCTCCCTCCTCGGCTATGACCTTGAGCCCGGGGACCTCGCGCTCGAGGACCGGCTTCGTCATGGTCGCCAGGTTCCCGGCACCCTCCACTGTCACGGCGATCTTCTTTTCCTCGAACACCGTGATCTCGCCGTCGGGCACATCGGCCCTGATGCTGAATGAGCCGATATCGCCCTGGAAATTATCGGGCCTGCCCGCCGCCGGCAGGGGGAGAATGGCGAGCGGCCTGGTCTCGAACTCGAGGACCTGCCGGCGGGTGAAGCCGGGAAAATTCATGCCGAAAAAGTCCGGCCCGCCACGGCGGCGCGCCGGGGCCTCAACCGTCAGTACGGCGGACCCGCCGCCGACACGATAATTTCCCGGACCCGCCGGTATAAGCGCAAAGGTCACAAGGTGCGCCTTCTCGTAGTCGCCCTCGCGAATGCGCCGTTCCTCGTGGGCGGGATCGTCGATGGTCTTTATGGCGAATCCCTTGGTGTCAGGGTAATCGTTAAACTGGTTCACCGCGGCGCGGAGGCCGGCGGTCATAATGTAATAGCGCATGATCACCGGCTGCCCGACATAGGCGCTGGCAGAAGAGAGCTCCACCGCGCTCTTGACATCCGCCACAGCGGTCGTGCCGTCCTCTCCTCCCGCCGTTACGGTAAGGCTCACTTCGCGGGATTGCATCCGCTCCTTGCCGCGCTGGAACACAAAGGAGGGAATTCGGTAGGTCCCCCGCTTCAGGCCGGTGATGGTGAAGAGGAGTTTGGCACCGGACCACGACTTGCCGTTGATGTACTCAAAGCTTCTCTCCATCCCGGAATACTCAATCCGGAGCCCGGGGACGGAGGGGAATTTCAGGGTCTTGACGTCGGCCGGGTCGCCCGAGAGTCGGACCCTGAGCGTTGTCGTGCCGCCCGCCTCAATCGACACGTCGTCGATGTCGGTCTCAAGCTGTGCCGCGGACATCGGCATTGCGAGACCGATCGCCAACAACGCGGAGAGAACTATCTTACCAGAATTTCTCAAGCTTCCTCCTCTCGCCGCTGCTCCCTTTCTGGCGACGAACAGGGCTCTGCTGAAGGGAACGGAGAATGTTCTGAATCTGCTCCCTGTTCATCTGGTTGTCGGCCTGCTGCCGGTCCTTCCCCTGCTGCCGTTTCGGGTCCTGCTTCTTGTTTTGCTGTGATTTATCTGAGTCCTTCCTCTTGTCTTTATCTTTATTATCTTTATTATCCCTCTTGTTATCCTTGTTATTCATATGCTTGAGGATATACTCGATATTCTTCTTTGCCTTATCATAATTTGGATCGATTTTAAGGGCGTTTACATATGCATTAATCGCCTCACGGTAATTTCCCTGCTTGAGGTAGGCATTCCCGGTGTTGAAAAAGGCTTTCTTTTGCACCTCCCGGTCGTCAGATTGAATCGCCCTCTGGAAGCCAGCAATGGCGCCGTCGTAATCTTCAAGCATGAAATCCGCGTCGGCCATATTCAGGGAGAGCTTTTTCTTATCGTCCTCAGCCGGCGCATATTTTTCAGCCTTTTCATAATACCGCTTTGCATTGTTGTATTTCTTACTGCCGTATTCATCATTGCCGCTGGAGACGGCGTCACGGTAGGGATCGAGCCACGCGATGGAAAACACCGAAAGGATCAATACTGAAAACATCAATATTTTTCTTGCAATCATGTTTTATTCCCAATCAAGATGGCGTCGCCTGCCTCGACGGAGTTTACCCTGAGCGGAGTCGAAGGGTGCGCTCGCCATGACACGGGACTGTCCTAAATATAGCTTGCGACACCCCCCACCCCCCAGAGGGGGGCTTTTCAGTTCTTAATTCTTTAAAGTCCCCCTTCGGGGGATTTAGGGGGGATGCGAGACAGCCCCATTCTCAATTACCTGTCACTGGAGTAATACTGATAGAAGATATGTGTTTCGCGCAAGCAAAAAAGTTACGCGGGCCTATGCGGGATGGCCGTTTAATTCGCTGATATAGAGTGTGTACCGATTGCTCCCGGATTCCCTGCTGTGTGTGAGGGCACGGTCAGCCTTTCTGAGCAACTCCCGCGGCTCCTCGGCATGCTTCGGGAAAGACGATATGCCGATGGAGGCGGCGACCGGGCCGTTGTTGATGCAGAGGTACCGTCCGGACAAAACCGCCCCCAGGATGCGCCCGGCGACCGATTGCACCGTTTCAGATGAGGCGTCCGGCAGAATAATCCCAAACTCGTCGCCGCCGCAGCGGGCGATGGTATCGCAATCGCGGCACAATTCCTGGATGTTCGCCGACACGCTCTTCAGAAGATCGTCGCCGGCCTCTCTGCCGAAATCATCATTAATTTTTTTCAGGTTGTGTATCTCCATGAAGATGACCGAAAACTTCCCCTTCTTTCTGCGAGAGAAGGAGATCTCCTGCTCGACCCGCTCCCGGAAATAACTCCTGTTATAGAGGCCGGTAAGGCTGTCAACGAGCCGGGTCTGCCGGTACGGCTCGCGCTCCTGCGCCTCCGCCAGCATCTGTTTGCGTTCCATGACCCTATTCAGCACCATCAGAAGGTGGTCGCGATTGACCGGGCGGGTGAGGATATCGCTCACCCCCCTGTTGATGTAATCCATTGCCATCGCCGCCGCGCTGTTGCCGGTAATCAGGATGACCGCCGGACGCATAGCAGCCTTCCTCACTTCCTTGAGAAGCTCGTTCCCGGCGTATATCAGGGCGACCATATCGATGATGACCGCGTCAAACCGCTCCTTCTCGAGCATCAAGGAGACAATCCTGATGATCCTGTTGCTGCCCGGACAGGTCGAGATGGAAAACCTCTCTCCATCAAGGAACCCGGTTATCGCCGTGACCATGGCCACATTGTCAGTCACCAGCAGTACTCTGCATATTTCATTCTTCATACACCTGTTATATTGCTCCCTCCTAACATGATGCCAAGCATCGCTCTTTACTGCCTGAAAAAATAATACTGAAGATTTGGATTGTCGCCAAGGGGTGTCAATGATTTTTATCACCCAGAAACCGGCTGGTTTCTGATATCAGAAACGTGCTTAATAGATCGATTGAAACCGACCGGCAGGACGGTCGGCGCGCATCACCATTTCCGCTCAGGAAGCATCAGCTCGAGCGAAAGGAGCATGATCAAGAGGAGGGTGAAAATCTGATAATGCTCGCGGGGTTCCTTAATAATCCGGGATCCGTATTCGTTGCGGCGCTGGTCATTGATGATGCCGATAATGAAGCTGAGATCGGAAAAACTCCCCGATATGTCGATGTAAGCGCCGCGAGTTAGACCCGCGATTCTCTTTAAAAACGAGGCGTCTTTTCTTGTCTTTATCAGCTTCCCCGAGCCGTCGCGGTAATAATTATCGGCGGTCTCGTCGTCGCCCGTCGCAGGGATCACCTCACCGGACCCCGTCCCGATGCCTACCGTGTAGACCGCCACGTCCATTTTGCGGAACATCTTCGCCGCTTCCTCCGCCGTGCCCTCGTGATCTTCACCATCGGTTATGATCACCAGCATTCGCGAGGTAAGGCGCTTGTCCTTGAAAACGCGGTAGGCCTGACGCAGGGCCATGCCGATGTCGGTCCCCTTGAGATGTATGGAGTCGGGCGACGCCGCGTCCAGGAACATCATGAAGGCGCCGTAGTCGTTGGTGAGAGGGCACTGGAGAAACGCGTCGCCGGAAAAAAGCACAAGCCCGACCCGGTCGCCTTTGAGCGACTCCACGAGCCAGCGCACCGCGTCCTTGGCGTGCTGCAGCCTGCTCGGCTTAACGTCCTGCGCGAGCATGCTGGGACTCACATCCAGGGCGATGAGGACATCGGAGCCCTCGCTGTGAACCTCCCTGACCTGCTCGCCCCACTGGGGCCTGAGAAGAAGCAGAGCGCACAGTGCGATTGAGACGGCCATAAGGACACTTTTGATCTTCCCCACAGTCTGCGAGCCCCTGATCAGGTGGTCGCGCGCGACGCCCCTCTGCATAAGCGCCACCGCATGCCGTTTCCAGAGGAGATAGGCGGCATACAGCGCCATCACCACCGCAGAAACCGAAACGATGTAGACCAGATATGTATAGTTGCCGAATTGGATCATCCGTATGCCTTTTACCGCGGCCCCGGAGGCGCGTTCACGGGAACGCGCCTCCGGGGCCGCCATACTCATGGAACCTTACGATAAAAAACCGACCGTAGAAATATTTCCGCGAAAAACAGCGCCGCGGCCGCCAGGAGAAACCACTGGAACCGGTCGTAAAACTCATGGTACTGTTTTATCTCGACCTGGCTCTTCTCAAGCCGGTCGATGTCCTTGATGTTCTGCCAGAGCACGCCGCTCGAAGTGGCGTTATAATACCTGCCGCCGGTGGTCTCCGCAACCTTTTTCAGCATCTCGTCGTCCAGGTCGATTACGACGTGCTGCTTCATCATCGGTATCCCGGTCGGGTACGGGACCGCCTCCCCTTTCTTCCCGATGCCGACCGTGTATATCTTGATCCCCATCTCCGCGGCGGCCTTCGCAGCGGTCTCCGGGTCGATGCTCCCGCGGTTGTTCATCCCGTCGGTGACCAGAAGGATAACCCTGCTCCTGGCCTTGCTGTCCATCATACGCGCCGTGGCAAGGGCGATCGCGTCGCCGATGGCCGTACCGTCAACGTGAACGGACTCGAAATCCACCTCGTTCACGATATCATTGATCATCCGGTGCTCGAGAGTCAGCGGACACTGCAGATACGCTTCGCCGGCAAACACCACCATCCCGATCCGGTCGGCCCTGCGGCGTCCCACGAAGTCACCGATCACCTGCTTGGACACCGCCAGCCGGTTTTTCGGCTGAAAGTCCTCGGCCAGCATGGAGAGCGAAACGTCCATGGCAACCATGATGTCGATGCCCAGGTTCTTGATGCTTGAATAATGGATGCCCTTCCCCGGCCTGGACATGGCGATGATGAGCAGAAGTACCGCGGCAAACCGGAGCGCGGGGAGAAACCGGTAGGTCCGGGCGCGAACCGATTCCCTCGCGCGAAACACCCGCTCGGACGATATGGCGACAGCGGCCTCCCGGTTGTAGATCCGCCGGAAGAAAAACCAGAAGATCATCGCCGCCCACGGGACGAGCAGGAGGAGGAACATGGCATTTTTAAACTCGAGGTGCGCCATCGTCCGCCTCCCCGGAAAGGTTCTTGGCCAGCTCTATCGTTTTCGCCAGGCTCGCGCGAAGCATGTCTCCTGACGGGGTGAACTCCGCAAATTTCGAAAGGTCCCAGAGATTGAGTCCCTGCACGATATCGCCGGCATGCCGGTCATACAGGCTCCTCGGGAATACCTTCATGATTTTTCTCTCTATCTCGTAAGTGGTCATATCGGTCGCGTCAAAGCCGAACTGGGACGAGAGGAACTTCCGGAAAATCATCGATATGCCGAAGACGAACTCCTCGATCTTACCCTCATCTATCAGCCTGTCTCCATTGAACTTTTCTAAATCCGACATGAATGTCTCTATTGGCGGAATGACGATCGGGGCGGCCCTTCTTTCCTCCCACACTCTCCGGATGTAACGATACGCAAAGAATGCGGCGACTCCCAGAGCGATCAATCCCATGGCCAGGAAGGCAAGGCGCCAGTAGTTGCCGCCGAGCGAAAGAGGCGGCTCTATCTCCTGATACTCGCCCTTTTCGTTAACCGCGAGTATCTCAACGGTCGGCACCTTATACCCGATGGCGATGCCATCCGCTCCCCTGATCTCGATGTCCGGGAGGGCCCACGTGCCGGGCCGGTAAAATGACAGCTGCATCGACACGGTGATATCGGTCATGGATTTGTCGGACCGGTCGTCCTTTTTTACGGAATGTATGATGTACAGGGGAACATAGTGCGCCGGGTCTTCTTCCGCGTCCTCGCCCCTATCACTCTTTTTCTTCGCCTGTTCCTCTTTCTTCGGCTCAGGATAACATTCGCGCTTTTCAGGCGGAACGATCTCGATTGTGCCGATATTCATGCCCGCCACGTTGACCCGGTAATCGAGAATCGAGCCCACCGTGGCCTTGTCGGGCTTCACCACGGCCTTGATCTTGGGCGGCTCGGCGGCGGTCGCTTTATAAGCGGCGCACAACCATAACACAAATGCAACGGCGCACAGTAACATGCTTTGCTGGTTTTGAGCAGGTTTTATCTTATAAAATATTGAAAAATAATGCGAGAAAATCATAGGACTATTCGATTCAGGACGGGCGCAAATGTTACAAGCACGGGAACTACATTATGAGTATGCGGGTTTTTGTCAATTGGAATTATCGTAGCAAAGCGACAGAAAAGGCGAATATAGCGCTTCCTGCCCGCAAAGCGGACAGGAAGCGCTATAGGTCTAATTCAATATTTTGACTCTAAAAGTTCCTCCAGATATGGTAGCAGTGTGGGCACTATTATCAACTCGCTCAAGTGTTCCACTAAAGGTACCCTCAGCAAAACCACCTTCACCCGGCCAAGAAGATATGCTCAAAGTAAAGGCTCTACCTGTAACAGTAGTATAGGAATATCCATTAATGTTAAAAATTATTTCAACATTATCCTGATCATAATCAGCAACAGCATGCCCTCCTGTCAGGATAATCCAGAACTGTGCAGCACCTTCCGATGATGCCTGCTGATAGGAACCGCTACCGGGGTCGCCAAATCCGCCTGATCTCCAGTTGTCAGCTGATCCCCCCGTATCAGTTCCACCATATGAAAAATCCACCGAACCGTAATTCGACGAGCTGGCTAACAGCAAAAACAGGACCGCCGAATTATCTTTTTCCTTATCGCCAAAATCGCATCCTGAAAAGGCAATTATCGGCATGATAAAGACAGCAAGCACCACTCCTTTAAATCGTTTGAGCATAACTCTCCCCCCGTTGTAATATTTTTATCACATGTCTCCCTTTCAAAAAAACTGCAATATTCAAATCAATAAGGCGTTATTGAATTTGTTAGTTTATCCCAACAAGCAGCAGTATTTAGTCAAGTATATTTATTTTAAAAATGAAATTTTATTTATACTGGGAGGGGATACTTGCAATGATTGTCATTGCTCATCAATGCGAATTTTCAACCACTACTTGAAAATTTATCATAGTCGCTCGGCACGAATAGCGGATAACAGGCATCACCCGCGCACAATACGTGTCCTGTTCCTCTTCTCGAAGAACTTCAGGATCGGTATCTCGATGGACTCGGCCGTGCTCAGCGATATGGCGTTGAACTCGGCGAGCGCCGGGAAATTCCCCTTTTCCGGGACCGCGTCCGAGAGGAACACCTTCCCCGTTTCGAGGTCCACGAACTCGGTGAGGCCGAAGAACCGGGACTCCTTTTCCAGAGGGTCAAAGACCTGCACCGGTATGATATCGTGCTTCCGCGCCAGCAGCTTCATCTTCAACACAAAGCCGTCGTCCCCTGAAAGAAAGTCCGAGATGATGAATACGATGCTCCGCTTCTTGAGCACTCGCTGGATGAAATCGATGGCTCCCGATATATCGGTCTTCCTTCCCTCCGGCCGGTGCTTTAAAATCTCGTCGAGCACTTTTAGAATGAACCGGCGGCCCTTCTTGGGCCGTATGAAGCGCTCAACCCGGTCGGTGAAGATGCAGACGCTCACCCGGTCATGGTTTATCTGCGCCAGGTTCAGGAAGAGGGCGGCGACCTCCAGAATGAGGTCGCGCTTCCGCATGCCGCTGCCGAACTCGGTGGAGCCCGACATGTCGATCATGAGCACCACCGAGAGCTCCCGCTCCTCTATATACTGCTTCACGAAAAGGTGGCGCATGCGCGCCGACACGTTCCAGTCGATGCTCCTGACGTCGTCCCCGTACTGGTACTCGCGCACCGAGTCGAAGGAGAGCCCGTGCCCCTTGAAGGCAGAGTGGTACTCCCCCATGAACAGGGTGTTGATTTTCTTGCCCGGCCGCAGCCGGATCTTCCTGAGTAACGCCAGTTCCTGCGATTCCAATTACGGGACCTCCACGGAGTCAAAGAGCATCCGCACGACATCGTCCGCCGATTTACCGTCGGCCTCCGCCTCGTACGACAGTATAATGCGATGGCGGAGCACGTCGGCGCCGATCTCCTTGATGTCGTCGGGCGTGACGAACCCCCGTCCGCGGAAAAAGGCGATGCAGCGCGACGCCTTCATGAGGGCGATGGATGCCCGCGGGCTCGCGCCGAACTCGATGTATTTCTTCAGCTCCTTGCGCGCAGGCTTTCGCGTTTCGCCTACTATCGTGACGATGTAATCGATCAGCTTCTCGTCGATGTATATCTTCTCGATTATCTCCGACTTCTTCGCTATCTTATCCGGCGAAAGCACCTTGTTCACGTTTTCCACCTTGATATCGCTGAAGCGGTTCAGTATCTCCTTCTCCTCCTGATGCGAGGGATAATCAACCAGCACCTTCATGAAGAAGCGGTCCAGCTGGGCCTCCGGAAGCGGGTAAGTTCCCTCCTGTTCGATCGGGTTCTCGGTCGCCAGGACCATAAAGGGCTTCTCGAGCTGATAGGTCTCCTCGCCAATGGTGACCTGTTTTTCCTCCATGCACTGAAGCAGCGCCGACTGCACCTTGGCGGGAGCGCGGTTGATCTCGTCGGCCAGGAGAAGGTTCGTGAAGATGGGTCCCTTCTTGGTAAAAAAATCCATCTCCTTTGGATTGTATATTCTTGTGCCGATCAGGTCGGCCGGGAGGAGGTCAGGCGTAAACTGCACCCTCTGGAACGAGGTGTCGATTGCCCGGGAAAATGCGCGGATGGCGAGGGTCTTGGCCAGGCCCGGCAGGCCCTCCAGGAGAACGTGCCCCGACGACATGTAGGATATCAGGATTCGCTCGATCAGGGCCTCCTGGCCCACGATCACAGTGGCGATTTCCGATTTGATTTTTCCAATAAAATCGTTTTCAGCCTTCACCTTCTCGGTGAGCTTTTCAATCTGGGCGTAATCCATATGGCTACTCCAATGCTATTGAATGGTTTTCGTATCCCAACCACCCCGAAGGTGCTTGAGGTTCAACTATATCTATGAGGGTTAAAAAACGATATTTTTTGTCCACCAGAAAATGAACAATTCCGGGGAATGATTCACCGCCCCGGCGAGTGACAATATATCAATATTCAGTCAACCGGGGGCTGATTGTTGTTACACAATTTTAATGGAGAAAATGACAGTGGGACAGATTAATCCACGGATAACTATCTGTGAAAAATCGGGAGGTCAATGCGATCCGCAGGTTTCAATAATTATTATTGACACCCGCAGCCCATATGATATAGGGATACAAACCAGAAGGAGGCATTCTGTATGAGAAATGCGATCATAATATTGGGGGCCATTGTTTTACTTGCAGGCATCATGATCGGGTGCAAAAAAACCGTATCGGTTGAATGTGTGACGAAGCTCAGGGATGTTAAAGTATGGGACAAGTCGGAAGGCGCGACTTTTACCGTGATCTGCCCGGCTAAATGTACGGGCGGAACCCTCTGGGGAACCGACATCTATATGGTCGACTCGTCAGTGTGCCTGGCCGCGGCGCACGCAGGTGTTATAACAAGGGAACAAGGCGGCAATGTTAAAGTAAAAATCGTAGCCGGCCTGGATAAATATCCGGGGAGCGTAAAGAACGGTATAAAATCAAAAGACTGGAATTTACGTTGGGGCGATACCGCTTACACCGTCTCCAAGTAGTCAAATAACCATTCATAAAAAATCCCGGGGCCGAATTGCACCGGGTTTTTTATGCCCTGGCACGGCAAGCGCCCCACGGTAACAAAAAAGTGTCACCTCGTAGAAAACACAGTATGCAATCTGTCTATAAGCATCGATTACCCAAAAGCCGTACAGCTATGAGACATAATTTAAAGGCATATTTTTACTGGTGGCACCAAAAAATATTGAAATTTTCATTTATGATTACCAGAATGGGATAATTCCAGAACACAATGATCACAGGAGGACCCACCATGGCTCACCATGATAAGGATTTCATAAAAGCTCTCGAAGTGGGAAGGCCGCCTAACATACTTAAGCTCTTCCCGAATTCAAAGGCGCTCCTGGTGAGCGGCAAGGTGATCGACCGCGCGATGATCGCCCGGGGAAAGGCGATAGCGATCGCTTGCAACGCCAGGAACAGCTTCGTCATACGCGGGGCGCTGAAGGCTGCCCAGCGAGCCAACGCCGCCCTGATACTCGAAATAGCCAAATCCGAGGGGGGCGCGAAGGCCTACTGCGCCATCAACTACTGGAACATGGCGACCCTGATCGACGCGGCCTGCAACGAGCTCGGGATCACCGTGCCGGTAGCCATTCACGCCGACCATTACGGAATACAGAACGACAAGGACCTCGCCGCGGCGAAAACCGAGATCCCCACCATGTTCGACGCCGGCATTACCTCAATCGCGATCGACGCGTCCCACCTCCCTGATGACCTGAACCTTCTGGCCAGCATCGAGCTGAACAAGTTTGTGCCAGCGTGGGCGGGCCTCGAAACCGAGGTTGGCGAGATCAAAGGAAAGGAAGGGCTTTCGACGCCGGAAGAGGCCCTCTTCCTCATCCAGGGACTCAACGCAAACGGGATTTTCCCGGACTGGATAGCCCTCAATAACGGGACCACCCACGGCATCGAGGTGAGCGATGCCGGCATCCAGGTAGATCTGACGGCGAGCATACACAAGGCGATTGAGAAGTACAATGTCTCCGGCGCCCAGCACGGCACATCCGGCAACAGCTCGGAGAGGCTCCGCCAGATAGCGCAGAAAACCGCCACAACCAAGGCCAATGTTGCCACCGCGCTGCAGATGATCTCCTGGGGACTCGAGGTAAACGACTACGGCAACGCGATGATGGACGCGAACAAAAATTTCAAGAAGGTCGCGGGCGCCGGCGTAACCGAGGAGATGTGGGAGGAGATGGTGAAATACGCCACGGAAAAAAGCCTGAAGGCCGGGGACTATAAAAAGCTGAACCTCCCCTTCGAGAATAAGCTAACCGGCCTCCCTCGAGACGTGCGCGAACGCATGGCAAAAGGCGTCGAGGATTTCGTCTACAATATGATGGTGAATGTGCTCAACTCGAAGGACACGGCGCCGCTGGGCATAGAGGCGATCCTGAAGGCAAAATCATACGATCTCGGGCCAAAGTCTTCCCGGATTGAAGACCCGAAGGACTGGACCCGGGAAAAGATAATTGAAAAGGCGAAGGCCTTTGCCAAGACGCCCGACACGTCGGGCAAGGATCACAGCGATTGACGGCACCGGTTTGGACCCAGAGCGGCGTGGTCCGACCATCGCTATTTTTGTAACAAATTTACCGGCCGTCATTTCTTATAACGAAACGCTCAGCGGCCGGGGGGAATAATGAATTATTTCATCGTCATCTGCATCATCAGCGCGCTGATACTGCTGCATGAACTGGGACATTATATGGCGGCCAGGCAGGCCGGAATCCCGATCGAGGTTTTTTCAGTCGGATACGGGCCCGCACTATGGAAAAAGAAGATCGGAGTTACCGAATTCCGGTTATCCATGGTACCACTGGGAGGATATGTTCTCCCTGCAATCCGCGACCAGGAGGAATACTTCCGGATCCCGGCTCACAGGCGGGCCTTGTTTGCGCTCGGAGGCCCGACGGCAAATTTCATACTGGTGCTCCTCCTCTTCGCATCGCTGAATACCGCGCAAGACGGGTTTACGCTCAACGGGGCGTTCGTGGAGCCGTTCCGCCAGACGTGGCTGCTCGCCGGGAACATCCTGTCAGCGCTGTCCGGCTTCTTTAAGGAACCCGACAAGGTATCTGGCATCGTCGGCATTCTTCATCAGGGGAGCGTATTTATCGGAGACGATCCGTCGCGAACCGCGCGCCTTGCCCTCATCCTGAGCGCGAACCTGGCGGTTTTCAACCTCATACCGCTGCCGGTTCTCGACGGCGGGAAGGTGCTCCTCTGCGTTCTTGAAAAAATCAGCGTTCGGCTCCGCGCGGCCTATGTGCCTCTGATGGCGGCCTGCTGGATTATCATAATCGGGCTGATGGTATACGCAACGATTATCGATATCGGAAGGCTGACGGCACATGCGCATATATGAAAATACTTTTTCCCGGATTTCCACGTCCTTGACAGGAATACCGGTCGACGCTGGATATTAACATCGGCGAGCAAGGGGTTGCCATGAAAAAATGCGGGATTATCATAATCATTATCTTCATATCAGCCGCCCTCTGGGGACTGACATTCGCGGCCGACTTTAGCGGATCATACGAGAAAATCCCATCCATCAGGAACCCCTGGTGCGGCAAGGCCATCGAAATAAAAAAAATCCGCCACAATAAATTCAGGATCTCATGGCAGCTCGTCAATGGCGAGTGGTCTATTGCCGAGCTCGTCGGGAGGATAAACGGGGACATGCTCGATTTCCGCAACCTGAAGGGACATGAGCGCTACGGGTATACCTATGCCCTGGCGGACAACAAGAACAGGCTTATCGTCACCCTGACCTCTCCAAACAAGAATATCATCTGCCAGTTTACCCGTACACGCCGGGAAAAATAGCCGGCGCAATCAATTCTTAAGTCCCGCGATATGTTTGACCTGCGCAGCGAGGTTGGTGAGATAGGCGTTTCTCTCCTGGAAGATGGTCCCCTTCTCATCGTATTCAACGCGGGCAATTGACTGAATGGCCGATTCAACGTCGCCGTCGGCGCCGTCCAGATAACGCTCGATCAGTTTACGATACTCGAATGTGGCCTCGTAGGATTTACGGAGAAACTCGGAGGCGTCAGTGCCGGTGAGCACCCAGCCGTGACCGATGCAGAGCATCTCAGGGGTCAGAGCAATCATTTTTTCGAGAGATGCGAGATAATCCTCGTATGAGGCCAGAAACTCCACCTGCGGCTCATTGCCGTCGAGGCCCTGCGGAACGCCCGCGGCCTCGCCCGGAAAGAGCGCCTTCAACTCCGGGATGTAAAAAGCGAGGGAATCCCTCGTATGCCCCGGCACCTCCAGAACCGTGCAGACAAGGCCGCCGAGGTCAAACGAGTCGCCCTCCGCAAGCGGAAGGTCAATATCCATCGGCCTGATCGTGAGATCCTCGTCGCCGGCAATGTCCTTGAACAGTATACGCTGATTTTCGCTCAGGCGGTTCATCAACGCAAGGGCGGACTCCTTTCTCAACAAACCGCCGACGCGCTCATGGGCGGCAACGCTGACCCGGGGGATATGGCGCTTCAAATACTGGACCGCGCCGAGGTGATCATAATGGGAATGAGTTATGAATATATAGGAAAGACTGTTCCGGTCTCCCAGAATCTCGTCAACGGATTTAAGATACAGCGGACCGAGCAGATTGAAGCCACCTTCGATCATCGCGTTTTTGGAATCGCCTTTGATAATATACGCGGGATATGCGAGATTGGCGGCCACGTGGATTCTCTCGTGAATTTTACCGGAGGCATGTAGCTTCATAACGACCCTTCATATTTTTTAATGTTTTATCACATGCAGATTATTTCTGGATAATTGGCGTCAAATATTTTTTCTCTCTGTTTCCCCTTCAATGCCAGAGCAACAATGCAGTAAAAGGGCCTCTCGTTCGTCAGTGAAACAAGAGGCCCTTCATAATAATTCACTTTTCAGCCAAGGCTACGCTATGAAGCAGCACCCCTTGCTTTTCTATTCAACATAAACTGTTTAAAACTGAGGACTATAACGCCAATCGACAGGCAGAGGAGAACAACATCGCCGAAGGAAAGCATCCAGTTATGCTTCGGAATATATTGCTTTACCAGAATAACGACGAGTGCGGCGATGGTCGTAACCAGCATAAACAGACCCGGCACCATGGTAAACAGATACCTCTTCCCCTTTTTAAGGAGCCAGACACTCACCGTAATCAATGCAAGAGCGGCGAGAAGCTGATTTGCCGCCCCGAAAAGGTTCCAGAGCTGCTTGAATGCGTTGAAGTATGCCAGAATGAACATCAGGACGACGCAGAGGCCCGAGTTGAAAAGGTAGGTTTTCAAAATCCTCGGAACCTTCTTGAATATCATGCGCCACAGCTCCTCGAAGAGATACCGGTTGAGCCGTACCGCCGTGTCCAGGGTGGTGACGACAAAGCCCTCGACCATCAGGATGCCGAAGACCGAACCGTATATGATCGGAAGGCCGACCGCTCGATTGAGCAATCCGCCAACGCCAAGAGCGAAAGCGAGCACCGGATTTGCCTTTACCCCCGCGGCCGCCGGGAACACGATTGTCCGAAACTGATCATAACTGATGCCGCATGCGATAGTTACGATGACCGCGACAGCGAGGAGCGCCTCCATCGTCATGCCGCCGTAGCCGACCATCCGCGAATCGGGGCGTTCAAAATTCACCTGTTTGGCGGAGGTCCCGCCGGCAACCAGGGAATGAAACCCGCTTATGGCACCGCATGCCACGGTGATGAAGAGAACCGGCCACACGTACCCGAGGTGCTTGGCTCCGACGTCAAGGTTAAACATCGGCGCCTCGACCACCGCTCCCTGGAAGCCGAGAATGATCCCGCCTATGAGCATACCCGTCACCCCGCCGTACAGGAGAAACGAGTTGGTGAAGTCCCGGGGCTGGAGGATAAGCCAGACCGGCACGCCTGCCGCGAATATCGTGTATACCGAAAGAATAATCATCCATATAAACGCATCAATTTTTATCGGGAACATCAATCCGATCTGTATCGAGATGGCGCAAACGGCTATGGCAATGAGCGCCATGATCCATGCGTTGACTTGACGCTTGTACAGGAGATATCCCAGGAGAGGAGCGCAGCAGGTGATGACAATGACCGATGTCGATGCGATGCCGCCGATGACCGCGTAGGTTACGCCGTTCTCCACCACGGTGCGGATACCGAGTTCATTGGCGCCGAAAAATTCAATCGGGTATTTTGAGGCGAGCGCGGTTGTCGTGAGAGTCAAAAAAACCGACGTGACCATAAGGAGCATTATTATGGTAAACCCTATAAAGAGCAGAAAGCCGGTACGCCCCAGGGTCCTTTCCGCGATCTCGGCAATAGACCTCCCCTTCTCGCGCATCGAAGCCAGGAGCACGGAGTAATCGTGTACGGCACCTATAAAGATAGTGCCGAAGAGTATCCAGAACCAGACAGGCATGAAGCCGAAAATCAGGCCGACGCAGGGCCCTATAATGGGACCGCCGCCGGCAATGGAGGCGAAGTGATGCCCGAATATGACTATCTTATGTGTCGGCACGTAATCGACGCCGTCCTGAAGCTCGACGGCAGGTGTCACATGGGATCCGTCAACGTCAAAATTCTTTTCAATAAAGCGGCCGTAAAAAATATACCCCATCAGCAGCAGAGCAATTGAAATACCGAGAACAAGAAGCAGGTTCATAGAAAGGCCTCCGCACGAGGATTAGATGCATGCAGAATAGGCCGCACTAATCCTATCGTCAAGAAAAAATGAGGGGAATTGCATGATATTATTTCTTTACATTCCGGCAATTTTGATAATTGCCATGGCGTTGAGAACGGCTTTCGGAACAAATGAAGAGACGACTGCGTATTCCTGTTCCTTGGATCCGTCGGCCGAATGCTCGGAGCAGTGAGGATTACCGCCGGACGGACCCAGACCGTCAAGGGTGGGCACCTGCTCCCAGGTGAAATTGCCGTCCGAAAGCCCCCCCCGCTTCTCGAGTATTACCCTGCTGCCGAGGAGCTCACCGGCGGCTTGCCAGTGTGCAAGGAGCCGACCCGACGCTTCGTTGTGCGGCCACGCCGGCACGCGGCGTACCAGCTCCACCCCGGTCCTGCATGAAAAACCGCCGTCAGCGCTGGCAACGCCGGAAAGGCCGTCGAGGGCCGTTATGTCAGCGAGCGCTTTCTCGAAAACATCCGGCTCGAACGCCCGCATCTCCGCGAATGCCTCCGCGAAATGGGGGACGCGATTGATCTGGGACCCGCCCGCTATCCTTCCTACGTTTACCGTAAGCTCCTTCTCGTAATCGGTCAGGGCCTCGAGCCTCTGTACGACATCGGCCATCTGGGTGATGGCACTGGCGCCCTTCCTGTGCGCCACGCCGGAATGCGCGCCCTTTCCCTCAACCGTTATGCGCAACTCGGCGCGGCCCTTCCGCGAGGCCACCATGTAGAAATTGCCCCCCCTCGAAAGGCCTGCCTCGAAGACCAGGCAGGCCCGGGTATCTCCATTCGAAGCCGGGGCGCGCAATCTATCGCAGCAGAGCGCACCAAAGTCATCGGATTCCATTTCCTCGGATGCGTCCAGAAGAAGGGTCCAGTTGACCTTGTCGAAGACCGCAGGCGCGGCATGCCTGATCGCCTCCAGTGTCATCAGCATCACAACCGTGCCCCCCTTTATATCGATGGTCCCGGGGCCATACACCCTGTCCCCCTCGACTCGCCAGCGGAAATCATTCCTCTCTTCCTCCTCCGGACTGAACACGGTATCAAGATGTGAAACGCAACCGATAACTATCGGAGAACCTCCCGGCCTGGACAGCGCCAGATGATTGCCGAAATCAGGGACAGTCGACCGGATCTGCTCGTCGGCAAATCCCAATTCTTTAAACGCGCCGGCGGTGTAGGCGGCAAGGCGATTTACCCCTGCAGTATTCAGGGTATAGGAATTAATGGCCACCATGTCGCTCAGGATATCAAGATAACGGGGCATCCCCCTTTCCAGATAGCGCTGTACTGCCTCGACCGTGCCGCTGTTGAAATAGCTCATTAAATCATACACTCCGGATAATTTATCCAGTTTTCAGGTGCCTGTTTGTCCGCTCTGCACCCTTTAGCCTTGCTCTGACACATCACTTTCGGCAAGCATTTTACTGACTGCCGTACTATTTTTAACCTTGCGCATAGTTCTTGACAGATAATTGATTCACAAGACATAATACGCAGACAAAATAGGAAAAATACTTGTATGATGGAAACATATAATGAGCACTACAAACATCGGACTTAAACCAATCTTCATCGAAGCCACCACGCTCCCTGACGCCTGGTTTCAGGCGGTCTACAAGTGTCTCGAATCCGGCCGTGATTTTACGATAGATCGCGGTTCATATGCCGGAGAAAAACGGCTTGAATTCGACTTTATCTCCATTCACATTAAAAAGCCGGGGGAGCTGCCGCTCCTTCCCCAGATCCCGGGACAATACAACCTCCCGAACCCGGTAGCGGACGATTACCTTACCGATTATCTCCCGTACCTCATGACCGGCGAGGTAAAGCCGGGCGAGTCGTATACCTACGGCCAGAGGATATGCAGGTATCCTATTCATATCGGAGATCCAACCACCTACAGCAGCAAGGAGCTTGAGGATATCGTGATCCAGGACCGCGAGGTATGGGAAAATCGAAAAATAATAATAGAGGAAAGCGGGCGCTACTTCATCAACCAGATGGAGCTCTGCATATGGACCTACAAAAACAGGGGGCACCGAAACAACCAGATGGTGCTCCAGGTGGCCCACCCCGCAGACATGGTTCTCATTGATCCGCCATGCCTGCGTCTCATCGACACGCGCATCCAGGACGGCAGGCTCAACTTTATCATATATTTCCGGTCATGGGACCTCTGGGGAGGATTCCCCGCGAACCTTGCGGCCATGCAGATGATGAAGGAATACATCGCTTCGGAAGTCGGCGTCGAAGACGGCGAGATCATTGCCGTCTCCAAGGGCCTCCATCTCTATAATTACGTCTGGGAACTTGCAGAATGCATCAGGGGAAAATCGATAGAGGAATTCCGGAAAGGCAAATGACTGTTTCCCTCCCCCCGAAAAAGCGCGTCATATATCCTTTATCTCTATCGCCTTTTTGATTGACACTCCCTTCAGCTCATTGATCCGATTTTTATTAAAATGCCTGATGAGGCCGTCTGCATCCTTAATATACCGCTGGGTCTTGTAGTAGTGTATATCGACTTCTCTGGGATGCCTGTGTTGCAATCCCCTGGTTACGATTCTGTAGACGCAATCCTTGTTCGGGATCAATGATATCAGCACATCAATATCGCCCGGCTTCTTTTTTGACGTGATATAGCTTCCGAATATCAGGACACGCAGCCTGGCGCATTGTTTCTTCACCGATTCAAGTTCTTCCACGAACAAATCAAAAAGATGTTTTCGGTGATCATTATAAGAAAACTTTTCGGAGAATTCTTTTAAATTGAGTGCGCTAATCATAACATACGTGTCTCCATATTCTCTTATAAAAAATATCGGCTATATCTTTCCTTGATTAAAGAATATACGATAGTAATCGGTGCCAACCGATAACTATCGGTGTCAATACTCCCCATTTTACTCTGACCCCGGCTCCGACAAAAATGATTTGACAGAACTCGACAATTTGTACAAAAAATTACGAGTTCACCAGCATATTTTATGAAAACAAGGCGGACGCCCATGGAAACCATTCACGACATCATCAAATGGATAAACGGCTATCTATGGGGACCGCCGATGCTGGTGGTCCTTTTCGGAACGCACATCTTTCTCACCATACGACTGAAATTCATTCAGCGATATGTCGGCCTCGCCATCAAGCTCTCGTTCACAAAGGACGCGGACGGACACGGAGATGTCCACCACTTCGGCGCGCTCACCACGGCGCTGGCCGCTACCATCGGCACCGGCAACATCGTGGGCGTTGCCACGGCCGTGGCCCTTGGCGGGCC
The DNA here is from genome assembly GCA_016933025.1 of Spirochaetota bacterium. Taxonomy (GTDB): domain Bacteria; phylum Spirochaetota; class UBA4802; order UBA4802; family UBA5550; genus RBG-16-49-21. The sequence continues at coordinate 86,068 of JAFGBT010000015.1, read as the reverse complement.
GGGCGCCGTGCTCTGGTGCTGGCTCACCGGCGTGTTCGGCTTCGCCACCAAATACGGTGAGGCTGTGCTCGCGGTCAAGTTTCGGGAAAAAACACCTGACGGCACCATGCTGGGAGGGCCGATGTACGCCCTCGAGAAAGGACTCGGGCAAAAATGGCTGGCGGTATTGTTCTGCATCTTCACTTCTCTGGCGGCTTTTGGCATCGGCAACATGGTGCAGGCCAATGCCATATCCAACTTGGCAAAGGAAACCTTCGGGACCCCCAACTGGGTAACAGGCGGCTTCGTCACCATCCTCACGGCCATTGTCATCCTGGGCGGGGTGCGCTCCATCGCACGCGTCTGCACCCTCCTCATTCCATTCATGGCGATATTCTATATCGCCGGCTGCCTCATCATACTCGGAATAAACCATGAAGTCCTCATTCCATCTCTGGCCCTGATCGGGAAATCGGCATTCACCCCGCAGGCGGCCGGCGGCGGGTTTATCGGCGCCTCGGTGATGATGGCAGCGCGCTGGGGCATCGCCCGCGGCCTGTTCTCCAACGAGGCCGGTCTCGGGTCCGCGCCGATCGTGGCCGCTGCCGCGATCACCAGGAACCCGGTGAAGCAGGCCCTGGTTTCCGCCACCGGGACCTTCTGGGACACGGTGGTCGTCTGCGCCATAACCGGCCTGATGCTCGTGAGCACCATGATGCGATTCCCCGCCGACTTCAGCGCTCTCAACGGCGCGGCCATGACCAAACGCGCGTTCGCAGAGCTGCCGGTAGTGGGCCCCGTCATCCTGACAGTCGGGCTGCTGACCTTCGTATACTCCACCATCCTCGGCTGGTCATACTACGGCGAGCGGGCGATCGAATACCTGTTCGGTAAAAAATCGATCATGCCCTACCGGCTCCTCTGGGTCATCGCGGTCATGGTCGGCGCGGTCGTTTCGCTCCCCCTCGTCTGGGACTTTGCCGACATGATGAACATGCTCATGGCACTGCCCAATCTGGTGGTCCTGTTGTTATTAAACGGGGTGATTTTTTCCGAGACAAAAAAATATCTCTGGGAAGGAAGCGTCGAAGATCACTCGCGGGACTGATATTGAAAACCGCTGACGGAGGATAACAGATGGCCCAGCTCGGACCGAAGGAAGCATATGTAAAACTTGGCGAAAAAATCGACGGACTTACGGCCAGGGCGCCGCAGAGCGAGACGCTGTTCCGGATCTTAAAAGAGCTCTACACACCCGAAGAAGCGGATGTTGTTGCCCGCATGCCCTATGGCCTTGCCGACCTCGCCCAGGTAGCGAAGATCACCGGCTACCAGCCGGCCCATCTGCAGAAAATCCTCGAGACGCTCGCGGGCAAGGGGCTCATTACCGATATCTTCGCGAATGACCGGTACTACTACATGCCGTCACCGATGGTCATCGGCATCTTTGAGTTCACCATGATGCGAACCCGCGGACAGCTCAACTACAAGAAATGGGCCGGCCTTTTTCACGAATACCTGAACGGCGACTTCTACGGGGCGAATTTCAACGACGGGCAGGTCATTTCAATACTCAGGGCGATCCCGCACGAAGAGTCGATCGGGGAATCCGAGTGCACGGAGATACTCGACTACGAAAAGGCGTCCGCAATAATCGAATCGAATGACACCTTCGCAATCGGCATCTGCTCCTGCCGGAATGAGAAACAGCATACCGGCCGCAAGGAGTGCAAAAACCCGATCAACACATGCTCCTCGTTCGGCTACGGTGCCGACTACATGATCAGGAACAAACTGGCGAAAAAGGTTTCCCGCACCGAGATGAAAGAAAACTTCGCGCGATCGAGGGAGCTCGGCCTTGTTTTCTGCGGAGATAACGTTCAGAAGAACATCACCGCTGTCTGCCACTGCTGCAAGTGCTGTTGCAATGCCCTTGCCGGCATCAGCAGGTACGGCTACACCAAGACGGTTGTGACGTCAACCTATATCGTACAGCATCACGACGAGGCCTGCACCGGCTGTGGCGCGTGCGCAAAAGCCTGCCCCATTAACGCAATCGAAATGCGACCCGTACAAGCACCACGATCGAGAAAAAGAATGGAGCCTGTTATCGACTCCTCCTTCTGCCTGGGCTGCGGCGTATGCGCGATCAAATGCCCCAAAGGGGCCATGACACTAACGCGGCGGAAAAACAGGGTTATCCACCCTGAAACCGTGTTCGAGAAGGTGATCCTTGCCGCCCTGGAGCGCAACACCCTCCAGAACCAGATATTCGTGAACCCCGAGAGCGTAACCCAGAACTTCATGCGGAGTTTTGTAGGCGGATTCCTCCGCCTTTCGCCGGTCAAGCGGGCGCTCATGAGCGACAGGCTCAGATCGCGTTTTCTTGCCGCCATGAAAAAAGGCGTGGAACTACAGGGCAGGGGATGGGTTGCGAAATTGTAGGGCCGCCCCTCTCAGTGCGCCTTCATTTTTAACATCACGCTCTTCTCGGCTTCAAGCCAGTCGCCCATCTCTGATCCGGGGAAATTATTATTTACCCGCTTGAGATAGTTGTAATACGCCTGCAGCTTTATTTCATCCTGGAAACGAGAAACATCGAAGGTTGCGGCGTGTTTAACCTTTTTGCCGCTTTTGGGCGGGGCGGCTTTCGGCGAAGACGATGAAGTGGTTGTTTTTTTTGATAGCATTGAGCTCCCTCCTGCGTATGAAGAATAGTGAAAAAGAGCGAACAATTCAGTGATGAATCATGGGTGGAATCGGACAGGTACTATAATCAGTTCCCTCTAGTACAATGAATATATAAAAAACAGATCTAAATCAACACGCATCCATAAAAAAAATATTTTTTGAATTTCTCGCTTCATTCCTGGAATTGACAATGACATTTCCCTTTCTCACCCACGGATTTCACCATCCAGGACCTTCCGATAAAATGAGTTGACAGAATAAGAGTATTTTAGTATTTTATTATATATTAAATAATTTTGCGTTTCTTATGAAACAAACCTGTGTACGACATCCGGAGAGAACCGGCAAGTATTTCTGCTCGAAATACAACGAGTTCCTCTGCGATGAATGCCTTTCATGCCGGGACCCGAAGGGATACTGTAAATTCAGGACCTCCTGCGTTATACACGAAATCCAGAAGCATGGGCCCTCTATTAATAAGGAAGAATAAACAAAAAATCCTTGATTAATTAGCCTATCCACCTGAATTTCAAAAAAAATTTTCCTCCGTGTAATGCGGACAGGCAGGATGAGTTGTGAAAAAACCGGATCCAAGAAAACTGCCGGACTGGCAGATCGCCGAGGAAGGCGAGAAGAAGATGAAGACCGTGTACCGGCTCGCTGACGAGCTGGGAATCCGCGACGAGGAACTCCTTCCCAACGGTCATTACTACGGCAAGGTCGACTTTGAGATAGTCCTGGAGCGCCTCGCGAACAGGCCCGACGGCAAATATATCGACGTTACCGCCATAACCCCGACGCCCCTGGGCGAAGGCAAGAGTACAACCACCATCGGGCTCCTCCAGGGACTGGGAAAAAGGGGGAAAAAGGCGACCGGCGCTATACGGCAGCCGTCCGGCGGCCCGACCATGAATATAAAGGGGAGCGCCGGCGGCGGAGGCCTGTCGCAGTGCATCCCGCTCGTGCCGTTCTCCTTCGGGCTCACCGGCGACAACAACGACATTATGAACGCCCACAACCTGGCGATGGTTGCACTCACCGCGCGCATGCAGCACGAATTCAACTATGATAACGCGATGCTCGCGTCGAAGCGGCTCCGCCGGCTCAGCATAGACCCGCGGAGCGTGGAGATGGGATGGGTCATCGACTTCTGCGCCCAGTCACTCAGGAAGATCATGATCGGCATGGGCGGCTCGACGGACGGCTTCCTCATGGAGTCCAAGTTCCAGATCGCCGCCAGCTCGGAGCTCATGGCGATCCTGGCCGTATCGAGCAGCATGGCGGACATGCGGGAGCGGATCGGCAAAATCGTTATGGCCCGCAGCAAAAACGGGGACCCCATCACCACAGCCGACCTCGAGGTCGACGGCGCCATGACCGCCTGGATGTTCAATACCCTGAAGCCCAATTTATTGCAGACGCTCGAGGGACAGCCGCTCTTCGTGCATGCGGGCCCCTTCGCAAATATAGCCATAGGACAATCGTCCATCGCCGCGGACAAACTCGCGCTGAAGCTTTCGGATTACCACGTCACCGAAAGCGGGTTCGGGGCGGACATCGGCTTCGAGAAGTTCTGGAACCTGAAGTGCCGTATGAGCGGTCTGAAGCCGCACTGCGCGGTCATCGTCGCCACGGTCCGCGCCCTCAAGAGCCACGGTGGCGGCCCGCCGGTCCCGCCGGGGCACCCGCTCGACCCCGTTTACATGGAGGAGAACCTCGGCCTGGTGGAAAAAGGGTGTGCAAACCTGATACGTCACATCGGGACCGTGAAGAAAGCCGGCATCAACCCGGTTGTCTGCATAAACCCCTTCTCCACCGATACGAAGGCCGAGATCGACATGATCAGGCGCCAGGCCGAGGCGGCCGGCGCTCGCGTCGCCGTATCCCGCCACTGGCTGGAGGGTGGAGACGGAGCGCTCGAGCTCACCGACGCGGTCGTCGATGCGTGCGAAGATAAAACAGACTTCAAGTTCCTCTATGATCTATCAGAACCGCTCTCCAGGCGGATCGAGATCATCGCCAGGGAAGTCTACGGCGCCAGCGGCGTGAAATATCTGCCGGACGCCGAAGAGAAGCTTAAAACGATGGATAGTGACCCGGAGATATCAAAGCTCGGCACCTGCATGGTCAAGACACACCTTTCGCTCTCACACGATCCGAACCTGAAAGGAGTGCCCGAAAACTGGGTCCTTCCGGTCCGGGACATCCTCTCCTATCACGGAGCCGGATTTGTCGTGCCGGTAGCCGGGGCCATCAGCCTTATGCCGGGCACCGCCTCTGACCCGGCATTCAGAAGGATAGACGTCGATCTCAAACGACGAAAGGTGACCGGAGTATTTTGATCGGATAGCGGACAGGATACTTTTGACAGGACAAAAATTATCAACATCCGGGAACGGTATACGGCATGGATTTATGCCAGCGAAAGTGGCCCGAATATCGACATTTATTACAAATTGTCCGATACGCACCTGTTTCTTGTGTACAATGGCTGATATTTCCCGATAGTTATCGGCTCTCAACAGATAACTATCAGTTACGTTTTTCAATAGAACATCATTTTTCGGAAATTAATCTTGACAGGAATGTTAAACTATATTACTATATCAATATATCTTGATATAGTAATATAGTTATCTGCCATGCCCGATATCAGAATTACACTGCTCCCTGATAACGTGACCGTGGACGTGCCCCGCGGGGAGAGCCTCCTGCGCGCGGCCCACGCAGCGGGGGTGCATATAACTTCCTCGTGCGGCGGCCAGGGCACCTGCGGCAAGTGCCGGGTAATCGTAACAAAAGGGAGCACGACCGGCGGTAAAACAGAGAAAATATCGGACGAAGAATACGCGAAAGGATACCGCCTCGCCTGTCTGTGCCGCGCCGACTCCCCGCTCGAGATGCAAATACCGGCTGAATCGCGGCTGCACCGCGGCGGCCTCGACAAACCGCGCGTCGACAAACCGACGGGCAGACTCGCGGCGCCGCTCGCCGATCAGATACTCCCCGCCGGTGGACAGCGCCCCGTGGTCGAAAAAAATCTCATCGCAGTCGATCCCCCCACTCTTCAGGATAACGCCAGCGACCTGTCTCGGACACTTCGGGCCATAAAAAAGCAGCATGGACTGGATACCATCTCCGTCGATTTCCAGGCAATGGCGGCGCTGCCCGGCACCCTCCGGGAAGGGAATTGGACCGCGACGGCGACCATACTCCACGACGGCGCGTCCCGATCCGGCGGGCCCGGAGAGCCGAGGCTCGTCAGGATCGAACCGGGCGACACGGCCGGCCGCCATTACTGCGTGGCCATCGACATCGGCACCACGACTGTCTGCGGCGAAATGATCGACCTCTCCCGGGACCAGGTGATCGCGGAAGCCTCAGACTACAACATGCAGATGAAACACGGCGATGACGTGATAAGCAGGATGGTGTTCGCGCAGAAGGGGGACGGTCTGAAAATTTTACAGCATGCCGTCACTGAAACCATGAACGGCGTCATCGGCCAATTACTGCGCGACGCATCGCTGGATCGCCGCGATATCTCGCATATAACCGTGGCGGGAAACACTGTCATGACGCATCTGCTCCTCGGGCTCGACACGCGCTACGTCCGTTCGGCGCCCTACACTCCCGCGGTTAACCGGGTGCCGCCGGTGAAGGCCCGGAGTCTCGGCCTCGACCTTGACGGGTATGTCTACCTCTACGCCATGCCGCTGATATCGAGCTACGTCGGCGGTGACATCGTGGCCGGAGTCCTCGCGTCCGGGCTCTACCGGCGCGACCGGAACACCCTCTTCATCGACATCGGCACCAACGGCGAAATCGTGCTGGGCAACAGGGAATGGCTTGTCACGGCCTCCTGCTCCGCCGGTCCCGCGTTCGAGGGCGGCGGCATACGGCACGGCATGCGGGCGGCCGCCGGCGCCATCGAGGAGGTCCGCATCGACCCGGCTACCTGCGAGCCCGTGGTCTTCACCATCGGGGAGGAAAAGCCGCGCGGGATCTGCGGGTCCGGGATCATCAATGTTGTGGCGGAGCTCCTGGAGACCGGCATCCTTGAGCCGAACGGCAAATTCGAGAAGAACGTCCGGGTCAGAGAGGGCAGCGACGGCATGGAGTACGTCCTGGTCCCCTCTGAACGGAGCGGCATAGACGGCGACATCGTCATCACCGAGGTGGATATCGACAACTTCATGCGGGCCAAGGGCGCCATGTACGCGGGCTATCAGACACTGCTGGAGAGCGTCGGCCTCACCTACGCCGACCTTGACGAGATCATCATCGCCGGCGCCTTCGGCAGCTATATCGACATCGAGAAGTCCATCACCACCGGCCTCTTCCCGGACCTCCCGGTCGAGCGCTTTTCCTTTATCGGCAACAGCTCGCTCCAGGGGGCGCGGCTGGCGACACTGTCGCGCGAACTTCTCGCCGACGCGGAGAACATCGGGGCGAAGATGACCAACTTCGAACTCGCGGACAACAAGTCCTTCATGGACCATTACATGGCGGCGCTCTTCTTCCCGCACACGGAGCTCCGGAATTTTCCGTCGGTAATGGAGCGGTTCAAGAACCTCGGCAGAACGTGCGGGAAGAAGGAGAACAGAAGTGAGTAGGATTATTGCGGTCGCCGGCAAGGGCGGCACCGGAAAAACGACGGCGGCGGCGCTCATCATACGCACGCTGCTCAGGCGGGGCAAAACGCCCGTCCTCGCCGTGGACGCCGACCCGAACGCAAACCTCGCCGATTCGCTCGGGATACAGGTGCAGGACAGCATCGGTTCGGTCCTTTCCGACTTTTTGCGAAATCGGGCCTCGCTTCCCCCCGGGATGACCAAGCAGGCCTTTCTAGAACTGAAGCTGCACCAGATCCTTAAAGAGGAAAAGGATATCGACATGATGGTGATGGGCGTGCCTGAGGGACCCGGCTGTTACTGCGCCGCCAACGCCATGCTCAGGGATTATTTCGACGACCTGTCGAAGAACTACCCCTACATCGTCGTGGACAACGAGGCGGGGATGGAGCATTTCAGCCGCAAGACCGCGGCACGGATCGACACATTGATCTTCTGTTCCAATTATTCACTGAAGGGCCTGAAGACCGTGAAGGCCCTCTCCGCGATGGTCGACGAGCTGAAAATCGCGGTCGGGAGCCGCCATCTCCTGGTCAACCGCACGCCGGAGACGCTCGGGCAGGAGTTCCTCGACGGGATCAGGGAAAGCGGCATCCCGTTTCTCGGCTACACGCCGATGGACTCGGAGATTGAGGAATCTGAGATCAAGGGAGTCCCGCTGCTGCGGCTGCCGGAGAGTTCAAAAACGATTCAGAGATTCGAGGAGATGATAGGGAAGGTACTGTAACTTCATTCGATCCTGTTTGAATAGGTTGCTTAATAAGCTTCCTAAATCCCGCTTCGGCGGGTTCCCTCGACAAGCTCGGGACGAGCAGTGCAGTGCCCGAAGGGAGACTTACTACATAGGAACATCTGCCAAGCCCCCCGCCGGGGGGTTTGGGGGGCGGGCGCAAAACCGGAAATGATCATGATAAAAGGAATTAGCCATATAACCTTAATTGTTAAAGATATCGAAAAGACAGCGGATCTTTTCAAGAAAGTATTCGGGGCAAAGGAGATATATTCAAGCGGAGACGATACTCATTCACTATCAAGAGAAAAATTTCTTTTGATTAACGATATATGGTTTGCCATAATGGAAGGAGATCCAATAGTGGAAAAATCATACAATCATATCTCTTTTAAAATATCTGGAAATGAAATTGAAAACTATGCAAAAATAATTGCAGAATCGGGTCTTGAAACTATACATGACAGGAAACGGACAGAGGGAGAAGGAAAATCCATTTATTTTTACGATTATGATAATCATCTGTTTGAACTTCACGCGGGCTCGCTTGAAGAAAGAATGAGGCATTATGAAAAATAAGACAGCAGACATGAGCCCGATCATCAGGAGGAGCGCATGACGGCAAAAATCATCAGCGGGAAGGAAATCGCTGCTGCCATACTCGAAGAGTTGAAGGCCGAGGTTTCGGTGCTGAAGTTGAAGCACAATGTGGAGCCCGGGCTGGTGACCATCCTGGTGGGCGACGACCCTGCGTCGGTGAGCTACGTGACCGCCAAGCAGAGAACGGCGCGGGACCTCGGGTTTCACTCCGTGCAGGACATTCGCCCGGCAGACACGTCCGAAGAGACCCTTTTAAAAACAATCGGCGACTACAACAGCGACCCGGCTATCCACGGCATCCTCGTGCAGCTCCCGCTGCCGAAGCACATCAACGAAAACCGGGTGCTCTACGCCGTCAACCCGGACAAGGACGTGGACGGGTTCCATCCCGTCAACGTCGGGAGGCTCATGATCGGCGACGCCCGCTTCTATCCCTGTACGCCCTACGGCATCAGGGAGATGCTCGTGCGGACCGGCGTCCCGATCGAGGGCGCGGAGGTAGTGGTGGTCGGGCGAAGCAACCTGGTCGGCAAGCCGATCGCCATGATGCTGGTGCAGAAGCAGAAGGCGGCCAACGCCACGGTGACCATCTGCCACACCAGAACGAAAAACCTGAAAGAGCACACCCTCCGCGCGGACATTCTCATAGTGGCCGCAGGCACCCGCAATGCGGTCACCGCGGACATGGTCAGGGAAGGCGCGGTCGTCATAGACGTGGGAGTAAACCGCATCGGCACGACGCCCGAGGGCAAGGCGATCCTGAGGGGCGACGTGGATTTCGACGCGGTGAAGGAAAAGGCTTCCGCGATCACGCCGGTACCCGGCGGGGTCGGCCCCATGACCATCACCATGCTGATGATGAACACCGTACGCGCGGCGAAATTTGCGGCGGGGATTGCGCTGGAGTAGACCTCACCCCGCCTCCGGCGGCGCCCTTAGCGACAGGAGGTCGCGTATGCAGCAGCGTACATGGATGTACAAGCTGCTGCCTCCTATGAGGAGAGGGCTCACTACCGAAGAGCGTCTGCCCCCCCTCTCCCTGTGGGAGAGGGGTCGGGGGTGAGGGTAAAACAGAATAGGATATTTATTTATGGAAGAAAAAATCATCGAAAAAGAAGACTACACCGGCAGCAAGGTCAAGGTCCTTGACGCCACATATGACCCGGGAACGCCGGAGAAAAAAGGTGTCGGCGACGAGCCCGGCTGGCGCGGGCACTTCGGCGGCAGGGAGCAGATGATTAAATATCTGAAGAACGGCGAACGTTACTGGTACGGCACGGACTGGTACGGGAGCGAGAAGAAAAGATAGGAGAAGGATCATGGCATTCGAGACACCGAAAATAAACTACACCGGAAAGATACGGGGAATCACCCTGGGCACCGGCCCTAAGGCGGTTACTGTCGGAGGGGCGACGGCCTATCCTTTCCATCTCTTCGAGGGGACAATGCCCCATCCGCCGCGCATCGCTATGGAGGTCTACGATCACCGGCCCGAAGAATGGGCCGAAGCGGCGATCGAGCCATTCAAGGACGTCCTTGATGACCCGGCGGCATGGGCGCAGAAGAACGTTAAGGAATACGGCGCGGAGCTTATAGTGCTGCAGCTGGCCAGCATCGACCCGAACGACATGAACCGTCCGGCCCGCGAGGCTGCGGACATAGCCAAAAAGGTGATCGACGCCGTGGACGTCCCGGTAATCCTCTGGGGAGTCGGGAGCCATGAAAAGGACACCGAGGTGCTCCGCATTATCGCGGAAGAGTCCGATGGCAGGAACCTGACGCTCGGCCCCATCGAGGAAGGCGATTACAAGCAGATCGGCGCCGGCGCGCTCGCGTACAAGCACGTGGCCGTCGCCTCGTCGCCCATAGACGTCAACCTTGCCAAGCAGCTCAACATCCTCCTGGGAAACCTGGGCGTGCCGGAAGACAAGATCATTATTGACCCGACCACCGGCCCACTCGGGTACGGCCTCGAGTATACCTACTCGGTTATGGAGCGCGACCGGATGGCGGCGCTCTGCCAGGAAGACGAGAAGCTCCAGTACCCGATTATCTGCAACGTGGGCAGCGAGGTCTGGAAGATCAAGGAGGCGAAAATCTCCGAATCCGACGACCCCAAGCTGGGAGACGCGCGCGAGCGCGCAATCGCCATGGAATGCGTCACGGCAGCGTCCCTCCTGCTCGCGGGCGCCGACATTCTCATACTGCGGCACCCCGAATCGGTGACGCGCATCAAGAAAATGATAAAGAGCTTGATGGAATAAAAAATGTGTGCGCAAGCGGGCACACAAAAAGGAGCATCACATGGCAGAAGAAAAGAAGCTGTTTGCCGACAAGGCATCGCAGGAGATATACGAAAAAGCGTGCAGGGACTCGATAAACACGGTCTTCACCAAGGCCGCGGAGCTCAAGCCCTGCCCTATCGGGTCGGCCGGGGACTGCTGTAAAAACTGCGGCATGGGCCCCTGCCGCGTGCCCGAGCCGAAGACGCCCGGTGCCGTTCGCAAACTCGGGCTCTGCGGCGCCACCGCGGAGACGATTTCAGCGAGGAACTTTCTCCGCATGATAGCGGCCGGCGCGGCCGCCCACTCCGACCACGGCCGCGCGGTGGCCGAGACGTTCCTTGCCGCGGCGAAGGGCGCGGTCCCCGGCTACGCCATCAAGGACGAGCAGAAGCTCCTGGCCGTAGCAATGGACCTGGGGATCACCGTTGAGGGAAAGGAGACGAATGCGATAGCCATAGAAGTCGGGCAAAAGGCGCTGGCCCTGTTCGGCCAGCAGGAAGGTGAGATTGCCTATGTCAAAAAGGCGCCGCAAAAGCGACAGGAGATCTGGCGCAGGGAGGGCGTTACTCCCCGGGGCGTCGACCGCGAAATTGTTGAAATAATGCATCGCACCCACATGGGCGTCGATCAGGACTACCGCTCGCTGATGAAGCAGGGAATCCGGGCCGCCCTCTCCGACGGGTGGGGCGGATCCATGCTCGCCACCGACCTCCAGGACATCATGTTCGGCACACCGGTGCCGGTATATTCCGAGGTGAATCTCGGCGTCCTCAGGAAGGACGAGGTCAACATCATCGTGCACGGCCACGAGCCGCTTCTCTCCGAGATGATCGTGATAGCCTCGCGCGACCCGCAGATGCTGGAGCTGGCCCGCTCGCACGGAGCCAACGGCATCAACATCGCCGGCATCTGCTGCACGGCCAACGAGGTGCTGATGCGTCACGGCATACCGATCGCCGGGAACTTTTTACAGCAAGAGCTCGCCATCACCACCGGGGCAGTCGAGGCCATGGTCGTGGATGTCCAGTGCGTGATGCAGTCGCTGCAGAGCGTGGCGTCCTGTTATCATACCAGGCTGATCACCACGAACCCCAAGGCCCACATAACCGGCGCCGTGCGCATGGTATTTAACGATCACGACGCGCTCAACTCGGCAAAAGCCATCGTGACCGCCGCGATCGAGAATTTCCCGAACCGGAAGAGCGAGGTACTGATACCGAAGGCGAAATCCCCCATGATCGCGGGTTTCAGCCACGAGACCATCAACTACATGCTGGGCGGGAGCTTCAGGTCATCATACCGGCCGCTGAACGACAATATTATTAATGGAAGAATTCGCGGGATTGCCGGCGTCGTCGGATGCAACAACGCGCGCACGGCTCTGGACAACAACACCCTGGAACTGGTCAAGGAGCTCATCCGGCACGACGTCCTCGTGCTCACGACCGGATGCACGGCGATCGGCTGCGGCAAGGAGGGACTGCTCACGCCCGAGGCGGCGAGGGAATTCGCCGGGCCTGGCCTGGCCGAGGTGTGCGAGACCGTCGGCATCCCGCCGGTGCTCCACATGGGTTCCTGCGTGGACAACAGCCGGATCCTGATCGCCGCAACGGCGGTGGTAAAGGACGGCGGCCTCGGGAACGACATCAGCGACCTTCCGGCCGCCGGCGCCGCGCCGGAGTGGATGAGCGAGAAGGCCATATCCATAGGCCAGTACTTCGTCGCGTCCGGCGTGTACACGGTCTTCGGCGTCACCTGGCCGACCTCGGGAAGCAAGGAGCTCACCAAGCACCTGTTCGAGGAGCTGGAGACAATCTACGGCGGGCGCTGGGATTTCGCGGCAGACCCGAAAGAGATGGCGAAAAAAATGATCGCGCATATCGATAAAAAGCGGAAAGAGCTCGGCATCGACAAGGCGCGCGAACGCGTCCTGTTCGATATGGCGGATCGGAGGGAGCTGGCGTAACCTCATCCCCCCTGCCCCCCTTCTCCCCAGGGAGAAGGGGGGAGCGTTTTAACCTCCCCCTCTCCCGCGGGAGAGGGGGCCGGGGGGCGAGGTCATAAGAGGATAATGATATTTCAGGAGAACGATTGTGTCAAAAATAATTGCATCAGCCGCGATCCGCGGCGCATATAAAATAGTCGACCGGGCAGAAGCCGAGGTTAAGCGGGCAATCGACGCATACGGTCCGAACAGGGACGTGTCATTCCCGAACACGAACTACTACCTCCCGATCATATACGGCATACTCGGGTACAAGGTGCAAAAACTGGCCGACATGGAGCACGTCATCAAGGTGAGCAGAAACCTTCTGCCGCCCCCGGTTAAGGAAAACCATCACCTCCCGTACCTGGGCCCGACGCTCGACGCCGGCATGGCGACGTTTTTCGCCGAAGAGCTGATCGAGGCAATCAAGTATATCGACAACCCCGCCGTCTACGTCCCGGGCGAGGACCCGCGCGAGGACAACCTGTGGCTCGGCGCCGCGGACGACGTCATCATGCGCAAGCGGGGCGTCGAGTTCGTCGACGGGACGGCCCCGGGCTTCGCGGCGATGCTTGGCGCGCCGACGGACCCTGCGGACGCGGAAAAAATTGCGCTGGAGCTCCAGGAAAAGAACCTGTACGTGTACATGAGCGCCAATACCGACGGCAGGACCATGTCCCAGCAGCTCGTCGACCGGGGCGTACAGGTCGGCTGGCCCACGCGCCTGGTTCCCTTTGGGTCTGACGTGAGCGCCACGGTATTTTCGATCGGTTTCGCGACGCGGGCCGCCATGTCCTTCGGCAGCGTGGAGCCCGGCGACTATCGGAAAATCCTGATCTACAACAAGGACCGTGTCTTTGCCTTCGGCATCACCTTCGGGTTCGTGAGCGACGAGTGGTACGCCAACGGCGCAGGCTGCCTCAACTACGGCTTCCCGATCATCACCGACACGCCGACCCCGCAGATACTGCCGACCGGAATATGCACCTACGAGCATGTGGTCTCCAACGTCCCGCACGATTCGATCGTGTCGCGGGCGATCGAGGTCCGCGGCCTGAAGGTCACGGTCAGCAAGGTCCCGGTGCCCGTCGCCTACGGCCCGGCCTTCGAGGGCGAGCGCGTGCGCGGCGACGACATCTACCTTGAAGCCGGCGGCGGCAGGACGCCGGCCGTCGAGCTTGTCGTGTCCGCCGACATGAACGCGGTCACGGATAACAAGATCGAGGTGGTCGGACCCGAGATTACCGACGTAAAGCCTGGAAGCGTGCTTCCCATGGCCATCTACGTGGAAGTGGCGGGCCGGCAGATGCAACCCGACTTCGAGCCGATCCTGGAACGGCAGATCCACCACCTGATAAACTACGCCCAGGGGATCATGCATATCGGCCAGCGCGACATCGCCTGGCTCAGGGTGAGCAAGCAGGCGGTTGACAAGGGCTTCCGCATGGCGCACCTGGGGAACATCCTCCACGCAAAACTGCACCAGGACTTCGGGAAGATATTCGACAAGGCTCAGGTAACCATCTACACCGACGAGGCGAAGGTGAAGGAGATTCTGGAAAAGGCGCGCGCCCTCTACCGGCAGCGCGACGAGCGGATCGCCGGCATGACAGACGAGGATACTGACCCCTTCTACTCCTGCCTCCTGTGCCAGTCCTTCGCGCCGAACCACGTCTGCGTGGTGACGCCGGAGCGGACCGGGCTCTGCGGCGCCTACAACTGGCTCGACTGCAAGGCCTCCTACGAAATCAATCCGACGGGACCCAACCAGCCGGTGTCCAAGGGCGCGGTGCTGGACGCCCGATACGGCCGCTGGAAGGGCGTGGACGACTTCGTGGCCAAGGCATCGAGGGGCACGGTCATGACCGTGGACGCCTACAGCATCATGAGGAATCCGATGACATCGTGCGGCTGTTTCGAGTGCATCGCCGCCATCCTCCCCCTCTGCAACGGCATCATGACGGTGGACCGGGACACCCCGGTGATGACGCCGTCAGGCATGAAGTTCACCACGCTCGCGGGCATGGTGGGGGGCGGCAACATCACCCCCGGCTTCGTGGGGCACAGCAAGTACTACATAACCAGCAAAAAATTCCTGTACGCCGAGGGAGGCATCAAGCGGCTCGTCTGGATGCCGAAGGCGCTCAAGGAAGAGATAAAGGAGCGCTTCGACCAGCGCGCCGCGGATATCGGCGAGCCCGACCTGCTCGAAAAGATAGCCGACGAAACAATAGGCACGACCGAGGAGGAAGTGCTGAACTACATCACGGAGAAGAACCATCCGGTGCTGAAGATGGAGCCGTTGTTTTGAGCGCGCAACCACCTGCTCTCGTACCGGTTGCGATGCAAGCCCCCTAAATCCCCCAAAGGGGGACTTTGCAGGGCGCTGATACCAGAGCCCCCCTCTGGGGGGTTCGGGGGGATAATAAAAAGAAGATTGGGTTTACGCAAAATATTTATAAAGAATTATTGATGTAATAAAAGGAGTACTACCCATGGGAATGACCGGCATTGAAATCTACAAACTCTTACCGCAGACCAACTGCGGCGACTGCGGCGTACCGACCTGTCTCGCCTTCGCCATGAAGCTGGCGGCGGGACAGGCGGAGCTCGTGAAGTGCCCGCATGTCTCGGAAGCGTCAAAAGAGAAACTCGATTCGGCGTCGGCGCCGCCGGTGCTGCCGGTCGCCATCGGTCAGTTTAAAACCGGCGGCGAGACCGTGCTGTTCCGCCACGAGAAGACCTTCGTGAACCCGACGGGAATCGCGGTGCTCGTCACAGACGCAATGGCCGACGCCGACGTGGACCGGAAGCTCGCCGCTTTCAGGGACCTCCGCTATGACAGGGTCGGCGTACTGCTCGCTGCCGACCTGGTGGCAGTGAAATCAGAATCCGGGGACGCGGCCGCATTCGAGAAGCTGGTACAGAAGGTCGCGGGCGCCGTCGAAGAAGGGTTAATACTGATGGCCGAAAGCGCGGATCTGCTATCGGCGGGGCTCAAGCATGTCGCGGCGAAAAAGCCATTGCTCTACGCCGTTACGAAAGCCAACGCGGACGCGGTCGGCACGCTGGCCCTCGACAACAAGTGCCCGGTGGCCGTGAAGGGCGAAAACCTCGACGAAGTAATTGAACTCACCCAGAAGCTGGCCTCAATGGGCCTGAAGGAGATAGTGATCGACCCCGGTTCTCGGAACATGAAAAAAGCGTTCGAGGACCAGGTGGTCATCCGCCGCGCGGCCGTGAAGAACTCCTTCCGCCCCCTCGGATATCCGACAATTGCCTTCCCCTGCGAAATGACGAAAGACTTCGCCGAAGAGACCCTCTTCGCGTCCGCCTTCATCGCCAAGTACGCGGGGATCGTCGTCCTTTCCGACCTGAAGGGCGAGAGCCTCTTTCCCCTCCTGGTGGAGCGGATGAACATCTTCACCGACCCCCAAAGGCCGATGGCCACGGAACAGGGAATCTACCCGGTGAACAACCCGGACGAAAATTCGCCGGTGCTCATAACCACGAACTTCTCCCTGACCTATTTCATCGTGTCCGGCGAAATCGAGGGAAGCCGGGTTCCCGCATGGCTCCTGATCATGGACTGCGAGGGCCTCTCGGTGCTCACCGCCTGGGCCGCCGGCAAGTTCGTCGCCGACGCCATCGCCGCCTTCGTGAAAAAGTGCGAGATCGCCGACAAGGTGAAACACCGGTCCCTGGTCATCCCCGGCTACTCGGCATCAATAAGCGGCGAGCTGGAAGAAGAGCTTAAGGAATGGAAGATAACGATCGGTCCGCGGGAAGCCGCGCATATACCGGCCTTCATGAAGCAGTACCAGCCGTAAGGCGGCTGAAACCCGGGGCATGAGCGCGGCATTGTCATGAACATAGTAATCCTCAACGGCAACCCCGATCCGAATGCAAGGGAACTTGAGCGATACATCGACGCCCTCACGGCCGAACTTGCGGCAAAGGGCCACGAGGTGAACGCGCACACCCTGAGGGACATGAATATACGCAGCTGCACCGGCTGCTGGTCCTGCTGGGTCAAGACGCCCGGCATGTGCGCGCAGCATGACGACATGCCGGTCGTCTATACCAGCGTGATGGCCGCGGACCTCGTGCTCTTCGCCTCGCCGATCATCATGGGTTTCGTGAGCGCCCTGCTCAAGAGGGCCAACGAGCGGTTCATTCCTCTTATACATCCCTACCTGGTGATCGACCGGGGCGAATGCCATCATCTTAAACGCTACACCCGATATCCGGAGCTGGGGCTTATTCTCCATAAAGGCGCGGATGCGGATGACGAAGACATTAAAATCACATCGGACATATACGCGAGGATCGCCCTGAACTTCAAGACGACATTGCGATTCAGCATCCAGACGTCACAGCCCATCCAGGAGGCGCTCCATGCGATTGCTGCTGCTTAACGGGTCGCCGAGGGGCACGGCAGGCAACACGGCCATTCTCCTGAAGCATTTTACCGAAGGCTTCCTCGCGAATAACAATAACTCGGCCGAAACCGGCTATCTCAAGCGTGCGATCGACCACCGGAAGCTTGCCGAAAAATTCACCGGGGCGTCCGCGGTCATTATCGCCTTCCCGCTCTACGCGGACTCCATGCCCGGAATCGTGAAGGACTTCATAGAAACGCTCGGCCGTGTCCGGGGCAAAGGCCCGAGCCCGAAGATCGGCTTCATCGTGCAGTCGGGATTCCCCGAGGCCGTCCATTCCCGTTACGTCGAGAAATATCTCGAAAAGCTGGCTCGCCGTCTCGACGCGCCGTATCTGGGGACCGTCATAAGGGGCGGCGTCGAGGGGATTCAGGCCATGCCGCCCTTCATGACGCGAAGGCTCTTCATGGCATTCCGCAGCCTGGGCAGGCATTTCGGCGTGACAAAGGAATTCCACCCGATAATCGTGAAAAAACTTGCGGCAAAAGAGCGATTGTCAATGGTAAAAAAAGCGGTTTTCCGCGCTTGCCAGAGTATCGGGCTCACGAACATGTACTGGAACATGATGCTGAAGAAAAACGGGGCATTTGAACGCCGATTTGATCGGCCCTATCAACCATAAGGCCGATTGTTATCGGTATCTATCATTTACTCTGACACCATGGCAATTTAATTTACCGTACAAAAAAATTATTTTGGGTAAAAACCATGCCATCAGACAACGACGACTCACTGTACAAGACTGGCTCACCCCTTCCGGGCAGGCAGAACAACTACGAAACAGCCTATAATGAAGCGGCCGGCAAGCTCAGTCTGTTGTTAATCGAAAAAATTGCCGAAAGGAGCGGGGCCGATGTTATAGAATCGGAGAGGGAAAAGGCCCTTTCGTTGAATTTCATCGGCGATGAAATTTTAGTGACCCACCCGGAGATTTCGGTATCCTACAGGTCGGGCAAGGCGGACGTGCCGATGTGGGCGAAAATCCTCATTCTCCATTACCTTGTCAACGCCAAAGGCGTTCCGCCAACAGGCAGGCAGGTCACCTTTCAGCAGCTCGAAGGCGGCCTCGGCTATTACCCGGCGTTTCAGCGGCGGAGCATCGATCCCCTGCTCGACACGTTCAGCGGCTTCATGGATGCGTTTGTCAAAGCCGGAATCCTTGCCGGTGGCAGCGAAATCGCGATCGGCGACTACGCCCTGACATTCCGCGCGTTCCCGAGGGTAGAGGTAAAATTCGTCCTCTGGAAAGGCGACGAGGAGTTCCCCCCGTCCGGGACCGTAATCCTCGACTCCTCTATTTCCGATTATCTTTCCACGGAAGACGTGGCGGTACTCTGCAACATGATCGCCGTTAGGATCGTGAAGGCCTCACAAAAGGTCATGTAATTCAACGAATAATGATATCGCTCACCTTCACTTCGGGGTGATGATAGCGCTCGTAGGCCGGCGTTTTTTTTCCGTACTGTATCGCCTCTTGCGGACACCACTGGATGCATGCCAGGCACTGCTCGCACCGGTGATTCCATACCGGTTTATCGGACTCCATGGCGATATTCCCTACCGGACATACCTTCTCGCATACGGCGCACCCGTTGCACTTCTCATCCACCCAGAAGCCCCCGTCCATTTTCGGGACCATGCTGAAGGTCCTTTTATAGAGCGCGGTGAAGATGACCCTCTGCCAGAGCGGCCCCTTCTCAATAGGCCCGGCCTCCTTTTTCGATATCCGGCCGCACGCATGTTTTATTTTTTCCCGTGCCTCACGGTTGAGCTTCTCACGCTTTTCAGCAGGCCCCGGGCCGCCCCATGGAATATAATTGCTCGGCAGAACAATGTCATACCCTGCGGAAAGCCGCAGGCCGTGTGTTTTCATGATATCACGAAGCTGCATAAGGGTGCGCGACACCTGCCCGGCGTTAACGGCGAAGGCGAAATAATATCTCGACGGGTCCTTCTGCAACTCTTCAATGAAGCGAAGGACAAGCGACGGCACGCCCCATATGTGAACCGGGAAGACAAGACCGACCGCGTCGCACTTCTGTTCTGCCGGCTTGTCGGCCGTCCCGGCCATGGGGCGCACGTCGGCATTGCCGAGTTCAACCGCGGCCAGGCGCGCCGTCCAGAGCGAATTTCCCGTGCCGGTATAATAATAAATAATCGTTTTCATAAACATTTTATCTCCTCTATGAATCATATACAATATAACACCCGCAAAAAGTCTACCGGAATTTATCCGGCTGGCCATTTCGTTCTGGACAGTACTGATAATTATATTATAATTGGACGAAGACACGGCATAATGGAGAATACATTTCATAGCTTGTCATCGCGAGCGAAGCGTCCTTCGATGAGCTCAGGATGAACTCCATCGAGGCATGCTTCGTCGTCCCGACAATATCAGGACTCCTCGCAATGACAGATTGAACTGGCAAATTATTTTACAATACTATATTGATCAAACGAGGCCAAGCAGCAATGAAACTCGCCATTACAGGGAAAGGGGGCGTCGGTAAAACGACTGTCGCGGCCCTGATAATTCAGGACCTTGCGAAGCAGGGCAAACGGGTCATCGCCATCGACGCCGACCCTGACGCGAACCTGGCCTCGGCCCTCGGATTCGCCGGCGCCGATCGAATCACGCCGATAGCGGAGATGGAGCATCTGGTCGAGGAGCGCACCGGCGCCAAGCCGGGCCAGTCAGGCTCCTTCTTCACGATCAACCCGAAGGTGGACGATCTCCCGGAAAAGCTCTGGCTGGAGAAGGACACTATTCGGCTCATGGTCATGGGCACGGTTAAAAAAGGGGGGAGCGGCTGCGTCTGTCCGGAGAGCGCGCTTCTAAAAAATCTTGTCGCCCATCTGGTGTTTTACCGGGACGACGTGGTGGTCATGGACATGGAAGCAGGGATCGAGCACCTCGGCCGCGGCACGGCAACAGCAGTGGACATGGTCATCGTGGTAGTGGAGCCGGGCATGAGAAGCATCGAGACCGCAGGGAAGATCCGGAGGCTCGCCTCCGACCTCGGCATCAAGAAGATCGGGGTCGTCGGCAACAAGATCCGCGGCGATGAAGACATGAGGTTCATTCGGGAGAAGCTGGCGGGCATGAAGGTCCTCGGCTTCATCCCCCTTGACCAGCGGGTGGCGCAGGCCGATCTCGAAGGGCGCGCGGCGCCTCAGGAGTTTCCGGAACGGATACGGGAAATTCTCGGCGGTATCGGGGCCGCGCGGACCTGACGCGCCTATTCGGTGTACACCGCCTTCGCGTTCTCCGATTCCCACACGGTAACCGCGGCCACTGAGATATCGGCGGGGAGCCTCTCTTTCACGCGATTATAGATATGGCGCGCTATCAGCTCCGAGCTCGGGTTGTTGTCGCGGAACCCGTCGACCTCGTTCAGCATAACATGGTCAAGGGGATCTACGACCTCTTTCAATATCCTCTTCAAATCGGTGAAGTCCATGAGAAGGCCTATATCGTTCAGGCGCTCCCCCTCGACCTCCACCTCAACCCTCCAGTTGTGCCCATGCACCCCCTCGCATTTCCCGCGGTAGCCCCTGAGCTGGTGGGCAGATGAAAAATAATCGTGTATTACCAGACGATACATTCCTGTTACGCCTCCGCGCGGACAGAGCGGAGCTTGCCGCTGGCTGGAAGCGCCAGGAAGTCCTCGTCAAACGAATACCAGACCACCTGATAGTTCTTCCTGAACTCCTTGACGTCGTCGCCGACGTACTTGCCGTCGAGGAGGCAGCGCTTCATGAGATCGGCGATGGTTTCCATCTCCTTCTCGTTCATGCCGAAACGCGTCATCTCCTGCACCCCGATCCGCACGCCGCTCGGGTTGCTGACCTTGCCCAGCGGGTCGAAGGGAAGCAGGTTCATGTTGAGTATGATGTTGTTGTCCTTGAGGACGCGGCCTACTTCGTCGCCGCCCCCCAGTTCCTTGACGTTTACCGCCACCTGGTGGCTCTCGGTATAGCCGAATTCCTTCGCCTCCACGGCAAACCCCCGCTTTTCCAGCGCCTTCCCGAGCGCCCTGGCGTTCCGGATCACCTGGTCCGCGTACGACTCGCCGAAGACGATAAACTCAAAGGCGGTGATGGACAGGGACACGAGGGTGTCCAGGTGATGGTTGCTGGAGCTGCCGGGGAACGCGCCCTTGTCGATCTTCTGCCAGTCCGAGTCTTTCATGTTGCTGAAGATGATCCCGCGCTGGGAGCCGAAAAAGGTCTTATGGGTGCTGGCATTCACCACGTGCGCGCCTTCGCGGAGTGGATCGTGAAACCGCTTGCCGGCGATGAGTCCCAGCACATGCGCCGCGTCGTAAATGAGGACGATCCCGTTCTCACGGCAAATGGGTGCGAGCTCCTTCACCGGATCGGGGAAGAGGTAGAGGCTCTTGCCCATGATCATCACCTTCACCGGCACCTTCTGCAGTATATTGATGGTTTCCTTCACGTCGATGTGGTACCCGTCCGGCGTCAGAGGAAAGTTGACGATGTTCGAAGAATACTTGCCGACCGACCCGTGTCGGTGGTGGCTGATGTGTCCGCCGCCGGAGGTCGAGTTCACCATGACGATGTCCCCGGGCCTGATATATCGGCTGAACACCGCGTCGTTGGCCATGGTGCCCGAGATCGGCCGGACGTCGAGGTGCTTGCAGTCGAACAGCGACTTGAGGTGCTGCTTGACGCGGGCCTCGATCTCGTCGATAATCTCGGTCCCCTGGTAGTAGCGCTCTCCCGGATGGCCCTCGGCGTACCGGTGGCAGAAGTCAGAGCCCATGACTGCGCGCGCCCTTTTGCTCATGACGTTCTCGCTGGCGATAAGATTAATGGTGCTCATGCGCCACTCGTTCTGGGTCCTTACGAGCTCTTCAATCCGTTCGATGTTTCTCTGGTAAATCATGGCGGTCTCGCTGTTTGGATTATTCGGGGAACCCGGGGAACGTCCCGGCATCTATATCGTTATCGATAAACCGCCGGCGATGTCAACAAGAAAGATATATTTTTCCGATTTTTGTTATTGACAGGCGGTGATTTCTTAGTAAAAGGTGCAACACATCGGGCGATTAGCTCAGTCGGTTAGAGCGCCTGCCTCACATGCAGGAGGTCACTGGTTCGAGTCCAGCATCGCCCACATAAGCGCCGCGAAAGCGGCGCTTTTTTTGCGTATTCCCGCAGTGCCCGGGCCGCTAAACAGCTCATATATCAATACAGGATTGTACGCAATATCCACGAAAATTTCATGGACCGGATTTTACCATCAAGTTGGACGGGCCGCCGATAAAAAAAATTGACATGCCGGCCGCCTCTTTATTAAATGATCCAGACCGGGAATATATCCGGTGAATCATACCAGAATGCGGGCGAAACGCGTCCCGACAGACCAGGAGAATAAAACATGCTGATGCATAATGGACAGAAACTGGCTGATGTAATCAAGAAAGCCATTGAAGACCATGTGGTAACCAACGCAGAATACGAAGAGATCTACAATATCGCACTTGAAGACGGCAGGATAGACAGCGTAGAGAAGGCCCTGCTCGCAGAATTCAAGGAGATGATCTCGGATAAAACCATAAAACGAGTTCCTTAACAGAACATCCGGCTGAAGAGACCGGACCGCAGCATTTGACCTAAAATTTCTGCATTGACCGCCGGCAGAAAAATATTCATTGCTGACACGTCGGAGGTCCCCGCCTGCCTCATTATCGGCACATGCGTATGATCCAGCATAACCGCCGCATTCCGGTCCCCCCTCCTCCTCACAGTCATTCTGCATTATTCCCGGACGCCAAATACCATTCAGTTCTCAATTTTACGCAGCTCCCTGTCGATATTATTAGCGGGAATATGGCGGGGCAGCAGTTCACACGATTAACTGGCCGGCATCTCCCGCGGCCCCTCAGCCGGAAAACAACAATTGCGTGGCACGGCATCATGAAGCTTCACCTAAAGTCAATCAGCGTAAAGATGACCCTCCTGTACTTATTCCTGGCGATCGTGAACATATCGGTCTTCACCATCATGATCTATGAAAACCAGATCGACCTCATCACCGAAAACAGCAAGTACCATATCCGCGAGAGAACCGAGGATTTCATCGCATCGCTTCAAAAAATCTCGGCCGAAAGGGGGAATAAAAAAATATTCCGCTTAGAAAACCGGGACCAGGTCATCAGGGAAGTCTCCGGCATCATACACAACAAGCTCATCGGGAAAGACAGCCTCATCATCTTCACCGAGGATGGTACCGTCCTGCACAAGTCCCAGCCGGGCCTCAAGCTCGGCAGACAGGACATCAAGAACGGAATCACCGCTGTCGCAAACCAGGACTACACCGGCAGGAGGATCTTCTCGACTCTCGACGAGAAGAGCTTCGTTATATCATTCTACATCCCCTACGTCATGCCCATCGTGGGCGACACGATACTCCTTCTGAAGATCGAGATGCGCGATTTCAAGCGCCGGCTGGTCGACCTCTATCTCATCATCATGGTTATCATCGTGTTCCTGGCCCTGTTCCACGGCATATTCGCCACGATTTTTCACCGGATGTTCATCCAGCCGATACAGGCGCTCCATGAAAAGAGCCTGGAGATCAGCAGGGGCGACCTGGACGCGCGCGCGGACATACGGAAGGACGACGAAATCGGCCAGCTCGGCGTTGCCTTCAACAGCATGGCCGACTCGATACAGGAAAAGATCATAACGCTGCAGCGCCAGCGCGATCAGACGGAAGACGAAATGGACGTCGCGAGCGGCGTCCAGCAGCTGATCTACCCGAGGGTGACCAACGACAGCCGTTTCAATTACGCGGTCTTCCACAAGTCGCTGGGGAAGGTCAGCGGCGATTACTACGATGTCATCAGGCTCGAGGGAGCGGGCACCGGCTACCTTATGGTCGACGTGTCGGGGCACGGCATGCCCGCCGCCCTGGTGACCATGCTGGTCAAGGAGATATTCGCCCAGTCCGCGCCGCTCTACAAGAATCCCGCGGACCTGATCCGCTACATGAACAGGGAGGCCCGCAACCTCCTCACGAGGGAAAACATACACCTCGGCGTCTACTTCACCGCCATCTACCTGATGATAGACGAAAAGAATGTCCTCTCCTACTGCAACGCCGGGCACGAGGAGGCGTTGCTGATCAAAACGAAATCCCGCAGGCTCCTGCCTCTCACCACGACGGGCGGGCCGGTCGGCATATCCCCGATGATGGACGACCTCTACGCAACCAGCTCCATCAGGCTTGAAGGCGGCGACAAGATCGTTCTCTATACCGACGGCATCATCGAAGCGCGGAGCCCCGAGGGCAAGGAATTCGGGATGGCCGGGCTGCAGGAGTCGATCAAAAAAAGAACCGCTGCCGACTGCGAGCAGCTGCTCAGGGGCATCACCGACGACCTCACCTGGCATATCGGCGCCGCGGGCCTGAAGGACGACGCGACGATCTTTCTCATCGACGTGAAATAGGGGCCCCATGAAGGCACGATCCTACAAAACAGAAGCCGCACTTTCACTGGTAACGCTCGGCATCATCTCGCTCATGCTGCTCCTGAACGACGTCAACCAGTATGTCCGCATCAGGGAAATCCGCAGCTACATCCAGAAAAGCAACCGCGAGGAGAACAACATCAGCCACATGGGCCTGGTGATGAAATACCAGGCGCAGAAGAGGGTGTACGAAAACCAGATCCGCCAGGACGATGCCGACCTGATCGAAATGAGAGCGAACTCGATCCTGGCGGAGGCGTCTCCCGCCGGGAGGGTGACGATGAGCCCCTACCTCATCCTGTCCGGCCCCTCCGTGTTCATGATCAATATGTTCAGGGCCATCACGCAGAAAGGCCCTATACGGTTTCTCGCAGACGACCCGGTGAACGTGTACCTGGGGGTCGCGTATTACTACGAACGCAATAACGCCTTCGCAGGCGCCCTGCGCATCTACGAGAGGGCCCTGAAAGAGGAAAAATACGACACCTCCGCCATCGCCGGCATCCTCCTCCATCAGGGATACTGCCACGCGATCACGGGGAGCTACCAGGTCGCCAGGGACAAGTACCTTTCCGTCATCCGGGAATATGAGAACGCCCCGGCCGCCGCGACCGCGCTCATCCTCCTCCGCTTTCTCGACGGATTCAGGGCCGAAGTCGACCGGATAATCCAAAAGGATAAAGACTCGCTTGAGAAGGCGGACAAGCTCTTCACGCTTCTGGCCTACCGGGAGGCACTCGACGTTATCGGGAGGATCGAGAAAAAGACCTCTCCCGCCGAAGCGCAGCGGTTGATGTACATAAGAGGGCGCTCCCTCGAGGGGCTCTCGGAAAAAGAGAAGGCGATCGACACCTACCAGGAGGCCATCTCGCGCAACCCGGCCTCGCCGTACGCCGCGCTCGCGAACCGGCGGATATACCTCGCCGGCGCGGCGGCGACGAACGGCGCAAAGGTGATGCAACTCGCGGAGTACAACAACCGCCTGATCGGCGATCCCGTCTTTAAAAAAATGACGGAACAGGAGAGGAAGCTGCGCGGCGACGGCGGGGAAGAGGAAAACCCGGTCTTCAGACGGGAGCTCGCCAGAGAGGAAAAGCTCCACCCGGTGCTCGACATCGGCAAGGTGCAGGCCCTGTCCCGCCCCGGCCGGCTGGTGAAAACGAAAAAAACCGGCGCGGAAATGGAGCCGGAAGGCGAACAGGCCCCGGCTGTCATATTTCGGGTCGAAACCGTGGAGGGAAATGTTTTCATCGGCGCCGTGCAATCGGACACCGGCGAGAAGATAATCCTGAAAACAACGCTGGGGACCGTGACCATACCTAAAGAGAAAATAGTGAGCAAAAAGAAGATGTAACCGGTTAGAATTTGACGAGCGACTGGTTCGTCTTCTGGTTCTCGTATTCCAGCTTCACCCAGTCAACAGAGCGCACCACGCTCTGGATGCGGACCTCGTCCATGCCGCCCTTCAAATTCGAGTTAAAATTTCCGCCAGCAATGTACTTTGTATCGCCGGTGGCTGTAATAGTATTCGGGCTGCCGACCTCCCCGCTGATCATGCCGTTCTGCAGTTCGCCATTGAAGAAAATATCGCACGTATTGGAAGTCGTATTGAACGAAACGGTCATCATGACCCATTCCGACGAAGACAGCCAGTCAAAGCTTATCAGCGTCGGGGTAAGGACAAAGCCGTTATTATTGCCGTCAACGTAAAATTCAAAGGGCACGGCTCCGAGTCCCACCGCCAGGCCAGGTGAAAAATCGATATACCAGCCGTTCTCGGACCGCGAAGACTTCATGCAGAGAAAGTTCCGGTATATGAAGAACCCGAGCAGTGAACCCGGCTTTTTCACCCAGAAGCTCGCGGTCAGGTTCGCCGGCTGAAGCAATCCGCTCGTTCCCAGGTTGATTTGGTCATTTGTCCCGTCAAAATCGAGGCCGCCGGCGACCTGGCTTTCGATCAGGTCGCCAGATGTCATGCTGCCGGCCGAGGTCCCGTCAAGCCCAGGGTTCGAGGAGCTGTTTTTAATCGCGCCGGTGCCTCCGGCAGGGTTGTTGTTCATGTGATACACGGCGGCAAAGCCGTTCGAGGCGTTGAACACGGCCCCCGGGTTGCTGGCGGCCGGGACCGCCCCGTTTATTACGTCGTTATAATACATGGTGAGATAGGTGTTGCTGTTCCCGGCGATCGTGGGCACCAGGACCCACACCTCCGCCCGATTGGTTGCAATGTCCCACCGCTCGATCTCGTAGTTGAGCCAGGTGACTCCGTCGTTCCACAGGAACCTGAGGTCGTCCCAGTCAGTTTGAAGCGACTGTATGATGGAGGAATCGGTCAGGCGGATGAGCACCGGGAAGTTCGTGATGGTGCTGGTCACATCGGCGCCGGACGACGTCGTATCAAGTCTTATGCTCCTGCCCGAAATGAAATCGGTCGGCAGGATCGCGGTCCTGGTCGCGGTCACGGTATAGGTCCTGGTCGTTGTGCCGTTCTGGGCGGTAACGGTGACCGTGATGAGATTATCCCCGATCGCCATGGGGATGCTCTGCGACGGCTGGCCGGAAGTTACCGTATTGCCGTTAACCGTGACAGACGCGTACGACTCCTCCAGGGTCGGTGTTACCGTGATCGATGACGCGGTCACCTCGGCAGTGTATGATATCGTTCCCGCATCGAAGACCGGGTTGAGCGTGCCGTTCGACAGGGCAAGGTTCGACAGGTCGGCGTTCGTCGAATTATACTTGGTTATGGTTACTGTATAGGTTTGAGGAGCGGCCGCTCCGTTCGTCACATAGACGGTTATTGTGTTAATGCCATGGTTCATGGTAATGCCCGAGGAAGTCGACCCGGATGGAACACTTTCGCCATTCACCGTAATTGTCGCCAGACCGCCCGACTCCGCTACAGGAGTAACCGTCACCGCGGCCATATCGAGTACGGACGTGTCAATAGTCGCGGTATATACAGTCTGGCCCTTGTTAAAGTCAGGGGATAGCACCAGAGTAGTAAGCGTCGCCTGATCTGCAATATCCATGCTCAAGAGGTTCGTGCTGAACATGTTTAGCCTGGTGATGGTCAGGGTATACGTTTTTGCAACGCTCCCGTCTGGCGAGGTAACGACAATTGTCACCGAATAATCGCCGTTTGCAGGAGTGCTGACACCGTACGGTTGTCCCGATTCCCATTCCGATCCATTTACCGTCATGGTCGCAAACTGATCTGCCGCTATCGGCGCCACGGTGAGCGACATGACCGATTCATGAATATACGATATATACGAAAGCGTATCCGGATCGAATCCCGGCGAGAGTGTCCCGGTCGACAGGACAAGGTCCGACAGGTCGGCGTTGCCCGGCTCGCATGATATCGCGTTAATCGTATAGGTCCGCGAAACGGACCCGTCAAACGACAGCACATCCACGGTAATCGTGTTTTCACCGGGGCTCAGGTCTATATCCGGCGACGGCTGGCCGGACACCACCACGGTCCCGTTCACCCTGATGGTGGCATATTCCTCGTCCGCCGTCGGCGTCACGGTGATCGACGGCACGGAGCTGTCGACATAGGCCGTATACGAATAGGTCCCGGTAGCGAAGGACGGGTCAAGCGGCACGGCAGACCCGTCCGAAAGCGAGAGGTCGATAAGGTCCGCGTTGTCAAGGTCGCACCTGAACACGTTGACGAAATAGGTCCTCGTCAGCAGACCGTCATAGGATGTGACATTCACCTCGATGACATTCTCGCCGTTGGCCATGTCGATGTCGCCGGAGGGCTGTCCGGATGAGACAGGCTCGGCAGGCTCCGGATCTTTTCCCACGAGGATGGCGGCGGTCCGCTCAACCGCGGTCGGCGTTACGCTGACCGTGGCGACGGTTTCATCGATAACCGCCGTGTAATATGTGGTGTTCGAATCGAATCCGGGCGAAAGCGTCCCGGAGGAAATTTCAAGGTTTTCCAGGTCGGCCGATCCGACATCGCCATGAAGAAAAGCTACGGTATAAAAGGATCTGTCGTTCATCAGCAGCACATCCATCCCGTCGCTGCACCGGCCGAGGAACGCCGCAAGCAGGATGAAGATGCCGGGAAGTATGCGCGCTGATGTTTTTGTATGGTTGAGCATATTATAGCTTTAAATTAACATTAATTACTATATCAACCAAACATTCAAGATTAATTTAATAATATTATAATACATGACTATCTGAAAGTCCGGCCAAATTTTGATTAATCAAAATATAGCCCTTTTGCGTATGCAATATGATTTTAATCTTATTAAATCCGCATAATCGGCATAATACATAGCATGTCATCGCGAGCGTAGCGAAGCGATCCTGTTAATCTAAGCGAATTTTAATGGAATCATCAAAATTTCCATTAATATCTGGAAAAATATGCAGGATTGCATAGTAAGGGTTGGTTCACATGCCCCCTGCTCATAATGAGACATAATCCAGTCAGTTTCTCTTGCTGGAATAGCCGTTAAAGTCACCACAGTCTGAAGGCAATGCCCGCCGATCCTCCTATTCCGTTGAAGGCGATGTCCTGGTCCAGGATGTAGATATATCTGAAATGAATGAATAGCGAGACCACCTTGAATGAATACTCATATCCCACAATGCCGGCGCAGGTAAAATGAAAGTCGTTGCTCCGGGAAGCGGAATCGTCATTGGTGATATAGTAATAGCCGGCGCCCGGCAGGGCCGCCAGAACAACACAGCCCCACGAATTATCGAGCGACGGAAGGGCCCAGAGAGGCCCGGCCAGGAGGAAATACCCGGATAACCGGCGGGAGGACTTGAAGAAAAACTTACGCTCAAAATCTATAACGCCCGCCTCAACGCGCAAACCGGGCATGGCCATGTGCCGCTTTCCGATCATGAGGTCAAGCCCCTGATCGTACATGAGACTCGCCGCAAGGCCGTGCGGCACTCTGGCAAAGAGGGGCGGGGAAATGATGGTGCTGTAATACACGCCCTCCACCCCGAGGCGTCCATACTTCCAGAGATTGGACGGCACACCTGTTTTCCCCGCTTTATATAGCTTCTTTTTCTCCTTTTCAAGCGCCTCTTCGATCTTTTTGCGCCTGATCCCCTCCTCGTAATTCTTCCTGATGTAGTCTTCATTGGTTTTAAGGCCCAGCTTTTTATGGATCGTGATGTCTTCCCGGTAGGACCGGGTGATATAGATCTTGCTTATCCTTGCCTTTCCCACCGTAAAGGTGCCGTACGAGTTGGCGACGATATACGCCAGCGCCGTTTCCCGTATGACCTTCCCGACCAGGACCTGGCCGTCGTTCAGAAAGAAGGTATCCGCGCGCGCAGCGGCGGCCCATCCCAGAAGGGCACACAGAAGGGCCAGAGAGCATGTGGTTTTTTTGAATCTCGAACGCATCGGTTCAATAATTATTAAAGGCTTTCATAAAATCAAGCGAGATTTCAGCCGATGTCCGGCGGCAAATGCCGCTGCGACTGCTTTCAATGAGGGGCGTTTGTCCGGCGTTTTACGGGACCCCGGGGTCCCCGACAGCAATTCTATTGACCATTATACTATTGACAATCCTCCTGTCTGTCGGCGATAATGCCCGGCGACGCAGCGCGCGGAAGAGACCGAACGGAGGGTGATGCCAATGATTGCGGGAAGAACCAGATACCGGATCCTCGCCTTCCTGACTGATATCACGGGAATAAAAAGCAGTGTCGAAATCGGGAAGCCGAAGCAGCCGAGGCTTAACAAAAAGATGCACGGCCGCGCCGACACATCTGCCATAGACGAGCAATGGTTCCGCGACGTAATCGGGAGAAAAATCGCGACTCACCCTGGCAACAGGATGGAATATCCCTTCGCCGGGGAGCCAATTTTTGACGAGCCGCTTGTCGGCTTTGTCAGGGGCGACGACCCCCTTCTTGCAGAATATAAAAAAATCATCGGGCCCTTCCACCTCACGCCGACCGAGATAATGGCATGGCAGGCGGAAAAAAACAGGGTGGCCGCCCCCCGGCCGGAGGAAATAAGCGTCGTCTCTTTTATTATGCCGATAACCGACGCCACAAAAAAAGAGAACGCCCGCCAATCAGACTGGCTCTCGGAACGCTGGGCCCAGACAAGGCGGCAGGGCGAGATGTTCAGCCGCTCATTCGTGCGCGAGATAGTCGCCGATCTGATGGCGCGCGGCGTGCTCGCCGTATCGCCCGATACCGCCCCCTTCTTCACGAAAAAGCGCTACCCGGGCGCGGGCTGGGCCTCCCCATGGTCGCACCGGCACATGGCCTACGCGGCCGGCCTCGGGACCTTCGGCGCCCATGACTTCCTGATCACCGAGAAGGGCGCGGCCCACCGGTGCGGAAGCTTTGTTGTAAACCTGAGGCTCCGGCCTGACCGGCAGCGGCCGGACGACATCCACGCATGGTGCGCCCATTATCGTACCGGCGGCTGTCTGGCCTGCGTCTCCAGATGTCCGACCGGGGCCATTTCCGAGCAGGGGCATGACAAGGAAAAATGCTACAACAGGGTGATACGCTCCATTCCCCGCTGCGTCGGGGAATACCATATTATGATCTACGGCTGCGGGCTCTGCTCGGTCGGCGTTCCCTGCGAGTCGGGTATTCCGGAAAAGGTATTGAAGAAAAAATAGATTGCACTATATAGCGAAGTCGAGTCGTTGCATTCATCGTAACCGGATATAAATGTAAATACTGGTGTATTAAGAGGAGGTCCCTGTTTATGGAAAAAAACATCCTGGATAAACTCTCATGCCCCGCCTGCTCTGCGGCCGGCCGCCAGCGCGGACGCCTGTTCGAAACCCCGCCGGACGGCTCCGGAAACCGGGGCGACCTGCGCTGCGAGAAGTGCGGGACGGAGTTCATGCAGGGCGGCGGCATTATCGATTTCGTGGGCGATGCCTCGTCTCCCAGGATATTTTCCTCCCAGTGGTCAATGGAATTCCCGCCGATCATCGCCCTGTACGAGCATATATGGCGCCCCGCGGTGACCAGGCCGTTCTCCGATCTCTCGTGGGAAATCGACACCTCGCTGCGCCTGATGGACCTCGCGCCGGAGCATGACGTGCTCGATATAGCGTGCGGGCCCGGAAATTTCACCAGGCTCTTCGCAGGAAAGTTGGGCCGCGGTTCGGTCATCGGCATCGATCTTTCCCTGCCGATGCTCAAGCGGGGGATCGCCGAAATCGAAAGGATAAAAAACCGGCGGATAACGCTGATGCGGGTTGACGTGACGAAATGGGTGTTCGCGCCGAAATCCTTTGACCGTGTCCACTGCGCCGGCGCCCTGCACCTGTTCCCATCCCTGCCCTCCGTATTCCGCTCGATATACGATTCGCTCAGGCCGGGCGGGATCTTCATCGGCGCCACATACCTGAAGGCCGCGGGAAGGACAAAAAGACTGTTCCAGAACTATATCTCATCGGCACACGGCTTCCACTGGTTTGAGCCGGAGGAGCTCCAGGGCCTGGTGTCAGGCGCGGGATTTACCGGCTGGGAGCAGTACGTAAAAAAGCAGGGGGTCGTGTTCAGGGCCAAGAAATAAATCAGAGATGAGGCGAACGGCTCCCGTATTCGCTGCATTCTTTAGCGAGCTATCGTAATCTGTTGTTTTGCTCCGGAAGGTTCATCGTGAACCATCCTCGCTTCACGCAAATCCTCCTGTTTTGCTCGTTAAAGAGCATATTGTAATATCTAATCCAGTTTCACTTGCTCATATCGGGAGCCATTCGCCTCATGAGATATTACACTCATGTGCAAAGAATATGTAACAGACGCAACAATAAAATATTAATAAATGTATGATACGCAAGTGTGAAGACAAAGACTTTGAGGCGATGTATGCCGTCATCAACGACGCGGCCCGGGCCTACCGGGACGTGATACCTTCCGACCGGTGGCGTGAACCCTATATGCCGAGGAAAGAGCTCCTTGACGAAATCCATGACGGGGTCGAATTCTGGGGATACGAATCGGGCGGGCGCCTCATCGGCGTCATGGGGATCCAGGACAGGGGCGACGTCGCCCTCATCCGCCACGCCTATGTGGCGACCGCCGAGCGTCGGAAGGGAATCGGAGGTCTTCTTCTCGCAGAGCTGACGCGCCGGGCGGAAAGGCCCCTGCTGGTCGGCACATGGGCGGACGCCGACTGGGCGGTACGCTTCTACGAAAAACACGGGTTCGGGCTGGTATCGGCCGAAGAAAAAGACAGACTGCTGAAAAAATACTGGAAGATTCCCGCGAGACAGGTCGAGACATCGGTTGTGCTGGCGGACGAACACTACCGATCCACAGTTTGACCCTCCGCAAAAAACCCTACAGGGTGAGGATCTCGTCCTCGGTAAGGTCCTCGACCCTCACGATATCGATTCCCTTGATACGGGCGGCCAGCTCCTTGGATGAAATTTCCGGCACGGTGAGCACGATACGCCATCCATTATCCTTCATCCAGTTCAGGAACTTCCAGGCATAGCAATCTTTACAATGCACCGCCTTCTTTTGCAGATACGCTTCACCCTTCAGACCTTCCAGCGGAGCGTGGCGCTCACACTGTATGCTTTTACAGAATGTTCCTGATTCATATCGCTTTTGCATAGAGAACCTCCCTGGCGAAAATCGACCATGCGGCCTCTTCCGGCTATCACTACTTCAATATAACACATACGCCGCAGTGATACCATCCTTGAAACCCGTTATTTTTCCCGACATGCGATAGCAAATCCGGTGGCTATAAACGACGATTTCCCATGATATATCATATCGTCATGACAGGTTCAAGTTTTTTATAAAATGATTGAGCATACGATTGCCAAGAACCGGTTGTCACGCTCCACTTGCCAATTCCAGATTAATCCGAAATTGGCAGTAATCTTCATTTTATCACACTCATGAAAAAAATCGGCATACACTCTAAATGCCAAATATGGATGAATCCAATTTTGGCATAAATTAAACAAAAAACTCAATATAGACATTTTTGGACGTACCGTTGATTGGCGAGACAAATAAATAATTTATTTGCTATATTTCATATACCGTCCGGTTGGTTTTAAACCTTCCGGACGGTATAGATTCTCGAAGTCATAAATTAATTAATTATTATTTTGGAGGATTTATGAAAAAGATCATCGCACTATTCATCGGTCTGGCCGTTCTGGCCGGGACCGTTAAGGTTTATGCGGGAGGCTTTTCCGCTCCCTGCAAGACCAAGTATCCGATTATTCTCGTGCATGGCGCTTTTTTCAAGGATGAGAACATGCTCGGGATAAACTACTGGTGGGGAATTCCGGACGCCCTCGAGGAAGAAGGCGCGACCGTGTATGTAACCCAACAGGACACCTTCAACGGCAGCCCGGAGCGGGCGCAGGAGATCGCCAACGAGCTTGGCCAGCTCTTTGCGCTTCATCCCACCTGGACCAAGGTAAACATCATTGCCCACTCACAGGGCCCGCTGGACAGCAGGTACCTTATTTCCAACCTGAGCATTCCAGGAAAAGGCCCTGCGAAGGACTGCGTCCGGTCGCTCACCAGCATCAGCGGCACGCACAAAGGATCAGAAGTTGCCGAGCTTCTATGGGCTCTGTACACCGGGATACCGGTTCTGGGGCCCGTGTTTGGCGACATGATCGGCGCGGCGGTGAACGCCTTTGCAGACGTCTTTTATTATAATGAAGAAGACCAGAACTGCATGAAGCTCCTGTATCAGCTGACACCCGACTACGTGATCAACACCTTCAACCCGATGTGCCCCAACATGTCGGGCGTATACTACCAGTCATGGGCCGGCCGGATCGTCGCCATCGACCCGTTCTATGCTCAGTCCCTGATCGTCGGGCCGCTCAACGCCATCATGCTGGCGATGGGCGCGGGCGCGAATGACTGCCTGGTATCGGTTGAAAGCGCGAAATGGGGCGTTTTCAGGGGCGAGCTCATCGGGACCCACGGCGGCGTCAATCATTTCAATGAGATCAACCACTTCTTCGGGGTCACCCCCGGGTGGGACGCCGAAACCTTCTATGTCAATGTCGTGAAAGAACTTAAGAAAAAAGGATATTAATCAACAAGACGTGCATAGGGAGATTTTTGAGGCCGTCCCGGAAGCCGGGGCGGCTTTTTTATTGTCCGGAGCAGCATCTATTTCCCGCCGTTGAACAGGACCAGCGCGCGTCGTATATCTTCAGGCCGGTAGCCGAGGTATGCCCGGTCTCCCATGATAAAGACGGGGATGGGGACCTCCTTTTTCACGGAGAGTGTATCCGAGATTTTTTTGATATAGTATGGCACGCCGTTTACGGCAGCAAAGGCATGCGCGGTCCGGCCTTCGTATATGAAGGGCCTGCCGCCCAGCCGTCCGCTTATAGCACTGAGCATCGAGACAAGGGCCGAGACATTGCGCCGGTGCGCCGGAGTGACTCGATTCATGCTGTCGCGCACCTCGTATTTCGCGAGGGATATCCTCGGGTACTTCTTCAGCATCGCGGGAAGCTCCCGTTCCGCACGGACGCAGGCAGGGCAGACTCCGCTCGTGAAAAAATGGAGCGTGATCCGTCCCGTTTCGGCGGCCTCCGGTGTGTAGTTCTGAAAACAAACGATGCCTGCAAAAAAAATCACCGTTGCGCATAGCCTGCTCATCCGCTCAACCTCCTGCCGCGTAATGCGCGTGATACCCGTGCCCCATCGGCATTCACATTTCGTTCTTCGTCTTCCAAATACTCCTGCAATTTCGTCTGTTGTCAAGTTCCATATATCAAATATTAAAATGATGCATATCAGTATTGAATATTTTTTCGAAAGAAGACATTGTATTATACATGTAATTATTTGTCGCTATTTGTAATTATTTACGATTTTATTTTCCATCACAAAAAAATTATTTTTTTCGTCACGGACGGCATGAAATTGCGAAAAAATTTGTTGCATTGTATAAGTATTTACAAAAACTAATATCAATTCTCCTGCTACAGCCCACTCACTCGGCTTAAGCAAATGAGATATAACACCTGTTAGTGAAAAAAACCGAGGAGGTCTCAAATGCCTGTTACCCGTAGAGATTTTTTAAAGCTCACGGGAATGACAGCTGCCGGCGCATTCATCGGCGGCACGACATTCCTGACCGGCTGTAAGTCGGCCGACAAGCTTAGCGGCACGAAGGAATCAACGACCATCTGCCCCTACTGCGGCGTCGGCTGCGGCCTGATCGTCTCCGCCAGGGACGGCAAGGTCATCAATACCGAGGGCGATCCCGATCACCCAATCAACCACGGCGCGCTCTGCGCAAAGGGAAGTGCGCTCTTCCAGGTCGCCGTGAATGAACGGCGTCTCAAGAAGGTGCAGTACCGCAAGCCCTACGGAACCCAATGGGAGGAAATATCGTGGGACGAGGCCATCAAGAAGATAGCGCGCCGCGTCAAGGACGCCCGTGACGCGACCTTCCAGGAGAAAGAGGGCGCCGTCGCAGTGAACCGGACGACTGGCATCGCCAGCCTGGGGGGTGCCGCTCTTGATAATGAAGAATGCTATGTGCTGTCAAAATTCGCGCGCACGCTCGGCATCACCTACCTGGAACACCAGGCGCGTATTTGACACTCCGCCACGGTCGCCGGTCTGGCGGCCTCCTTCGGCAGGGGTGCGATGACGAACCACTGGATAGACATCAAGAACGCTGACGTAATAATGATCATCGGCAGCAATGCCGCTGAAAACCATCCCGCCTCCTTCAGGTGGATTTTAAAGGCGATGCAAGAGCGGGACGCGAAGCTCATCGTCGTGGATCCCCGCTTCACCAGATCGGCCTCAATGGCCAGTCTGTACGCGCCGCTGAGGCCCGGCACCGACCTGGCCTTCCTGGGCGGCATCATCAACTACGCCCTCGGGAAGAACCTGATCCAGAAGGATTACGTCACTGAATACACGAACGCGTCGTACCTGGTAAATCCCGCCTTCACGTTCAACGACGGCCTCTTTTCCGGGTACGAGCCCGGGAAGCGTTCCTACGGCGACCGGAAGACCTGGACCTACCAGATGGATACCAAGAACATACCGAAGCGCGACAAAACGCTGAAGGACCCGCGATGCGTATACCAGCTGATGAAAAAGCATTACAGCCGGTACACGCCCGAGATGGTGGAACGGGTCACCGGCTGTCCGAAAGAGACATTCCTCAAGGTTGCCGAAACCTTCACCTCCACCCACAAACCAAACAGGGTAGCGACCATCATGTATGCCATGGGGATCACCCAGCATACGGTCGGGACCCAGAACGTACGGGCCCTTGCCATTCTCCAGCTCCTTATGGGCAACATGGGAGTGGCCGGCGGCGGCATCAACGCGCTGCGGGGCGAATCGAACGTGCAGGGCTCGACAGACCACGCGCTGCTGTTCCATATTCTCCCCGGCTATCTGCCGGCGCCTGACGTAAAAGCCCATCCAACGCTGGAGGCGTACAACAACTCGGCCCCCAAGACCGAGGATCCGATGAGCATCAACTGGTGGTCGCATCGTTCCAAGTACACGGTGAGCCTGCTCAAGGCCTGGTATGGTGACGCCGCCACAAAGGAAAACAATTTCTGCTACGACTGGCTTCCGAAGAAAAGCAAGGGCGTGCCGTTCATCGTACTGTTCGAGGACATGCTGAAAGGCGTGATGAAGGGCGCCTTCTTCATGGGCACCAACCCGATCGTCGGCGGACCGAACGCGAACAGGAACGCGCTGGCGATGGAAAAGCTCGACTGGCTGGTGGCCGCGGACATCTGGGAGACCGATTCCTCGATCTTCTGGAAGCGCCCGGGCGCGAACCCGGCGGCGATCAAGACCGAGGTCTTTCTCCTGCCGGCGGCCTCATCGGTCGAGAAGGAAGGAAGCGTGTCCAATTCCGGCCGCTGGGCGCAATGGCGCTACAAGGCGGTGGATCCCCCCGGCCCGGAAAAAACAAGAGGGAAGAGTGACCTCGACATCCTCGACCTGATCTTCCGTGAACTGCGCGAGCTCTACAAGAAAGAGGGCGGGAAGTTCCCGGATCCGATATTGAAAGCAAACTGGAACTACATTCCCGAAGGCGAGCACGAGGCCTCCCCGCACCTGGTCGCGAAAGAGGTCAACGGTTACACCTGGCCCGACAAGAAACAGGTCAAAAACTTCGTTGACCTGAAAGACGACGGCTCCACTGCCTGCGGGAACTGGCTCTACAGCGGCTCGTATCCGGGCAAAAATATGATGGCCCGGCGCGGTACGAGCGACGCGTCGAACAAGATAGGCATGTACCCTGAATGGTCGTGGTGCTGGCCGCTGAACCGCCGGATTATCTACAACCGCGCCGCGGTCAACCGTAAGGGAGAGCCCTGGGATTCAAGCCGCTGGGTGGTCAAGTGGACCGGCAGCAAATGGAAGGGCGACGTCATCGACGGCGGCCCCACGGCCGGGCCCGAGGCGAAGAACCCGTTCATCATGAACAACGAGGGTGTCGGACGCCTCTTCGCTCCCGGCAAGATTTTGACGGACGGACCATTGACAGAGCACTACGAGCCGATGGAAAGCCCGGTGGCAAACCTGTTCAACAGCCAGAAGGTGAACCCGGCATCGATGATCATAGACGAAGTGCGCGGACAGTTCGGCAATGCCGGCCAGTATCCTTACATCGCCACCTCCTACCGGGTGGTCGAGCACTGGCAGGCGGGCGCCATGACGCGGAACCTGCCGTGGCTCAACGAGCTGGTCCCCGACATGTTCTGCGAAATAAGCCCGACTCTCGCAGCGGCGAAGGGCATTAAGAACGGCGACAGGGTCGCGATCTACAACGCGCGCGGCACGATAAAGGCCTACGCGCTGGTAACCGAACGGGTGCAGCCGCTCGTGGTCAATGGAAGGCCGATGGAAATGATCGGAATGATATGGCACTTCGGTCCCGGCTGCGCCGCCACCGGCGACGCCTGCAATCAGCTTACCCCGTCCATAGGAGACGCCAACACCATGATCCCGGAATTCAAGGCGTTCCTGGCGGACATACGGAAGGAGGCGTAACATGAGTGGAAAAGCATTTTTAGTCGATACAACCAAGTGCTCGGGATGCAGGGCGTGTCAGGTTTCGTGCAAGCAGTGGAACAACCTCCCCGCCGAGAAGACAACCTTCTTCGCCGGGCCGGAATACACCAACCCGGCCGAGCTGTCGGCCATCACGTTCAACCACGTGAAGTTCTTCCCGATAGACCGCTCCCATCCGGGCAAGCCGCTCTGGACGATCATGCACAAGAAGTGCTATCACTGCGAGGATGCCAACTGCATTAAGGTGTGCCCGCAGGAGGCGATCTCGAAGGTGGAAGGATGGACGGTCATCGACCAGTCGAAATGCATCGGCTGCGGCGCATGCGTGAATGAATGCGTTTACAAGGTACCGCACGTCCTCGACGAGACTATGCCGAAGTACGGCGCAGAGGGAAGCATCCAGAAGGATAAATCCTACAAGTGCCACGCCTGCATGCAGAACAAGAGGGACGTGCCGCTCTGCGCGCAGCACTGCCCCACCGGCGCCCTTACCTATGGCGACCGCACCGCACTGGTGAAGCGCGCCAGGGCGAGGCTGAAGGAAATAGCGGCCGAATACCCGCGGGCGAGCATCTACGGCCTCGAGCAGTACGGCGGCCTAAGGGTAATCACGGTGCTCAAGGACAGCCCGGAAAAATACGGCCTGCCCCTCAATCCAGAGCCGATCGACATGCACAAGGCCGAGGCGATACGGAACACCTATCATCTCATTTCGCTCTTCAGCTTCGGGCTCCCCTCTCTCAAGAGGGTCGCCTACAGGATCTCGCGCAGCATGGTCGGCTGATCCAAAATTCATTTGACACAAAAGCCCCGCGGCGGGAAACATTCACCGCGGGGCTTTTTTATCGGAAAACAGAATGACGAAAGAAACCACCACGGCCGAACGCGCCCGAAATGACGAAATGGAACAGCGGGATATATCGGCATTCATCATTGCCGGCGGGCAGAGCCAGCGTTTCGGCAGGGACAAGGCCCTGTTCGAGTACCGCGGGAGGCCGCTGATTCAGCATGTGATAGACGCCGTCCGGCCCGCTATAGGGAAAATCACGATCGTTGCCGATGACACCGGGAAATATGCGTTCCTCGGCCTCCCCTGTCACAAGGACGAGATCCCCGGCATGGGAGCAATCGGAGGATTGTACACCGCCCTCCTCCGCGCGGACACCGGCCGTGTTTTCGTGACAGCATGCGACATGCCGGGTCTTAGCCCAGGCCTGATCGGATTCATGGCCGAAGCGTCTCGTGGCTTTGACGTGACGGTCCCCTGTATTGATGGATGGGCCGAACCGCTTCATGCCATCTACACAAAAACATGCATCGACCCGATAGAAAAAAATATCAGGAGCGGCCAGCGCCAGATCATCAGGTTCTTCGATGCCGTGACCGTGCGCAGGATCACGGAAGAAGAAATCAGACAATACGGCGACCCTGAGGCCATTTTCAAAAATATCAACTATCAGGAAGACGTGAAAGAACAATAATATTTTCGACAGGAACACGCCATGCAAGACCACATCACCTATTTCAAGAGCCGCTCTGCTGATGTCATCAAAAACGGGTATCTTGACGAACGGAGCGCCGGACTCTACCGCGACCTGTACCTGCACCAGAGCGAAGAACACGCGCGGTACGCCGCGCTCGAGCGCCTGCCGGCGATACGCCGGGAACACCTGCCGCTCACCGGAAACCCCGGCATCATCCTCAACGACGCGACGATCGAGGCGCTGGCGGCCGGCGCGAGGCCGCTCGCTGCCCTGGTCTCAAAGCACCACCCCGGGCTTCTGCTCGACGAGCTGGCGGGCGCCATGGCGGACGATGTCGGCGCCCTGCGCGAGATCATGGAGTCGTTCTTTTCCATGGACAACGATACCATATCCACCCTCGCGCTCCGCTACAAAACCGGGACCGAGGAATACGTCTTCATGCTCTCAAACATCCTCAGGCCCTTCATGGTCGCGCTCCGTGAGAAAACGGGGGAGACCACTGCTCCGTCGGAATCGGAACGGCTGTGCCCCTTCTGCGGCTATTACCCGGACATGTCAATCCTCGGCGGCGGAGAGGACGGCGGGAGGTTCCTGCAATGCGCCCTGTGCGAACACCGATGGCCCTATAAAAGAATAGCCTGCACGATCTGCGGAACCGAAGACGCGTCAAGGCTCGAATACCTTTCCTCAGAGAAAGACCGGCGTTACCGGATTGACGTCTGCGACAAGTGCGGCGGCTATATCAAGACCGTTCAGCTCGAAAGGAAGGAAGATCCGGATGCGTGGGACCTCGCCGTGGAAAACATCCTCACCGCGAGACTGGACAGCGCGGCCATACAGAAGGGATTCCGCAGGCCCTAGACAAGAAGGATCTGTTCGGCGCCGTTTGCCACGTAAAAGCCGTCTTTCTGCACGCCGGTTATCAGAACAATATTCAGCTTTTTAACGAGCTCGATCGCCAATCCGGTGGGCGCCGCCCTGGTCACGAGCACCGGGATCGACGCGCGGGCCGTCTTCTTGACGATCTCGCTTGACACCCTTCCTGTGCTGAGAAGCATGGAGCGGTCGAGCACAATGCCTCGGATCAACGCAAGACCGATCAGCTTGTCCACGGCATTGTGCCTGCCGATCTCGTCGAAAAATGCCTCGCGCCTGCCGTCAAGGCCGTACAGCGCGCCGCTGTGGACGCCGTGGGTCGTTCTGTGCGCAGTGGAGATCTCGAGAAAATCCTGCATCGACGAGAGTATCACGCGTGGATCCACCGCCGGAAGATCGCGCCGCGGCGGCATATCGGGGCCGGAGCTCTCCCCGCTCCCGGGACTCCCCGAAACAAGCGTGCGGATCTTCGGGTAGCGGCCGGATATATCGACGCCGGCGGCAATGACACAGTTAACCGACAGACCCGCCTCGTCGACCTCGATTCTCTCGATTTCTTTATTCGACGCGATTATGCCTTCAGAGGCCAGGTGGCCCGCCGCAAGCAGGTCAAGATCGGAACCGGAGCATACGATGACCATGAAGGGCTTGCCGTTAACAAGAAGCTTCACGTGGTATTCCGCGCTGACCTGCGCCTCTATCGGCCGCAACCCCGATGCGGAATAATAATGCGAGCTTACGGTAACGGTTGCCGGTAACAAGTCGTCATTCCTCCCGGTCGTTGATCTCGCTACAGGAAAAAGCGGGATTGGTCCGGCGTCAAGGATTATTCCGGCGCCCCCAGCGATTCAATCGCATGTATGATTCTCGTCACGGCGCTGTTGCAGGGGCATGGTATGTTCAGGATTTCACACTCCCGCACGATTGCCCCGTTGATGAAATCGATTTCCGTGGGCCTGCCGTTTCTGATGTCCTGGCACATGGAGGAAATGTTGTCGGCGGTGAGCCGGCACACCTCTTCCACGTGGGCCACCGGGTCCTCGCACTGGTATCTGTATCCTTTCCGCCGCACCACCTCGCACCCCTCCCTGACGAGATCGGCCATGAGCGAGCGGGCGTGCCCGATCTCCAGAAGCATGCCGTTTCTCACGTTCAGGATCGCCGTAAGCGCGTTGATGCCCGCATTCACCACGACCTTGCTCCAGATGAGCGACTGCGGGTCGCCGGAGAGCTCCGCGTCGATGCCGCCATCCCTCATCAGCGCCACCAGACTGCCGAGGAATTCATCCCCCGGCCGGCCGTACTCCAGCGGTCCGAACGATGTCTTTCCCCTGCCGGCATGACGGACGTGGTTCAGCGAGGCAAGGTTAGCCCCCTCGGAGGTGATCCCCGCAATGACCTGTGCGTCCGGGACGTTGCGTCCTATAATCTCGGCGTTGCCGACGCCGTTCTGTAGCGTGAGCACGGGGCCGCCGTATCCGGCAGCGGCTATCTCCCGGGCCGCACCGTCCGTGTGATAGGCCTTGACGCAGATCATTACCAGATCGGTTTTCCCCGGCTCACGAAGGCCAAGGGTCACCGGCACGCTGACGCGGACGTCGGCGTCAAGGCCCTCCCAGCGGAAGCCTTCCCGTTCCAAAAGGGCCGCCCGATCGGGGATGTTGTCCACCAGCGTGACACGCGCTCCGGACCTCTGAAGATATCCGGCCATCAGCAGGCCAATAGCGCCCGGCCCTACAATCGATATGTTCATGTCAATCCGCCTTGGGGACGCAGTTCCCGCAGCGTCGCGTCCCTGCCGAATTCAAATGCGCGCTTGAGCTCTTCAGGTTTTTTCAGAATGTCACCCTTCTCTTCGGCGGTAACGAACAGTCCGCCGCCGTAGGATTTATCCAGCGTGGCGAAAAAATACCGGGCGGTCACCTCACTCCCGGCGAAAAGATTGTCACCCGCCGCTGCAGCCGCCATAATCAGATACCCTGCGCCTCCGTCACGGCTCCTACGCTTATCCGCCGTTTTCTCGATGCGTCGTCGAGACCAGAGCGCCTGACATCGGTCAATGAAAAGCTTCACCTGCCCGGTCATGCTGTAGAAAAAAACGGGCGATGCGAGAAATATCACCCGTGCCTCGATCAGCTCATCGTAGGCATCCTGCATGTCGTCACGGACAACGCAGACGCCTGTCTGATCGCAACCGCCGCATTCGATGCATCCGGAAATATTCATCTCGCGCACGTATATGCGCGACGACATAGCCCCGGCCGATGCCGCGCCGTCAAGAACGGAATCGAGCAGGAGATCGGTGTTTCCTCCCTCCCGCGGACTCCCGTATATGCCGAGAACTTTCATCCTCACAATGTACAGCGACTCGTGATAAAATCAAGTATTATTGGGGATTTTTCATATGTATGATAGTTACCGGATGCCGGACGTCATTGCGAGAAGCATGTCACCCCGAGCGGAGTCGAGGGGTGCGATTATACTGCCATTGATAAAAAAATCTAATATTCTCACTTCCCCCACTTGACGCCGGGACCATATTTAAGTATATTTGTACTTAAATACCTTAATATGGA
Source organism: Spirochaetota bacterium (assembly GCA_016933025.1). Classification (GTDB taxonomy): domain Bacteria; phylum Spirochaetota; class UBA4802; order UBA4802; family UBA5550; genus RBG-16-49-21. Next base: position 42,250 of record JAFGBT010000015.1, on the reverse strand, counting down.
GCGGAACCATGAACAGCATCGCGCATATATCCGAAGCGGCGTCGCTTGCCCTGCATTCCATGGCGATAATGGCATCGCGTAACGATCTCACCTCGGCGGGGGAAATCTCGGCGCGTCTCGGCGCGTCAGAGCATCACCTGGCCAAGGTGCTCCAGCGGCTCGCGAAATCCGGGCTCATCCGTTCGACCCGCGGCCCGAGGGGCGGATTCACCCTGGCCCGCAGGGGCGATGCCATTACCCTTCTCGACGTGTATGAGGCCATAGACGGCCCGCTCGGCGACGGGGTCTGCCTGCTCGGGAAAAAATCGTGCAAAAAAGGGGCCTGCATAATGGGCGAGACCCTCCGCCAGATGTCAGCCATGCTGAAAAAACACCTCGGCACAACGAGAATAGCAGATATCGCAGACACCTTCCCGTCGGGAGGAAGGCAATGAACAGGACCATGTGCCCCGGGCAGGACACGCGCTACTGGCGGCCCGGCGATATTTTCAACGTGACGTGCGGCTCATGCGGAACTTCAGTAGAATTCTTCAAGGACGACGCGAGCCGGCGCTGTCCCGGCTGCGGGATCCGCGTCCGGAACCCGAGGCTCACGATGGGATGCGCGGCCTGGTGCCGGCACGCACGGGAATGCCTCGGCTATGACCCGAAAGAAAAAAAGAATGAGAGCGATGGTGCGGGCCGTGGCTGAATCATACGCGAATATCTGACGGGAATACGGCCGACGTCCGGCTGACGGCCTTCGGGATGGAATGAGACCGGGGCCCTGTTATTTCCTTATCAGGGCGATGATGGTGAGGTCGTCGCCGATCGACCTGCTTCCGATAAAATCATAAAAGCGCTCCAGCGCGTAATCGATGATCGCGCGCGCCGAATGCTGCGGCGCTTCCTGGAAGGCGCGCATAAGCCGCTCCTCGCCGAACGGCTCCTTCTCATTGTTCCGGGACTCTGTGATACCGTCGGTGTAGAGCAGTAGCTTGTCGTCCCTCTCAACGTTGAATTTCAATACATCAAACCGGTTCTCCACCTCGGCTATCCCGAGAAGGTTGCTGGCGAACGAACCGGAGGGCGGCTGCACCCTGATCACCCGGCCGGAGGCGCCCCGCCGGGCGAGCATGTCGACGTGCCCCGCGTTCACGTATTCCACCGCATCGCCTGAAAAGCGGAGGAAGATCCCCGAGAGGTAGTAGTCCACGTCCTGGATCTCTTTCAGAATCTCGGTATTAACCCGTTCCACGAGCGAATTCAGCCTGAGATCCGGGAGGGTCGTGAAATTACGGTACAGGATGGATTTCGCCATGATAGTGAGCAGGCCGGAGGATATACCATGCCCTGACACATCGCAGAGCGATATGCCGTACAGGCCGCCGTTATTCAGGTAAAAATCATAAAAATCGCCCGACACCCCCTTCATCGGCATAAAGGCACAGGCCAGATCCCACCCCGCCACCTCGGGAGGAGTTCTCGGCATAAGGCTGGTCTGCAGGCTTGAAGCCATCTTGATATCGATCTCGGCGATCTTCTGTGCGTACTCGAGCTGTGAATTGGTATCGTTCAGCCGCTCGTTGATCGCCTCGAGTTCCGAGTTCGCTGCCTCCAGTTCCTCGGTGCGGTCCTTGACTTTCGCTTCCAAATCAGCGGAAAGCACGCCGAGCTCCTTCCGCATGGTGTTTACCGTGTCCGCCTGGGCTGTTGACAGAAGCAGGACCATGAGCGTCGCGCCGATGAGGATTGACCAGGTGGTGACGAAATTTATTGGGAGTATCCCGAAGGCCCTCCCGATGAACAGGCCGCACCCTGCCAGGAATCCGGCCCAGCTCATGGCGTAAAAGTAGGCGGCCCTGATCCTCTTCAGCGAAAGGCGGATGGCGATGTATATGGCCCCTGCCACCCCGAGCGCAGCGACGATCGCCGTCCCTGCCATCATTGGCATGTAAGCCTTCGGATAAAACGCGGCGAACGAAGCCACGACGCCGACTGCCGTGATGACGATAAAGGCTTTAATTATGATTCTGATATCCGGAATTGTCACTCCCTGTTGCAAAAAGCTCCTTGTGAAATAAAATGCGAACAGGACGGTAAGGGACAAAAAAAGCGGGATGCATGCGTTTGCCCAGATGGGATATCTCGGCCACAGGAACTGGAACGCAGCGCCTTCCTGGGTCATGATGAATATAAGGAGGAACATGATGAAGAAAACGTAGAAGATATAGCTGGGATGGCGTATTGAGAAATAGGAAAACAGGTTATAGATGATCAGGATCAGCATCATACCGTAAAAGAGCATCAGCAGCCGGTCCTCCCTCAAAATCTGGCGCCGGTAGGTCTCAGGCTCCCACAGGGTCAGAGGAAGGCTCATCGAGCTGGTGCTTCGAAGCCGCATATAATAACGCTGCACCGAATCACCCTTCTGCGTCAGGGGGAAGACGAATTGCCGGTGGTCGTAGGGGCGCTTGTCAAAGGGTATCCTGTCCCCGGTCTCAATAATGCGGTATGTCCCCCCGGCATCGGGATAATAGAGCTGGATGTCATCCATCAGCGGATATGCGTGCTCAAGCAGAAAGGGGATGTCGTCCCTGGTTGTATTCGCGACGTCAAACCGTACCCAGTAGGTTGAGGAGGTGAACCCGAATCCCGGATTCGTCCGAGCCGACCTGACCCATTTCAAGTACTTATCATGAGCGACTGTGTCGAATGAAAGCGTGCCGTCCGGGTCTTCAATATATTCAATGGCCCTGCCGATCGGAATTTCGGCAAAATACTGGTCGAGCCGAACGGGAGCGCTAAAAGCCGCGGCGGGAAGGAGTAGCATCCACGCCGCGGCGCAGCATACGGTAAATAAGCGGAGTATCAACGATATCATATCAACCTGTCAGAATTTCGATCAGAGATATCAGAAATATACGCCTGCAGCGAGGCCTCCCGGGCAGAGGGTGATGAACCAGCGGTCCACATCTTCCTCACGGTATGCCCCGGCTCCTCCCTTATACTTTTTCTTATAGTTGTCCCAATCCTTCACGGCCCGCATCGGCTGGGTCCAGATCGTCAGCTCAAAAAACGTAAAGCCCGACGCAAAACTGATAAGCGCATCCTTCCACGGATCCTTCCCCTTCTGGCATTGCCAGATGATGACTGAGCCCGCGCCGTTTACCGCCACACCGAGAAGGTGCTTCCACCATGCCCGGCCCATTCGTTCCTTTTTGGCGCTCTGTTCCAGCAGTCTCTCCGCAGCCGTCAGTTTTTTATTGATCTCCTCGGGTGTTCCCTCGGGCATGACTGCGAGTCTGCCGGCGGCAAAGGCCGGCGTGAAGGGCTGAATAATCAGCAATCCGCACGATAAAGCGGCTTTTGTTCCCCCCACATAATAGTTTACCCACTGCTCTTTTCTGGGGAATGTTGACTTGTTGCTAATGTTAAAATCGTCCTGCATCTTGTTCCACATTGACCACCGCTCGTTATGGTTCCAGGCGATCGTGCCCAGCCCGAACTGCCCGGCGGCAAGCCCTGCATACGCGGCAATCCAGAGGCCATACCATATCTGTGCGTTCTTCTTCCCATCGTCCAGAACGTTCTGAATATAGCCAATACGCTCCTTCGCTCCGCCTTCGGCCTTCGGCGCCGCCATGAGATTGGATGCCACCAGCAGGACGGCAACCAGCACTACAAAACAACGACATGATGACAATTTCATAAGCTAAACCCCGCGATTTTTTTCACAGCCCGATCACGCAGAAGCAAAACGACAACCCGGCAGCGAATAAGATAGTACTATATCATATACGTTATTGAATGTCAAGCTGTCTCATCAAAATCAATTTTCAATTCCATTTGACCGATAATAATTCAGGACACATTGTAAAATGAAAGGGCTGCCTCATAAGCCCCCTAAATCCCCCAAAGGGGGACTTGCCCTCACCCCCGACCACTGAGTGACAGGATGTCACGAATGCAGCAGTGTACAAGGATGTACAAACTGCTGCCTCCCATAGGGAGAGGGGAGAAGGTATCATATACATTTTCTTATAGCCCCCCTCTGGGGGGTTTGGGGGGAGTTGCAATAGACCTTCATGGCAGCAGCTTCTTAGTTAATAGTGCGGCCGTTTTTCAGACTGCGGCCGGATACGCCCTATCCCGTGATTCCCTTCAGGTCCACGTAGTCCCGCACCAGCTGCCCGAGCATGGCAAGCTTTTCAGTGTCATCCTGAGTGAGGACCGCGTCGAAATTGTCCAGCTGCCGGGTCACCTCGTAGGTATCCAGGGACAGGAGAAGGAGCGGTATCTTCTTCTCCGCCGCCTTGCTGATGATGTTCGGAGGCGGCACGATGTTATTGGTCAGGATGATGCCCACCGTGTCGCTTTCAAGGGCGGCGACAACCATGTCGCTCCGGTCTCCGCTGGTGATCAGGAGCTTGTTCTCCTTGTTGAAGAGCGGGTTGCGAAGCGATTCGTCCGTGGACATGGCGCCCACGAAAATGTTCTTTACCGTGTTTTTAAGCCCCTCCTCGCCCGCGATTACCCGCGCAACAAACCGATCGGCCAGGAAATTCATGGTAAAGCAGGTCAGCTGCGGTTTATACGGGACGATCCCGAGGACCTTTATTCCCAGCTCCGTTATCGACGGCAGGTAGCTGTTTTTGAAGTCGTCCGCATCCTGCGACTTGTTGATGATGATCCCCGCGAAATCCGTCTTTGATACGTCGATGAATTCATCGATGAACCTGATGTCGTCCATCGCCCTGTCCCCGTCGCCGCTGATGACCAGGACGAGGCGCGCTCCCAGATATCGCGCCACGGAGATCGAATCCAGGTGGACCGAGGCGCCCCATGCCAGGTCCCTGCCCCCCTCGACAAGGAGGAGTTCCCTGCCTGCCCCGGAAGCGTCCGCCAGCGCGGTCAGCGTGTCGCGTATCCCCTGCTCGTCATACTTGTAGCGGAGCTTGGAATGCGCGAACCCCAGGGAGATGCTGTCCGGCTCGACATCAATGCCGAGCAGCTTAAGCAGCACCATCGCGTCGTGGTCCACGTTCTTCTTCCGCTTGTACACCAGCCGGTCGCCAAGCGGTTTGATATATCCGTATTTTTTCCGCTCCGCCGCCGCGATACCCGCAATGATGCTGGTTTTCCCCGCCCCCTCGCGCGTCGAAGCGATCACTACCTTTTTCATCTCTTTCCCTCCTTTATATGCCCCCCAACCCCACTGAGAGGGGCGAATACTAACGAACAATGTAATAATTCCTTCAGCATACTATCATCCTTACTTATTCCAAAGTCCCCCTCCGGGGGATTTAGGGGGCTTGCTGAGCAGCCCCGATCAGTATGCGACTGTCAACAGCCTTGTGTCCCCGCCCCTGCTCGTACACGACGACGGGGTTGATTTCTATATCCGTGACCCTCGGGCATTTCCTGATAATGGTCGCGACTTTGATCATGGCCTCGATAAGCCCCTCGATGTCCCTGCGCGCCTCCCCGCGCACCCCCAGAAGGAGCGGGAAGGAGCGGAGCTCCTTGAGCATCTTCATCGCCTCGGCGCGGTTGAAGGGGAAGCCGCGGAAGGCGACGTCCTTCATTACTTCCACGTAGATGCCGCCGAACCCGCACATGACGATCGGGCCGAACGAGGCGTCGCGGCGCGCGCCAACGATAATTTCCGTGCCCTTGGACACCATCTCGCAGATCTCAATTCCCTCGATATGGGCATCGGGCTTGTAGGCGCGGCAATTCTGCATAATGGCCTCATAGGCGTCCAGGGCCTCTTCCCTGTTGTCGATGTCCAGGGCCACGCCCCCGGCATCGCTTTTGTGGAGGATGTCCTTGGAAACCACCTTGAGGACCAGGGGGTATCCAATCTCCTCCGCGACCTGCACCACCTGCCCGATTGTACGCACCACTTTCGCCTGCGGGATGCTGACGCCGGCCGCCTTCATGACCGCCGAGCTCTCGTTGGCCAGCAAGAACTTCCTGTTATCCGACAGCGCGCCGTCGATGATTCGGTCGATTGCGGCGACGTCGATCTGCGCCTCATCGGTCGTCGCGCCCTTTTCCTCGCGGGACCGGTCGAACCGATAGAGCATCCCCAGGCAGGAGACCGCCTCGTAGACGTCGCCGTATACCGGCACGTTTTCCTGGCGGAGACTGTTGATGGCGGCCTCCACGTCGCTCCCGCCGACGATGGCGTAGCAGACGGGCTTGCCCGCCTCAACGTTCTTCCGGTAGGTTTCACGTATCATCGGCACCAGGCCGGCTGAATCGAAGGTGGCCGTCTCGCAGTAGAGCGCGATGGTCGCGTCCATGCCGGGGCTTGAGGCCGGCACCGAGAGTGCCAGGTCATAGTCCTTCGCGTTCGCCCCGCCGGTCAGGTCGACCGGGTTCTTGGTGGACCCGAACGACGGGACCACGGTTTCGAAGGCCTTTTTCAGCTCCGCCTGGTCGTCGTACAGATCGATTCCGTACCGTTCGCAGGCGTCCGTCGCCATCACGCCGACGCCGCCGCCGTTGGTGATAATAACCGATTTGTTTCCCTTCGGTCTCGGCGAAAAGGCGAGGAACTTTGACCAGTTGAATGCCTCCTCGATGCTATCGGCGCGGATCACGCCGCACTGTTTCATGATCGCGTCAAAAATATCGTCCGAGCCTGCCAGTGACCCGGTATGCGAGGCCGCCGCCATGGCGCCCCGCTTCGACCGTCCGGACTTGATCACCACGACCGGCTTCACGTCCGTTGTCCGCATCAGAGATTCGATGAGTCGCTCGCCGTTCTTGACACCCTCTATGTACATCAGCACGACCCTGGTCCCGTCGTGCGCGATCAGGTACTCTAAAAGATCGGCCTCGTCGATGTCGCACTTGTTACCGATGGAGACGATGGCCGAGAGGCCGATGTTCTCCACGGCTGTCTTGCCGATGAGGGCGATCCCCAGCGCGCCGCTCTGGGTGAGGATAGCCACATGGCCCGGCCTCACCCCCGTTGCCGAGAAGGTCGAATTCAGGGAGACCCCTGAGGAATAGAGACCGAAGATGTTCGGCCCCAGAATCCGCATGCCGCGCTCGCGCGCAACGGCGACGATCCTCTTTTCCTCCTCCGCGTTTCCTGCCTCCGAGAATCCGGAGGTGATAATCTGCGCCACCTTTACTCCCCTGGCCGCGCAGCGTGTCACTGAATCCAGCACCAGCTTCGCGGGGATGACAATCGAAACGACGTCCACGTCGCCGGGGACCTCCTCTATCGTCTTATAAGCCCTGTGCCCAAGGATCTCGCCTCCCTGCGGATTCACGGGGTATACCGCGCCCCGGTATCCCCCGGAAACAATATTGCTGAGGATCTTGTACCCTATCTTATCGGTGTCGTGCGAAGCGCCGATGACGGCGATGCTGCGCGGCTCGAAGAGACAGGTTATGTCTGAACTATTTTTTTCCATCGCCTTTTCCAAACGTAATGGTATACTCATAGCAGCCGTCCTCGATCCTTTTCTGGACCTTGTAGTCCATCTTGTCAAAAAGACGGAGCATCGGCTTGTTCTCCCCCTGCACGTCTGCGGTGAATCCGTCCAGGCCCTCGTTCTTGGCAAGCAGAGTAATATAGTCGAGAAGCTCCCTGCCAATTCCCTTTCCCTGCAGGTTGTCCCGAACGGCAAAGGCCACGTCGGCATAGTTCCTGTCGTGCCACTTGACGTACTGGCCTATTCCCACCACGTTCTCCGCGTTGTCTTTGACGACACAGGCGAGGATTACCATCTCCTTCGTGTAATCGATGACGACGAACTTTTGCCGCATCTTGTGGGGAATGTCCTTGTGGACGGTCATGAAGCGCCGCTGCAGGCTCTGGTCGGAAAGCGAGTAGAAAAAGTCCTTGACCAGATCCTCGTCGCTGATTCTGACCGGTCTGAACAAAAGCTTGAGACCGCTCCGCGTGCGCCGGTGGGTCTCGAGGTGCTCGGGGTATTCTCCCTTCTCGCCGGGAATGAATGCCTGGTCGCGGTATATCAGGTTGAGACGTTTCGCCTCCTCGATAAGCCAGGGCCGGAACCGGGGGTGGGCGATGCTGATAAGATCCATGGCCCGCTCTCGTATATTCTTTCCGTGGATGTAGGATATCCCGAACTCGGTCACGATATAATGGATGTCGCCGCGGTTCAGCGTCACGCCGGCCCCTGTTTCCAGCAATGGGACGATGCGCGAAACCTCGCCGTTGCGGGCCGTAGACTGGACCACCAGGACGCTCCTGCCCCCTTTCGAGAGGACCGATCCCCGCATGAAATCGGCGCTCCCCCCGATGCCGCTGTAAAAGGTGCTGCCGATCGACTCGGCCGTCGCCTGCCCCGTGAGGTCGACCTGCAGGGCGCTGTTGATCGCCACCATGTTGTCGATGCCGGCAATGACCATCGGATTGTTGGTGTAATCAATCGGGCGGAAGTCGATGAGAGGATTGTCGTTGATGAACTGGTAGGTGGGCGCTGTTCCCATGCAGAAGGCCGCCACGCTCTTACCCCGGTCCGCCGTCTTCCGCGAATTGTCGATCGCGCCCTTCCGGATGAGCTCTACCATCGAGTCGGTAAGAAGCTCGGTGTGGACCCCCAGGTGCCTTTTATTGGAGAGATTATAGAGGATCGCGTTGGGAAGGCTCCCGTAGCCGAGCTGAATGGTGTCGCCGTCGCTGACGATTCGCGATACATAACGGCCGATGGCCTGGCCGGTCTCGCCCGGCACCCGGGGCGAATACTCGAGCAGCGGCTCGTCGTGGTGCACGATATAGCCGATGTCTCTTAAATGCACGAAGGTGTCGCCGAGAACGCGGGGCATCTTCTCGTTGACCTGCGCGACGACGATGTCTGCCATCTCTATGGCGGCTTTCGATATATCGACGCTGATGCCGAGGCTCACGAACCCGTTTTCGTCCGGAAGCGATGTCTGGATGAGCGCAACATTTATGGGAATCCGTCCCCGGTACATCAGCTCCGGGATGCTGGAGAGAAAGATAGGCGTGTAGTCCGCCAGACCGGAATTCACCGAGCCGCGGGTGTTTTCGCCGACGAAAAACGAATTGTGCCGAAAGTTGTAGCCAAACTGCTCGTCAGCATAGGGGGCCACGCCGAGAGTCCAGACGTGCATTACCTCCGCCTCGGCGAAGGCCCGTGGGTTGGAATTGACGTACCCGGTGAGGGCCTGGACAAGATACTGGGGCTCCCCGCATCCGGTACTGATGAAGATCCTGTCGCCGCGCTGAATATTGGCGAAGATATCCTCTTCATCCGCGAACTTCTTCGGGTACTTCTTCTTCCATGTTTCAATGGGACTTGTCATGCTGACTCCTCCCCTCTATCAGGAAATGTACACAAAGACCCGGCTTCTGTCATCATTGATTTTTATTAATACACACGCATGCTTCCGGTTATAGAAAAACACTTCACCGGTCAGAGTGCAATAACAATTTGTTTCCAGACGATAACGGATGATTATCCCATAGAAGGGGCTGAGCATTCCACGAACGGGCCGCCCCGCCGGGCGAAATTCATTCCATTCAGAGCACGGCGTCACCGCGGTATGGCAAAGCAAAATGTCGCACACTCGCCGATCTTCGACTCCACCCACATTCTGCCCTGGTGCTTCTCGATTATTTTCTTGCATATGTAGAGGCCGAGGCCGGAACCCTTCACTCCCTCGGTGCCTTTTTGCTTCAGGCGGCTGAACTTCTTGAAAAGGCGCTGTTCGATGTCCTCCTTCGATATGCCGACCCCCTCATTGCGAATCGAAAACGTGTACCCCGCGTCGTCCTCCACGAGCCGTATCGTGATCGGCGTTTCCGGCGTCCCGTACTTGATGGCGTTGTTGAGGAGATTGGTGACCACGATCTTGAGGAGGTTTGGATCGCCGTTGACCAGCGGCGAGACCGCAAACTCGGCCCTGATCGGCATTTTCTTCATGTTCTCCGCGTTCTCGGGGACCTCGATGATCGGCCTGATGACGTCGTCCACCAGGTTGATTTTCTGCGTGAATGATTCCAGGTTGTCGAGGTCCATCTTGGACATGTCTATGTAGTTGCGGATAATGTCCTCGAGGTATTCGCAGTTGCGGAGTATCTTCTCGACGGTCTTCTGCTGCTCGGGATCAAGGTTCCCCAGGTACCCCTGGTAGAGGGTCTGGGCCGTGGTCTGGACGGCCGAGAGCGGGCTCTTGAGCTCATGCGAGACGATGGCCATCAGATCAAGCATGCCGGCGTTCGAGTCCTTCTCGCGAGATTTGACCGCGTTCTCCACGACGTTCCTCAGCTCCTCGTTGGTGAACGGCTTGGGAATGTAGTCAAAAGCGCCCATCTTCAGCGCCTCGCGCGCGTTTTCCACCGTAGCGAAGCCGGTGAAGATAATGACGGTCACCTCCGGCTTGTTTTTCCTGAGGCTCGACAGCACCTCCATCCCGCTGATGCCGGGCATCTTCAGATCGGTTATGACGATATCGTATTCCTTTTCGTCCGCGCGCTTCAGCCCTTCGTCCCCGGTGTAGGTCGTGTCGATCTCATAGCTGTCGTTCTTTAAAATCCTAAGACAGCTTTTCAAGACGATGTCCTCGTCGTCGATGATTAAAATTTTAACTTTCTTGTCCATGGCTCATTCTCCAGGCCGGCCTCATTGCTTTTTTTCGGTTCCATTGCCCGCCGGCTCCACGGGGAACTCGATGGTGAATGTGGTCCCCACACCCTCCTCACTGTCCACCCTGATGGTGCCGTTATGCCTCTGTACGATACCGTAGGTCACTGAAAGCCCCAATCCCGTCCCCTTGCCAGTATCCTTTGTCGTAAAAAAAGGGTCAAAGATTTTCGTCAGGTTGTCCTTCTTGATGCCGCTTCCGGTGTCGGAAACCGTGACGATAATTTTCTTCTTTTCCCCGTCGTACTCCGTTTTGATGGTAAGCTCCCCTCCCATATGCATCGCATCGGCGGCGTTAACCGCCAGGTTGTTGAATACCTGTTTGATCTGGTTTGCATCAATATATATCTCGGGGAGATTTTCCGCCAGATCTTTTTTAATCCTGATGTTCTGAAAATTCACATGTTTTTCAATAATTGACAGGAGCTCGGTTATAATTCTGTTCAGGTTCCCCGGCCGCTTGTCGATCTTCGTCTCACGCGCGAAGTCGAGGATGCCCTTCACGATTTCGCGGCACCGGAGGGTCTCGTCGATGATCACCTTTACGTCCGCGCGGTACTCGGGATCCTTCATCTCCTCGTAGAGAACGGTGCTGTAGGAGAGCACCCCGGTCAGAGGATTGTTAATCTCATGAGCGATCCCCGATGCCAACCTGCCCAGCGACGCAAGCTTCTCCGACTGCGCCATCTGCATCTCGGTCTGTTCCTTCAGTTTCCGGTCCCGCTCTGATATCGCGTCGATCATGCCGTTGAAGGTGTCGCAGAGGTATCCCATCTCGTCGGCCGACTTCACTTCGATTTTCTGGAAGCTGCCGCGAGTGAGCTGCTTCGAGGCCTCCACCAGATTCTGTATCGGCGTGACGATGCTTTTGGTGAGATAGATGGAGAGCAGTCCCGCGATAAAGGCCGTGATCAGGATCACCATCAGCGTAAAAATGGTTGCGTTTCTCCTCACGCGGTTATATTTTTCTTCCAGAATCCCGACATAGAGGATCCCGATCACCTTGTCGTCGAGGTCTTTTATTGGGCTGTATCCCGACAGGTACCAGCGGTTGACAACGAACGCCTTGTCCAGCCACACGTCGCCTCGCTCGAACACCTTGCGGTAGACCTCTTCGGATACCTGCGTGCCCACCGCGCGCTCACCGTTCCTGTTTTTAACATTGGTCGATATCCGGAGGTCGTCCATGAATATGGTGACCGTACCGATCTCATATCCCCCGATCCGCTCGTCCTTGAACAGGAGCTTTTTGATCCGGTCGACCAGCTCGAAATTGTTGTTCAGGAGCTTCACGCCGTAAATCACCCCGATAAACCGCCCGCCGCTGAATATCGGCGCCGCCGCCTTTTTGCAAAGGCCGTTGACCTCGACGGTCTTGTTGATCGCCCTCGCGCGCGGCGTCCGGATGACCCTGATGTACGCCTGGTCCGCCAGCTCATTGCTCTCCAGCATGAGCTGATCCCTTGTTATTATGTCGGATCCGGCGCACGATTTTTTATGGTCAATGACGTATTTCACGTACTCGTCGCCGCTCTGGTCGTCCCCGAAGACAGCATAGCTGTTCGCACGGGCGATGATCCGCCCGTTGCTGTCGGTTATATTCATGATATCGATGCCGAGCTCGCGCTTTACTTCGATGAGCTTCTCGACAAGGAGCGAACGGTTGTTCTGGAGAATGGCGGCCTGGAGATACCCGAGCGAGGACAGGTGATTGATGAACATGTTGATGATCTTTGTGCGCTCGTTATAAATATGGCGGGCCGTATTCAGGTTGCTCTGTACATCGTCGTACGCCTGTCCCATCACGTTTTTGTTGATGACGTACAGGCTTATAAAAACCGAGCTGATACCACTGACGACCACGACTGACATCAGGCTGATCACAAGCTTCATGCTGATTTTTGCCTTGAAGGGTGCCTTCATCAGTCGCGTTCCTTATCGAGGCATTATGAGTATTTCTCCGCTTTCTCCAGCAGTAAATCAAAGTTCACCGGCTTTGTCAAGAAATCATTGATTCCAGGCAGGAAGCTGTCTTTGTCATTCAGGGAAAACCGGGAATTGGTCACCTGGTTGATCGCCGTCAGCACGATAATCGGCACGTTTTTGACTTCCTTGTATTTTGAGGTCGGCCGCTCGCTCCGTATTATGTTTGCGACCTCGAAGCCGGCCGTGTCCTTCTCCATCATGACATCTAAAATCATCAGGTCCGGTTTTAACGCGAGGACCTTCTTCAGCGCCTCCGCCCCCGAATGGGCCTCGGTCACCTCGTATCCCTTCGATTTCAGCACCATGGCGATGCTGTTGCAGGTATCGATATCATCATCGACCAGTAATATCCTTTTTCCCATTGGGCAACTCCATATATCGGTATAATATCCATCCTCTCCCCCTCTCCCCCTCTCCCCGTGGGAGAGGGCGGGGGTGAGGGCTAATTATTCAGCACCTGGTATATCACGTTCCTCTCCTCGTACGCCCGGTTGTTCAAGTACATGTCAACCGGGAATTCAACCTGTTTCAGCTCGACCGGCACCGCCTTCTTGTCGACAAGTCCGAGCGCGAGGGCCACGCCGTATATTATCGCCTCGGGTCTCGGGGGACATCCGGGGATGATGAAGTTTACCGGCACGGCCTTGTCGGCCCCGCCGCTCACGTTGTATCCGTCGTGCCAGCACCCGCCTCCGGCCGCACACGACCCGATGCCGAAAACCAGCTTCGGCTCGGGAATGGCCGCGTACGCCTTCCTGACGAGCGGCAGGGTCGGCCGCGTGACGGCGCCGGAAATCAGCATCACGTCCGCGTGCCGGGGCGACGCGACGAGTTTCATGCCGAAACGCTCGATGTCGTAGTAGGGCGTGAGAACATTCAGTATCTCTATATCGCACCCGTTGCATGCTCCCGAGTTGCAGTGATACACCCACAACGACTTCGGAAAGGCTTTCTTGCATAATTTTGCCAGCATATCTCTTCTCCTTATTTCTGCGGTCTCTTGTAACGGTCAGACTCTTCCAGCAACTTCTCGTCAAAATGCTCGGTCGCCTTCTGTATCACGGCGCGCACCTCGAGGTTGTCGTATCTGAAGCCCCGGAGCCCCATCTTATCTATCATGTTCGTCGTTTCCATATTATAGCACCTGCCGCAGCGCTGGCAGGTCAGCATGAAGAGCTCCATGTTCACTGTGATGTCGTTCCGGTCGTTCGTCGCCAGCTCGAACTGCTCCGTCATGGTTATGGCGCCCTCGGGACAGACATCTGCGCAGCGTCCGCAATAGGTGCAGCGGGAGCCGTCATACAGCATTATACGCAGGTCCTGGCAGACATCGCGTATCAGAATAGTCCGCGCGGGACAATGCGCGGCGCAGCCGCCGCAGCCGACGCACTTGTGGTGATCCCACGAGGGCTGTCCCCTGAAATCCTTCGGCACCGGACGGGGCTCGAACGGATACTTCAGGGTGACAACGCCCGGCTTTATAACCATCAGAACCTGTTTTAATTTACTCGTAAGCCACACGGTCGTTCTCCTTTAATTAGATTATATCCCGTACACTGACAGCCCCACGGCGACAAGGGAGGCGGCGATCAGCACCCCGTAAATTTTCTGCGCCTGGTCGATCCTGAGGCGCGGGTGGGTGGAGCCCAGGAGCGCGATGAGGACGTAGACCAGGAGCACGAACGCGAGCTGTATCAGGACATCGACGCCGTAGAGACCGGTTTTGACCGCCGGAATGAACACGATGACGAACAGCATCGCGTAAAACATCTGCTTCAGCAGCAGGTAATACTTGAAGAGCGCGAAATTGGGGCCGCTGTACTCGATGAAGGGCCCTTCCAGGATCTCGACCTCGGCCTCGGCGATGTCAAAGGGCTGGCGCCCCACGAAGGCCTGCAGGGCCGCCAGGTAGGCCACCATCATCACAATCACCGACGCCCCGTAACCGCCGCCGGCCACGCTGAATATCGAAGCGGTGATGCCGAGGCTCTTTATTTTGACGGCGCCAAGGATGAAGGTCATCGCGAGGACCGGCTCGACCATGATCATGGTTATCATCTCACGGCTTGATCCGATCAGCGCGAAGGTGTTGCGGCTTGACAGGGCGCCGAGAAGGACGCCGACCCCGCCCATGGTCAGCAGATAGATGACGGTGACGATGTCGGCGTACTTCGTCAGGACGTTTGCCCTGTGCCCGAGCGGCAGGAACACGATAACGCCGAGGATCGAGGCCAGCGAAACCAGCGGAGCGATCCTGAACGCAAAGTTGCCGGCGCTGAGGTTCTGCTTGCCCAGGAGCTTCAGGATGTCGTAGTACGGCTGCAGGAGGGGCGGGCCCTGCCGCGACTGCACGACCCGGGCAGTAATCCTGCGGACCACGCCCTCAAATAAGGGGGCCAGCAGCAGAAACACCAGTATATTTACCGCAATGTACAGAATGTCCATGTTCTCACCTTCCCGCGAATTTTTTGGCGCGCGATATCTTCTCGAGGTCGCTGCCGGAGACCCGGACCGCCGTTCCGGACCTGACGTCGACCTTCATGACCCTGTCGGTGCACGAGAAGCAGGGGTCGATGCTCCCGACGATGATCGGGAAATCGGCGAACTGGTTGTTGAGAAGCATCGCCGGCACCCCCTGCAGGTTCGGATACGTCGGGGCGCGCACGCGCCACCGCTCCGGCCGGTTCTCCTCGCCGGTGATCAGGTAGTGGACGACCTCCCCGCGCGGCGCCTCGACCGCCGATATGGAGTGCCGGAGCGGCTCGATCTCCTCTGAGAACTCGGTCATGATCGGGCCGGCCGGCATCTTCTCTACGGCCTGGCGGATGATCTTGATCGCCTCGAAGGTCTCGAGGATGCGCACGACCACGGTCCCCCAGACGTCGCAGCTGTCAACGACCGGCACGTCGAACGTCATGTCGTCGTACGCCGCGTAGGGATGGTCGCGCCGCGTGTCGATGTCGACACCGCGGGCCCGCGCCACCGGGCCGACCAGGCTCCAGAGCTTGGTCTCCTCGGTGGTGATGCACCCGACGCCCTTGGTCCGCCGGTGTATCGAGCCGTCGCCGGCGATCGCCTTGTGTATGGTCACGAGCTCCTTCTCGATGGTTTTCAATACCGCCAGCAGTTCGTCCGCCAGCTCCGGGCTGATGTCCCGGCGCACTCCGCCGGCAACGATCATGCCGTAGGTCTTCCTGTTTCCGGTCAGCTTCTCGCCGAACCACATGATCCTTTCCCGCACGCGCCATGCCTGCATGAACACCGTGTCGAAGCCGATCAGGTGCCCGGCGACGCCGAGCCAGAGGAGGTGCGAGTGGATCCGCTCGATCTCGAGCATGATAGTCCGGATATACTCGGCCCTCCGGGAAATGGTAATCCCGGCGGCGAGCTCCAGCGCCTGGGAGTAGGATGTCGCGTGCACGGAGCCGCAGATGCCGCAGATCCTCTCTGCTATGAAGGGCACCTCGTTGTAGGTCAGCTGGGTCTGGCAGAGCTTCTCAAGCCCCCGGTGGACCATGAAACCCCGGTAGTCGCACCCCTTTATGGTCTCGCCGTCGACGTAGACGGCGAAGTGCTCCGGCTCGTGGAGCGTCGGATGGAACGGGCCGATCGGGATCGTGGTGCATCCCTCCGGGGCATCGTCGAGCTGATACGCGACGTTTTCGGCCGCCGGCGGCATCATGTTCCAGGGGACCTCCTTCCTGAGGGGGTACAGGCCCTCGGGCCAGTCATCAGCCAGGATCAGGCGCTTCGGCTTCGGATGGCCCGTGAACTTCATCCCGAGGAGGTCAATGTATTCCCGCTCCGACCAGCCCGCGTTGGGGATGTCGGGCGTGATTGAGTCGAACTCCGGATTGTCAACAGGCGCCGAGGTGCGGAGGCAGATAAACATGTCCTCCGCGTCCAGGCTGAAGGTGTGGACGAGCCCCAGGGTTTTGTCGCGGGCGATGTTGTCATACCCGACGCTCACCAGATAGCGGCCGCCCATCCTGATAATATCATTGGATATATCCCTGATCCTGCTTCTGTCGACGTCGACGAACAGCCTGGTGCCGTAGGGATGCTCGAAGTTCCTGATATCGCTCTGGTATTTATCTTTTAGCTGTTTTTTTACGTCTTCAATCGTAAGCATGATATACCTCTTTGGTGAAAATGCCTTATTTCTTCACGTTGCCCCCGGTCCACCTGAACGCTCTCTTGAACGCGGCGAACATGTTGTCTGCAGTGTACCTGTTCCTGTCGTTGAGGTCCTGGTATCCGCAGAGCCAGGTGGGCGCCACCTTCTCTTCTGAACCCCCGGACCTTCTCAGCAGCCCTGCAAACAGGAGGCCTGCGGCCAGAATCACCAGGACCACCGCGGGCACGGCCACCGCCGATATAATGCCGCCCATCCCGGGCACGGCCACGCCCATCATCCCGGCCGAGAGACCCGCTCCGCCCAGGTCCGCGATGGCGGCGGCCGCCGTCGACCCGGGGGACCTGGCGAACATGTCGATGATCAGTCCGAAATAGAAGAACGGAATGACGCCCTGCACGATGCAGAGAATCGCCAGAAGGAGCTTCGGCGCGATCATGCTCGCCGGCACCTCCTTCACATCCTTCTTGACGCTCCATTCCGCCCCCACAGAGGTGAAGGTCATTCCGAAAAACTTGACATAGCACGAGAGAGTGACGGCGCTGGTGAAAAGCGCGATGATGCCGAACATCGCCAGGAAGAGAACCTCGCTGCCCGCCAGGAGGGACGAGGAAATGATCGTCCACTTGCTGGCAAATCCGCTGAAGGGCGGCACACCCGATATCGACAGCGAGGCTATGCCCGCCGCGAGCGCGGTGAGCGGCATAAACTTGAGGAGACCCCCCAGCCGGTTCAGGTCCTTGGTTCCCGTGGCGTACAGGACGCTGCCGCTGACCAGAAAGAGAAGGCCCTTGAATACCGCGTGGTTCATGACATGATAGACCGCGCCGACAAGGGCGACTGCAGCGAAGAGCTTGGCCGTTTCCCCGGCCCCGTGCAGCAGGTACAGCGCCGCCCCCGCGCCGAGGATGATGTAGCCCACCTGGCCGATCGAACTGTAGGCAAGGAGCCGCTTGGCGTCGCTCTGCTTCATGGACTGCACGGTCCCGATGAAGAGGGTTACCGCGCCGAAGGAGGCGATGATGAGGCCCCAGAGTGCCCCGTCAAGATGGGTCTCCCCGCCGTGGGGCGTCATCCAGAAGAAGGTCCTGATGATCCCGTAGACGCCGGTCTTTATCATGACCCCGGAAAGCAGCGAGCTGACCGGAGAGGGCGCGATCGAGTGCGCGTCGGGCAGCCAGAGCTGGCCGAAGGGGAACACACCGGCCTTGAAGGCGAAGCCGGCCAGGGTAAGGCCGTAGACCGCGAGCATCCCCGTCCCGCCGGCGGAGCCGAGCTTGCCGGCCAGGGCATGGAGCGGGTCGCCGATGGACGCGCCGTCGATGAAAAACACGCCGCAGAGGACCAGGGCCCAGGCCAGTTCCATGAGGATAAGGTACTTGTTCGCGTTCCGGACATTTCCCTTCTCTCGGTACTCAAAGCGGATCAAAAAATACGAGGCCACGGTCATGGTCTGCCAGGCCAGGGTGAAGCCGGTGGACAGGTCGTCAACGGTGACGATGCCGATCATCCCGAGAAGGAAAAGCGGGAAGCAGAGGTAGTAGCTCCAGAGCCTGTAGTCGGTGTAATGCTCCATGTACCGGATCGAATAAAACGCGCTCACGACCCCCATGAATGATATGATGCCGATGAAAAATGCGGAAAAGCCGTCGATCAGGAAATATATGCCCACCGGCCCGATCCGGACCAACTGCGATTCACCAACGCTCCCGGACCCGAACAGGACGGTAGCGCATATATTCAGAAGTACCACGGCCGCGGCGGAAACCAGGATGAAGTTCATCCATCCCGCCAGCTTCCGTTTGCCCGACAGCAGCGGCACGACCACGGCCGATACGAGTAAAATCGCCAGAGCGGTCAGCAAGCTGTTATAGAGATCAATGTTCATAAACGAGCTCCTTTCGATCACAGTTGATGTAATTAAGCAGTATATCGCGCAGTATATCGGCGCTCTTTCTCACCTCGTCGGTGAGCCCCGAGCCGAAATCCGTGTCCCGGACCTCGATGCCCACAAGCCAGGCCTTCGTGTCGTACTCCGCCAGCACCTTCCCGGTCAGAAGCAGGGCCAGCTTGTGGGTCGAGAAGTTGTTGATCACCTCGTCGAAATCGCGGAGCCTGCCGAACAGGACCGACCCCGCCTCGTTGCCGGACCGGACCGCGTCAACGATGATCACATTGTCGTACTCGCCGTCCACGATGCGGAACAGGTAATTTTCAAGGACATCCTCCACGTTCATGACGGTCACGGAGCCCGGCGCTATACGGTCCGAGATCCCATCGACGAGATACAGACCGACGGCGTCGTCGCGCCTGAGATAGTTCCCCATGCCGACAATGCAGGTCTTCTCGCGCAGGAGCCCTTCTATGACTGGCAGGAATTCCATTAAATCTGCTCCCCCAGGGTCTTGATCTGGCGATACGTGTATACCGGCCCGTCCGTGCAGACCAGCGTCCGGCCGATCGCGCAGTGCTGACACTTGCCGATGCCGCATTTCATATGCCGCTCCAGCGTCGAGATGATGTTCTCCTCGCCGATGCCCATCTCCGTGAGCTCCTTGATGACCGCGTTGAACATCATTGGCGGCCCGCACACGAAGGCGACCGTGTCCTTGACCGGTATGTTCTTCTTCTTGATCAGTGTGTGCACGAACCCGGTCTCGCCGTCCCAGTCGGGAACGGGATTGTCGATCGTGATATACGTCTCGAACCCGGGAGCCGCCTTCCATTCCTCCAGGTTGTACTGATACATGAGCTCCTGGGGCGTTCGCGCGCCGAGGAAGAGAAGGATGCGCCCGAACTCGTCCTTGTTCCGCATCACATGCATGATCGAGGAGCGGAGCGGAATGAGCCCGATCCCGCCGGCGACGTAGATGATATTCTTTCCCTTGATCTCCTCGAATGGGAACCCGTTGCCGAACGGCCCCCTGATCCCGATCTTGTCGCCCGCGGAGAGAGCGTGGAGGGCGTTGGTCACCTTGCCGACCCTGCGCACCGTCAGGTGGAACCGGTCGTTCTCCGGGCAGGCGGGAAGGGAGACCGCGAACTCTCCGGCGCCGAACACCGTGCACATCACGAACTGGCCCGATTTGATCTTCGGCGCCTCCCCGCCCGTGCGGGCGTCAAAGGAGAGGTAGAAGGTCCTCACATCGACAATCTCGTCCTTGATCTCGGTTATCGTCGCAATTTCCGGTATTGTAAGATTTTGTATCTCGCTCATGTCACCCACCTATTGCTGAATGTCTCTTCTGATATACGTGACGACGTTGGGCAGGCCGATGTCGCCCGGGCAGACCCACTGGCACCGCCCGCAGCCGACGCAGCCGGGCCGCAGATATTTCTTTGATTGCGAGTATGACAGCTTGCAGAAGAACCGCTTGCTCCTCCGGTCCTCAACCGGCTTCCGCGGGTTGTGGCCGCCGGCCATGCGGCTGTACCCCTCATAGGAGCACGAGTCCCAGGTGCGCATCCGGTCCGCCGCTTCTTCCGATGTCTGCGGATCCACTATATTGAAGCAGGAGCAGCTCGGGCAGACGTAGGAACAGGCGCCGCATTCGATACACTGGTTGCCGATGTATTCCCAGACCTTCTCGTCGATGAGGCCCGTGGTGACCCGGTTCACCACCCGTGATATCCATGCCTTGTTGTCCGTGGCGATCGCGTCGAATTTGGAGACCGACGCGTCGATGATCGCCTCCTTGCGCTTCGCCAGCGAATCATCGGCCTTCGCGAGCCCCATCTTCTCGGCGAGCTTTTTTCCCTTCTCGCTCCCGGCCTCGACCAGGTACTGGTCGCCCAGATCCGTCAGGTTCAGGTCGAATCCCTCGCGCGCGCTCGGGCCGCTGTCGGTGCAGACGCAGAAGCACTGCTTGAAAGGAACCGTGCAGGTATTGGCGACGATGAACATGTTCTTCCGGTGGTTCCGGTAGACCTCGTCGACAAACTCCTGCCCCAGAAAGAACCGGTCCAGACAGATGATCCCGGTCAGGTCGCAGGAGCGAATGCCGAAGAGCGCCTTGCGGCTGTCGTCAAAGTCCGGCCTGATGTCCGCCTTTTTGGCGGCCCGGTCGTATGTGTACGACATGATCCGCTCGAAATGCGGGAACACGATATGTTTCGGCGGCATCGCGGGGATCGGGGCGTTCAGGTCCAGCTCCGCGGCGTCTTCGACCCCGGTGAACATGGTCTGCCTCGTCTCCTTTTCAACGACCGGCCCGTATACCCGGTATTCCTTCTGCAGTTCCCTGGCGATATCCAATACGCTGCTTTTTTTAATCAAATACATGGCTACACCTTTGCAATTCTGACTGGGATTGTTGAATCTTCGCCTCTTTTCAGGACATCCTTGTGCTCCATGAAGAACTTGGTCACCATTTCGTCGACGAAATAGGCGACATAGGCCGTGTTGGGCTTCACCTTGTCCGTGACCTGCACCATTGCCTCCATCGATCCGTAGGGAGAGGTGATCTTGACCGGGAACCGGTCGCGCACGTTCAGCTCCTTCGCATTCTGCGGGGAGATGGCCACGTACCCCTGCGGGTAGAGGAGAAGCGTCGCGTTATACTCCCTGAGCGGCAGGTTGGTCTTTTTCATCAGGTTATTCTGGTGCCAGTAGTGCTGGGACTCGCCGATCATCAGCAGTATCGGGTATTCCTGACTCGCGACGGGAACGGCGAAATTCGCTATCGTCGGCGCGAAAGCGGCCTTCGCCCCGGATTTCTCGATATCGAATCGGGCGGCGCCGTTCGGCCACTTCATTCCGCCGATAGCGGACAATGTATCATGCGAGATCGAGGCGTAGCCCGGCGTCAGCTTCGCGATTTCGTTCATCACATCGGCGGGAGAGCCGTAGCTCCATTTCACGCCCGCCTTTTCCGCGATCTTCACGTAGAGCTGCCAGCCGGGAATTATATTTTTCGCCGGCTCGATTTTTTTCCTCGTGAGCTGCACGCGGCGCTCGGTATTGGTGAAGGTGCCGTCGCTCTCGATATAGGTGGAAACGGGGAGTACGACATGGGCGTAATTCATGAAATTGTTCCGGAAGGCGCCGATATAGGCGACGAACTCCATCTTGCTTATCTCGCTGACGTTCCTGATGATCGATTCGTCATGGTCGACGACGACCATCGCCTTGAGCCTGTCCATCAGGTCATAGACCGAACTGCCCGGAGCGCCGTTGAGCTTCACGCCCCATTCCTTGCCGAACTTCTCCAGAACTGCTCCGTCAGAAAGGGGCTGAAAGCCGGTCAGGAGATCCGGGGCAATGCCCATGTCGTAACTCCCCTGGAGGTTGTTGATGCCGGTGATGGGATTGACGCCGCACCCTTCCCTGCCGACCTTGCCGGCCGCCAGGAAGAGATTGTATATATAGCTTATGGTATCCCTGTCAAAACCGGATATGCCCGATGAGAAGAAGACCATCGCCGAGCGGGCACGGGCCAGCGCCCGCGCGGTCTCTTTCAGCCGGTCGGCGGGTATGCCGGTCTTCTCCTCGACATCGCTCTCTCTGAGCGAGGAAATCGATGCGGCAAACCCCTCATATCCCGCGGTAAACCGTTTCACGAAATCGGCATCGTGGAGGTTCTCGTCGATCATTACTTTTGCCAGGTAGGCCATCGCGATCCGGTAGGCGCCGGGACGTATCTGCAAAAAGTCCTTTGAGAGCTTCGCGATCTGGGTGTTCCGGGTGTCGATGGTCACCATCGTCGCGCCCGCGCGGGCCGCCTTGTGCAGCTCGCTCCCTATGATCGGATTCTGCTTGGTTATATCGATGCCGACAACCATGAGGAACTCTGATTTCGATATCTCCTCGAGGGAACCGAGCATCCCGGCCATGCCGGTCCCTGCGTGCAGCACGTCGAGCGTCGTCCTATGGCCCGGGTCGGAATCAAGGCAGATGTTGTTGGTGCGGAACACGGCGCGCGCGAGCTTCATCAGCAGATAGTTCTCCTCATTCGAGGAGCGGGGCGACGCGAGGAACCCTATCTCGTCTGAAGTATCCTTTTTATATTTCGAGAGGTTTTCAACCAGGAAGGAAACGGCCTCGTCATACGAGGCTTCCACGAGCTCCCCGTTTTTCCTGATAAGGGGGGTCGTTATTCTTTCATTCGTATTCAACAGCTCATGCACGTTCCATCCACGCACGCAGAGCCGACCCTTGCTGACGGGGTGGTTTTGCATCGGGAATACGCCATGCACTCTGTTTTCCCTCACGTCAAGGAGATGGCCGCATCCCGTGCCGCAAAACGTGCAAATACCGGATTTATAATTCATACAAAAAGCTCCTCATCCTATTGATATTTTATCCTCAGTCCCGGAGCGAACCGCCGCGCGCGTCGCACAGCCTCTCTCCGCAATCGGGCAACATCAGGACGGGAACCAGCTTCGCAGCGAAGGGCCCTGTCCCGCACGCTGTCGGCTCCGGCTGCCCTGTCTCCCTGAAAAGCCCGTAAAATCCATCAGCACATGATTAAGGTATCACAATAATCGATTTTTGGTCAATGCTTGATAATTGTTAATTAGTATTAACAAAAATTCGTGATGCAACAGGCCTACTTGTTCTGCATTATGACCCACTGGATGGCGTATTTCGCCAGGTCGGAGGAGTTTTTGAGGTTCAATTTTTCCTTGATGTTCTTCTTGTGGCTTTCAACGGTATAGATGCTCAGGTTGAGCTTTTTCGCCATCTCCTTGGTGCTGAACCCGTTCCCGATAAGCTGGAAGATCTCGAATTCGCGGTTGCTCAGGTTCTCGACCGATATCCCGATGGTATCGGCTGATCCGCGCACCAGCTTGTCGATGATCTTCTTGGATATGTTCTCGCTCAGGAAGAGCTCGTCCCTGAGAATGGTGCGTATGGCCTGTATGATGTTTTTCGACGCCACCTCCTTCATGATGTAGCCCCGCGCGCCGGCCCGTATGGCCCGCTCGGCGTAGAGTGACTCGTCGTGCATGGTGAGGACGAGGGATTTTATCTCCGGGAACCGCTCGTTCACCGATTTGACGAGCTCTATGCCGCTCACGTTCCCGGCGAGCGTGATGTCGATGATGATGATGTCCGGCCTGTCGCGGTTGATCAGGTCAATTGCCTCGTTGGCGGTAGAGGCCTCGCCGGTGACCCTGAGATCGTCTTCCAGCTCGATGACCTGCCGTATCCCCTGACGCAGGAGGGGATGGTCGTCTACGATGAGGATCTTCTTGATATCTTGTGCTGGTTCTGGCATCAGGCACTTCCAGGGACATTATGTATCATTATCCGCGCAGCAATCCCGCGCAGAATCTTTACCTTAATATAATAGCGACCGCCCCTGTCCACGTCAATACCGGGTTTTTGCTATTTTTTCTATATAACTTTATTATACCGTCTTGATGAACCTGTTTGAATCATAACGTATCCGCGGCCCGTATATGCCGCCGCGCGTGCGCTTCCCGGCCGCGATCACCATCACCACCACAGCGTCGCGTTGCAGGCCGAGGATCTTCCGGATCCTCTTCGAATCATACCCCTCCATCGGGCAGGTGTCGAAGCCGTACGCCCGGAACGAGAGCATGATGTTCTCGGCGGCAAGGGCCGTGGTCTTGACCGCCCAGGTCCGCAGGTGGGCCCTGGTCACCGGCTCGCGGAGCGTTGGCCGCGACATGCCGACGATAAAATAGACGACCCGCTTCACCAGTCCGAGAATGCCGAGCGGCCCCTGCGCGTATGCGAGGGGGACCAGCCTTCCGTAGTAATCGAGCACTGATTTCGGGACGCCCGGCCCGAGCTTCGAGAAGAGATTGAACATCTCCCTGGCGTGCGCCCTCCACGTGGCCGTGCGCGCCACCGCCACGATCAGCTCGGCCGCCCGCTTCGCAGCGACCTGGGAGAAGCAGGCCCGGACGAGCTCCTTTTTCTTGGCCGCATCTTTAACCAGATAGAACTCCCAGGGCTGAAGGTTCGACGAGTTCGGCGCCAGCAACCCATTTTCAAGGCATCGACGCACAACATCATCCGGTATCGGCGTCCCGTCGAAAATCCTGACCGAGCGGCGGGAATCGATCACCTTCTGGAACTCCTTCGAATCAATATCGGGAGCCTTCTCCTCGTAGTTGAACCCGGGGTCGCCGGACAAGATGTTTTCTTTTTCAGACATGGCAGTAATTCCTCCCTCGCCCCCCGGCCCTCTCCCACGGGGAGAGGGGGGCAGCGTGTATCGATTATTATCCAGGAAATCGCCTCACCATAAGGTCCGGTTCAGGATACGGAATGGGCCTTATAGGAAGATGTCCTATCACATGAGGCGGGCCCTGGCAAGCAAAAAGTCATGAGCAGGGGGGTTGAAATTTTGCCGCCCTATTTCATCCTGAATTCCTTCTTGATGTCCTCGTAGAGTTCGAGCTTCCGTACCGCACCGCTTGAGGTAACCGGCAGATTGTTCCTGAACACGATGTCCTCCGGGATCTTGAAGCTGGCGAGCTTCCCCGATAGATATTCCTTTATCGCCTCCGGGGTCAGAAAAACACCGGACCGGGGAACGATATACGCCCTCCCCACTTCTCCCATGACCGGGTCCGGCCTTCCCGCCACGGCGGCCATCATCACCGCCGGGTGCTCTCCGAGCGCGCGCTCGACCTCAATGGGATACACATTCTCGCCGCCGCGGATGTACATCTCGTTCTTCCTTCCGCACAGGACGAGGAAACCGTCATCATCGAGCATCCCTATGTCGCCGGTGTGGAAATAGCCGTGACGGTCGAACGCCTTCCGGTTCTCGTGCGGCCTGTTCCAGTATCCCCGCATCACGGTCGGTCCCTTCACGACGATCTCCCCTAACTGGTTGGGCGGGAGGGGGCTGTTACGCTCGTCCACGATCGCGAGATCGGCGCCCTCCATCGGAAGGCCCACGGTCTTCTTGAGCTTGTCCTCACCGTGACCGGTGCGGGTGAAGGTGATGGCGCCGCAGGCCTCCGTGAGCCCGTAGGCGTTCATGGGGAGCACGCCCATACGGTCCCTGATCCGCGAAATCAGGTCGGCCGGACACGTCTGCCCCGTCACGATCGCTATCTTCACGGAGCTAAAGTTGTAACTTTTCACGAAGGGATTGAGAAGCTCGATAGCGTACTGGGCCGGCGCCTGCCCGATAATCGCTATCTTTTCCCGCTCGATAATCTTCAGGCTTTCTTCCGGAACGAACGTATCCGTTATCACGAGCCGGTTCCCGAGGTAGAGGCACGACATCATCGCCATCGCCACGCCGCCGATGCGGTTGAGGGGGACGTTCAGGAGGAGCGAGTCACCCGGCTCCGCTCCGATCGCCCCGACCATCCCCTGCGCGTAGGCAATCAGATTGGCGTGGCTGATCATGGATCCCCGGGGTACTCCCGCCAGCCCCGGCGTGTACATTAAAAACATGATATCGTCGTCGGCCACCTGCTTCGCGGCCTTCCTGAGCGCCGCGTCCGGCGCGCGGACAAACGACGAGTAGGCCACGGTGCCTCGATCGGCCGGCTCCCCGTCCAGGAGGACGATTCGCCTCAGGCACGGAACGTCGCGGCGGATCTTTTCGAGGTTTTTGACGAAATCGATGCCCCGAAACCCGGGCATGGTGAAGAGGAGGGATATGCCGGCGTCGTTTATGACGAACCTGATCTCCGGCGGCGTAAAGCGCCGGCTCAGGGGAACCGCGATGGCCCCTATCTTCGCCGCCGCCATGTAAATGTCGAGGTATTCCGGCCTGCCGGACATGTATATGCCGATCCGGTCCCCCCTGGCTATTCCCGCTTTCAGAAGCCCCGCCGCGATCCGTTCCGAGCGGCGGTTGTATTCGCCATAGCTGATACGCTGGCCCCTGAAAACGATCGCCTCTGCGGCAGGATCGTCCCGCGCGTGTTTCTCGAGAAAACAGGAGATACCCATACCCTACCCCGCGTTGCCCCCTATGCGTTTATCAGCACACTGACCTCGAATCCTCCGCCATCCCGGTTTCCCGCGCTGAAATCCGCCCCTATTATGCCGGCGCGATAGCGCATGATGCGGAGCCCGAGGCCGACGCTCTTTTTTCCCTCCACGGCGCCGGAACCGTCGTCCCTGATGGCCATCCTGAGGCCGCCGCCCGCGGCCGCCAGGCTTATATCAATATGCCGCGCCTTGCCGTGCTTGATCGAATTGGTGACCGCTTCCCTGGCAATGTAGAAGAGGTGTGTCGCCGCCTGATTGTCGTCAATAAAAAAATTGCCCTCCTGTGAAATCCTGCACGTCACCTTGAATATCTTCTCAGTTGAAGCCGCCATTTCGTCAAGTGCGGAACGAAGGCCGTTCTTCTCCATTTCAACGGGACTCAGCATGCGGGAGAGACTCCGCGTCTGCACGATGGCGTCTCGAACCATGCTCTCTATTTTTTCTATTTCGCCCTTCACGGCGCCGGGCCGGGCTGCGCTCTTCTCCTTCAGGGCCTCGACGAGAAAGGAGACGGCGGTGAGGTTCTGCCCCAGGCCGTCGTGGAGGTCCTGGCCGATGCGCTGGCGCTCGACCTCCGCGACGCGCATGATGCCGTTCTGAAGATTGCGCATTTCGGTGATACTGGTAAAATTCTCTATGACCCCTATGACCGTCCCGTCGTTGGAAAAATAGGGGGATGCGTGTACGATAAAAACGGCGTCATCGTCCATGATGCGGGTCCTGATTTCGTATTCCAGGTACTTTGCTCCGCCGAGAATGCGCTTCATCAGAACGCGGTCGGCTTTCGCGATTTCCCGGTCCCACGCGCGCCTGCCGTCGCGCGAAAAATGGCTGGAATCGAGGTCAAACATCTCCATGAAGCGCCTGTTTATATGGATGGTATTAAAATTCCTGTCTATGACGCGCATCCCGACCGGCGTGGTGTTGAAAATCTGCTCCAGCTCCGTGTATGCCTTGATCTTCTCCTCTTCAGCCCTCCTGCGGCCGGTCACATCCTGGAGGGTCTCGACGGCGCCGGTAATGTTTCCCTCGGCGTCGCGCAGGAGCGCCGCGGTCAGGAAGAGCCATCTCCCCCGCTTGCCCAGGGCGGGGAAAAAGCGCTCGCTCTCCCAGGCCTCCGCGAGAATGGTCGACTTCCGGTATTCATGGCTGTAATTCGCGAGAACGCTCGGGTCGCGGGTGCCGTCCATGATCAGATCGGCCATGGTGGGACGCTCCGAGGCGTAGAAGGCCTCCCACTGCCTCCGGGTGCCGATCATTTTCCCCGCCGACCTGACGGTCAGGATCTCGCATGCCCTGTTCCAGTGGGTCAGCCGGTGGTTCTCGTCGATGACAAACGTCGGGATGGGACTCCCCTCGACGATCTGCGAGAGCATCCGCCTGCTCTTATGCAGGGCCAGTTCGGCGTTCTTACGCTCGGTAATGTCGTTCAGGAACCCCTCGGCCCCGGTGATCTCCCCATGGTGATACAGCGGGTGGCAGTAATAGGTCTGAAACGTCATGGTGCCCTCCTTCCGGTGCGCGCCGAACTCGCCGCGGACCGTCTCGCCGGCGAGGACCCTCCCGGCAAGACTGCCGGCATCCTGTTCGTCCAAGCCTGAAGCGGGAACCACGACGCGCTTCCCGATGAAGTCGCCGGCGGCAAGCCCGAACATTCTTTCCCACTGCGGATTGACATACTCGTACCGGCCGTCGCGGTCGATCCGGTAATAGCCGAAGGGAGCGTTCTCGATGATGGAGCGGAACCGCTCCTCGCTCTCCTTCAGCTCGTCCAGGGCGAGCTGGTGGTCCCCCCGGAGCTCGATGCCGCCCAGCGCGTACTCGATGTCGTTCGCTATCTCCTCGAACAGGACCCGCTCCTCCGGGTCCGCGATAACGTCCTCGGGTATAGAGACCGAAAGTATTCCTCTCAGCTTACCGCCGGGATGTATGATGATGGTCATCCGCCCCTTGTCTGCATACTGGGCCTTCAGGGGGCACCCTGCGCACTCGAGGCCCGGGTCCTTCGTGAGGATGGCGTGCCGCTGGTACAGGGAACGATGCACGCAGAGGGGAAGCGTTCCGTTGGTGAGCATGTCGGTCATGAGGAAGAACGCATCCCCCAACCCCGCCTCGCCCGAGGCGACCAGGCGGGAGTTTTCATCAACCAGGGCTATCCACGCGTAAAAATAGCTCCGGTTTTCGACCAGGGTCGCGCATATTCCTTTCAGCAGCCGATCGCGGTCCTTCTCCTTCGTCATGAGATGGTTGATGTCCCGGATAGAGCGAAGAACCAGGTTGAGGTGCGACATCCGTTCACGCGTCCTGGCAAAGCGCTCGCTCAGGCCCCCGACAACGATTGAAATCAGGACGAACATGAATGCCCTGAAAAAATCGTCAGGTGTCTGAAAATATCTCCTGAGAAATATGTGCATGAGCAGGATGGAAACTGAAAGGAACACCGACACCCAGATTCCCCTCAATCCCCACCAGAGCGAGGACAGGATTATGGGAATATAGAAAAAATGGATAAAGACGGTGCCGACATGCAGATATCCGTAAAAATAAAGCATCAGGGAAAGGGAAACCAGGAGAAGGAAGGCTATAACAACGGGCTTGTACCGAGTACGCAACCATTCAGTCACTAAAACACCTCGCGGTATAAACGTCCTGGTCAACACTAAGGCAGAAATCCCGCAGGCGTCAAGAGTTATTGCGATATCACCCGATAAAAACCGGAGCGGGGCCGGCCCCAACGGACCTCAGGAGTCAGCTGACAGACCCGAGGGGCTGGGAGATTCCATACACAAAGGAGGGGGGAAGGGAAGAGGCGTCTCTCATCTCCCAGCCCGGGTCTTTCTTACATAAACAGGAATCATGGCGGGATGCCGGCCACAGGCGCCGGCGGCCCCGGCCATGTCCGCGACGAAGTCCCACACTTTCGAGAACTCATGCAGAACGGGTCTCAGAATCATTTTGACTAAAATCAGCATCACACATACATCCCGTATAATCAATAAACAGACTCTCAACCGATCGGTCAATCACCGGTAATGATTAAAAGATGCTCATTGAATTCCGTGATGCGGCGCATCACGGCTTCAATGGCTCCCGCAGATTATTTGTTGACATATTACCGTTTTTTTATAAAACGTCACACATCTTTTTAATGCCGGGTGAGGCGCGGCCATTACCCGTGACAGAACCCGGACCGGGAGCAACACCGATGAATAAAATACTCGAAAAAGAATTCTTCTCGCCCCAGGTCTTCCGCATGAAGGTGGAAGCCCCGGAAATAGCGCGCAAGAGAAAGGCGGGCCAGTTCGTGATCATCCGCGTAAGCGACGCGGGAGAGCGGATTCCCCTCACCATAGCCGACGCGAACGCGTCGGAGGGATGGATTGAGCTCGTGGTTCAGGCCGTGGGTAAAACCACCACCGACCTCTCGAAGCTCTCCCCCGGCGACTCGCTGCACGACCTTGCCGGGCCCCTGGGACGGCCCACGCATATAGAAAAGCACGGCACCGTGCTCATGGTCGGCGGGGGCATCGGCATAGCGCCGGCACACCCGATCGCGCAGGCCATGAAGGCGGCCGGGAACACCGTCGTCTCCATCCTCGGCGGCCGGTCGAAGGAGCTGGTCATCATGGAGGAGAAGATGAAGGCCGCCAGCGACGAGGTCATCATCGTCACCGACGACGGCTCATACGGCATGAAGGGCATGGTGACCGACGCGATCCAGAAGCTCATCGACGAGGGAAGGAAGATCGACCTGGTGATAGCCATCGGCCCGCCGGTCATGATGAAGTTCGTGAGCCTCCTCACGAAAAAATACGACATCCACACCCTGGTGAGCCTGAACACAATCATGATCGACGGCACCGGCATGTGCGGCGGCTGCCGCGTCTCCGTGGGGAACGAGTCGAAGTTCGTCTGCGTCGACGGTCCCGAGTTCGACGGCCACCTGGTGAATTTCGACGAGATGATGCAGCGGCTGTCGATGTACCGGGACCAGGAAAAGGAATCGATCGACCACGCCTGTAAATTGGGATTACGATAGAAACATTCCGAACCTCTTGATATCCGGCCCCCTAAATCCCCCTGAGGGGGACTTTTAGGAGGCGCGGTTATTCAGATGAGTCTGGAAAATATTAGCCCCCCTTCGGGGGGTTGGGGGGGGGCGGACAGGAAAACGCCATATGGAAAAGAAAGAACTGACCAACAAGGAGCGGCTGGCCATACCGCCGCAGAAAATGCCGGAACAGGGGCCGAAAGAAAGGATAGGCAACGTGAACGAGGTGCCCTACGGCTTCACCGAGGAGATGGCGGTCGCCGAGGCTGAGCGCTGCCTCCAGTGCAAGAACGCGCCGTGCATCAAGGGGTGCCCGGTGGAGGTCAACATCCCGGTATTTATAAAATTCATTGCAGAAAGGAAATTCCGCGAGGCCGTGGCCGTCATCAAGGAGACCAATGTCCTTCCCGCCGTATGCGGCCGCGTCTGCCCGCAGGAGGAGCAGTGCCAGAAGCCCTGCACCGTGGGGAAAAGCCTCAAGTCCGTGGACAAGGCGGTCCAGATCGGCAAGCTCGAGCGATTCGTGGCCGACTGGGAGATGAACCAGGCAGGGTCCGAATCGCCGTCGATCAAGCCGTCCACCGGCAAGAAGATCGCCGTGATCGGCTGCGGCCCGGCCGGCATCACCGTGGCCGCCGACTGCCGCAGGGCGGGGCACGAAGTGACGATCTTCGAGGCCCTTCACAAGCCGGGCGGGGTGCTGGCCTACGGAATCCCGGAGTTCCGCCTTCCCAAGAAGATCGTCGGTCGCGAGGTCGACAACCTGGTGAGCATGGGCGTCGAACTGCGCACCAACATGGTCATCGGAAAGATCTATACCATCGAGGAGCTCATGGCCGAAGGATATGAAGCGGTGTTCGTGGGAACCGGCGCCGGCCTCCCGATGTTCCTGAACATCCCGGGCGAGAACCTGAACGGCGTATACTCGGCGAACGAGTACCTGACCCGGGCGAACCTGATGCAGGCGTACTCCTTCCCGAACACCGACACCCCGATTGCGCGCGCGAGCAACGTGGCGGTCTTCGGCGGCGGCAACGTCGCCATGGACTCCGCCCGCACCGCCCTGCGGCTCGGCGCGAAGAACGTCTACCTGGTGTACCGCCGGTCCCACGAGGAGATGCCGGCGCGGAAAGAGGAGATCCACCACGCCGAGGAGGAAGGCGTGCAGATGAACCTGCTTCAGAACCCGGTCCGCTTCATCGGCGACGACAAGGGCTGGGTAAAGGCGGTCGAGTGCCTCAGGATGGAGCTGGGCGAGCCGGACGACTCCGGCCGCCGCCGCCCCGTTCCGATAAAGGGAAGCGAGTTTACCATCGACGTGGACGTCTGCATCGTGGCCATCGGCAACGCGTCGAACCCGCTGATACCGCACACCACGCCGGACATCCAGACCAACAAGTGGGGCAACATCATAGCGGACCCTGAGACCCTGAAGACCACCAAAAAGGGCGTGTTCGCGGGCGGCGATATCGTGCTCGGCGCGGCCACGGTCATCCTGGCCATGGGCCAGGGGCGCAAGGCCGCGCAGGCGATCAACGAGTACCTGGCGACCGGCGCCTGGTAACACCATCCCCGCCGTCGGTTCCCGGCGGCGCGAGCCGCGCCGCTACGACATGCGCCATCCCCCCGACAGCTTCAACGCGCGGATTACATCAGCATTTTTCTTGACTCCGACCGGCGGGTCTGCTATACTCCTACCTAAATACAGAGAGTTCAATCAAGGAAGGGGGTTTAACGAAATCATGCTGGATATAATGAAGCCTATCGGGACCATAAACAACCTCGAGCCGGGAACCATCATCCGCCGCATCGGCAGGGAAAAGGACCAGCAGGGGTCCTTTCTCAAGTACGACGAGAACCACAACATGATCCTCGCCAACATCATCGACATGGCGACGGGATCGCTGATAGCCAACGAGGGGGTTCTGAAGCAGCAATCCGGAGACAAGATCTATTACTACGACTCGACATTCGACGACGGCCCGCTCTCGGTTAAGGCGCTGAAGATCGTGAAGGACTGGCCGCTCTTCAAAGAGCGAAGGGATCTTCAGGACAGGATCGTGAGCTTTATCCGGGTCACCTGGGTGCCGGAGCAGATACTGGAGATGTCCAGAAACGAAACGCTGCAGAACCTGTTCGTGCCGGTGCAGCAGCGGTTCCGGATCGGCAGGTTCAAGGAACAGCGCGACCCGGAGCGCGTGTGCAACGACATGTTCATACTCTGGCTGGAATCAACCGGCGACGGAAAGCATATAACCTATCTGGCGCACATCACCAACAAGAAGGACGCGGTCCCGCAGTTTTACTCGTCCGGCGTCAAAACACACGAAGAGACGGCCAAGCTGCTGCAGAAAGAGAGCTTCGCGTTTGACCCGACCCATGGCGGCCATATACGGGAAGCGGGCATAAAAAGCGGCAAGAAGCACTTCGAGGTCGACTCGGGATGCAATTACCTGGGGCTCGGGGTCAAGTCGCCGCTGGAGGTCTCCCGTCAGGTCACCGGCGCCCTGAAGTCGCTCTATCCGGAGTTTGAATTCACTCCGCTCGAGGGCAGCAAGGCGAAGGGATGACAACCGCTTCACCCGGCAGAGGGAGCGGCGCCGCAGGGCGTTTCAGCTAAAAAGGCCTTTTGACGCGCGAAGAATCATAGCCGGCAGAAACTTGAGAAGAAGAAGCGGATTCGGGTAATCCTTCATGATCCGGGCGATCCGAGTCGGGTCAAGGAAAAATTTCCGGTACACCATGCGCTGGTAGTAATAGAGCAGGTCGTCGGAGACCTCGGTGAGGTTTATTTTCGCATCCGCGTAATAGACGTCATCATAGTTAATGCGGGACATGCGCTCCGGGAATTTTTCCATCGCGATTCCGTGGACCCTGGTGTTCGGGAACGGCGTCAGGGTAAAGAATGACGCCACGTGGAGCTTTGAGGAACAGGCGGCGTCTATGGTCATTGTTATATCTTCTTCAGTTTCGGTCGGAAATCCGAACATGACAAAGCCGTAGGAGAACACCCTCCGGGAAACCGCGTATTCGAGATTCTTCATGAAGCGGGGGATATTCAGGTTTTTCCCCATCACCTTCTGTATACGCGGAGAGCCCGACTCAAGGGGGAAACTGGAATAGTACATCCCCGCTTCCACGAGCGCGTCGATGGTCGCCTCGTCAAGGGTATCCGTCCGCAGGCCGTTCGGGAAGACAAGCCCGCACGAGATCCCCCGCCGTTTCATGCCGTCCGAGAAATCAACGACCCGTTTCCTGTCGAGGTTGAAAATATCATCATACACCTCGATGTTCTTCACGCCGTAGGTTTTCCGGTAATGCGCAATTTCATCCAGGATCCTCCCGGCCGAATGGGCGCGGAACCGCTCGCCGAAGATCCTGTGGCAGTATATGCAGTGGAACGGGCAGCCCCGGCTGGAAAAGACGGCGGCGTAGTTCAGCCGGGGGATGAGCGAAAAGGGCTGCCGCTTCCAGTATGCGGGAAGATTGATCAGGTCGTATGCGGGAAACGGCAGGGCGTCGAGATCGTCAAGAGGCGGAATGCTCCCGGGATTCTCAACGATTTCACCGGCCGCACTCCGGTGGATGAGGCCGGGGACGTCCGCGAGGCTCCCGCCGTCATAGCGCGCGCGGAGCAGCTGTTCAAAGACCAGCTCCCCCTCCCCCACGACGGCCGCATCCGCCTCGTTGCCGTCAAGAGACGAGGCCCCGCACGCGGATATATGCGGGCCGCCCAGAACGATAAGCGCCCCCGGAAGGGCGCGGCGTATCTGCCCGGTCAGATACGGGAGGGCATGGGCGTTCGGCGTCATGACGCTGAGACCGACAACATCGGGATTAAAATCCCTGATCATCCTGACGCACTCGTCGTTCGGGGTATTGTCGAGCTTCTGGTTGAACAGCCTGATGTCGACGTCAAACTTCGAGCGGATATAGGCCGCGAGATACATGATCCCGAGCGGCGGCGTAACGTTGAGCAGCGGCTGCCGGCGGCCGACATGGACGAGAAAAATCCGCAATCGACGCATAAACGACCTGTCCCCCTTTGTATTCCGAATGGCGCTGAATCCGCGCGCGAACGAGCGCCCCCGGCGCGCCAGAGCCGTGAGCGGTGTTCACTATCGCCCTGAGAGAAGATATCCTTGACCCGACGAAAACAAATGTCAAGGAAAAACGATCGTCTCCGGGCCGGCCTGTCACGGCGCGGGATCGCAGGTCATCATCCCGATCGCGAAGTGCTCCGGAGCGCTGCCGTCAAGCTCGTGTCCGGCAAAATAGAGGCGAAGCGTGGCGCCGTCCAGCAAGGCGTCGGGCGAGCGGATCTCGTTGACCGCCCATGCGAAGTCCCCGGCCTTGCGGATGTATGTGGAATCGTGCACCCAATTGTCCCGCCCGTCCGGAGAGGAGGCGTGGTGGAGCTTGAGCTGGAGCCAGGTCCCGGCCGGCGGCTGGTGAGCTACATCGAAAAACAGGTGCATGCGGCCGTTCAGCACAACGGCGTTCGGCGTGGAGTACCCGACCCAGAAGTCGTCACGGGGATAGAGGGTCTGGTCCGGCCTGAGCGCCAGCTCCGGCGCGGTCCAGGTTGCGCCGTCCGCGCTCCGCACCAGGCCTATCACCTGAAGGGAGGTCCCCAGGTCCGCGTCCGCTCCGACCGCAGTGAAGTAGAGATATATCTCGTTATTATATACGACCGCGCCCGGCTCGCCGACTATGAAGGCGTACCAGTCGTTCGCGGGGTCGGCGTCCGTGCCGCTGGGCGCGACGACCGGCGACCCTGCGGCCCGGGTGAACGTGACGCCGTCGGCGGATTCCGCGTGGCCGACGCGGAAATCAAACACATCGTAGAGGGAATCGCCGACAGGATACGGATACCCGGTGTAAAAAAGATGATAGCTCCCGTTGAAATACACAACCGACGGCGTCTCAAGCCCGCCCGCGTCCCAGCTGCCGGAGGTTGCGTCGGCGAGTATCGGGGCCAGAGGGTCTCTCGTCCAGCTCAACCCATCCGCCGACGTCAGCCGGTAGAGTCTCACGGGATACACGAAATTATCGGTAGCCGAGGCGTACATCCAGTACTCTCCTCCGACCTTCACCACGTGGGGGTCGTTCCAGGTCCAGTCGGGATCCGGACCGTCCAGGTCAAGCTGGGGCGTATCGCCGCCGGTGAAATCGGGGGGATCCGGCCTGGCGTCATCTGTTCCCCCGGAAGCCAGGAAAAGCGGGACCACCTGTTTGTCTTTTCCGCATGAGGTCATTATACAGACAGATATGAGAAGTATCGCCAGAATACACGCTTTTGATATGTTTATCCAAATCTTCATGAATTTGGCCCTTGCCATAATATACAAAAATTCACCTCTCAAAATCAAGCGCTATCGTTGAATTAATTTGATTTCATTTTAACGCGGAGGACGCAGAGTAAATCGTCTTTCATAATACTGTTCATGCGGACATTGGAAATAAAATCATCCGAGCTGCCTGTACATCCCCCCGATCCCTCATCATACACATTATTGAACATGTATTTTCCGCCAATATTACCCATGCAGGTACAATGATAAATAGCTTGAAAAAACAGAGCGGGGGGCCACATGTATCCACATCGGAACCCGGTAAAACATTTTTTCAGGACAGGCAGATGAAGGCAATCATAACCGTCGTTGGCAAGGACAAGGTCGGGATCATCGCCGCGGTGAGCGCGGAGCTCGCCGGGTGCGGCGTCAACATCCTCGACATCAGCCAGACCATCATGCAGGACAACTTCACCATGATGATGTCGGTCGACCTCTCCGGGAGCTCCGTCTCCCTGAAGGAGCTCAAGGCGCGGCTCAACGGCATCGGGGAGCGGATGGGCCTGGTGATCAACATGTACAACGAAGAGCTCTTCAACTCCATGCATCGGGTGTAGGCCATGAACGAGCGCGAAGTCATCGAAACCCTGAAGATGATCCAGGAGGAAAAGCTGGACATCCGCACCATCACCATGGGGATATCCCTGCGCGACTGCGCGGACGAGAGCGCGAAGAAATCGTGCGGCAGGATCCGCGACAAGATACGCCGGGTCGCCGGCAGGCTCGCCGCCGTGGGCGACGAGATCGAGGAGTCGTACGGGGTGCCGATCATCAACAGGCGGATCGCCGTGACACCGATCTCCCTGGTCGCCGAGAGCTCGCGAACCGACGACTACCTCCCCTTCGCGCTGGCCCTCGAGGATGCGGCGCGGGACGCGGACGTGAATTTCATCGGCGGGTTCTCCGCCCTGGTGCACAAGGGCATGACCGGGGGCGACCGGAAGCTCATCGATTCGATACCGCGGGCGCTCGCCGGCACGGACCGCGTCTGCGCCAGCGTCAACGTCGCCACCACGCGCGCCGGCATCAACATGGACGCCGTGAGCCTTATGGGAAAGACCATTCGCGAGATCGCGGAGGCCACGAAGGACCGGGGGAGCGTCGGGTGCGCCCGCCTGGTCGTGTTCGCCAACGCGCCCGAGGACAACCCCTTCATGGCCGGCGCCTTCCACGGCGTCGGCGAGGCCGAGGCGGTGATCAACGTCGGCATCAGCGGGCCGGGGGTCATCAAGAGCGCCCTCGAAAAGATACGGGGGAGCGACCTGGAGACCGTGGCGGAGACCATCAAGCGGACGTCGTTCAAGATCACGCGCGTTGGCCAGCTGGTGGCCCGCGAGGCCGCGCGGAGGCTCGGCGTTCCCTTCGGCATCGTGGACGTGTCGCTCGCGCCCACGCCGGCGGTCGGGGACAGCGTCGCCTTCATCCTGGAGGAGATGGGCCTGGAGAGCTGCGGCGCGCCCGGGTCAACGGCGGCGCTCATGCTCCTGAACGACGCGGTCAAGAAAGGGGGCCTCATGGCCTCGTCCTTCGTCGGCGGACTCAGCGGCGCCTTCATACCGGTGAGCGAGGACCTGGGGATGATCGAGGCCGCGTCCCGGGGGTCGCTCTCGATCGAGAAGCTCGAGGCCATGACCGCGGTCTGCTCCGTCGGCCTCGACATGATCGCCATACCGGGCGACACGACCGCTGACACCATCGCCGCAATCATCGCGGACGAGGCCGCGATCGGCGTGGCCAACAACAAGACGACCGCCGTGCGGGTCATCCCGGTCGTCGGCAGGAAGGCCGGTGACGTCGTCGAGTTCGGCGGGCTCCTCGGCAGGGCGCCGGTGATACCGGTGAGCCGGTTCGCATCGTCGGACTTCATCGGCCGCGGCGGCCGCATCCCCGCGCCGCTGCAGAGCTATCGGAATTAGTTCAGAATTTTTTCAACGCAGAGCTCGCAGAGGTCGCAGAGGGAATCCATCCGGAGCGGGTTATATACGTTTCATGCGGACTCCATTGCTTTTCATGAGAAAGCGTAATAAAGACTGGACTTAATTGGCATAGTAGTGGGATTTGGCTTAAAACGAACAATAAGAGGTTATTCAGTGTACGGACAACCATTAGTTATAAGGACAAAAGGGAAATATTGCAGTCGAAGTTGCGAGGCCCGCAGCGGATCATTATGTTGCGCTATAAACACTATAGAGTTCTTAGAATATAAAAAATGCGGGAAAATTTACGAATTATTGCGGACTGATTACTGCAGAAAAAACACGGAGGCATAAAAAGGCCATGTCATTTTCCGTTAATGTATCTTACGGATGCAGCCACGTATTACTAAAGCAAAATAACGGAAAAAGTGAATTACAGCCGGCATTGGCCGTCCCGGGCCCGTACCCATACCGCGCCGGTTACACTACCACGGCAGCGGAATTAAAAGGAGCGTATGAAAAATAAAGCGTCGAGTAAATTTGTCATAATTAACCAAACAGAAGGTGAATATACAATAACCTTTCGGGACCCGCTGCAATTCAGAAAAGCAGTGCAGGACCTTTCCGCCCAGGAATTTGACATCTTTTCACTGGACAACCGCGGGCGGGCCTGCCTTATCGAAAAATCAAATTTATTTAATCAAGCCTCATAGGCATAGGAACGCTAATTCCAATAATTTTCAGGGGACCCCGCGGCGGGAAGCCGGGGACACGCATTTCAGATAATGACCTTGACTCTACCGACTTCTCCGCTCTGAAGACGAACTTTAATTCCATGGGGATGAGACTCCGAGTTTGTCAGGATATCTTTGACAATGCCCTCAGTAAGCTTGCTTGTCTGCTGGTCTTTTTTTAAAACTATCGCGACCCTCATTCCCGGTTTTATCAACGAACGCATTGTTCCCTGCATGCTAAGCCTCTCCGGCAACGTTTTTATGTTTTGTCAAAAAACGGTCAAGCTGGTTGGCAAAGGCCCGGCGGTCCCGGCTGGAGAAGGGGGCCGGGCCTCCGGTATCTATGCCGCCGTTCCTCAGCTCATCCATCATGTCCCGCATTGCAAGCCTTTCCCCGATATTTTCACCGGTATAAAGATTGCCCCTGGCATCAATGACGGATCCGCTCCTGCGCACCACACGGTCGGCAAGCGGAATATCATCGGTGACGACAAGGTCTCCGGGCCGGACTATTTCCGCGATCCTGTCGTCGGCTTCATTATATCCTGCCGGCACGACCATTGCGGATATATATTCGGAATCGGGAAATTTCAGCGCCTGATTCGCCACAAGAATGAGCGGGATACTGTTCCGCTCAGCGGCCCTGAACAGTATATCCTTTATTACAGATGGTATCGAGTCGGCGTCAATTAGTATCCTCATAAAACCTTATACAATTACTATATAGTAAATTACCCAACCCCCAGGCCCGTCGCAAGAGACGGAATGGGTCTTGTCGTTACTGATTATGGCACACCGGGAGCGCTCTGGCAAACAAAAAGTTCCGGACAGGTGTGGTAAATTTCTCGCATTGCCGGTCCTCCGTCCGGCGCTTTTATTCCTAACCAGATAGGGACCCGCTCCTTACCAACTCCTATCTTTTGGCACTCCGGCTTGCCGAGTGCTAAGATATTTCGAGCTAAGACCTCACCCCCCCTAACCCCACTGAGTGACACGATGTCACGAATGCAGCAGCGTACATGGATGTACAGGCTGCTGCCTCCCGCAGGGGTAGGGGGCTCGCCCTCACCCCCCTACCCCCCCTCTCCCGCAGGGAGAGGGGGGAAACATTTTTCAAAATTGACAGGAAAAATCGAGAGCATCCGCCACAACAGACCGCCTGAATTAAAGGCGATAACACTGTTTACACAAAAACAGCTCTGGAACGGAAATCGCCAGGGAGCAGCATTTAACACACAAATGCGATATAAATAATTCTATCTGCATAAAACAGGAATTATGTATAAATTATCATTAATTAACAGGCGAGCGAAAACGCTCCTTTTTTTATTACATATATAACAGCGCATCATTGCTGGTGTTATATGGGTTTGTTCTTGACTTTTTGATGTTGCGAGCGAGAATTGGAGTGGGTGACACAGGTTTTACTATATTTTGATAACTCAACAAATTGGGGAAGACTATTCTTGTATTTTTTAATGATAGGCGAAATTCAGTTATAGATTGTTGGCCACAATTGCTGGCTTTATTAATATTATAATTAATTTTATTGACAAATGATAGCATATTTGCTATCATTATTATATGTTAGTAGTTATTGACACTAATGTGTTATACCAGGCTTTACGAAGTCAACTCGGGGCTTCTTATTATATTTTATCCTTAATAAGAAATAATAAAATATCATTAGCCTTATCTGTTCAGGTATTCAATGAGTATGAAGATGTTTTAACCAGACCTTCCTCGCTAAAAGATTTTAATTTAACACGAGAAGATATTATTAAAGTCTTACAGTTTATTGCATTTATTGGAAAATCTTATACAACTTATTACTTATTCAGACCAAATCTTCAAGATGAAAATGATAACATTTTTATAGAATTATCTATTGCCAGTAATTCTAATTATTTAATTACTAATAATGTACGAGATTTTACTACTAAATCAGAATTAAAGTTCCAAGACCTAAAAGTCATAACCCCATCTGATTTTGTAAAAATATGGAGAAAGAAATATGAAAGCAAAGGCTAGTGTTTTAACAATAAGAGTACCTAAGGAATTAAAGCATAAAATTGAACAGGTTGCCGATGAGCAAGGAGTCTCAATAAATCAATTAGCTCTATATGCCTTTACGAAAGAGATTAAGGAATTGGAAACCTCAACCTTCTTTATAAATTATACTAAATCCAAAACAAAAAATGAAATATTAACTGGATTTGATAATGTTATGAAGAAGGTAAAAAAAGAGAAAGTTCCTAGTTGGGACAAGTTATAAAAATGCCAGCAACTGCGGCGAACAAAGCATAGCCGCTCCGCTCCTCGCTCGCTTAGGCTCGCTCCGCTCCTCGGCCTCGCGCTTATCCCGCCAGCTGCGGCGCGGTTCTGCCCCCTCTCCCTGCGGGAGAGGGGGATAGGGGGTGAGGGGGTGCGCCTTGCTGGCGGGGCGCTCGGCAAACCGCTTTGGGGGTTCGGCTACGCTTGGACGTTGCACGAAGCAGCCAATTGATCTTTATTGCCCGCCGACTTGGCGGTTTAAACTATAAATACTGTATCATTAACAATTATTTTCAAATATTAAATATTTATTGTGGGGGTGTGGTTATGTTTAAAATAAAATGGATTGTCATCACTATTGCCATTTTTATAAATCTCTTTGCAATATTTAGTTGTTCACCCTGGTATGGAATAAAAAATTAATCCGAACCAATTCCTAATTTAGGCAGTTATAATATAATCTATCATGGCTGGATAGATCTTGGAAAAAGTAAATGGACTAAATATGGATACCAGAACCGACAAGAATGGATTTCTGTAATAAATTATTTAAACCATGAAACATTTGCATATTATTTAAAACAATTTTTTACCGAAAAAAGAAATTATTTCACCAAAATCAGAAAATGAAAATGCACCCGCCGATGCACAATTATTAATAAAATTCAGCGATTCAAAATACCATCAATTTGGCAATACTGACGGGGAAGTAATATATATGTCAGAAGGCCAAAAAGCCAAAGAAGATGTTCTTGAAACAAAAATACAATTTATTGATTTAAAAACCAAGAAAGAACTTTATAGAGTTCACCTGACAGTTGAAGCTGGCATAAGCTTAGCTTCATTTGCTTTCTCTCTTGAAAGAAGAATTGATAACGCAGCATATAATATAGCGCGTTATATAGCAGAAAAGACAATGAAATAGTAGCTGGCAAGCTTTCAACTTCCAGCCTCAAGCTGTTTAATCTTCTACTATTTGGCCACTTTTATCCTTATCGGACCCTCAGACCCACACTTACCCATCATCGCCGGGCACGACGCCCGGCGATGCGAGGATGGCGCAGGAGGCGCCTACCGCAGCGAAAGCCAGAAAGCTTCTGATAGACTCTTCAAAAGTGTTGATTCAACAACAGAATAGGAAGAACTGTAATGCTCCCCATATGTCAAGCCACTTGACATGATTGTTGTTCCCTATATTCTCTTGGACTCAAATATCTCAATGACTGATG
>JAFGBT010000003.1 GCA_016933025.1 Spirochaetota bacterium | reverse complement strand
TTTGATTATTTTCTTACATATTTGTTATGTCTCCATATAATTTTCAATTAATTTATTTCTCTTTGAGTTTGTCAACACTCCCACGCGCGAATCCCCCCTTCACCCCCCTGCGCGGTCCCTCAATCGCCGGGACAGGCTATATATGGTTTATATTTGTACTCGCATTACGTAGGTGCTTTTTTCGGATTCAGTTGGAGCTTCCATGTTTTTGAAGAGTCTATCATAGACCTTCTGGTTTTCGCTGCGGCAGCGCGTCGTGCGCTGTCCTCGCATCGCCGGGCATCGTGCCCGGCGCTTGCGGCGGGTGCAGGGCGGCAGCCCTGCAGAGAAAAAAATTTTAACACCCCTGTCCAGAACTTTTTGCTTGCCAGAGCCCTTCCGGTGTGCCATACTTTCGGCGGATGCTTCGACAGGCTCATCACAAGTAATAGGCCTTGTGTCGCATGGCC
The DNA here is from genome assembly GCA_016933025.1 of Spirochaetota bacterium. Lineage (GTDB taxonomy): Bacteria > Spirochaetota > UBA4802 > UBA4802 > UBA5550 > RBG-16-49-21. The sequence goes on along the minus strand of JAFGBT010000003.1, from coordinate 146,703 downwards.
TCAGGTAATACAAGGACCATTTTTCCTAAATGATAAATATTGAGACACTACATTTTAACATGAATAAGAGCGAGACCTGCAATTACCAGGCCGATGCCGCAGACCTGGACAACGGCCAGTCTTTCATTCAGGAAAAAGTATGATAATGCTATTATCATGATGGTGCTCATCCCGACTACGACAGGATAGGCGGTTGATATATTCAATGTCTGGAGCGCCCTGGTGTAAAACAGGAAGTTTATACCGAAAAGAGCAGCACCCATATATATCGGCGGGCTTGACAGGATATCAAGAAAAGGCCGGCCTTTCTCCGCCGCGTATGCCTTTAATACATAATTGGCCGAAACATTGAATACAATTGATAATAAAAGATACACGATACTTTTTTGCATGATGCACCCTCTGCGAATATTCATTATTTGCACGAAGCAGATATAGGCTGGATTTCATAACCTGATTATTTAGGGAAGAATCGGGAAAGGCGCAGGCAACGGGAGTGGCCGCCTTGCTCGTCCCTCCACGAACGCATAATACGAGTAGCTTCCTGTAAAAATCTAACATAACCGATTTCAAATTGCTTTTCGCATTTTTTTGCGCTGCCCGCAGGATGTCCATTATTGGGACAATTTTATTTTTCAACAACCTTTGACGGAATGTTTTTTCGTACAGATAGATACAGGAGCAATAGCAATAGCGCTGTCCCTCCGATAAGCAATAACCATAATGCATAATTATTAATATCGATTGTATTCAACAGCAACGGCCCGCGCCTCCCATTTAAAAGATAAAGCAATGGGGAAAAATCCCAGCTCATATATAATCGGTTGCCCTCAAAAACGTTCACTCCATGATTGATACCATACCATTTGATGATATGAAAATACGAAAATATCTCACCTAACGAAAAGTAAATTTGCTGCGCGATACAGATAAGAGATATTAGAGTGAAATAAAAGATTGCCTTAACATTCTTAACATTTATCATTTTGCCGACCCATTCGCCTATGGGCAGCATAAGGAAAGGAATAAGCACAATCAGAAGCCTTGGCCCAACGCCGAATCCCCCGTGCCAGTCGCTTCGTGTTGCTATAAATATTAATCTCGTCAATGCTGCTGCAAGCATAGTGAATGATAACAAACGGTGTTTTATGTGGAATGGACGCCATGCGATGAGACCCAGTATAATCGCGGGACAAAAAAAGAGCAGGCCTTTGCCGGGACTTATAAGCAGGCCCCGCAACCCTCTCCATGGAGCGACAAATACGCCATATCCAAACTGAGATGTAACGTTAAGTGTATGTCCTGTTTCAAGCACGGAATCGAACCGTATGAAGTTAAAATATCCGATCAACGAGAGTATTGGCATAAAGCCTGCCGTAAATATTAATCCATTGATCAGGATGGCTTTAATATTTTCGGGTGTGATTTCCCGCAAATAATGGCGAATAGATTGATAATAACTCGTTTTAACGCGCGGCTGGTTTGGGCGTTGTCCTTCACCTGAAGATTGCGCATCATTCCTGTCCGGGAATGCGCCATAAATGCAAAAGAATGGTGCAAATAGAATGGCCGTTATGTGCGTTGCCGCGGCCAATCCGAGGGAAAAGCCGGATAATAGAAGGCACAGTCTGCTGTGAGTGGTGTTGATTACTTTGTTATATAAAAGCATGTAAAAGGACAGCATCACGAAGAAGATCGCTAATAACTCGCTGAAAAACGTTCCTGAATAGGGGAAAATGAGAGAGCCAAAAGCAAATAAAATGCCGGTAAATAATGCGGCATGATCAGACCCAGTTAACGCTTTTATTGTTAAGAAAAACATGAAAACGCACAATGAAGCCATGAGGATGTTGAATACGCTCACTATCATTCGCAATGCTTGAGGTTCGAGATCTTGAGGGATTTCTTCGTTGATGAAATGTGTCAGTCCATCATCATCTGTGTAGTGGCTTATGCCGACCAGAGACCCGGCATTAAAATACCATTCGGTTGAATTGATTAATTCGGCAATTTTATACAGAGGAACAGCGGCGATCGCCTCACCTGGACCGAAGAGTGAATAGCGCTTCCCGTCTTTGCCTTCGGGAAGCCCGAATCCCTTCCAGGTTGTTAGCATTCCCGATACTTCAAAAGTTCCCCGGGTCGCAAGCGCTTGTGTTGTTCTAAAAACAATCTCGCCATCCGGCGCCCTTATCCCCCAGTAACTCATTATGCTGAATATCGCTATTGCGAAAAGGGAGAGTCTTATCGCGTATTTCATTAGCAGTCCTGTTTCCTTGTTCGCTGTAACGAGCCTGTAGAAAAATTTCAATAAATTTTAACACGCCTGTCCAGAACTTGTTGCTTGCCAGGGCCCTGTCGGTATGCCAAACTTACTGTGGATGCTTCGACAAGCTTGTCCTGAGCAGAGTCGAAGGGCTCAGCATAAGTAATAGGCCTTGTGTCGAATCGAGCGCTCCCGGTGTGGCCGTATTTTCCTGAATATTAAACAGACGTAATAATCACACCACTTCAATTTTCAATTTCATTGCATCGGCTATATTCATTTGCCGTTGATCGCCGGTCACAAACAAGCCGCATTTATACTCAATCGCAGAAGCAATATGCAAGGCATCAAGGCTCCGCAGAGCACCTTTTTCCAAACACTGGATCGATCTGATAATCACTTCGCTTGTAATGTCTATCATCATCAATTCCCCCAAATCGAGGAGGAACTCTTTTTTTATCCATTCATACTGTTTAGAATCGATCCTCTTTTCACGAACCAATCGGTTGCATGCCGATAGTACCTCGGGAACGCAGACAATGCAGACGGCAACCTCCTTCGCCTTCCCAATCAATTCACCCACGCGACTGCTTCCGGGCTCTTCGATATAGCGCTTCACAAGTGCGGAAGAGTCGATGAAAACTTTCATTTACTTTTCATCACGCTCGGCAAGAATCGCCTGCGACAGACTGACGCCGGGGATTTTTAAAGGTTTGGTCGCGGAAAGTCGCGCCTTATCCCGTTTCTTCACGGGGATTAGCATGGCAACCGGCATGCCATGGCGATAGATTTCTATGCTCTCGCCTCTTTCAACCATATCAAAAAACCGCTTCGCGTTGTTTCGAAACTCCGTAAACGAAGCCGACTGCATTGAAATGCTCCTTAATGCTTGATAATGATAATGTACATTTTAATGTCAGAATTTGCAAGCATAAAAATATGAAAAATTATTTAAGCGGCGGCTTCATGAGGCCCATTCCATCTCCTGAACTGGGACGGTTGGTGACGAAGATTCCTTGATTTTTCCCGGGTTGAGCTGATAGCCATTGAATATACTGCAAATACAACGACAAACTGCTGATCCGGCAAAAAATCCTGGAATTATTTATTTATATTGAAATATATTGCGATATTCCAATTATGGTCATTATTGATTAATAATATTTAAATTACCAATCGGGCATCTCCTTTTCATCAGGCCTTGACAGGCGTTATACACACCCAGATTTGTCCAGTAGCACCCCCATTAGAAAGTATTATTAACAAAATACACTACCAAGGAGCTTTCCATGCAGGGGAAAACACTTTATATCGGAAACTTGAGCGATTCAACAAGCAAAGAACAGCTTCATGAGTTATTTTCAGGATACGGCAGCGTGATTGAGGTTAAAATTATCGGGAACAATGCCTTTGCGTTTGTTGAAATGTCGAGTCAGGCAGAAGCCGAAAACGCGCGAAATTCTTTAAATGGATATAGTCTCAATTACACCCAGTTAAAGGTTAATGAAGCGTTTTTTAAAAATGAAAAAAGAAACAGGAATCACCGCAGGTAATTATTTTTCTTACTGCAATCTCCTTACGCCAGGGCCTCAAACAGCGAGCCGGGCCGGATGTACGGCGCGGTTCTCCCGATCCTGCCGGTGGGCAGATACTCGTGGTGTGATCTTTCTTTTGACATGCCGAGAATACTATCCCTTTCCTCGGGAGAGGGCTTGATATACAGAATTTCCGGTTCGGGACGCCGCGTCAAGCCCCTGACCTGCTGGACCCTCCCCGCGTTATAGGCAGGCCACACGTAGAAACGCTCCGATGCACGCTCCGGCGCAGCAGGGTTGTTGACGTTTATTTCGGCAATTCCGGCAGATATTCTCATGTCTAATGTATCGGCGCTATCCTGCCGCATATTGACCGCCAAATCACCATCATGTCGAAAAAGTAGTTGAAAAGAATGAGGGGAACAGCAAGATCAAATCATTCGGAATTACCGACCTGAAGGTAAATACATGGGACATTCTGTATGTTATAAAATCCTGCGCGATCATGTCGTCGAAGGGACCCTTTCCCCTGGAAGCGAAATCGGCATACGGATCGATCAGACGCTTACCCAGGACGCGACCGGCACCATGGCCTACCTCCAGTTCGAGGCCCTTGGCATCCCCAGGGTCAAAACGGAGATCTCTGTTTCCTATGTCGACCACAACACCATCCAGATGGGATTTGAAAACGCCGACGACCATGCCTACCTCCAGACCATGAACGCCCGGTTCGGAATACATTTTTCCCGGGCCGGCAACGGCATCTGCCATCAGGTGCACCTCGAGCGGTTCGGCAGGCCGGGCGCGACCCTCCTCGGCTCGGACAGCCATACCCCGACCGGCGGCGGCATCGGGATGATCGCCATAGGCGCCGGCGGCCTCGATGTGGCGGTGGCCATGGGCGGCGGGCCCTTCTACCTGACCGCTCCCCGCGTCATTAACGTGCGGCTCACCGGCCGCCTCAGGGCCTGGGTCACGGCGAAAGACATCATCCTCACCGTGCTCGGCATCCTCGGCACCAGGGGCAACGTCGGTACCGTGCTCGAATACACCGGCGACGGTGTTGCGGGCCTGTCCGTGCCCGAGCGCGCGACCATCACCAACATGGGGGCCGAGCTGGGCGTGACCACCTCAATCTTTCCGAGCGACGACGTCACGCGACGGTTCCTCAAGGCACAGGCCAGGGGGGACGCTTGGCGCGAGATCCTTCCCGACCTGGACGCCGGATACGAGCGGCTCATCGACATCGACCTGTCCGCCGTTGAGCCCCTCGCAGCGGCCCCCCATTCCCCCGGCAAAATCAAAAAAATTTCCGAGCTGGCCGGCATGCCGGTCCAGCAGGTGGCCATCGGAAGCTGCACCAACTCGTCCTATAAAGACCTGATGACCGTGGCACGGATACTCAGGGGCAAAAAGGTGGCGCCTGGGGTAAGCTGTATCGTCGCGCCCGGATCCCGGCAGGTGTTTGAAATGATCGCCCGAAACGGCGCCCTTGCAGACATCATAGGGAGCGGCGCCCGTATCATGGAATCGGCCTGCGGCTTCTGCATCGGGGCGGGACAGGCGCCCCAGAGCGGCGGCGTGTCACTGCGGACCAATAACCGGAACTTCGAGGGACGGTCGGGGACCGCCTCCGCCGAAGTGTACCTGGTGAGCCCCGAAACGGCCGCCCTCTCTGCCGTGAGCGGCTCGCTGACGAACCCGCTGGATCGCCCGGCAAAGGAATATCCGGACATCGCAATGCCCAGGCAATTCATCATCGACGATTCCATGATCATTCCTCCGGCAGACAATGCGCCGGATATAGTGCGGGGCCCGAACATCGGCGAGCCTCCCCGCACCTCTCCGCTTGCCGATGAGCTCCAGGGCGTCATCGGCCTCAAGGTGGGCGATAATATTACCACCGATCATATCATGCCGGCCGGCCCGCGGCTCAAATACCGGTCGAACATCCCGAAATACGCGGAATACGTATTCGAGCACGTTGACCCGGAATTCTCGCGGCGCGCCCTCGCCGACAGGCTGAAGGGGATATACACGGTCATCGCCGGGGGTCTGAGCTACGGCCAGGGCTCAAGCCGCGAGCACGCGGCAATATGCCCGATGTACCTCGGCGTGCGCGTGGTGATCGCGAAGTCATTCGAGAGAATCCACTCGGGCAACCTGATCAACTTCGGGATCGTCCCGCTGGTGTTCAAAAACCCGAATGATTACACACGGATTAATGTCGGGGACAGCATCATCGCCCGGGGCCTCATTGCAGCGATCAAGGAGAGGGACTCGCTCGGAATTACGATCGGCGGCGCGGACTACGAGTTCGTTCTTTCGCTCTCCGAGCGGCAGCGGGCGATCCTTGTCGCGGGCGGCCTTCTGAATTATACCAGGAAAAAATTCAGCGCCTGATCAAACCGCGCGGCCATCCCGGTACTTCACGGGCGGACTCATACCACCATGAATAATTATGAATCGATAATACTCTGCCAGCCCGACGACAGGAAAAGCTGCTCCGCCTGCTGCGGCCTCTTTAATTTCACCGATATCTCCAGGGAGAACCTCTCCGGATTTTTATCGGACGGAGCCGCGCGGTCTTCAACGTTCATATCGGATGATGACAGCACCGACCAGGGTCATGGCCGCGACGTCAGGGACAGGACCTCCTATATATGCCCGCACCAGGGATATATTTTCAGCAGAAGGCCCGGCTGCCTGCTCCATCCCCTGTACCGGGGCGAGGCAATGAGAAGGGATTCATTTTTCGGCGAAAAAATCTGCAACGGTTTCCTCTGTCCCGCCCATTCGCTCCTGACCGCGGTCCAGAAAAAAACAATCATCGAACTCATCCACGACTGGTACCTCTATTCCATCTCGATCATTGACCCGGAATCCACCGCATGGATCATTGAATTGCTGAACAGTCGCTATTATTACATATTTGAGAGGCCCGGGGTGAGAAAAAAAATATTGGAGGACTGTCTCTCGGTACACGCCGGCCGGCTGGCGCGCTGCCCCGGCCCGATTTTTTATTATTCCCTGTCTGAATTCAACAGCGCAAAAGAGAAATTCTCGCTCGCATGCGATACAAAAGAAACAATAGAGGAAAAAAGGGAGATTACCGCGGCAATCGAGCACAACCTCTGATCACCGGAGACCGGATCGCTTCAGAAAACCTGACGCCCTGTCGGGGAAATCGGTGAATATCCCGTCCACACCCATCTTAAGAAAAAATATTCCGAGGAGATCGTCAAAGCTCTTTACGTACGAGGGAAGCGCGTCCACCCTGAACGTATAGGGGTGCACATCCAGCTTCCTCTTGTGGGCGAGCTCAACCAGATTTGTATATTCGGGTTCGCGGCCCGTGCCCGCGTCCCTGACTATCTGGTTCATCCAAGGCCCGATGAGGTCAGCATAGCCTGCTACCTGGTCCAGCCCCTCCGGCGTCAGCATCCGGTAGTAATCAACGCCCGGTGTTTCTTTCCATGTGCTGTCGCCGATGAGCTGCACCATGGTGAGATCGCTTTTCAGCGTATCTTTCATGTACCGTATGCTTTCAGGCAGAAAGCTCTGAATATAGCATCTTGAATCCCTGCCGGTGTAGCCGAACTCCCTGAAAATATTAATGACCGCGTCCTCTATGCACTTGCCCTCTTTCCTGTGGAATGCCGGACCTTTCGGCTCCAGGTAGATTCCCACCTGCCTCCCCATGCTCGTGTTGAGTCCCTGTATCAGCTCGATTTCCTCCTCAAGCGTGGGGATTTCAAAGCGGACCTGCGATGAAGCCGGAAACCTGCCGGGATAGACCGCTGTTCCCGTATCGGGATTGATTCGCTCATGCAGGCGCAGCGATTTGACCTCGGACAGGGAAAAATCGACGGCGTAATGCCACCCGTCATTTCTTTTCCTGTCCGGGAACTTTTCCGCGACGTCAGTCATGGCGTCAAGGTAATGGTCATGGAAGACGATCGCCCGGTCGTCACGCGTAAGGATGGCGTCAAGCTCGACGAAATCAGGCCCCATCGCAAATGCGAGGGCCTTGCCCTCGAGCGTATGCTCCGGTAGATATCCGCATGCGCCGCGGTGTGCAATGACCAATGGCTTTTTCTTCATCATGTCCCTGCCTGTATTTTATGTGCTCACCGTTGTCTCTTGGGTCTGTCCTAGAAAATCCTGTCAAGCGCGTCCCGGATCGTCCGTATCCCGCTCACCTCTCCCTCGAAACCTGCGGCCTTTGCCTCCTCAAGCTCTGCATCCGGAAGTATCAGCCTCCTGAATCCCGAGTGCCTGAACTCCTGTATCCTCCTCCCGCAGAGGGATACCGGACGTATCTCGCCTGAAAGCGATATCTCGCCGAGGAATCCGACACCGTTCGGCACCGCCGTGTTTTTCAGGCTTGAAGCGATCGACACCGCCACCGCCAGGTCGGCCGCCGTGTCGTTTATCTGAAACCCGCCGGATACATTAATGAAAACATCATGCGCGTTCAATCTGAGCCCCGCGTGTTTTTCAAGCACGGCGGTTATCAGTATCAGCCGGTTCAGTTCAAATCCGTCGGCCATCCTCCGGGGATTGGGGAATGACGAGGCGGTCACCAGGGACTGTACTTCGAAGAGGATAATCCGGCTTCCTTCAACCGCAGCGGAGACCGCGTTTCCCGGCGCCGAGGAGAGGTACGGGTTGAGGAAGATCCTGTTCTTGTCCGTTACCTCCACGAGGCCCCGCTCCTCCATGCGGAACAGACCGATCTCGTTCACGGAGCCGTAACGGTTCTTGAAGGCTCTGAGCACCCGGAACTCCCGGGAAAAATTTCCCTCGAAATAGAGAACCGTGTCAACCAGATGCTCAAGAAGCTTGGGACCGGCGATCGTCCCCTCCTTTGTGATGTGACCGATAAGAATCAGGACCGCGCCCTGCCGTTTAGCCGCCTCGGCCAGGCGCGCCGCCGATTCCCTGATCTGGCTCACCGAACCCTTGAGCCCGGGAATGTCCGGCGAATACAGTGTCTGGATCGAATCGATGATTATGCACTCAGGCTTCAGGGACGCTGCAAGATCTGTGATCTGCCCGACGTCGGTTGCCGTCGAAAGCTGTATGGTGTCGGCAGTCGACCCGACCCGTTCCGCCCGTATCCGGATCTGCGCCGGGGATTCCTCCCCGGAGATGTAGAGCGTCTTGAAATACCCGGCGATCTGGAGCGCAAGGGTCGATTTGCCGATGCCCGGCTCGCCGCCGATGAGGATCACAGAGCCCGGTACGACGCCGCCCCCGCACACGAGATTGAATTCGCCCATGCCCGTCTGAATACGCCGCACCGTCTCACGCCCGACCGCGGATAGCTGGAACAGATCGGCCTGTGGTGCAGCGCCGGTCCGGCCCGGCGGCGCTTCATTCTCGCTGATGGTATTCCACTCGCCGCAGACAGGGCATTTCCCCTGCCACTTGGGGAAATCGGACCCGCAGGCTTTGCAAATATAGGACTTCCTGTTGCGTGCCATGGTCAATTCTGTGTTCTGAAGAATAGTTTCGACGGGTCCTGCTTGAGCTGCCGGAACAGGTCTTTTGCGGCAATCGACGCATCGCGCAGGTTGTTGTATATGTCCTCTTCATTCAGGAGGCGACCAAGCGTTCCGCGGCCCTTCTCGATCCTGAACACGATTTTATTCAGGTTGGTCGAGGTTTCTGAGAGGTTTCTGAGCGTTATATTGATGTCGTCCCTGTTTTTTTCAGAGAGATCCGCCATATTTTTGGAAAACTTGTTTATGTTCGCCATCATCACCTTTGACTGTAAATTCAGGTTTGCGATGGTCTCCTTTGCAGACATGATTGACTGCCGTATGTCATACCGGTTTTCGTCGGCTATCTTATTAAGGTTTCCTACGAACTTCTTGGAATTCTGAAATATTTCGGCCAGCACCTGCCCGCCGCTCTCGTCCTGCATGAAGCTCTGGAAGGTCATCATCATCTGATCAAAACTTGCCGGGTCGAGTCCGTATAATTTGTCTCCGTCCATGAGAAACTCCTCCACATCGCTCGACGGTGGAACAAATACGTTGATGTACTTTTCTCCGATCAGCCCGGACGTGAATATTGCAAACTTGGTGTTCTTGATAAGCGCGTATTTCTTTTCAATCCAGAGGGTTACTTCTGTTTTTTCACCCGATTGTTTTATTGACCGGACGTATCCAATCTTGATGCCCCCCGCGATTTTAACCGGGGCTTCAATCCGGAGATCGTTCAAAAAACTGAAATATACCCGGAGAGTATACCCGGATCGGGAGATATTAATACGTGCCAGGAGCGCGACCAGTATGATAAACACGGTAAAGCTTACGGTTATCATAAGGCCGACCTTTGCCTCGTTATTTAGCTTCATAACCATCCTCCGGTGGAGACGCAATCATCCAAACCATCAGTGCATATATAGTATATAGGTATCGATAAAATTTGCAACCATAATTCAAATATCAGAAAATAATCATATTTTGGGTTGACAAAGATATTCGTCAAAATATTTTGTTTGCATCATTATTGTTCCGGCAGTAAACATACAGGGTTGCGACCACCCCCGTCTGCGGCAGGGGGTTCATCAGCAAAGGCTAGTGAGTGTGTAGTTCCTGCCTATTCAATCAACCGGAGGTCACCGTTGGGAAAACAATATAATGCGAGAGAAAAACGCGCGCGGGCTAAGAAACAAATCAAAAGAAGAAAAAAATCATTGAAAGAAAAGATTGCCAAAAAAAATTAAAAGCACGGTCGCGGGCAATCTATTTATTTAATATAACCGTATCATTTTCTATCCGCTGTAATTCCAGGCAGAAATTCATAAATTCCCCGTATTCGGCAGGGGTAATGACCGTCGATTGCACGGAAACACTCTTTTCGGCCTCCAGCAAAATTGAGCCGGGCCTTTTTGTTATGACAATCCGGGCGCTGCCGAACCTGCTTTTGCATTCACGGTCCCTGCGTATTTCCTCTCTCTCATACGAAGCGGGGAGCGTGTAACGATACGTCTCTTTCTCGTTTATCGGATGGGCGATTACCAGCGGCAGTATACGCCCGGGGGATCTGATATACTCATACACACCGCTCTTGCTCAACACCGGCTGCAGTATGAGCTGACGAGAGCCGGGAACCGATACGCCAGCCGCCGTGCCCCTGGCCCCGATACTGAAATGCGTGCCGATATCGTCCAGGTTTTCCACTGTAAATCCGTCAATGCTCAGGCCCTTAACCGCTCCGGAGAAATACTTATGCACCGATTCTTCAAGACTTCGAGGGTCGTCGAAAAATGACCGAATACCCCCGCTTGAGCCGAAAAAGGTCACTTGCATCTCGCAATCTGCGCTTCCGTCTTCGGACAGAACAATTGTATACCTTCCTTCGGTCGACCGCTGGTCCCGGCTTTTTACCGTAATGGTTTTGTATGAATCTCCTACCAGAACCAGCGCCTCTGCGCCGGAAACCGTCCCGGCCGTTGCGCCGCATGGTAAAAACCTTCTGGAAAAATCGAGCCAGATCGCGTTATTGATATCCAGCGGCACGTAGAGGAGGATATTAGTAAAACAATCAAGAAAAACCGGGTCCCCTGCGGCGGGGAGAAACTTGTTCCTGACAAACGCTATGTACGATTTAATGCCGAGATGATCAAGCATGGCCATGCCAAGGAGCGTCCTGTCTTCCGGCGTTCCCCTCCTCCGGAACAGGGTATTCTCAGGATAATCCGGATAGTACAGCACGTTCTTCTGCAGCTCGATTTCACGCTGAACGTACTCATGCACCGCGGCGATGGTCTCCTCGAGGTTATCCTTTCGAAGCTGGCCTGGCACCGAGTCAAGAGGCCTGTTCCGCTCCGCACGGAGGCCGTTATACCACGAAGTAAAATCTTCGAATCCCCTCAACGTGGAAAACGAAAAATAATAGAGCACATTCTCGCGCCCCCCGGAAAAAAGCTCCTCCTTCACGGGAGGGATCCCATTGATGGCAATGGCATATTGTTTGAGACCTCCCGCCCGGCTCTCGACGATGTTCTCCCGGTCTTTCATAAAAAAATTCACCTTCATCTCGTCCGGCGCGATCACTTTTATTGAAACCGCGCCGACCGGCTCCTCATACTGCTGAAGCAATTCCAGGGGCAGGGAAAAAAGCGCGCTCCCACGCGGAGTGGCAAGAGGGTTGTCTACAATATATGAAAGATGAATGATGGAATTTTTCTTCAAGGAGTTGATGTTCACATAGACGTCTCCCCTGATCTTCTGGACCGTATAGGAGTCTGCGGCTGATCCCTTCTCGTTGTATACCTTCAGGTGGACGGGACGAAACGTCCCGCGGTACGGTATCTTAACATCGCCCCAGCGCCGAACCCCCCTGTCGCTGCCGACATGAATGACCTCCTCGCAGTACACCCTGCTGCTCCCGTCTTTATTGAGAATAAAAATTCTACCGCGGTACAGGACGCTGGAGGGATAGTGGTGATCGACTTTTTTAAACCAGGACGCATTAATGTTTTCCGGGCCATTCAGGTATTGTCTGAAGGGGTTATCAAAACCGCCGTCGTTGATATACTTAAGATAATCCGATACCGTGAAGTACGACGGGCCGATAGAGAGCATTTTCTGCAAGTACATCGAGGGATCGTCTGATCTCATGATGTCGATAACGCCCAGGGCATAATACAGGTACGGGTTATCGCTTGTCAGTATGGCTCTGAATATCTGTTCGCGCGCCGCCTCTAAATCCCTTTTCCTGATATGGAGGTCCACGATATCACTGGTGAAATCATTATTGAAATTATACTCACGTGCCAGCGCCAGCGCCCGTCCGTAATCGCCGCGGGAAGAATATTCCCTTATGACTGTTCTGACCCGTTCGGTCGTGAATTTCCGCCTCACGATATCGAGCGATATATCGATGAACCTGTTGCGATCCCTCTTTTTGTAATATGCCGCCTTTTCTTCAATAATATACAGGCAGGCGGGAAAACGTTTTCCCAGCAGGGCGGCAGACTCCTCAAATTCGGCTTCATAACCGAGGAAATTCAGGAGCTTTAAAAGCACTGCCCCTGCATAGGGGTATTTCGGCGCACCCGCTACGAGGCGGGCGGCTTTACGGTACGCGTTCAGGTAATCTCTGCCTTCAATGAGATATTCGATATGTTTCAGCGCAGCAGGAACGAAGGCGGGGTTTAGCTTCCTGATCTCGTTGATGATGCGCCACGCGTCGCTGTAGCCGGATGATCCCCTGTCACGGCCGTCCCTGGCCGCCAGGGCCACGGCAAGAAGATATGAAACAAAATCGCTTTTTGACCTTGCAAGGGAATCCCGGTAGCAGGGAATAGACTCCTCGCTTTCCAGGTCATCAAAATAGAGGCCGAGCCGCATTGATCCGGCCGCGCTCAAGAGCGCCTCTTTCTGTAACTGCGCATGGGGATAATCAAGCTCTTCCGACGCATCGCACACATCAGTGAACACCTGATCGTGCAGGATCTCAGGATCGCGGCTGATATCCTGTTCGTCGGTAACCAGCATTCTCGCCTTTGCAAGGGGAGAGCCGCTCATCTTGAGCATAACGGTGAGCCCGCGGGCCCTCCCGACCCTGACGCATCTTACGGCACGACGACAGCCCGGCGTATTGCGCGCGATCTCCCTGCCATTGAGGAAAAGCCGGTATACCGAGGTGGAAAAAATCCGTATTTTTATCGGTACCGTCGATCTGAGGGAGACGGCGGCGTATATCACGCCGGAATTCGGGTAAACATATTTCCCCGGATCCAGCCATCCGTCCTGATCTGCCACGGTAATTCTTTTCCATGAACGGGTGTCACCGCCCGGCATTACTTCAGGTGAAAAAGGGTAATCGATATCCCCTGGTCCGTACTTTCTGACCGGACCCCAAAGCTTCCATATCCTGATGGGCACCAGCCGGTCAGTTAGTACCTTTGCTTTCCTGCTGTCATAGCGATATCGCAGATTTTCAAGCTCGCAGTTGAAACGCAAAAGGCAGACACCCGCATGCCCGTCTCCGCTCCCGGCAATAGCCTCCTGAACCTTTATCGCCGTCTTTTCAACGGCCTCCGGCCCATAGAGATCTGCCAGATGGAAGAGGGTGCTGTAATGAAGGACGGAAATCGGGTGGACCGGGTATTCGACGAGCATCTTCTCCAGTGCGCTCTTCAGACCGTCATATTCTCCGGCGCTGAAGCTCCGGATGACGGCCGCCTCGCGCTCCTCAATCCCGGGAGCGCGGGCATGCGCCGCGACGAAAACGGCGAGCAATCCCGCTGCAAGGCAGGCGGTATACATACACCGCAACCATGTAACACCCTGTCTCACCTCGCCTCAATCATCTCTCGTCTGTTGTCATTAGTGTGACACCATACACAGCATCCCGGTTCCCGTCTTCACTCAACCAGAACCGCGCCCTTTTCGAAAATAATATCGAGTATATAAGCATCCCGCCTGGAATTGAGAGGCGTGCAGGCAACGAGCTGGCCGGAGAATTCAAGCCGCTCCTCCTCTTTCAGGAGAGAGATAGAATTCCTGCTGTCGATATATATGTGATAGACGAACCTGAGATTCATGCCTTCAGCGTCCTGGTCGACCAGGACTATCCGGTAATGTTTCTTAAACCGATCCAGTTTCTTGATCGACTTGATGAGGCCCCGTCCCTGCACGACCGCATTGATTTTTGACTCCAGAAAACTGTCCCTAAGAATGGGAGATGTCCTGAAAAAATCGGTAAAAAACCTACGGTCGAGTGAAATAGCATCGGGGCTTTTCCCCTCTTCCTCGGAAATTACCGGAGCGGACAGAGCCAGAACAATGGACACCAGAAACACGTTTAATCCTATCTTCATAGCTATCACCGCCTTCAATCGCCGATCTGTATCTGCAACAGACGGGAATCCCGGCTCACCGTCATCCTCTCAATTTGCAAGCGGTGCCGGTCTACCACCCGTATGAACGATTCAAGAGACGATACTTTCATGCCGTTTACGGACATGATGGCATCCCCTTTTTTTAAATTATATATGATGCTTTTCGGGGAAACGTAAGAGATAATAACCCCACCGCTTTCAGAGTTCTCGTCAATCTCGATACCGTACCGCATGAAAAGGCTGTTCATGCGGCTTCGTATTTTTTTATAGACTGTCCGCTCCCTGAGCACGAGCCGGGCATGCTCTATCCTCCCTTCCCTGGAGACTGATATCTCGACCGCCGTGCCGACCGGCTTGTTGCCGATCGACCTGATGAGGTTGCCGAGCGTCGTGATTGTTTCCCCGTCGACCTCGCGGATTATATCTCCCGTGCGTAGTCCCGCGGATTCTGCCGGCGAATTCTTGATAACTGATATAATCCTCAACAGGCTCTCTTCTTTCCCCATACCGCTGCGCTTTTCCTTTACCAGAAACCCGATCCATCCGCGCCTGACCCTCCCGTGCCGTATGAGTTCGCGGCATACCTGCTTGACCAGGTTTGACGGAATGGCGAAACTGATCCCCTGAAAGCCTCCCGATTCCGACCGTATGGCGGTATTGATGCCGACTAGCTTTCCGCTCAGGTTTATGAGCGGACCTCCTGAGTTGCCGGGATTGATCGGCGCGTCTGTCTGGATGAAGTCCTCTATGTCCGTGAAGCCTATATCGTCCCTCCCCGTCGACGAGACAATGCCGTGGGTGATGGTCTGCCTCAAACCGTAGGGATTCCCTATTGCGAGCACCCATTCCCCCGCGGAGAGGCTGTTCGAATCATCAAAAACAACCGGCCGGACCGGCCCCCGATCGTGATCCCTAATCTTCAACAGCGCGAGATCTGTTTTTTGATCCGCAAGGTAGTATCTGCCGTTTTCAAACCGCTCGAGTTCGATGGGGATGCCGTCGTTACCCATGACCTGATAATGATTCCCCTTCATGACTACATGGTAGTTGGTTACTATATACCTTTTATCTATGACCGTGCCGGTACCATAGGCGACCCTCGCGTAGTTCTTGTTCTCTTTTCCCCGGCTCTTATCGTATATCGAAATACTCACGACCGCATTCGCGACTGATGCGGCCGCGTTGATAAATATCGCATTAAAGTCTTGCGGCGTCGCCGCACAAGGCGCCGCGGCGAACATGATAGAAATTGTGCTACTGACAAGTAACCTCATCGAAATAACTCCTACCTTCGGGTGTCCTGTATTTTGTGAAATCAATTCCTTTTCCCATCGGCGCGTGATTAAACTGCCTGTCTTTCGGTGTGAGGCCCGAGAGCAAGGAGTAAATGCCGACCGCTATTCCCTCGGCAATTGCGTCCTGCCTCTTGGTGAGAAGAAACCGGTCCCGTGACCTGTTCAGATATCCGAGTTCAATAAACGCGTTGATAGCATTCACATGGAGCGGCATGATCCAGACCGATATATAACTCTTGCCGGGTTTCTGAGATCGGTGCTCATCGCCGCGGAGGTACAGCGAATAATATATATACCGTATTATCTCATACGACGCGTAGGCGTTATCGCCGCCGAATCCTTCCCTGCCTCCGTCGCGGCGGGATCGTTCATACGAGGAGCGCTCGCGGTCCCAGAATTTCCCTTCAGGAACATACTTCTCAAACGAGTCAGCGTATCTGCTTGAGGCAATATGATGCCGCGCGGCCCTCTCCCACCCGGTTTTGTCGGAATAGGCCCAGCGCACCATGTTGTACCGATATCCCTTGAACCCACCCGAATCCGGCTCCCGTCGCCGTGTCAGGGGATACCCCGTGAAATACAGGGAAACATCGTTCAGGTACCATTCAAAATCGCTCCGTGATGTTTCCTCAATAAACCATTCACGGTAAGGACTTCTGAGAAAAAATCTTTTGCCCCTCCGTTTTCCCCGGAGGTATTCAAGCCCCTGCCGGAGAAAACCATATGAGGGGGTGATGACCGGACTCATTCCCTCAAAATCCGACGGGCCCGCCCGTGCCAGGTGGAGGGAAACCACCAGGTGCGGCCGCAGTTCATTGATACGCGACATCCGTCCCTGCTGCATGTTTCCTTCGCAGTCAGGATAATCGAACATGCGGAATGGCGCGTTCGGATCCTTCTTTCCCTCGGCTTCGCTATCGGTAATCGATCTCCCCCTGCTCATGTACGGCAAGACGGTGATCTGTGGGGGATTATCTTCGGAATATTTCTCGAGTATGTTGAAAAATCGTTTTCGATTTCCTCCGGGGGCGAGCAATTTCAGAAGCTTCTCTGTTTTTTTCGCGATGTTGTATACAATAACCCGCTCGTGCAGCCTGCCCCGCGCCGCTCCTTCCTTATAATAATCAAGATACCGCCCGGACACCGTGTCGTAGCGGTCCCCGTGCACAGACATTGGATGCTTCCCGACCCCGCCGTGTCCAGGATCAATGACAACCCTGTACTCCGGGAATTCAGGCGTATTCGTCATCGACGGCATGAAAAGCATAAAAACAATAGTCAGCGGCGGCAATAATCCGGGATTAAAAAGCAGGTGTATCGCAAAAAAATAGAATTCAATAGCGTGATACGTGATGACTTTGAATTGTAGACGGGCCGCCTTCATGAGTTCATTTGATTCACTATAAACTTCGGTTTGTCAAACTATTATATCAGTGCGGCGTAAATTCCATACAATTTTTTAATTGCCCAAACATATAATAATCCCGCAAACAAAAAAAGGGGATAGCATCCCCTTTTTTCGCTGCGTTTACGGATATTTGTAACTTATTTACTTTCCTGCTTGAAAATCCTGTTGCGATTATCGGCCTTCATGACCCGGTATTTGTCGGTGACGGCTTTCCTCTCATTCTCGTCTTTCGCCAGGTCTTCGAGTATGGCAACACCGTATGCCCTCGAGACCCTGAGGTGATATATGGCACCCGAATAATATTTCTCGATCTCGGCGCGCTGCGCGTCATCCAGTTGGCCATAAGCGACTCTCAGCCTCAAGCTGTTCAACCAGAGCTGGTCGTATCTGTCCGGATCAATGCGGGAGCTGACGTCCATATGCAGAAGCATCACCTTGCCGGCGCATTCGTTTAAAAGCTCATCGCACTGTTTTTTATAGTCCTCTATCACGATTTTAAACAGCTCGCGGATTGCAACCTGGTTCTTCTCCAGTTTATCCCGTGCGTATATCAGGTTGCGCTTGTAGTACTGCGACATTGCGGCCATATAACCCTTGTAGAGTTCTTCGTATTTACCGTCCCATCCCTTCCCGGGATTATTTTTTATCAGCACATTCAGCAAATATATTTCTTCGATATTCCGTTTCATGAATTTTTCAACATAATCCCTCGCCGCGAATTTCGACAGATAGTCGTCATCCGGGCGGTTCGATTCGTCGTGATCCTTGCTTCTGTACGAACCGTCGGGCATCTTTGTTATGCCGTCATCACTCGCTTTTTCCTGCGCGAATGAGAGTGAAAATGCGAATACACCTACGATAACAAGGGACATAACTTTTGAAAGATTTCTTGCTGACATATTATTTCTCCTCATACAAACTATAATGTTTCTTTTTCGACACATGTGGCCCATCGGTCGAATGTTAAATAGTGATGTTAAATTAAATAATAAATTATAAATTATCAATCATTTTTTTTTATATATAGTGAATTATTTATCTTCAAATACTCTTCTTATGTCTCTCCACCA
Source organism: Spirochaetota bacterium (assembly GCA_016933025.1). Taxonomy (GTDB): domain Bacteria; phylum Spirochaetota; class UBA4802; order UBA4802; family UBA5550; genus RBG-16-49-21. The sequence continues at coordinate 128,262 of JAFGBT010000003.1, read as the reverse complement.
GCATAATGCGTATGTCCATAACATTTGTTTTCGTCGGACCTGTGAAAATAAGGCCTCCGATTCTCTCATGAAAGTGATACGAGTCGTTTCTCCTGACAAATTCCTTGATATCCATGCCCTTCTCCTGGGATCTGACCATCGTAGACCCGTCGACAAACGCGCCGGCTGCATCAGTGGGACCGTCCGTTCCGTCTGTTCCTATGCTCGCGATGAGAATACCCTCGATTCCGTCAATGTACGGCGCGGCGCGCATAGCGAACTCCATGTTTCTGCCTCCCAGCCCGTCTCCGGCTACGACCACCGTGGTTTCACCGCCGCTCAGAATGCATGCCGGAGCGGAAACTGGATTGGATGAAGACACGACCTCCCGTGCGATCCGGGCATGCCAGAATGCAGCGTCGCTGGTGTCTCCCTCTATCATCGACGAGAGTATGATGCTGTTATATCCGAGCTTCGCAGCTGCTTTCCGCGCAGCATCGAGCGCGATGATATTGGACGCGAGAATGAGGTTCGTCACTCGCCGAAACGCCGGGCTTTCCGGGCCGGGATTCTCAGGAATCTCGCCCCTTGCCCCGGAACGGATTCGATCAACCACGGCCGCCGGCACACTGCCGACAAGGTCATATCGCTCGAGTACCCGGAGCGCGTCAGCGAACGTTGACGTGTCAGGCGAAAAGGGACCGGAAGCAATAACGTCAATGCCGTCACCGACCACATCGGATATCATCAGGTTTATCACGGTGGCCCCGGTCGCCGCGGCCAGGTTCCCTCCTTTTACGCTGGAGAGGTGCTTCCGTACCGCGTTTATCTCGTGTATCCCCGCGCCGCTTTTGATGAGCAGGTCTGTGGTCCTCTGTTTGTTTTCGAGGGTAACGGGTTCAGCCGGCAGGACCAGCAGCGCGGACCCTCCGCCCGAGATACAAGATATCACCAGCTCGTCAGCTGTCGCGTCCCGAATAAGATCGAGTATTTTTTTTGCGCCCTTCATGCCGTTGGCGTCCGGAACAGGGTGGGATGCCTCTATTATTTCGGTCCGGGCAAGACTGTCGACATATCCACGTTTAACGCAGATGCATCCCGCATCCAGCCGGTCCCCGAGAATATGCTCGATAGCGCTCGCCATGGGTGCGGTCGCTTTGCCGGCACCCACCAGCAGGATTCGTCTATAGTTGTTGAGATTGAATTCCTTGAATGGCTTGCCTGATTCAGATAAGATGAGGCTATCATGCCTTCGTGACACGTGCGCCCGCACGGCGCCTGCCGGCTCCACGGCCTCAATGGCCGCGGTGTAGATCGTTTTCAAATCATCCCTGACCTTCGCCATCTCCAGTCCTTTTTTATTTTCAGGCCCCGCCCCGAGCAACCAGGCCTTCTTATATATTACCGAAGAGGGAGACGCTTATCAATTTTTTTCTTTCAATCGCCATGCCAGAGACACGAAGAGCACCGCTGTCACGGCGAGAAGAAGAAATCCCGGAAGGTATGAGTGAAAAATCATATTACCCACTGAAAAAAGCGAGGTATACACCATCGCAATTCCCATGAGCCAGTTGATCGCCAATCCGGAGAGGGGTTCAATGGTCCCGTCTTCTACGCCGCATTCTTCCCTGAACGCACGCCATCCGGGCCCGCCCGGGGTTACCCGTTTATAAAACAGGGCAAGTTTTTCCTTTTCAACCGGCCTGGTGAGAAATGTGACGACTATCCATGAAAACGTGGTAATGCCCGCAATGAAAAAAAGGCTCTCGGGAAACCCGACAAAGGGCTCGTGGGGCTCCCCGGGGCGCAGGATATTCGCCACGACTCTCGGGATCCCGTATACGAGGATCGGCACGATCATGGCGACAATCTCCGACCAGGCGTTGATACGCCACCAGTACCAGCGCAGGATAAGGACCAGGCCGAGGCCCGCGCCGCATTCGATGATGAATTCCCACGCGCCGGTTATGCTGGTCATTATCTTGATAATTACGCTGGAAAGTACTACCAGCGCGACCGTCATTATCCGCGAGACCAGGACATAGTGCCTCTCGCCGGCATCCCGTTTGATGAAGCGCTTGTACAGGTCATTGACGATGTAGGAGCTTCCCCAGTTGAGGTGCGTCGCTATCGTGGACATGTACGCAGCGAGAAAGGCCGCCACCAGAAAACCGATCAACCCCGGGGGAAGATGCTCCTTCATCGCCAGGATATATCCCTCCCTGGGCTGCTGCAGATCGGGGTAGAGGACCAGCGCCGCCAGTGCGACGATGATCCACGGCCAGGGACGCACCGCATAGTGGGCGACTGCAAACCAGAGGGTCGCCAGCATGGAATGCCGCTCGTCCTTAGCCGACATCATACGCTGCGCGATATATCCCCCCCCGCCAGGCTCGTTCCCGGGATACCAGGACGACCACCACTGCACCGCGATATGGGCTATGAATGCCGACGCGGACAGAGTCATAACACCTGCCGCGGCAGAGGACGCCCCGAGCGTAACGTCCGGAAAAAATCTGAACACGTGTTCGGGCAGGGCCGCCATGAGGCCGTTAACCCCGCCAATTTCCGGAAGTCCGAGGACCTTAATCGCAAGGAGAATGCACCCCGCCATCGCGATTATGAACTGGAACATGTCTGTCAGGGCAACGCCCCAGAGCCCCGATATCGCGGAGTAGACACCCACAATCAGCATTGCGCCAACGATGTACAGGAGCACCGAATCCTCGTCAATGCCGAATATTACCTTCAGGATGGAAGCCATCGCCAGGTTCACCCATCCCATGATGACGACATTCATGAACAGGCCGAGGTACACTGCTTTGAAACCGCGCAGAAACGCCGCGGACCTCCCCGAGTATCGGAGTTCGATGAACTCGACGTCTGTCAGGATATTGGCCCGTCGCCACAATTTCGCGAAAAAGAAAACCGTGAGCACGGTTCCGGCCACCATGTTCCACCAGAGCCAGTTGCCCGCGATTCCGTTCTTCGCGACAAGCTCGGTCACCGCGAGTGGCGTATCTGCCGCAAAGGTCGTGGCCACCATCGTGGTGCCGGCTAGCCACCACGGCATCTTTCTCCCGGAGAGAAAAAAGTCTTCCGTACTGCCTCCGGCCTTCTTTCTCAGAAGAAGTGCGATAACAATGCTGGCGGCAAAATAAAGAACAATGAGTATGATATCAATGGCGGCCATAGTTATCCTGTTATGGAATCTTGTTGGCTTATCCCCGCGTGCGGGAATCCCACGGGCCGTTACAGGCGTTCTTTATAATAAAAATCAATATCAAATCCGCCGTACTTGGAGATGAAGGAAAGGTTAATATTTTCATAGAGGGTCTTGACGGATATCGGGTCGTCATTGAATTCGGGGGCGTTGAGCCGGAGATCGTGCTCCACGTATTGCATCTGGTTCGCGAACGTGCCCGTGATCAGGTTGGCCAGCTCGCCGGCTACATCGCCGTATGACTTCCGAATGGCCCTGGTATCCCGCGAATTTATAAATTTCATGGTTATTCTGTCGAGGGTCTTCCGCGGCAAATTGATGACAATTTCGCCCTTCATGGTTCCACCTATTTCAATCACCACCAGCGGGTCCTTGCCGCGCGATTGTGTTTCAAAAACCTCTTCCACACTCTCGTCTTCAAGGAAGTGCTTGAAAATATGCGCTACCGACCGCACCAGATATCTCGAATATCTGTCATAATTGCCCATTGAAAAACTCCCCATTTGGCGAAATCCGCAAATACTATTATAGGTAAATATGCTGTTGTCAATTGTTTTTACGATTATGTCACTAAAATGATGCGCGTATAAACCGGGGGAGTGCGCTAAGGCACTCCCCCGGTAGTCTTCATGATTCTGATATATTGTCGTCCCGTAACGCTATTTCAGGTTCTCAATCAATACAGCGCCGCCCATACCTCCTCCGACGCAGAGGGTGGCTATGCCCCACTGTATGTTCCGGCGTTTCATCTCATAGATAAGGGATATGATAATCCGCGCGCCGGTGCATCCTACCGGGTGGCCCAGGGCAATCCCGGAGCCGTTCACGTTCACGATGGAACGGTCCAGGTCGAGTCCTCTCTCGCATGAAAGGTACTGGGCCGCAAAGGCCTCGTTGAGTTCTATCAGGCCGATATCGGACAGCTTCTTCCCGCTCTTTTTAAGAAGCTTCTGCACCGCCGGGACCGGGCCGTATCCCATGAGGTGCGGCTCGCAGCCCGCTATCGCGTTAGCCGCTATCCGCGCGAGCGGCTTTTTGCCGAGCTTGTTCGCCCGTTCCATCGAGGTCACAATCAACGCGGCGGCACCGTCGTTGAGCCCTGACGAGTTGCCCGCCGTAACCGTGCCGGTCTTCTTGAATACCGGCTTCAGCTTGGCGAGGCTCTCGAGGGTGACTTCTCGCCGCGGGTGCTCGTCAGTAGTGAACATCTTCGGCTCTCCCTTCCGCTGGGGAACCGGAACCGGGATTATTTCATCCTTAAATCTCCCGCCGTCGATCGCGGCGATAGCTTTTGAATGGCTCTCGAAGGCGACCTGGTCCTGGTCTTCCCTCGATATATTGTATTTCTCCGCAAGGTTTTCCGCGGTCTGGCCCATAATGAAGGGCTCGCCAAGGAGATGACTCCCCGAGTGGAGGAGCTCCCACATTGAATCGGTGAACTCGGTGTGCTGAAGGCGGCATCCCCACCGCGCGTTTTTCACCACGTACGGCGCGTTGCTCATCGCCTCGCACCCGCCGGAAAGCACGATCTCCGAGTCGCCCGCAATAATCTGCTGTGAGCCGAATATGGTGGCCTGCATCCCGGAGGCACACTGGCGCTGGATGGTCGTGGCCGGGACCTCTGCGGGAATCCCCGCCTTGAGCGCTGAGGTCCGCGCCGTGTTGGCCTCTTCGCTTGTCTGGATGCAGTCGCCGAAAATGACGTCGTCGAGCATATCGCCGGTAACGCCGGCGCGTTTCATCGCTTCAGCCATGACCAGCGCGCCCAGCTGGAAGGCCTTGACGTCCTTGAGTGACTGGCCGAAACTCCCGATGGGCGTCCTGCACGCCGATAGGATGACAATTTCTTTATTGGACATAGTATCTCTCCTGAATGGTTATATGCCGGTTACTGTATTGACCCGGCGTAGCATTGGTCGCCGATCAACGGCAATCGCGGACTGTAAGCCGTTCAGATCCAAAAAAACATCAGGGGATAATTATGTCAAGACAGATAGAGGGGGGAACAGGTGGCCAAAATAATAAGATGACAGCATGTTCATTTCTTCAACGCTCGCGCGATGCTCTCTTTCAGGTCGTCTATACGGTATGGTTTGACGATGATGGCATCAAAACCGTATGCCCCGAACCGCGCCATGACCGGGTCGTTGGAATAGCCGCTCGACGCGATGATACGGCTCTCTGGATATTTTTTCTTCAGCTCGCGTGCCGCGTCCTTCCCTCCCATGCCTCCCGGAACGCTCAGATCCATGATAACGCAGCTCACCGTCACGCCGGCTTCGACCAGCTCTCGATACGCCGAAAGTGCCTCGGCACCGTCCCTGGCACGTCGTACCCCGAACCCTATTTTTCTAAGCATCCGCTCGCCCACGTCGAGAATAAGCGTTTCATCATCCATAATAATAACGGTCCCGCCGCCTGCCGGCTCTCCGGGTGCCCCGACGGATGAGGGCAATTCCATCCTGTCCGAAGCGGGCAGGTATATATCGAATGTCGTTCCCTCTCCCTCCCTTGACCTGACGGAAATATGCCCGTTATGCTTTTTTACAATGGAATAGGAGATGGTGAGCCCGAGGCCGTTCCCCAGATTCTTTGTGGTGAAATACGGATCGAATATCCGTTCAATATACTTTTTCGGTATGCCCGTCCCCGAATCGCGTATGGTTATCTTTATCCAGTCACCCCTGCTCTCCGGTATCGGCCTTCCCCGCTTAAGGCGGACGTTTTCCGCGGATATGTAAATCGTTCCCCCGCCCGGCATTGACTGGATGCCGTTAAGGATGATGTTCTGGATCATCTGGCTAATCTGCCCCCTGTCCACATCCGCGTTCTTCAGGTTATCCGCAATATTGAATTCACAGCAGACCAAAGACCCGCTCGTGATGAAATGGGCGGTGTCGATCAGTATGTCCCGTATCGACGTCACGTTCCGCACCGGCGCCCCTCCGCTCGAAAACGTCAGCAGCTGCCTGGTGAGTTCCCTGGCGCGATCTGCCGCTTTCTCGGTCTCGCTCAGAAGCTCCACGACATCCCCCCCGTTGTTATTGTTGCAACTCAACCGGGCCAGCGAGATATTCCCGATGATAGCGGTGAGGAGGTTGTTGAAATCGTGCGCTATGCCTCCTGCGAATATCCCGAGCGATTCGATCTTCATCGCCTTTTCAACGCTCCTGGCCTGGTCAACGAACATGCGCAGAATCCCGGCCATTGACAGCGAGATAAACACGGTTATCCCTACAATGGTGTAGCAATAATTCCCGTGCAGGTAGTAGCGTTCATCGATCAATCTGTAGACAATCAGATATTCATAATAGCCGAGCAGAATGAATATCATTCCTCCTGCGACCGGAAAGGCCAGGTATCTGAACCTCCGGTGAACCGCGATGTCAAATACCATGCAGACCAGTGTATACAGCATGATTAAGCTGATTGCAATATCCCTCGCCCTGTAGAGAATCCCGGCCTCCCCGCGCATTGTTCCCCACCGTAAATTAAGCACTATTCCGCGCGGCTCGTTCTGGGAGATAAAGAGATCCGGTGCTATAAATGCAAGGGCGCCGATACACAGGCATATCACGAGTCCGACCGCGGGCAGATAACGGTTAAACTGTTTCCACACGATACTCAGATCAACCATATTGTTGAGGAAATAGGGAACGCAAAATAGAAAAGAAAGGGTGACCAGTCCCTGGACACGGTGGAGCTGCCGGCCGACAGAGGGATTATCAAGAAGATGACCTGTCGCCATGCCCATCTCAGCGGCAACAAACACCAGACCGGATATTGCTATGAGTAGGATGGCAAGATGGAGCTTTTCTCCAGAGGACCAGTAGATGGTAATGAACAGCACAATCCCCACCATCAGAACGCCGGCGCATATTCCGGCGATGATGACCGGGGCGAGAAACATGTTCGGGTCGAGTTGTGTCATTATCTGAGACGCCGTCTACACAAGCGGCATCTGTGATGATACTCATAAACAAGAAAATGTCAAGCTGGATATGGCGGGATCTTTTGTGCGATACTCACCGTGCGACATAACGCCTATTTGCTGAAACTTATCTTCTTCCCGTCGGAATCAACTTTTAATTTGTGATCCGCCAGTGAATCTCCCGACAGGAGCCGTATCGACAGGGGATTCAGAAGATGCTTCTGAATCGCTCTTTTCAGGGGCCGTGCACCAAACTGCGGGTCGTATCCTTCCTTAACAAGGAACTCGAATGCCTTCTTTGAGAGTTCAAGGGATATTCCCCTCTCCCTGAGGCGCGCCGCGGTTTCCGCAAGCTGGAGCTTGACTATCTCGCCGATGTTTTCTCGTGAGAGCGGATTGAATATGATGACCTCGTCTACCCGATTAAGGAACTCCGGCTTAAAGTGCACCTTCAGTTCCTGCTCAACGCCGTTTCGGCGTTTCTCATACGGGATTGAATCATCGCTTATATACGACGTGCCGATGTTCGATGTCATGATGATCAGCGTGTTCTTGAAATCAACAACACGCCCCTTGGAGTCGGTGAGGCGCCCCTCATCGAGTATCTGGAGAAAGATATTGAACACGTCATTGTGCGCCTTTTCGATTTCATCGAAAAGGATCACGGCATAGGGTCGCCGCCGTACCGCCTCGGTCAGCTGACCGCCCTCCTCGTACCCGACGTAGCCGGGAGGCGCACCGATAAGCCTGGCCACCGCATGTTTCTCCATGTACTCTGACATGTCGATGCGGATGATCGCCTTCTCGTCATTGAACATGAAGGCGGCAACGGTCTTGGCAGTCTCAGTTTTGCCGACCCCGGTGGGGCCGAGGAAGATGAACGAGCCGATAGGCCTGTCCGGGTCCTGAATGCCGGACCGAGAGCGGCGCACCGCATCGGAAATGGCGCTGATGGCCTCGCGCTGGCCGACGACCCGCTTTTCCAGGATCGATTCCATTTTGATAAGCTTCTCCTTCTCCCCCTCAAGCATCCGGGAGACAGGGATGCCGGTCCAGCGGGAGACCACGGCAGCAATCTCCTGCTCCGTGACCTCCTCTTTCAGGAGCGTTTTGTCGCCCTGCATCGATTTCAGCCGGTCATTTGCCGTGACGAGCTTCTTCTCAAGTTCGGCAATCCTGCCGTAGCGTATCTCGGCGACCAGGTTCAGGTTTCCCTCGCGCTCGGCCTTCTGCTCCTCCATTCGAAGCTGCTCGATCTGTTCCTTGATGGTCCGGATCTCGGTGATAATCCCCTTCTCGTTCTTCCACTGCGCCACCAGCCCGTTCTTCTTCTCGTTCAAGTTCGCGAGCTGTTCCTTGATCTTGCCGAGCCTCTCCTTCGAGGCCGGGTCCTTCTCCTTCTTGAGCGCCTCTGACTCGATCATGAGCTGGCGGGCCTTACGCTCGATCTCGTCTATCTCGATCGGCATGGAATCGATCTCCATTTTGATGCGCGATGCCGCCTCGTCGACCAAGTCAATTGCCTTGTCCGGAAGAAAGCGGTCGGTTATATACCGATCGGAAAGTATCGACGCGGCCACGCAGGCCGAATCCGATATACGGACGCCATGGTGCACCTCGTATTTTTCCTTGAGCCCGCGGAGAATCGCGATGGTGTCCTCCACCGACGGCTCTGTCGTGAGCACCGGCTGGAACCGCCGTTCCAGTGCCTTGTCTTTCTCGATGTACTTCTGATACTCATTAAGCGTGGTCGCGCCTATGCAGCGGAGGTCTCCGCGCGCGAGCGCCGGCTTCAGCATGTTCGATGCGTCCACCGCTCCCTCAGCTGCCCCGGCTCCCACCAGGGTGTGGAGCTCGTCGATAAAGAGGATGACATCGCCCGCGGACTCCTCCACCTCGATGATCACCGCCTTGAGGCGCTCCTCAAACTCGCCACGGTATTTTGCGCCCGCGATCAGTGCACCCATGTCGAGGGCCACCAGCCGTTTATTTTTGAGGTTCTCCGGCACGTCGCCCTCCACGATGCGCCGGGCCAGCCCCTCCACAATGGCGGTCTTGCCGACACCCGGCTCGCCTATGAGCACCGGGTTGTTCTTTGTCCGCCTCGTGAGCACCTGCATCACCCGCCGGATCTCCTCGTTCCGGCCGATTACCGGGTCAAGCTTGTTCATCCTCGCCAGCTTGGTCAGGTCCCTGCTGTACCGGTCAAGGGCGTTGTATTTCTCCTCCGCGGCCTCGTTGTCCGCCCGCTTGCTCCCCCGTATGTCTTTAAGAACCTTGAGGATATTGTCACGGACAAACCCGTGCGCGTTCATGATCTTCTTCGCCCTGCCGCTCCCCTTGGAGGCGAGCGCCAGTATCATGTGCTCCGTGCTCAGGTAATCATCCTTGAGGCTTACCGCCTCGTTCCACGCATCGTTCAGCACCTCTCTGAGTGCCGCGGAAAGGGCGCCCCCTCCCGGCCCGGCTCCGGTCTGACGCGGCATTGACTTCAGGGCCGCGTCTGTTTCATTCCGTATATCGTGAGCGGACGCGCCGATCTTCTGCGCAACGGAGGCAAATATACCGCCCTCCTGGTCTATTATCGCGAGGAGAAGGTGCTCCGGCTGAATCTCATAATGATTCAGGTCGGTCGCTATGTTCTGAGCCGTATTAACGGCCTCCTGCGCCTTCAGTGTCATTTTGTCCATTCTCATGGCCGATTCTCCATGATACAGTTTCTGATCCCTCCCGCTCCCCGGACGCCTGTCCCGCGACAGAGCATCTGATCGTCGATGGAGGCGGGATGGATGAATCATGCCGCATGATAAGACGGCACGCGCACATCTATACCACGCCATGATGAAAAATAATGCAAGGATTAAAAGTAGCAGGTAAGAGAAAGAAACAGGTTAATTATAAGATAAAGACAATTAACTCAATCGTCAACAGCCGGATATAAAAAAATGCGTTATCATTCAGGCACGGTGCTGAGCATGACGTTCATTATCACTTTGCCAGCATTTCCTTCGCCTTGCCGACCGCGGTCTCGACGGCTTTATCCAGGCCTTCAGGAGACTTGCCGCCGGCCTGGGCCATGTCCTTGCGGCCGCCCCCGCCTCCCCCAACCATCGGTGCAGTCGCCTTGATGAGCGCGCCGCAATCGATTCCTTTCTTGACCGCGCTTGTCGTGGAGGCGAACATGAGAAGCGCCTTGCCGTCGGCCACGGATCCTAACAGCACAACCGAATGCTGTTCCCGCTCGCGTATCGCATCAGACACGGCACGCATCTCATCCGCGCTCATGCCGTCGAGAACACCGGAAAATATTTTTACGCCGTTCACCGTCTCGGTCTTGTACTGGCTGTCCGCAGTTCCAGAAGATAGCTTGTCTTTATTCAGTTTTTCGATCTCTTTTTCGAGCGCCCGGTTTCGCTTCATAATCTCCTCGACCCGCCTGACCAGCATCGGTTCGTTGATATTGACGATCTGCTGGAGCTCTGCGACAATTCGCTCGTTACTGTTGTACCGATCGAGCACCCCTTTCAGGGTCGCCGCCTCAATTCTGCGCATGCCGGCGCCCGGTGAAACCTCCCGGAGGATTTTAAACAGACCGATCTGGCCCGTGCTTGCGGCGTGCGTCCCTCCGCAGAGCTCGCTGCTGAAGCCGCGCACGGACACGACCCGGACGGTGTCCTCGTATTTTTCGTCAAACACGGCCATGGCCCCGGTTCCGATCGCGTCCTTGTATTTCATGACTTCCGTGGAGACCGGGATGTTCTCCCATATCTTCCGGTTGACGATATCCTCAATCTTACTGATCTCATCTCCGCTCAGGGCATTGAAATGCGTGAAATCGAATCGCATCCGGTCAGGGGCGACCAGCGAGCCCGCCTGCTTTACGTGCGTTCCCAGTACCTTGCGCAGCGCCGCGTGAAGAAGATGCGTCACAGTGTGGTTTGCCCGTATCAGGTTACGGTTTACCGTGTCGATGGCGGCTGAAACCGCTTCTCCGTTCCTGAATTCCCCCTCGGCGACCTCGCCGATATGGATTATCGTCTTGTTGAACTTCTTCGTGTCCTCCACGACAAATCTGGACCCCGAGGAAGAGGTGATGACACCCGTGTCCCCCAACTGGCCGCCCGATTCTCCGTAAAACGGGGTCTCCCGAAGCACCATAAGGCCCTTCGCGCCCTTCGCCAGACTCTTTACTGAAGATGCACCATCGTGGACCAGCTCCACTCTGGAATCGCACGCATCCACGTCATAGCCCCTGAACGTCGTATCCCCCGCAGACTTAGCGATCCCTTCGAACGCCTCCTCGAAGCTCCCGGCGGACGCCTTCCAGCTCTGCTTGCCGCGCTCCCGCTGCTTCTCCATCTCCGCCTCGTAGCCTTTTATGTCCACGTCAAGGCCGCGCTCCAGCGCAATCTCCCTCGTCATTTCAAGCGGAAACCCGAAGGTGTCGTGCAGGATGAAGGCGTCGCTTCCGGAGATGATCTTCTTCTTTTTCGCGGCAAGGTCCTTAATTATTTCCTCGAGCCGGTCCATGCCGTTCTCGAGCGTTTCAAGGAAACGCTTCTCCTCGGACTCGATGACCTTTTTCACGTTCGGAGCCGATTCCCTGATCTCCGGATAAAAATCGCCGAGGATAGCGGCTATCGTATCAACCATGGAATGGATAAAGGGATCGTTGATGCCAATCTGGCGGGTGAAACGCATGGCGCGGCGGAGCACCCGCCGCAGCACATAGCCGCGCCCGTCATTGGAAGGATACACACCGTCTGCCACGGCAAAGGTGATGGCGCGGGCGTGCTCCGCTATGATGTTCGCAGCCGTTTTTGACTCGCCTTCATATGCGACCTTCGCCCGGTCGCACACCTGGCGTATGACGCGGATAAACTCGTCGGTCTCGAACACGGAATCGACGTTCTGCACCAGCGTGGCGAGCCGCTCGAGCCCCATGCCGGTGTCGATCCCCGGCTTCGGCAGCGGATGGAGCTTCCCTGCGGCGTCCTGGTCGAACTGGTTGAATACCAGGTTCCAGTATTCGAGGAATCGCTCGCAATCGCATCCCGGCTTGCAGTCAGGCCTTCCGCACCCGAAGGTCTCCCCCCGGTCGAGGTAGAGCTCCGAGCACGGGCCGCACGCCCCGGTATCCCCTGCCGGCCCCCAGAAATTGTCCGCCTTCCCCAGCCGGATTATCTTTTTCTCCGGAATGCCGATCTTCTTCTTCCATATATCGAACGCCTCATCGTCGTCCTGGTATATGGAAACCCAGATTTTATCCTCTGGAAATCCGATGACATCGGTCGAGTAATCCCATGCGTGTTGTATCGCCTCGTTCTTGAAGTAATCTCCAAAAGAAAAATTCCCGAGCATCTCGAAGAAGGTAAGATGGCGCTTGGTCTTACCCACGTTCTCCAGGTCGCTGGTTCGGAAGCACTTCTGCACGGACGCCGCGCGGGTGTACTCAAGTTCCACGGTGCCTGCGAACATCGGCTTGAACTGCACCATGCCGGCAGTTGTGAAAAGGAGCGTCGGGTCGTCTTTCGGAATAAGCGAACTGGACGGGACGATCCTGTGTTCCCGTTCACGGAAAAAATCGATGAAAGATTTGCGCAAATCGCCAACCGTCAGCATCTCGCACCTCTAAGTAACAGGTCATAGCCGCACGCATTACCGGGCATTATGGCACTATCTATGCAACCAGAGATATTTTCAAGTCAATATTTGACGGCAGACCCCAAATACCTCGATTGTAATGCGGATGCCTCCGGACAGAGAGCATAAAAGAACGCTTTACAAATCATGCTTCATTGGGCAATACTGACCGGGGTCATCCCCCGGATCCTCCAGTACATGCGAGCAGAAAACAATGCACCTGAAACGAATACATCTCTTATCCGACCGGTATCCGACCGGCGATCATTATCCCTTTAATCTCCCGATATTCAGGAAAACCGCGAGTATCGATCTTACCTCCCCGGTCACCATGTTCGTCGGCGAGAACGGCACGGGGAAATCGACCCTGCTCAGGGCCATCGCGATGAAATGCAAGATCCATATCTGGGAGGGTATGGAACGCACCAGGTTTCATCATAATCCGTACGAACGGGAGATGTACCGCTACATCGACGCGGAATGGGCATCCGGCCCCGTGCCCGGCTCCTTTTTCGCTTCAGAGATATTCCGGAATTTCGCCGTGAACCTCGATGAATGGGCCTCCATGTCGCCCGCGAACCTCGACTACTTCGGCGGAAAATCGCTCATGGAGCAGTCGCACGGCCAGTGTCACATGTCGTTTTTCAAAAGCCGCTTCAAAATCACCGGCCTCTACCTGCTGGACGAGCCTGAGAACGCGTTGTCGCCGGGGAGGCAGATCGAACTCCTCAGGCTGCTCGGCGAAATGGGTGCCGACGGGCACGCGCAGTTCATCATCGCCACTCACTCGCCCATACTCCTCGCCCTTCCCGGTGCCGTGCTTTTCAGCTTTGACGCGGCGCCTATCGGCCGCGTGCGCTACGAGGACACGGAGCATTACCGCATATACCGTGAATTCATGGCGGACAGAAAAAAATACTTGTTATAATCGTCACCGAAACAATGCTTTCCTTGAGCCGGTGATCCGTGCGGATTACTGTTTCAGATTTATCTCTGTATATACCCGTTCTCGATGAACCAGTTAAGCGCCTTCTCGATAGCCTTTCTGACAGGCGTCTGCGGCAAACCAAGCTCCTTCACGGCCTTGGAGCAATCATACCATTCCTGCAGTTTCCCGATTCTAATTTCCGATGCCGTTACAACAGGAGGTTTCTTGGTAATAAAAGCGCCGAGCTCAAAGACATATCCGAGGGCTACCGCCGTATGATATGGGATCTTTATCCGGGGCGGTTTCACGCCGGCGATTTCCGCTATCAGCTTGAAATAATTCGACACGGTCAAATTTTCGTTTCCGAACAGATACCGCTCACCCGCTCTCCCCTTTTTTGCGGCAAGGATGTGGCCCCGCGCGACGTCCTCCACGTCGATCACATTTGTGCCTCCCTCAATGTAGCCGGGCATCTGTCCCGTGGCAACATCGATTATCATCTGCCCCGACGGTGTCGGCTTTATGTCGCGCACGCCGATGACCAGGGTGGGATTGACAATGACAATCGGTAGGCCCATGGGTACAAACTTCCTCGCCTCGACCTCCGCAAGATATTTTGACATTGAATAATGGTCCCCGGTCTTCCAGTGGTTGAATTCAGCGCTCTCATCTACGGGCACAGGGCCGTGCGCGCCCATGGTGTTGTTGGTGCTTGTATAAACAACTTTTTGAACACCTGCTTCAAGCGCCGCTTTCATTGATCTTTTCGTCCCCTCGACGTTAACCTCATATGGCAGCTTCTTATCCGGCACCCAGTGTGAAAAAAAAGCCGCGGTATAATACAGGGTATCGCAGCCCTTGAGGGCCCTTTTCATCGAGTCGCCGTCGCGAATGTCTCCATAGGCCCTTTCCACATCAAGGCCGTCGATGTTCCGCGTATCGCTTGTCTCCCTGACAAGTACCTTTACCTCCTCGCCCTCTTTTAGAAGCTCCCTCACGATTGATGAACCCATAAATCCCGTTGCGCCGGTTACAAGTTTTTTCATGACATTAGCCCTTTTACATGGTATCCTTCGCACTAATCGAATACAATACGATCAATACATTTTTGATAATATTATCAAGCAATTTACGTCTGATACAGTTATAATTCTTGAGTGAAAACCGATGTGTGCCGAAAGCAGGCATATTTCTACGGTATTCATCGTTTGAAATCATTAATTTTATACTTGCTTTTTCTGCAGAATTTAATATGTTATTTATCACTCTCATAGCATAATTAAATATCTTTCTCTACAGCGTTATCAATAACAAATTTTTAGCATCATTATCTATCAGCAAGGAGCCACTATGTTTACTCATATCAACGACTACTTTCTTGGTGTGTATAAAGATGCAAACTATGTTCTCCAGCAGAAGGCAAGAATCATCTTCATTTTGCTGATTATAATATTCTTATGCATACCGGCCATTATAATTATGGACCTGGCGGCCGGGCAGGCGTCGGCTCAGATGCTTATCACGGTGCTTGTTACCTTGGCGATTGTTACCGGAGCGATATTTTTTTTAAAGTCGGGAAAATTTGCCATCGCGTCCCATACCGCCTTGATCATACCGCTGCTGGCAACATGGGCCGTTCTTTTTTTTCTGGACGACAGCCCTTACCCCATATGCAGGCTCGATACAATTGTCTATATCCCGGGAATTATGGTGCTGCTGCCCCTGGTGATAGCGAGGAAAAAATTCGTTATACTAATATATACCGCAATCAATACCGTTCTTTTAGCGCTCTATGTACAAGCGGCAGCGGGGTGGTTCAATCTGGATTCGACCATTGTCCTCGATTTTTTTGTAGATAATGCCATGTTTATCGTTGTTGTAGGCCTCATTGGTTATCAGATATACAAAATCAACAAGAACGCACTCGACCGCGCACAGGAGTTGACCGATGAACTTGAGTTGCTCAACCGCGACCTTGAGAAAAAAGTTGAAGAACGAACCAGGGAACTTAACGCGGCGCTCGAAGAAATGGAGGCCCTGAACAAAGAAGTCATCGAAGCGAGGGACTCGCTCTGGTCCGAGATGGAACTGGCCAAAAAGATACAGACGATACTGCTTCCCGATCAACCGCGGATAAGCGGCTTCGAGATAGCGGCGTACATGAAGCCCGCCGTTGAAGTCGGTGGCGATTATTACGATATCATCAACGTGAAGGGCTATGACTGGCTTGTTATCGGCGACGTCTCGGGCCATGGCGTCCCCGCCGGGCTCATCATGATGATGGTGCAGACGTCCATTCATACGGTTCTTGAGACAAAGCCGGATGCGAAGCCGTCGGAACTCCTTGTAATGATCAACAGCGTCATATACCAGAATATAAAAAAACTAGGGGAAGACAAGTACATGACCATCACGGTGTTCTCGTGCATAAAAGACGGCAGGTTTTATTATTCCGGGCTCCACCAGGACATCATGATCTTCCGTTCAGCGCGTTCATCCGTGGAAATCGTTGAAACGAACGGCATGTGGATCGGCCTTGATAGCAACCTTCAGGGCATGGTTGACGATTGCTCCTTTACATTGGACGTGGGTGACACGATGCTCGTGTATACTGACGGGATCACTGAAGCAATGAAAACAAGTGGCAATAATTATGAAAAGGATTCACGGGTCGTTCTATTCGGTCAGGATAACCTTGCCCAGATCCTGTCGAAATCGGGCACAGGCAATCTCGACACGATAAAAACGGCCATTCTCGACGGCCTTACCGATTACGAATGCAACGATGACGTAACGTTTATGGCGGTTCGGCGGTTACAATAATCTTCTGGTGTGCGATGCTGAGTTGTTCACCGGCTTTGTACTGAATTTTACATCTCTTCTTCCGCCCCTGCATCCTCGCGCCTGATGCGCTCGATCACGCTGTCGACCAGATCCCCGTCGAATCCCCTGCCGCGGAGAAACAATGAAAGCTTTACCAGCGGATTGCTCTTATGCCGCAGGCCCTCATACTTTTTCATCGCCACTGTATACACTTCATCGGCATTCGCATGCAGGGCTTCCGATTCCTTGAGCGCATGACGGATAATGTTCCGCGGGACCCCCCTTCTCAGCAATTCGCTGTATAACAAATTCTTGCCGACCAGCTTTCTGTTTAACCTGTCGCTGATATACCGCGCCGCATAATCGGCGTCGTCGATGTACCCGGCGTCCCTGATGCCGGTCACGGTCTCGCGTATGATATCGCCGCTGAAGCCCTTTTTGCTCAGATAGCGCTCCATCTCGGCCGCGGACCTCGGCCGTACCGCCAGATAATCAAGCGCCTTCTTCCTGCACTGGAAGCGGTCCGATTCTTCCCTGAGCTGTGCGAATTCAATCTGATCGACCGATCGGCCCGTCTCAAGCCGGTACATCCCGGCCACGCGTGCCGGTATTTTCAGGGTTGCATCGTTATCGAATTCAACAGAGACATGATCATCAGCTTTTTTAATTTTTACAATAGTCAGCACAATCCTTATCCCAAACAAAAGAGGATGCATCTCTGCATCCTCTCCGGAATTCTATTGCAATAGCGATTAACGTTTCGAGAACTGGAACCGCTTCCGCGCCTTTTTCTGGCCCGGCTTCTTGCGCTCCACCTCGCGGGAGTCCCTGGTGAGGAATCCGCCGTCCCGGAGCTGCTTGCGCAGCTTCTCGTCCACCTGCACCAGGCACCGCGCGATACCCATCTTCACGGCACCGGCCTGGCCGGACCATCCGCCGCCGTCGACGACAGCCTGGACGTCATAATTTCCCAGCATGCCGACGTACTCCAGCGGCTGCCTCACGATGAGTTCGAGCGTCTGCCGCCTGAAATATTCCTTTATCGGCTGCTTGTTTATCGTCATGTTCCCCGACCCGGGCACTATCCAGACCCGCGCCACGGAGGTCTTTCTTCTCCCTGTTGCGTAGTAACGATCGGCCATATCAGCTCCTTGCTATATCAATTGGTTCCGGCTTCTGAGCCTGGTGAGGATGCTCCGCGCCGGTATAAACTTTCAGGTTCCCGAAGATCTTTCTTCCCAGCCTTCCTTTCGGAAGCATATTCTTGATCGCGTGCTCGACAATGAACTCCGGCCGCTCCTTCCTGAGCTTTTTGATATTCACGAACTTGATCCCGCCCGGATACTGGGAATGCCTGAAGTAATCCTTGTCATCCGCCTTGGTGCCCGTCAGTACAACCTTCTCGGCGTTGATGACGATCACATAGTCGCCCATGTCCAGGTGAGGCGTGAAATCAGGCTTGTTTTTCCCGCGCAAAATACTCGCCACCTCGGAGGCAAGCCTGCCCAACACTTTACCTTCGGCATCTACGACATACCATTTCTTGTTGATTTCGGATGCCTTCATCGAATACGTTTTCTGCATACCTTTCATATCATTCTCTACAATTAATTACATGTAATTACATGATTGCTTGCTAAATCGGGCTGCTTATCGCTCGCTTTACAAACGACCGATTACAATAATCGGAAGGTTTAAAATATATACACCCCTTTTTCTGTCAATAAAAATAATGATTAATTTTATTATTAATTGGCCAATAAACCTATGACCCCTATTAAAATTTTAATCATATAGGAGCCCCTGCCATGGTGCCGTACAATAGCGCCTCTCCCCGGTGCATATAATTAATATTTGACTTGTATTATAAAAAAATTGTATACTTGACGTTGCTTTTCCATACCCGAGCGGCACAAGGAGCGTCCCACATGAAAAAGGCGATGATACTGGTATCCTGTTTCCTGCTTGCGGCAGGCCTGTCTTACTGTAGAGGGAAAAACATAAAAGAGAGCGGGAAAGACTCGAGCGACTTTTCCCTTGATGAAAAAATCGACAAAATGGAACCGATGAAAGGACGGGCAAAGGGGGTTGCCGCGATCTTCGACAACGATAAGGCGCTCGCCCGCGACCGCGCCCTCAATGACGCCCGCAACAAGCTGGTGGAGAAGGTCCTCGGCGCCACCATATCCGGTACCAGCCTGATGGAAGACTACGAGCTCGTTAAGAATATCGTTGAGGCCAGATCGTTCGGTCTTGTCAAGAGAGAGAAGATTATCGACGAGCATTCCGACAGCGACATGTACAGTGTCGAGATCGAAGGCATCGTCGAACCCGCCGTTGTCGAGGACGCGATCGAGGATGCCCTGAACAGGTACGGCAAACCAAAATTCATGATACTCGTAAACGAAACCTTCGAGAGGAAAATGAATGCCCCCGGGTTCACGGAAACCGAGATCCTCATGCAGGAGCGAATGGGGGCAGCCGGTTTTCAGTTTATCGACCTGCAGACCGTCCAGGATTTAATGAAGCGGCAATACGGCCGGATGTCCAAGGCCATGAACGGGACGATCACCGACGATGTGCAGAACCTCCTGCTGAATGACGTCGGGGCCGAGGTGATCATCGTCGGAACGGCCCAGACCAAGGACCAGTCGGAGGCCCTCCGCGGCTACTCCACAAACATGAAGTCAAAGTCGGCGATCGTGCGCCTGAAAGCTATCGACGTGTATACGGGGAGGATACTCGCCACAACCAGCAAGGACGCCCCCGGCGTACACATCCAAAACGACACCGCTTCCAAGAGGGCTATCGAGGCAGTGGTTAAAAAAATCCTTGGCGGCAAGGATGAAAGCACCGGCAAGTCCAAACCCGGCCCCTTCATGGAGGAGATCGTGAAGCAGTTCGTTAAATCCGCAACACACCGGCAGATTAATGTCTTTATTTCCGGCCTCGACTACAACGCCCTGAAAAAGTTCCGCGAAGCGCTGTCGTATCGTATCCGGGGCGTGCAGCAGGTGCTGGAAAAGGGCCGTGTCGGCAGGGCTTCGCGCATTGAAGTCTACTTCGCCGGAACCACCGGAGAGTTCGTCGACGAGCTCAAGGCCAAGGACGATAAGCTCGGATTTAAATTCAATATACCGGATACCTTCCCGAACAGGGTCACGATTGAAGCGAAATTGATAGACAGTAAATAACCGTTCGCCATTGAATAATTTGCGCTATAGAGTGGAGGCTATAAACCTCGCCAGAAAGTTCGGGAGAACCAGTATCTTCAGGGATATTAATTTCTCTGTAGCTGCAGGGGAGTCTCTCTGCGTCACCGGCCCGAACGGCTCGGGCAAATCCACCCTGCTGAGGATTCTCGCCGGGCTCCTGAGCCCCACGACCGGAAAGGTGACCCACACGCTTGACCGTACCATTCCGAAAGACGCGTGGCTGGACCATACCGGCTACACGGGACCGCTCGTGAACCCGTATGACGAGCTTACGGCACTGGAGCATATTCGTTTCGCAGGCAGGCGCGCCATGGAGCGTGCAACCGCCGATTCGTTTCTTACGCGATTCGATCTCGCCCGTCACCGCGATAAAAAGGTGCGCTATTACTCGTCGGGGATGAAGCAGCGTCTCAAGATCATCCTCGCCTTCCTGAACGATCCCCCGGTCCTGATACTGGACGAACCGTCGACAAACCTTGATGCCCGCGGGAAGGATATCCTGCACACGTATATTGATTCCATCCGGTCCGGCAAGATCATCATCATCGCCACGAACGACCCGGCCGAAGAGCGTCTGTGCGGAGGAGGTATCCAGCTTGGTCAGTGAAATCATCCGGAACCTCGCGAAAGACCTTCGCGTGGAATTCAGAAGCAGGTTCGCCATCAACATATCGCTGGCATTCGCCGTCATCGCCACGCTCGCCCTGAGCCTGGCTACGGGCGGCATTCCGTTCCCGCCCCGCGTGCAGTCCGTGCTTCTCTGGCTTATCATCTTCTTCAGCGCAATGAACGGCCTCTCGCACATCTTCGTGCGGGAGGACGACCGGGGAACCTCTCTCTTTCTCCTCGTCAGCACAACCTCCGACGCCATCTACCTGTCGAAGCTTATCTATAACCTCATCTTCATGTCGGTTCTCCTGGCTGTGATCACACCGCTGTTCGTATTTTTTTTACAGGTCAACATACTCGGCATTCCCCCATTCATCATTTCAGTGCTGACCGGGGGCCTCTCGATCACCGCCGTGACGACCATTTTGGCCGCTATGGTAGCGAAGTCCGGGGGCAAGGGCCCGCTCTTCACCATCATCTCATTTCCCCTTCTGCTGCCGGTTCTCTGGCTCTCCATTTTTTCGACCGCGGCGACGCTCGAATCCACGGGCCCCCACGGCTACGGCACTCAACTTTTTTTGCTTGCATTTTCAGGTTTCATAACGGCCTTATCGTTTTTACTGTTCAGGTTCGTCTGGCTCGACGAATAGCACCGGACGAAACCGGCAGGGACATGCGTGATCGAAATGAAACTGAAGCATATCATACTCCGCAGCGTATATATAATAATGCCGGCCGCCATCGTAATGGCGTTCCTCTGGGCCCCTCCGGCGGAAATACTCGGAGAGGCCAGCCGGATTATGTACTTCCACGTACCTCTCGCCTGGGTCTCGGTCCTCGCGTTTGTCGTGTCCGGCGTCCTGTCAATAACACATCTTGCCGATCGAAACAGAAGGTTCACTGGGCTTGATGAATGGGCGTACCATTCGGCATCAACCGGCATGGTATTCACCATTCTCACAGTGATCACCGGATCGATCTGGGCGAAAATCAGCTGGGGAGTATACTGGAACTGGGACCCGCGGGAAACCTCGATAGTGATAATACTCCTGATCTACATCGCCTATTTGAGCCTCAGGAGCGCGCTGGCGCATACTGAGAATCGGGGAAGGATCGGATCGGCATATTTGATCCTTGCCATGATTACGCTCCCCTTCTTCATTTTCCTTGTGCCGCGGATTTATGATTCGCTCCATCCCGACCCCATCATAAATTTCGACAGGACCATATACCTTGACGGCAGGATGCGCGTAACTCTTGGTGTCGCGATCCTTGCCTTCACCCTGCTCTACTCCTATATCGTGAATATATTAAACAGAATAGCAATACTGAACAATACAGTTGAGGATACTTTCCATGAGGATCATTAAAACCATTATTGTTGCGATGTCCATCTGCTTAATTCCGATGATGATGTCCACGGGTCTACATTTCTTCATGGCCCGCGCGCAGACCGGAGCGGTGGTCTCGAGCGGTGAAAATCTGAAGATAACTGTCACACCGGTGCGTAAAGATGAAGGCGCAGTACCGTCCGCCGTTCTGTACCGGGTTTTGGGCGTCGTGCTTATCATCTGGGCCGGGCTTGCTGCCTATCTATTTATCATTGACCGCAGAGTGGCGCGTATAGAAAAAGAGATTCATCTGACAGAATAAACGGGGCGGCATGAAATTCCGAAACATCATACTATTCACAGTCGGACTTGGTCTGCTGGTCATTGCCGTCTTTTCCCTGAGCGACGATATCCTTTCGCCGTACGTCCCCTTCAGGGAGGCAAAGTCAAATCCGGGCAAGTATGTCCAGATCATCGGCAGGCTTGACCGAACAATCCCCGTACAACTTCGAGAGGGAGAGCTCGTCTTTTCCGTAATCGACAGGGAGGGGAACAAACTTGACGTGACTCACCGGGGAGCTAAACCGCAGAACTTCGAGCACACCGAGCAGGTGGTCATGATCGGCAAATACGACAGCACCGGCGGCATCTTCAAGGCGGACAGGGTTCTGGTTAAGTGCCCGTCAAAATACAGGAGAAAACAGTAGCATGATTGTCGGAACTAATCCCGGAAGCATAATACTCATTATTTCACTCATCTTTTCCATTATTGCGCTGACCTTCACTATTAATACGGCTGCCGGGAAAGAATCATATGAAAAACCG
Source organism: Spirochaetota bacterium (assembly GCA_016933025.1). GTDB lineage: Bacteria > Spirochaetota > UBA4802 > UBA4802 > UBA5550 > RBG-16-49-21. Next base: position 105,755 of record JAFGBT010000003.1, on the reverse strand, counting down.
TCGCGCCTTCTCTTTTTGCTTGCCTCGGCAGGAATTGCCGCATCCCTCGCAGTTCTCTTTTACTACTTTATACAATGCGACTACCGGCTCGAATATGTATATGCGAATTCTTCGCGAGACCTCCCCCTCGTATACCGCGTCGCGGCTCTTTGGGCTGGCAAGGAAGGAAGCTTTCTTCTCTGGCTTTTTTTCCTCAACATATTCGGGATTATAATCCTCAGCGAAAAGACGACCGATTCGCATATTGTCACCTCGATAATACTTCTCGCGCAGATTTTCATTCTTATCATTTTAATAACCGAAAGCCCTTTCGCCTATCTGTGGGAAACGTATCCTGACAGCTTCAGTCCGGGGCTCGCGCCCGGCGACGGCGCAGGACTCAACCCGCTCCTGAAAGACCCCTGGATGGTAATACACCCGCCGGTCCTCTTTCTCGGATACGCCTCAGCAACCATCCCTTTTGGATACGCGATCGTAGCGCTCCTGAAAAAAGAATTCAGGGAATGGATCCGCGCCGCCTATCCGTGGCTTCTGTTCAGCACGGTCACCCTCGGGATAGGCATTTTTCTCGGCGGATATTGGGCCTACAGCGTGCTCGGGTGGGGAGGCTACTGGGGATGGGACCCGGTCGAAAATTCCTCGCTTATCCCATGGCTCGTGGCCGTGGCCATGGTGCACGGCTTTTTGCTTCAAAAAAGAAATGGTGTTCTTGTGCGTACAAATATCATTCTCGCACTGGTTTATTTTGTCCTTGTATTATACAGCACCTGGCTCACGCGAAGCGGCGTCCTCTCCAATTTCTCCGTTCATTCTTTTACCGCATCCGGAATAAACCTCTTTCTTTTTGCTTTTTTAGTTTTATTTGCCGCTGGGGCGCTGGTTTTATATCTCATGCGCTACAAAACCGCCGCATCAGAAAGACTGAACACCGCCTTCTTTGACTGGAGAACACAGACGGTGTACGGAATAATGGTACTTATCCTGTATTCCCTGATCATACTCACGGGCACCTCCATGCCCATTATTTCTTCGATGATAATGGAGCGACAGGCAGGTGTGACCGAATCATTTTACAACAATTTTTCGAAGCCCATCGGAATTCTCATCCTCATCCTGATGACTGCCTCCACCTCACTCATAGTGATGAAACGGGACAGAGTTTTCAAGACCGAAAACATCCTGGCTTTCATCGCTTCCCTGATCGTGGGGGTGTTCATTAATTTCGGATACACAAACAATCCCCATGCCTATGTCTTCTCGATCCTATCTTTCTTTCTTATCGCGCGGGCGCTCCTTGACATACGGCTTACCCGCTCGCCCGCATCCCTGCCGTCGCGGCTGACCCACATAGGCGTCGGCCTGCTGGTTATTGGCATCATTACTTCGAATTTCCACACCTCGTCGGTGCAGAAAAAACTTGTACTGGGAAAAGAGGAATCGATCGGTTCCATCAATCTCGCCTTTCTCGGATTCAAAGAAGGTAAGGAATCATCGCTTCAATTTTCATTCTCGAAAGGCGATACGAAAAAGATCATTGAAACCTCATACTACATTGACCAGAAAACCGAATCTCTATACCGGGAACCGTACATTGTCACCGGGTTTTTGAATGATATTTACATCGCCCCGGAACAGTACGAATCAGGGATGGAATCGATCACACAGCTTGTCCTATCAAAGGGCGAGCACAAGGAATTCTCCGGCCTTGCCGTCCATTTCAGAGGATTCAGAACGGAACACATGAGATCGGGAACACCGACCACTTACGCCGACATCACAGTCAACGGCGTGCCTGTTGCGCCGGGGATCGCGTTCACGCGCGATGGCGTCCGTGCCATCGACCGGATTATTCCCGGCACCGACAGATCGGTATCTCTTGCAGACCTTGACGCCACCAGTAAAAAAATATTCCTGACCGTGACCCCGGGAAAACACATCGCGATACCCCCCGATACGGTATTCATTACGGTAACGCGGAAAAGGCTGATATGGCTGGTCTGGCTGGGAACGCTGTTCATCGCCGGCGGAGGCGGGTATGCCTATGCGAGGACGCTTGGCAAAAAATAGCCATTCGTGGATCGAAGTCTCCTTAAAGTTTTTTCTCCTCCATCAATAATCTGAGGGCCTCCCGCATATATTCTATTTCACTGGTCAGGTTTTTAAGTGCTTCCCCGGCTTTTTCAAATTCCTGGCCCCTGCCAATTTTTTCCAGGTCATGGGCGGCTTTAAACGCCCGGTCAGCCGAAAAATTCGCCACCGCTCCCTTAATGGTATGGGAGGATTTTCCTATTTTATCTCCGTTTTTATTTTCCACGGCATCTACAACCGCCGATAACAGTTTCGGCGAATCGCTGAGGAAAAGCTGAGCGAGCTCCTTCAACAGGTCAAAGTCACCGTCGAGGCGGTCGCGTAACGCCTTTCTGTTTATGTAATCTTCAATTTTCATCAATATTCCTCTGCCGAACCGGATATAAACGCACTGTAAGCTGGCTTTCAATTTATTATTAGTATCGTAACGGATATTGTCAAGATTTTATTATTTGTATCCATGGCCCATCGGAGTAATAAATTTTTTATTAATAGCGCCCGATAAACGTATACTATCAAAAGACATTCTGAAATATGGCCGCAACCCTTTTTTTATTGACTGGCATTATTGGGGCGTCATATAGTAACTCAAAACGACGGACGTTCTCATGATACAATCAATTTCAATCAATTTTCGTCCAGATGATGCGAAGAGTATCCCGCTCCTTCGTGAGATCATTGCATTTCTTGAAAAACGGAATCTTACGGTCATGCTTCCGGAATACGATATTATCCGCCAGGAGAAGTTCTTCCGTCTGGCGGTTGACAGCGATCGTCTTGTCAGCAATGCCGATCTAATCATCGTCATTGGCGGTGACGGCACGTTTCTGAGGACCGCCCGCCTCTTTTGCGGCACCGGAAAGCCCATTTTCGGCATTAACCGGGGCCAGCTCGGCTTCCTGACTGAATTCAGCCCCTCTGAATACACACGCTATTTGGAAGAGGTTCTTCGCGGCGAATCCGTCACCGTGGAGAGGCTGGTACTGGAAGCAGTCCTTCACCGGCACGGCAAAGAAGTAACAAGCTCAAGATTCCTCAACGACGCCGTTATTCACAAGGGATCGCTGGCGCGTCCCATCAGGCTCGAGCTCGAGGTCGATGGCAATTCCCTCAGCGCCTACTCGGGCGACGGTCTTATCATCTCGACTCCTACGGGATCCACTGCCTATTCGTTATCAGCCGGGGGGCCTATCATAACGCCGACGGAAGCCCAAATTTTCTTGATGAACCCCATATGCGCGCACAGTCTCGCCATGCGTCCTATGATTCTCCCGGCTTCATCGCATTTCAAAGCGCGAATCATTTCAGACGATAAAAATCTGTTATTGACAATCGACGGACAGGAGGTAATCAACATCGAGGGAAAAGACGAAATCCTTATCCGCCAGTCGCACAATAACATCAAACTGATCACACACCCGGAAAAAAATTACTATACCATCATCCGCGAAAAACTGGGGTGGGGATAACCGGAATCGCGATATGCTGCTCGAGCTGAAAATAAAGAATTTTGTCATCATTGAAGACCTCGCGATATCGTTCGGGAGGGGACTCAATATTCTCACCGGCGAAACAGGCGCCGGCAAGTCCATCCTCATTGACGCTCTCTCCGGTGTTCTCGGCGAGAAGATGACCACCGATATGATCCGTACCGGCTTCGAGAAGGCCACGCTCGAAGCGGACTTTGACATCTCGGGCGCTCCACAGGTAAAGCTGCTCCTCGACGCATCTGGGATCGACTGCGATAACGACACGCTCTTCCTCCGCCGGGAGCTCTACAACAGCGGGAAGGGGCGATCCTTCGCAAATGCCGTACAGATCCCTGCCTCCAAGCTCAAGGAGATATCAGAATATCTCATCGACATTCACGGCCAGAACGAGCACCAGAACATCGTCAAGGTTTCCCGCCATCGCGAGCTCCTCGACAGCTTTGGCGGACTTAATGGGGAGGTCGTCCGTGTGCGCGCAATCCACGAACGTCTCCACAACCTCAAGGACAGATTAAACTCCTTCGAAATCGACGAACGGGAAAAAGCGCGCCGTATAGAATTCAATTCTTTCGCCATCAGGGAAATCGAGGCCGCCGGCCTGAAAGTCGGCGAGGAGGAAGAGCTGAAAAACGAGTCACTCCTTCTTGCCAATTCCGAGAAACTTTTCAAGGAAATCAATACAGCGTCACGCGTGATGGGGGGCGACGGCGGGATTCTGCAACAACTGAAGCTGTCAGAACAGAGCCTCTCCAGGATATCGGAGTACGACCCGGAGATTGCCGGCATTCTTGACTCTATCAAACAGGCGCTCTATTCACTCGAAGACGCCTCGGCCTACCTGCGCGACTATGAAACTCATATCGATTTCTCCCCCGACCGGATCAACCAGGTCGAGGAACGCCTCTCACTTCTGTCAAGCCTCAGGAAGAAATACGGCGATACCGTCCAGGACATTCTCGGATACGCGGAAAAGGCCCGGAAGGAGCTTGAGGCCATCAATTCAGGCGAGGAAGAGATTGAGCGCCTGAATGTCGAATACCGGCATGCGGTAAAGGATGCCAAAGAGGTAGCGCTCAGGCTCTCCGACAGCCGGAAGACCGTCGCGCGAAAGCTGGAGACCATGGTCATGAAGGAGCTGGCCGACCTCGGCATGACGGGCACCCAGTTCCGCGTCTCCATCCAGCGCGAGGTCGATCCACTCGGAGAAATCGAGGCGGACAACAAACGGTATGTTCTCTACCCGCACGGCCTTGACCGGATTGAATTCCTCCTCTCCGCCAATGTCGGCGAGGACCTCAGGCAGCTCAGGAAGGTTGCATCTGGCGGCGAAATGTCGAGGATCATGCTGGCGATCAAGAACGTCATCCTATCCGCCGATATCGTCAACAGCCTGGTGTTCGACGAGGTTGATGCCGGCATCGGCGGCAAGATAGCGGATATCGTCGGCCGCAAACTTAAGTCGCTCGCCGCCAACCGTCAGGTCCTGGTGGTCACCCACCTCCCGCAGATAGCCTCCATGTCCGACAACCACTACTCCGTGCTGAAGAACAAGACCGGCGAGCGGATCATCACCCTGGTCAAAAAACTGAACCCGAAGGAAAAAATTAAGGAGATCGCCCGCATGCTGGCAGGCGAGACCATCACGGAGATATCGTTAAAACACGCGGAAGAAATGGTGCGGAATGCCGAAAAGTTCAGTGCAGCCGGACGGTGAAATCAATCTCTCACAGGCGTTGACCGCCGTCATCTCAGAGATCGTCCGGTCTTCCGCCTCTCTTGCCCATATAGATGTCGGTCGACTGCTCGTCTGCGTTGGTTCCAATAAAAAAAACGGGCGCGGCGGGCTCTACGGGAAACTGATACCTCTCAGGTTCGAAAACGGCTCTGAATTCCAAAAATACCGGGGACGGTATTACACTATCCCCCGCATCACTCACAACGGCATGCACTGCCTCTATATCATATATTTTTACATGCCGCGGTTTTTTGACCTTCCCTGGGATGAAAAATTGCGGGTCATGTTCCATGAGCTTTATCATATCAGCCCGATGTTTGATGGAGACATCAGGCGGATGGGTGCGGTAAGGGTCGCGCACGGCCGGTCGAAAAAGCATTTCGACAGCCTTTACGCCGCTGAGCTGGAACAATTCATCACGCTTGTCCGTGGCACGGCGGTTCATGATTTTCTCGCTATGGACGTGAAGTCGCTCTTCCGCCGGTACAAACGCGTGAACGGCATACGCATGAAAAGCCCAAAGCCTGTAATACTCAGCACCTGATCGATAAAGGGATATTCGGATATATGTTCAATTCGCTGGATGGATCATTATTGCCGCCGAATAATGACCATGGTGATATCGTCCATGCACTCGTAATGCTCCAGGGCTGATAAGATATCGGCCTTGATTTCGTCTATCGGCTTCTCCGCTGATTTTCTGAATGTATCCTTCAAACGCTCAGTCCCGAACATCTGTCCGAATGGGTCGTTCCGGTCTCTATAGTCGCTTTTCTCCCAGGCCTCGAAAATTCCGTCGGTATACAGCAGCGCGGTATCGCCCTTTTCCATGGCAAAGGAGCTGTCGCCGACCTTGCCGTTGAGGTCTTCCACAACGCCTATCCACAGCCCGTTCGTGTCGATGCAATCGACGTCCCCCGTTCTCTTTCTATAGACCATGATATCCTGATGCAGCCCGGAAAAGACGAATTCTCCTTTGGAGTGGGCAGCGAGCACTGTAATGGTCATGTATTTGTTCTCGCCAAGCTTCTGGATGTTTTTATATATGGTGTTATTGGCTCTAATCAGCACTTCGGACGGAGGGAGCCCCGGGGAGTCGGCTATGATGGTGCTTATCGACGTCTGGATCATCATCATGATGAGGCCGGCCGGCACGCCATGGCCGGACACGTCACCGATCACGATCCAGTCCTTTCCGCCCTCGTTGATGATGTCGTAATAATCGCCGCCCACGTTTTCCGCGGGGTTCATATACGCGCAGATTTCATATCCTGAAATCGACGGCTTCTCGGGTAATAGCACGGTCTGGATCTTTTTGGCAAGCTGCATTTCGCCCCAGAGGGAATCGCGCGTTTCCTTGAGTTTCCAGTTCATCGCCTCGAGCTCTTCATTCGCTGCCAGGAGCTCCGCTGTCCGTTCCTCCACCTTATTCTCGAGCTCGACGTTAAGCAGCGTGAGCTCTTTTTTCATGATATTTATCCTGTCCGCCAGGCCAAAGGAGAGCATGATGATCTGGAGCACGGCTCCCACCATGATGCCATTCACAGTCACAATATTTGCTGGTATTAAGCCGAAGAGCCTCAATACGGCCATAATAACACCGATTAAAAACATCAGCATTGAAATTGAAAAAAATACTGCGGGCCGCGATTTCTTCACAAAAACAAAATTGATGACAAACATACTCGCAGACGCTGCGGCCGAGCCCGACAATGCCGTCGTTACGGTAATGGATAGCCTGTAATTCCCCGTTATGAACGTCATCGCCAGAGTGGCGACGGCGAGCGCAATCCAGGCGAGCAATATATTGTCCCAGAAACGCGAAAAGCTCCTCACTTCAATATACGTTCGCGCAAACATGTGAAGCGATATGATGATGATCGCCATGCATATCGGCGTCGCGAATATGCCGATCCAGATATTATTCGGCCACAAATACCGGTACGCCATGCCGTTCAGCGACATGGTAAAAAGCCCGAACGAGGCGATGTATATGACGTAATAGAAATAACTCGGGTCCAGCGTGGCAAAAAACATAATGAGGTTATAGACCAGCATCACGAACAGAATCCCGTAGAACATCCAGAAGAAGATGATTTCATATTCGATCGATGTGTGAAAGGCTGCCGGAGACATGACAGCAAGCTGAATATTCATGGAGCTCTTTGACTCATACCGCATGTAGCAGCGGGCTTCATTTCCCGCCTTTATTTTCAGCGGAAATATAAAGCACCTGTGCTGGACAGCCCTCTGAGAAAAAGGATATGCGTTTCCGGTCTTGATCTCATGATATCCCCCTTTTTCATCAGGGGCATATAACGATATATGATTTATGAGCGGATAATCCTGTTTTAAATATACCGCGATATCTTTCTTTGAGATGTTCCTGATTGCAAATCGGACCCAATACGCGCTTGTTGAGAACCCGAACCCGAGATTGTCCTCATGTGAATGTATCCACTTCAGCTTCCTGACTTTCGCGTCTGATGACACATTGTTGAACGAAAGGTTCTTCCCGGAATCCACGATGTAGTCAAGATTGCGGCCGATTGAAGCGCTTTCAAAGGAGCCGTCGATAATGACCGGCTTGACGCCGTACGCATGACCGTACTGCGCATACAGGAGCACGCACGACACGGCCAGCACACATGTTTTTATCAAGCGAATCATCACAGCTAACTCGCCCGCCGCACAATCAGCAGTGTGACGTCATCATTGGGAACATAATCATACTGCGACGCAAGGATTGCGTCCCTTATCTCGCCGACCGGCCGTCGCGCGTTTTCCGCGAACACACGCTTCAGTCTTTCCTCTCCGAACATCTCCTCTTCCATACTGCGTACGTCTTTTTCACTCCCCTTGCGCCATGCTTCGGTTATGCCGTCGGTATAGAGAAGCAGAGAATCGCCTGGAAGCATGGTCAAATAGTCATCCGTGACCTTGCCGCTCAAGTCGTTGATTATGCCTATCCACATTCCGTTCGTGTCCACCTGCTCGACCTCGCTCGAGCCGGTGCGGTACACCAGAATGTCCTGGTGGAGGCCCGAGAAGATGAAGCGGCCTTCCCGGTGCGCCGCCAGCACCGTGATGGTCATGTATTTGTCTTCATCGAGCTTCTTGATATTCCGGTACAGGGTCTTGTTTACTTTGGTCAGCACCTCCGAAGGCGCCAGTCCCGGCTGGTTGCTGATAACCGTATTGATGGAAGTCTGCGCCATCATCATGACCAGGCCCGCAGGCATGCCATGTCCAGATACATCACCGATCACTATCCAGTCCACCCCTCCCGCGTGGATGACGTCATAGTAATCGCCGCCCACATCGTCCGCGGGCTTCATGAACGCCGAGATCTCGTACCCTGTTATTGACGGCCTGTCCGGCAGGAGGACTGTCTGTATTTTTTTGGCGAGCTGCATCTCGTCCCAGAGGGCGTCGCGTGCCTTGACCAGGGTCCGGTTCACATTTTGCATCTCCTCGTTTGCGGCCAGAAGCTCCTTTGTGCGGTCCGTGACTATTTCTTCCAGGCCCGTGTTCAACACGTTAAGCTCGTTTTTCATCGAATTGATCTTGTCCGCGATGCCGAGTGAAAGGGTAATGACCTGGAACACGGCTCCCACATATATGCCGTTGACGATCACCACTGTCGCCGGCAATATGCCCCTGTGGTATAGGACCACCATTATTACGCCGAGAAGAAAGAAAATGAACGAGCCGATGAAGAACCATCCCTGCCGCGATCGGATCTTCTTTACAAACAGCAAATATGCAAGGCATGTCAGTCCCAGAAAAGCGGCGATTCCCGCCAGCGCATTAGTAGACGTTATGGCGAACCAGTAGTTCCACGTAACGACCGAAACGACCAGCAGCGACACAGCGGCCCAGACTATACTGGACAGCATGACATGCAATACCCTGGAGTACTTGCGGACATTGATGAAATGCTGCGCGAACCGGACGATTGAAAAAATAATAACCGACATGGAGAGCGCGATCGGCATCTTTCCGATGGCCACGTTGTCCGGCCACAGATACTGAAATCCCATGCCGTCAAGCGACATCGTAAACAGTCCGAACGATGCAATATACATGGTGTAATATAAATAACTCCGCTCCCCGGTGGAAAAATATATGAACATATTGAATATAAACATAACGAAAAAAATCCCGTAGAAGGTCCAAAAAAATATGGCATCGTTTTCTTTTATGGATTCGAAGGTTTTCGGCGATACAACTGAAAGATTGATGTTGATCGAACCGTGCGAATCGAGGCGAAGATACATGTGCTTCACAGACCGGGCTTCAATTATTAGAGGAAAGACAAAGTTCTTATACCTGTATGGTCTCGTCGCGAACGGATAGGCCGCGCCGGTTTGTATCACCGAGTAGTTGCCTGCCTTATCCGGCACGTACAGGCTCAGCCTGTCATTATGAGGATACGCCTGATAAAGATAGAATTCTATGTCGTGTCTGGTCGGATTTTTTAAGGAAAATCGCACCCAGTATACCGCTTCCTTGAAACCGAATCCAAGATTATCAGCGTTTGATTTTACCCAGGGGAGCTTGACCTTCGTTCTTTCCGCCAGGATTTCATTAAATGTCGTATTTTTTTTGACATCTTCAAAATAATTCACGTGCCGCCCGATTACCTTGCTGGTAAGCAAATCATCGATAACGACCGGTTCCATTGCCAGAGACGAGGTGTCGGGAAGAGCCAGGTATAACAATATCGTTAGTAATAATACAAAAAAAACCCGACATCTTTGCAATAATGTAAGAAAAAACATACTCAATTACAATCAAATGCCGTGAAATTATGAATCTGTCACAGGAGCTTCGATCTAGTAACCAATATAATTAATTCTATAAAATATAAAATGTCAATAGATTTATTCGTGATTAAATACAATTGAGCTGGCCGTGTTATTCGGACTACGATCACTATAGGAATAACCATAGATTATTCAAATCGTTTTGATAATAGCCCTGTATGTTGCGATCGCGCAGGCTGATTATCTGTAAATGCCGATACCGACGTCAGGTTCAAACTCCCCCATGCATTAATATAAAATTAATCTTGACATTAATCCCCCTCCCCAAGATATGTTTCTATTTATAGAATCGTATCTATTGATAGAAACAATGCGGCTTTTTCAATGTATAAACTAAAAGAAATAGCAGCCGTTCTCGCGGCGACGGGGGATGGGGAGCTGATCGAGGGTTTTTTGAAGAGCATACTCACGAAGAACGAGTCAGAAGAGATCTCGTCACGCTGGGAGCTGGTGAAGCTCCTGAACGACGGCATGAGCCAGAGAAAGATAGCCGACAAGCTCGGGATCAGCCTGTGTAAAATAACCCGGGGGTCCCGTGAATTGAAAAAAGGCCATTCGCCGTTCAAGTCCATGATTGAAGCGCATAAAAAAATCCAGAAAAGCAGGAGTGCTTGAGGAAACAGCAATATACCAATCAACAAGGAGTAACGTATGCAGACAAAAGTATTTTTGAACGAAAAGGACATTCCGAAGAAATGGTACAACATAGCGGCAGATCTGCCGACCCCTCTCCAGCCGCCGCTCGGTCCCGACGGAAATCCGGTTTCGCCCGACATGCTTGCCCCCGTGTTCCCGATGAACCTTATTGAGCAGGAGGTCAGCCAGAAGCGGTGGATCGACATTCCCCAGGGCGTTCTTGAAATTCTCTACCGCTGGCGACCGTCACCGCTCCACCGCGCGCATTTTCTCGAAAAGGCGCTGGGGACCCCGGCGCGTATATACTACAAAAACGAAAGCGTGTCGCCGGCCGGCAGCCACAAGCCTAACACCGCAGTGGCCCAGGCATGGTATAACAAGGAATTCGGCATCAAGAAGCTGACGACAGAAACCGGCGCCGGACAGTGGGGAAGCGCGCTCGCCTTCGCCTGCGGCCTCATCGGCCTGGAGTGCAAGGTCTTCATGGTTCGGATCAGCTTCGAGCAGAAGCCGATGCGTAAAGTCATGATGCAGACATGGGGAGCGACCTGCATACCCAGCCCGAGCCCCGAGACGAAGGCGGGCCGCGACGTGCTTGCGGCGCACCCCGACACTCCCGGAAGCCTCGGCATAGCGATCAGCGAGGCGGTCGAGGCCGCGGTGACGGACACGACCGGAGAGACACGGTACTCCCTCGGGAGCGTGCTCAACCACGTCCTCCTCCACCAGACGATCATCGGCCAGGAGGCGAAGCAGCAGCTGAAGATGTTCGGCGAGAAGAAGGTTGATATCGTTATCGGCTGTGCCGGCGGCGGAAGCAATTTCGCGGGCATCTCCTTCCCGTTTGTCAGCGACAAGATCAACGGCAAGAACATCGAAGTAATACCGGTCGAGCCGACATCATGCCCGACCCTCACCAAGGGACCCTTTATCTATGACCATGGCGATATCGCTAAGATGACGCCGCTTCTCCCCATGCATTCGCTCGGCCACAGCTTCGTGCCCGCGCCGATTCACTCCGGTGGCCTCCGCTATCATGGCATGGCGCCGCTGGTATCCCAGTGCGTGGTGGAAGGTCTGATGACGCCGATGGCCATCCCGCAGACCGAATGCTTCAGGGCGGCGCTCATATTCGCTAAAACGGAGGGATTGATAATCGCGCCTGAGACGAGTCACGCGGTCGCCGCGGTAATCCGCAAGGCGAAAGAAGCGAAGGAAGAAGGAAAAGAAAAAGTCATCCTGTTCAACCTTAGCGGTCATGGTTTGATGGACCTGTATGGCTACGACCTGTTTCTGCAGAACAAGCTGGTGGACCATGAGCTTCATCAGGACGATGTCAATGAAGCCCTTGCTGAACTGAAAGATCTGCCAAAACCATCGCTATCAAAGACCGGGAAATGGTAAAAAGACAGCGAACCGGGCCGAAAGGCCCGGTTCGTTTTTCCTTTTTCCTTGATTATATTAATCACGTTGAATGTCAAAATTGGTAGTCGCCGTCAATCGTCCCCGAATAATCATACACATCGACCGTATCGATCCTGCCGTAGAACGTGAATTCGTTAGGGTTTCCCTTGAGATCCGCAATGTAGCGGTTGACCAGCTCGGTATCGTCCGTCGCGAGGAGAACTCTGACGGTACCTTCCGTCAGATTTGATGCAGTCCCGCGTATCCGGTGCTTTCGGGCATACTGGCTGCAGTAGGCCCGGCAGAACACTCCCTGCACCCTGCCATTGAGGATCAATCTCTTTGCCATACCGGAAACCCCAGTAGTTTCAGGACTGTGCTTCGTAAGGAGATATCTCGCCGGCTACTGGTGAAATGTTTTTTTTCATGAAATGGATCGTTTTGAGATAGTCCCTGTTGTCTTTTTTCCATTTCCGGTTAATAAAGCGGGCATATATGGCAATACCAAGCGCAATCCATTTTCGCTTCACGAGCTTTTTCAATATTTGCGGGACTGAATAAAAATTCTCATGGCTGTAAGTCTGGGCCCGCTGCAGTCCCCGTATCGAGAAATTAATTGGCTGATACACTACGTGATGCGTATCGTACATCCCCCAGTCTTTAAATACAATCCTTTTTTCGGCATGCTCGTAATATTCAGAGCCCGGGAAGGGGGTGAGCAGCAGAAATTGTGCTGACGTGAGCTCAAGCATTTTCGCTATCTTTACCGTATGCTTTACAGACATCCAGGTGTCCCGGTCAAAACCGTGAACGAACATACCATGAATATGAATGCCATACGAATGTATGACACTGACTGATTTCATGATGTCTTCGACAGTCTGCTTCTTTTTCATTTCAATGAGACTGTCCGGATTAAACGACTCGAATCCGATAAAGAGGGTATGACAGCCGGCCCTTTTCATGAGCTCCATCAGTTCAAGGTCGTTCACGATATCGGCGCGTACCTGGGTTGAGAACTTGAAGGTCAGTCCCTGATCTATCATCGCCCTGAGGAGCTCCTTGGCCCTCCTTCTGTTCGCGGCAAAATGATCATCATAAAAAAATATCATTTTACCAGACGCCTTATGCTGCCGCAGCTCCTCGAGTATGTGATCATTCGACCGGTACCGGTACTTTTTCCCGAACATGCCCGTGACCGAACAGAAGGAGCAGTCATAGGGACATCCCCTTGATGTCTGGACCGGTATCACCTTCAGCTCTTTTTTATCCTTTATCAGCGAGAAATCGCAGATCGGAAAGCGGTCCAGGTTCTTTTCAAAGGCCTGCATCGGATTGTGAATGGTATCATCATTCAGTTTATAGGATAAATTGGGAACGGTACTGTAATCACCATCCGTTTCCCATGCGTCGATGAATTTCATAAGCGGCATCTCTCCTTCGCCGCGTACGACAAAATCAGCGTGCTCAAGCGCTTCATCCGGAAGGAAAGTCACATGGGGCCCTCCCATGATGACCGGTATGCCCATGTCCCTGACCCTGTCGGCAATGGCATAGGCGTTGGCTGCGGTAGGCGTTATGGTGGATATGCCGACGATATCCCTGTCCGCAAAGAGTTCATCATCGACAGCATGCAGATCTTCAATAATTATCTCAGCATGCCATCCGCGGTTTTTCATCATTGTCGCAAGAACGAAAACCCCGATTCTCGGCAGCGCGAATCGGCTGAATATATGCTCGCCCGGTGGTTTTGGCTCGATGAATAATATTTTTTTCATAATATATTAATTTCATTGAAAAAGTGAAACGCTCATATTAGTAGGACATAATACAGATCAAGAGTTTCTTTTTTTCCAATATTGAAAAGATAATAATGCCATCTGCTTTAAGTCACAGGTCAATAATAAAACAGCAATGAGAAAAAAAATTAGTTCCATATTTAAATCTGCAATTCAAAAAGGGACACATGAGAGTAACTCTTATACATTTTTTATTTGGCAGGTCATATTCTCAGTTCTGCTGTCATGCTCTGCCTCATTGCGCATGAACGATGCATGGGAAGGAATTCACAATAATATATTGAGTGTTTATATTGTGCTCGATTTCACAGAGGAAGTTGAACAGAATAAAATGCAAAGGACCATTAGAAAATCACTGTTGAATGCCGGAAAAAACCGGGCCGTGCTTATCCTGGCAAGCTATCTTCGGGTTCACGCAACGGACATCAGACAGATTCAGGAACGCCAGGAAATGATCACCGGCATTCTCAATACCGCCACAATCCGCCGCAAAAAATGCGGCGAGGAAAGCTGTGCTGCACTAATCGATTTCGACATTACCGGGTTTCCAGTTTCATCCGCGATACTGGAATCCCGGTAGAGACGAATCAGGGAAAGCTCGTCAATGGATCATGCGGATTTTAAGATCGTGAAGACAAACGATGGTTCATATACCCTTTACTTCAAGGAGTATAATGAGCACATGCATTCACTTTCAGGGGCGTACGAGGAAGCTCTACTCAAACATGTACGCCCTTCCGGCATACTGGAAAAAACCGGAGACCGTTGTTCGGTACTCGATGTCGGATTCGGTCTCGGCTATAACATACTGGCGCTGATCACGGAACTATCCGCGCAAAAATATTCCGGGCAGGTTTCCATACTCTCACTTGAAAAGGAACGGACGCTTCTTCCTGTACTCCAGTCCTTATTTTTCAATGACCCGCGTGATGATGCATTCGCATCTATCAAACACGCATACGAGACGGGTGACTGCCATTACGGAAACAATACCATTCGGGTATTGTTCGGCGACGCGCGGGAATCTGTACGCACGATTACGGATACATTGTTCGACGCAGTTTTTTTCGATCCTTTTTCTCCCTCCCGCAACCCGGAGCTCTGGTCTGTCGACTTTTTCCGGCACATCTTCCGCCTGATGAGTCACGACGCCGTTCTTACCACATATTCCAGCGCCCCTCAGGTGCGTGTCGCGCTTTTGGATGCCGGGTTTCTCATCGGAAAAGGTCCGTCAGTCGGGGGAAAGCGGGAAGGAACCCTTGCTGCAAAAACCAGTATAATAAATCCGCTCTCGGCGGGGGAACTCGATGCGGTGTTCGTCAACAGACGAGCCGTTCCCTACCGTGACGAAAATTTATCATCAACAAGAGAAGCGATTATAACAATTCGCAGCAATGAAATCAGGAAAAACAGATCGAAGGATTGTCCGTGAGGGGAGGCTTATTATATCATGTCATCAAGCTCTTCCAGCACCGATTTTTTCTGCTGCTCTTCGGATTCCTGCCTGGCGCCGGCGCGCTCCTTCATGTCCTTTTGCATCTGATCAAGCTCTTCCTTTTTAAATTCAAGCGCGCCGGAAAGGTCCCCTGCATCGCCCAGCCGATGGGCGAAGGCCATCGCGTAACAATACACCACGTACAGGGCTTCGTATATCTTTTTCCCGTTTATTTTTTTTTCTCCTTCAATGAGGGAATCAAAAACCAACGCCTCCTGTGGATTCTCAATGTATATCTGGGCGCCGTCCATGTCGTTCAGCAGGACCTTCAGCTCCTGAGCAATTCCTATCATGTAGTCTCTAACCTCAGCCAGAGCGTTTTTGCCTATTGAATCTTTTTTCCTTTCAACGACCTCCATCCGCTTGGTGTATTCGATATACTGGGAACTGCTGGTCGGTTTTTCCCGTCTCACCTTATCGTAATTCATCAGCTCTTCCGCGTATTCCTTCAGACTATCCGAGCTTTTTCTCATCTTGTCATACAGGTCGATGAGCCTGGCCTTGAAATCGATCTTGGTCCTCGCAACAAAATCTGTCCTGAACTTGATTTTGTTAGTGGTCATGATGAACGAATATTCCCGGTCGAATTCATTGAACAGCAGGTATGTGATGAAGACTTTATCGGCGTCGCTTACCCGCTCGAACAGCCGCGACTTGTCGTACTCCTTGCGCAGCCGGTTCATGTCCAGGACCGCCATCATTTCAAGGCCCTGCCGTATCGCCTTCGCCGTCTCAACGTCAGGTTCCACGATCTCTTCCGCAATTTCCGCCTTTACCTGCTCCTCCTGGAGCGCTGCAGCTTCCTCGAAGTACTTGGCCAGCTGTCGATTGCCCGGCTTCTCGGCTTCGGTTACTCCGAGGATTCCTTCGATGTCGGGATCATAAACGTCATAGGGCCTCCCCTGGTACATGCAGAAAAGCATATGCAGGCGCGGGAAAAGTTTATGGAAAATAACAAATACGCTGGTGCGCATTCTCCTGGAAAGTGTGAAACGAGAATCAGCCGCGTTTTCCTCGACCCGCAAATATATAGTTATCGCCTGCTCGTACGCCAGGAGTATGGAATTTTCGAATGCATTCAGGACGTAGAGTTTCCGGTACAGCCCGAGAATTTGCTCTTTCAGATCCACTATCTTTTTCGGCAGGTCGGGAAAATTAACATAATTATCCATTATCTGGTCCACTTCAATCTTGTCAAAGAGGTTCCCGACCATTTCTATGAGCTCGTAATACAGGGGCTTGATATCATCGAGCTTCGCGGTAATGTTCCTGCCGACAGCGGGGTTCTTCCTGAATATTTCCAGAAACAAAATCTGGATATCCATGAGAGCCGGCTTGTACGCATTATTGAATTTCTTGAAAAACCGGCCGCTGAAAAAATAACCGCCCAACCCGGTTATTCCGAGAAACTTCATCTTAATGCGGATCTTCAACTTCCAGAGCATAAGTGCAAATGCGCTGATATCGCTCTGTTCGTCGGCCTTTACGTTTCTGTAGACTCTCCGCTCGTCGGAGGACTGCTGCTCTCTGGCTATACGCTTATTACGCTCCGCCTTTAGATCACGGCGGGATAGCTCTTTCTGCTTTTCCCGGCTGATGGCGATGTTTCGACGCAGGGTCTTCTCGTCAATGACCTTCCCGCCGCCCTCGACGAATTTTTCAAACAGGTTCTTTCTCGTCTTTTCGTCAAGCTTCTGAACGCCGATGTTATGTTTGGTCTTGTCTATTCTGCTTTTGTCCATATACGTTAACCGCGCCGAATATCGGATGAGTGGCTTAATTAATGTCTCATTAATAAAAATGTCAATTATATTGTATTATTAATGTAATAAAAATTGGCCGGCGAGCAAAGATTATTGTCGGCGCCGGGAACGAATATTATGTTCCATCGGCATGGCCCACCGGCGGTCATACTCACTTGCCTATGCAAAACCTGCTGAATATTGAGTCAAGGATATCATCGGGTGTTATTTCGCCTGTTATGCCCGAGAGGATGTCCATGAGGGCCTGCAATTCAAAGGCTATGATTTCACCCGGATCTCGCCGTACGATTAAATTCCTTATCCTGCCCGTCGTCTCTACGGCATCTTCCAGCAGTGAGATTATTCTTAAATCCGCTATGAATGTATGTTCTATATCGGCGTATTCATTTTTTATACGACGCGCTATCGCCTCCTTCAATTTTTCCAGGCCGCTCCCGGTTTTTGCCGAGAATTCAATTGCTTCTTCACCGACCTCCGTGCCTGCCCTTTCAATATCCTCCCGCCGTGCAATATCAGTCTTGTTGATGAGGATGATCCTTTTTTTTCTCCCGGTTTTTCCCAGAATGCTCCGGTCAGCCGCCGTAATTCCCGAAACCGCGTCGCAGACTACGATAACGAACGGGGACGTTTCAATTTTCTGATGGCTTAAATCCATTCCGATTTTCTCAATCTCGTCGCCGGGGATGTCGATGCCTGCCGTATCGTTCAGGTTGACATGCATTCCGCTGATCTGAAACGGCTCGCGTATGATGTCCCTTGTGGTGCCGGGGATATCCGTCACTATGGCGCGCTCGCGGTTGAGCAGCAGGTTTAAAATGCTCGATTTTCCTACATTGGGCTTGCCTGTAATCGTGATGTCTATGCCGTGGCTCAGCTGCTCCCCCGTCCTGCATTTGCTTAGCATATTCTCAAGTGATTCCCGTATCCACTGCGCCGACTCCAGTGATTTTTCCGTGCCAATGCCTTCAAGTTCCTCATCAGAAAAATCTATTTCAGCCTCAATATCGGCCTTTAAATCGATAATCCGATTCCGCACGGCTGATATAAGTTGGCGAAGAGAGCCGTGCATCTGTCTGAGTGATGTTTCAATCTCCCACTCGCTTTTCGCCATGATGATGTGGTTGACGGCCTCCGCTTCGGTAAGATCCACCTTCCCGTTCAAAAAAGCCCGCTTGGTGAATTCACCAGGCTCCGCCAGTCGCACTCCACGGCGGTTCAGAAGCCGGATAATTTTTTGCACGATGATCGGATTGCCGTGGCAGAAAATCTCACCCATGTCCTCGCCGGTATAGCTCTGGGGCGCCCGGTAATATACGAAGACCACATCATCGATCGCCGCCCCGCCCTCCAAGAGCTGCAGATAATAGGCATGACGCGGCTCCGGTGCTTCGGGAAAACCGAGGACGGGATCGGCGGCCACGAGCGTCCCGGAGCCGCTGATTCTGATAATCGCTATTGAAGAATTAACCGGCGGTGTTGAAGGTGCGCAGATGGTTTCTTCAGCCATGGTTCAGTGCTACTGTTTCGGCATAATGGTGACTTTACGATAAATCCCCTGCCCCTCGCTCTTGGTTGTCACCCTCGAGTCATTCTGGAGGGTCAGGTGTATCAGGCGTCGCTCAAAGGGATTCATCGGCTCGAGGGTCCACGGCTTCCCGGATTTAATGACCTTGAAGGCGATATCCTTCGACATTTTCCGGAGGGCCCGTTCCCGCTTGGCACGGTAGGACTCAATATCGAGTATAATTTTCTTATCGCTTCCCGTCTTGTTGTTCACGATGAGATTTACCATAAACTGAAGCGACTCTAGAGTCTTTCCCTTCCTTCCGATAACAAGCCCGGAACTGTTCTTGCTTTCAAGCTCTATATAGACTTTTGATTCGCCTTCCTTGATGTCGGCTATTCTGCATTCGATTTCCATGCGCTTGAAAATATTGCTTATGACATCCCGGATCGTATCGCCGATGTCTTTGGTGTCAATGTTGTAATACAACCTTATTTTAGCCGGCCTCGACACTCCGAAGCCGAATATTCCGCTCTTTCCCTCGTCTATAACTTCGATTTTTATCTTTGAGGCATCGGAAATGCCGAGCTCGGCAATCGCTTTTTTTGTCGCGTCATCCGCGGTTCTCCCTTCAACTTCAATAACCTTCATGGTTTGCCTCCTGAAATATACGAACAAAATCTTTTCCTAACATTTCAACTCAAAGCGCCCGGGAAAATCTGATAGCGGTGATCCCGGACACGGCACGGTAGTATCCCCCATTCTCATTATTCCGCGGCCGGGGGCGCCGAAAAGCTGTCAGCTCTTCTTTTCCTTTTTCGTCCTTACATTGATGAACAGCTGGTGTGCAATCTGGAAAATGTTCTGCAGCGCCCAGTAGAGGACCAGTCCCGACGGCATGCTCCAGAATATGAAAATAAACATCACCGGCATCAACATGAGCATCATCTTCTGCTGCTGCCCACCGGCATCAACCGCCGACAATTTCTGTTGAATGAAGGTGGTTGCCGTCATAATTATCGGAAGAATGTTGAGATTAAATCCCGACACGGTCAGCACAGTATCGGGCATTGAAAGGTCTTTCATCCAGAATATAAACGGCGCCCGCCAGAGATCGATTGAATCGATGAGGGCGCTGTACAGGGCGAAGAAAAACGGCATCTGCAGGAGGAGCGGAAAGCACCCGCCCATCGGATTTACCTTGTTCTCCTTGTACATCTTCATCATCTCCTGCTGCATCACGTCCGGTTTGTCTTTGTACTTCGCCTTTAACTCATTCAGCTTGGGTGCGAGCTGCTGCATCTTCTTCATTGATTCCGTGGACTTGAGGGTCAGCGGCAGAAATACAAGCTTGGTTATTATGGAGAAAATCACAAGGGCCCATCCCAGGTTCCCGACGAGCTTGTTGATGTAGAAGAGGCACCAAATGACAAAGTCCCGTATCGGTTCGATGATCTTGTTCACGTCAGCCGCTGCGACGATCGATGCATCCACGGACGCCAGTTTTTTCTTGTCCTTTTCGCCGAGATATACCTTGAAGTTTTTTCTGATCTCCCTTCCCGGCTCAAGGCTGTTCAGCGGGACATAGATGCCGGTCCGAAATCCCGATTCTTTCCTGTTTTCCCAGATTACGCCGGACCCCGCACCCCCTTCGGGCACCATGATCACCAGAAAATAACGGCTCATGAGACCGACCCAGTTGGTCGACCCGGTCTCCTTTTTTACGGGCTCCCCGCCCGACGATGAACCGCATCCGAGAAAGGAACCGCCGCTCTTATCTTCCTTCTCGAAGCTCCCGTTGAGCGAATAGATGCTCATCATGCGGTTGTAGGAATTATTATAGTCAAGAGCAGGTCCAAGGAGATCGCCCGGTGAAAAAATTACAGAGCCGTTTTTCAACGCTATGCTGCCTCTCCCGTTGTTGATAAGCCGGTATTCAACCCTAAACCCGTATCCGTCTTCGGGAAAAATATACGCCTTTTCAATTCGTACCGGGTTTCCGTTCACCTGCACGTAGGTATAATAGATTATTTTATTCCCTTCCTGGCGGTACATCCATACCGTATTGCCGAGAGGATTGGCGCCGTCAAATTCATCATCGCTGAAGTTCACGGCAAAATCAAGGATTCCCGCAGCGTTGAACGGGTTTTCCTTCACAATTAGATTGATGTTTCTCTCGACATAGTTGCATTCCGTGATCGCGGCCCCCCTGCTGGAAAGGGTCACCGCAAACTTTTTCGTTTTCACGGTGACGAGCTTCTCCGCGCCTCCCGCGGCAACGGGTCGCATCGCTACGGGCGACACGCCCCGTGTCTCAGTGACGGCTTCTGTAGCCTCGGCCTCCACCTTCTTGTCTGCGGGTTTTCGCTTCGGCTGCTCCGGCTTGAACAGGATAAAATATCCGACCCAGAGAGCGGCGATCAGGGAAATGGCTATGATATTCTTTTTGTCCATTGTTATTGTCCTTTTCTGTTAACGTTAAGACGCGCGATTCAATCACCACGGCCGCAGGACCAGCCATGGATGAAACGCATCACGCATGGTATTCTTTAATTGGGGGGAACCTATTTAAAGAAGCGGAATGTGTCGGGCACCGGGTCAAAGCCGCCATCGTTGAGGGGATGGCAGCGTACGATCCTCCGTACCGCCAGATACACTCCCTTGACGAGGCCGTGCTTTTTCAGAGCGTCGATTGCATATGCGGAGCAGGATGGATAAAATCTGCAGGACGAAGGCAGCAGCGGTGATAGTATGGTACGATAAACCTTAATAATGAGTATAATAAAGCCGGAGAATAGTGTATCAATTATATTATTATTTCGATTTATTCGCATCGCTGTTCAATAATCCCGCTTGAGCAAATAGTGATTTTAAAATCCCTTTCTGATCTTCATATACAAGGTCCTTAAAATCACTGTCTATTCTGATAATAATGAAAAACCCGTCCTTAAAGTCATCGAATAACTGAGTGCAGATTGCTCGAATTCTTCTCTTTGTTTTATTCCTGATATATGCTTTCCCGAATGATTTGGTCAGTGCAATTGCAATTTTTATTTTCTTTCCGTATGATCGACTGCTGCTATTGTCAGGCTCTGCACATCCGCTTTTACTTGATTTAAGAATAAATAAACGAATACCCGTTCCCTGTAATTTCCTGCCCTTGAGATAAACTTCCTTAAATAAGTTCCTTCCTTTTAGAGAATATATGCGTTTCACGATAAAAAAAATTATTTCGGCAATCTCCTTTCGTCAGACACCGTTAATTTATGCCTCCCTTTGCTCCGTCTATTTCTTAAAACCTGCCGTCCCCCGGACGTACTCATACGCTCCCGAAAACCATGTTTTTTGAATTTTTTTGCTTTACTAGGCTGAAATGTCCTCTTCATATCATTCACCTCATATATATAAACATCAGTTGCATTCTTGTTATTGATAAAAAAAGTGTTCAGAAAATAATGAGTGTACTATTTTAAAAGGAAAGGGTTTTTGTCAATACTATTAATTAAAAAATTGGCTATGCTAATGTGACATAAAATTTGGATTGACAAATCAATTCCATTGTATATTTTTTTGCATATTAGACATCTTTATATGAACAGCGGAGATAACATCATGATATTCAATATCATTACTTGTGTGGTCTGCCTCGGAATGCTCATCGCTTTCCGGAAACTCGATCGGACCAACCTCAAGATGGCCAAGTTGAGGAGATATTCGTCGCGGCTGTTCGATGAATTCAAAAAGCTCGCGGAAACCGAGAACAGGCGATTTAACGACGCCACCATAGAAATGGACATTTTAATAAAGAAATCGACCGCCCTTTCGAAAAATATCAACTCATCTGTTAAGGAAATTGAGGACAAGCTACAGGGCCTTGACATCGAGAAGACCAATCTTAAAAAAGTCGAGGAAGACATTCGGGTGATATCCCAGTCAGCCCGTGACGTAAACAAGCAGATAGAATTTATCGCCGGCGCGCAGGAAGGCTTCTCAGAACTGTCCCACAACATGTCTTTCATGAAAGAGACCGTCAAATCGCTCAAAGGCGAGAGCATGGAAATACTCCAGAATTTTAATAACCGACTCAAGGAAAAATCCCGTGAGCTGACGTCCGAGTTCAATGAACAGATCAGCAGGCTCAGGGAATCGATCGACATCAAGGAAGACGACTTGGTCAACGGCAGCCGCCAGAAGCTCATCGACCTGACGGAATCATTCGAGCGCTCCCTACTCGAAATGGACCAGCGCGTCACTGAGACCGGCGAAATCCTCCTCCAGAACTTCAAGATGAAAATCGAGGGCGTGGCCAGGTCCGTCGAGGGAGCCTCGAATCTCCAGAACCAGATTGAAATGCTGAAAATCAACCTTTCCGATCTCGAGGGCAAGGTCTTTTCCGAAATCAAGGAACGGAGCTCCAGCGTCGAAAGTGAAATACAGCAGTCCATCGACGTTCTCTACAGCAAGCTTCAGGAATTCGAATCGGAGTTTGACGAGGCAAAGGGAAATTTAATGGTCAACTTCAAGGACGATATAGACAAGCTCTACTCCAAGATCAACTCGGTCGAATCAAACGTGAACGAGTCAAAATCCAGGCTGATTAAAACCTTCGAAGTGGAGGTCGACAAAATCAGGGGCGAGCTTGATAACCTTAGCATTCACGCCATCACCAAGCGCGACGAAATCGTGCAGGCATCACGGCGCGAGGCCGAGTCGGTAAAAAAAGAAATCGAGGACTTTCAGTCACGGTTTTTCGAATTTGAATCGCGCATTACCGATCTCGCGGAGACGAAAAACGCCGAGATGCAGAAAAACGTCGAAAAGTCCAGAGACGAATTTTCCGCGATGGAAGAGCGCCTCGCCTCGATAAAATCCGAGATACTGAATTATGAAGACCAGAGCAAGGTATTCTCCAAAACCGAAGGTCTCATCCGCGAGGTCAACGATTCGATCGAGCGCCTGAACGGCATGCTCGAGATCTCCCGTAAAGAGGCGCAGCACCTTGACAAGTTCTTCACCGACATCGAGTACATCAAGGAGCTGACCAAGGAATTCGACCGTGAGATCAGGGCATACCAGAACAAGAAGGAAAAGCTTTCAGATATCGAGAACGAAATCAGGGCGCTCGAGGAAATGAGCGACCACGCCATGCAAAAAGTTTCCGGCTTTCAGGAACAGTTTTCGAAAATCGATGCCGTTAGCTCGCGTATCGACGCGCTCATGGAAAGCTACGCGAGCCTGGAGTCCAGAATCAGGGAGCTCCATGAATACGAGGACATTATCGCCCGGAACCTCGATTCCGTGAACAAGGCGGACATACTGATTCAATCGGTTGAGGGTAAAATAGGGTCCTTCCAGAAAGTGGTCGACAAGTCGGAAAAGCGGGTCGACAAAATCAACCAGCACCTGCGCGCCGTCGAGGAGAACCTTCTCATCCTCAAGACCCGTGAAAACGACATCAAGGAAATCAAGGACAAATTCAACGAGCTGGACAGCCTCTCTGAAATCATGGAAGCCAGGGTGAAGCAGATTCAGGCGATGTTCAACAAGGTCGAGACCCTCAGGAACGAAATCAGCAGCACGGACACCAGGCTTCAGGAGCTCTTTTCCGAGACGGATAAAAAGATGCGCCAGTTTGCCGATTTTATCCAGGCAGTTGACAACAACAATCCGATCCTGAAGCAGGTGAAGGGAAACTCGGCCGCTCCGAAAAACATCAACGACAACGTCATTCGCACGGTGCGGGAACTTTCCAACAAGGGCTGGAGTTCCGGTGAGATATCGCGCAAGCTGATGATGGATGAGAACGCGGTGCGTCTGATAATAAACACCACGTCTCTATAGGAGCGGCCGGTCACTCGTCGTCATCGGCCTTCATCTTCTCTTCCACTTCCCTGAATATCTCGGCGTCGCTCTGCCTCTTCCTGAGGACGACACGATATTTGATGTACAGGTTATTCGGCACGACGATCCCCTTGGGAAACTTGAAGGACCATCGCTGAAGGTCTTCGAGCACCAGGTTATCCAGCTCGATCAGGTTCAACGGCTTAAAGGGACGCACCTTTCTCAGGGTGCCTCGATCAGGGTAGAGCGAGACGTGATACATGCCCTCCCGGAATTCGTCTATCTTGTTGTATTTCTTGACTTCATCGCAGATATACCGATCCCCGCCCGGGTCCTTTTGCCGCTCCAGGGTATCCCGGTAATCCACCTGAACCACCTGATAGGTGTCCGACATGATAACGACGCGGAAGGTTTCCCTATCCACCCCCCTGGTGAACGGCGCGTCAAGGAACGCCCTGTTGTCGGCGCGGATTTTCTGCTCTCCGATGGTCGCGCACGAGAGCGCGGTTGCAACGGCCCAAAGTAAAATCATCTCAATAATCTGCTTGCGTTGAATCATGGCATGTATCTCTTTATTGTTAATTTTGTCCGGAGTAACATTCAAGAGTTCTCCGTAATTGCAACAATTTTTTTCTATTTTATCCTGATTGCACTGACGCGCTCAGGCTTTCTTGGCCGAATATCCTTTATCGGCCGGACAAAAAGCTTATCTGCGGGAAAATATGATAAAAACTTGCTTTTATCATTGGACCTTTTTTCTATGCTCAAATATAGGTGTATTGTGGGTTGCCTGTCAAGTTCAATACACCGCTGATCCCGGCAGGAACCATGAAGCCGCCGTCGTGAAAGGGGAGGATGCCATGACCTTTATCATACTTGCCGTGCTGACATTCCTGATCGTAGTCGTCTTCATCAAACAGAAATCCGTGGCGTCCGTGTGCATCACCATCGCCCTCCTGATTGCCATGACCACGGCCGTGCTGCTCCTCGGCGCCGACGCTCTGTCGGGCCGCCGGGCGCTCGTATTTTTCAACTCAGCCATCGATGCGCAGACATTTTACCGCCTCATGGCCGCCTGGTACGGCGCAGACATCTTCTGCGCCGTACTGGTGATCAGAAACTACATCGAATACCGGAAGGTCAATGCCAAAAAATAGTGATGGTATTATCTAACCGAAGCCTGAAGAATCAGCCTCATATCAAAGAATCTTCAACGGAACTGGAACAAAAGTTAAAATAAGAATAATGATGCATACCCATCCGATTATTTTTTCTGCCACGGAAAGAGTTTCTCCTTCTGGCACTTCGTGATGTGCCACCATTAGTATCAGGAGCGTAAGAACGATCCAGATAATCCATCCCCACCAAATAAATGATAAAACTAAAAGACAAAATAATGCACCCCATCCAAACCAACGTTGTTTCCGACCTATCAATGCATAGACAATATGTCCGCCGTCGAGTTGACCGATTGGCATAAGATTTAAACTAGTTATGAGGAAACCAAACCATCCAGCCATAGCGAAAGGAGAGAAAAAAATATCAGATCCCGAAGGAATAGTGCCATGTATTATTTTCACGATAATTGTAATTAGTAATGAATCTCCGTAAATCATCAGATCACCACTGCCAGTAGGCAATGGTTTTATTTCTGAATAAAATATACCAACAATAACTGCTACAAGGCTAAGGATAAATCCCGGAAGTGGTCCCATAGTTCCAATATAGAGAAGTGCTCTTCTACTTGGTACTAATGATCTTGTTTTTATAATTGCTCCCATTGTTCCAACTGGAGGTATTGGGACTGGTATAAAATATGGCAATGTTGAATCTACCCCAAATTTCTTTGCGGCGAAATAATGCCCAAATTCATGGCATAGTAATATCACCATTAACGTGGCTGAATAAAATAATCCATTTATTAAAGCCGAATGAAACGAATCATACCCTAATCCACCAATAAAAGTAGTGCTTATAAACGTAAGTATAAATAAAATGACATTTACAATAGGCCTGTCTTTCTTCTTCACCGGTTCCGGGAGCTCCACCGGCGGTCGAAACACAGGTCTGGCGCCGGTGTTCAACCGGATAAAATAATTAATGCATCGCCGCCTGATCGAGTTCAATAAATTTTCAAACATGCTGCCGGTCTCCCGGAAAGTATTCTCGTCGCGGACCGATGAGCCGTGTCAGTCCGACATCTTTCGGTACACTGCAATCTTTTTTCTGATATATTCCGGGGAATATTCATTGGCAAGGTCCCCGCTGGAATCAAGGCAGACCCTGTACAGTTCCTGGATCTGCCGCGCCAGTTTCGTCAATGCAGCATTCTTCTTCGACACCGTCGCGACCCCGGTGATGAACAGCTTTTTCAGATAGAGCGAAGCGAACCGATTGCCATCCGGAGAGAAGCTCACGTCCTCCCCCTCGAGGCCGGTATTGACGGTCTCCTTCTTCCTTGCATCATAGATGTGGATCACCTGGTCTTTCAGGAACGCCACGAGTTTCGGGAACACCGAAAATTGTATGTTCGTATTCAGTGAGTTGCCCGTGAGCAGCGTCGATTTTCGCGCGTTCGTGTCGTACAGGTTCACCGAGTAGTTGCCCGCGTCCCCCATCCGGTAGACCAGCAGGTTATTGTCAATCCAGTGGATCTCGCTTGCCGAGGTTATGCCGGGCAGCGATAACGATCCCGCCCGGGAGATGATCTTCGAGCGGTACGAACCGCCGCTGCCGCTGACAACCACGGTCTTTTTCCTGTTGGGGGAGAGGTACGCAATTGTCGGCGCACCCGGGGTCGCAACCGAAGCATATTCTCTCCTTCTGATTTCAAGTCTCTTCACGCCGGTTTCAGGAAAATATTCGACGATCCCCTCTTTCGATTCATAGAGTATGGTGTCTCCTCCGGGCGCAAGGGAAAAATCTATAAACGGATAGGCGGGCTCGATCTTCGTGATCTGCCTCGTTCCGCAGTTCAGCACAAGGGTTTCCCCGCGCGGGACCATGTCCGCGCCGGCCAGGATCCGCTTGACGAAAAGGTACTTCCCGCTGGCGCTGTTTTTGAACGCGGTGATGGTCCCGGTCAGCCTGAAAAGCTCGCGGCAGCGGCGGGCCGTCCGGTTGAATGAATAGATGATATTCAGCTCGGGCAGTTCCTTGGCATACAGGAGGGTAAATCCGTCTCCCCAGCAGGCAAATATGACGTTCCGGTCGACGAACTGGGAATGGGCGGCCTGGTAGGCCTCAACTTTTTTCTCCAGCAGCCTGTCGTAGTACCGGGAACCGCTCCTGATATAAATGGAATCGAGGTTAATGTCCCTCGCGTGCAGGCCTGACATGAGGCTTGAGGCGATCAGGCATATATATACAGAGAGAACTCTACGTTTCACAAATTATTCCGACAAATCCTCGTTCATTTTAGAGACGGATTCCTGTTTATTCAGGCTGATTCCTTCACATCTCCTCTTCTTTAACGGCTTCTTTATCCTTTTCTTCACTCCGGCCGTTTTCCTTCTTTTTCGGTATATCGGGGATCACGAATCTCTGTCCCGGGAAAATGAGGTCCGGATCCTTGATCTGGTCCTTGTTCGCCATGTATATTAACGGCCAGAGCCGGGCGTTATTGTAGATCTTGTCCGCAATCCTCCAGAGGCAGTCGCGCTTTTGTCTGTTGTATATAACTTTATATATTTTTTTGCCTTCCGCGTCTTCAAGGAGGCCCTTGTCTTTCAGATAGTCCTTTTCGCGCGCGACTCCGAGCGAGTAGAGGAGGGACTCGGCATCATTATACTTCGCCAGGCTCTCCGGGTAGGAACCGCTCTCCAGCAGCGTGTTTCCCTCGGCGATCGTCTCCGAGGCGCGGGCGATCTCGTCCTGGAACTTGTTATCGGCGTCCTTTTTCTTCACTTCCTCGAGCAACTTCTGCACTGATTTCGACTTGTCAATTGCCAGTCCCTTCGTAGTCTTCTCTTTCGCCTGGGCGAGCGCGCTTTCCGCTTCCGCTATCTTGCCGCTTGCCTCGTCGTATCTGTCCTGGTCAAGCAGGGACTCGGCTTCATTCAGGGCCGCTGTGACGACGCCGAGGTCCTCACCGGCAAATTCAGATCCCCGCTCCCTGTTAAGCTGTTCAACCTCCTTGCGCAGCTGCGCAATACGGTCCTTTGCCGAAACCTTCTGCACTGCCGTCTTGACGTTCATGAGCTTCTCTTCGGAGGCCGCTATCAATGGTACCGCCTCCTTTATCCTGTTCTGAGCAATGAGCTCCTGCGCTTTATCCAGGTTCGCGGACGCTTCAGCCACCTCCTTTTTCTGCTCTGCCGTCAGCTTCAGGGCGCCGAGGTCTTCAGCGTCCTTTTTCAGCCTGTCGATCTCCCCGTTGAGCTGCGGCACCTGATCGAGCGCTATCTCCTTCGCCTCGGTGCCCGCCGCAACCGCTTCTTTCGCCTTCACAAAGGCGTCCCACAGGTTCTGTTCTTCCTTCATCTGTTCAGATTCGACTATTGCGTTCCCCGCCGCGGTAAATTGCTCCGGCGCGAGTTTCTCCGCATACAGGTCGTCAGCGTCCTTGAACACGGTTTTTGCGTCGGAGAGCAAATCGTCGACGGCTTGAGGCAGTGAGGTCTGCAGTGCAATATCCGCGTAGACGATTGCCTTCTCCGCAGCAATTTTCGCGTTTTTACTGTCTTTCGCAATAATATAGTCGTGCGATTTTTTCAGCCAGTCCTCGGCCTTTGTCAGGTTATCATTGTCATATTTCTCGGCCATCGCCGTGCGTGCCCGTTCGATTGTCGTTCGGGCCTTTACCATTTCAGTTATCGGAACATCGACATCGCACGAGACAAAGCCGAGTGCGACACAGGAGATGATGGATAAAAACATTCTGCGTGATGTCATGGCAATCCTCGCAAATACATGATAGTAATGTCGCTATAATCTTATTAATTTATCTATTTTGTCAATGCTTTTCTCACGCTCGCCTGCTGAAGTGTAATGATATGTCGCATAAGTCATCGAAAATGATTATTGACAAATATCTCCATCCCTCCATAGTGAGAAATCTACAATTCATTTCTGGTTATCGATCCGAATTCACACGCCAGGATAGTACGTAGCATTTATTTGGATGGTATGACATGGGTAAAACAGCTTTCATAACAGGAGTAACCGGTCAGGACGGCGCCTATCTTTCCCAGCTCTTATTGTCAAAGGGATACAAGGTGTACGGCGGCTACCGTCGTACGAGCTCTCCGAATTTCTGGAGACTTGAAGAGCTCAATATCCGGAACAATGTCGAGTTCCTGGAAGTCGACATTCTCGACACCGGGAACCTCATCCGTACGTTTGAAAAAATCAAGCCCGATGAGGTCTACAATCTCGCCGCGCAGAGCTTTGTCGCCGTCTCATTCGAGAAGCCGGTATTGACCGGTGAGATAACCGCCATCGGCGTGACGCGCGTGCTCGAGGCCATACGGATCGTCAACCCGAGAATTAAATTTTACCAGGCCTCCAGCTCTGAAATGTTCGGCAAGGTGCAGGAAGTTCCCCAGAAGGAAACCACCCCGTTTTATCCGAGAAGCCCCTACGCGGCCGCCAAGCTGTACGGCCACTGGCTCACTATCAACTACCGCGAGTCATACGACATTTTCGGATGCTCCGGCATACTGTTCAACCATGAGTCGCCGCTCCGCGGCATCGAGTTCGTAACGAGAAAAGTGAGCGACGCGGTGGCCCGTATAAAGATGGGCGCGCAGGATTACTTCGAGATCGGCAACATGGACGCCAAGCGGGACTGGGGCTACGCCAAGGAATTCGTGGAAGGCATGTGGATGATGCTACAACAGCCGAAACCGAAAGACTACCTTCTGGCGACCAATGAGAACCATTCTGTACGCGAGTTCATCGAGCACGCCTTTAATTACGTTGGCATCGATATTTCGTGGAAGGGTTCCGGTGTCAACGAAACCGGAATAGACTCAAAATCCGGGAAAACACTGGTTAAAATCAACCCACGGTATTTCCGTCCCGGCGAGGTCGACCATTTGCTCGGCGATTACTCGCTTGCGAAAAAAGAACTCGGCTGGTCGCCGAAAGTCAAATTCAAGGAGCTTGTCGAGATAATGGTCCAGCGAGACCTTGAGCGCATATCATAACATGGGCCCCGTCATGAAGGGCGACAGCGCTTCGACGGACCCTCACAGAGCGATGAAGATATTAATTACCGGCATCAATGGCTTCGTGGGAAGCATACTCCGCCGGGCCCTTGAAGACAGGGGCCACCAGGTGACCGGCATCGACGTCAGGAGCGGCGGCCCCGGCACACGCGCCGTCGACATCACCGACGGAAACGCGGTGCTTGACTGCATCGCTGAAGCAACCCCCGATTTCATTTTTCACCTGGCCGCCATCTCACGGGTCGCTTACGACAACCCATCCCTCCTCTACGGGATCAATGTGAACGGCACGCTGAACCTTCTTTCAGCCGCCGGCCGGCTTGCGAAAAAACCGGCCTTTCTCTTGGTCAGCTCATCGCAGGTATACGGGATCGTGGAGGACGATCGCCAGCCCATAAACGAAAGTACGCCGCTCAGCCCGGTGAACCACTACGGCGCAAGCAAGGCGGCTGCGGAGCACATCGCCCGGGTATTTCATTGCGACCACGGCCTCCCGCTCTGCATCGTCAGGCCGTTCAATCACATCGGCCGGGGGCAGGACCCGCATTTTTTCGTGCCGAAAATCACCAGCGCCATTAAAGAAAAAAAGCCGGATATCGAACTGGGAAACCTCTCCGTTACCCGCGACTTTCTTGATGTTCGCGACGTGGTTGACGCGTACATCCGCCTGATGGAACAATTCCAGGACGGGCAGGTCTACAACATCGCGAGCGGAATCGGTTACCGGCTGTCCGATCTTCTGGGGCTTATGCAAAAAATTTCGGGAGTCACACTCCAGGTCAGGAAATCTGATTCATTAATGAGAAAAAATGAAATCGTGAAAGCCATCGGAGACAGGTCATTGTTGTCCGATGCGTGCGGCTGGCAGCCGTCGTATGACATTGAAAACACCCTGAAATGGATTCTATCAGAATAAAGCCAGCATATCGCAGATTTGCGCGGATGATTCATGGCGGATAACAACAATTTTGTCTTGACTATATTGTCATATACTGGATACGTGACAAGCCGGTATCGAACCCAGACGAGACACATTCCTGTTTAGCAACGTTCCAATTATTTTTTGTTGACGATGCAATCAGGCGGAGACTACGATACCTTATTAAGTAATCAAATGTGACATGGCATGCTTTTTAACTCGTTAGAATTCTTTATCTTTCTCCCGGCGGTAGTACTGCTCTATTTTTTAATACCGCATAAATGGCGCTGGATCTGGTTGCTTGTATCAAGCATTTTTTTCTTCTGCTATTTTTACTATTCCACCTATATTCCGGGCAAGGTCCCATTTTATTACTACATTTTTGTCGCCGTCGCGCTGCTCTCGGTCATCATAGTCAATTACTACATTGCCCTGCGTATCGAAAAATGCAGGGCGTCCGGTTCGCATACCGGGAGCCTCTATGTGTTCATCGGGGTCGCGTTTCCGCTGATTCTCCTCTTCATCTTTAAATATTTCAACTTCTTCAACCAGTCCATTGCCCAAATCGCCAACTTTCTCGGATTGCGATACCCTTCCGCGGTGCTGAACATCTTGATACCGGTCGGAATTTCATACTATACCTTCCACAGCCTCAGTTATCTCATCGACGTGCACCGCGGCACTATCAACGCCGAGCGGCATCTCGGAATTTTCTCTCTGTATATGCTGTTTTTTCCCAAGATAGTCGCCGGTCCTATTGAGCGCGCGAAAAGACTGATTCCCCAGTTTTACGAGGAGCATGTGTTTGACTATCAGCGTACCGCTGACGGCCTCAAGCTAATGGCATGGGGACTCTTCAAAAAAATCGTGATCGCCGACCGCGCCGCCATCGTGGCAAACGAGGTATTCAACAACCCGCAGGGATACTTCGGTATCTACCTGATCATAGCAAGCCTCTGTTTCATATTCCAGGTTTACTGCGATTTTTCGGGTTATTCTGATATGGCCGTCGGCATCGGTCAGCTCATGGGCTTCAGGCTCACCGATAACTTCAAGCGGCCCTATCTCTCCAAATCCATATCCGATCTCTGGAGAAGATGGCACATCACGCTGATATCCTGGCTGCGGGATTACGTGTACATACCTATGGGCGGCAACCGCGTCGCCAGATGGCGCTGGCAGTACAACATCATGGTGGTGTTTATACTGAGTGGCATCTGGCACGGCGCGAACTGGACCTTTATCATATGGGCAGCCATGAACGGATTTTATCAGCTCTTTTCCATCTGGACAAACTCAATCCGAAATAAATTCACATCATTCATCGGGCTTTCAAAAGTGCCGAAACTGCACAACGCGATTAAAATAATTAACACGTTCCTGCTCTTTACATTCGCCGGAATATTTTTCAGGGCGAATTCCACATCTGACGGGTGGTATTTCATTACCAATCTCTTCACCGGCTTTGGGAAGCTCATGAAAATCGTAATAGCGCTCGACTACGAAAAGCTGAGGCTGCTCCTTGTGCCGCAGAACAAGGTGACATTCCTCGGCTTTTCAAAGCCCGCGTTTTTCCCTGAAATGATCACCCTCTTCCTGACCCTGGTCGTCTGGGGCGCGATAGAAATAATACAGGAAAACAGCTCCAGGCCGCTTCGCATCATCATCTCTGAAAAACCGTGGTACTTCAGGTGGGCTCTCTATTTCGGAATGCTCTTCGCGCTGGTGTTTCTCGGCGTCTATTCAAACCAGCAGTTCATATATTTTAAATTTTAGGCGGCGTTACGTATGATCAGGATGTTCCGCAACATATTCATCTGCTTCGTCCTCATGGCGGTATCCCTAACGGTTGTCTGGTTCGCACCGGGCACCTATCCTCATGATCTTGCCGCAATGGTGAACAAAAAGGAGATGTTAAAGACCAGGCCGTCTCCGCGAATGATTTTTGTCGGCGGCAGCAGCGTACTGTCGATAAACGGCCCCCTCATAGAGAAGGAGCTGAAGCATTCGGTGATAAACATGAGCCTCTGGGGCGGTATGGGGACCCAGGAGCACCTCGATGAGATCAGGCCCTTTCTGAGAGCGGGCGACGTGGTGGTCATAACCATGGAATACGGCACGCTGCTGGATCCGCGCTACTACTACTATATCCACACGAACGAAGAAGCGAAAAAATTTTTTTTCCTGATGTCGCCGGAGCGCCATATACCGGAATATTTCAGGAAGGGCAATTACGCGGAAATGTTGAAAATCATGCACGAACTCTCGCAGATGAAGGTGAAATCGTACCTGCGCAATATTGCAACATTTAATTTCTCGCACCTTTGTGACAAAGGCTTCCCGAATTATCATATTGAATTCGACGCAAACGGTGACCGTGCCAACCCCTACATGGTATTCAGGCCCCTGGGCGACCGTGACACGTCCTTCACCTATCCGCATGAAAAGCAGATCTTCTTTCTGAACGATTTCAACGATTTCGCCTCCGCAAGGAAGGCCCGGGTTTTCTTCTATTTTTCCCCGTTTCCGGACAAGTACTACCTGATCAACGAAAAATACATCAATGCCTATTACGAGATCATGAAAAAAAACTTCAAGGGCACGCTAATCAACAAGCCGTCCGACTTCATGTACCCCGAGGAATATTTCGCCGACACCATTTATCACCTCAATGCAAAGGGAGAAAATATCCGAACGCCTGAAATGATAACAATGCTGAAACGCGCATTATAATATCGTCTTCTCATCACTGGTCGGAAGAAAACAAATACTGGCCATATTATGCAATTCAATTCAATTGAATTCTTGATCTTTCTTCCCATTGCCACGGCAGTCTATTACCTCGTGCCTCATTCATGGCGGTGGTTGTGGCTTGTCGCAACCAGTTGCTTTTTCTATGCAGCATTCTCTCCATGGTTTATGATTCCTCTGCTTGTCTGTGCAATAACGGAATATTCAATGGCCCTCTTAATCGAAAGGAGCAGAAGTGGTCATCATGTAAGTCCAATAATATGTTTACTAATCGGCGTTATCCTCCCCGTACTGGTGCTGTTCCTGTTTAAATTCAACAAGTTTTTTAATGATGCTGCATGTCAGATCGCTCAGTTGCTGCATCTAAATTATCCGCGCTCGCTGCTTGCTCTGATAATTCCCGTAGGTATCTCCTACTATACACTGCAGTGCATCAGTTATATTGTCGAAGTCTACCGGGGAACTGCGATGGCGGAACGTCATTTCGGCATGCTCGTACTGTCCCTACTATTTTTTCCCCGTATTGTGGCGGGACCGATAGAACGACCCGATTTCATCCGTCAGTTTCACGAGAAGCACGCACCAGATTATCTGCAGATAACCGGCGGTATCAAGCTCATTGCCTGGGGTTTCTTTAAAAAACTTGTGATCGCCGATAGAGCGGGCATGGTGGTGAGCGAAGTATACGGTCACCAGGACCATTACCCTGGGATATATTTTATACTGGCGACACTTCTTTTTGCCGTGCAGGTATACTCTGATTTTTCTGGGTACACGGATATCGCCCGTGGATCTGCCGGGGTCTTCGGCTTACGACTTTCCGAGAACTTCGGGAATCCCTATGGAGCGAAGTCTCTCTCGGAATTCTGGAGAAGATGGCATATCTCGCTTACGACCTGGCTCAGGGATTATGTGTACATACCGGCAGGAGGCAACAGGGCCGGCATGCCGGCTAAGTATCGCAATATCCTTGGTGTATTTTTTATCAGCGGCATGTGGCATGGCCCGGGCTTGACATATATCGCGTGGGGCATTTTCCATGGCCTTCTTATGGCGATCGGAGTATGGACACGAAGCATGCGGACTACCGTCACACGCCTTATCCGGCTGGACAGGCATCACGGCCTTCACGATTTCCTTAAAAAAACCACGACCTGTTTTCTGGTCTGCTGTGGATGGATCTTTTTCCGCTCGGAGAGTCTCAGCCAGTCGTTCAGTATAATACGTCGTATCCTTATCGGAATTGCCGATGTGACCTCATCGCTCCTTACGTGGGACATGGTCCGCCTGAAAGACATGAGTGACATCGCGAGAAATAATACAATCCTCGGATTCTCGCGCGATACATACCGTCCCGAAATGCTCATCCTCGCACTGTCAATCGTCGTCCTCTGGCTATTTCAGAAGGCACGGGAAAAGTTTGACGTCTGGGAAACGCTCTCGCATAAGGCATTGCTGGTTAGATGGTCTTTCTACGCTCTCCTTACTGCGGGTATACTCTTTTTCGGCATGTTTACAAAGGAACAATTCATCTATTTCAGGTTCTAAAACAGTTCATTCGGCATATTCAAAAAATGAAAACCCTATTACATTTAGCATATAAGCTGATTCTTGCAGTGGTGCTTGCGATAACAAGCTGTATTGTTGTATGGCTGGCGCCTGGCGATTACAATCACGACCTTGCAGCGCTTGTCAACAAACGGGACCTCCTCCGCTCAAAAAAATCTCCTCGCGTAATATTTATCGGCGGAAGCAGTCTTATCACGCTTCACAGCGCCCATATCGAAAAAAAGCTGAACGAAAACGCTGATATTCGACATTCCATCGTAAATCTGGGGCTCTGGGGCGGATTGAGCATGCAAACGTATCTCGATGAAATCAAACCATTTTTAAGACCGGGAGACATTGTAATACTCAGCCAGGAATATGCGACACTTTTGGATAAAAATTATTTCACGTACATACATGCAAATCAAGAGGGTAAAAACTTTTTTTTCCTCATTTCTCCGGGAAAACATCTTGTTCATTATTATCAAAAAGGAGACCTGATCGAACCACTGAAAATAATCATCATGCTGAATCAATTAAAAATAAAGACCTGCTTTCATACTGTAATAGATTGCAACTGGAGCCACCGGATTACCGGGGGCTTCTACCGGTATGTTAGAGATTATAATTCATACGGCGACAGGAGGAGTTCATTCAGGGTCGTGCGGCCGCTCAACAGCACCGGCGCATTGTTTCAGAAACCGGATATTGCCAAGCTGGCGTACATCAAGCATTTCAGCGATTATGCGCGCACTAATGACATCTTGTTGTTCTTCTCCTTCCCGCCATTCCCCGATGCTGATTATCGTCTCAATAAGATACAGATACTGGAACTGTATTCCATCATCCGCAATACGTTCATGGTCAGCATATTGAACGGCCCTGAAGAAACTGTCTTCCCTGAATCATGTTTTGCAGACACCGTCAATCATCTGAAACCGGAATGTGAAAATTTCAGAACAGAAAAAGTTTTAAAGCGATTAAAAAACGCAATTCAATGAGGCGTATCACTCGCCTGTGTTGGTACAATTCTCTTATAATTTATGATTGTCTCTCTTTTTTCATTGACGATGAGGCGCTCTTCCAATAATCCATCATTCAGGGCGGTATCCATATGAATATTGGCGTTGACGCCTATTATCTATACGCTGAACATATCGACGGGCTCGGCAACTATGTTCTGAGGCTTCTAAAAGAGCTTTCACGCATTGACACCGTCAACGATTATTATCTCTACACGCCCGGCGTCGCGCATGCCGGATACGCCGACTCCATATCCTCGAATCCCCGGTTCAGGCTCAGGGAGGTCCCGGGATGTGTCCGAAGCAGACGCAGGATCTGGCTCCAGAGCCCCTCGCTCAGAAAACAGATCATTCGTGACGGCGTTGACCTCTTTTTTGGCGGGGCAGAATATTTCCCCCTTTTTTTGCCGAAATCTATCATCGTTGCCAGCACGATACACGATGTCGCCTTCAGGGTAATCCCTGATGCAATTTCCCTGACCAACAGCCTGTTCTATAACCTATTCTTTCCTTTTTTGGTGAAACGATCCGACCTGTTTTTCACGGTGTCGCACCACTCAAAAAACGAAATGGTGAACTACCTCAACATTGATGCGGATAAAATCACCGTGATCCACAACGGTATCGATTTACAAACCTTCACACCGGCGAAAAGCGGCGAAAAAAAGGATTACATTCTCTTCGTCGGCACGCTCCAGCCCCGGAAAAACCTGGTGAACCTCGTTAAGGCCTTTTCCATCATCTCCCGTAAAATCGACGACTCGCTGGTTATCGTGGGAGGCGCAGGGTGGAAAAACAGTCCCCTCCGCAAGTTGATCGAAAGCCTGGGCGATCCGGTCGAAACAAGGATCGTGTTCAAGGGCTATGTTGCCGGAGAGGAGCTTTCCCGTCTGTACCGGGAGGCCAAACTCTTCGTCCTTCCCTCCCTGCACGAGGGATTCTGCCTGCCGATACTCGAGGCCATGGCCTCCGGCACGGCGGTCCTCACGGCCCGCCGTACCGCCATACCGGAGGTATTTGACGGCGCGGTTGAATATGCGGACCCTCATTCCCCGGACGATATCGCAATCAAGCTTCATGATCTTTTGAGAGACGATAACAGGCGGACCGCTCTCGAGAAGAAAGGCCTCTCCCTATCAAAAAAATACAGCGTGGAAACCCAGGCGACCGGTTACCTGAAAGCCTTTAATGAATGCGCCGCTGCCATGCCCGCGCGGGCAAGGACAAGATGAACATCGCTATCAATGCGCGGGTCCTGAATGAACGGCGGGGCGGCCCGGCCCGCTATACCCTCAACGTCATCAGGGAACTCGCCGCGATCGACAGGAGTAACCGGTACTACCTGCTTATGTACGATACCGCCGACCTCGGCTTCCCTCTGCCCGATAATTTTAAAGTTAAAATTGTCCGCTTCCGATCAAAACTCTTTTTCGATTATCTCTACATCCCGGTTTATTCCTGGCTCAACGCTATCGACATCTTCATTTTCCCCAAGAACACTTTTTCCCCTCTGGTGAGGGGAAAAAAAATCCCGGTGTATCACGATATTGTGTATTTTGAAGACTTCAACTTCCGGGAGTTCAAGTTCTTCGACAACCTACATCATAAAATCATGATTCCGGTCGCGGCAAAATATTCAACGATTGACCTTACTGTCTCCGATTTCACGGCATCGAGGATGCAGGCCCTCCTCAACATCCGCTCTGACAAGATCAGGGTCGTGAAGGAGGGTGTCGAAAGCCATTTCAGACAGATAACCGAGAGCCGCGAGCGGGAGCATGTATTGAAGAAATATAACCTCAAGACGCCCTTCTTTTTCTACGCCGGCTCCCTGAGCCCCCGGAAAAACATGGTCAACCTGATACGCGCCTTTTTGAAAATCCAGAGCACCATTCCCCACTGCATCTATTTCACCGGAGGCGACTCATGGCTCGATTCCGAGGTGGATGATATGATTACAGCACACGCGCTGCGGGACCGGATCATCAGGCTTGGGTATATCACCGAGGAGGACCTGGTCATGATGTACAATCTGGCGGAGTGCTATCTATACCCTTCCCTGTATGAAGGCTTCGGCCTCCCAATCCTTGAGGCGCAGGCATGCGGCTGTCCGGTGATCACCAGCAGTGTTTCAAGCTGCCCGGAAGTGGCGGGCACCGGCGCCCTTTATGTCAACCCGCAGGATATCGACGACATTGCCCGCGCCATGCTCCGCATCGCGGCAGATGCAGAGCTACGAGACAGACTCGTGAAATCAGGTTTTAAGAACTGCTCGCACTATACCTGGGCGAAAACAGCCAGGGAAATATACGATGTACTTCAATCCGTCGCCGGCCTATAGGTCCGCATTCTGAGAGAAAGGATGGTGAGACAGTGCCATTGCAATATCGGAGAATAGCTATGAGGTTTGCCATTGAAGCCCACGCGCTTAGTCAGGACAAGATAACCGGTGTGGGCAACGTCATTTTGCATTATATCGCCGAGCTTCAGAAGATCGACAGGGTCAACGAATATTTCATATACGCCATGGATGACCTGAAGCATGTTGAGATAACGAACCCAAACTGGCGGCACGAGGACTTCAGGTACGCCCTGAAAAGCATCAGGATGAAAACGAGGGAAACATGGCTTCGTCTCAGGTCTGGTGATGACGCGGGGCGGCTCCGGGACAGATTTAACGTTTTATTTTTCCGAACAGCCAAGATTATCCTGGAGATTCTGGATGAAATAGTCTTTTCCTTTAAACTCGCCCGGTCCCTCAGGGAAAACAGCATTGACGTGTATATCGGGACCTCCACATATTATTATCCCTATTTTTTCCTGTCTCCTGTGAAAAAGGCGGGAATTCTCTATGATCTCGTGTGGAAGCTCTATCCCGGGACCATGGAATTCGGCAATAAGCTGCGTATGAAATTTTTCACGCTCCGAAACATGAGAAAGCTTGATCTGCTGATCGCCATTTCCGAACAAACAAAACGGGATGCCCGGACTCAGTTGAACCTGAATACCAAAATTGAAGCGATTCCCCTTGCCGCGGATAAAAAAATATTCTACCCTTCTGACCCCACGGCGGTATCGCTGGTCAACAAAAGATACGGCATGGGGAATCGATATATACTGTCTGTATGCACCCTTGAGCCGAGGAAAAACCTGAAAAGCCTGATCGAGGCATACCGCCTGATGCAGGGGCGGAATGATTACCAGCTTGTCCTTGTTGGAATGGCAGGCTGGATAGCATCTGACTTTTTCTTGGAGATTGAATCTTCCGATGTAAGTGACAGGATAGTGATCACCGGCTATGTTGATAATAGCGAGCTCGCCCCGATTTACACCGGCGCAAGTCTTTTCGTATTCCCGTCGCTGTACGAGGGTTTTGGACTTCCGGTGCTGGAAGCCATGCAGTGCGGTTGCCCGGTCATCACTTCGAACACCTCGTCGCTACCCGAAGTTGCGGGCGACGCGGCAATCATGGTTGATCCCGAAGACGTTGAAGGGCTTGCGGAAGCAATGGAAAAAGTATTGCGAAACCCGTCCCTTAGAAAAAACCTGTCGAAGAAAGGGCTGGAGCGCGCGAGACTCTTTTCATGGGAAAAATCGGCCCGTGCCCTCTTGCATCATCTGGCGTCATTACAATAATTTCGAGAAC
Organism: Spirochaetota bacterium; assembly: GCA_016933025.1. Classification (GTDB taxonomy): domain Bacteria; phylum Spirochaetota; class UBA4802; order UBA4802; family UBA5550; genus RBG-16-49-21. Next base: position 65,115 of record JAFGBT010000003.1, on the reverse strand, counting down.
AAGAGCAGACGCGAACCTGTTTGCTGTGTTCTCGTCTCAATTATTATTCTTGACATTTTTCTTTTCCACTTTACACCAATCAGGAACTATTGAGCTTTGATAGACCGGCCATGAATAAAACATACGCGATCATACTCGCCGGGGGCATGGGTCTCCGGCTTAATAAACGTACTCCGAAGCAGTTTCTGCTTCTGGCCGGTAAGCCGGTTCTGGTCTGGTCTCTGCAGACGTGCAACGCGCTCGCAGAGATCGACCATATCATCGCAGTCATACCTGAAGAATTCATTCCCCAGGCAAACGAACTTGTCGCGGAGTATGATATCCGCAAAATGCTTAAGATAATCCCGGGCGGCACTACCCGGCAGGAATCAGCGCACAACGCCATCGTATCTGACAATTTCGACGATAACGATATCCTTGTATTTCATGACGCCGCCCGTCCCTTTATTCGACCCGATCTTCTTCGCTCCTGCGTTTCAGAGGCCGGTATCCATGGAGCCGCCGCCGTCTACGTTCCGGTACAGGATACCGTTGCTGAAATTCGTGACGATTTCGTTGTATCCGTCCCGCCTCGTGACCGTATTTACTACGCGCAGACACCACAGGCCTTCCGGTTCTCCGTGATCGGCAGTGCCCATGAATCCGCCATTGCTCACGGCGGGTTCTTCACGGATGACGTTTCCCTCGCCATTGCCGCCGGCTTCAGGGTGAAAATGATCGAGGGGGATTACTCAAATTTCAAGATCACAACTGACTTCGATTATCAGGCCGCTTGCCGGATGGCCGAAACAATCCATCATCATGGCAGGGGACATCGGTGATGAACGCGAGGAACGACACCTGCAATCCCCTCGTCGCCCTGGTCACTGGCGCCTCCTCCGGACTCGGCGAATCGATTGCGAAAAACCTCGCGCGCAGGGGGCACCGGCTGATTCTCATCAGCGAGAATCGGACGGAGTTATTTCGCGTGAAGCATGAAATTGAATCAGAGTGCCTGTCCTCTGTTACGGTGCTGGAAATGGACCTTTTTGATCCATCGTCCGTCGAACGTATTTTTGAATTCTGCGAAAGCACCCAGCTCGCCGTTGATATCCTGGTCAATTGCGCCGGTATGTTCGTCAATATCGACCGCGAGATGAACGATATCGTTTCTATAGAAAATGTCGTGAACCTTCATGTGACCTCGCTCACCAAACTCTGCTTTCTTTTCGGCAGAGCCATGACAGACAGGAAGCGGGGGTATATCCTGAACGTTTCATCGATCAACGCTGAGTTTCTCGATCCCGCGTCCCTGACGTACGGCCCCACCAAAAGGTATATTCTCGCTCTTTCAGAGGCGCTCCATTGCGAATGGAAAGAGCACAACGTTCGGGTCACCTGCATGACACCGGGAGGAATCAGGACAAATTTTTTTGCTGCCAACAGGGTCTATATTCCACCGGTGATTCAATATACCCTTCTTTCATCAGATTCTTGTGCGGAGATCGGATTATCGGCCATGTTCAGGGGATCATTGCGCGTAACGCCCGGCATATATGGAAAGCTACAGTCGTTTTTCCTGAAGAAAATTGCACGTCCAGCACTGTATGCATTAATCAAAAAAACCTACTTTTCCATGAAGAATAGACAAAAATAGCAAAATCACGCTGCTAACCCGAAGGATATACCGCCCGGGTGTTATAAATTATTTGACATATTTATATTTATTGTTAAATTTATCATAGACTTTTCATACTCAATTATACCGAACTCTAAATCATCGTTCGTTGCTAATCATTACCAAATGTATCCTGAAGCGGAGGAATGTATGAAAAAGTTTTTTATTTGTAGCCTGACCCTTCTTGCAGCATTATCCCTCACAACATGCAAAAAGGAGGATAGCAAGTTTTCCATTAAAATTTACAGCATAATCGGGAACGTCAGGATTATGGCCGAGGGAATCGTAAAAAAACCCGAGGTCGGCGATCTTCTTACCATAGGCGACACGATTAAAACCGACAAGCTTTCCATGACCGATATACTCTTCGGTACAAGCGGTTTGATACGTATCCAGCCGGATTCCGTTATAACCATTGCATCGCTCATTGACGCGACAAGCAATGACATGCAAATGGACATGGATAGGGGTAAAATGTACATTACTCTCTCCAAGCTGGAAAAGGGGTCATTCCGCGTAAAAACGCCGACAGCCGTCGCTTCGGTCCGCGGCACGAGTTTTCGCATAACAGCATTAAAAACTGAATCAAAACTCGACGTCATCAACGGCAGTGTAAAACTTAACCCTGTTCAGGACGATAAAGTGGTCACCGATGTTGAAAAAATTGTTGAGACCAATCAAACCGCCACCGTCAACCTTCAAATTGCTGAAATGTCAGTGAAAGAGAAAATGGATATCGAGGTAACTGCTCTCAAATCGGAAGAAATTAAGGAAATCAGGGAAGAAATACAGGACGTGCGAATAGAGCTTATCGAGAAGCTGGATGATGACGCTAAAAACGAAATAAAAGAGAAAGTGCTTGAAGCCAAAAAGAACGAGGAAGCTGCACGGGAAGCCGAAAAGAAAGAGAAAGAAGAGGCTCTCAAGCGACAGAGGGAATTAAAACGGATAGAACAGGCGAGACTGGCACGGGAACGGGTCGAGCAGGAAAAGCAGAAACTCGAAAAGGAAACGCTTGAGAAAGAAAAGCTCGAAAATGAAAAAATCCAGAAGGAGAAAGAAAAAAAAGAAGGCAAGAAAGAGAGATCGTCGACCGTTCCGGCCAATATCCAGACATTGTAACAACCGTTTCAGCACCTTCCGGGAAGAAAAGGCTGTCCCTTATGACAGCCTTTTCTTATTTAATAATTTATCCGATCAAAAAATCGGACCTTACTTAAAAAATCAGTTGATTATTTATTCCGAAAAATGGAAAAATCGGGGAGTGCGATTTATTCCGGCGCAATTTCCGGCTAATCGCTCATGAGGCTCATCGTATCGCTCGACGGGGAACCTGTTTTGAGAAATATACGATTAATTATCGCCGCCGCTGCACTGGTAGCCGCATTCTCCCAGGCGGCGGGCGCTATGGAGATACGCATCGGCGGCAGCGTATTGTTCAACTGGTGGAACCCGTACTGGAGCAACGGAACCCTCCTCATCTATCACCCTGAATTCAACAAGATCATCGACAGGCACGCGCCACGATACCCTTCTTTGCGTGAAATAAAATACGGCCCCGATATTGCCATGAAGTTCCTGCGCCAATGGGAACTGTCCCCTTCTTATCATTACGCCACCTGTTCTGTCAGCGGGGGGAATACTATTCTATTCCCATATCAGGCCTTCCGGAGAATTGATATCGATATCAAACACCACGACGTATACGTCACTCTTGGATACTATTTCTTTGACTTTTTAAAACTATTCGCAGGACTCCGTTTCGAGCTCCTGAAACACACCTACCGGTACAGGCACATGGATTTCGAAAAGTATGAGTTATTTCATACCAAAATGGAGGGCCAGACTCTGAACTTCACGCCAGAAGTCGGCGTTAATTTCACAGCGAAGCTATCAAGCATATTCGCGATGCTGTTCAGCCTGTCCGGAACCTTCCAATCGGGAATGGAAACAGGCGAATACAGGAACTCATGGGGCGCGTATGGCCCCGACTTCCTGATGTCAAAAATCCCGACTGCCCGGTATTACGCTCTGGGCTGCAATACATCCCTTGCGGTGAGGGCTGACATCCCGGTAATCAACACATCCATTGTCCTATGCGGATATTACCGCATTCTTGGCTATATGCAAAAATCATCCGATCAGGGCGTTTTCATCCTCGATAAAAGCATCGATAATAATTACGGTTTCAGCCTTTCCGCTTCATATATTGTTTCATTCGACGAGCATACAAGGCGGCGCGTCTGGGTTCCCCGGCCAGAATACGACCGATAACAATTGTTTCGTAAATGCGATCCTGCATCGATTCCATTCATTAAAAACTTGACATGATTCAAATCAATTCATATGTGTCTGAGAATCATTTCGTAACGAGGTACCATCCATGATCGGATGCACATATGGCACCTTCTTCCAGGTAACCGTCTCGGGCGGATCATACCAGGAAGGCCTTGCCGTCACCCTGCAGGGGATTCCTGCCGGCCTGCGTGTTCAGGAAGATGAAATTTACTTCGACCTCCTTCAGCGGAAGCCGGGCCAGGGCGAGCTTTCATCTCCCCGCCGGGAGCCGGACATCCCGGTTATCTACACGGGGGTTAACGCCGCAGATACCATGACCGGGTTTACCAATGAAGGCCATACCAACGGCACGCCCATGACAATTCTTATTCCTAACCTTGACAGGCATTTCGAGCACATAGAACAGTACCGCTCAACCAACCGGACCCCGCGGCCGGGCCACGCCTCGTACGCCTCGCACCAAAAATATGGACAGTGGGACGATTCGATCGGTGCCGGCATTTTCAGCGGCCGCTATACCTCGACCATCGTCGCGGCCGGCACCGTGGCGAAAAAAATTCTCGCCGATCATGGTATCACGATATTCGGGTTTGTCCGCGAAGCAGCGGGCGTCGCCATGGAAGCAATGGACTCCGATACCATCGCAGCCAGAGTCAGGACCTTCAAGGAAATTCGCAGGGACATGGATCCCGTGTACCATCTCGTCTACCGTGAGGGACGCATCCGGCCCGGGATGCGTTTTCTGGAAAAAATGGCCGTGCTTGCCGAAATTGAAAAAATGGTCCCTGAAATCAAACGTCAACCGCTTACTGACCGTGAAATTGCGGCGCTTGCTGAAAAAGGGCTCCATCCCGTACTGAACTGCCCCCACCTTGAAAGCGCTCGCGCCATGTATGACAGAATACTCGCCGTACGCGACAGCGGTGATTCAAGCGGCGGCATCGTTGAGGTTATTGCCAGGGGCGTCCCTGCCGGCATTGGTGAGCCGGTCTTCAAAAAACTCGACGGCGAGCTCGGACGTATGATGAGCATCGGTACCGTCAAGTCGGTGGAAATCGGAGCGGGCCGTGCCGTCAAGGACATGACCGGGAGCCAGAACAACGATCAGATGTTCATGCAAGACGGCCAGGTCGCATTCTCCGGCAACAACAGCGGCGGGATAACCGGCGGCCTGACCACGGGCCAGGATATTGTCGTCCGACTTGCGATCAAGCCGACACCAACAATCGCGAAGCCCCAAAAAACAATCGACAAGGTATCGCACACCGACGCCGAGCTTGCCGCTGTTACCCGAAGAGACCCGACGATCGTCTCCCGCGTCTGGCCGGTTGCAGAGGCCTTCATGGCCGTGGTGCTTCTCGACCAGTTCATCATCAATCTCGCGCAACAGGAAATGAGGAAAAGATACGACAGCTGACCCTGCGGTCCGCATCAGGCACCATGAAAATCTATCATCATATTCCCGAGCACAAGGACCTGTTCATAAACCCGGTGGTCACTATCGGCAATTTTGACGGCGTCCATCTCGGCCACAGAAAGATCCTCGCCACACTCCTTGAAATATCGAGAATAAAATCGGGGGAACCCGTGGTCATCACATTCTCCTCGCACCCCCGCAAGATACTGAACCCCGATATGCCGATGAAAATCATCACCACCACCGAGGAAAAGGTGAACGCGATATACGAATACGGCATACCTAACATAATCCTCCTGAATTTCACCAGGCAAATGGCCTCAATGCACGCCATTGATTTTTACAATAAAATACTGATCGGGAAGCTGGACGCGAAATATCTCGTTCTGGGATACGATCATGCCTTCGGTAAAAATCGTGAGGGGAATTATGATTTTCTCTCGGAGCTGGCCGCGACCACCGGCGTCGAGATCACAAAAATTGCCGAGGAAGACCGTTATAAACAGCCGGTATCGTCAAGCTGGATCAGGAAGGAACTTGAAAACGGCAACATCTCAAAGGCAAACACGCTCCTCGGCTGGCGCTACACCCTTTCCGGAACTGTGATCAAGGGTAAGGGCAGAGGGAAAGGCCTCGGCTTTCCGACCGCCAATATCCACCCCCTCCATCATGAAAAAATTATCCCGGGCGACGGGGTGTATGCTGTTCATGTATTATTTCAAAACGGGACGAAGGGGAACGGCATGTTGAATATCGGTTCCAATCCTACCTTCTCAGATACGGACAGAAGCATAGAAGCGTATATCTTCGATTTTAACGAAACAATTTACGATTCAGTCATAACCGTACAATTCCTTGCCAAGATAAGGGATGAGATCAAATTTGATTCCCCTGAAAAACTGATACGGCAGATAGAGCGGGACCGCGATGCGGCCCTGACGATATTCAACAAAAAACAATGATTGACGTCGGCATTCTGTATAAATACCTGCATGATGGCGATATTCGTCATGCCGTCTGCCCATCCCCGGCTGGAGAACTCTTCCTGCTGGGCACGGATACCTTTTTAAAGGCGGTCATATTTAAAAAATCATTCACCGGCTCTGTCGAAATTGAACGGCACGTTCCCGAAGGCACGACGTCCTCCATCGCCGGCGCGCGAGCACTGCTCAACGCCTATTTCAGCCTTCTCTCTCGCAGACAAAGAGATGGGAAGAGCAAACAAACTCACGCATTCCTGAAAAATTCAGCGCTGTGCCTGGAAAAGGGCGATACCCGCGTTGTTCTCGACCTTGCTCCCTTTACGTTAAAAGAGATAGCAATCTACCGCGCTCTCATGGCCATACCTTTCGGTCGGACCGTATCATACAGTTCTCTTGCCGAGCAGGCCGGTATACCAGGAGGGGCGCGCTTTGCCGGCAACACCATGGCAAAGAATATCTTTCCTATTCTAATCCCATGCCATCGCGTTATACGATCTGACGGGACCATCGGCAATTACTCCTCAGGAACGGATATTAAAGAGTATCTCCTCTCGCATGAATGATCCCTTCCGAGCAGCGTCATTACCCGCGGATAAAAAACAATTATCTATTGAAATTTTATGTCTCACTTTTTCAGCCGACGTCGGTATTAATCCTTATAGAATCATTATGAAAAATACAAATATACTGATAATCGAAGATGAGCCGGTAACAGCCCTGTCCATCAAGAAAATGTTGGAAAAAATCGGATATTCTGTTCCAGAAATCATCACTTCTGGCGAGGAAGCCCTGGAGCGGCTCAAAGAGATGAAGCCTGATCTTATCCTTATGGATATCACGCTTGCAGGAGCCATTGACGGCATCGAAGCAGCTATTGCGGTGAATGAAAACTACGGCATTCCCATCGTATTTCTGACCGAGAATACAAATCTTGAAGTGATCCAGAGGGCTAGCAAAACGACGTTATCCTACGGGTACTTGCTGAAGCCGGTCAAGGGATTCGACCTTCAACTAACCATCAATACCGCAATGAGGCGTCACAGTATCGAACGCGTTCCCTGATTGTTATTCCCACTCTATTGTGCTGGGCGGCTTTGATGAGATATCATAGACTACACGGTTAATTCCCTTTATTTCATTTATTATTTGACTCGATATCCTCCTGAGGAGATCTTCCGGCAGGTACGCCCAATCGGCTGTCATGGCGTCCACCGAGGTGACGCCGCGGATGGCTATTACATTGTCGTATGTCCGGCTGTCGCCCATGACTCCGACTGATTTCACCGGGAGGAACACCGCAAAGATCTGCCATAGATCATGGTAGAGCCCTGCCTCCTTGATCTCACGGACAACGATATCATCAGCTTCTTGAAGAAGGCGAACCCTCTCGGGCGTAACTTCCCCGATGATGCGAACCGCCAGGCCGGGCCCGGGGAAGGGCTGGCGGTGTATCAGCTCGTCTGGCATGCCGAGCTCCTTCCCAAGCTCTCGCACCTCGTCCTTGAAAAGTTCCTTTAAGGGCTCAATGACCTTCCCCGATCTGATGAGCCTCAGCACCTCGGGCACCCGATTGTGATGACTTTTGATGGTGTCTGACGGCCCTTTCGTAGAGACCGATTCGATAACGTCCGGGTAGAGCGTGCCCTGAGCAAGGAAATCGAACCGTCCTATCTTGCGCGCCTCTTCCATGAATACCTTGATGAACTCGCTCCCGATAATCCTCCGCTTCTTTTCCGGGTTCTCGACCCGCCTGAGCTTCCTGAGAAAACGGGCGGAAGCGTCAACGTAGGTCAGGTTGAGTTTCATGTGTTTTTGAAAGCGCTCGACCACCTGAATGTGCTCGTTCTTCCGTAATACGCCGTTGTTGACGAACACGCAATAGCACCGGTCTCCGATCGCCTTTTGTAATAGGACCGCCGTTACCGATGAGTCGACGCCGCCTGACAGGCCGAGGAGGACAGTCCCGCCCCCCACCTCCTTCCGGATCGCTTCAACAGAAGATTCGATGAACGATTTCATGTTCCAGGTTGGTCTGAGGCGGCATATTTCGAATATAAAATTCTCGATGATCTTCCTGCCGTTTGCCGTATGGTGCACCTCAGGATGAAACTGGACACCGTAAATTTTCCGGTGCTGGTCTTCGATGGCGGCGATCTCGGCGTTTCCCGACGACGCTATCACCGCAAAGCCCGGCGGCGGAGAAATCACCTTGTCACCGTGGCTCATCCATACCTGTTCATGGGGTGACAACCCCCTGAAGAGAGGAGAGTCTCCTGCTGTTTCTATCACTGCCCTGCCGTATTCCTTTGACCTGGCGCTCTCTGTCTTCCCGCCGAAGGACTCGACAATCTGGTAAAACCCATAGCATATGCCGAGCATCGGTACTCCAAGAGAAAAAATCTCAGGCGACGCATGTGGAGCATCTTTTTCGTATGATGATGACGGGCCGCCCGACAGAATGATCGCTGTAGGCCGTTCTTTTAGCAGGGCTTCGGCTGGATAAAAATAGGGAACGATCTCAGCGTACACCTGCATCTCCCTGATCCTTCGCGCTATAAGCTGGGTGTACTGGGAACCAAAATCCAAAATGACTATTCGTTCTTGCGGGATCTCCAACCCGTGTTCAATCATCAGCTATGACCGTTACGTTATTCTTTTGTATAATTTTTGTAACCAGTGCGATTTAATTTCTCGTTTCTCTTAGATATTTTTTCCTCTGTTTCTTTCCGGTAACGCTCGAGCCTGTCCGCGTACGACTCATTCCCGAGCGAAAGAATGCTAATCGCAAAGAGGGCGGCGTTGGCCCCCCCTGCCCTGCCGGCGGCCATAACGCCCACCGGCACACCCGCCGGCATTTGCACCATTGACAGTATGGAATCCAGCCCTCCCGACACATTCGTTTCCACCGGGACGCCGAGAACCGGGAGGGTGGTATGAGATGCCACCACGCCGGCGAGATGGGCAGCGCCGCCGGCAACGGCGATTATTACCTTTATCCCGCGTCCGGCCGCTCCGGAGGCCCATTCCCGCGTCCGTTCCGGCGTTCGGTGAGCCGACGATACGATTATCTCAAAAGGTACGTTGAACTGCTCCAGTATATCAAAGCATTCCTTGACCTTCGGGAGGTCCGAATCACTGCCTAATATAATCCCTATTTCAGCCATGGCCCGCTCCTCGGGATGAATTTTGTTACATTTCCATGGAAAGTAAAAAAAAATAACGGAAATATTTTGTCAATAATGAAATAGATTCACAAGCATTGTATTCGTGCTGCCGATAATATAGTTGACCATGCGAACCATTACATCGCATATTCACAGGAAATCGACAGCGGCACCTGAAAGTGCTTAAATACCCTGAATGTGATACGCTACTGCAATGAAATATGCAATAATAATCATCTGCATCATCTTAATCATTATCATATCCGTCATATTTAAATCAACATCTTTTACTGCCAGGATACGAAAAGCCGAGGAATATCTCGAAAGCGGTACCATCAGTAAAGCCAATGAAATTGTAAAAAAAATCCTGGAGCGCAGGAGCGATTATGCGCCCGCCCGATATCTTCGCGCTCTGATTCTTATCAAGCAATCGCAATATCTTCTGGCCATATCCGAACTAAATGCCGTACTCCAAATACCGCAGTTCAATAAATACGTCAACGAGGTGGATATCCACTACCACCTGGCCCGCCTTTACAAAGAGACGAAAAATTATCCGAAAGAAATCGAAGAATACAAATCCATCCTCACTTTCAACCCGGAAGACCTGGTTGCAAACCACCGAATCGGCCATGCACTCTATCAGAAGAAAGATTACAGGAAAGCCCGCGACCATTTTATCAAGGCCCTCGCAGCCGATCCCAATCTTACTGACATATATCTTCCCCTCGGCATCTCTTGTTACAATATTTCCGATTATGACAAGGCGGAAGAATTTCTGATCAAGTCCCTTGGCACCCCAGGAGATCATGAAGAGGCCGAGTTTCATCTTGGATTAATATATTTTTTAAAAAAGGACAAAAAGAACGCCATCCAGATGTTCGAGAGAGCGAAGCGCAATCGCGCCTATGCCTTGAAAAGCCTCCAAAAAATCGGTGAGATATATTTTCATCAGCAGGAATACGATAACGCCATTGAGGTGCTCGAAGAGGGACTTCTGAATCTTAAGGAAAAAAATCCGGAATCGCATGAGTATCGGTATCTTCTCGCCGAGTGCTACGAAAACCAGAATAAAATAAAGGAAGCATGCCATCACTGGAGCAAGATCATCGAGGAAAACCCCTCCTTCCGCAACACACGTCAGAAACTTGAATCTTACCAGGAGATCCTCAACAACGACAGTTTGATGACCGTGTTCGTTTCAACACTCGATGCGCTTCAGCCCTCGATCGTCGAAATGATATCTAGCCTCAACTACAATATTATCTCAAAAGAAAAAATCGGCCCGCACGAATATTATTACAAAGCCTACAATATTAAAAGGATTAATGACCCTCCAATACTCATCTATTTCCACCGTACTACACGGGAAATCGGCGAAGAACATATCAACGAATTTCAGAAGCTCATGACAGAAGATAAATGTAAAAACGGCATTTACATAGCAACATCGAAATTTTCCGCCAGAACAAAAGCTCTCGCCCAATCGAAGAATATCGAGCTATACGATTCAGAATACGTAAAAAAAGTCTTTGACAAAATCCAAGCGCGGAAAAAAATAAAGTAGATAAATGAATAATTATATTGTATTCATACTGGCATATATTGTCGCGTTTCCTCTTTTCTTCGGCGGCTGCTCTCTTGACCCGGACAGGAAGTTAAACCGGGCCTTGGAGCTGTATCTTGAGAAGAAACCGGATGCATTGAATAAACTTGAGGTTGAGTTTTTAAACAGGGTCTCAACTCACTCATTCAGGATGGAACATCTTCAATCCAACGGCAGTTTCCTGTTCACCGCGGATGAAGATGAAATTAAAATAGTTTACCCGGCTAAACACTCACTTACCCTTCCGGACAGCGAAGGTATCATGCATTACGATTCAAACGATGATAGTGCTATCGTAAGTGACGGAATCCGAATTTCGATTTTTGACGACGGAGATCGATTGGCCGACAAGACAATTGGGGATAAGAAAAGCCCGGTCAGATCAGTATTAATTTCGAACGGCTCTTTCTTGTATTATCGCAATTCAACTATCTATCGCTACCTTATTGCCGGAGAGTCAAGCGAGGAGTTTCTTAAGGAAACATTTCCGCCGCCGTATGCTAAGTATTATAAAGTTTCCATGTATCTCAAGGATGATCTTCTCTGTATTCTGGCGGGAATTGCCGGGTCATATTATTTCAGCATCGTAAATCCTGCCAGTGAAAAAATTATTCTTAAAAACCTCAGCCTGTCATCATCGAAGCATGTCATGGCTGACAACTTTGTCTTTTACATCAAGGGAAATTCGGGTAACTGGGAATTGATCAGATACGACATCGGCACAAAGTCAAAGCACATGTTAAGCAAATTCACAAGTATCATCGACATCGAACTCACCGATCGCGGCTACCTGATAGAAAATAGCAGCGGCCTATGGGTATCCGAATATGGCGGGGAAAAAACAAGACTCCCCTTCGCCTATCAGCTTGTCGGCACCTGCCGGGGCATGGTGCTCGCCCATTATAAAGATTCATATTACCTCATAGACACGACGCTGCTGTTTGAGATGATTAAAATGTTAGAAGGAAAAGCCCCGGAGCTTTTCGAGCCGGGAGACTGAAAGAATTTCCTCGTAGTGTACTGCAGGCTCCGAAGACGGCAGTGATCCTGGAAACAAGAGCAAATCAAAACTGGTCTTTGTATTCAGTCGGCGTCGTACCCATGACCTTTAAAAAGGCCCGGTTGAAGGTACTCAGACTTTCGAAGCCGACTAGAAATGCGATGTTTATGATATTCTCATCCCTGTTTTCCCTGAGCCTCTTGGCTGCATCGTTGATCCTGAGTGAATTTATATATTCATTTATTTTCAGACCGGTATAGATCCTGAAAAACTTGCCCAGGTGATTAGGGCTGATGTCCAGGGACGCCGCCAGTCCTTCACGCGAAATATCGCTGGTGTAATTTTCTTTTATGTATTCGATCGCCAGCAGTATCTTGTCCTTTGTCTGCTTGGTTAATGAATAATTCTTCTTTTGTTCATCCGGGCTCAGCTTTTTACTGAAAGCAGCCGCATTTTCAATGACAGAAACTACATTATCTGAAAACGCCATCAGAAGCCGTGCATCTTTTTCAGTGAATGGGCCGGAGTTATAATCCCTTTCGATATAGCATATGCCGATATTTCTTCCATCGGACATTATGGGTATACAGAGCGAAGTACAATCCGGCCCTGATCCAAACACCATCTCCGCATCAGGGTCGAGGCCGGCTTTGTCGAAAGGCGTAATGACATACTTCCCGCTGGAAAACACCTGATCCACGATATCCTGAGAATAGCCATCGCAGTTATTCTCGTGAAGATCAGTAAACGATAACAACTGGAGATCACTTTCGTCATCAATCATGAAGATATAGGCCTTCTGCGCGCTGGTTATGTCCATGACTGTCATGATTGTTTCTTCCATCAATTCATTTACATTCGAAACAATGCTGATATCATGGCTCAACTTCCGTATTGATACGTCTCTCTGTGTATTCAGCAGATTCTGGAGCGACTGTGTATATTTCTTATCGCTGTCGGCTGTAACCGGTCTCTCCCTGCACTCCTCCTCTTCCATGATTTTCGACGTAATCTGGCTCAGCAGAAGTTCTATGCTCCGTTCCTTGACCTCTTTTTCAAGATTTTCAGAGGCCTTTTTGAGACCTTTACGCATGAGATTGATCCTGTCTACCATAGCAACCGACAGGAATAGCAGTATGCTGGTGGTGCCGATAACGATAGACCAGGTCGCAATAAAGCTACCCGGAAGGACCCCGAAGCTCTTAAACGCGTATACTATTGCGCCGAACATAAACCCAATCATTACGAAAGTGAAGAGATAGGCACTTCTCAGTCTCAGGTAAACAAGGTAGATGCCGACCACAAACGCGGTAATGATTGATACCATGGTCAGAATAGCACTCAACGGCATCAAATACCGGTACGTAGGATAGAATGGTATGGTTACGCATGATACCGTGGCCACCAGCAATACTATCACCTCGATATCCATGATCGTTTTAAAGATTGGGACGTTTTTTTTCAACTGCAGAAAAACAGGTATAAACCTGTTACCAAATAAATTCGCCAAGCATAAAAACAAAGGCGGGCATATTTCCGCAAATTTCGGATTATTCGGCATGAAAAACTGGAAGGTCACGCCTATTTGCGACATTATAAAGAGCAGCATCGATGAAATAAACAGCGCAAAATAAAGGAAACTTATGTGACGAATTAGGAAATAGATGCAGAGATAGTTGAAAACCATAATGAGAATCATGCCGTAATAAAACATCAGGAGTCGGTCCTCAAAGCGCGACCAGCTTTTAAAGCCGTCAGGCGACCATACCGTCAGCGGAAGGCTCATGGAGCCGGTGCTTTTCTGCCGGAGGTAATATGTTTTCGAAGAACGGGCCTCTCCCGTCAGGGGAAACACGAATGTCCGCGTATTATAGGGACGCTCGGAAAACTTGCGCATGTCACCCGTTTCAATTGTTTTAAACGTCCCGTTGCGCTGTGGGATAAAGATCTTAAGGTCATCTATCAGAGGATAGCCGTGTTCAAGAAAGAAAGGTATGTCCCTGTATGTTTCGTTTGCGATGGAAAACCGGGTCCAGAATACCGATTCCGTAAATCCGAACCCCGGAATAATATTGTGCGACGGCACCCACTTGTCCTTGTAATTCTCCCCTGACACATCCTGTATAGTCAGTGTGCCCGCATCGTCCCTGAGAATATCCATATTCAGACCGACAGGAAGCTTCTCGATCAGGTCATCAAGACGAATGGCGGCCGATTGCAGGGGAACGGCCCACAGAAGGGCGATCGTCATTGTGCCTAAAAATATTCTGATTATTCTCACATCTGACTCCGATTATAGTGCTATTAAATTATTCTTCGCTGAACATCGAGATACCCTTCACACCCGCGCGCCCCCTCTTCCTATATGCCTCTTATATCGATCCGCCGCCATCCCTTTAAAAGCATCTCCTCATCCCGATACATGCTGAAGCGACTAAAATAATTTTTGAGGCGTTCGATGTACTCTTTCGTCAGTGTAATCCTTTCCGCACCGCAATTAATTTCGGCCGCAAATGCTCCCCTTATTTTCTCAAGAGGAACTATTTCCTCAATATTTCTATACTGTGAAAAAAGGAAAATAAACATGCACTCGAAAAGCTCCACTGCAGATGCAAGTTCCGTTCTAACGGGGTATAACACGTTCATACAGGCCGTGAAGTAATCATATGAAATAAACTGATACAAATCAAGTGAAATATTGAAAATATCCGCATCAAATTTTGCGCATAAATCTTTTGATGCTTCACGCGATTCGAATTCGTCAAATAACGCATATGTATGGAAATAGTTGTCTGATTCGACGCGCTCATCTTCTTGTAAACGTAACGGTTCAAAATCATTCTCCGACGCCTCCCTGACCGGAACAGTCCTCGACTTATAATAAAGCCTGTTCGTGCGGAAAGACGGGTAGAAATTCGTATCCCCCCGCTCCACAACATTGGATGAATCACCCCCGAACATCAGGTCTATTCTGAGTATATGGATAAAATCAAGCACCCTCCCGGGTATTTTCATCAAAAAATGTAGCGAGTGCTGTTCGGCCGCCGGTTTTCTGTATTCTAGCAGCCGGTGGCCTCGCAAGAATTCCGGCATTACATCGGCGATATCGGCTACGATGCCTGCCGCCCTGGAATAATCCAGACATTTTGCCTCAATTCTCGGAATATGCAGGTTTTTACGGATAGTTATAAATTCATTCTGGATGGCATTGAGGTACAGTTCTCCCGTCAGGTTCTTTCGGTCAGAAGCGATAGACTCAATAATCCGGTTTATTCTGTCAACCTCCTTCATTGTAAAGCCGGGCATGCCTCCAATTTTGAATATAATATCACGATTTCAGAAACGCTTCCTGTTACATCATAAATTGGCCTAATAATCTTGACAAATCAATTATAATGTTATAATATCAATTTTTTAACCGTAAGTCTGGAAAAACATAGGCAAACAGAGAATTGTTATGAGTGAAATAATTACCGTGGGAGTTGCCCAGATTCGATATTCCTCATCGCCGGCCGTTCTTCGAACGATTCTCGGCAGCTGTGTCGGCATTTGCATATACGACAAGGTAAAAAAAATCGGCGGGATGGCGCACGTCCTCCTTCCGGTCAACCAGAAAGGCACCTTGAATCCGGAAAAATATGCTGATACGGCTATCCCGATGCTTGTCAAGGAACTCATAAAAGAAGGCGCCAAAAAGGAAAACCTCTCCGCTAAAATCACAGGAGGCGCCTCCATGTTCAAATTCGGGTCGAATATCGCGCTCGGTCAGATCGGCGACCGCAATATCGAGCAGACCAAGCTTGAGCTCCGGAAGCTCGACATCGCGATTCTCGTTGAGGATGTAGGCGGGAATCTCGGAAGGGTCATCGATTTTTACCTTGAAGACGGCCGCATGAAGGTCAAGGCCGGCGGACAGGAAAAGATTTACTATAAAGTATAAACAAGGACGTCCGGAGACTGTCTATGGACCAGAATATAAAACAGCAATTAGACGTCATCGTCAGCCGTATAGATCAATTGCCGCCGCTTCCCGAGGTTGCGACCAAGGTCATCAACATGGTGAACAATCCCGATGTTTCCTTCAAGCAGGTCGCCCAGGAAATTGCAAAAAACCAGGCGATGACGACGAACATCCTCAAGCTCTGCAACTCTGCTTATTTCAGCAAGGGCAAGGAGATCACATCGATAGACCGAGCCATCGTGACACTGGGGCTCAAGGAGGTGAAGGATATCGTCATGCTCGTGGCGGCCAAGCCGGTATTGATGAAGCCGGTTATCGGGTACGACCTCGGCCAGGGCGAACTCTGGAAACAGGGGCTGGCTGTCGCCACCATGTCCCGCGACATCGCGCTTGCTAAAAAACGAAAGGAGCTTGCCGACGTCGTGTTCACGGGCGGCATTATCCATAACGTCGGGAAGGTGGTCATAGCTCTCTTCGTACAGCAGGCATTCAAACAGATCCTTGACATGGTCATGTCCCAGAATATGCCTTTTCATATCGCCGAAAAAGAGGTCATGGGTTACAACCACCAGGAAATCGGGGAAAAGATCCTTGAAAAGTGGAATTTTCCACCCGTGCTGAGGTCCATCGTCAGATTTTACCAGGACCCGGAGATCTCACCGGAAGAGCACCGTCTTGAAGTCTCCATCGTTCATATCGCCAATGCAATCTGCCTCATGAGCGGTGTCGGTATCGGCAGCGACGGCCTGTATCATGAGATCAAGGATGCGGCGATCAAGAAGACCGGGCTCACACAGTCGGATCTCGAAGCACTCTATGGCAAAACTCCCGATATTCTTAAACAGATTCGCGATTTACAGTAACGACCATGTACCTTGTAAAAACATGCCCGTCCTGTAAAACTAAAATCAGGTTCCCCATCGATAAGGGCACCATACGTGTTACCTGCTCATGCGGTTACAGCTTTATTGCAAACCCGGATAATACCGATATTTACAAAAATGCCTCCTTTGATCTGAGGAACACAAAACATCAGGGTAATACGTTTGATTCCTTGAAAAAAACCGTAAAGAAAATCCAGGTTGATCAGATGAAGGCCGCAGTTATTAATTGGACTCTCAGTTTCAAATACAAGATTCAGAACTTCAGGCTTCTTCCCAATGCTGAAAGGAAAAAAATTATTTTCACGCTGTTATTAATATGTGCCAGTATCTGCGCCGGTATTATACTTCTTATTTCCGCAATTTACTCCGGCGTCAGCAGTGAAATAATAATCTGACGGTGCTCATCCCACAACTTCCCCCGGCATTTTCCAATATGACCGCCAGATACCGTATAAATGACACCGCAGCGTACCACCGGCAAAAAATGAAAACTCTCGGGTGGGAGCTGACTGTATGCAATGCCCTGGAGGATAGCCGGGGTCCCTGCCGTGCAATAGTGCACGGCAACTCTTCCTTTGGAAACATTCTGCACCGATATCTTTCATCTCTTTTACCTTTCAACACCATTTCTTCTGTCATTGAAATCGGTGGCGGGTACGGTTACCTCATGCGTGATTTCCTTCGTAAAAGCAAATTTTCGAGATCCGCAATGATAGACCTCTCTCCTATCCTGCTCGAAAAACAGCGGGAAACTCTTAAAGATTTCAATGTAGAATTTTTTGAAAAAGACTTTTTTGAAACCGATGCAGGATTTCTCGGCGAATTCGATCTGCTGATCATGAATGAAGTCTCCGGCGATTTGCCGACTCTCTGCGACATCGATCCCGAAAGCATAACGCTGCCCGACGATCGGCTTGACCCGTTACTGCTCAAGACCAAAAATCTATTCAGGTCCTATTCGCTGCCGTTCCCGAAGACCGTATTTAACCTTAATATCGGTGCCATAGAGGCACTGGAAAAGATTTGCTCCGCCGGTTTGCGATTTATTTACCTGAGTGAGCACAGCTGTGAGGCGAAGGTCCCGGAGGAGCTGAAGAATAAAATCGCCGTATCCGGTTCCGGTAATCCGGAGCGGATACGGCTCATGGGTCACGATGAATATACGATACGATTCTCGGATCTTGTAACAGTTGCCGAACAGTTCGGGTACCGTGTCGTGAGGGGACAGTACAGCGATTTTATTAGGTATGAGTACACCGACGCGATCAATTTCATCCTGACATCAGGGTCCCAGAAGGACGAACATGAAATAATACGCCAGTTCATCGAGGACCTGTATAAATACGAATATCTGGTATTGATACGTAACTGAAGGGATATATCAGGAACCGAGTTCGCGTTTTCTCTGAAGCAGGTGCTTGTAGTATTTTGAACCTGTCATGGCGCTTGCTTCAATCGCTTCGATCCTGGACGACAGCTCACCGGGGTCCAGTCTGTTGATTTTTTTGTTCTTTTTCCCCGCTGCCTGGCCGCCCTCCGGGGCCGCCGCTTGTTCTGCTGGCTGTGTGTTTTGTGCTTCTTCCGGCATAGGTTATTCCTTAATTATTAATAGAATTTTGTTGCATATACAGTATTAGAATATGCCGCATTTCGCGGCTCTTGTTGCTTTCATAAAGAATTTTTTATTAAAGCATATTGTCAAGAATTTTATTCTATCAACGATAGTTCTTCCATTCGCGCTGAATCTCGCGATCAACCTCGCGTTTTTTAATATCCTGCCGCTTGTCATACTTTGCCTTACCCCTGGCGAGCCCGATCTCAACCTTGACCTTCCCGTTTTTTAAATACATCCTCATGGGTACCAGCGTGAATCCTTTTTCCTGCACCTTGCCGATGAGCCGCTTGATCTCATGCCTGTGGAGGAGGAGCTTGCGCTCCCTGTCGGGCTCATGGTTAAAACGGTTCGCCATCTCGTAGATCGCGATATTCATCCCGGTAATATAGACCTCATCGTTCCTGATGCGCGCATACGCCTCCTGGATGCTCACCTTTTTCTGTCGGACAGACTTGACCTCGCTCCCCTTCAGGACAATACCTGCCTCGAAGGTTTCGACTATCTCGTATTCAAACCGGGCCTTTTTGTTTCGAGCGATGTCAATATATGAATCTGGCATAGCAATCTCCGTATGCGCAATGACAACGATGCACCAATACCGGCAGCAGCGTCAAGATTAATACAGGAGGCGCAGGCAATTTTGCTGCCTGTTGCATGAATGATAGTGCCGTGAGACCACTTGATCAGCATTGCAGACCGTCACTAGGTCTGCCACGTAAGCGTAAAACCTTCTCCGGTAACGATCGGTAGCGGCACGATCGACACGGTGCCGTCTTTCGGCAATAGTATTTTTGCCGTGCAGGCATCCAGAATATCCTTCTGTATATCCACGCCCGGCATTACCTGCATCAATTCCATTCCCATTTTTGTGAGTCTGAATATCCCCACCGTGGTAACATAAAATACCTTCTTGCCTTTTTCCAGGGCCCTCTGGGCGTTAAAGGTTATCTCATCGACCCTATCGACGAACTTCGGCACGCCGTTTCCTTTAATTGACAGCTTTCCATTGTTAATCGAACTTCTCGCGCCCTCTTTCCAGTTGCCGATGAAGATAATCTTCTTCGCCCAGGAAGACACATTGGGGAACCCGCCCGGTCCCACGTAATCGAGCATCCGCGGTCCGCGTTTTGACACATTCACATTTCCCTCCGAGTCTACCTGTAGAAACCCGAGTACCGTGATATCGAGCTTTTTCTCATAGAGATGGAACATCCATGAGGAGCTTTCCATCCGCTCTGGATTGATGGCGGCGCCGAAGTACATCCCCGAGGTGGGAAGCCCGCCGTACACGCCGCTCTCCGTGGTGAAGACGAGGTCCCGGTAGAGGCCGCTCTCGAATAGCAGCCGGCTCACTTCCTCCGGCAGGCCGACGCCTATGTTTATGATGTTGCCTGGTCTCGCTTCATGAACAAAGAGTGAAGCCGCCATCCGCGAGAGGGCGTTCTCAACCGGTCCCCGGTGCGGCGTGATGCCCATGAAGGTGTTGATGAAACGCACGAGCCTGAATGCATCAACGATATCCACCCGGGCCCCCTCGGTGAACATCGGGAAATATTTACGCTGCAGCACGCCGCCTGTCTGCTCGTTCCGCGGATTCACGACGATGGCGTCTACCATGTCCGCGGGGAGTGAAATCTCCGAATCATTATTTGGTATGATGTCGCATACGGTCGCGAGCACCAGCCCCCTGTTTTTTCTGGCCGCACGCGCAGCTATAATGCTTTCGGTTATGGTCGCCGCGTTCTTGAAGTATACGTTGCCCTCCCGGTCAGCGTAGGATGCACATAAAATTGCGACATCAATGCCGGGGAGAGTGTACTCAAGCCTTTTACCCGCGGCCTTGATATAGCTCTTTGTGCAATCCGGGCTCACCATCGATCCTCTCCCCACGCGCGGGTCAAGAAACGTGCCGACTCCGACATCGCTGATAATCCGTTTTTTCCCCGAACCCTGTGCCTCGAGAAGTAGCGATATTGTGCCGATCGGCATGGTGTGGAGTTCCATCTGCCCATCGTCCGCCAGCTTCAGCAGTGATTTATGTGTTTCGCTGTGCCCGACGATATGGCGGGTAATGATCCCCGGTATCCCGAGTTCCTCTATCGTACCCGGCGCCTTTCCGCGTGCCCCTACCGCTCCCAGGCTTATCCAGGTGAGATTTTTTGGATGGCGCGTCCGCTCGAATCGGTCCCGAATCGCCCAGTAGTAGATGGAACAACGGGAGTTACCGGCAATTCCTGTTGATATAACGTTCTTTCCATCGTCGATCATTTCCACTGCCTTCCGTGCAGACATGAACTTCCCGGAAGTCAATCCGTCCGGACAATAGTC
Source organism: Spirochaetota bacterium (assembly GCA_016933025.1). Classification (GTDB taxonomy): domain Bacteria; phylum Spirochaetota; class UBA4802; order UBA4802; family UBA5550; genus RBG-16-49-21. Next base: position 44,202 of record JAFGBT010000003.1, on the reverse strand, counting down.
AAGGTCCCGTTTTTCCCAGTTAATCCGATACTCAATAAGCTGCATCAACGATCTCAGCATTTTTATATCCCGCTTCTTGACGGGAAAACGATAGAGCGCCATCTGGGCGGCTATTTTCAGTAAATCTCCTATATTCATAGCACTCCTCCACTATATAAGCGCTATACAGTAAACAGAATATTTGTAACGCCTTGTATGCGAATTATCTTTTATTCAGATAGAGATGGTTCCACCGGCATCACAATCACCTCGATGGCACGCGTCACGAACAGAGCGTAGTCATCGATCGAAACGCCGCGCTGCGTGTACTTCCAACGCTTCAAATACCAGTCCTGGAGCAGGGCCTTGATCATGGATGCCGTCATCTGGATATTCGATTTACCTAAGCGGAACATATTAAGCTTCGTCCCTTCCTCGAGAATGTCGCTGAATATCTTCTCCGTGAAGAGCTCCGCCTTGATGATCTTCCTGATCTCCTCTCTGGGAAGGTTTTTCGCTTCCATGTATGAGAAAAAAAACCATGGATGAAGCATCTCGCTCAGGTACAGGTGCGTCCTTATGCCGGTGCGCAGCCGTTCGAGCGGCTCACCGTCCGAGGGTATCTGCTCGGTCAATATCCTGTTGGTAATGAGCCACCCCTGGGTAAGTATGAGATCCAGGAGCTCCTCCTTGCCGGAAAAATAGGCGTACAGGGCCCCGAGGCTGAGCCCGGTGCTCTCGCTCAGGTCCCTCAGGCTCATAGCCTGGAACCCTTTCCTGTTTCCCAGCTCCAGAGTGGCATTAAAAATGACCGTGAGATTCCTAACCGCAACGTCTTCGTTTTTTATCTTAATTGAGTCCCGCTTCCCGCGGCATATTCCCCGGCATATATCCTCAATCGATAGCTGTACGGCCCTGCCGAACTCCTCGTATGTCATTGCCGCCCTCGTCACCAGAGGGTCTTCCTGCCCTTGTATTTTTCGAAGACCCGCCTCGAGGCGGCAAATTTATGGATCTCATCGGTACCGTCATAGACCCGGGCGGCCCGTTCCTGCCGGTAAAAGAACGACAGAATAGAGTAGTCGCTCACGCCGAGGCCGCCATGGACCTGCATCGCCCGGTCGACGACCTTCTGCATCACGTTGGCGACGAAAAATTTCAGGAACGATATATCATACCGCGCCTCTTTCTGCCCGAGCTTTTCCGCCTTCCAGGCCGCGTGCAGGGTCATGAGCCGCGCTGCCAGAACATCCGCCTCGCACTCCGCCGCCCACAGCTGTATGATCTGCCTGGTCGAGAGCTTTTTGTTGCCCGGGGCGATCACCCGCTCCAGCGCGAAATTGATCATCAGCTCCATGGAGCGGTTGCACACGCCCAGCCACCGCATACAGTGGTGGATCCTTCCCGGCCCGAGGCGCTCCTGTGCCATGATGAACCCGTGTCCCTCGGGTCCGAGCAGATTGGTCTGCGGCACCCTGCAGTTCTGGATCATGATTTCGCCATGGCTCGCGTAATCGCTCCCCTGGTGGCCCATCACCGGTATGTTTCTTATCAAGTTGAACCCGGGCGTGTCGGTGGGGACAATGATCATGCTCGCCTTGAGATAGGGATTTGCGTTCGGGGTGGTGTCCGTGACCACCATGGCAATGGAGAACGCCGCGCCGTCTGTCGAGCTTGCGAACCACTTGTGGCCGTTGATGACATAGTCATCGCCGTCCTTGACCGCTGTCGCCTGGAGCATGGTGGGATTCGACCCCGGCACCTCGGGCTCGGTCATTGCGAAACTGCTCCGTATCGTTCCATCTATCATTGGCTTAAGATATTTTTGCTTTTGCTCCGGCGTGCCGTAGTGGTACAGGAGCTCGACGTTTCCCGCATCCGGCGCCTGGCACCCGAACACGTAGTGGCCCAGGGGCGAATATCCCAGGACCTCGGAAACCAGCGCGTGGTCCATAAGGCCGAGGCCCATGCCGCCGTATTCTTTCGGATGGTTCGGCGCCCAGAGCTCCATCTGCTTTACCATCTTCCGTTTCTCTTCAAGGACAGGAAGCATCTCCTTGAATTCCTTGTTCAAAAATTCAGGCTCAAGTGGTACGACCTCCTTGATAATGAATTCCTTCATCATGTTCAGGATTGTTTGCATCCGGTCGGAAACTTCAAATTCCATATGCCTCTCCTTTTATTTGAATTATATGATATGATTCTTGAACGAAAATTTTGATGGATATCTGAAAAAGGTATGTGTAATAGTATGAGCACGGGTATAATTCTGTCAACAACAATATCTAACGAACGTTCGTTCTTTTCACATAAACCGCTTTTTAACCCTAAGCTCATCAGAACTATCACGTAATTTCTTGAAGAATCCGGTCGGCGCAGCGGATGCCGTCAACAGCCGAGCTTACTATCCCGCCGGCGTACCCCGCGCCTTCACCCACCGGATACAGTCCCTTCACGGAAACAGACTGGAAATCATCTCCCCTGAGAATTCGTACCGGCGATGACGTCCGTGTCTCAACGCCGATTAGCACGCCTTCATCCGATATAAACCCCTTCATCTTCCGGTTGAAATATCCGAGCGCCGATGTAAGCTCCTCGGCCATCCAATCCGGAAGGTACCGGTTGATATCGACAGGGAGCACGCCGGGCCTGTACGATACCGCCGGCAGGTCGCAGTCGACCTTCCCGGCAAGGAAGCTCGTCACTCTCTGAGCGGGCGCTACGAATGACCCTGACCCGGCTACAAATGCCGCAGACTCCATATCCCTCTGGAATGTAATTCCGCCCAGGGTTTCGGTTGCGCATTCACCCGGAGCAACAGCAACCACGAGTGCCGAATTCGAGAACGGCAGGTCTCTCTTTGAAAAGCTCATGCCATTGGTGCATAGCCGGTTGCTTTCAGATGACGAATTGATCACACGGCCGCCCGGGCACATGCAGAACGAATATACGCCCCTCCCGCCTGCAGTGTAGGTCAGGGCGTAATCCGCAGCAGGAAGGATGTCCCGATGTTTTGACGCTCCGTACTGTATCTCATTGATCAACTCCGCCGGGTGCTCAATCCGCACGCCTGCCGCGAACCCCTTCTTTTCAAGGGCGATGTTCTTCGAGACCAGCATTGCGTAGGTGTCACGGGCTGAATGTCCGATGGCGAGAACCAGCCGACCGCTCTTGTATTCATTCCCCCGAGATGTTACAAATCCGGCGAGTAATCCGTCATGGATGATTATATCGTCGATTGATTCATTGAAATGTACTGCGGACTCTGATGAGAGTATTGCATCACGGATGTTCTTCACGATTCCCCTGAGTCGGTCCGTGCCAAGGTGAGGTTTGGCTTCATAGAGGATGGAAGACGGCGCGCCAGCCTCAACCATGGCTTTAAACAGCCAGTCTATTTCCTGCCGCCTTATCCGCGTTGTCAGCTTGCCGTCCGAATAGGCGCCCGCTCCTCCCTCGCCGAAGAGGACATTGCTCCGTTCGTCCAGCACCCCCTCCCTCTCCAGCATCTCTATGTCCTTCATCCGCTCTCCCATCGGCTTCCCGCGCTCGAAGAGCTCCACCCGGGCTCCTGCCGCGATAAGCCTGAGGGCGCAGAAGAGCCCCGCCGGCCCGGCGCCGGCTATCATGATCGGTTCCGCTATCTCTCTTTTTATTACAGCCGGCAACGACTTCTCCGTAAAAACTGATACATCGCTCTTATTGAGAAGCAGTTTTGCCTTATCATCAGGGACATCGATTACAACGCGGTATCGGTATACGATCATTTGTTTCTTGCGGGCATCGAGTGATTTGCGGGCGATCGTGTACTCGAAATCGATATCAATATTTAATCGTTCCGCGATCGCCTGCCTGATGTGCTCAGAGGGCTCATCCGGATTGATGGTGATGTTGTCAATAAGGAGTTTCATTGAAGGAGACTATCTACAAACAGCGTGAGCGCCCGCAAGATCCACCACTTGATCCATGTCCCGGGCGGATTCCATCAGTCCACTTTAAAATACGATTCATCGAACTCCGGCTTGTCCTTGTACTTGCCCATGAAGTAGGAGAGGCCCATCTCAATGTTCTGGAAGATGGCCGGCTCCACCATGATCCCCGCTCTGTGCAGCACCGCTATGGTATCGTCGAACTTTGGAGGGCAGCCTTTAATCGGAAGGGCCTCATTGATGGCCGGGTTGTCCTTGTGCAGGTTCACCATGCACTGCCCCAGAAGAATGGTCTTTTTCTTTCCCGGGGTCGGCTGCATCTTCTTGCCGGAGAGTATCTCGATATCGTCCCACGGCTCCCCCTTCCACGCGAACATGACAGCCATGAGCAGGGCGCCGTTAATGACCGAACAATAGGTGCACATGGTGTCGTCGTACTTACGGTATGAAAGGCCCTTGACACCCATCTTTTCCATTCTCATGTGCAGGGTTTTGTCCTTGTTATAGGGAAAATCATACTCATGAAAGGAGGCCACGTCTTCAATCCGCTCTCCCCTTATTTCAATGTCTGACAGGTCCAAAGGCCTCCCGTGGATCTTCGCAGCGTTCACCATGACAGGCACCTGGGACGGCTCGTGTCCGAGTACCTTCGCACCGACCATATCGGCCGCTATTATATCGGAAGACACGATAAGAATATCCGACCTCCGCGCCTTGCCGTCCGGACTGGGACCGCGCTCCAGGGTATAGATGCCGTCAATGACAGTTGCAGACGGCGGCATGGCCTTCAGCAGATGCGGAATCATGTATACCAGCGGCTTTTCCGGATCTGTGGTATGGCATTTTTTCCGCGACGGTATATCCAGCATGCCCTTCAGGTTCTTCATTCCCAGGCTGACGACCGACTGCACATGCGTTTTTAAAACCGGCGCGTTCAGCACAAAATCGGCATCGAGAAAATCCGTGTTGAACCTGACTTCAAATCCGTCACCGATATCAACCTTGCGGAACTGTCGCTCGAACACATTGTAAAACTTCACGCCATAGCGCTTGTTCAGCGCTTCATATCCGAGCGACCTGTACGCATGTGCCGGTGCGCTGGTATTTTTAGGATCGAGCGTCACGATGCCTTCGCCTATGGTAATGTCTGAGATGCCCCGTTCTTTAAGAACCAGGACAATATCTTCGATAACGCGTGATGTCGTTATGACCCCCCATTTGGGGAATACGGTCTTTTCCGTCCACACCACGATATTCGGCTTTATGAAGACCTTCTCATTTCCCTTGAGCCCGTCAAATGCTCCGGATAACTCTATCGCTTCTGCAAGTGATTTTGTCTTCTCGCGATATCTGGTTATTGCGACAACATGCTTTTTCATGCGATTGTCCATTTTCAAATATTCGATTACGCCAGCATACCGCCGTCAACAACAATACACGCCCCTGTCGTGAATGATGCCGCGTCAGACGCGAGATATACGACCGCGCCCGCAATTTCATCCGGTTGCGCAATCCGCTTCATGGGTATGTTCGGCAGAATCATCTTTTTCAATATTTCTTCATTCTGCGTCATGACCGATGAAAATTTTGTATCGGTAATGCCTGGCAGCACGGCGTTTACCCTGATATTGAAGGGCGCGAGCTCCTTTGCCCACGACTGGGTCATTGAGATCACGCCGGCCTTGGTGATCGAGTACATACCCTGCATCGGCGCCGGCCTTATTCCGTTTACCGAGCTGATATTGATGATCGACCCCGCCACCTTGCCGAGCATCATCTTCGCAGCGTGCTGCGTCATGTAGAAATAGCCCTTCAGGTTTACCGACATGGTCTTGTCCCAGGCGGATTCGGGCGCGTCGATGTTGCTGCCGAAAAAGGGATTGGTCGCGGAATTGTTTACCAGGATGTCGAGCTTGTCGTACCTGCTTTTTATCTGGCTGAAGAGGCTCTCTATCTCGTTCAAGTTTCCCGTGTTGCACGGTATCGAAACCGCCTTGCCTCCATCGGCCTTAATCCTGTTTTCCACTTCCGTCAGGCCCTCAATCTTCCTGCTGACCAGCACCACCTCGGCCCCGAGCGACGCAAGGGAACGGGCTATGGATTCTCCTATGCCCCTGCTCCCGCCGGTAACCACGGCGATCTTATCTGTTAAATCAATCTGTTTCATAAATATAGTATCCTTTCCCATGGCATCACCTTTTATTATACGAGTATTATAAATTCGAATCCGCTATCACCTGTTTCGCCACGGTCTCAAGGATTTTCACCGCGCCGATGAGCATCTTGAATCGCTCGTCTTTGGTCTGTCCGTGATAATATCGGTAATATATCTGCTGGGCTATCACGGCAAGCCTGAAAAGCCCGAAGCAGAAATAAAAATCAAAATTATTTATTGTTCGTCCCATTATCTTCGAATAGAGATCCACCTGATCTTTTCGTGAGAGCATTCCGTCGATATTTGTCGCGATCATCCGTATGAGCTGTATGTTGGGAGGATCGTCCTTTTCGACCCAGTACGCGAGGGAATTCCCCAGGTCCATGAGCGGATCGCCGATGGTGGCCATTTCCCAATCGAGTATCCCGATAATCTCCAGCGGATTGTTCTCATCGAGGACCACATTGTCGAACTTGTAATCATTGTGAATCACGCACGGCGTTGGCGTGTCGCCCGGCATTTTTTCCGCTAGCCACGCCATAATATCCTCGTAGTCCGGAGCGTCTGGCGTGCGTGCATCTCGATAGCGGCCGATCCAGCCCTCCACCTGCCGCTTCACGTAGCCTTCCGGCTTGCCGAAATCCCCCAGGCCCGCCTTGCGGTAGTCAATCGAGTGGAGCTCGCACAGCACTTTTACCAGGTTCTCCGAAAGTGTCCGCGCCTGATCCTTCGTGAGCTCCATCCCTTTGGGCAGACTTCTTCTGATGATGAGCCCATGGATCCGCTCCATTACATAGAAAGGACAGCCCATGACCTCAGGCTCTTCAGTATATACTAACGGCTCCGGACAGTACCGGAACATCGGCTTGAGCGCCTTTAAAATACGATACTCGCGCAGCATATCATGTCCGCTCTTCGGCTTCTTCCCGAAGGGAGGCCTGCGAAGTATCATTTCTCGATTCGCTGTTTTTATCAGATAGGTCAGGTTCGAAAACCCGCTCGGGAACTGTTGTACCGAAATCTCCCCCTCAAGACCGGGTATCGAATCTTTCAAGAATGCGCCCACTGTAGCCGTATCCAGCTCTTCCCCTTTTCTCACCTCTACCGGTTCGTCAATCTTCGCCATATACGCCTCCTCTCCTTTATACTGTTTATTTCTTGTTGGTGCGGGAATGACTTCGCTTGTTCGTTAAATACGACTCGGCAATATCAATAATACACTGAGCGTATGATTCAACGGATACCTTACGCTCCCGGTATTTCCACTGCTTGAGGTACCAGTCCTGCATCATCGCCTTGATGACCGAACCGGCAAGCCGTACATCGTCTACCGTAAATATCTTCTGCGTCACTCCGTCTTCGATGATATCGGTTATGATACGCTCTGTCATCAACTCGCTTTCCACAGATAATTTCTTATATTTTTTATTGAGGTTCTTGGCTTCCATGAAAAAAAAGTAGAACCAGCGCTGCATCAACTCGCTCAGGTAGAGGTGAATGCGTATGGCGTTTTGGAGCTTTTTCAGCGGATTGTTTCCCCGTCCCACATATTCACGGAGTATTTTTTCGACTGCGGCCTGCCCGTGGTACTGTATCAGGCTCAGGAGCTCCTCCTTGCTGTTGAAATATGAATAGAGCGCACCCATGCTGAGCTTTGACTCCCGGCTCAGGTCGCGCAGGCTCATGGCATCGAACCCCTTCTTGTAGCTCAGGTTAAGGGTTGTCGTGACGATGGTCACCAAGTTTTTCACCGCCACGTCTTCTTTTTTAATCCTGATGGACTCCCGGTTCTCCCTGTAATAATCCCGGCAGAGCACCTCAACCGATACCATCACCTCTTTGCTGAACTCCTGGAATGTCATCACGCGTATTACTTTTTCCTTTTTTCCGCTTCCTCATCATATCGCCTGAGCGTCCTCCGTGCAAACGACGTCTTGTGGACCTCGTCCGCCCCGTCGTAAATCCGCGCCGCGCGCTCGTGCCGGTAAAAAAACGCGAGAATGGTGTCGTCCGTCATGCCGAGTCCGCCGTGCACCTGCAGCGCTCGGTCGACGACCTTGTTCATGGTGTTGGCCACCACCCATTTGATAATGGATATGTCGTCCCGCGCCTCCTTCGCGCCGACCGTATCGATCCTCCATGCCGCGTACAGCGTGAGGAGCCTGGCCGCCTGTATCTCCGCCGCGGATTCCGCCACCCAGTTCTGAATCGTCTGCCTAGTTGCCAGCGTCTTGCCGCCCGGCGCAATGACACGCTCATTGGCCCTCTTGCATAACAGGTCAAACGAGCGCTTACAGATGCCGAGCCACCGCATGCAGTGGTGGATCCTGCCAGGCCCGAGCCGGTCCTGCGCAATAATAAAGCCGTGGCCCTCGGGGCCGAGAAGGTTTTTCTGCGGCACCCGGCAGTTCTGGAAGAGGATCTCCGCGTGGCTGGCATAGTCGCTCCCGGCATGCCCCATGACCGGGATGTTCCTGACCAGGTTGAACCCCGGATTGTCCGTCGGCACGATGATCATGCTCGCCTGCAGGTGGACCGGCGCATCCGGGTTGGTCACCGCCATCACGATGCTGAACTGCGACCCGTCCGCAGCGGTTGAGTACCATTTATGCCCGTTGATTACGTAATCACTGCCGTCCTTTACCGCGGTCGATTCAAGCATGACCGGGTTTGACCCCGGCATGTCGACCTCGGTCATGGAAAAGCAGCTCCGTATCTTTCCTGCTGCAAGCGGTTTGAGGTATTTCTCCTTCTGCTCCGGCGTACCGTGAAGGTGAAGTATCTCGATGTTTCCCGCATCAGGCGCCTGGCACCCAAACACGTAGTGGCCCAGCGGCGTCCGGCCCAGCGCCTCGGAGACCAGGCCGTGCTCGAGCATGGTGAGTCCCATGCCCCCCAGCTCTTTCGGGTGGTTTGGTCCCCAGAGTTCCATCTGTCTCACCATGTTTCGCTTTTCCTCGAGCGCCGGCACCATGTCCCTGAATTCCGATGCCACAAATTCATGCTCCATCGGTATCAGCTCCTTGTCTATGAATTCGTTTATCATTCCCAGCACTGTCTTCATCTTTTCGGCTATCGTGAAATCCATATAATCCTCCTCTACAATTACAATCATCAATAACGTGGGGCTGTCTCACAATCCCCCTATACTCACTTTATTTCTACCGATACGTTATCAGCGTATCGTCATGCTCCAGTTCCAGATGCGTATACTCGTTGAATGTCGCTATCATGATGCGGTCACGCGTGCACTTGAACCTGCTTACCGATGAATTCACAATCTGCTCGGCGACACGCATGGTGTCATCATTGGCGAGATGGAGCACCCGCCGGACAGCGACGGAGATAGGGCCGCCCGATGTAAACACCGCAACCGTCTTGCCAGTGCCGTGATCCCGCATGATTTCATCTATAACCTCATTTACCTTTCCGGTGAACTCCTTCCAGGACATCAACCCCTTGATATCATGTGTACCCGCTGCCCAGAGAGACATGACTGCCTCAAATACCTTCTGGAACGACCGGCGGTCTGTCATGAGCCGGTTTACGTCCTCCATGAGCGACGGGTTTTTCTGAACGGCAACGGGCGCGAGGACCCGGAAAATCGGCTCCGTCGGATACTCATTCAGGCCGTCCCTGCTGATGATCGCCGGCTTTTGCGCTCCTTTTTCCTTCACTGTCAGCAGATGTTCCTCCAGCGTCTGGGTATGCCGCTCCAGAGTGCCTGCATAGATGATGTCAAACCACCGGTTGGTGCCGGAAAAATGCCGGGCCAGGAGCCGCGACTGGCGCTTCCCCGTTTCAGAAAGCTGGTCGTAATTATCTTTTCCGAACGATGCCTGTCCGTGCCGTATAAAAAATATCGTGCTCATCTCACACCCATGCGGATTAAATCTTACGCCCAGGGATGCTCAGCGAGGCGCTGATGCCGCCGTCCACCGGCAGAGCCTGCCCGGTGATATAGCTCGCCTCGTCGCTCGCCAGAAAGAGGATCGCCCACGCGACCTCCTCCGGCTGGGCGGCCCTCTTCAGCTCGCAGTACTTCCCGATCTGGGACTCCTTGCCCGTGTTCCTGGCGTAATCAAAAAACGGCTTGGTCATGGCGGTCTCTATCAAACCGGGACATATGGCGTTGACCCGCACGTTGCTGCCGCCGACCTCGCACGCGGACGTCTGGCTGAAATTAATCAGCGCCGCTTTACTCGCGCTATATGCGTTCCCGCCCGCTCCTGATCGTATACCGGCCACGGAAGCCACGTTAACAATCGATCCTGAGCGGCGCTGCTTCATGTGTCCGATTATATGCTTGGTTGCAAATACCGGCCCCATGACGTTGACATCGAAAACCCGTCGCCACTCGTCAACATTCTGGTCTTCCAGGCTGAACAGCATTCCCGATATGCCGGCATTGTTCACCAGTATATCAATATTCGCATAGACATCCAGCGCGCGCTTAATCAGCGCCATAACCTCCTGCTCAGCCGACACATCGATTTTCATCGTAACCGATGTCCCTCCTTCTTTCGTAATCTGATCATGGAGCTCCTTGAGCGCCGGCTCATTGATATCCGCCAGTACCAGCTTCGCTCCCTCCCGGGCAAACAGGATAGCCGTTGCCCGGCCGATTCCATTTGCCGCTCCGGTAATGATTGCTGCCTTTCCACTTAGACGACCCGTGCCTGCCATAGCCATTCCTCTGTCCATAAATATCGAGCCGGGGTAACTATACCCTGCGCATCATGCAGATCATGAAAAAAGCGGCATATTCTGTCAATAAAGAAAGAGCGAACGTTCGTTTTTATTATTGACAGGCGTTTCCCCTATGCCTATCCTCTGGCAGTGAATAGTTAAGAGTATGATGAAAATACTGGTATGCCTGAAACAGGTGCCGGACAGCGAGTCACCGGTCGTTATTGACGAAAATACCGGATGGCTCCGTGAAGACGACCTTGTCGTATTCCGCATGAACCGGTATGACGAATACGCCCTTGAGGAGGCGGTGCTGATACGTGAAGTACGCGGCGATGTGACGGTTGATGTCATTTCAGTCGGCCCCTCTCGCGTCACGTCAACCCTCAAGAAAGGACTTGAAAAGGGAGCCAATAACGGTATTCACATCACCCTCGAACAACAGGGATATGTGCCGCCCTCCCTGATTGCGCGACTCATCGCCGATTATGCCGTGAAAAAGGGGTACGATCTCATATTCACCGGCGTCATGGCGGAAGACGATATGCAATGTCAGGTGGGCCCCCTCATAGCGGCCCGTCTCGGCATTCCGTGCGCCGCGTCAGTGCTCGGGGAAACTATCTCTGAAGATGGAACCTCCGTGACTGTCGAATGCGAGCTGGAAGGCGGCGTCACGGAAACGATTGTCATGCCTGTCCCCTCGCTCCTTGCGATCCAGTCGGGAATCAACCGCCCCCGGTATCCTTCCCTTTCGAATGTAATGAGGGCGAAGGAGCAGGTCCTTGAGGTAATCGATGCCGGGACCGCGTCAGCCGGATTCGGAGCAGAACGCTTTGTTTCACTCTCCTATCCGGAAATCACATCAAAGGGGACCATCCTTCAGGGGACCGCAGAACAAAAGGCGGAGCAACTGTTGAACATACTCCATGAAAAATCCCTTCTGTAGGAAGACGATATGAGCGTACTCGTCATCATCGACACTATAGAAAACAGGCCTTCTGCGGGATCGTTTGAAATCCTCACCTTTGCCGAAAAGCTCGCGGCAGTGGCAGGGCTTCCCGTGCGGGTCGTTATCGCCGGTCAAGAGATCGCTTCGCTCGCTGAAGATGCGGCCCGGTACGGGTTTGACGTCACCGGCATAGAACATGAATCATTCCGATATCCGAATCCTGATTTCACGGGAAGGGCTGTTCTCGGGCTCATGAAAGAATACAGCGCCCGCTACGTCTGCCTTCCCCATACCATGCGCGGCTGCCAAACCGCAGCGTTTCTTGCCGCTTCGGCCGATACTCATTACATTACCGCCGTGGAATCATTCGCGGAAAAAAATGACGAGATGTCATTCAGAAGGGCCCTCTTCAATGGAAAGGTTTATCTTGAGCTTTCCCCGGGCGAGGCCTCGGTCTTTACCGTACAGGGAGGATCCTACAAAGCTCCCGACTCCCGGGATACCCCGGGCACGGTCGAAGTTCGCGCTCTGTCCGGCACCCCGCGATACCGCCCCACCGGTGTCAGGGAATCGGAGGAAGAATCGGTCCGTCTGGAAGAGTCGGATGTGATAATATCTGCCGGAAGGGGAATCGGCTCGCGGGAAAACCTTGAGCTTATTAAGACAATCGCGAAGGTATTCCCGAACGGGGCGGTCGGCGCCTCGAGAACTATTTGCGACCAGAAGTGGCTCCCGTACGCCCATCAGGTCGGCATAACCGGCAAGACCGTTGCTCCGAAACTTTACATGGCATGCGGCATTTCCGGCGCCCAGCAGCATATCGCCGGCATGAAAGGCTCTCAGACAATTGTCGCAATCAACAAGGACCCCCGGGCCGCAATCTTTTCAATAGCGGACTACATCATTGTAGAGGACCTGGCCACATTCCTGCCGATACTGATAGAGAAATACGCCGAATCGTTTAAATAACCGACGTCAAAAAATCCTTGCAATATCCCGCCGCCGGTACACATATGTTGATTCATTCGGGTTTATTATCCCGGGGAATAATTTCATGGCCGCTAAAAGAATTACCATTTATGACACAACCCTGAGGGACGGCGCCCAAACCGTGGGGATATCCTTTTCCCTTCACGACAAGATTCTCATCGCCGGCGCGCTTGATCGTCTGAAGATCGATTACATCGAAGGGGGATGGCCCGGATCCAATCCGAAGGATGACCAGTTCTTCAAGGATATCAGGAAGATAAAGCTGCGTCATTCACAAATTGCGGCGTTCGGTTCCACCAGGAAGAAAAGCGTTTCGTGCAAAAACGACAAATTCATCCAGGCCCTTGTCGGATCAAAATCCGACATCATCACCATTGTCGCGAAGACCTGGGACTTCCATGTCACGAATGCCCTGAACATCAGCCTGGATGACAATCTCAGGATGATATACGACACAATCGCGTATTTAAAAGACCGTGGCCTTCAGGTATTCCTCGATGCCGAGCATTTTTTCGACGGTTTCAAGGCGAATCAGGACTATTCCATTAATATTCTGGACAAGTCAGCCGCTGCCGGGGCAGACATGTTTGTATTGTGCGACACCAACGGCGGCACCATGCCGTATGAAGTCGAAGAGATCGTCAAATCGATTGTGAATCATACCGACCTTCCGATCGGCGTCCACTTCCATAACGACGCCGGGGTGGCCGTCGCCAATTCTCTGTCGGCTGCTCAGGCGGGCGCGGTGTCCGTTCAGGGTACGGCAAACGGCTACGGAGAGCGGTGCGGCAACACAAACCTGATGACGCTCATCCCGAACCTCGTCCTCAAGCTCGGGTGCCGTTGCTCAGCCGAAAACTCCCTCACTCATCTCACCGAGGTGAGCCGGCTTATCAGCGAAACGGCAAACATGGCGCACGACGAACGCGCCCCCTATGTCGGCGACAATAGCTTCGCCCACAAAGGGGGAATTCACGCATCCGGCGTCCAGAAGGACGCCAGGACCTACGAGCATATCGATCCCGTCCGGGTTGGAAACCGTCGAAACGTTCTTGTATCCGAGCTTTCCGGCAAGAGTAATATCCTGTTCAAGGCTAAGGAAATGGGAATCGAGCTTAAAAACAGAGTAACACTCCCTGCGGAATTACTTCATAAAATTAAGAGCCTTGAGGACCGGGGCTTTCAGTTCGAGGCGGCCGAAGGCTCCTTCGAGCTCCTGATCCGTGAGGCGCTCGGCGAATACCGGCCTTTTTTCACTCTCAAGGGCTTCCGCGTAATCAGCGAAATGGCTGGTTCGAAAAAGCTGATGTGCGAAGCTACCATAAAGGTTGAAGTGGACGGTCGTGAAGAGCATACCGCCGCCAACGGCTACGGCCCGGTTGAAGCGCTCGATAACGCCCTCAGGAAGGCGCTTGAGAAATTTTATCCCGAGATCGGTGAAATCCAGCTTTCGGACTATAAGGTCCGCGTCCTTAATGAAAAGGGCGGAACAGGCAGTTCGGTGCGCGTTCTCATCGATCAGAAACGTAAAACCGAACACTGGGGAACCGTCGGGGTTTCGCGGGACATTATCGAGGCATCATGGCACGCCCTTGTGGACGGAATCGAATACATGCTCTTTAAACAAAAAAGCAGGGCAGGCAAAAGAAAATAACCTGGTCTCCTAACGCCGATGATTGTCCGACAACGTGTTCATAAAAAAATCTTGCAATTAATAGCAAATACGATAAGTAAGGTATGATACTTGACGATCCTGCGCAACCCGGGGTTCTTTCATGTGCATACGTCTCATTATTGATAGAGGAAACAAGGTCCATCTATGAAAACATACAGGTACCATCATGTCATACTACTCATTCTCCTCGTCACGGGGATTCCTGTCTATTCCTGGGAGATCTACGACAGCGTCATTGCGGTGGTAAATGACAATTCTATTATTGGAAGCGATGTTGACAGTAAATTCAGCCAGCTTCTGAAATTCAAAAACATCCCGAAAAGCCGTTATACCTTTGAAAAAAGCAGGATCCTCGACAAATTTATCGAGGACACGCTTGTCATGCAGGCTGCCAGCGATGAAGCCATCGTTGTCAGTGACCGGCGGGTGCTCTCGCATATCGAGGAAGCAATGAAGCAGCATCTGTCGCCGAAGTATCCGAACGAAAAAAAACTCAACAAGCAGGTCGGCAAGATGATCAACCGTCTTGAGCGGCGTCTTGCCGATCAGCCGATGATGGAAGACAAGCAGCTGGATAAACAGATCGACGGGTTTGTAAGCTTCATCGAGGGCCGGTTCCACATCGGCTTCAAGGAATACTTTGAGGAAATTCGCTCCCAGATCATGCGGGAACAGGTCATGTCGATAGCCATAGGCGTTTCCCCGCCCTCAAAAGAGGATGCGCTCGACTGGTATAAAAAAAATAGAAGAAAGCTCGGCGATGAAGTATGGGTTAAGCATATACTCATACGTCCCGTGAACAACTCATTCATGGCGGAGCGGGACGCTAACAAAAAGCTGACCAATATTCGTAATAAAATTCTGGCCGGGGAATCGTTTGAAAAACTTGCCCGCCTTCATTCTCAGGATCCGGAGTCTGCCGGCAACGGCGGCGATCTTGGATGGAAGATGCTCATTGAAATGGAACCGTATTTTGCCGGATACGTAAACAATCTCCGGAGCCGGGGACAGGTTTCCCAAGTGTTCAAATCGGGCATGGGCTACCATATTGTAAAGATGATGGGACGGCGACCCATCACGTTCGACAATGTCGAGCGTCTTATAATGTTCAAGCTCTATAATGAAAGCATGGCCGAGCAGTTCAAGAAATGGGTTAAAAAAAGAAAAAAAGAATCCGAAATACAGATATTCATGAAGAATTATATTGAAGTAAAGGCATAACCGGCGAGCGGGGGAAACAGGTTGAAATCCGACATTCTCTTGTACGTAGACGCGGCCTCCTCTGATGATGATCTGATGTTCATTGACATGTTCCTACCCGACGCTCTCGTCGAGCGGCTCGGTGCATGCGGCGCAGGCACCGTATATTTTTCCGTTCCGGAAACATACAGCGGCAGACTGTCTGGTAATGAGGACTGCCTTGTCCGCTCCGGCCAAGATGACGTCGAGTTCTGGAAGAGAATCTTCGAGCAGACTGGCTCTGATCACATCTGCAAGATTCATGCTGAATCGCCCTTCCTTGATCCACGGATCATCAGCGATATGATAGACCACCATCTGAAATATCTGGCGGAGTTCACCTATTCGGAAAATCTTCCTCCCGGTTTTTCATGCGAGATAGTCTCCAGGGATCTGATCTCGGCCATACCGGATATCAGCGAAAAGACGCTGCCGCTCGCCCAGGTAATCAGGGCCAACATCAACCACTTCGACATCGAATTATACTACCGGGACCCGGATCTCAGGGACAAGCGGATATCCTTCCTCTCGAGCAACAGGCGCGACAGGCGCATCATGGAAGAGATCTATCGTGCGACCGGTGCTATCCCTGCATACGACGATATGCGCGGCATTATCGATAAAAATCCGGAAGTCCTGTTCGCCGGGCCCTCCTATCTGGAAATTGAACTCTCTGGTAAATGCGACCTGGACTGCGTATTCTGCTATCGCAAGACGCTCCCACAACAGCATGGCGACATGGACCCCGCGCTGATACGAAAAATACTTGATGGGATGAAATCGTTTGACCTTCCCTATACGGTCTGCTTCGGCGGTTCCGGCGAACCCCTCATGCACCCGAATGCGTATGAAATTTTTGCATCCACCTGCGGCGAATCTCTGGTCGAATCGGTCATTGTTGAAACAAACGGTCTGTATGCCGATGCCAATTATCGTAATTTCATAATGGATGCCGGTAAGAAAATCAAGACAATCGTCAACATCAACGGCATTGACGCCGACACTTACAAGAAGCTGCATAACGGTAATTCCTTCGACCAGGTTCGTCAGAACATTCTCGATCTCCAGGCGTGCGCCGGCGAACGCCTGTATATACAGATCATGAAAATCAATGAAACCGAGCCATTCCTGGACGCATATTACGACTACTGGGAAAGAAACGGCGTCGCCATCATACTCCAGAAACAGAACACGTTCCTCGGGAAGATTGCCGACCGACGCTACTCGGACCTGTCACCGCTGGACCGCATCCCCTGCTGGCACCTCCAGCGCGACCTCTATATCACTGCTGACGGCACCGTCTGCTTTTGCAAACAGGATATCGACGGCACGTCGGCGCGAGGCAGCGTAGCATCCGCGGCGCTGACCGATATCTGGAAAAAAAAGCGGCCCGATTTTATGAAAGAATACGCAAAAGACTATCAGGCGGCTCCCGATTGCGCATCGTGCGACGAATGGTACACCTTTAATTGCTGATCCCGCTCAATGCGGGATTTCATCATTCCGATAATGACATCATGAAGCCGAAAGTAACAGCAATAATACAGGCGCGCATGAATTCGACGCGCCTTCCCGGGAAGGCGATGATGGACTTGTCCGGAAGGCCGCTCCTCTTTCACGTGATCGAACGGATACAGGCCACCGCAGGCGTTGACCGGATCGTGGTCGCGACCTGCGGCGGTTCGGAAAATGACGCAATCATCCGCCTTGCCGAATCCATGGGTATTGATGTATTTGTCGGATCAGAGGAGAACGTGCTCGAGCGTTTCTATCAGGCCTCCGAGAAGTTCGGCGGCGATTACATCATGCGCGTAACCGGCGACAATCCTTTCACCGACGCGGGATACGCCGCAACGGCGGTCGCCATCGCCCTCTCCACCAGCGCCGACTCCTGTTACCTGTCCAACCTCCCCCTGGGGACCGGCGTTGGCATGATTAAAAAGAAGGCGCTCGATATCGCTTACCGGCAGAGCGACCGCCCGCACCAGCAGGAACACGTGACGCCCTATATCAAGGAGCATCCTGAAATCTTTAATATTGTAATCCGAAAAGCGGACGTCCGTAATCCCTTTCCGGGCCTCAGGCTTACGGTTGACACGCCTGAGGATTTTGAGCTTGCCGCGGCCATCTACCGCGGATGCTATCGTGGAAGGCCCTTCCTGCTCGCCGATACCATCAGGTTCCTCGAACAGAATCCGGAACTCGCCGCTATCAACAGTAAAATCGAACAGCGTCCCATGACGCATTCAAGCAGGTCATGAGCGACACCCTGATTTCTATTATTACCGGATGGGGAGATGGTCTCGGCACGGGGCACCTCCAGAGGATGGCAACCCTTTCAGATTATCTCGCCCGAAAGACTTCCATCAGACCATTCATTCTCGGCATACATGAGCCGGAACTTCTGCCGTCACCCTTGCGCGATCGCCTGTCGCAGGATGTGGTGCCCGGTTCATCCTGCATTATCCGCGACAGGAGAGACTCCACCATTGAAGAGATGCTGCGGCTGAAAGAGCATGGACCGGTGCTCGCGGTTGACGACTGCGGGCCGGGAAGGGACCGTGCAGACCGCGCCGTCGATCTGCTTCCCAACCTCGATCGACCCGTCCCCGACAAGCGATTATTTATTTACGGATATAATTTCACGAAATCGGTCCGTCAGTTCGGAAACCGCGGCATCGAAAAAAATATCGATATCGCCCTGTACCCCGGCTATAGCTCCGATAAGAATACCGTTGATACCCTCCTCTCCCTGGTGCCCGCCACATGCACCTGCGCGCTTCTTGCGGGGGAAAATTCCAGGCTGATAAAAAACGGGACGTCCTCGCCGCTGGCCTCTTCCTATGCCGAAGCACTCATCTCCGCAAAGGTTCTGGTCTCACATTTCGGCGTAACCCTGTATGAGGGCCATCTGGCCGGGTGCCGGCTTGTCTCCATCAACCCCACGTCCTATCATTCCATGCTTGCGGACAGGGCAAAGACAGAATTCGAAATGGCCAATCTCGGTATTCTTTCCGACGTAGACAGGGATTTCGCGCGATCGGTCATTTTATCTGCAATCAATAATCCTCCTGTCCGCAGTATCCATCCCGCCGATATGCTCGCAACGATTGAAAAAGGCCTTGATGGCTTCTACCGGGCAATCCTCGGCTTGATTCAAGATTGAACACACGTTAAACTAAAAAATTATTGCATTAATTTACGTCATGAATAGGTTCTAATCATCCTATTCAAAGGGAGAGTCACTATGAATAAACCATTTGTGTCAATAATCGTTTTCGTGGCGGGTACCCTGCTGTTCGCGGATTGCGATCAGAAAGATACCGTTAATACCATAATCTTAAAAGACGGATCCAAATACGTCGGCGAGACCCACAACAATATGAAGCACGGCTACGGAAGCATGACCTGGACCAACGGCGATCAATACGAGGGCCAGTGGTGGATGGACATGCGGCAGGGAAAGGGCCTGTTCACCTACGCCAACGGGGACACCTACAAGGGCGAGTGGAAGGCAAACCAGCGTCACGGGCATGGTGTATTGACCGAAAAAAACGGCACGAAATATGACGGCCAGTGGGAAAACGGCAGGAGAAGCGGCCAGGGAACCCTGACAAAGCCCGACGGTGAGACCTATACCGGCCAGTGGAAGGACGGCGAAAAAAACGGCACGGGCGTGAACAGGTGGCCTGACGGCTCTAAGTATGAAGGGGAATGGAAGGACAGCAAGCGCCACGGCCAGGGAGTAATGACCGGCGCAGACGGTCTTGAAGAGCGTGGAAAATTTTTGAACGACGTGTTCGTCGGCAAATAACGCCAGCCGATGAAACTGTACAGGTCTGCTTTCCGGGCGGCATGTGCTGCCGGGCTGCTGTTTATTTCTTTTTCTCACGCAGCCCCCGGTATGCACATGCTCGATAGTTTCAGGGCGCGCGTGTATCGGAGTAAAACCCATTCTTTTCTCCCGTATCGCCTATTGATACCGGAACATTACCATTCGTCGAAAAAGTATCCGCTTGTTCTATTCCTTCATGGCGCAGGGGAACGGGGAACCGACAACATCAAGCAGCTATACGCCGGTCTTAACGTCTTCTCAGATAAAAAACTCCATTCCTGCTTCATTGCAGCACCGCAATGTCCGGAGGACTCGTCATGGGTAGATACGGATCATCAAGCCGAGCGTCATGGTATGCGTGATAAACCGACCGAGTTCCTCGCCATGTCGATAGAGCTGGTGGAATTGCTGTGCAAAGAATTTTCCATTAATATCAATAGAATTTATGTCGTGGGATACTCGATGGGAGGATTTGGCGCATGGGAGGCCATCCTGCGCTGGCCCGACCTTTTCGCGGCTGCCGTCCCGGTCTGCGGCGGCGGCGACGAGAGCATCGCATACCGTATCAGACGCATCCCGGTCTGGGCCTTCCATGGTCTGCTCGACCCGATCGTCAAGGCCGCACGATCACGTCATATGATCCAGGCAATCGTCGCTGCCGGAGGCGTTCCCCGCTACACCGAGTATCCCAACATCGATCATTTCTGCTGGGGAATCGCCTTCGGGGACAACGAGATGCACGAATGGCTTTTCAGGCAGAAAAAATAAAAATTGCTTGTTATTTTAATTTACAACCGGATAATAGACCAATGAAAATTATAAAAAAAATCACTTCGAGCAGCAAGGACACGATGAAAAGCCTCAGCTCTGAACTGGAATCTCTCGTCTATTCAAACGTAAAAGAAAATTATCCAGGCAACTGGAGCCGTGAAATTGTTACGCGTTCCTTTTTTTCCGACCTCAAAAAACTCTTTCATGGCAAGAATATTCATACACCGGGAAACACGGTCAAATCATTCTGGTACCTGCATCATTTAAAGAATGATAACGACTTATCATTCGGGGACATCGCCATTGTACTGCAAATATCTTACCACGACGGGCAGGTCGCCAGGGGCGTCGCCTTCTTTGATGTTGCCGAAAAGGACCCCGGCAAACATACCTTTACGAGCCTGAACAAAAATCGCCTCCGCAAGTTGAACTCGCTGGCTCCCCACTCGCAGGTCTTGCTCTACGATTATGATACCATTACCGGCATGGCGTTTCCTTCAACTGCCGATTCCATTATCGGTAACTACCCGCATAGCTGGAACAACTGGATATCGTACACGCATGCCGTATCCGTACCCGCAAATCTGGCCATCCAGCTGGACAACAAGTCTACCGGTCTGTACAAGGTCGCGCTACCGATATCCTATCTCCTCTGTTACCGATATCTCTTCGGGCTCGATCTTGACTTTTCTTCGACCGCGCTTGACACTGCGGCAGGCATCAAGACTAACCGCGGCAACCCGAAATTCCTCATTTTGGTTTCGGTTTGCCATGGCGGCGCGGAACCCCTCAACACATTCGACTTCGATAACAGAAAATATACTGAATTCGAATAAACACGCCAGGGGCGTTATTACCATATCCTGGATCATATGTCATGAAAACCCGCCATTGCCTCAGGTGCGGCAGATGTTGCCATGTTGACATGATAGCATATGTCACCGAAGAGGATATACGGCGCTGGGAACGAGAGAACAGGACCGACATTCTCGACCGGGTGCGTGGCAATGACATTATCTGGTCCGGTGACAGGATCATGTCATCGGAGGGAAAATTTCTAAAGAGCTGCGCGTATCTGGGCTGGGACGGGAACGCATTTTTCTGCGAGATATATGAAACGCGCCCCCTTGTCTGTCGAAACTATATACCTGGATCATCCGAGCTCTGCCCGCAGCATGAATAACGGCTTTCTAATTCTTTTCGACTTTTTGCAATAATTCGCCAGAGACAAATTTCGTATATCCCTCTCATTCAATAAAAATTACTTTACTGGAATCATCGATAACTGATAAATGTCGAGGATACTATTGCAACCGGATGCCATATGATTACAAAAGAAACATATGTGAAAAGCTGGGTGATCCGGCTTATTATACTCAATATCTCGGTATTTATTGTCCAGGTACTGTTTTCCATGCTTATAACAGGCGATGAGGGCGCTTCGCTGAGTGATGTACTTACATATTATTTGGGCCTGCGGCCCGTTCTGGTAATTGAACAGTATTACGTCTGGCAGCTTATCTCCTATATGTTTCTCCATGGAGGTTTTTTTCATATATTCCTGAATATGTACGCCCTGCTGATTTTCGGCATGCCCGTCGAACAGGCATGGGGAAGCAGGCGCTTCATGATATACTACTTTTTTACGGGCATCGGCGCAGGGCTGACAATACTAATCATAAACACCTACCTGGGAGGAGTGAACTATATCACCCCCACCATCGGCGCATCCGGTGCGGTATTCGGCCTGCTTCTTGCCTTCGGCATGCTATTCCCCGATGCGGAGATCCTCATATTCTTTCTCATCCCGATGCGGGCCAAGTTTCTGGTAATACTCTACGGAGGCCTGGAGCTTTATTCCCTGATAGCGTCAGGAGGCCAGAGCCCTATATCCCATACCGGCCACCTGGGAGGAATCCTCTTCGGCATCATCTTCTTTCTGATAATACGCAAGCGTGGTATAACATTCAAATCGAAGATTATCAGGGCCAGGCTCAACCGTGAAATTGATCGAAAAGCAAAACCAGTCAGCACGAATCTATCCGATGAGCACACGCTGGAAGGCATCCTTCGCAAGGTCAAATCGGCCGGACCGGCCTCTCTTACGGATGACGAATATCAGTACCTCAGATACATGGAAATAATGTCGCAGGATGTCTATGATATGTGCCCTGAAGACGATTTCGATCCCGACGACGAATACTGCAAAAAATGCAAGAATATCGAGGCCTGCCTCCTCCGTAAAATAAAGAACTATTTATGATTGAATTTTGCGTGTAAGATAAAATTAATCTTTACAAGTACAGATACCTCTTTGAATATTCAAAAAGCTGTCGTTCCCTCTTCTCCGGGAGCCTACTCAGCTTGTTTGTTCCCCGGTCGGAGAATAATACGAATCAGCATAAACGATCTAATCTTTAAATATCATAAAAAACCATAGTAAGGAGAACCACCATGAGTAAACGAGTCTACCTGTTTGGCGGAGGAACGGCAGAAGGCAAAGCCGACATGAAAAACCTCCTTGGCGGCAAAGGCGCCAACCTTGCTGAAATGTCGAATCTCGGCATCCCTGTGCCTTCAGGATTCACTATAACCACTGAAGTCTGCATGGAATTCTATAAAAACAACAGGAAATATCCTGAAGGACTCAGGGATGATGTCAACCAGGCCATGAAGCGGGTCGAGCAGATAATGGGCGCCCGTTTCGGCGACCCGTCCAATCCCCTGCTTGTATCAGTCCGTTCCGGCGCGCGGGCGTCGATGCCCGGTATGATGGACACGGTCCTCAATCTGGGGCTAAACGACAAGACCGTCCAGGGAATCATCAGAAAATCGGGTAACGAGCGCTTCGGCTGGGACTCCTACCGGCGTTTCATCAGCATGTACGGCGACGTCGTCATGGGTTTGAAGCCGGCTTCCAAGGACGAGCATGATCCCTTTGAAGAAGTAATGGACCACCTTAAAAAAAGGCGCAAGATCAAAATGGACCTGGACCTCACAGTCGCCGACCTGAAGGAACTGGTCGCACAATTCAAGGCGCTTATCAAGAAAAAACTGAAAAAAGATTTCCCCACAGATCCTTACGAGCAACTCTGGGGAGCCATCGGCGCGGTGTTCGGTTCCTGGATGAACGAGCGCGCAATTCTCTATCGCAAGATGAACGGAATCGATGACAGCTGGGGTACTGCTGTCAATGTTCAGGCTATGGTATTCGGCAACATGGGCGACGATTGCGCGACCGGAGTCGCCTTTACGCGCGACCCCGCCACAGGCGAAAGGCGTTTTTACGGCGAATATCTCATCAACGCACAGGGCGAGGACGTCGTCGCCGGTATCCGAACCCCGCAGCAGATTACCGTCATCGGCTCCCAGAAATGGTCAAAGGAAAACAAGGTAACCGAATCCGATAGGAAGAAAAAGTATCCTTCCCTCGAGGAATACATGCCGAAGGCATACAAGCAGCTCGACGATATCTATAATAAGCTTGAGCACCATTATCGCGACATGCAGGATATTGAGTTCACGATCCAGAATCAAAAGCTCTGGATGCTCCAGACGCGGAACGGCAAGCGTACCGCCGCTTCGGCCGTCAAGATTGCCGTTGATATGGTGAAGGAAGGCCTCATCAGCAAAGAAGAGGCTATTCTCCGCATAGACCCATCGTCCCTCGATCAGCTTCTCCATCCCACATTCGATCCGAAGGCAAAGCGTCAGGTTATCACCCGCGGGCTCCCGGCATCTCCGGGCGCGGGCGTCGGTAAAGTTGTCTTCAACGCTGACGACGCGGAAGCCTGGAGCGAAAAAGGAGAAAAGGTCATCCTGGTCCGCGTTGAGACCTCTCCGGAAGACCTGAAGGGCATGTCGGTCGCCCAGGGGATCCTGACTGCCCGTGGCGGGATGACGTCTCACGCTGCGGTCGTTGCCCGCGGCATGGGCAAGTGCTGCGTATCCGGCTGCGGCGAACTCGATGTCGACTATAAAAAGCGAGTATGCAAGATAAAAAACCTGACGGTCAAACAGGGAGATTTCATCTCACTTGACGGGTCAACCGGTGAAGTTATGCTGGGGAAGGTCCCGACCGCTGACCCACAGCTCTCCGGGAACTTCGGGACTATAATGAAATGGGCCGATGAAACCAGGACTCTCGGGGTCCGCACCAACGCGGACACGCCCCATGACGCACAGGTGGCCCGCGACTTCGGTGCCGAGGGAATAGGCCTCTGCCGTACAGAGCACATGTTCTTCGAAGGAGACCGCATCAAGGCAATGCGCGAAATGATCCTCGCCAACGACCTCCCGGGCAGGAAAAAGGCCCTGGCAAAACTCCTCAAAATGCAGCGCAAGGACTTCTACGGCATCCTCAAGGCTATGAAGGGCTACGGCGTTACCATACGCCTCCTTGATCCTCCCCTGCACGAGTTCGTTCCTCACGAAGATAAAAACCAGAGGGAAATGGCGCGTCAGTTGAAAGTGCCGGCCAAGGATATAAAGGCAAAGGTCGATTCGCTCCATGAATTCAACCCGATGCTCGGCCACCGTGGATGCCGTCTCGGCATCACCTATCCCGAGATTACCGAAATGCAGGCACGCGCCATCTTCGAGGCTGCCTGCCAACTCAAGAAAGAGGGTGTAAACGTTAAGCCGGAGGTGATGGTGCCGCTCGTCGGACATGTCAACGAGCTCAAAATGCAGAGGGACATCATTGTCGAAACGGCCGAAAAAGTGATGAAGGAGAAAAAGGTCAAGGTTGATTACTTGGTGGGAACCATGATCGAAGTGCCGCGCGCAGCCGTTACCGCGGACGAAATCGCCGCGCAGGCGCAGTTCTTCTCATTCGGGACGAACGACCTGACGCAGATGACCTTCGGTTTCAGCCGCGACGATTCCGGGAAATTTCTCCCCGAATATGTCGATAAAAAGATACTTCCCGTCGATCCATTCCGCGTCATTGACAGGGACGGCGTTGGGCAGCTTATTCGCATGGCCGTTGAAAAGGGGAGAAAAACCAGAAGCGATCTGAAGGTCGGCATATGCGGCGAACACGGCGGCGAGCCGAGCTCCGTCGAATTCTGCCATATGGTCGGCCTCAACTACGTGAGTTGTTCTCCGTACCGTGTTCCCATCGCCCGGCTCGCGGCTGCACAGGCCGCCATTACCCAGAAAAGCAAACTGAAAACATCTTCCTTCGCCTAGTGCGGGGGAAGATGTACAACCAGGCTCATCATCCGGAGGATGACTATGAAAAAGATTTGTATTACAGTCATGATTCTGTTCGCCTGCTCCGCTCTTTTTGCATCATATAAAGAGGCACTCAAACTCTTCGAGGAGAAGGACTACAGTGACTCCCTCAAGATGATCGCGGATGAGTTGGAAATCGACAATGACACGAAGCCGGATTCTCCAAATTATAATCTCCGGTTCCTGGCGGCCCATAATCACTGGAAACTGGGCAACACCAGACCTGCGATGGAGCACTTCGCCAAGTGCATAAAAATCAGGAAGGATACGGTCGATCCGTATATCGATCTGGCAATGCTCCAGCTCGAGATAAAAAAATATGGCGACGCGGAAGCTACCGCTCGCAGGGGACTGGAAGTCGAGAAATCGCCTCTCCTTTACTATCTTCTCGGACTTGTATCTTTGAAAAGAGAAAACTTCTGGAAAGCTAAGGAGCTGTTCGAAAAAGCCAATTCGCAGGACCCTGAGCTCTTTTATTCATATAATGCGCTCGGCATCGCACTTATGAAGCTCAGGAAATACAGCGAAGCGAACACCGCCTTCTCGGCCGCGAGCGCGATATCTCCGAAATCAGCCGCAATACTCAATAACCTCGGGATGAGCTATGAGAAACTGGGGAAAAACAACGATGCGTATGAATGCTACAAAAAGGCGATATCACTCGATGAAAACAATAAAGTTATCGCGGCTAATATCGAACGGATAAAAAAGAAGGTCAAGGACGAGGATTAACCGAGCTTCTCCAGGGCCTCCCTGAATTTCGGTATTGACCTACGTATCACTTCCTCGGACACGCAATACGCCATTCTGAAATAACCGGGGCCGCCGAAACCGCTACCGGGCACCGTAAGTATATTGAATTTCTGCAAATGCCGTACAAACGCGACATCGTCTTCGATCGGCGATTTGCAGAATATGTAAAAAGCACCTTCAGGCATTGGAAATGAATATCCAGATTGCTTCAAACCTTCTGCAAGAAGTTCGCGCCGTTTCCTGTAGGGCGTGATGTCAACGGTAACATCGGTGAGCTCGGCAACGATTCTTTGCATGAGGGCCGGCGCGTTCACGTATCCAAGAATCCTGTTGCACATGATCAGCCCGGCCATGAGATTGTCAATATCCTCGCATGCCGGGTTCACTGCTGCGTAACCGATACGCTCTCCCGGGATCGATAGCGTCTTTGAATACGAGTTCACCACTATTGAATTAGTATAATTCGACAGCACAGGCGGAACCCTGACATCATCATACACGATCTCCCTGTACGGCTCGTCAGAAATGAGATATATGGTCTGTCCCTTTTCATGAAAATTAGATAGCATCTCAGCCAGCTCTTTTATAAGAGGTTCCGGGTAGACCCTTCCCGTCGGATTGTTCGGCGAATTGATAAGCACGGCCTTGGTTTTCGGGGTAATCGCCGCTTGAATATTGTCAATATTGATTGAAAAATCCGGATTGCTCTCGACGTGCATCGCAACGCCATTATGATTGCCGACATACGAATTATATTCGACGAAATAGGGCTTCGAAATAATCACTTCGTTTCCCGGGTTCAGGATGGTCTTCAGCACGGTGTTGAGACCTCCGGCCGCTCCGCAGGTCATAATGACATGCGCCGCCGTGACATCCGCTCCCTGCTCCCGGGAAACCTTTGCCGCTATCGTTTTTAAAACTGACGGAAAGCCGGCGTTTGGCATGTACCCGTGGGCCCCCTTCACCGGTTTTTTCGTGAGCTTTTTCAAAACCTCGAAAAATTTCTCTGGCGGTTCCAGGTCCGGATTTCCCAGGCTGAAGTCATAAACGTTATCCTCGCCGAACTCGGTTTTCAGCCTGATGCCTTCCTCGAACATCTTGCGTATCCATGAAGACTTTTCTATAGATTCACTGATATGTGCCGCTATTGGCATGGCGTTCCTCCCTCCCCGGTGCGTATGTCAACGTTCGGAAATTCCACCTGCGCGAGTGTTTATTCAGAATGAATCCAGACGATTAAATTGCAACAAAAAAATTGACAGGCGCCTCCTGCAGGAGTTATCATGTCTCGTACATTGTACGTGACGAATATGATCGATACAGCGATACCTTGATTCACACCATCACGGAGGTCAGCATATGACCGATTACACCCGATTCGACCATCCAGATATTACATCCCTCCTTTTTTATCCCCGTCCCGAGAGTGAGCCCTGCTTAATCGATGAAAATTGCTTCGAACTTTCAATCCCGGTTCATCCCGGGGTCCTGATCGTGGGAAAAATATTTATTGCCGGTAAGCAATCGCCAACGATTCTTTTCTTCCACGGCAATGGTGAAATTGTTTCGGATTATGACGACCTTGGGCCCCTGTTCGTGAAATCCGGCATAAACTTTATGCCGGTCGACTACCGCGGGTACGGCCGCTCCGGCGGGAGCCCCTCGGTTTCCTCGATGATGAAGGATTCCCTTGTCATCTTTGAATACGCACGCTCCTGGCTCAACGACAACGGTCACGTCGGCAGATTTATTGTGATGGGGCGTTCCCTCGGAAGCGCATCGGCCCTGGAGATAGCCTCGCATCATGCCGACCGCATCGATGCGCTCATCATCGATAGCGGCTTTGCCTTCGCCCTTCCCCTCCTGCGCCTGATCGGCGTTAACATTGACAGTCTTGGACTCCGTGAAGATGAAGGATTCAGGAACTACGAAAAAATCAAAAAATTCACGGGGCCAACGCTCATCATCCATGCCCAGCGCGACCAGATCATTCCGTTAAGCGACGGCCAGAAGCTTTTCGAGTCTTCGCACTCCCGAGAAAAAGAGATTCTTATCATACCAGGCGCCGATCACAACACCATCTTCATGTACGGGATGCGTGAATACCTTGACGCCATACGCAGGCTGGCGGGATCAATCGTTTCCTGAAATATCTTGACATCTGCCCTATCCCGTCTATTATACGCGTATAGTTACATTATATCATTCGAGAAATGCCCATGCTGAAGACTATAAAGAATTTCCTGCTTCCGGAGAGAAGTTACTTTCCTTCCACGTTCTCAGGAGAGCTTCATTTTCAATCGAGCAGAATTGTTCCCCCCGCCGCATTGATCTGCCTGTTCGCCTGGCTCAACTATGTTCCTATCGACAGCCAGCTTGTTCCTGATGAGCCGAGCATAGTGCACCTGAGATACGGACTGTCACTAGCATCGATTCTTGTTATTATCTTATATTTTCTGCCGTTCTTTAAGAAGCGGCCCATGTGGCTCCTGGCATTGCTTGGCTCCTATCTTGAACTGGCCACGGGCATCGTAACCGGATTGGCAAAGGGAAACCCGGTGTATTTGGGCGGATATATTTTTGTTCTGTTAATTCCGATTGTCGCACCCCTTAAAAAATCCATTATCTGGACAATGGTAATTGCATCTCTTGCCCTTTTTTTCTCAATTGGGATTTTCGGGGGGATGCGGTTCGCGACAATTCAGGACCAGTACAAGTTCACCGATCTTGCCACTGCTTCGTTCTTTACCCTTATCTTTTCTTTTATACTGGACCGTATTCGGTTCCGCAGCTGGGAAAAATCAAACCAGCTCGAAGAACAGAAAATGCTCATCATAAACGAAAAGAATAAAATCGAAAAAATTATCGATGGATCACGCAACCTTGTTACCAGTGTCCTTGAAGCCTCCGAAATCATCGGAGAATTCTCGAAAAAAATAAACGACACCGTTTCCCAGCAATCCGAGCTGTTCGAGCAGAGCAAGAGCATGGGGATAGATCTCCTCACCTCATTCCACGCAATCACTCAAGAAACCAAGAAGCAGCTCGACGCCACGGTGATGGGTATGAGCCTGATTGACAGGCTGCGCACTGAGTTCCAGCACACCTCCTCATCCAGCAGGGAGGCGCGGGAAGAAGCAAAAAAATTCATGGAACTTTCCGACCAGTGCAATACGAACCTCAAGCAGGCGGCTTCGGTTATCGACAAGCTCAGGGAGGAATCATCCCGCATTGAAGAGATATCGAATACCATAAACGAAATAGCAGATAAAACAAACCTCCTCTCCCTGAACGCGTCTATTGAATCAGCACGCGCGGGTGAGCACGGCCGGGGCTTCGCGGTTGTCGCTGATGAAATATCCAAGCTCGCCGATACGAGCATCTCGTCCGCCAAGGAAATCGGCGACATTATACGGCTCTCGGTCAACAGAATCAGGGACGCGTCCGTTCAGATAACCGAAACCTCGCTGAATCTCCAGGAGATAGTCGATTTCCTTGACCAGAACAGGAATTTTCTGCATATGCTGGAGTCGCTCATTCTGACCGAGGACAATGACGTACAGACGCTTATCGGCCACATAGAGGGATTCCACACATTTTCAAACCTGATAGACGAACTCTCCGAAAAAAGCATGAGGGAGGTCGGCCTGTCGCAGGATATAATCGTAAAGATCGATGTGTTTTATCTGAACCTTGCTGACATGTCGGAAAAGCTGCTGCAGCTCTCTGAGAGCCTGACCAACGACATGGACAATCTTCAAAAAATGATACAGTGACTTCTTATTGAAAGATTCCGATGCAGCAATTGAGGGCTTCTTGCCGGTTACTCAACTCCCCTGTTTCACGAGTTCTGGTGTCATGAAAACAGCCGGTATACAAAAACTTAACGATTATCTCTATGAAATTCCACAGGATTACAAGCCTGGTATGCGCGTACCTGCCCGCATTTACGCCTCTCATGCCCTCCTGGAGAATATGGACAACGCGGTGCTTGAACAGCTCACCAATGTCACGCTTCTCCCCGGCATTATAAAGCATGCCATATGCATGCCCGACGGACATTCAGGATACGGCTTCCCCATCGGCGGCGTGGCGGCAATCGACCCGGACAACGGAGTAATCTCGCCCGGCGGCATCGGTTTTGACATAAACTGCGGTGTCCGCCTGATGACGACCTCGCTTACCATCGATGAAATCAAGCCTAAATTGAAGTCCCTTGTCCAGATGCTTTTTAACCGTATCCCCTCAGGCGTCGGCTCCCAAGGCCTGGTCAGCGTGAACAGGGCGAGCCTTGACGACGCCATGACCATGGGAGCTCGCTGGGCTGTTGATAACGGCTACGGAGAGAAAAGCGATCTCGAATATATCGAGGAGGGAGGCTGTATGGCTAATGCCGACCCTGCCGCCGTGTCGCAGCGGGCCCGCGATCGTGGCAAGGAGCAGATCGGGAGCCTGGGTTCCGGCAACCACTATCTCGAGATCCAGGTGGCTCGCACAAAGAATATCTTTGACGCTAAGCTGGCCGAGCAGTTCGGTATCACCCGCGACGGCCAGATCATGGTCATGATCCATTCAGGGAGCCGCGGCTTGGGGCACCAGATAGCCACGGACTATCTGAAAAAATTCCTTTCTGTCATGAGAAGCAAATTCGGCCTCTCCATGCCCGACCGCGAGCTTGCCTGCGCCCCGTTTATGTCGAACGAAGGCCAAGACTACTTCAAGGCTATGAATTGCGCGATTAATTACGCATTTTTAAACCGCCAGATGATCATGCATGCGGTGAAGTGCGCGTTCAGCGAAATATTCAAAAGGAGCCCGGCCGACCTCGGTCTCGGGCTTCTGTATGACGTCTGCCATAATACCGCTAAGCTGGAAAAACAGGTTATCGACGGCAGAGAGCGCACGCTGCTCATACACAGGAAGGGCGCTACCCGCGCCTTTGCATCGGGCATGGCGGGTATACCTGACCGCTACCGCGCCTGCGGTCAGCCGGTCTTGATCGGCGGGAGCATGGAAACCGGGTCGTACCTTTTGACCGGTGTGCCGACCGCCGCCGACGCCTTTTATTCCACTTGCCACGGTAGCGGCCGTGTGATGTCCCGACATCAGGCCAAGACCTCCTTCAACGGCAGGGAGCTCCAAAAAAAACTTGAAGACCGTGGGATATATGTTCTCACCTCGTCCTTTCCCGGACTCGCCGAGGAAGCAGGCGGCGCTTATAAAAACGTCGATCATGTTATCGAGGCGACCGCACACGGCGGGCTCAGCCATGTTGTCGCCAAATTCATTCCGATCGGGAACATCAAGGGATAGCCGTAATGACCTACGAGATACTCGACGGTATCAGCAGGGCCGACATAGCATTTCGCGTGCGAGGAAAAGACCTTGATGAAATCTTCATCGCCGGGGCACATGCCCTTTTCTCCATCATGATGCAAAACATCGAAACTGTACTGCCCATGAAATCCATCACTTTTTCCTGCGAAGCTTCGGACCTTGAAATGCTTTACTTCGATTTTCTTTCGGAATTCATCTATCGCAAGGACTCTGAGCGTCTTATTCTCCTCCCCAAACGCGTGCGCATACGTGGTTCGGAAAACAGTTATACCTGTGAATGCTCAGCCATGGGCGAAACACTGGACAGGAAGCGCCATCTGTTCGCGGTAGACATCAAGGCAATAACCATGCACCGGCTCAGTATCGAGCGGCACAATGACGAGTGGACGGCTACTGTCGTGGTTGACGTGTGAAACTCAGTGCTTCATCTGGTTGCTGTAGAGTCTCCTCATTTCATGAAAGAAATAGAGGTACTCGGGTTTCTGATAATCGGGATAAGTCCACTCCCAGGGTTGATAGCGCTTCGCTACAAAGCGGTATTCGTTTTCAAGATACACTCCCCTGCTGAGATACGCGCGATGAAAGAATTCCTTGCAGGTGGCAAGATAGACGTTTGAGAGTGTGAGATATCCGGGATCGATGTTCACATTCCTGACAGTATGTTCTGTAAATCGCTTTTCTATTCTGTTTGTATAAAGCTTAATGTCGACGATGTCCTCGCGACGTATCAGCTTCCTGAACGAGAGGAGAACCTTGTACTGCGGTGAGCCCATGTCGCGGTAATATTTAGTGTGCGCAAACGGAATATTCCTTGTCCTGTAATCCACTTCGCCGAATTTCTTCATCAGAATTTTCTCTACTTCCGCGCATACAGCCTCTGAACTGAAGAGTATGCCGGCAAAGAGCTTGGCCCGGGGAGGAACAATCGGCTCAGCCATTGTCGCCATTCCCCTCACGTATAAATTGCCTCATGTCCTCCGGGAACGGCGCCCTGAGGCACATTCTTCTCTTCATAACCGGATGATAAAAACTGATCGATCGGGAATGAAGGGCCGAGCGCCTGAAGCCGAGCCTTTTCGTCAACCGATCACTCGGGCCGTTCGTTATGAATTCGTCCCAGGCGCTTTCATCGTTCCCATACAGCTTGTCCCCCACAATCGGGTGCCCTGCGTATTTCAAATGTACCCGTATCTGGTGCTGCCGGCCGGTAACAGGAGCTGCCTTCATAAGGCTGTAATTGTTGAAAGAAAGAAGCCTGGTAAAGCTGGTACATGCCTCATCACGCCCTCCGGCACGGGCGACCCGTTTGTGCTCCACGCCGGAATCTTTGTCATGATCTACAGGTAGATCAATAACAAATTCATCCAGCTCCGGCATCCCATGCACCAGGGCCAGGTACTTCTTTTTAACCGACGCGAAGTCACGGTGTATCCGAACAGAGATGTCCGAATTCTTTGCGAGAACAACAACGCCTGATGTTTCACGGTCTAGCCTGTGGAGCAGATGTAGCTTTGTGCCGTAATCCCTTTCAAGGATGGTGAGAAGCGTATTATGGTAAAATATGCCGGCTGGGTGGACAGGAAGGTTCCCCGGCTTGTTGACTCCCAGCAGAAATTCATCCTCATATATGATGGAATAATTCCTGTCGACCTCGGGTTCCGCAGCGTCCCTGCCGGAATAGGAGAGCACGTCCCCGGCCTTTGTCTTCCGGTCATATCGTGTCAGGACAGCACCGTTATAGTAAATTTTCCCCCTGCGTATCTCCTTCTGCCATTCCGTCCTGCTTAAATATCCGTATCTAAAAGATAGGAACTGGTCTATACGCCTGCGTGCGTATCGTTCGCTTATTCTGTACTCGGTTAAAAATTCCATAGTCTTTCCGACATATACCTGCCGTGATTGTAAAAGCATATGACGTAATCTTTTTCAATAAATCAGTCGTTTATCTGTACTCTCCGTATCATGCCAGCGAATATTCGATCAAGTGATTTTATCATCAGAAAATTTTTATTTTTATAATTCTCATTCCAATCTAAGAATTTAAAAAATTTTTAATTATTTTTTCTGCTTTTAGTTGACATAAAAAATTATTTAAACTATGTGGTCAACCAGACACATTCATAATATATTAAATAAATATTGAAATAGAATTCTGATGTGTATGGGGCTGTAATGAATTCTATAATTCTACAGGTGTGGCTGTATTTGCGAAATATCAATCAATAAAATAGCCCGCCCGGATGTATTTTATGAATGTAGGATACTTAAACGATTTTCCTCAGGGGGAGGGAGTAGATGAAACAAGTTTTTATTATTGTGGGGATGATAACCACAGCTATTGCACTTCTGTTATTGTTGCCCATGTAGTGAAGTTTGAGTATTTGACCTGATGCCCCAGATTTTAAAATAAAAGATCCGTGGAAAAGGACCAATCAGGTAAGTAGGGTTATCTCAAAAAAAAATACCAGATTAAAAATAAGCATTATACAATTATTGTTTATTTTTCGTATTTGATGACTTTCCCTTTCACGTGAAGTATTTCCACCATTCCGACTATCCAGAACTGCCGCTCCATCCAAGTGCGCACATCAATTAGATTGTCACCCCTCATGGCTGCAACAGCTTCGTTCACCGCACGGTCGTAATCTATCCTCGGCGTTACCGGTATTATCCATAAAAGGTTGAAACTGCTGCTTTTTGCTTCGTACTCGCCCAGAACCCGGTAGTTCCGCGCCTCAATTAACCGGGCATGCGGTTCAAGCCCTGCAACCCTCTTATGACTGTACAGGCATCCTGTGCTGATGACCGGCAAGAGACATGAGATAACAAGACATGTCATACCACGCCGAATCCTGTTCCACAGGGACAGACTGCTTCCCAATTTCGTAATTCCCGTACAGGTCATCTTTTTTTTGCCTTGTAATCCTTGCTGGTCTTCTCATCACCGTCAGCCGGATTCCCCTTTTCAAAGGTGACCGCTTCCCCTTCGACCACAACCGTGTGCTTTGACACAAAAAAGAACCATCCGGTTTTCTCATAGCACGATATATTAATAAGGGCATCGCCCCCCTTCTTCTTGAGCGCGTCCTGTATCGCCAAATCAATATCCGGCCTGCCAACCATCCACAGACTGAAGACTGACCATGCCGAATGGGACCCTTGAACGGGGCCCTGGTTCGAAATTATCTTTTTATCATGCACCGGCGTGTTCGACGAGGTAACCGTCACGGGCGTGGTGATACATGCTGATAGTTGCATGACAAGAAACATACTGATCGAAATTATCATTGTTCTGGTGCGGTGCATCATCATATATCTCCTTGATTAAAATTTAACCTCAACTCCGAAATTTGGAATAAACGCAACCGAGTCGCTGTACGAGCTTCTCTTCGGGTTACTCGAATGCAGCATTGGAATTTGCGTGTGATAGGGAAACCGGTAGTCCCACCGCTCGAACACGATGGGCCGGTAGTTGTACACATTAATGACTTCTACATACCAGCTGACGTAGCCCCACGAGTATGTCGTTGAATGGCTGTAGCGAATATCAAGGCGATGGATCACCGGGAAATGGCGCGAATTTGGCCGCCCATATACCGGATAATACCGGTGCATGTTAGTATCGTTGTAATAATCAATATCTTCCTTGGAAAAGATGATCGGTGTATATGGACCGGAGGAATACAGCATGAACTTGCCGGTGATCGTGTGTCCTTCATTGGCATATCCCAGGATCACCTTAAGGCTGTGGTTCTGCTCGTGCATGTAATTTTGCCAGAATGAGCCCCAGGGATCGCCCGTCTTATTGAAGGAAAACCCGTAGATTCCCGGATACGGCGGGAGGCCGGACCTGAACTTCGAACGGGTATAGGTGTAGCTCACCCAGCCGAATATGCCGTTCTCATCCTCCCTGCGGTCCTTCTTCAGCATGATCTCGGCGCCGTACGCACGGATCCTTCCGGTATTCATCATGTGCCTGAGGCCTCCGTCAGGACCTATATGGATATATCGCTGGGTGAGATCGTAAAAATCGTTCCAGAACCCCTCCATCTTTATGGAAAAAAGATCTATCTCCTGCTCCAACCCGACGGCCCTGTGGAAGGCCCATTCAGGTTTGGAATCACGACCTATCTTGCATAACTGGGGAGAAACATCGAAAAACGCGGGATTGGTCTGGAAAAAATAGCTGTATTTGCCCCCGGCAGCTGAAATCGTCGTTCGTGAAGGAAATTCATAGCTCAGCAGAAGGCGCGGATCCCATGTCGCCCTGCCCGCCCTTTTAAGATAATCGGTCCTGAAACCGGGCATGACGGTGAGCCCCTCGTATGTGATCTTCGCCTCCGCATAGCCGCCGAGCGCGTGATTGAATATGTTATTATTAAGGATCACCGGGACAAGGTTCACATCCGATATATCCGAAGTCACGCTCCTTCCCATGGACCCGGGCGTCCTGCCTCGCGCGGTAAAATAGTAGAGCGTGTATTCCGCGCCCCCCCGTATTTCCAGGTATTTTTTTATCGCAACAATCTTAAATTTATCGAGCAAACCAAATACATAGGGCCGGGAATCGATATAGATACCCTTGAGCGCGAGATTGACTCCGGGGGCCGGGATGCTGCTTGAAACGTAATTCTGCTTGAGTGATGAGTAAAAGCTCAAGCGGTTCATGAACTTTTCTGACGGCTGATAGGTGTAGTAGAGGCTCTGCCCATGGTTCATCTGGTCTGTCTTGAGTTTCAAGCCGGTAAGGAGCGGATCGCTTCCGTCCCACGCCGTTTTGTTGTTGGACAGCCGGAAGTAATCCTTGCTACCCATGGCGAACAGGGTGAGCGAGTGTTTCGGATTGAAATAATATTTCGCTTTAAACTGGTAGTCCCAGTAATTCGGGACAACGCTGATTTTCTCTCCCATGATCAGTCCCACCACAGGAAGCACGATCAGATCAATATAGCTGATCCTGCCCGAAGCGAGAATGTAGCCGGCCGTGCGGTCATCTTTTTTCCTGTCCTCCATCGGCGAGCCTGCAGAAATGCCTCCCGCGTCATTACGTAAAAAGCAGGTCTGTACCAGGGCCGATGCCGCGAGTATTGACAGATCCGTGTAGCCGCTGAATTCCTTCACATCGTCGATTGTTCGTATGCTGATGACCGACGAGGTGGCCGACCCGAACTCCGCGGGGAAGGACGATGAAAACAGGTCAATCTGGTCGATCAGGTTGCTGTTGATGACGGAGTGCATACCGCCGTAATGGAGCGGGCTGTATACCGGAATATCATCTATAAGATACCTGATGCCGCGCTGGTCGCCCCCCCGTATGATAATGGGCCCGAAGAGGTCACCACCCGTCCTGATGACCCCAGGGAGGGCCGCTATGGCGTTCATGGAATCACCGAATGTGGCCGGCGTCTCCTTGATCTGCTTCAGGGTCATGGTATGCCGCGAAACCGTCTGGATGTCCCGCTTTCCCGTTATGGTGATTCCCTGGCCCCGTACCTCTCTGGCATCCATCTGAAAATTCTTTATCGTATCGGATTCCACGATAAGGGTTGTTTTGTATACTCTCATTCCCTCAGACGTAATGACAACATTATATATGCCGGGTTTCGGCAGGGTCATCCGATATGAGCCGTCGGCATCCGCCGTGGTTTTCTTTTTCAACTCAATGATAAAGAGCACGCTTCCACCAAGCGGCCGCTTTGACGCGGAATTATATATTATTCCCCGGAGGATAATATCCCCTTTTTTCTGTGCGAAGACGGTGTTCAGACCTTCTGTGCCGTGAACCAATAGCAACGACATTAGGAGGATTGCCCACAATGTTATAGTATTACATGCCGGTTTTTTCATAATTCTGACAAGTTGTATAATTAATGCAATCAGCAGAAGAGTCAACATAAAAAAATCGCATTTTAATTGCTTCTCGTCCGGAAGGCTCCTGCAACTCATGTTTTCCATTCCCGGAGTAGCGGTTTCGTGAAAATGCAAATATTATTCGTTGACATCCATGCTATCGCATTGCATAACTCGCTCATTATCGATGCAGGGGTATATATGCTATGAGATATCTGGTTATCGGATCCGGCGGAAGGGAACATACCATTGCCTGGCGCCTCCTGCAGGACGGAAGCGCCCGGGAGGTCTATGTCGCCCCCGGCAACGGCGGAATCGACCCCGATCATTGTGCTGACATCCCGGTCGGCGACTTTCCCGGTATCGCACGTTTCTGCAAAGATAAAAAAATCGATATGGTGGTGGTCGGTCCGGAAGCGCCCCTGGTTGACGGGATCATCGATTATCTGGCGGGACAGAAAATCCCCGCCTTCGGGCCTACCGCGAAAGCAGCGATGCTTGAAGGAAGCAAGCTTTTTGCAAAGAGCATCATGGATAAGTATCATGTCCCCACGGCGCGCCACCTGAGCTTTAACGGCAAAAAACCGCTGATCGAGCACGTCCGGAAAGAAAAAAAATTCCCCGTTGTCATCAAGCTCGACGGCCTCGCCGCCGGCAAGGGGGTCGGCATACCGGAAAGTCAGGACGAGGCGCTGGAATTCATCCAGAGCGCGGTCAAAGAAGACAGCAGGGTCTTTGTAGAGGACTTCATCGAGGGCGAAGAGGCGTCGGTACTATGCATATCAGACGGCACACATATCGTTCCCTTCGTGGCGGCCCAGGACCATAAGCGTATTTTCGATGGTGACCGCGGTCCCAACACCGGCGGGATGGGAGCATACGCACCGGCACCAGTCATGAACGCTGCGCGTCTGGATTTCGTGCGTACAGAGATTCTGCAGAAGACAATCGACGGCATGATGAGCGAGGGAATCCCCTTTAAAGGCATACTCTATGCCGGCGTTATCGTTAACGGCGACGATATCAGGGTTCTCGAATTCAATGTCCGCTTCGGCGACCCTGAGGCACAGGTCATTATTCCTTTGATGAACGGCAGACTCGGAGACCTGCTCCAGTCCTCGGTGACCGGATCGCTGGACAAAATAAATGTCTCGTTCAGCACTATGCACGCGATCACCGTGGTTATCTCCTCAGGCGGATATCCGGGGAACTATGAAAAGGGCAAGCTTATCTCCGGCCTTGATTCTATCGAGAGCGATATCATCGTATTTCACGCTGGCACAAAATTCTCCGACGGCAACCATTATACCAGCGGGGGGCGGGTCCTCAATGTCACCGCACTCGGCAGTACACTGGGCGAGGCAAGGGACAGGGTCTACGGCGCGATAGACGCCATCACCTTTGACGGTGCCTATTACCGGAAGGATATCGGACATCGGGCGCTTGCTCGCAGTTAACCCGAGAAAGCTCCTGGGCCCGTGATTTATTTCAAAAGGAAGCACTATCACCCGTGAAAACAATCGATATCTTCAGTATAGTGATCGTGCTGTGTTCTGCGCTATTTTTATCGACCGGTCAGAATACCGCTCAGGAAATCATGGCCCCTGAAACGCTTGACGGCGTAACGCATTACGGAATGCCCATTGACGAGATCACCAAAATATACCGCAAAGACGACCGGTCGCTTCAGATCGTATACTCCAAAACGCTTTCTGACGACAATATGGATGACTACGTCAAACGGTTTTACGACGAGTTGCTGCGGCGGATCGAGCTCTGGCTCTACAGCAACAGGCTCCCGGATAAAAACATGAAGATAGTTATTTCCAACTGTAAATTCTGCAAGATCGGCTACTGCAAAAGGAAAAACATCAAGGAAGTGAGCATGACATCATATACTGGCGATAAACAGTTCAAGCAGGTGTCCTTTCCTCACATTGATATCATCGACGCCAGTAAATACGTCGTCATAGCAGGCAGCGTTGTGGTTGACCTGCTGGAGAAATGAACCGGTTTTTATCCTGCATAGTACGGGGAGACCCGCACACCTCTCTATATTTTGCAAAATGGCTTTATTTGACGCCGGGAATATCCACTTGATAACACAATGCATCCTAATTTTTCCCGCCTGCCATATGAATCGCCTTGAGCACATCATCGGCCGAATACAGATCGCGAAGTATGATCGGCTTATTGAATGATTCTCCCGGCGGCACCACTGCAAGAAGCGGGATAGACTCGCTTTTAAACATTGACATAATTCGCTCGGCGGATACATTTTTTTTAGTAATATCGGCCACCATGAAATCAATTTTTCTGCTGCCGAGAGCGGACGCAACGTTGCCCGATTGCAGTGCCGTTTTTTCCACCAGTCGGCAGTTGGGGCACCAGTCAGCAGTGAATTCGATCACCGATATCCTCCCCTCTTCCCTGTTGCTCATGATTCTCTGCACGCTGAACTGCTTCCTGTCAATATTCGCCGAGACTTCTTCCCGATAGAGAAAATGAAAAGATAAAAAATATCCGGTCGCGATGATGATAACCAGCAGTGCGGTGGAAACAGACCTGGCAATCGACGTCCTGTGGGGTGCTCCGTACCTGCCATACTGCCAAAACCCAATGGCCACAAATCCCAGAAACGCCACTACCGGCAGTATCGAGCCTGCTTCAAAGATACCGATCAGGTAAATCACGGTAAAAACAAGGAGGAACCCCATTACCTGTTCAAAGGTTTTGAGCCAATCACCCGGTTTCGGTATAAACCTGATGAATCCGGGATTGGCGGTCAATACAAGGTACGGCAATGCCATCCCCATGCCAATGCACAGGAATACAATGACAATTACAGACGGCGGCTGTGAAAGCGTCCATGCCAGCGTCCCGCCGAGAAAGGGGCCGCTGCAGGGAGTCGCCAGAATCGTGGCCAGCAATCCCTTTACATATGCATCCCCGTATCGATTGGCCTTTTCCTTTATCGCACGGCCCGCAACGGCCGGGACATTAATCGTGTACACGCCGAATAGGGAGAGGGCCAGGGCGAACACGATCCCGGTCATCGCTACCAGGAAGAGCCGGTGCTGGAAGAGCCCGCCCCACCGGTATCCGAAAAACGCGGCGAGCGCGGCAAGCGCTCCAAAGCTCGTGAGTATCCCGAGTGAAAAAATAAGACCGAGAAGGAAGAGTTCTCTTCTTCCCCTGCCGGCGTTCTGTACAAAACTCATTACCTTCAGGCTCACCACCGGAAGCACGCATGGCATAAAATTCAATATAAAACCGGCGATGATGCCGAACAGGATCGCCTGAAGAATGCCGGTGACTCCCCGTTCCATATACCGCGGTGAAAAACTGAGGCCGCTGAGAAGCCCGGCTCCGCTATCCTTCTCGCCGGCCGGTGGCAGGGCTATGTCATCTTTTTCTCCTCCGGCCGGCGCCGATGAAGCCGCATATTCTGCCACTATATCCGCATTATGAGCGGTCCCGGCAGATCCTTGCGGCAGTATTCTGATCGGACAATCGATTATAAAAAGCTTCGGAATGCAATAGGCCGAACCCCCGGACGAAATCGTATCCGTGCAGAGAAGTGAATCAAACGTCACGGTTGTTTTATTGATCCCCATCCGCGTCGCAGCCCTGACCGTGAACGGGATATATATTCTCGTTTCATCTTCATATCCCCACGTGTATTCCTTCTCTCCGGGGAAGTAGAACTTATCAGGCTCTAAAAAACGAGCCGCGCCGAACTCCAGGCCGGCCGGCGCTTTCACCGTCACCTCGGTCGGCTTTCCGGTTCCCGGCCCCTTAGGATTGCCGTATATATGTGTGTGCGATGGAAGTTCAACCTGGATTACCATGAATGATTCGCTGTTCTGAGGGACGGACAGCTCCTTGGGAATGGGATACACCTTCATTTCATGGTATTCATTTTTTTTGCAAGAGATCAGGGCGGAAACTATAATTAAAAGGACCACAAGGATTTTTTTCATACGCTTTACCTACTGACACATTCAAATAATGCCGTCTTTGCGAGGAGTCCCGATATCATCGGGACGACGAAGCAATCCGGCTCATTTTCAAAAAATGTATAGAAAAAACAATAATTACAATAATACCATACTGTCAATAGCAAGATCACTTCGCTGGGCTCGTGATTACATACAATGAATGCATTACACCCTTTGATATCTGACTTTCCACCGATAATATATTAGCCCGGATGACATGATCACCAGTCCAATGAGTGACGGGAGTAACGCCGTCACCAGGGTTATGACCAGATAGGCCAGCAATATAATCAGGACGATGATTATGCTGTACGGGTAGAGCCACGCGCGGTACGGCCGCACCGCATTGGGGTACCGCTTCCGGAATATAAAAATCGAGCAAATGGTCATGATGTTAAATATGGTCCCGGTTGCCGAGAAAAATGCGATAATCGTCTCATACGAGGCTGAAGACTTGACATCAGCAGCGCAATACACGGCCATGAGGGCAATGAGAATTACGGAAGCCCAGGCCGCCTGCGCGGCGAGCGAATTGTTCGGCGTTTTATATCTCTTACTCAGCCGCCCCATCCGTTCAAAGAACAGGTTGTCCCTCGCCATAGCCTGCCACGTCCGCGCCTTGACAAGAACCTGTGTCGACACGTTGCCGAATGTCGAAAGCATGACAGCTACTGATATCATCACGCCGCCGGCGCCGCCGATGGCCGTCTTCAGCGCATCCGCGGCAATGCCGTGCGATGATGAAATTACAGCCGCCGGAAGCTGATACAGGTATGCTGCATTCGTTCCCGCATAGAGCACGAGCACCCCGGCTATGCCCAGAAACAGGGAAAGCGGCAGGTTCCTGCGCGGATTTTTAACCTCCTCGGCTATGTAGGTCGCCCCTTCCCATCCGCTAAACGCGAAAAATGAGAGCCGGAGCGCCGCCCCGAGAGCGAGTATCGTCGACCAGGAAAAGGTTTCCGGCAGGAAGGGATCTGAGAAATGGGACCAGTTTCCGCCGGTCGTGAAGGAGATACCGATAATTATTCCGATCGCGAGTATCTTTACCGCGCTGAAAATATTCTGGAAAACGCCGCTCAGAAGAACCCCGAACATGTTGATAAACGTCAGAAGCCAGATGATTCCCAGCGCGATCAGTATCTCTGCAACATGCCCGAGAGGAACGCCGTAAAGAATCTTCCATATCTCGTTGAAATACTCCGCGAATACCAGGGCCACGGCCGCGATTGCCCCGGTCTCTGAGACGAAGAACATGGCCCAGCCGCGGAGAAAGGCCCAGACCGGCCCGTATGCCGTTTTAAGATATACATAGGGCCCGCCGGAGCGCGGCATCATCGCGACCAGCTCTGCGTATGTTACGGCGTGAAAAATCGTTACGACGCCGCCGAGGATCCATGCCAGCCAGAACAGGGACGTACACGAGACCAGCGCCATGATCGGCCCCGGCGTGCGGAAGATCCCCGAACCGATAATTCGTCCGATAACGATCGACACGGACTCGACAAGGCCGAGGTCGCGCTTATATTCGGTCTTCTCTTCGAAGATGGATGTATCATGATTATTGTTAGATTCCATCAGGCAGCGTATCGCTCACTCGGTCAATACCTCGACGCCTGTTTCCGTTACCCTGACCGTATGTTCCCATTGCGCCGATAGCCTGCCGTCAATGGTTACCGCGGTCCAGGAATCCGGCATGAGTCTGGTCTCATACCGCCCCTGGTTGATCATGGGCTCTATGGTGAACACCATGTCAGGCACCATAATGACGCCGCGCTTCCTGCTCCCGTAGTGGTGCACATGCGGCTCTTCATGAAATTTCAGGCCTATCCCGTGTCCCCCGTAATCCCGTACCACCGAGAATCCGTGCCTGATAGCGTGCTGCTCAATGGCATAGCCGATTTCTCCCATATCATTGCCCGGTCTGACCTGTTCAATGCCGATGTAGAGACACTCACGCGCCACCTTGACGAGCTGCCGCGCTTCTTCCGTCGGCTCTCCTATCATGAACATCCTGCCGGCGTCCCCATAATAGCCGCCGAGAATGCTCGTCACATCAACGTTTAGAATATCCCCGTCTCTGAGAACCGTATTATCGGGTATCCCGTGGCAGATTACATTGTTGATGGATACGCAGACGCTTTTGGGATAACCATTGTAATTGAGGGTCGCGGGAACTCCGCCATGGCTCACCGTATACTCATGGACCCAGGTATTGATCTCGTCCGTGGCGATGCCGGAGCGTATCCTCCCGGCCACCATGTCCAGTACCTGCCTTGTTAGAGCGCAGCTCTTCTTGATGCCCTCTATCTGCTCCTCGGTCTTGATTATTACCCCCGGAGGCGGCTGCGTCCCTCCTGCCCGCGCGGCCCCCTTCGCCAGATCAGACTCAAGATG
Organism: Spirochaetota bacterium; assembly: GCA_016933025.1. GTDB lineage: Bacteria > Spirochaetota > UBA4802 > UBA4802 > UBA5550 > RBG-16-49-21. The sequence goes on along the minus strand of JAFGBT010000003.1, from coordinate 415 downwards.
GCACTTCTTATATTTTTTCCCGCTGCCGCACCAGCACGGGTCGTTTCTTGATATTTTTCTCATCCTGTTTCCATTTGGAATATCACGTCACTGAATGATGAATTAATAGCAGCAATTGTCGTGACATTCTATTGCAAATACATAATCAATACCCGATAATAAGTCAAGAATATATGTAAACGTATAATTGAAAACAAAAAGGTGATTCATGTCCGAATCACCTTTTTGTGAAGCATCCCCGAGGGGGATCGAACCCCTGTTGCCGGGATGAAAACCCGGTGTCCTAGACCACTAGACGACGGGGACAGGATAATTATATATAAGTACTTTGAGACGCCCGAGAATTGAACTCGGGACCCACTGCTTAAAAGGCAGTTGCTCTACCGACTGAGCTAGCGTCTCAAAATGTAAAAAT
>JAFGBT010000002.1 GCA_016933025.1 Spirochaetota bacterium | reverse complement strand
GGTGATGTACGGCGATGATACATGTGCAACCGCAAGATACTTTCCATCAGGCGAGAAGGCGACACCATTACCATTCCCCGCTGGTAAAGTGCTCGGGTCTGGAAGCTTGGTAAACGTATCACCACTGCGCTTATAGATAGTGATGTACGGCGAATCATCATGAGACTCGGCAAGGTATGTTCCACAGGGGGAATAGGTTGCGGTCCGTCCACTACCAGCCGGTAGCGTTGACGGATCAGAGAGTTTTACCCCAGGTTCAATCCGGCTATACCCAATCCCTTTATACGTCATCAATAGTCGCGACATAGGGGGCATAACGAGATGCCCGCTTGAACCTTTAGTGGTCCAGAACTTATTGAAATAACTAATCGCCTGCTCTGCATCGGACTGAAGTATTTTGATACGGTCCTCAGTGAAGATTTCAATCCGTTGCCCTTCAGATGGAGAACTGGGAAGTGATATATTGATTATACCCGATGCCTTATAGCTTCCAGGGTATTCCAATGTCTGATCAGTGCTTAATAGAGTTTCTGTTAACTCTTTAAGAAAAATACAGTTCTCATATAATTGATTATATTCATCATCAAAATTACTTCCCAACGCCGGTGTTCCTGTTTCGGGAGTGTTTCCATCTTTCCATTGCCTTGTTTTTTCCCTGTTAAATGGCATATTAAACCTCTTTTATTTGGTAGGCTATTCCACCACCCTTTGTATGAGCGATAATATTTGATATATATGATTTCAGGTTCTCGGGGGTAGATTCATTTAGCCTGATCTCAAAAAAGGCCGGTTGGAAAACATTTCCCGCAAGCATATATCGGCCATCCAAATACCAGGTGCCGTCTAGCCATAATTGATATTCAAGATCCTCACCCCAAGGTTGGTTTATCTGGGATGGATAGAGTTCACGTATCCCGATAAAATCATCCTCAAGGATTGACAATACGATATCGTTTAAAATATCGATCGAGCCGTTGGAGAGCATTTTCTTGATCGCGATCGCGAGATAAATCCTATATGCCGGATCATCCTTCCCATTTCTTTTTTCGTGAACTATCTCGCCGATGAGATCGAGAATAACTCCTGATTGAGAAAGAAAATCACGAACGAGTCGCATATCTTCGAAGACCCGATCGATCTCATCCATTTGATTCGCAAATAGTTTCCAGAGCTTTTCATTGTTGGAGCCTGTCTTGATATCCAGAATTGAATCGGGTTTTAATTTGATAAAATCAATGTTGCTCATATTATATTCACCACGATATTCGTCATTTCGATGCGTGGAAGTTCTCGTGCCAAAAATGTGAGATTTTCGCTCTCTGTTGGATTCGGTGATTTCCCGAGTTTCACAGAAATATCTTCAATACCGGTTATGAGAGATTGTATGGCAATTAACTTCCATGCGAATACCGTTCCTCCGCAGCCGACCCCGGCATGCTCCGCAGATTGATCGTCGATACCGCCTACGTATGAGACCGCGTTTCGTTTCATGGTCGTTATATTCGCCGATGACCAGTTATCGTTCGTTTCAATCTCAAAAATCACATACACATCAACCAAAATCGCACGCGAAAAATGAACATCGTGAAAAAATCCCTGCACATCAGTAATTACCACTGTTTCAGTGCCATAGCTCTCGATACCTGCCGATTTCTTCAGAAATATTGCGTCTGCTATGTCCTCATCAAGTCCGCCATTAACGATAACTTCAAATGCCCGCGGTGGGATCCCGTTCTCATCATCGACGTTATCGGTATTTTCCAGAGCGAGCACGTTTGTTATGCCTGGCACCGCAGCCACCGCGGCCCGGATCGCGTCGATCGATGATCCAGTCGATGCGGGCAGGTCCTCATATTTCGAACGCACTTCCTGATCGGATTCTTGCGGCCGGCCGCCGGATGCAGCTGCGGTATTGTTAACCGATGTTACACCCGGGATGGGAGTCTTGATTGAATTTATGGAATTGGCCGGCACATTTCCTATCGTTCCCACCTGCATGCATTGCGCATATACATCCGCGAATAATGAAGAATCTATCGTTTTTTCCTCAATCGTTTCGAACACAATGTTCTGTGCGGTTTCCGCCTGTTTCCCGATCGCGATTGCCGAGCCTTCTTCACCCTCGAATCGAAGTATCACGATCGCATATTGTGAGGGATCCCGGCTCACGAACCCGAATTTTACTGCTCGATCGAGTGATACTCCTTCTGAAGTGCTGATCCAGAGCGAATAATAGACTTCCTCGGCCAGGGCCCATTGTCGATCGATTGCCCAGGCTTCAAGCTTGATATCGATGCCCAGTGGACTCGCATCAGAGAGATCTGCGTCAGATCCAAAATAATCACCTAGGCGGGCCTGGCCCTGCAGTTCCTGCAAAATGACTGAATACGGTTTTCGTATAAATCCTTGTTCCGTAATTCCGTAAATCATATTTCCCCCGTGACTTCGCCGTAAACGCTCATGACCCTAAAGGTGATGTTAATTTTTCGGTCTTCTTTGTCGTAAACGATATTCAGACCGGTGATCGCAGTTACCTCTTCGTCTGCGAGAAGCACACGCTCGACTTCTGCACGGATCAACCGATCGGAAACATATTTTGAATCATAGATGCTCCACCAATCGATCCCAGCATCGGGATTCAAGAACCACGATCCCTGATCGAGTCGTAGCGATAATTCGAGGCGTTGGCGCAAGCATTCCGCGCCGGTTATATAAACGAAAGATCCGTTTTCATATGCCAGATCGCCATTTATTATTTTAAGTGTCTTCATATTATGTCCCCGGAGTCGGCGGAGAAGTGTTCGACGCACCAACAGGAGTATCAACATATGGATGAATATGAGTCGAGAGATTCACGCCGGAAGTGGACTTCATGGCGGTCACTTGCAGATCCGCCTCGATCTTGCCATGTGCCGCAATATCGCTATCTGTTTCGATTTTACCGCTCGCCGAAATGTCACTGTCGGTTTCAATTTTACCGGTCGTTTTTAAACTACCGTCAATTTCGACATTTCCCTTGATTTTAACCTGATCGTCCTGTATGTGAAAATAGAAATTACCGTCTTTGTGGCCGATCAATAATCCGTCTTTCGAAAATTCAGCGGGCGGCGACCAGTTCGTTTTTGATATCCCATGGGCGACCGAGGCGTTCTCCAGGGAGAAGAGCCGGCCCGAAATGGAATCCGGGGATCCTTTCAAACCGCGCTGTATTTCATGTGTGGCGAACGTCACCCAGACCAGATCGCCGTTTTGATATTTGGGACGAATATAATAGCCGCCTGCCCATAGAAATTGAACCGGAATATCCGGTAGAACTTGAAACTCTTTGGCGACAGTCTCGCCGGTGGCCATATATTTTAACAGCGGCTTCACATCCGCCCGCATCGTCTGTGTATCATGTTTCTCTATGCGGCCGATGCATCCGACGATTGTTTCCCGCCTGCTCTTGTCGATGCATTGAGATATAAATTTTACCAAGGCGTCTTTCATATTTTCACCGCCTCGACTTCGGTGACTGCGTTTCCGGCCGTTGAAAACTGATGTTTGCCTTTACCAGCTTTTAGGTTCACCTCGCCGTCATTGGTTTCTAAAATGAGCAGGCTTCCCGCCCATCTTTTGTAATTGAAAAGAATCTTGATTTTATAACCGTAATTCGTCGGATCAGCAGCGAGAAGCCCGGTATCCGGCTTGAGATATTGGGCGCTCCCATGACCGGTCTTGTCCGAAAGAAAAAAAGCCTGGCCGTTTTTAAAAAAGAATTTGGATTTAGTGTCCCGCGCGATCCGATTCATGGCCGATTGCAGGGTCACTCCGCTGATGACGAGATTATTATACGATTTGTCATCTTCCAGATCGATTTTGGCGGCAGTGATGCTCAAGTCTCCCAGAATCTGTTGTATTGCGCTCTTTGCGGATATCGACCCTCGCCAGGAGCGGTTCACGATCGCGGAGCACCAGAGGGAAGTCTTATCGCCAACCATGAGATGGAGCACGTTGTCAGTACCCTTTTTCAATTCATATTTGACGATCTCTCCAGTCACGCAGGTCCCATGGTCCGCTTGGTAGCCGGCATCGATCGTGATTTTAGGGTACTGATTGCCTGTCTTTTTGCATGCGGTCACCGTATCGGACGAGGGATTGTATATCTTCACTTTTGTCTGCGCGCTCCCGCCGGAAGCGGAGAATTCCGTTTCGAACTCAAGAGTCATAGGCGGATATTCCAATATCCGGCCGGCGACGTTCATCGAGCAGACGCGCATGTAAAATTGTTCGTTCATATCAGGCAAATTTTCATAGTGTCAAAATTTTCTTTCCCTATCCGGCCAATTTCAGAATAATCTCTCGAGACGTCAGATTCATTGAGCGGGACAATGTGCCGCCCGATTTTCAATTCCTCGCATACCGCATCCAACGCGTCCGTCAGATAATTCAACTTTGCGCTGAAGAGCAAATTATCGTCGCCGTCATAGACATATATTGAATAAAAATCGAAAACATCATTATACCGAATTTCCAGGCTGTAATTAGTCCCGTTGACCTCAAATACTTTTTTGACAGGCAATTCGTCATGAGTGAAGGGGAAATATTCCAATGATATTGACATAAATCATGCGCTCCAATTTGACAATATCGATTTAGGTTTCGGCGATACGCTCGTTTTCCCTTTCTCCGTCTGACCTTTGCTCTGGGTCTGCTTGGCCGCCTGCGGGAGCTTGATCTCCTTGGTCATGGATTTCGCGATGACGACCTTCTGCAGCGACAATGACGCCTCAACTGCCGAATCAGACCTGGCGAGCCTTAATGAGGTTATCACCAGATCGGTCTCCATGATGTCGAAACCGGTTCTCATCAAACTCGAAAACATGGGCCCGCTGTATTTCAACAGCTCCCCGGCATTTTTCCAATTTTTTAACTTATCGATCTTCTCCTTTACCGTGAGCCTGTCTTTCAAAAATCGAGCGGCCATGCCGACCGCGGCATAATCGGTAATGTCCCTATCGGCGAGCATTGTCTTGATTGAAATTGTATCAGGATTGTTTTTCACATGATCGGAAACGGTATCCCCGCTTTCGATCGCATGCTTCGTGACCGATGCGGTATAATTACCGTCCTCGGAGGTGACGGGGCCCAGGATAACTTCATCCGCACCCTGGCTGATGGAAGCCGGGACACCGAACAATACATCCTGGAGGTTCATCAGCCCATCTCCAGCCCGGCCATGTAACCGGCCTGATAAATTGCATCCTCGATTTCGTCCATAATTCTACTCACGAGAGTATCGGCATCGTCCCTGGCGGCCGAATCGTTGAAATTTATGACCGGGGCAATGGTGACGTTGATTGACTTTCCGCCTGGTCCACCGATAGAATAATTCGGCACGATACCCCCGGAGGTCCCGGGAACGAACAGTTCAGGTCCATCCTCGCCTACCAGATACGGCCTGCCGCCGAATACGGGTCCCCCGCCGGCGCGAGCTTCTATGCCTTCGCCTGAAAAATTGGCAACGAGCTTGATTGCCCAGTCGGGGAGAATATCCTTTAGGAGATCTTTCAGACCACTACCCAGGGATGACAGGGCGGAGATCAATCTATCCGGTAACGACGTGAAAAATGATATGATTCTATCCGGAATGGATTGGATGAAAGCCATGATTTCGTCCCAATAATAATATAACGCGCTGATGGGAAACATCGCCATGACGATATATTTTCCATAACGGCTGAAGAAATCCTTTATCGAATTCCAGGTTTTGATAATAAACTTTTCAACAGCCTTGAAACTGCCCTTGAATGACTCGAGCCATTTCCCGATAACAGACTCGCCTCCGTTGAACCATTGATATAGATCCTCGATAACAAGGATAATTCCCATAACCACAGCGACAATTGCCGCTCCAATTAAAATAAATGGAAGTAATGGTGTAATAAAAGCCCAGGCAGCTGTAGCGGCGGCATATAGAGCAGCGACCAATGCAACACCTACAATCGGGATAAGAGCGATAAAAAGAATTTTCACAACTTTCAACGCGGCTTCGTTTTGCAAAACCCATCCCAGAAATTTCCCGAGAATTTCAACCAATGGACGCAAAGCGTCTGCCAGCAAGCTTCCCCCAACGCGCTTGACTTCGTTGATGTTCCCCGTCAACGTCGACATAAGACCGGCCCAGGTGCGGGATTGTTTCGCCATCATGCCGAAATATTTTCCGCCTTCGCCGGTCATGTTTTGAAACACCTTCTGTAGGTGCTCAAATTTTATTTGTCCGGTCGAGGCCATGCCTCTGATCTCACCGGAATTTTTCCCGAATACTTTCGCCAACTCGGCATATATAGGAATGCCGCGACCGGCAAGCTGATTAAGGTCCTCGGTCTGGACGAGCCCCGATGTCATGTTCTTCCCGTAAATCTGGGACAGTTCATTAAATTTCATGCCAACCCCGGACGCCACGTCGCCGACCATCTGCAGGGTTTTTTCAAGGTCTTTCTGCTGTACACCGAATGCCATGAGGGCCCGGCCGGATTCCATGGCCTCTTTCGGTTCGAAAGGTGTCTTTATCGAGAACTGATTCATGGTGGACATGACATCCTTTGCATTTTCCGCGCTTCCCAGCATGACTTCGAAACTGACGGCTGCGGTCTCATAAACTGCAGCCTGCTTGAGTAGGTCATCGCCGACATCGATTATTTTCCACGCGGCGCCCGCACCGGCGATCCCCTGAATCATTTTGGTGAACCCGGCAGTCTGGTCGATCGTCTCCTTGACGTTGACGCCGAAGCGCTTCATGTCGCGCTGCATGTCGTTCAGCACGCCTTCCATCCCGTGTCCGCCCATGCGGGCTTCATTGAGCTTCTTGATCCATTCGGAAAGCTCATCGAGGCCTTCTCCGCCAAGATCAACCTCGAGATTCATTTTACGTAAAACAGTGCCGCTCATTACTTGTTTCTCGCCTCGTCAATCGCGTCCTGAATTTTTTTGTTTTCGATATCCGCCTTGATCATCATCGCCGCCGTGAGATCGACAATAAATTGAGGAGGAGCCTTGTCATACTCCTCCTTCGTTATAATCACCTGACGATATGCAATGGGCATCCAGTAATGCCATTCATGCTGCCTAATCCTTGCTTCCGCTTCCGCGAGCCGGTCTTCCCACGTTTGTGTCCTTTTCTTCTCCGACATCGTCGAGGGATCCGTCAAGAAACCGGCGCAGCAATCGCTGCCATACCCCCAGTTCTTTGGGCTTTACGGTCTCTATCGTCGGCTTGAAGTCATGACCGTCGGGAATCACGCAATATTCAAAAGCCTTGTCGAGAAACTTCGCCTGATCTATGCCTTCGGCCATTGAGAGAAAATCCCTCTGCCAGTTCAGATATATGCGATTCCCCGGGTGTTGAAGCTTGTAGTTTTTACCGTCGATGAACCTTATGTGGACAACTTTCCCGCTGTCGTCCATTGATGTTATAACAGGATTTGTCGTTCCCATGATATCCTCCTAGTGTCGATCTTGTCAGCTCGCCATATCGGTGCCGATATAATCGGCGACGATAATCTTCCATTCCCGCTTGCCCGTCTCGCCGCCGAAGGTCACGCCGGGCCTCTCTGAAATACGGCCGTACGATCCGCCCCCGATATATTTCCCCTCGCTGTTATTCATGATTGAAACAGCGACATTGGCCCCGCTTTTGAGAAGGCCGTCGAGAAGCGCGTTGGAAGGGCTCCCATGCTTGAGGTTCACGGTGATGGCATGGCGATTGTCGTGCACTTTCGAAAACGACGTGTCACCGTCGACCCCGGCATGGCTCTTGAACGCCTCCTTTGTGACAGGCTCGATCTTGATCTTGTCGCCGTCGGTGAATCCTGTCAGGTCGAATCCGTTGACGATTATCCGCACCTCTTGGGGATCGTAAAATTCAGCGTTGTTCATGTCCTTCTCCTTTTATACTTCGATATAACCGGTGATAGCGACGTTATGGACCGCACCCGCGATCGTGAGGGTGAACGTGATCCCGGTGAGCTTCCGTGCCGCGCGGTCGTTGGCCGGAATCTCGCTTCTGGCCGGTACGGCAACCGTATACATATATATTCCGTCATCTGACTTCTCGCGATCAGCTTCGTCCACCACCCGTGCGATGATGCCGCGGTTGCCGCATTCGTTCAGCACCGCCCGGATTACCGATTCGATACGCGCGAAACCGGTATTGTCATAGGGGATCTTCCCGGATTTAACCTGCAAGGCGAACAGCTCCTCGCCCAGGCGCGCCTCGATGTAGTCGCGGGCCTGGATCACGTCGATGTACTCACCCGCGGTTGTGATCCCTTCATCAGTATATACGACGCCGGATCGCTCGCTCATGGTTTGGCCGTTTCCGGTCCGGATCTGGTTCAATTCCGTGAGATTGAACGTGCTCGCGATAACACCAGTCGGCCGTTTCCATTTCCAGGTGATGCTCCCGATCTCCTGGGGCAGGCATAGACCCACCCACGCCGCTTCCGGGTAATTCGCCGCGTCGGTATGAATCAAGTATGCTTCCCGATTGACGTTCCGGTCAGTCAGCGCCGTCAAATCAGTGCTGCATCCGAAGAAAAGCTTTTTATTCGATGCCGCCCAGCCTCCGGCCGCGGCCAGGCTCGTTTTGTCACGCTCGGTTATGAGCAAAGCGTACCAGTTGTTATGGGAGACGATGAGTTCGGCAAGCGCCTCGGGAATGGTGTCCGTATCGTCGCGTATATATACCGCGATTTTTTCCGGGCAGGGCGACTGCGCCAGCATCTTGGCCGCCATCTTGTATTCAGGGTCGTCGGTCGTGAAACCAGCGGCGATCATTGAAGTGAGATCGGAAAATTCGCCGTAATCACCGATGAGTTCAGATGGCGAAGTCCGTTCTCCCAGGATCAGGGGAATGCCGAATCCCTGCTGCTGCAGCGCCAATGTCTGAAGAATAATACTTATGGTGAGATCGTTTATATACGGCATGATGTCCTCCTATTGCTGTAATTCGATCGAAGCCACGCTCGCCGGAAGGTCAATGGCGTCGAGCTCCTCGGTTTTTTCCTTCGTCCCCTCGAACGCCACGTCGAAACCGACGCGGTATTCATATGACGTTTCCAGAAAAGACGTCCGATCTGACGTTTCGGGGCCGAGTAAACGCGGGAAGACCCCCAATGTGAAAAGCGCCTCTTTCCCCGCTTCAGATTCCAGATAGTCCCTCGCAAGCTCGGCTCGGGACCATATGTTTGTATAATCATTCCCGAAAAATGAAAGACTCACGATCGCGCGATCGTGGCGCTGCGATGTGGCGATCACCTTGGTCTCGTCGCCCTCCTTGTCGGCAATAATCGTGGATTCGGTTTCCGCCGGGTCCTGCGGCTGGCCTGTTATCTTGTATTCCATGAAGGGGAGTGCCGGCCGGTCGCCGTCCTGTTCGGCGCGGATGAAAGTGATGCCGACATAGGCTGCAACGAGTTTGACCGCGTTTTTAATTGTTGTTGCCGGTATCATTGTTCCACTACCCGTTTCCCATAATAGATGGTATAATTACCCTGAGCGCTTCGATCCATGATATCCCCGATCATATACTTTATTCCATCACAAGTGATAATGTCATTGGAGGCATATATCTGTGGTCCCTTGGCGTAAAATCTCATGTCGCCAGCCTTGTATTTCCCTTCGGGAAGATGCTTGAGTTGCGCCGGCGTTATAGGTATCGCAATCATGGATGCGGTCTCGTCCAAACTGGAGCCCGGGATCCATTCCCCGTCCACATGAGTCCCGACCGCTTTTTTAGCCACCTCGACGGTGCGGAACTCACCGGCGAAACAATCAAGCATCAGCCGATCACCTCGTCCTGTATCGATCCTATGAGCCGCCCTTCGTCGATGAGAGTGGCGCTCCCGCGCTTTTTCGTAATGAGCGTAAGCGCCGAATTGGGCGGCGGCACGTTCGACGATATCCTCTGTTTTACACTGGATACAAATGATTGCCCGATGGCTGTAAGAACATCCCTGGCGTTCGCCTGCCCGAGCAATACGCGACGCACCATTTCCGCGCCGATACGGACGGCACGGTCTATAGTTTCCTTTTTGTCGAAAGCTCCGCGCAAATATGACCGCTCGGGGATCCGCACCGTTCGTTTCAATAAAAAGTAATTTTCACGGTATTTTCCGCCCTTCGATACCTTCGCCAGGAATGCATGGCCTTTATTTTTCCCGGGGATGAACACGAGATCTCCAAAATCAGACGGACGTCGGTCCTTCGCGGCCGGATGGCAGGGTATCGCAAGATATCCCTTTTTGGCGGTTATGGCGGCTCCGTATTCATTTGCGGCGGCGTACTTCGCCAGCTCGGAATTTTCCGCGGCTGCGGGGCCGACGATTATCTTCTTGTTGAAAATCTTCGCGAGTTCGCTGATCGTTTTTTCGAGATCGATTCCGCTTTCGCTGTATTTCGATGTCATGATGGATTTCCCTTTCGCTTCTCGCGTTATCGTAATCACGCAGATGATCGATAAAACGATCATCAATGCTCTGATTGTGTTTTTCATATTTAACTCCTTGGGCCCGTCAGGCAATTCGCCCGGGCAGGCCTATGATATTCGACTTCATCATCCGGTACAGATCGAGCCAGCTCGAGACCTGGGCTCCCTGCCCGAAGGTTACCGAAACATCGCCGACGCTGCGCGATACGAGTGAATGGAGAACGCCGCTCTTTTCCAAAATATAAGCGGCGAAGAAACATTGCAGGTCGGCGAAACTATTATGAGATTCAGAGATCCCATCGCGGACGACCTGCCCGCGCGCAGTTTCGAGTATCAAATCAAGGCGGGCGGCCTGGACCGAATCCAGGTCGCCCACAATTTTTTCGAGATGTTCTTTATCGGCACGGGCCATCGGAATATTCTATATTCCTTTGCCTACATAGATTGCGCTCGGATGTCGGATGATCGCGCCGGCGGTGCGCTCAGTGACGGCCTGCTCAGAGTCGCCCAGGATGTCATACACCGGGTCTCCGAGGACCAGGTCCTCGATCACGGTGAGTTCGATAACCTCCGGGTCGTTATCGAGCATGCAGAACGCGTTTGCGCCCAGGCCGTTGTATGTCGAGAGCATGGCCCGGCTCTCGACGATCTTATCGAAATACATCCCTTCGCTTTCCAGCCACTTCTGGATCGTCATGGGTGATTGTTCCGAATACGGCTTGATGAGCTTGAGCCTCGATATGGGCGCGAGGACCAGGATTCTCGCCTTGAAAAGACCATCGCCTTCCAGCGATTCCTTTGCCTTGAGCAGATCGTCGAGCTTCTGCGCCGAGGTCTTGTTCGCCCAGAGCCGTTTATCCGGATCTGTAGCGCCGGCGCCGCTGGCCGCTACGTCCTCCGAGGTGATCCCGCTCTTGTTGAGCAAACCCGAAATCCCGTAACTTGCATCGCCGACGAAGAAAAGACGGTTCTCGGTCTCTGCGACGTACCGCCTCGCCGTTGCGACCCGGATTGTGTCGATCGGAACCGCAGGGCCCTTGCCCAGGGCGGACTTGGCCTGAAACGCCATCCGTTCGGACTTCGTGTATTTTATGCCGGTCGCAATGGTGAAAACCTTCATGGTTTCCCGGCCGCCGTCCTCTCCCACGAAGGGGACGTCTTTGGCCGATCCGCCGGCCGCGATGATTTTCGCGGACCCGCGCCGTGTATACCAGTCATAGCCGATTTCGTTGGCATACGACGGATACCGATCGTTTATCTTGGCGATGGTCCGGGCGACGAGCTCGTCTTTTTTCGTTTCATAAAGGATGTTCTCGATCGCGAGAAGGTCTTCTTTCCGGAGTAATGCGTCTTGGCGTATCTGTGTCATTGTGTGTCTCCTTGATTGTATTGCACGATTATGCCGCGTCGGCGGTCGTGGTGAAGATTCCCTTGACCAGGAGCGGCACCAGGCCCGCGTCGGCCCGGGAGCCCTTGAACTCGACTCCGGTCAGTAGCGACGTCTTGCCCGCATCCGCGGTCTTGCAGAAGCTCCCCGGCACCTTGGGCGAGTCCGCGGTATGCCGGATCCTCACCGGATCGCTTTCGGACACCCCTTCCTCGACATATACCATGACGATGCCGGTCTCCACGCACGCGAGGGGATCCTTGTCGGCATACGCCTCGGTATCGAAATCGGTCGCTTCTGTGGATTGGCCTGCAACGCCGACGAACTTGTCGGTCCCGGCCGCAGGCGTTTTTGCCTGGTCCCCCGCGGTTCCACGTACGAGAGCGCGGCCGAATTTGATCGCTCCTTCAGCAATTTTCGAGGTGATATATTCCGCCGGATGATGCTCCGCGATCTTACCTGCCAGAAGCTCGCTCGATCCGTATAATTGTCCGCTTTCCATATTGAATCTCCTTGTTGTGTTGTGTTTATTTTATTATTATCCGCACAGGGTCAGGCGACCCTGGCGCTTCTTCTCGATGGCTGCCTCGTCAAGCCTGTTTCCCGCCGACGGTTCATCGGTCCTGAGGGCAGCTTTCTCGCGGAGCAAAGACATCGCCGCCTCGTACTGGGCATCCACCCGCACGTCTTCAAGCTTGTCGATCTTCACTTCCGCCTTGAAGGGAAGCGCTTTCTCGATTACCTTGAGCTTGATGTCGCGGTTAGTGAGCCCGTCATGCTTGAAATCCGACATGACCGACCGGGCGGCTTCCACGATCCCTAACCGCGCGGCGATCGCCGCGTCCTGGACCGCAGGGGCCATGGCTTCGTTCAGCATCCGGGTCTTTTCCTCGAGGAGCTGTGTCAGGGCCTCGATCTGCGCCCTCAGCGCTGCGATGATGGGGGCCATCGCGCCGGCCTCTTCCGGGGACGCCGGAGCGGCTGCGTTCTTTACCTCATCGGCGGCCTGGGCCAGCTGCTCCTGTGCTGCTGCCAATTCGTCCGCATCCTTGCGCGTCTTGAGCGCAAACATCGCGAAGAAGTTCTTCATCCCTTCCAGAAATGTCTTCTCGTCATGCCTGGTTTGCTTGTTCTTCAGATCCATTGTATCACTCCTGACTGTATTTTCTTGTTGAACCGCTATCTCAATGCCTTGTGGAATTCCCTCATCGAGGTAGGCGCGCACATCCTCACCGGCGCGCCCTTTGTCCACGTGGGCGATATGATTGATGCGGATATTTCTCTGAACTGCGTCATACCGTTTTCCCCGATATTCGCCGGGTGTGGGATCAATGTCGGTCTGAAATCCTATTGAAACCTCACGCTTCCTCCCGGCTTTCAGTTCATTGATGAGCCCGGCGTCGAATATCGTCTCGGTACCCACGAGCATTCCCTGGCGTTCATCCACCGAATCTCCCAAGGATCCGCGAACATACTTGCCATAATTTTCCGTAGTGATAAGGCCGTTGTTGTCTGAAAGAGGAGGATGCCCATCCGTTACCGGAACGCCCTTGGCAGTATCGATGGTGATATCCGAGAAAATCTCATCCGGCAGTTTCGCTTCCATCCGGATCGTTCCGTCAGGATTGAGGTATGGAAATACACCGTCGCGGGCGATCGCAACGCGGGCCCGCAGGAAACCATCCTGGCCGGAAAGAGACTCGATAGTCCCGGTGTCAAAACGATATGCCGTCTTTTTCTTCATGTTGGAAGTAAAATACGGCCGTTTTGACTGATTCGCAAGGTCGAAGAAGTTCTATTGAGGGTTATTTGGAAGGATTAGTCCGAAAATTTTTGTTGTAAATCATGCGAAAAGCACTAGTAGATCATTACTCTTTCATTTTTCGGCTTCAGTTTGAAATGTATTCCGTTGTCGCGAGGATGGGAGTTGCGGTGATCGAAATCACCATTCATGATTTCAGATGGTATTCCGTCACGAAACGCCGGGCATATATCGGGACCGGCGGGCGGAACTTTCCCGATATAGTGGGCGCAATTGAGACATTGCAGATAAAAATCGGATTCCGTCTTCATTTTCTCACCGACTTAAAATTATCAACATACCTTGCCATGAAATCCCTGATATAACCAGGCAATTTAGCGGCCTCGAGGTTATGCATTACAAAGCACTCGGCGAAACATTCGCTTTCACTTTGGATTGCATACATCGATATCTTGAATATATCATCGGTGTCCAATAATTTCAAGTATAAATCATGCCAATCATTTATAAAATCGGAAATAAGTTCTTTCGAGGCTATCGGGTGTATCTTCGATCCGTTGAGCATGCCGTATACCTGATCTGAAAACACGTGACCGTATTCATGATATATGACCGATTCATACTCCATATTCGGGACTAAAGCTCCGAACCTATTGAAATTCATCATACGAGAGGCTATATCCAAATCGAGCTTGGCATGTTCAATCAAAGTGCTGTTGCCGGTTTTCAACATGGTGTCATAATGAACCGTCGCCGCCATGAATCTCTCCAGCACTGTTCTCTTGAAGGATTCATTTTCGGCAACCGCGTTTTGTGGTTGTCCAAAATAGTTCTTTTTATTCAGCAGGATTCTCCTGAACGATGCCCGTCCGGCGGAAGTTCTACTTCTCGTTTCTGAAATGAGGATCGGCTTGATATATGGATATTTTTGTTTGAGATCGAAAAATGATTTATTGATTCGATTTATTGTATCAATATTCAATCCGGAATAATTAACCGGATCGTCCGTAACTCCAATTTTCTGGATAAATGCCTCCGCTTCTTTCCTTGAGGCGCTCGGGGTGAATACCTTTCCCGATTCCCTCGTATAAGAGAGCTGATCGGACGGTGATTGTTCATTTTCCGCATATTCAGGTCCAAATGCCGGCTCCGCCCAGCATCGACAATTGAAATCTTCGCCCGGATGTACCTTGTCGCCCCGCACTCCGGCTTCGGGCGGCCTGGACCACTCGGAATAATGCCCGGCGACCGCCGCATGAGAGTCCCGCACCCGGATGTCTCCGACCGTTCGCCAGATATATCCGGGGATCCCGGCACCGGTCTGGCGCGTCTTGGTGACCTCGCCAAAGAACTTCGATGCCTGGTCGCGCGCCCAGAACTTCGCGCGGCTTCGATTCACCTTTGAGGCTTCGCGGATATTATCGGTTATCGTCTTGAGTCCGTCTCCCCTGGTGAGGCCGTCAGATATGACATTATACACATCATCAAATTGTTCGCCCTGAAGGGATTTGACCAGGTTCAGGTTTCTCCTGACGATCCGGTCGAGCTGAGTGGCGGCCAGGCCGTTTTCACGGTTGAGCAGGTCGATGGTAGTGAGCCATTTCTCACCCGACTGCCCTGCCGGAGTCGGGCGGCCGGTGACCGTCGGCGGCTGCGGCGTATTTAGCCGGGTAACCATGGTCTCGACATGCTGTACGATCTTGTCGCGAGACCATGAATCTATCAGACTGAAATTCCGCGTGATCGCGCTTTCCATAGCAGCGGCCGGTATCCAGTCGCCATATTCTTGACGAAGCTGCTCCAGGAAGTGAAAAATATCCTCCTCGGGAGCATCCTGCTTCACCGGCGAGGAGCTAAACATTTTATCTATATAGGCATCAAGATGGGGCATGATTTTCGCCAGGAGACGACGATTGAATTCATCGAATCTCCCGACGAAATATTTCTCATATTGATGTTCGAGGTTTATCGGATACATAACAGTATGGTCCCGGCGCACGCGCCGGGACCATCTTCATTTTTTAACGTTTTCGGTCTATTGACAGCCCATGCCGACGTGGCAGCCATATCCGAAAATCACGACGGCGGCGACTATGACAATCCCCGCTATTATGATCTTCTTTTTGTGGTTCGACCAGAGTTTCTCCAGCCATTCTTTCATAACAAACTCCTTGTTGTTTGAGATATACTTTTAAGACCTTACCAGACTGCGTGAAACCGCTTCCAAAAACTTCCAGAACCGTTTCCGGTACATTCGGACACCCCCGAAGGAGACCCCCTTGAAATTGCCCTTTTATTGCGTCTGTCTGCCGGGGCCGATGTTGCCTAACTCCGGCTGATTTTCGCCGCCCTGTTGGGCAAATGATTTCTTGTCTTTTTCCCCCTCAACCGGCTTGAGCGCCGGCGTCTTGAAATTGATCGGTGCCTTCTCCCAGGCCGGGTATTGTTCCAAGTCCTTGAACCTTCTTTCGCGGACCTCTTCGGGACCCAGCACCGCTGTCGTGATATAAATCTGGTCAGATTGAGAATGTTTCAGGTCAATATCCGACTGCTCGATCGGACCGATGCGCCAGAGCGAATTGAACGTGAATTCCCAGTCGAGGCCCTCGCTGGAACCTCCGAGGGCCTTCGTGACCGGACCGTTCTTTTCCCGCACTATCATGGAGATCACGCGCTCTATGATCTGACGGCATTCCAGCTCCTGGAACTTCGCGATATTGTCATAGTAGTTGAGCAGGTCGAACTGGCCAGACGTTATGACGCCCTGGCTCTGTCCCATGATGCGGCTTTTCGGCATGCGCGCGAGCCCGGCCAAGTTCTCGAATATGAAGTCGAAAAGCTGCTTCAAATTGCTGTTCACGTCCATGTTCGCGACGCGGCTAATATCCTCATCCTTTGCGATTCCCGCGAAGCTCATTGTGGAGATCATCGCCTGCATCTTCATTAAAAACTCGGCGAGCTTATCCGGCGAGAGGTCCTCGACCTTCTGGCTCTTGAATATCCAGAGTCCCATCATATAGACCAGGTGGTTCACGCTCCAGAGGCTCGTGTCCTGGGCGAGTATGGCGTCCAGTATCGTCTCGACGACCGACACCCCGCGGCGCTCTTCGGGGAGGTAGCTGTGGACCATCCACGAAAGTCTGGATAGATGGACCTCCTTGCCTTGCACGCTGATCTTCGGCTGACGGTAAATTTTCGAAAGCGGATCGATATTCACATCGTTAATGGTAAAATAATCCGGCGAGATGACATTGATATAATCCAGAGAAATGATTTCTTCTGGCATCTGCGTTGCCAATTCGGCGGCAACCTGAGGTTTGTTCGCCATGATACCAAAAAAAAGAATTCCTCCTTCGTTATACAGGCGAGAGAATCGAATGAGGTCCTTGAGCTTTTCCCTGAATCCCAGCTCGGTCATGCGGTTCTGAATAATGCGTGAAATACCAAGGCCCTTGGTGCCGGTTTCCTGGTTGTCATCGTCGCGGTTCGTCTTGATGGTGATCCATTCCCTGGTGGCGTCCTCGGCCGGTCCGTCAACGATGTTCTGGATAAAACCGCTCGCCAGGTACCACTGGCGCATTTCAGTCGGCGTGAAGCGCCGAGGATTCGCTGTCATGACCGTGATGCGGTCCTTCGAGGTCCCGCGGCCGGATTTTGTGTCCATCATCCCGTCATAACGATGCTGTATCGTCCTGGTTGATCTTTTTCGTTTCATTTCAGTCATGTCTACCGCCATAAACTCTTGATGAAATCATACCGCCTCTCTATGGAAGGCCCGCCTTGGCCGAGCTGCTTGATCAATCCGGCCAGCGAATCAGGCGCGTCGTCATGCCGGGCCAGCTCGCTGTAATTCAAAACCTGTTTCAGGAAGGCGTCGCTCACTGCCCGCGAGAACCGGATCCGCGACCAGGGCACTTTCACGTCATTCATGATCCGCAGGTGCTTGTTGGTCATGTTCTGGACTTCCCGCACGATGATGCCGCGCTTGCGGAATTCATGCGCCAGGGCCTTCTGTGCCTGATTTGCCTCCACATACAATGTGCCGATATTCAACGATTTACAGATTTTCTCGGTTTTATCGTAAGTGACGTCTATCTGTCCTTTCCATATCTCGCCGGCGGTAATGTAAATTACGCCTTCACCTTCATCCTTCCGGTGAATGCCGCCGATGGCGAGGGCTGAATAATCGGATCCGCCAAACGACGGGTCAAGGTATCCGATCTTTTTCAAATCCCGTGGAGGCTCCTCAAACTTCGGATCGGCAAATAGCCGCTCTATGATGTCTATGGGATCCTGTTGATAAAGCGAGGAGAACATCTTCTCGCCAATGTTTTTCCTTGTCTCCATGAGATATTCCGCGCTGTAGCGCTCGGGCCACAGGGCGTTTCCTTCCAGATCGAGGGCAGGCAGCTTCAGCCGGTCCCATTCGCCACCGTCTTCGATAAGACCCTGTTCGTTAATGAGCCGTCCGGTCAGGTCGTTAGACATCCATCGAGTCATAATGACGACGATAGGCGCGTCTTCAGTTAGACGGGAGTAAAACGTGGATCGATACCAATCCCAAATGGCGTCCGATACGAGCTCCGATATCGCGGTCTGGTAGTCCTTGACCGGGTCATCGATGATCCCCAGGCTCGCCCCGAAACCGGTGATGGCTCCCTGGATGCCGGCGCCGATGACCAGACCGCCGGCGCTCGTTTCCCATTGATCTTTTTTTTGTAGCTCTGCCTTCCCGACAAGGACCTCGGGGAAGATGACCCGGTATTCCGGGAGCGTGCAGGTGTCGCGCTGCCATCGTGTCAGGTATTCGGCGCGTTCAGTGCTGTAACTCGACACAATAATATGGCTGTCGGGACGGCGCCCCATCACCCAGGTAGGAAAACACTTCGAGCATATCTCCGTCTTGCCATGCTGCGGCGGCATGTTTATGATAAGCCGCTTCGTTTTTCCCGCGGCGACGGCCGTGAGCTTCTCCGCTATGAGCTTGATATGCCGCGGAGTATCGAAGCGCGGATTGATGTACCGGTAATAGGCCAACAGCCGGTTGGCTCCATGAATCTTTCCATATACATTGCGGTCCGCGCGCTTTGGCTTGGAAAATTTCCTGGTCCCCTCGACCAGTACATTTTCGAGTAATTCATTATTTATCCGGCTCATATACGATTACGGCCTGATTGACTGGTTTTTTCTCGATCTTGAGCCGCTCCTGGATTTCAATGTAAATGCGCTCCCAATTTGTCTTAATCACACGCCGCACTTCCGGTATCTCCTGGAACACCTCGAGCATGGCCTGTACCACCAACAGGGGATGGAGCTGTTCCCGGTTTTTGTCGTCCAGCGCCAGGGAGAATTCAGATATGGTTTTGAAAGCATATACAGCCCCCTCGAATGACTTGACCTTGGGAGATCTTTCCGTGAGCTGCTTGTACAGCTTTTCGAGAATGGTTTCTGACTTGGCCCGAATATCGGCGAGTTTCGTGGCCGCCGCGTCCTCCGCGTTGCGACGCATGACCGCCTTCACGCGGTTCCGGTGATCCTCCCATGTCTCGCCACGGTCATCGGGTTTCTCGGCCCATGATCTGACCGTTGTACCCTTGAGCTTTTTCTCGCCGAAGCTTTTCCTGAGATCCCGCGCGATCTCCTCGTAGCTCGCACCCTGGAGATACATGGTATAAGCGCGGAGTTTAATCGTATCGTTGTATGCCATAACTACCTGTATGCCGGGAATATCATGCGATTGAGGATCCTCCTGGCCGATTCCCGGGACCCATCGCTCGCTTCAATCTGTTGGCGGAGGTTTCTCTTGACCCGGAGGCACAGGCCAGCGTGCGTTTCGAAGCGTTTGGACCGGGCCATGATCTTTTCCGCGAGTTCCGTCACCGAGTCAATCGATGAAACGGACGAGGCCTCGAGGACCAGGAGGGAATATTCGGGATCGTCCAGGGCGCGCCGGCGGCATTCGTCAGGCATGACAAGCCATTTTCTCGCCAGCGTGCGCTTGACGGGAAAGAGCATTACCTCATATGACGAATATCCCTCGTTCGCCTGGTGAATCGCCTCGTCGCATGCGTCGGCGATGATCGCGATCGCTTCGTCCTTATATGACAGGGGGCTTCCCGCCATAAACGGGCCCTCCATTCGAGTCCTTGTCCCGTTCATTCTTATAATAATTGAGACCGAACGCCGCGTTCGATCCGAATATGAAAAGGCCAAGCTTTTCGTCGAATAGCAGCAGGCCTATCATGCAGAAGACGATATATGCCACCGAAATGAACGCGAAGAAAGAGAAAAAGAACGCTCGCTTCGAGAATTGCCCGGAAGACCCTGCCCAGAACGCTCTCCAGAACCTGCGTTTCGTGTTCGTCTTATTGCGCTGCCCCGGAGAATAACCCCCGAATTCGTACATTGCCGGATCAAGATGGCCGTCGATCTTTTCGGCATGCTTGAAATTCTTAGGAGGGCGGCCGCCGAGGAAAACGGGCGGAACGCTTTCAATTTCCGTTTTCGTGATAATAGACTTGTCGCCGGCCTGGACCGTTCTCGATTTGACCTTTCGCACCGTTCCGGTGTCCGGCGCCACCGATATGGTCGTCGATTTCAGCCGTTTCCTCATCCATCCTCCTCGACCAACTCGCCGGCGGCCTGTGTCTTCAACCGCTCATCCATACGGATGAGTATCTTTTCAATGCGCTGGAGACGACGGTTGAATTTGGCGTCACGGTCAGCCAGTTTTTTATCAATCTTGTATTCGATTTCCCGGATAATAACGTTCATGTCGGATTTGAGACCGGCGATCTCCTTGTCGTGATCGGATAATTTCTTTTCATGTTCTTTCAGCTCACAATCATGCTCGATTATCGTATCGCCGGTGCTTTTCTGATGGTAATGGAGACGCCAGTAGATGGCGGACACGGTGAGTAGCAGCATCACACCCTGAACGACAAGCTTCCAATCGAAATCCATATCGCCTCCAGAAACGAATCTTGGCATAACGATACGGTAAAGCCGTCATGTGCGCAAGGCGGACCTGGCCTTAAAATGCATTTTTATCGGATATGTCGTGTTTTTTTCACTCGCAGTAATCGCACGCTTCGCGATATGAGCTCCTGATGAAGGAGAGAATGTCGTTGCGGCGAAACAGCATCTTACGCGGAGAGAATCTAATGAAGGGGATGCGTCCTTCGGCGCGATAGCGGCTCACGGTGCGGGGGGAAATCCTGAGCATCCGCGCTGCCTCCTCCACCGTTATGAGATCTTCTTCGTGCGACATAATCACGACCAATCACATATCGGTGTGAAAGTCAAGCACTATTCAAAACCAACCGATCAAGCCGAGCTTCAATCCTATCGATCCGCGAGAGTCGATGCGCCTATTTCCATATGACACCGGCAGGGAAAAAACAATTCCCGTACCGATGCATACCGGGCCAAAACGGTGCCAGTACCCGAGATGATAATAAGGCGTGAAAAACTGATCCTGATACAATAGATACACGGTCGCTTCTATGCCATGGACTTTCTGCACCCAACTTCTGGCTTCCGGTATGAGAGTTTTCGGGATCTCGGTCTTGATTTTTCCCTTACCTTCAGCCTCGGTCGTGAACGTGATCGACTTCCCTTTGAAGCCATAATCCCGGTGCGAAATCTTCTCACCGGATATCTGTGTGGTTCTGATGCTATCCGATGACTTTTTGGATATGAGCTTCGGTATGAAATAGACGGCGGCCGCGCCGAGCACGGCGCCGATGACGAGAGAGATGAAAATTATTTTTATCTTGGCCAGCATGAAAGGAATATATCATGCTGACCGGGATCCAGGCAAGGGCGAACTGTCAGATCTGGTATCTATGAAAACAACCGATCGATTCTGTCTGCTTCATCACTACTTTCAAGATATGAAGAATATGCAGCGCGAGCATTGCCGATCAAGACATCGTATGTTATGAGACGCGAACCCGGTGATACGCTATTCATGGCATCCACCACGCGTCCTGTAGGTTCGGAAGGATCCTTCCCTATAACAAAAACCACTTCGATCTGCGCCAAATCTCTACTCATAGGAGAAAGGACATCCTTCGTTGCATCCACATATTTAGCTCCTTGTCCTGCAAGGTCATAGATCCCGATTTTGACCGAAGACCTCTTCAATTCCACGATGACATGCTTCCCGGCAACCGTTCTGTATTTGATATCGACACGTCCATATTTTTCTTTCGTCACATCGTCATCTGTGAATGGTTCTTTCAGACGTAATCCACGTTCCATTTCTTCGCTTCCGGCCGCTCGTTCCCATGCAGGATCGAGAAGCCATAAATGATCGAATAGATATTTCTGTAAGACTCTTTCTTTTTTATCATCGTCGACCAAGCCTTGAAATTCCTTAATGGCTTCTATGCGATTCTTAACGATATCTCGATACATCGTCGCTTCCAGTGAATCCCTGTCGGCAAGAATGCGTAATAATGAATCGATACCCTCTGATAATGCGCGTTCCAATTCCTCGGCATCACCCCTCAATCGAAGTCTTTCAAACCCCAATACCGCATGACGGAGAAGCATCCGTTGGCCTTCTTCCTGGTCGGTCTCATCCTTCCCTATTTCCATGGTTGCAATACGTTCCAATAATTTTTCGGCTTTTTTCTTCCAACCAGAAGGTAGTTCATCTAACCATCCCGCGATCTTAGGATATTGAACACGAAGCTCATCCGTTTTGTCTCTGGCCCTCAATTCGCTCCATGATTCGGCGATCTCTCGTAAAGATTTGCGGAGAAAATTAATCAATTTAACCATCCGCATATCGTCTTCGATAACTCGTTGTCGGTTGCTTATCACGATATCCAACTCTTTACTATCATCGAGAAAATCCGCTTCGATCTGTCCTGTTACATATTTCGTATAGACTTCTGCTCCTGCGATTCGGGTCAAGATATCTTCATCCACCAATCGACCTCGAGCAAAAACAACGATCGAATTCAGATTACCTTCATTTGTTGCCAATCGCCGTGGACGATCAACCGTTCCTATCCACCCTTTTATAGGCAATGAAATTTCATCGTCGATTGGGACCAGGTTTCCAATTATGGTATTTTCAATGAGGTTCGAACATATATCCGTCGGTACCTCCGTCCCTTCGATCTTCCAAAGATATTCGACAAATTTCAAATCTTCACGATCGTCTGCGGTCACTTCTTCGCCATCGATGAAAACCTTGAAATCCTCACTCCCTATTACAGAAAACCTTCGGGCCAACCGTCGCCTCAAGGATTCAGGCGCGATTTCCCGAAGTCGATGTCTTTTCAAGGACGAAGCTTTTATACGAGTGCCGTGAAGGATCCGGAAAGCGTCCGGGTCGACGGAAATCGGTATCGGTTTATACTCGGTATAACGATCTGCCATCGCCCGTCTGAGATCGTTCGATACTATCCTCAAGCCACATATATCCTTGTCTTCTGCACGAGACCAAATTTCGACTGAATCGGCGATTGAAAACAATGAAAGTTTACCGATTCCCTTTCGCCCCATAATCTTACGCCCTCTTTTTGTAGTATCCCCTTCTTCACGGCGATGATAACCGACACGGAGATAGTGATCGTTGATGGCGTCGACATCCATTCCATCACCATTATCGGTGATTACGATGAGGTCATCCGACACATTGAAATCGATCTTGACTTCTGTGGCATCGGCATCCCAGGCATTGGCAACGGTCTCCGTAATGACAGCTGCGACACTGCTATAGAGCCCTTCTGCCAAATGGTCGAGTACGTTCAAGTCGACTATCATTCGATAAGGATTCGTTTCCATATTTCACATCCATTGACATTTCGATAATTCAATATCCATTTCAGTCATTGCCGATATAATCGAAACTTTTTTTCGACTTCAACCATCGTTTGACAATGACTCCAATCTTGTCATTTCTCGATTTATCACGTTTTCCTATTGCGCATTCCCAGACGACGAGAACCCTCCACCCATTTTTCAATAATGCTTCATAATTTCTCTTGTCCCGTCTTTTATTTTCCTCGAATTTATGATGCCAGAATTTCTTCCGTGAAGACGGTTCGCGTGAATATTTACAATTCTCATGAGCATGCCAGAAACATCCATGTACGAAAATTACGGCTCCGAAACGCGGAAAGACGAGATCCGGCGTTCCAGGAAGGCTTCGATCGTTAATTCGATATCGTAATCCAAGTCGATGCAGCGAACGCCGCAAACGGACTTCCGGACCGGTATTTCTTTGACCGACACTCCTCATGATCCGCGACCGTGTTTTTCTGTCGACGGTATCCATCAAATCCGATGAGATATATCTATATTCGATTTCTTTGAATGAGATTCAACATGTGCAAGAATGCTGAGGCCTATCACTTCACCGAGGATGGGAGGAACTGCATTTCCGATCAATCTACCGATATCTTTCTTTCGGATGGAGTCCCCCGGTTTGACGAATTTATATTTCTTCGGGAAACCTTGGAGAATCGCCCCCTCCCGTAATGATATAGCGCGATCCTGCTCCGGATGACCGAATCGACCGTTTCCGAATCCGAAAAATTGGGTCGTTATCGTCGGTGCCGGTTCGTCCCACTCCATCCTTCCATAGACACTTGGATAAGTTTTACCGGATTCTTTTCTGTGACAATCCGCGATCAATGCATCTTTCCAATCTCGCCACGTTCCGCCGGGCCGACTCGCCCTGATACGTTTCAGATTGGTTTTGGACAATACCGATGCCTGATGCAACGAATCATTTTTATCGATTTCTCCGGATTCCAACGGACTCAAACTGGCAATACTCTCCTTGACAGTGACTTTCCGAGCTCCGAATTCTGAAGGTGACAATAATGCTATCGGACCGAGTCTGGAAGCCAAGAAAACGAGACGTTTGCGATTTTGAGGAACGCCATAGTCCTGGCATTTAACGATATCATGGAATACATGATGATACCCCGCCTTACGCAGCGTTGTCAAAAATTCTTCAAATACATACCGATTTTTCAATTGCGGAACGTTTTCCATGGTGACTAAATCGGGAAGGATTCGTGCCACCAATTTCGAGAAATGGAGCAACAACCACCATCGGCCGTCTTTAGGAGTCGCTTTTTGATTATATGTGGAGAATGTTTGGCAAGGGGCACATCCGGCGATTAGGCGTAGATTGTTTCCTTTAAAGTACTTTTCAATATCTTTTTTTTTGAGACTCTCGACGGACTTGAGCAGAAATTTCGAATCGTTGTTTGCCGTATAAGGATATTCACATTTTTTATCGATATCCACTCCAAGCTGGACATCAATCCCGGATTTCCTCAATCCATATGTCAACCCGCCGGCGCCACAAAATAAATCGACGGCAATCACTTTCGGTATCGATCGGTCTATACTATTTTTTCGTTTCATGTCTTTTCTATGTTTATCAATGACGACTTCGATTGTCAATCGCGATTTTCAAATGCCGATTTTACCGAAAATATATTTCGCCCTGATATCCGTAAAAGAAATTATCGACATGGATAATAAGGGCCTTGAATCAACGCCTCCTTTTCCTAATTCTGCGACAGTATCTGCAGAACATCCCCATTTAAAGAAACCTTCGCCTTGATTGAATTCATGACCAGCCCGCCGAATGCGTTTTTCCCGCGAAAGACCGTCGTCACGACAAGATAATCGCCCATGTCCACGAACCCCGTCTTTACATGTTCATAGCTGGAAGGGTCGTTCATGACCTTTTTGATATAACTTTCAAGACCATAGTGAGAACCGTCATATGCGCTGAACTGCTTTCGAATATTTTCAATTCTCTTCTCGGCTTCCTTCTGCTTTGCCTCTAATTTAGCAAGCTCCTCTTTCCTTCGCTCCTCTGCCTTTAGCTCTTTTGCGAGGTTTTCCTTTGTGGTCCTTACGATTGACTCGAGTTCATTTTTATCCTTTCCGTTCTTGGTATATTTGAAGAGAAAATTGTTTCTGCCCATGACCAGCGGAAAGGTATACTCGAATTTTTCACCTTTTATTTCATATGGTTTCTCGTTAATAGTCATCTTCGCATCGTCACTTCCCGTTCCCGTGAAGGTGACTTTTTCCTCAAGAGTTATATCTTCGCAGTTTTTTTCGACGGAAAAACCAGCGTCAGCCATCATTCCGAGAATAACGAAGCAAACGAAGATGATCGATCCATAAACGAGAGCGATATTTCGTCTGGTCTTTTGAAATTTCGGAAGAAACGCTTTATCGGGATTTTTCAATCCTATAACCAAGAGAACAAGAGCGGCAAGAATGATAAACGTAATAATTACACCCATGAGTATACCCCCAAAAATAAATTTAATGCTCCCACGTGCTATAATCACCGCCGGCCGCATGAGTAACGAGACGCAAAAATTAATTATCCATGAAACACTTAATAGAAATTACCGATACCGAAACTGGGGAACCTTCGCCATATAACACCTAACCAGCTTCCCCTTTTTTGCGGAGATTGCCTCCGGATTCATTCAGAATTTTATCTTCGAGTTTCTTCAGTTCCTGCTGGAGTTCGCGGTCGGCGCGTTCCCCTTGCAGCATCGCCACCGCGATGGCTTTCAATCTATTGAGGTGTTCGGGCAGGCTCAATTCGTCCAGGGCTGCCACGATCCACTGCTTGGTGTCCCCGATCTTCTCCCACCAGCCGGTGTTCGCTATTTTGTCGATGTCGTCGACCTGCGGGAAGGTTTTGGCGTTCCCCTTGTGGGCCATGAGGTGGTTTATTTTTTTAGGAATATATTCAGCCTGTTCCTCATGTACCGTTGCCGGCTCTTTTTGAAGGAACATTTCGCCTTCACCGGAGAGCAACCAGGTAGGATTTACATTAAATTCAGATTTTAATGCATAAAGTAAAAGCTTAGATATATTCTGTTTTCCGCTGAATAACATACTGAATAAACTTCTATTGATACCAAATCTATCTGCCACTTCTTGTTGTGTCAGATTCAATTCATCAAAAATCAATTTCAGACGCTCACCGGAGTGCATACTTTTTGTGATATTATTACTATTATTCTTGACAAATTGTGATAATATTACTATATTGGTCTACAGTTGGAGGTTACCGACTACAGGTCAAAACCAAATGACACGCTGTCACCTGCTTTTGACCTCTAATTGACAACTATAAACCACCTGGAGTGTACAACGTGAACCGTAAAAACGTCAAGATTTTAATGCTTCAACATGACATTAAAATACCGGAGCTTGCCCGCGAGCTGGAGGTTACACCGTCATCAATTTATTATGTTCTAACAGGCCGAATGACATCCCAGAGAATCCAGAAGAAACTTGAGGAGAAGTTCGGCATGTCCATAGAGGAAATAATAAGCGCATGGAACACCATCCCGTCACCGAAGCATGCCGGCCATGGCGGCCAGCGCCAGGCGGTGGCGGTGTAGGAGAGCGGGAAGGCAGGAGGGAGATGTGAGGAAAGAAATAAAACTCATGGTCGGCAACTATGTCAAAATAGATCTGAACGTTGCTTATCAGTTTTTGAAAAACGTGCGACCGAATGAAATCGTCTATTTATCCAAGGATGTCGCCGAGTCACGGAATTTAATCGATTTTTTCACGGTAGATCCTGAAAGAGAAAAGTTTGAGAAAGAACTAGAATGCTATGCGAGCAGCATAACCCAATCCAGATTCAATAATTATCATGGTTTTTGGGTATCGGTGTGGCAGGTGGTGAAAGGTTATCGGTTCCGGAAAAAAATCAAGACGAAAGATGCATTGATATATGCGGAAAAAATCGGGGTTCTTCCTGCTGAAAAGATGAATATAGAAAAGTTACTTCCGCGATTCAATCTCAAACGTGGAATCGATTGATGTTGGCAAACCATGATGCTTTAGGCATTGAGGCGGAAAACTGTACGGCATCGCTTATTTCAATTGTAGCGAAACCAAGGATGTCATCATCGGTGATATGAAAAAGAAAAAAAGTGTTTTCATGCTCAGGCATAATGGTGTTTCCCATCATGGCCCATATATCCGGACCGATGTCTTCGGTTTTTATCGCCCAATAACAGAGAGGCTCCTTCTTTGTTGTACATATAAGAATAATACATTCTCCTTTATGTTTCTTGAGAGAATCAAAAATAGCGAATTTAATTTCGTCTGGTTTGTTAATAAAAAAATTAACCAGTTCATTTACCTTGTCACCGGCATTCTGCATGACTCGAATGTAGGCAACCGGATGACTATAAAAATCAATTATTTCAGCCATAGTAAAATTCTTATAAATATTATTCACGTTGTCAATTCATTAATCCAAGGGAGGCACTCATGGGTTCCATGCGTCTGAATGACTTGAATAAGCTCTCAGAGAAGTTGCCGAATAAGGTTAAGTACATCGTGCATTGTCCCACCGGGCCGATAGGAGCGTGCGAAAAGCACAAGAACGGATTGGTTAACTTGTATTCGGTTTTAGGGTGCCACGTTCACGTCGAGCCCCATGAGAGCAACGACCCCTGTATAAACTGTGTCAATGAATTGAAGAAGGAGGGCGTGCAATGAAGGGTCCTATCGTCAACGCCATGAACTCCCTGCACCGCAGGTTGCTGATCGCCCAGGCGTTCGGCAAGCTCAAGCGAAAATCGAAGGGTCCCATATCGCTCACGAGCGAATACTACTTCAAGGGCGCCTGCGCAGCGCTCATCGAGACCTGCGGGTTCGTGCCCGACGGTTATATATCGGACGTCGCCCGGCTGGACCTGGAGCGGAAGTTAATTTCACAAATGAACGAGGAAAGATTGCGCCGGGCCAGGGAGGCGGGGGGGCAGTCATGAAGGTGACCTATTGTGGAGAATACAAGGGAAGGCCCTACCGGATCACCGCCGAGCTCACGAAGAGCGGCAAGATCGTGTCGTTCAACGCGATATATTATCCGTCCAGGGGGGGAGTCTCCGCCGTGGCTATAGTTCCGGAGAAGCCGGTGTCCACGTCGCTGAATCCCTTCAACGTCAAGGGCCGGAGGTTTCGGGACCAATTCAAGGAGTTCCTGGAGAATTCGCACCAGGCGGAAGGATCGACAATCCATTGAAGGGGGTCGCCGATGTGGCTCGGTTGGGAGGCGTTCATGCTGTACGACGTTCTCTGGAATCTCGTTATCGTCATCGTCGTGTTCGTTCTCTACGCGAGCCTGGGGATCGCGGTGTCCGGGTTCTTGGCGTTCAGGGCGGTGAACAAAAAACGGCAAAGCGAGGTGCGCCATGTACGGGAAGATCTCGAGAAAGCAAGCTGACGCGGTGTACCGGGAAGTGATGCGCACCGCCGCCGTCCGGGCTTCCATGAAAGGGATGCCGCCGTCCGGTAAGTTTGTACTCAGGACCCTGATAAAACAGTTTTCAAGAATGCTCAGAAAGGAGGACCTCATTGATATCGCCAGTAAATAACCCCAGGATAACGAGCCCCTATGGGAACCGGAATGATCCGCTTAACCCCGGGCAAAACCAATTTCATGACGGAATCGATCTCGCCTCGATTGACAAAGACATAAATGTCAGGGCCATTACATCAGGGATCGTCGTATATGATATGGACAATTACCGCGACGCCCTCCGATGGGTCGATCCACATCACTCGGCCGGCAATTATGTAATTATCAAGCACCTGATTTCGGAAAACACGTATTATGTTCGTTATCTTCATTTGAAAAACAACACCATTAAGGTCGGCGACGCAGTCTCCGAAGGCGATGTGATCGGCCAATATGCCGACGTGGGCCGTAGCCGTGGCGCCCACCTGCACATGGACATGTATACCGAGTATTGGGTGAAGATAAATCCGACGCCTGTCGTCAAGGAGGTCCTGCCGGCATGAAACTGAAATTGTCTCCCGTAACTCAGGTCAAAACGAATGTTCTGAAACCGAACAGGAAGAACTCGTCGTATTTCCGGTCCGAGTCCGGTTCTTCCGAGAAGGCGCTCATGGAAGACATCAGGAAGCGCGGCATACTGGTGCCTCTTGTCATTAAGAAGGACGGCACCATCCTGTCCGGTCACCGCAGGCGTCTCATCGCGAAACATCTGAATTTGAAGACAGTTCCGGCGCAATACGTCCTCCAGCGCCTTTCCGATGTGCAGGAAACTGAATACATTATCAAAGACAACCTTCTCCGGAGGCATCTCGAACCTGCCGAGCGCGAAGCGTTGTACCGGAGAATATACCGTGATTTCGACGATCGCCTGCTCGTCAGGAACAACCGCGAGCTGGGCGTGAACGCGAGCGAGATCGCGGAAAGCACCGGGCTGAACCCGAAGACCGTGGGCTACGACCTCGCGCGACTGAGGCGCAACAGGGAGAAGGAGATCATCGCGGGAAGCGGCATCGAATCGGCGAACGACAAGCACCTGCTCACATACAAGCGCGCGATCGCGAGGATGCTGAACGTGGCGATCATAGAGAACCGCGCCACGGTGAAGGAGCTTCAGAAGATCTCCGTGGATGTTGTGAACAGGCTCGATTCGATCGTGAAGAACAGGGGCATGGAATGAGCGAAGGGGGATCGCTCACCCGCGGCCGTCTTACGGCAAGGATCACGGCCTTGATATTGCAGAAATACCCAATCGCCTGGAACGTGCCGGAGCTCGCCCTTGCGACGGGCGCGGGCAGGCGGACGGTCGAGCGGGTTCTCGCGGACCTCGTGGAAGCCGGGGTCATCGAGAAGAAATACCATTCATACACATTGCACAACAGGCATTTGAATCAGATCTTCGGCGCAAAGTGGGCGGTTCGCCAGGAGATCGAGAAGGACACCATGATACAGAAAAGGAGAGCGTATGACCAGAAACATGACCAAATCGAACCATGATGCGGCGATCGTGAAGATCGACGCGGAGACCGGGAGGGAGGTTTCCTTCACCGAGACGGATGTACAGGACCTGAGGCTTTTCGAGCAGGCTATCGTGGCGAGTTGGATACAGGAAGCGGTTGCCCTGCGGAATATCGCCAACAGGAAGCTCTACCTGCTTCACGATTGTCCTACCATGAAAGACTATCTGATGGAATATTACAAGAAATCATATCGCCATGCATTACGACTCTTATTCATCACCGATAAAATCAATCCAGACAAATTGACGGACCTCACCGAGATCCCCATGACGAAGCTCCTGGAGATAGCCAGGGACGACGGTATGGTCGACAAGATAAACGAAGGCGACGCGAGCCTCGATGCGGACAAGGTTGTGTACGCCGACGGGACCTTTGAATCGCTCGACGACGTGATCGCCCGGGCCAAGCGCGAGGCGAAGCGTGAGGAGGGCAAGGAGCGGGACAAGCTCAAGGCCAAGATCGAAAAGGCGAACAACAAGCTGTCCGGCAAGGACTTCATGCTAAAGAACCTGGAGGACCAGCTCCAGGAGAGCATCGACCGCACGAAGCGCCTGGAGGAATCGCTCCAGTCGCTCATGAGCGAAAAGGGAGTCGACCCCAAAACCATCGTGTTCATCACCCACAAAAAGCAGGCGGTCGAGCTCATCGACGAATCGATGCGCGAGGCCCTCAAGCGCCTGGCCGACATCGACAATATACCCAAGGACCTCGTCGACGCCGAGTTGGGCGGCCGCATGGCCCTGGCCGTATCGTCCGTGGAGGCCGCATGCGAGCGTATCCGCGACAACTGGGGAATGATACTATGGCTTCCCGGCAAGGTAGAGCACCCAACCGATGTCGTGCCGGAGTGAGCGTATGGCGCGGGGGAAATGCTACAACGAGGAGCTGCTGGTCGAATATCTTCGGCGCTACAAGACGGCGGCTGGCAAGGCCGGGCGTGGTAACGCCATCCGATGGTTCATGGAGCGCACCGGCGCTTCTTGGTCCACGGCGAACGGCGTCATGAAAAAGCTCCTGCGGGGTGAGCGCGTAGCGGACATCGCCCGGGCAAGGCAGGCCAGGAAAAAGCGGAAGAACGATCTCGAGCGGGCCCGGGAGAAGCGCGACGCGCTCGTGATCCACGGCATAAAGAGCAGGCCCGGCAAGGACAAGAAGTGGATCCCGACCGACCGGGCCCTGGAGATTGCCGGGGAAATGGGGCTTGTCCCCTACGGCAAATATACAAGATCAACCATGGACCGCATTCTCGACAGACTGGGGCTCAATTTCCGATCCGCCGGGATCGAGCCAATGGCGCACCGAATCACGGCCGAATATCCAGGCCAGGTGTACCTGGTCGACGCGACCACCATGGACCAGTATTACATGAGTCTCGACATGACGGTCGAGCGTTACGACGCCCCCCGCGGCGACCAGCACCTGGACGATTATCTCCGAAAAAACGAGTTGGTGAAAATCTGGGTTTATTATCTCGTTGACATGTATTCGAAGGCGTTCCTGCCGTTTCCGGTCATCCCGCTGAAAAAAAGCGCCGACTCGAAGAACGGCGGTGAGAACGCGGATGACTGGCTTGATGCGCTCTCCTTTTTCTTCCTTCCGAAACGCGGCCTACCTTCGCCCCTCGATAGTCGGTCACACCCACTGGCCGACTGTCCCGTCGAGGGAATACCGACAATCCTCATGTGCGACATGGGCTCCGGCATAGGCAAATCGAGCCGGGTCAACGACATGTGTCGACACCTGGGGATAACCATAAAGACCCATATGCCGGGAAAACCGTCTTCCAAGGGCGGCGTCGAATCGCGCATCGGCGCGTTCAAGCGTCGGTTCGAATCCCAGCTCAACGACGTGGTGATCCGCGACATCAACCAGCTCGTGTACTTTTACCTGGCATCGGCGCACTGGTGGAATCACAAGCAGGGATATTACGCGAAGTGGATGAAAGGCGTTTCTTCCCATCCGATCATCCGTGTCGACGTATCGAACCTTCAGGACGCCATGGTCTCGAACATAGTCAGGACCGTAAACGGATTCGGGTGCGTGAAGATCGACGGCCATGACTGGTTCGTCACGCCGGACGGTAAGTACCGGAACACGAAGGCGACCATCTACCGGCCGCCGGCGCGCGATGGGAACCTCCGATATATCGCCGAACTCTATGATGGGGCCGTGGTCGAGTGCTCTAACGGTATACCCGAGCATCCGTTCATGGAAATCAAGTCCCACAAGAAAACCGACGGCGATCGCAACCGCGAGGAGGGACGCCTGTACGCCAAGAGTATCAACCGGATGATGACCTTCGACGACATTCTTCCGCGCCAAGAGGAAACGAACGTGGTGCGCATGCCGTCTCCATCGCGAGGTATAGAGACTCACTCTCCGGCCGCGCCGGAATCGTTCGACAGCATAGAACGCGCATGGCGGTGGATACTCAATCAGACCGGTCTCTTCAAGGAGGATCTTTCCGATAAGACCTGCGAAACGATCCAAAATCTTCTCGAGATCGCCATTGAGAAAAACGGAGCGATAACGTCCGATGTCGCGATCGCCCTCGCCAACCTGGTCAATCAAAATAAAATCATACAAGGAGCCAATGAATCATGAAAGAACGCCAGCTTATCGAAACGAAAAACGTCAAAACCGTGAAAAATGCCGTTCGCGACACCATTACCCGAAATGGCTTCCTTGCGGTGATAGCGGAAATCGGATCCGGGAAAACGCGGATTTGCTCCGAGCTCGTCGACTACTGGCGCCAGTACCCGCATAAGTTCGCAGTGGTGCAGATGCACGGATTCAGGCACAAGTACAGCCGAATATCGGCGATAATACAGCTCATGATCGAGGAGATCAAACCGGGCATCGATACTCAGGCGTTCATGATCGAGAAGAAATATCAGGTCTTGGGAGAAGCGCTCCGCGAAACGAAGAAAAAGGTGATCCTGGTCGTCGACGAAGCACAGGATTTCAACCACCAGACGTTTCGCGACCTCAAGAAGATCCACGAGATCACCGGCAACGGTCTCAAGCACCTGTTCAGCATCAT
Source organism: Spirochaetota bacterium (assembly GCA_016933025.1). GTDB lineage: Bacteria > Spirochaetota > UBA4802 > UBA4802 > UBA5550 > RBG-16-49-21. The sequence goes on along the minus strand of JAFGBT010000002.1, from coordinate 10,760 downwards.
CCTGTTCGGGAAGACCGACCGGAGATGGAAGCAGATATTCTCAATGCCGGAGCTCGGTTTCAGGATTAAGCATGTCAACCTCGAGGACCTCACACAGGACGAGATAATCGCGATCGCCGAGAAGTCCTATCTCCTGAGCTTCCAGAATGAACGGGTCAAGGAATCGTTCGCACGTTTTCTCCAATTCAAGACCCCCCTGGGAATCGAATACTCTGCGAACGCGATCCGCCACCGGTACGGTCTCGACGACGACAAGAAGGCAATGGTCACCCAGGAGATAATGCAGAAGCTCCCGTTTTTCACGATCAAGTATCAATTCAAGATGCTCGGTATTCGCCAGAAGGATTTTGCGCAGTATGCGAATGACATGGGAGCGAGTAAAAAGATCAACGAACAGCGTACCAGTGAATTCTTTAGTGGAAAGCTGAACAATGAGAAGCTCGAAAGTGAGCTCCAGGGATACGCCCTATCGCTCATCAACAATCGATTCAATCAAAAATCATTAAAAAAGGCACAATAAAAAGGAGGTGTATATATGGCGAAACAACGTACACGGATAGCATCGACGGCACAGATAAAATCGCTCAATGAAGCAAATGAAGCTCTTGCCGAGATCGGAAGGCTGACATTGAATATCGAGGCGATCGATGGCAAGGCCAGCGAAGCGATCGGCAAAACCAAGGAGAAGGCGGCCAAGGACGGCGAGGCGTCGCGGGCGCGGATACAGGACCTCGAAAACGCGCTCCTGAATTACGCGGAATACTACAAGGGCGATCTGTTCAAAGACCGTAAAAGCATCCCTCTGTCGTACGGAACAATTGGGTATCGCATGAGCACGAAGGTGTCCATCAAGAAGGCGACGCTCGATCTTCTCAGAAAGCTTTTTGAAGGTCGCGGGATCCGCGTCAAAGAGGAAGTCGATAAAGATGCGCTGAAAGAATGGAAGGATGAGGACCTCGCCCAGGTCGACGCGGTCAAGGTCACCCAGGACACTTTTTTCTACGAAGTGAACCGCGACGAAATCAACAAGGACCTCATGAAGGTGAGCTGATGTCCTATTCGACTATACAACGACGCAGGAGCGCGGCATCGCCCAGAAGCAAGAAAATAGCCCGGCTCTGGTGCCTTGCGCATGAGCTCGAGATGGACGAGCCGATGCTCCGTGTCGTTGTCGCATCGGTCAGCGGATCGGAATCGATATCCTCCCTCACCTGGCCGCAGCTCATCCAATCGATCCGTGCTCTGGAACAGGAAAAGAAACGCCGGCGGCGGCATGCATCATACGAGCGTGGCAAGCAATATAATGCCGGGACGATCTTTCTGCCTACGGAGGAGCAAAGACAACTTGTTTCATCATTGTTAGATGAAATCGACTTTTTAATTACATTAAAAAATCGCGAAGCCTATCTATATGCTATTTGTTGGCGATCGTTCCGAAAAGAATATCGTCATATCGATCGTCGGGACACAGTAAAGCTTATTGAAGCGCTGAAATCTATAATAGATCGTGCAAAAAGGAATAGCCAGCGGCTTGGTTCAGGTTCCATGAGTGAGCGACCCAATATATAGATAGTAACATATTTATGTATTACTTATTTAAATTTAAAAAATTATTATACATCGTTTGTTTGTCATTCATATCTTGTGAAGTTATTGATGACACTAATGAATATTTATTGATTCAAAACTGCATGCAAGAATGGGTTAAGCGCACAAACGGCGCAATACTATTGGAAACCGCTCCTTATGGAAAGGAAGATGTAAAAATTATAAAGATGGGATCCAATATATTTCAGGGTGCTACAATCAAAGGTAAATATATAATTATTTCAAATGTAACAGAACGAATTGTTTATCATGAAATAGGCCATGTTATAGGATTGATGCATGAACATCAGCGGCCTGATAGTTTTTTATATATAACAATCAACTATCGAAAATTAATAAAGCGTAATCTCTTGGCAATATATTCTTTTTTGCCATTAAAACCTTCCGATTTTAAATACAATTATAAAAACTATATATATGATTATTATAGTATCATGCATTATAATGAAACAGAATCAGGAAATATTATTGATGGTCATGGTCATGCGTTAAGTGGAGATGAACCAAGCGAGATAGATATTCAGAAGGTTAGGGATATGTATGCTGCAAAACCGCTCCGAATTACTTTTGCACTTTATGGTTTTAATTAAATCATATATTGAAGGATCACATCATGGATAAAAAAATCATGAATAACTTTACTTACCATCCTCCGAAAGGTAACCAACCTGAACGTTATGAAAAGATACGATCATTGGCAAAAGAGATGGCGATTTTGGTTGATCTTCTTTGTCCCGATTCGAGGGAAAAGTCAATAGCTTTAACGAAAATTGAAGAGTCCTGTATGTGGGCAAATGCCGCGATCGCTCGTAATGAGTGATCTTTATCTCCCCAGCCTGTCCCACTTTACTCCTTTTTTACGTCTATAACTGTCGTAATATGCGACAGTTTTTTTATTGTTTCGTCTGAAAATCCTTGATTTATAATCGTTTTCGTTGTGTTTCAGTATTAACTTAATTGCGCATAGATATTTTCTATCCCGGGTTTATACACTCTCCCCCCTTAATAAGGGGGGAGATGGAGGGGGGTAAAAAGAGTAATGACGAAAATATTCAACAGGATTTCGGAGAAAGAAAAGAGAAGGATTTTAAGAAACAATGCGACTCATGCGGAGAAGCTCATCTGGGATAAGTTAAGGAAGAGACAGATCAACAATATCAGATTTCGGAGACAGGTGAGCATCGGACCGTATATAGTCGATTTTTATTGTCCTGAATTGAAGCTGGTTGTTGAGATTGACGGGGAGTATCATTTGAATATTGAAGTAATTGAATATGACAAGAACAGGGAACGATATTTACGCGAGTTAGGCATTAAGATCGTGCGATTTACGAATGATGAGATTTTAACTGGTATAGAGCCGGTTGTTGAGAAGATAAGAGGGTACTGTTAGTACCCCCACCCCGGCCCTCCCCCTTCGTAAGGGGGAGGGGGCAGGTTCTCTCTCCCCCCTTTACAAAGGGGGGAGTCGGAGGGGGGTTACACTCCCCCCTTTCCAAGGGGGGAGCCGGAGGGGGGTCAAAGAGGGGTCAGATATAACAAATGTCACTAATATTTTTAATAACATTGATTACCGCCGCAGCGCCTCAATCCGCCATGTATGCGCAACCCGATGGCGTATATGAGAGCAATTGGCATAGCCAAAACAGGCGGATCCTGGCACAGAATAGCCCCGCGCCTGGTGAGACCATGCATGAGGAAAGCACCGGTCAGGAGAGCGCTCCTGTGCAGGAGCCTGAACAGGCAATGAAGGAAACGGCTGAACAACAGAAAACCGTTGAGCCGTCCGGTAAAAAAACGGCGCGGGATCTCTTCATTACGAAAAAACCGAATGAATACGTAGGGCTAATTTTCAGCTATGGCGGATATTTCCCCGTGGCCGATTACGGCGGCCGGTACAGGCCGGCGCACCTGATTTCCGGCGCGGTTGCGGTCTACTATGTCAATTTCTTCGGCATATCGCCGGAGTTCCATGTGCGGTACGCGGAAATGAAAAGCAATAAAAGCAGTCTGAGTTTCAGTTCTACCATCAGCACGATACAGTTTTTCCCGGCCCTGGTGTACCGGTATGACATCACCCTGCCCGGATCATTTCCCGGGCCGATCACGCCGTACGCGCGCTTGTACGACGGGATTTCGAAGGTGGAATACAAGAACAGCGACCCGCTCGACAGGCTTTTCGGCCAGGGAAAGATATTGGAATATATTAATATATTCGGCGTGTCCGCCGGGTGCACTCTTACCCTGTACCGGGGGCTCTTCGCAGGGCTTGAATTCGGGTACAGCATTATCGCAACGGCAGGGAGCCCTCTTCAGGCGATGTCGTTTTCGGTTGTAGTAGGTTATAAGTTTTTGTAAGAGGATCGGGGGTCGTGGGGCGATGTTTTTAAAAACCTGTCATCGCGAGGAGCCGCAGGCGACGAAGCGATCTTGCGAATGGTCAGAGAGATGATTGGTTTATGCAATACGGAAGGTTATCAAGTACAAGATTGCTTCGGGTTTCTACGAAACCCTCGCAATGACAAGGGTGGACCCTGTCATCGCGAGCATAACGAAGCGATCTGGTGAGTGAGCAACAAATTATTATGAATAAATATATCCAATATATCATACTATGCGCAACCGCCGGGGCGATACTCTCCTGCGGCGGCACGGACCTGCTGGACCAGAGCCAGACCCTGGAGACGCTTACCTTTCCGTCGGGCGGGTCGGCCGCGCCCGAGGGCAACGACGTCCTGTCCGCGACCACCAACCGGAGCGACAAGGAGGAGGAGAAGGCGCCGAAGCTTGACCCGCTGGCCGGCGCCGGGTTCATCAAGCCGCCGCAGATCAACAACTACGGCACGGTATCGCTCAATTATCCGATGGAGACGCCGCCCGGCAGGCACGGCATACAGCCGTCGGTTGGCCTTTCCTATTCGTCGTCGGGCGGCGACGGCCTGGCCGGCATAGGCTGGAGCCTGTCGACCGGCCTCGGCGTGATCTCGCGGACGACGAAGAACGGCCAGCTCTACTACGACTACCGGGACACCTTCACCTTCAACGGCCAGCGGCTGGTAAAGGCCGAAGGGCAGCTCGACACCGAGGACGGGGTGTACCGGCTGGAGATCGAGTCCGGGTTTTCGAAGTTCATCCTGAGCAACTCGGCGAGCGGCGGCGTGTGGCGCGTGGTGGACAAGGCGGGCACGGTGACCGTGTTCGGCGAGGACCTCTCGAGCAGGATATACGTGCCCGACGACAATTCGAAGACCTACATCTGGAACTTCTGCCGCTCGACTGACCTAAACGGCAACTACATGACGGCCGAGTACGACGATTCATCCTACGAAGCGGATCATATCCTCTATTTGAAAGAGATACGGTACACGGGCAACGACGCAGGCCTGTCGCCCCGGCAGTATATTCGCTTCCACTACATCGACCGCGAAGAGGCCTACGTGTCAAAGGCGCCCGGGTTCGTGATGCGCATGGACCGGCTCCTCGACTCGGTCGAGGCCGGGTGGGACGATCCCCTCGGCGTATTCGGGACGGACACGGAGCTGTGGCGCTATTCAATGGTTTACGCGACCTCGGAGGACTCGGGCCGGCCGCTGCTGCAGACGATCGATTCGACGCGCAACACCACCAGCCCCGAGTTCATATACCAGCCGGCGGAGCACTACTTCGTATGGCGCATGGTGAGCAACCCGGACAGCGGCGATCTCGAGGCCAACCCGGAGGCCACCCAGTACTTCGAGGGCGACTTCAACGGCGACGGGCTATCGGACATGGTCTTTTTCAACCCGGAAAACGGCTTATGGAAGGCGGCCGAGGCCAAAGTGGGCGGCGGCTATACCTTCAAGACGTACGCGAACCGGTTCCAGGGATACGACGGGCCGTCGAAGATACAGTGGTTCAAGGGTAATGTCACCGGCGACTATGACGGCGACGGCAGGAGCGACATCGCCTTCTACCTCACGGAGTCGAAGGAATTCTGGGTGGCGCGGCACAACGGCCAGGTCTTCGAGTTCCTGAACTTCGGCAGGCTCTACGCCCCGGGCCTCGATATTTTCGCGTGCGAGTGGTTCCCGGGCGACTACGACGGCAACGGCCTCTCCGACGCGGTCCTGTTCGACGAGGCAAACGGCGCCTGGTACCTGATGCGCAACATGGGCGGGAGCTTCGAATTCATCAAGTTTTCACAGCATTTCAGGAACATTTTTCGGAACGACTACAGCCCGGATTCGAACATGGACAGCCCCTACACGGCCGACACCTCGCCCTACGGGGCGGACCGGGGAAGGGTGCACTTTCTCTCCGGCGATTACAACGGCGACGGCCGAACCGACATATCGATTTACGACGAGCGGGACGGAAAGTGGTGGGTGGCGGAGAACTACCGGGCGGAGGGCCTCGGCTTCACGCTCCAGTGGAAGGTCTACAAGGTCTTCACCGCGCCGGAGCAGGCCCTGTTCGGCCACGACCGGTTCAGCGGCGACTTCAACGGCGACGGCTATTCCGACTTTCTGTTGTTCGACAAGGAGAGCGCGGAATGGATCATCGGCGAGACCCTCGACGGCACCATCAGGTTCAGGATATTCTCGCGCGTGCCTCAGTTCAAGGGGATCACCCGCTGGCTGCAGGGCGACTTCAACGGCGACGGCCGGACCGACATCGGCTTCTTCTGCGCCGAGGACGGCAACTTCTGGATCGGCGAGGCGACCAGCACCGGGTTCCGGTACCGGATCTACAACAACCTCTCGTACGGGCCCAGCCGCGACCGGGTGCTCCGCACCCCCATGCCGCGCGACGAGGTGACGATCGCCGAAGACAGCGCGGTGGTGTCGTCCGCCTCGTCAACGGCGCAGATCGACTACCGGTTCAACGGCAACTACAATCCCGACCGCGGCGAGCGCGTGTTCCCGGGGCATTTCATGACCGACAGCGGCACCGGCAACGCCGTCCCGGCCATCCTTATCTTCGACCGCAAAGGGGACGACATTCTCTACAAGGACAGCGGCAGCGGCGCGATCGCCGCCGTGTGGAACGATCTCGACCTTGAGGCCGAAGGCACGAAGATACTTAACCAGGGCCGGCCAATGTCAATCGGCGGCAGGGACGCGATCGCCTATTACCGGCAGGAGAGCGGGTCGCACGTCTTCCGCGTGCTGCGCAACAGGAGCGGCGCGTGGGAAAACGACCCTGCCGCGAAGTTCGGCAGCGGGGCCATACCCGATTTCGACATCGGCCTGAGCGTATACTTTATAGGAAATTTTGATAGCGATGACTCCAGCGCCGAGGCCCTGGTGCTCAACGATCGGCGCGAAGCCGGTCCGCAGTGGGAGCTCGTATCCGGCACAACCGTAACGTCCCTGACCATATCCGGCCTGAGCGCGGACGTGTTCAAAGCGGTGCGGAACTACCGGCAGGCCTTCAGGTTCTTCTCGGGAAGGTTCACCGCGACCGCCGGCAGCCCCGACCAGGTCCTCATGGTGGACATGCGCGCCGCCGACCACAAGTGGTACATCGGGACCATTGGCTCCGGCACGATAACCTTCGAGGCGGTAACGGAGCCGACTGCCACGGTCTTCCCGGTCTCATGGCAGGACGGCCGGAGCAGGGTCATGGAGGATGGGAGCCTGCTGTTGTGGCGCGACACGAGCACCGGCCTGCAGTTCATGCGCGTAGTCGTTACTGATAGCGGCGGAGCCTTCAGCCTGACGCTCGTCAATTACACTCCGGTATCATCTGATTATTCATTCAAGGGCGAGTTCGCCTACGTTGCGGGGGAGGAGAACAAATCGCCGGTGATCCGTGGCGCGGACGGTCTCAGGAAAGCGGTGTTCAACGGCACGCGCTGCGACCTGTCCGCCTTTGAGACGGGCTCGATAACCGCCTCAACAATAGACCGCACCGACCTGACGGACAGCGACGACTTTTACGTGTTCCGGTGGATACAGGGGGACTACAACGGCGACGGCAAGACGGACATCGGCATATTTCACTTGAAAGAACCGACCTGGTACTTCGCCCAGACCGTCGGCACCGTGCCCGATATGATCAGCCGGGTGAACAACGGCATCGGCGGCACGTACGATTTCGAATACGCCAACTCGACCGCTTTCGACAACACCGGCGAAGACGGCGTGCCTCACCTTCCCATGAACTACAAGGTCTGCACCAGGCTCACGGTGAACGACGGGCTGGGCCGCGAGATCGTCACCGCGTATGAATACGCGAAGGGCTACGCCTTCTCGGCCTTCATCAACGGCTACAAGGAGACCGACTACTTCGGGTTCGGCGAGTTTACGGTGATTGATTCGCTCGGCAGCAAGAACATCAGCCTGTACAACAACGTCCCCTACGACGATTTCCGCAAGAACCGCGCCCTGGCCGGCGCGGTCAAACAGAGCCGTTTCCTCGGCTGGGATGGCAGGGAATACAGCCGGACCGAGAACGAGTACACCGTGCGGGTGATCGAGCCCTCACCCCCTGCCCCTCTCCCGGGGGGAGAGGGGAGGACCACGCGAAGTTATCTTATCGAGCCGACCGAAGTGCGCACGTACCGAAATGACACCCTCGCCGAGACGCGGACATCTAACATCACCCTGACGCCGGGCGAATACGAGATGACGGCCAAGGCGGAGAGCGTGACCGACCACTACAGCGACGGCGCGCACGAGCCGGTCACGAATACGGCCTACACGCATTTCACGAACATAGACTCGACCAACGAGATGCGCGTTGACTATAAAAAGAACCTCGACGGCACCTCTTACGAGACCACGACATCGTACGAATATGACGATCGCGGCAATGTGACGCGGGAGACGGCGAGCTACACGGGCACAGGCCTGCCCGCGGTTTCGAATAAAATAATGGAATACGAATATGACGCGTACGGCAACCGGGTGCGCGAGACCAACGCGAGCGGCTCGCCGGCGCGGGTCACGGAAAAGGAATACGACGGCCGCCTGCACCAGTTCGTCGTCAAGGACCGGGTCCTTGGCGCGACCGTTCCCCTCGACACGACGTACGAGATAAACTACGCATCCGCGTTCGGCGGCATCAACAGGAAGACCGACCCGAACGGCAACAGCACTTATTTCGAGTACGACACATGCGGCAGGCTCGACATAGAGCGGATCGACATCGATTCCGAAATCAAGGTGCTCCAGAATTACGACTACTCGACGGCCTTCCCCCTGTCCGGCAAGGTGACGCAGTATGACGGCAGCGGCGGCGAGATAGCCACGCGCACCTTTGCCGACGGCATGGGCCGCGCCATCCATTCGGTGCGGAGCGCGACAAACGAGACCGGTAAAAAATACGTGAAGACCGGCAGGCTGGTGTATGATGCGCTCGGCAGGGTGATACGGAAGAGCCAGACCGCGTGGGCCGCGGACGACGAGATCGACGCCTACCGCGCGAACACCACGGAAAAAAATCCGACCCTGACCCAGTACGACGCGAGCGGACGGGTGAAAAAAGTCACCCTGCCGGCGGGCTTCGCGGGCGAGGCGGAGACCTCGGTAACCTACACCTACAACGACCCGTGGGAGATCATAGAGACGCACAGCGTCGGCAGGTCCAAGCGCACGGTGAAGAACGCGCGCGGCCTGGTGCTCTACGTGGAGGACTCGGGCAGGGGCGACCCCTCGACTTCGCTCGGGGCAGGCGAATTCGTGAGCGCGAAGATAGGGTTTGCCTATGACATCGCGGGCAATCTCGTGAAGAAGATGGACCTGCCCTCACCCCCGTCCCCTCTCCCGGGGGGAGAGGGGGGAGGGATGTCCCTTGACATTCCTGCCGGCCTGTTCGCGGTCGGCGCCAAGGATACATCCGGCAGCAACGTGGCTGCATGGCGCTACAACGCCTTCGGGCAGGTGACCGAGTCGAGCGATCCCGACCTGGGGTACGCGTATGTCTCCTACAACGCCTTCGGCGAGGCCGCGGCGCGCATGGACGCCATGGGGCGGGTGACATCGTACACATACGACAACCTGGGACGGCTGACCCGCAAGGACCTGCCCGGCACCGAGGGCGCGGTCGTCATGACCTACGACGCGCTGGAGTTCGAGCCGAATCCCCTGGGCGCGGAGAGAGCGGAGAACGCCCTGGGGCGCCTCGTGGCCATAGAGGACCCGGCGGAGCGCAAGGAATTCAACTACGACAAGATAGGCCGGGTCAACGGCGAGCGCCGGCGCATCACCGGCGACACCACCGGCTGGTACTGGATGCTTTTCAATTACGACCTGCTGGACAGGAAAACGACAATATACTATCCGCCTGAAGAGAAGACCGGCGTTCTGCTGGGCGCCGGCTATGCCTACAACGCGATGGGCGTGACCCAGGTGGGCGTCAACAACGGCAACAAGACCAAGATGATCGTGACCGAGGTCAAGTACAACGAGTTCGGCCAGATGACCGAGGTGCACCGCGGCAACAATTCGATAACCTACTACACCTACGACATCAAGGGGAGGCTGGAGAAGCTGTTGACCACGGCCCAGCACAACGGCCAGACCTGGAAGGTCCAGGACGTGACCTACGAGTTCAAGGTGGACAACAGCATCGCGGCGATCGAGAACAATCCGGACGTGGCCGCAGACGGCGCGTGCCTGAGCACCATACGGTACGAGTACACGTACGACGGCCTGAACCGGCTGGCCCGGGCGCGGGGGAGCTACGAGAAGACCTCCCTGGTCCCCGAACAGCCGGGCGATCCCGGCGAGCCCCCCATACCGGGCGGGACGAGCTTCGTGAAGAAGTACGAGCTGGGCTACGGCTACTCGGCCAACGGCAACCTGACCGGCAAGACCATCTACGACGCGGACACCGGCTCGGTGACCGACGACTGGGCGTACGGCTACGCCAACCACGCGGCCACCTCCATAACCACGGCGGTGGACGGCGCGCGCTTCGTCATGCAGTACGACGACGCGGGCAACATGATACAGCAGTGGGACAACAAGGCGGGCAAGGCCAAGCAGATGGCCTACGACAGCTACAACCGGATACGCACGGTAACCGACCCCTCGAACGGCAACATCAAGGGCCAGTACTGGTACGACGACCAGGGCCTGCGCGTGCGCCGGGTGGCCAAACAGGAAGTCGACGGCGAGGAGCGCGAGGTCGAGGTGCTGTACCCCTCCATGTACTACGGCGTGGAG
>JAFGBT010000014.1 GCA_016933025.1 Spirochaetota bacterium | reverse complement strand
TCTCCCCGTGGGAGGCAGCAGCTTGTACATCCGTGTACGCTGCTGCATTCGTGACATCCTGTCACTCAGTGGGCGGGGGTGAGGGCAGTCCCCCTTCGGGGGATTTAGGGGGCTCGTGAGACAGCCCCATTATTTGATAGAATCGAAACGTGGAGGAACCAATGAAATTACTGAGACTGGCGATGTGCTTCAGCATCATTCTGTTTTCAGGGGCCGTGTCGTACGGCCAGCTTGATGAGCTGGCTGAAGAGCCCGCGGATACTAAGGATACCAAAAAGGAGATTGATAAGGATATAACCTTCGCCCTCCATGGCTACGCCCAGGCGAACATCGTCGTGTCGCGAAACGACATGGGTATAAAGGGCAACAAGTGGCTCAACTCCCGCTACGAGTTTCCCAGGCTCGGCGCAACGCTCCAGCTCGAGCTGGAAGGGAACGCGTATGACGCGGCTCATTTCTTCTCCGCTATACAGATCGAGTATAACGCCGCCGGCGAAAAAACGAATTTTCCGAAAATTTTCTTCCTGAATACCATGCTTCAGTACACGTATTTCACCTATGTGGCTGACTTCAACAGGACTGAAATAAGCAAGTACCCGACGATCAATGTGCGGGAGACCTATGTCGACCTGTACGGCAAAGGGGTAACCTTCAGGGTCGGGCAGCAGATCATAAGCTGGGGCGAAATCGAGGGCGTCGAGGCGCCTTCCGACGTCGTAATACCGTGGGACTTCACCACCATGAGCAACTATTTCGAGTACTCCCGCATCGGGGTTGTGGCCGCAAACCTCAGCTTTCACTTCGCCGGCCAGCAGCTGCAGTTCATCTGGATGCCGATATTCCAGCCGGCGAAGCTCCCGATTGAATCGCTCTACAAGAGAGGCGTGACCAACATCGTTCGCCCGGAGATCGAAGTGCGCAACGGCGAATATGCCGCTCGGCTCTCCGGCGCCATAGGAAACCAGTTCCGGTACGGTCTCGGTTTTCTGTACGGCTACGACGACATGCCGGACACCAGGGTGGGGTTGTTCGGCGATTTTCAGAACATCTCGGTTGCCGGCTTCACCATCCCGGTCTTCATACCGCAGGCGATGTTCACCGAGATGTATTACAACCGCGTGTACGTGCCCGCCCTGGACCTCGGCATCGGGATCGGCGAAGTGCTGTCATGGAAGGTATCGGCTAACGCCAACATCACCGAAGACCACTGGGGCAAAAAGGACCTCGTCAAGAATTCAACGGTAACCTATCTCACCGGCTTTGAATCGTCGAACCTGTTCGCAAAAATATATGTCGGATTCTACCTGGGGCAGCAGTGGGTGCTCAACTACACTCAGCCGGCCGACGACTACAACCCGGTCCAGCTTATGGTCAGGATCGACACCTTCCGCCTGCCGAACAAGCAGATCATAAGCGGATACGGCCAGCAGTATCCCTACAAGTATATGCTGACCAGCAATATACAGAGGAACTTCCTGGAAGGCGACACGCTGGAATTCCAGGTTCGCCTCGCCCTCTATGCCGACCCGAAGCTGATAAAATGGGATTATGTTATCTATCCGTATTTTAACTATAAATTCACCAACGGCGTCAGCACTTCTCTCGGGTTTGTGTTCGCGAAGCGCCAGGGCGACAATCGCAACATGATCGTATCCGAGACACGGTACTCCTTCTGATTGATTAAGACACAATGTTGTCAACTCGACAAGTTATTGCAGAGACAGCCGAACAGGCTGTCTTTTTTTAGTTGGCCTCCGGTAAAATGTTCTTGATTAAAACCGGGACGCGTCCTTCTGCTAAAATCCGGTGCATCTATTTATTTCCATGTCCGCTCCGGCGTTATTCCTGCCGGTCCGGCAATCAGATACGATAAAGGAAATACTACCTCAGAAATGGAACAACTGCTCAATGAAATCATCGCCTCCCTGATGCCGAGAAGCGACACGATTCTCTACCTGTTCCTGTTTCTCAGTGCGCTGGTCGAGAACCTGGTGCCGCCCATCCCGGGAGACACCATCCTGGCATTTGGAGCGTTCCTGGTGGGCACGGGGAGGCTGAATTACCTGCTGGTCTACATATCCACAACGACCGGAAGCGTCGCAGGTTTTCTTCTCCTGGTGCTGGTCGGCCGCCTGCTTGAGAGGGAATTTTTCATGAAAAAAAACTACCGCTTCTTCTCCGCTCAAAGCATTGCGTCAGCCGAGCAGTGGTTCTCGAAATACGGCTATTTCGTCATTCTCGTCAACAGGTTTCTGCCCGGGATCCGCTCGGTCATATCGCTGGTATCGGGGATTGCGAGATTAAACCTTGTTTACATATTTTTTCTCGCCCTGGCGAGCGCCTCTGTGTGGAACCTGATCTGGATCCAGGCCGGTTATCTCCTCGGAAACAACTGGGATCTGGTGAAAGAAAAGATCGGCGGTATCATCAAAACGTATAATATAACGGCAGGTATTATTATCGCCATCGGTATCGCCGCTTTTATCGCCTTTAAAATAATAAAAGGCCGAAAATAGTCCCGGGCCAATCGCGGCAAATATCACGAATCCTGACGATTAATGTGCAATTCCAAAAATTCATCCAAAAAAAATACTTGTTTTTTTATGATACCCTTTGGTAATTGGTACTGTGTCGGACTGTGCAAATGATATGGAATTTCCATGTCAAATACTGCAAAATTCGAGCAAGTCCTATGGCAAAAATCAACAAGGCTCTACTCAGTGTCTCGGATAAGACCGGGATTATCGATTTTGCCAGGGAATTATCGTGCTATAAGGTGCAATTTATTTCAACGGGAGGGACGGCAAGAATTCTTCGGGAAAACGGGCTGGAGCTCATGGACGTTTCGGATTATACCGGCTGCCCTGAAATGATGGACGGGAGGGTCAAGACCCTTCACCCGAAAATCCACGGGGGACTGCTGGGAGTCAGGTCCAATCCCGAACACATCCGCGAGATGGATCAATACAATATTGAGAGTATTGATATGCTCGTGGTTAACCTTCGCCCCCTGGAATGGATTGCATCAGGCCCGGAATGTTCGATCGAGAGCTCGATTGACAACATAGACATCGGCGGCATGGCCCTCCTTCGGTCAGCCGCGAAAAACTTCGAGGATGTTACTGTTGTTGTTGACCCGGGTGACTACGAAAAGGTTATTGATGATATGCGCACGCAGGGAGGTGCGGTGTCCAGGAAGTTGAATTTCAGGCTCGCAGCAAAGGTCTTTGAAGCGACATCGCGATATGACAGGCTTATATCCGATTTTTTACGGCAACAGGCATCATCGGTCAAAGAAGAAAGATATATTGAGATTCCCCGGTAGAAAGCAGGCATGCAATTATACAACACCGGCGAAGACCAATAGCTAATAAAACAACAATTTAATTGGAGGTAGTACATGGCTGAAGTTACTCTTAAAGAGATTTATCCGGTGCCCGAGAGTTTCAAAAAAAAGGCATACATTCAAAGCCGCGCCGACTACGAAAAAATGTGGAAAGAATCCCTTAAAGACCCGGACGCATTCTGGTCGAAAATCGCAGAAGAATACGTAACCTGGTTCAAGAAATGGGACAAAGTCCAGGGATGGAATTATGCCAAGAACCAGAAAGATTTCAAAATCAGATGGTTTGAGGGCGGCAAACTGAACGTATCCTACAACTGTCTCGACCGGCACCTGGAAAAAAGAGGAAACCAGGTAGCGCTCATCTGGGAAGGAAACGACCCGAATGAATCAAAAAAATTCACCTACAAGCAGCTCCATGAGCAGGTCTGCAAATTCGCCAACGTTCTCAAGAAAAACGGCGTCAAAAAAGGCGACCGGGTGACGTTCTACCTGCCGATGATTCCCGAGCTGGCGATGGGCATCCTGGCATGCTCGCGCATCGGCGCGATTCACTCCGTCGTATTCGGCGGCTTCTCGGCCGAAGCTCTCCGCGACAGGGTCAATGACTGCAAGAGCGAAGTCATCATATCCTGCGACGGTACCTTCCGCGGCGCCAAGGCTGTCCCCCAGAAGGACAACGCAGACAAGGCCATCACCGAGTGCCCGGGCGTCCGTCTTCACATCGTCGTGAAGAGGGTCGGCGAGCAGATCAAGTGCTCCTGGAATGACAGGATCGACCGTTGGTTCCATGATGAAATGGCGAAAGCCGACGCGAAATGCGAACCCGAGCATATAGATGCGAACGACCCTCTGTTCATCCTCTACACGTCAGGGTCGACCGGAAAGCCGAAGGGCGCCATGCACGGTACCGGCGGCTACCTGACCTTTGTGGCCTTCACCCATAAGATGATCTTCGACTACCATGAAGGCGACATCTACTGGTGTACCGCAGACATAGGCTGGGTCACCGGCCACTCCTATATCGTATACGGCCCGCTCTGCAACGGCGCGACCACGGTCATGTTCGAGGGCGTTCCGAACTACCCGGACCCGGGACGCTTCTGGGCGGTCGTTGAAAAGCACAAGATCAACATATTCTACACGGCCCCGACCGCCATCCGCGCAATCGCGAAGGAAGGCGACAGCTGGGTCGACAAGCACAACATCAAGTCCATACAGCTCCTCGGTTCCGTGGGCGAGCCCCTGAACCCCGAAGCGTGGAACTGGTATTACATGAAGATAGGCCGCGGCGAGTGCCCGATCGTCGACACCTGGTGGCAGACAGAGACGGGCGGCATCCTGATCACGCCGCTCCCCGGCGCCATCGACATCAAGCCCGCCATGGCAACCGTTCCGTACTTTGGCATCGAGCCGTGCATCGTTGACGATGAGGGCAAAGAGCTCGAGGGCGTGTGCACCGGCAACCTCTGCATCAAGCGTTCATGGCCGGGGCAGATGATGGGCGTTTACGGCGATCCCGAGCGGATGTTCAACACCTACTTCGCTCAGTTCCCCGGCAAATACTTCACCGGTGACGGCTGCAGGCGCGATAAAGACGGCTACTATCAGATCACCGGCCGCGTCGACGACGTTATCAACGTGTCCGGCCACCGTATGGGTACCGCGGAAGTCGAATCGGCACTCGTTTCCAATAAGAACGTCGCCGAGTCCGCGGTTGTCGGTTATCCGCACCCGATCAAAGGACAGTCGATTTATGCGTTCGTAACGCTGAAATCCGGCGTGCAAAAGACGGACGAACTCAAGAAAGAACTCGTCGCCACGGTACGCAAGGAGATCGGCCCGATAGCGACTCCCGAGATTATACAGTGGGCGGACGCGCTTCCCAAGACCCGGTCCGGCAAGATCATGAGGCGGATCCTCAAGAAGATCGCGGCCAGCGACTTCGACAAGAGCGGCATGGGCGACACTTCGACCCTCGCCGACCCGACCGTCGTTGACACGCTGATCGCCGGCGCAAAGGAAGTACAGGGCAAGTAAGCAACGGATACATGAAAACAGAAAAGCGCGGATTTTCATCCGCGCTTTTTTTTTAACTGAACGTCGTATTATTCTCTATTTGCCGAGCGCTTTTTTTATCACACTGACCAATATCATCACCACCGCGCCGCCAACGCCTCCGCCGGCGATATCCGCACCGATGTTGCCGGCTGTCAGCGCGCCGCTACTCTGAATACCGGTGAGAACATTAAGAATGATACCGCCCAATCCGCCGCCGACAACGCCTGAAATCGCATTGCCGACTGTGCCGAGAGATTGATTCTTCAGCACCTGCCCGGCGCCAACTCCTCCGGCAGCACCGCTGAGCAACTGGATTACCCATGGCAACCAACTTTCCATATTGAGTCCTCCTTGGATTAATTATTTGAAGTTATGTGATCGATGAAAAATACGATCCGACTATGAACAGCAGCAACTTACAGCTGATATTTTACTTGACCTCACCAATAAATAAATAGCAATCACTTTTTTACATGTTGAATTTAATTTCATTATGCAATGTGTTCATGCAAATAATGCACTCATTATACATACTGCGCGGCTTCCTTTCTTATGCCATCGCACATTTCTCTTGACACTTCCCGTCTCGCTGTATATCATAGCTCGATCGTCTGACATCGCGCCCGGCAAAACCTGAATGCTGAAGGGGACATGCATGACATACGCGCCCCGCGTTCAGGCGGCAATCGCCGCCGCATATCGCATGATCACCACGTTACTGTCAGGAGGTATCACACCATGGCAAGGCTTGAGAAAATTGAAGGTATAGGCCCGTCGTTTGCCGTAAAACTTCGCAGGGCAGGCATCAGAGGCACCGGCGATCTGCTTAAAAAAGGATCAACCCCCGCCGGGAGAAAACAGATCAGCGCGAATTCAGGCGTCTCGCCGAAGCTGATTATGGAATGGGTCAATCATTCCGATCTTTTCAGGGTCAAAGGCGTCGGCGAGGAATACGCCGATCTTCTTGAGGAAGCGGGCGTTGATACCGTCGTCGAGCTTTCCAAAAGAAAGGCGGTCAACCTTCTGGACGCGCTGAAGCGGGCAAATGAAAAGAAAAAGCTCATTCGGCAGCTTCCCGGTCTTTCGAATGTCCAGAGCTGGATCAGGCAGGCGGCAAAGCTTCCGCGGGTGGTCAAATACTGACCGGCTATTTCTTTTTGCTGAAATATTCCTGGAACAGCCCGGGGTCTATGGCAAGCAGGCGTTCCCTTATCTGGGAGATGTTGTCGAAATTGTAATTCTGAAGGGTGTAATAATCCAGGAGCCAGAGATACTTATTGATAAGCCGGGGAATGATATTTGATGTTTCCACCTGGCTCTTGTTCATTTTCTGGTATGTCACTTCAAGATTGTAAATGTCTTTCTCGATGCTCTCCATCTGGTGTGCGCTCAGGTTCCGCTTGACGTAAAAAATATCATTGATGTGTCCGTAGATGGGCATCCATTCGGCGATGTCTTGTAAATCGCCGCGCTGATTTTTCACGATCGCGGCCAGCTCATTGATCGGCTTCGCCTTAAGAATCGTGATGTCAATCTCGGACGGATCGATAAAGAACGCCTCACGGAAGCTGAGGAGGCTCTTTGATATGTCGCCAATATGGAAATACGCCTCGCCGAGGATCGCCATGAGCCGTGCATTGCTCTTGTAGGAACTCCTGGCAAACTCGAGAGTTTCAATCGCCAGGTTGTATTCCTCCAGCCGTAAAAAGCAGTCGCCCAGATTCAGCAAAAAGTGGAAATTGCTCGAGGTATCCTGCTGCTCCCTGAAGGCGAACTTGTAGTGGTCCGCGGCCTTGATGAAAATATACCGCATCGACGCCTTGAACGCCGATGACGCAGTCAGGTTTTTGCTCTCGGCGTACTCGTTGAACAGCTCCCACTGTCTCATCAGGTACTCTGCGGTTTCCTTCCCTTCCTCAAGTACCTTGATCTCCTTTTCACGATTGTGCCAGAACTTGGCGACCCGGTACGCCTCGATGAGCCCCGGGTAATCGGCATCGATGTCCATCAACTCGTCGATTTTGGAGACCGCGGCCGCAAAATCCCCCTTTTCAACGAGCTGGTATACCTCATTGATCCCATTCAGTATCGGATCGTCCGAAAAGGTGAGTTGGCCGTTTTTATCCATCGCTTTTTATAATTCTATGAAGTTGCCCCAGTTCCGCTTGTCGCTGTGATGGGTAAATATGATCACCTGTCTCCTGTTTGATATATATGAAACCAGATCCCTGAAACGGTTGCATCGTTCATCATCCATAAATTGGAACGGTTCGTCAATCAATAATGGGACGCTGGTGTTCTCGCCGATAATAAAATCCGAAAGCGAAAATTTAAGGGAAATCAGGAGCGCATGCATGACCGGGGGCGTCATATCCTCCGGTATTTTATTTTCCGATATCATTTGCAGCAGCACCGATTCGTCAATCCTTGTAATATACTGATTCCCGGTCAGGTGGTTAAATTTGTCCAGCGTGCCGTCCAGAAGCGTGCGGAGCCTTTTATCCTCGCTCCGTTCCACGGCGGCCGCCATGGTGAGCATAATAAACAGCAGCGAGTTCTGGTTCACCCTCCATTTTTTCAGTATCCGATCGACGCCGTTCTTTTCTTCGATCAGGGCGTTCGTTGTTTCGCTGTTTCCCGAGGCCTGGATGAATTCGACGTCAATCTGCTGTAAAATGCGCTCCTTGGTCTCAATTTTTTCCTTTATAATTCCGGCTTCCCGGTCAATATTCTGAATCAACTCCTCGATCTTTGTTGTTTCGTTTTCTATATCATCGACGATATTCAGGGTATCGATGCTGGTGTTTATCTCGTTTTTTATGATCTCCTCTTCTTTTTTGAGCTCGTCCAGTTTTTTCTGGATCCGCACCATGTACTCCTCTTCTTTCAGGGAACTCTTTATTCGCGCAAGATCTTTTTTACGTTCCGTGTAATTAATGTAGTCCTCGAAATACTGAAGCAGTAGTTCGTATATTTCTGTCAGCTTGAAGTCTTCCAGCTCGACCCTGCTTTTTTCCATCAGTATCTTGATGCGCTCCTTAAAACGCTTCTTTTTCTCCTCTAGCTTCTGAAGCTCTTTATCGCGCCTCCCCAGGTACAGATAGAGCGTGATCACGGCCGTGGCAATGACCGCACAAGAGAGTATCCCTGCGATGATAAAAAGATTTTTTCCCGGCGCGCTACCGCTTCTTGCCAGCAGGAATATGACGGCCGCTGCGGCCCCGGCGTTCAGGGCCGTCGCAATCTTCTTGAATTTCCTTTTCTTTAACAGTCTGCTGAAATAAAAATTATCGATCTGCTCGTTCAGATTCCGGATGTCGTTGAACAATTCCTGAAGCCGGTCCAGGTTTGTGCTGTCGTTGATGTCCATGTCGCTGAACTGGGGAAACAT
Source organism: Spirochaetota bacterium (assembly GCA_016933025.1). Classification (GTDB taxonomy): domain Bacteria; phylum Spirochaetota; class UBA4802; order UBA4802; family UBA5550; genus RBG-16-49-21. The sequence continues at coordinate 146,489 of JAFGBT010000014.1, read as the reverse complement.
GGCGTCGAGCTCTCTCTTCATTACGGTTATCGACTTGATTTTCTGCTGCTCGTCCTGGATCTCGTCCTTTATCGACTCGAACTCGTTCTTTAGAACGTCCACCTTGTTCAGGTTTTCAATGATCTTGTTGAGAATCTCTTTCTGGTTATTGAGCGACATGAGGGAACCATTTAGCTCGTCAATCTCCTGCTGGACGTTGTTTTTTTCCCTCCGGAGCTTATCATGCCGTGACCCGCTGATGTCAATGATCTGGATTTTTTTCTCAAGCTCCCTTTTTTTGTCATCGAGCCTAACGACTTCGGGAGGAGACTCCCCGTCCCCCGGCCTGACCCGCTCCAGGGATTTATTGAGATTGTTGAAAAGATTATAGAAACCGGTGCCGTCTTCAAGAATAATCTTCTTGAGAACCGTGAAATCTATTGTACCGTCACCCGCTATGTCCGGCGACGACGGGATGAACGATGAATTGATCACGGTATCGGCATCAACGCGTTTTATGAACTCCTGTAAGATCTTTCCTTCAAATTTTTCATCGATAGGATTCCGGACGCCTTCATCGAGAAGGCCTCCTCTCGATTCCGCGTAGATCAGTTTTTCTTCGTTGTTCTGATTATAATATATCCGGTAACTTTTATCGCTCGCGTTGGATATCCGAAAATAACCGTTTTCAGAAATCGAAAAAAGGAGGTCAAGATAGAGTGAGTTCCATGCATCATCTCCCAGGAGCTTCCGAGCGGAGAATCTTCCCCAGACGGCGTCAATCATGCCCCGTGCGAGCAGGCTTTTGCCGGAGCCGTTTTTGCCGTACACGATCGTCAGACGGTCGCTGAAATTGAGGACGCGGTTGTCAAAAAGGCCCTGCTTGTGAACTTTGCATCCTATATACTGCACAGCCATTCCTCCAGGTTCGTAAAACCGTCCCTCGTTATTGTATTAAGTGTCGCCGCAAGGTCAAGCCGGTCAATATCGTGAGGCAGGCCCGCATGGTCCATCTGCTCTTTCAGTATCTTGTAAAATTCCCCCCGAAGAGAGTTCTCGTACTGGAACTCTTCTATGAGCGAGTCTATGGTGGGGATGCTCCGATCGAGAATATCCAGCCTGAAAAATTCGTTCTTGTATTTCTGCAATTCGTACTGTCTGATCACGAAATCGCGGACGCCGGAAAGCACCAACCGCTGTATGACCTTCTTCGATCTGTTGTTCTCCAGAAGCTCCTTGATGGGGCCCATGGTCATCAGGCCAGAGCAGTCAAAGCAGTTCTTGTAGAGCTTCATTGAATTGACGGTGAGGCGCTTGATCTGATACAGCCGGTTTTCCTTGATTACAATTGAGATCACGTACCGGTCTCCCGTCTCATCGAATGACGTCGACTCGGGCGTTCCGGGTGTGACGCCGATGATGCGGTCAAGTATCTTGAACATCCTGAAATTATGGCTGAAACCGAAGGCGTAGAAATCGAGCTCCAGGGACCTGATGTCGTTTTTCTGGAGCCGGTACACCGACGCGTTCTCTCCGTCATTCTCAAAATCGGAATCAACATGGAACAGCCCGAGGTGGTATCCCTCATCGGATATCTTCTTGATCCTGGAAATATCATAACCCGGCGCCGCCGGGATCCCGTAGACATAAAGCTTCTGCCCGTCTTTCATGAACAGGTACGGCGTCGAGGTGACGATGCTTGAAAACAGGCACGAGGCGTTCAAATCCAGCATGAAGGGATGCAGGCTCTCACCGCCGCCAAGTTCCCCCATGCCCGGCGTGTAGATGATTTCAGTATTGGCGTTTCTCAGGTTCCTGAATTCTGTTTTCACCAGGTCGATGACCTCGCTGCCGACCGTGCCATTATCGATCAGGTCCCCACCTACCAGGAAAATATCATGTTCGCGCGCGATCGCGGCGATCCTCCTGAATGTGCTGACGCGTGCATAATCAGGGATGTATATCTCGTCATTATTAATACCGAGATGAAGATCCGACATGAACAAAATCTTAATTTCGCTCTCCATGGCACGCTTCCGATGTTTTAATGCCGCTCGATACGCCGACCCGGCGTTATTTTCGCGCACCGAGTCCTATCTCAATTGTCGTTGGATATTGATAAATTCTTTAAATTTTCCCCGGTCCGCATGGCTCTGCCGGCATTAATTATCATCTTTTTACGTAACATACATCCCAACACACCAAAGCGGTTCAATACCTTTTTTTTATTGACAAATACCTCTCGAACGACAAAAAGACAAGTCTATGGCAGGTCTTATTCTACGTTGTTCGCGCAGGGATGGGAGCAGACATAATCAGCGCACTGAGGGATGCCGTTTATTCGAAGTGGAGCAGATTCCGGGGTGAGAAATCGATCATGAAAAAAACCAATTCAGCTAACGATCCGGCAAAAAAAGAACGGTTCAAATACTTAGGTCCCATCGGCAAAATCGCCCTGATTTTTTTTATCGGCTTTTCCCTGTTTCTCCTGGTTTCAACTATCATTCTGATAATTCTCACCAGGCCGGAACGGGAGGTCGTGGTCCCCGATGTTGAAGGTAAGCGCTTCGTCGAAACATACAACTCTCTAATCCGCAAGGGATTGAAACCGGAAATCAATTTCAAGGATATTGCAGACCTGGACGACGGCATGGTCCTCGGACAGTACCCGCGGAAAGGGAAGGTCGTTCCGGAAAACAGTACTGTCAAGCTGCAGGTGAGCCGCTCGCGTTATTATATTGAAGTCCCGAGTCTTATCGGCAAGGAGCTGCCGCTTGCGCTCAATCTTCTAAAAAACATTCACCGCCATGACAGAACGCTCTCGCTGGGGACCGGAGTGATATCCTACATCCCCTCAGAAAAATTCGCGGACAATATCGTCATGGAGCAGTGCCCGAAGGCCGGGGAGAAGGTCACGCCGGACCGTAGCGTCAACCTGCTGGTTTCAACGGGCAAAACGGGCCCGAATTCAATCATGCCCGGGGTCACCGGCCAATCCATAGAGCTCTGCTATGATCTCTTCAGGGCGAAGGGGCTCACCGTCAACGAGGAGATCGTAGTAACCGGCGACCCGAAGCGGAGCGGTATCGTGCTCTCGCAGAACCCGGCGCAGGGATCATGGGTACAGAAGGGAAACGCATGCACCCTGCAGGTGGGCTGGTTCCCCCTGGACAAGCATCCCTACACGTCGTACGAAAAAGTGGAATACCTCATCCCGGCCGATGAGCCGGCCGGTCTTTACGAGGCGATCGTTGCAGACGCCAGTTCCAAGCGCGTACGATTTTCCCGGAAAGCAGGTCCCGGGCAGAAGATCATCTTTGTATTCCGCCGCGAGGGCGATGCGGAGATCACCTTCCTCTGCAATAAAAAACGGGTAGATACGGAGGATATCGATGTCGACTGACAGGAACAAAATATTGATATCACCTTCCATCATTGCGTCCGACCTGACGACGATCGGCGAACAGGCGCGCCAGTTTGACCCGGCCGTCATCGACCTCCTGCACCTTGACGTCATGGATGGAAATTTTGTACCAAACCTCACGTTCGGCCCGGGATTCATTCAGGATTTAAAGAAACACACGTCGATACCCCTGGATGTTCATCTCATGATTGAAAGACCCGAGCGATCGATTGAACAGTATATGAAAAGCGAACCATGGGCGATCACCATTCACTACGAGAGCACTCGCTTCCCCGCGAGAATTCTTTCTGAAGTGCATCGCGCCGGCATAACGGCTGGACTCTCCATCAACCCGGCGACGCCGGTCGAGGCGGTCTACGACCTGCTCCCCTATACCGACATGGTTCTGATCATGTCTGTTGATCCGGGCTTCTACGGCCAGCCATTCATGGATGCCGCCGTTGGAAGAATAGAAAAACTCTCGGCCACCATCAGGGAACGGGCCGGCAATCCCGTCAGGATCCAGGTTGACGGCGGCATCAATAAAGACAACATCGCCCGTGTTGTCTCTGCGGGCGCGAGCATCATCGTGGTGGGCAACGCCGCTTTCAAGGGCGGCGACATCAACGAAAACCTCCGGGAACTGATGGCATCCGCGATCAAACATTCATGAGGCTTCGCAATCTCTTTAACCAAGCCGATTGGCCATGATAATTATTCCATCAATGTCATCACGAGCGAGTCCCTCGACAAGCCTGTGGTGAGCCTGTCGAACCGCTCAGGACAAGCCTGTCGAACCGCTCGGACTAAACTCCGTCGAGGCATGCTTCGTCGTCCCGATTGTATCGGGACTCCTCGCAATGACGTCCGAACCAGCAAAGAACAGGCTTTTAAAACAAACAAGTCCTGTCTCATGTGACAGAATTTGACTGCCGAATTGTCATAAAGGGCCGTATGAAGCGAATGAAATTCATTAATTGCTCCCTAAAAGTATTTTATGTTGACAAAAAAAAGGGTCTAAAAATAAATAAGTTCCTAATCATTTCAGGAGGAATACGTCGTGGCCGTAAAGATACGTTTACAGAGAATCGGTACGAAAAAGAAGCCCTTCTACCGGATCATTGCCGTTGACGGCAGGGAAAAGCGGGACGGAAAATTCATCGATCAGATCGGACGGTATCAGCCGATTGTTGACGGCGAGCAGCTGATCATAGATGAGACGAAATTGTTCCACTGGCTGGGAAAAGGCGCGCAACCGACTCATACCATCTTGCAGTTATTGAAAAAAAAGGGAATATGGCAGAAATTTAAGACCACCAAGTAACCCTGCCGGAGGCGGAAATGAACTATAAAGAACTCGTTGACTATATGGTTAAGTCGCTGGTGGATCATCCAGATCAGGTCGAAATACGGGAAGTGGAAGGAGAGAAGTCAACAATCCTCGAACTGCGGGTCACAAAAGAAGATATTGGAAAGGTAATAGGAAAGCATGGCAGAATCGCGCGGGCGATCAGGACGATAATAAACGCATCCGCGACAAAGTCAGGAAAACGGGTGGTGCTGGAAATTCTTGATTGATGGATGATGACGGTTATATCCGGATCGCCGTTGTTACCGGCGCTCATGGCCTGACAGGCCGACTGAAAATCCTGGTCACCTCAGATATTAGAGAACGTTTCGCGAACAACAAATCTGTCATAATAAAGATTAAGGACCATTACCGGAAATTCAGAATCGAGGAATTCACGGGACGCGGGGAGAAGGACGGCCTCCTGAAACTTGAGGGCATAAACGACCGCGACGCCGCCATGACATACAAGGGCTCCGATATCGTTATTGAAAAAAGCGAAGCCGAAAAAACGAGAATTGCGCTGGACGACGACAGTTATTATTATTACGATATAATAGGATGCGCAGTTCTTTATCGGGGACAGCCATTCGGGACCGTGACCGGGATACTTGAAGCGGGCGCGGGAGAGATACTGGTTATATCAATCGGCGGGGGGAAGGAATTCATGGTACCCTTCGTCGAATCAATGGTCGATACGGAAAAAATTGGGAACGGCATCCTGACCATACATCCTGTCGAGGGATTGTTTGATATTTAAGATTCTGACACTGTTCCCCGATTTTTTTTCATCCCCGCTGCGGACCGGACTCCTCGGGAAAGCAGTCGAGTCGGGTATCATCGAGGTTTCCGTCACGGACATACGCGAACACGCGACGGACAACTACCGGAGCTGCGACGATTATCCATACGGCGGCGGCTCCGGTATGGTCCTCATGGCGGGCCCGCTCGGCCGCGCGCTGGAACGCATTAGGGGAGAGCACACCCGGGTGGTGCTCACCTCGCCTTCCGGAACCCTGCTCACGCAGGACCTGGTCAGCGAGCTCGCGGGGCACAGGGACCTCTGCATTGTATGCGGCCGTTACGAGGGGGTCGACCAGCGGGTAATTGATCGCTATATCGATTATGAGATTTCCATCGGCGATTACGTCCTCTCCGGGGGGGAATATGCCGCTCTGGCGATCATCGACGCGGTCTCACGGTACATTCCCGGTTTCATGTCAAACCGGGAATCTCTGGCCGAGGAAAGCTTCGTGGGGGGCCTGCTGGAATATCCCCACTACACAAGGCCGGAGGATATATTCGGCATGAAGGTGCCGGACGTGCTGCTTGGCGGAAACCATAAAAAAATTTCCGAATGGCGGCAAGACGAGAGTATTGAAAAAACCAAACGGGTTCGTCCGGATCTCTATAAGAAATACCTTTTAAGGAAAATATCAGGAGAATGAGCAATGAACATCATACATGAAATCGAAAAGCAGATACAGCCGATGAAGAGAAAGATAAACTTCGAGATTGGCGACACGGTAAAGGTGCATTACCGTATTGTTGAAGGGAACCGCGAGCGGATCCAGATATTCGAAGGCATCGTCATCGCCATTGACAACAAGGGAATGAGCAAGACCTTCACGGTGAGGAAGCTCTCCTTCGACGTCGGCGTTGAGCGTATTTTCCCGCTCTTCTCCACGAGGATCGCCAAAATCGACGTGGTCAGAAAAGGCAAGACCCGCCGGGCGAAGCTATACTACCTGAGGGAACGGACCGGGAAGTCCGCCAAGCTCCGCGAAAAGAGCGCTAAGGGCGGGAAAAAGCATACGATAACCGAGGCCGACGTTCCGGGGACGCACGCCTCGGACGACGTGCCCCCGCCAGAGGCAGCGCCTGAGGCCGCGCCAGAGGCGGCGCCTCAGCAGGAATCCTGACAGAAACAGCACGGATGCGTGTTGAGCCGGAAAGCATATAACAGAAGCTCGAAAAGTAAAAAGGCGGACGGAGTGTCCGCCTTTTTACATGGACCTACCTTTAACATAGAGAAACAACTGCTCCGCGAAGGCATCTCGCTTATCGCGGGAGTCGACGAAGTTGGCCGCGGGGCGCTCGCCGGACCGCTCTGCCTCGGCATTGTTATTTACGACGCATCGTTCATTGTCGCCACGGACGGCCCGCTTCCCGGCATCGATGATTCAAAGAAACTGACCCATCAAAAAAGACTCGCGGCGCTCGATTCGATCAGGAAGCGCGCCCTCCTTTGCGCGTCGATACTGGTCTCCCACAGGACTGTCGACCGACTCGGTATAAACGGCGCCACCGAGTTCGCGCTGGACCGGCTCATTGCTCAGGTACCTATCAGACCGGATTGCGTCATTCTTGACGGAAATTTTTCTTTCCGATCGACCGTCCCCATTCGTTCTATCACACAGGGAGACCGGAAATCGATATCAATAGCGTCGGCATCCATCGCGGCGAAAGTCCGCAGGGACCTGATACTGATGACATTCGACAACCTCTATCCCGGCTACCATTTCAAAAGGAACAAGGGATATGGCACAAAACTGCACATCCGGGCGCTCCATGACGCCGGGGTCTGCCCGATACACCGCAGGAGCTATGAGCCGGTAAAAAGCCTGGTGTCGCCAGGGGGGGACGCTGAATGAGGATAGAACCGTCAAACACGATACGGATCTTGAGCAAGAGCGGTATGTCGGATCAGCTTCGCGGCATTCAGAAGGGCGCCGAAATCGCCGCACGCATAATCGAGCGTATCGGCGGCAAGGAGGCGGTGCTCGAAATCGCGGGGAGGCGGGTGAACGCCGAGTTCCTCAGGGGCCTGCCCGCCGGCAATACGGTTACGCTCCAACTCGAAGGGAGGCAGGCTAACTCCTATCTCTTCAAGCTGGTCGACCGGCCCGGTACGGATGCGCTTGCAAGGCAGCTGCTCGACCTGACAGTTTTCAACAGGAACGAGATTCAGAAGAACCTTTTTCACAATCTCGGCGCTGCTCTCGGAAAGCACCCGGCAGGAATATTCGAGCTGAACGCCCTCCTCCTCGGCCTCTATCCAAAGGAAGAGAAAAAGGACGACGACCTCAACCGGCTGCTCGGCCATTTGCGCAAACTGGGGCTCGGCGCGAAAACAATCGCCGACCTCTCCATCCTCCTGTCGGGCCGGAGTATCGATACAAATGCCTTTCGATCAGTCCTCATGCTCCTCGGCTTCGACGAAAACCGGGCAAAGAAATGGACCTCGGGCACGGAAAGGGACATCGAGGAAATGGTCGGCGACATCATCGATGAGATCGAATCGCTGGATGATGTACAGCAGAAAGCGGACATCATCAGCCGGCTCATCGGCATATTGAAAGATCACGGCGCTAATGAAACTGGACATACGTCAGGTGAATTCGCCTGGTCTGTCGACGAGGATATTCTTCCGGTACGGTACGCCGGCAGAGAGCATAACTGGATATTCAGCGTCGATTTTTCAGCACTAGGCCGTATCGATATACTGGCGAGGGAAACGGAGCGGAACTACGCGATTTCAATATTCTGCGACAGCGGCGAAATCATTGCAGCCCTCAACCAATCGAGGGAGCAGTTGGAGCGCGGCCTGCGGGCGGCGCATTCGGCCGTCCAGATAAATTTCTATAATACGCGGCAGGCCATAAATAAAATGGTTGAAATTTATTCATATTCATCATTAAATAGTGTATTTGATATCAGGGTATAGGATGGACGACGATAAAATTGGGGTAGCACTGGAATATTCCGGTGAAATTCCGCGGATTCTGGCGGTCGCACGGGGAACATTATTCAAGAAATTGATTCAATTAGCCGTTGAGCACAATATCACCATCTACCAAGATTCGGATCTCGCCCAGGTTCTTTCACAATTGCCTGCGGGGAGCGAAATTCCGGAAGCCCTGTTCAAAGCTGTCTCAGAGGTCCTTGTATACTGTTACCGCGTAAACGATACGTTTAAGGCAAAACTGGACAGTATGGGAATCCTGTAATGGCGAAAATGAGAAAAATACCCGTGGAGGAACTGAGGCCCGGGATGGTGTACGACAAACCCATCTACGTTGACAGCAATAATATGCTCATAACGGCCAACTCCCCCATCAAGGAAGCCGACATCAAGAAGTTGATGACCTGGGGAATCAGCGAGGTGGAGACCTCGGGCATTCTCGTTAAACGGGTCGCGCCCGGCAGCGAACAGCTTCAGGCGAAAATCGAAAAGGCCCCTGACAAATCCCCCGAATCAGAAAGCGAAAAGAAAATCGTCACGGACTACAACGACCTTCTAAAAAAGCGCAAGGTTCTCCTCGAGGTCCACAGCCGCGCCCGGAACACGGTAGACGCCGCCTATAAGTCGATTCGGAATAATATTCCCTTCGACACGCGCGACCTGGAAGACGCGGTGCAGGCCATCGTGAAGCTTCTCAAAGAAAACAGCAACGTATTTTTATTTCTCTACGGCCTCGACGAGGGCAGGGACTACACCCTGACCCACTCCGTTAACGTTACGTTCTACTCTCTCATTATCGGCCTCGCACTGAAATACAGCCCGATCAAGCTCAACGATCTGGGTCTTGGTACGATGCTGATCGACGCCGGCATGGTCAAACTGCCGGTCTACATAATCCACAAGCAGTCGAACCTTACCGAGCAGGAATACAACCAGATAAAGACGCACCCGCTTCTCGGCTACAAGGCTCTGAAAGACCTCGGAAAAATCAAGGAGAACTCGGCCCTTATATCGCTGCAGCACCACGAGCAGTTCGACGGAAAGGGATATCCCCGCGGTCTTCGCGGGAACGATATTGACGAGTTCGCCCGCATCGCCGCCATCGCGGACAGTTACGAGGCGCAGATATCCAACCGGAGCTACCGGAAAAAAGTCTACTTCTACCACGCGATGAGGAACCTCCTCTCCAGCGGCGTGAACAAGTTCGATCCGGTCATCCTCCGCGTCTTCCTCTCCCGCATGTCGGTATACCCGATCGGTTCAATCGTCGAGCTTAACGACGGATCCATCGGCATCATCATCGGTTCTGTCCCGGAAAAGCCGCTCCGGCCAATCATCAAACTGATATTCGACACGAGCCGCACTCGCATTGAAAGCACCGTGATCATCAATCTCCTGGCGGAATCCTCCCTCTATATCGTCAGAGCCCTTGATGAGGCCGAGGTCGGCATCAATATATTCGACGTCCTCTAGGCACCAGTGATGAACGCGTACCACAATCGTGACCTCGGCGCCGGGGGCGAAGAGCTCGCCGTTGAATTTCTTGAAGGCAGGAATTTCCGGGTCATCGAGCGCAATTACCGGTACGGCAAGTCAGGGGAAATCGATATCATCGCGCGCAGGGACACCTGCATCATCTTTGTTGAGGTAAAAAACCGGATCTCCGACCGGTTTGGCGGCGCCCTTTATTCCATCAGCGCAAAAAAGAAGAGGAACCTGAAGGCGGCGGCGCGATCCTTCATCGCGTCACGCCCGGAATACGACAGCCCTGAATACATCTTTCGGTTCGACCTCATCTCGATCCGCGACGGCGGGATCGACTGGATAGAGGACATGTTTCGTTAGTCGTCGGTGCGGAGGGAACGGAATTTCTTCACCATCGTCCTGTTCATGAAGTCCAGGAGCCCCGGCGCGAGTTTTTTCGTCCACCAGAGGAGCTTCGCGTGGAAAGGGAAAATGATCGTCTTCCTGTTTTGCGCAACGCCGTCGAGTATGACGGCCGCCGCCCGCTCCGGATCGATCAGACGCTTCGGCATCCATGATATGTATGCTTCACGATCCGTGCCGATGATCTCGATCGCGTCGTAAAAAGAGCTCCGCACGATTCCCGGGCAGACCAGGGTCATGCCCACGCCCAGACCCGCTGCCTCGTGCCTCAGCGCTTCGGTGAGACCGACCACGCCGTACTTGGCCGCGGTATACGGCGTGTTTATCGAAAAGGGCGCAAACCCCGCCATGGAAGAGACATTGACAATATGTCCATAACCCTGCCGCGCCATGACGCCATAGGCCGCCATGGTGCCGTAGAGTACGCCGAAGAGGTTCACGTCGAAAATTTTCCTCCACTGGGCCATGGTCAGGTCAAGGGCGTCGGCTGAAATGCCGATGCCGGCATTATTGAAATAATAATCAAGCCCGCCCGATTCCGCAGCCGTATTCTCGACGGCCCTGAACACCGAACTTTCATCGGTGACATCAAGCTTCACAGCGCACGCCGTTCCGCCGGCCTCGTTGATCGCTGCGGCAACCCGCCCGGCTTCCTTCAAGTTGATATCCGACACCACGACTGAGGCGCCCCGCGACGCAAGCCCCTGGCACAGGGCGCGTCCGATGCCAGACGCGCCGCCTGTTATAAATGCCCTCTTTCCTTTATATGAATTCTTCATGGTCAACCATCCGATTCACCCCCCCCTAAATCCCCCGAAGTGAGTACGCCCTCACCCCCCATCCCCTCTCCCGGAGGGAGAGGGGAGAACGTATCACATGTGTTTTCTTTAAGCCCCCCCTTGGGCGTTGCACTGAGCGGTTCGACAGGCTGCCGAAGGGCTCACCACAGGCTTGTCGAAGTGGGGTTTGGGGGGAACTCCATCCAAAGAAATTAATTCTCACCAACAAACTTAAAAGTCAAGCCCTGAATTTAAAAAGTTGACATCAGCTCGCTCACTCTTCATTATTATCATAAAAAGTATCACCTTTATCAAGGATAACAAAACACATGTCATCCAGCAAACTCTTTTCGGCCGGGAGTATCGGTCCCCTCACACTCAGGAACAGAACAATACGCTCGGCCGCCTTCGAGGGGATGTGCCCCGGAGGCATGCCGTCAGAATCGCTTATCAATTACCACCGCTCCGTAGCGGCCGGCGGCATCGGCATGACCACCGTGGCGTACGTCGCGGTGGTAAACGGCGGACGGACGTTCAAGCACCAGGCCTGGATGGAGCCCGGGATCGTACCGGCCCTGAAAAAGCTGACGGACGCGGTCCACCGCGAGGGGGCCGCCGCCTCAATCCAGCTCGGTCATGCGGGCAACATGGGCGACCGTAAGGTCTCCGGCGAGCGCGCCATATCTCCCTCCGGGAGGTTCACCCTGTTCGGCCTCAACCTCCCGAAAAAAATGTCCGAATCCGATATTGAAGAGATCGCCCGCGCCCACGGCAGGGCGGTCCTCCTGGCGCGCGAAGCCGGGTTCGACGCCGTTGAGATCCACGCCGGCCATGGTTATCTCATCAGCCAGTTTCTATCCCCCTACACCAACCGCCGCACAGACCGATTCGGCGGCTCGCTCAACAACCGCGTGCGTTTTCTCCGTATGGCGATGGCGGAAGTCCGGAAGGCGGCGGGCGGAAAAATTGCGGTCCTGGTCAAGACCAACCTGGAGGACGGATTTCCGGGCGGCATGGGCCTCGAAGAAGGGCTCCATGTGGCGAGAATACTCGAGCAGGAAGGTGCCGACGCCCTGGTCCTCTCCGGCGGGTTCGTGAGCAAAACTCCCTTCTTTATGATGCGGGGCATCACACCGCACCGCGAACTCATCAGCTACCAGAGTGACATCGTCATCAAGCTGGGTATGATCGCATTTTCGCGTATCATGATAAAGGACTATCCGTATAAAGAGGCCTATTTTTTGAAAGATGCGCTCCGCGTGCGCGAGGCGGTGCAACTCCCGCTTGTATATGTCGGCGGATTGGTGTCACGGAAAAAAATTGATGAGGTGCTTGACCGGGGCTTCGAATTCGTCGGCATGGCACGGGCTCTGGTGGCCGAAACGGATTTTGTATACAAGATACAACACGACCCCGACTACGTGTCAAAGTGCCTCCGCTGCGGGCCGTGCAACAGTTGCGTGGCCATCATGTATATGGGGGAATGCCGTTGCACCTTCGAGGAGTGATGGCGTCCATTGATTCCCATTCCAAATTTGTTTACTCCGCATAACGTAGATATTTTTCTCCCGCTGAAAAAAGTGTCAGGAATAATTTTTTACAAGTTGACAAATAAAACTTAGGTTATACCTTTTTAAAAATTTTTCATGGCATTAAAAAAAATAGTAATGCCGCAGGGTCTGTATAAAGCCCTGAGCTGAAAAGAAGTATTACAAGGGATTAAACATTACTTTCAGGAGGAACCGCATGAAAACATGTATGCGGAAGAGATATTTTTGTCTCTTCATTCCATTCGTTCTCTTAACCTCGCCATTCTTCACTTCCTGCACCAAAGAATCTAAATCGATGGGCTCCCTGCTGCTGTTGGCCTCAAACATGTTCAGCGGAGAAATATTAATTCTGTCCCCACAAAATGTCACCGCTACGGACGGGGATTTCAGCGATCATGTCACGATAACATGGAACGCTGCCGAAAATGCCGATCATTATCGCGTATATCGCTCAGAAACGACTGATGCCGAAGATTTTGTGCTCATAGCGGACGATGTTGAGCCAATAACCTATGACGACGGTTCGATGACTCCGGACATGATGTATTACTACAAGGTATCAACAATATCCGGAGCCGTTGAGAGTCCTCTCAGCGGGTATGACAGCGGCTTTGCCGGGTCAGTGACCAAACTCCCGGCACCGAACAATGTGACGGCTACGGACGGGACGTCCAATGATAGTGTCACTCTCACATGGAACATCGTAACCGAAGCCGCGCATTATCATGTCTATCGCGCCGATTCGGACGTCGGCCCATATTCCCTCATAGGTGACGATATAATCCTCGCGTCATATGTTGACATCACAGTAACTCCAGGAACGACTTATTATTATAAAGTCGCGGCAGTATCAGATATTCCTGAAGAAGGTGACCTGAGCGATAGCAATGCCGGATACGCGGTTGCCCAACCATCCGCCCCGACAAATCTTACGGCTTCAAAGGGAAGCAAAGCCGACAGCGTTGACCTGACATGGGACACCGTAACCGGCGCAGACCATTACCATCTGTACCGCGATACGGATCTGAACGGCTCGTACGCCCAGGTCGGCGACGACATAATCGGAACATCCTATTCCGATAGCAGTGTGACGCCGGATACTCATTATTACTACAAGATCACCGCGTACGACACGGACCTCGAGGGTAACCCGAACGCCATTGCCGAAAGCCAAAAGAGCGGTGCAGTCGAGGGCTGGGCACTTGCTGAAACCATACTCCCGTCACCCAGCGGCGTATCCGCCACGCTTGGAGATTACACTGACAAGGTCACGGTTTCATGGAATTCGGTAGACGACGCCGATTATTACTGGGTCTACCGCTCGGGAACCTCCGACGGCATCTATGAAAAAATAAGCGGCGACGTGTACGCCACCGCCTTCGACGATACCACCGTATCGGTGGGTATACATTATTTCTACAAGGTCAAGGCTGCCACGGCCACCAAAGAGAGCGATTACAGTGATTCATGCGAGGGCTACGCCATGGTCGATCCTCCCCTGGACGCTCCGTCCAACGTACAGGCGAGCGATGCCACGAGTACGGATTCCGTTGCAGTCACCTGGGATCCGGTGACCGACGCAACGTATTACAGGGTATACCGCTCCCTGACCTCCGCCGGTGACTACACCCTGATTTCCGGCGACGTTGCAGCCGCATCCTATAATGATACAGACACCTTTGAGGACACGACCTACTACTACAAGGTCAAAGCCTTCAACGCCACCAAGGAAAGCGCCTTCAGCAGCAACATCGCTTCGGGCAAATGCGACATTACTCCATTTGAATACCTGATCCGTTTCAACCTCGACTGGGACCGCATGTTCAGAAAGCTGGCGGACAGGTCAGATTTTCCGCCGACAGGAGCAAAAAGTTATACCATCAGCGGACTGATATCAGGCTCGACCTCGGTCGTTGTATCGGTCCCTGGCTGGAATCAGGCTGCCACCAACTTCAGCCACAGCAGCTATAATGATTACGGTATGGTCTTCTCCGGCTCGGAAGTAACCAGCACCGACTGGGGAGGGAGCGGCACGCATACCGGCACGGTGACCACCAGCGGCAGCTTCAACGGATCGGTGGCCCAAAGCCTCACGGTCACCTCGAAGCTGCGGACAGGCGGCACCTTCACGCCAACCTACGGCGGCTCCAGCACGGCCGTGGATTGGAGCACAACCAGGGGGGTCAACGGACTTCTCATACAGGTGCCGCATCACCTGTCAGCCACCATGGGTACCGACGCTTCCCGGGTGGTCATCACCTGGGCGCCGGTATACGCAGCGCCGGTTTATGAGATATACCGGGCCACGAGCGCCGGCGGCACCTATTCCCTCATCGGGCAGGTATCCGGCACCTGGCTAACTTCAGGCGGCACCGTGTACTCGTATTACGACACCACGGCAACGCCCGGAACGCATTACTTCTATAGAATTCGTGTCGTCAACGATCTTCTGATCAACGATCTCGACGGCGACCAAAAGCACGATGCGGACGAAACCGCATACAGCGACTACAGTTCCCCTGTTGAAGGATATCGTTAGAAATTAAAAAAGGGTGCTCCGGCATGGCCCGGGGCACCCTCGCTTCTTATTATGATGGAACAATGATACTTCTTATCTTCTCATAAATGCATGATCCGGCACGATCACATCTTCCTTCCATAATCGTAAAAGCCCTTCCCGGTCTTCATGCCAAGATCGCCGCGGTCCACGTATTCCTTCAGCATGTCGGCGCTTTGCTGGGCCCGGCTGTCGTTCTTCTTCTTCGCCCAGTAATCGGTAATGTGCCATACGGTTTCCAACCCGATGTAATCCATGAGCGCAAACGGTCCTATCGGCATGGCCGTGACCTCCTTCCATGAGCGGTCCACATCCTCCGGCGACGCGACATCGCGCGACACCAGGTCCAGCGCAGCCAGGAGCCAGGGATTGAGGAGCGCGTTGAACACATAGCCGGTGTTCTCTTTTTTGAGTACGATGGGAGAATGCCTGATCAGCTCGCTGAACCGCCTGACGGTCTCAACCGTTTCGGGGGAGGTGCCCGGGTGCGGCATCACGTCGACCAGCTTCGAGCCGGGATGGAAATGGAAAGCGAGGAAGCGGTCGGGTCGGCCCGTTTTATCAGCGAACATCGACGGGACCAGCGAGGAGGTATTGGTGGTAAAGATGGTCCGGGGAGGGCATGCCCCGTTAAGCTTGCCGAAAAACTCCCCTTTTATATCGGGGTTCTCCGGGATCGACTCGCTGACAAGGTCGACCTCGGCGGTTGCGGCAGCGAGGTCGGACATACCGACAATGTTTTCCTTTACCCCGTCCGCCGCCTCGCGCGTTATCAGCCCGCTCGCGGCCGTAGAATCAATTTTAGACCGTATGGAATCAATCGATTTTTTTACGGCGTCCTCTTTCACATCATACATCACCACCGAATAACCGTTCATCACGCAGGCAAAGCCGATATGCCGTCCCATGGTCCCGGCCCCGGCGATAAGAATCTTTTTAATATCTTCAGCTTTCATTGCGATCACCTTGTACTCTTCAGTTTCAGGAAATTCCGGGATGGTCCCAACAACATACGAGAATCCCGAATGTCTATTATAAGGACACCCGTTATTTGGCAACCACTATATTGGACGTACTCTAATTCGTGCGGGGAAGAGTGATAGACGGCTCCTTGAGGAAAAGGCCCCTCACGCCAATAGACTTAGCCTGTATCGCGTGCTGCGGGCAGCATTCAACGCAGCAGAGACAGCTGATGCACTGGTTGAAGTCTGTTTTCGGGTACTGTTTTTTCTCCCATGTTATCGCCTGTGCCGGACATATCTTGAAACAGTCCCCGCATTGAGTGCACTCCTTCTTCTTTAGAAAAGGCATTCTCCTCACGACTTTATAGATGATGGTGCCGGTGAAAAATGTCGCAAGGGACATCATTCCCCTGCCGGTGATACCGAATTTTTTCTTGAGCCGCACGCTCTCGATCGTTTCGCCGACAACCTCGATCGATCCGAGATCTGCGGGCCCGATTCCCCTGTCCCTGCATGCGCGCAGGTGGGGGACGTCCCGATGGCCGTCCCTGCCGCCTATCGCGAGCATCACCATATCCACGGCCGCGTCATCGGTGCCGGCTATGATCAGCCCGGTTTTCCTGAGGGGACCGGCGGCCGGACCGGCCATCCCCTCCATAATGGTCCGGGCGTCCATGATCACGATGTTCTTTTTCCCGAGATTCCTCATCGTTTCATAATTGTCGACGATAACGTTCCCGAAGGCCATGGGGTCCTTCCCGTAGAGATGGCACTGGGCCTTCTCGCCTCCGGGGATAATACCCCATAAATTCTTCACCGCGCCGGTATACGATGCTTCTATATGAGATTTTGGCCTCGGCAGGTTCACGATGATATCGGTGTCATGGACCGCCTTTGCCATGTGATAGGTCTTCATGAGACGGGCATTGTCGTTGCGCACCCGTACCGCTTCGCTCTCAAATTCTGCGTAAGCGATGTTTTGCTCGAGCATTGTTTTTTCCAGCTGAAGGTGCCTGATTATATGCTTCGCCCTGTTGCCGAATTGCCCGGGCGAATCACCGAGAGACATGCGCGCCTTATAGGGTTTGAGCGCCCGTGCAACCGCTTCAATAAAATCGGCCTGCGTGCAAGCAACGACCGATTTCATAAGCAGGTTTGGCTTGAGAAGAAGTGTTTCCCCCGGCTTGATGATTGTTTCGGCATGTATCAGCTTCAGCGCCTCCTCCACAGCCTGCACGAGGTCAGGATGGTTGTCGACTTTAATAATCGCAACTTTTGTTTTCTTATTTAATCCCATTACATACTCTTCCTTATAAATTACAAGAACCATGGTGCGGGAAATACGAATTTCCCGCACCCATCATAGCTGTATCTCACTTGTCCGGTTCCTTTACGAACAGTTGCTTCGCGATCCAGTACATCGGCATCTTTCTCCTGAATAGGAGAAAATAGGCCACCACCGAAAATGCAGGTATCCCGATCACATACCCGAGGAGCATGCTCCCGGTCAGGTCGCGTATCCCCATGACCGACAGGGCGGCCAGTATGGCAAGGCCGAGGCAGACGACCCACTGCGTCGGGAAGTAGAATGCAAGGACCCAGAACACGCTCGGGATCTTGTCCGCAGAAATCGAAGCGTCCATTTTCGCCCCCTCCCGCGTGAAATTGATATAGCCGTAGAGCAGCATCGGCGCGAAAAACACCGCCATCACAACCAGGGTCCACCAGACACGGCTGGCATAGAAAAACGATATACCCATATACTTGCCGGGCGCCCAGAGTTCGCCGTTGTTCACGCTCATGTCGTACAGGAAACGCTGCCAGCCGGTACAATCCCACCCGCAGACCAGGATGAACCAGAAAATAATCCATGCCACCATCCAGTTGGCGTGGGCGCCGTAATAGTTCCCTTTCCTGACCAGTTTGTAGGTGACCCAGTATCCGATAATCCCCTGAGTTATATTGGTGACCGCGAAGAGGGTCACCAGCCATGCGGGAATGTCGCTGAACTGCGTTGCCACTTGCATAGTCTCCCATTGTGTGTGCTCCCACAGGAGATATAGGCCTGACGGAGCGAAGAAAATCGATAGAAAAAGGAGGATAAAAACAAACCACTTGTTGTTGAATGGTTTATCCTCCTTTTCCAACTGGCGCGCCGCAGCAGCGGCAAAGGTCGCCCCGAACGCGTATGACCAGACAATGTCGACTTGTACCATAACGTCCTCCAAAATGAAATATTAAGGAATCATGCAAAAACAGTTGATATTTATATTATAAAAGCATGAATCATGCCAGTTGCCAAGCTCTAAAATTAAAAACAAATAGTAACATTAATAAATATAAAATATAATACTGCCATGTCATTGTAAGGAGTGAAACAATGAAACAATCCTGTTTTTCTTAAAATAATGATTAAATATCGTTTTTTCATATTGTATAGACGATTTAATACAAGATATCTTCGCTGCGCGCGTGTTGATATACGAAAAAATAATCGATTATTTTTTCTCGAACATCCTTTCAGATATTATTCATGGCCGGTTGAAGTATCATTTACGAAATGTGTCCCAAAAATTGTCTTCTGTCCCGAATTCGGGACAGAAGTAACGCTGGTTTTTTATGGATGACTATTCCCGTGTGTCATCGGAAATAGAATATTTCTGCAGCTTGTTAAACAGGGTCGATTTGGGCATGCCGGTGATTTCCGCCGCCTTCCGCACGTTCCCCTTCGCCTGCTTATAGGCCTCGGCCAGGAACTCCTTTTCTATACGCTCGATTTCCAGTGAAACATCACAGCCGCCGCGTATCGCCTCTTCCGCATAGTTCTTCAGGGTGGAATAGAAATCCATCAGGCGGGTGTTGTCGGAAGCGCTGCAGATGGCCTCAAGGTCCTTTTCGTATATGGTATTTGTATCGGTCATGACCAGCATCCGGTGAATCAGGGTCTCCAGCTCCCGCACGTTTCCCCGCCATTCCCTGGTAGTCAGGAAGCGCATCGCTGAAACCGTGAACTCGATGTTCCGCATCCCGGTATAATCATGCTTCTTTACGAAGTGGGCGGCGAGGAGAGGTATGTCCTCTCGCCGTTCCCTGAGAGGCGGGATGAGAATGGGCAGACCGTTGATACGATAGAACAGGTCCTCGCGGAACGCGCCCTGCTTTATTTTTTCCTCGAGGTTCTGGTTGGTCGCGGTGATGATCCGCACGTCGACCCTGATTGTGGATTCGCCGCCTATCCTCTCAAACTCCCCCTCCTGGAGGACGCGGAGGAGCTTGGTCTGCAACTTCGGGCTCGTGTCTCCTATCTCGTCCAGGAAAATCGTCCCGCCGGCGGCCAGCTCGAACTTGCCTTTCCTCAGCCTGTCCGCGCTGGTAAACGCGCCCTTCTCGTGGCCGAAGAGCTCGCTCTCCAGAAGCTCGGACGGGATGGCGGAGCAGTTGATCTTTATGAATGGCCTGTCGCTCCTCGGGCCGAGGGCGTACAGGGCCTCGGCGACAAGCTCCTTGCCGGTGCCGCTCTCGCCGCGGATAATGACCGGGATGCTGGACTTCGCCGCCTTTTCAATGACCCCGAATATTTCTTTCATCTTTCCGCTCTGGCCGATGATGTTGTGGAACATGGTGGAATAATCGACTTCATCGCAAAGATAAACGCTCTCGCTCCTCAGCTTTTCGAGAAGGCTCGCGTTCTTGATTGATATTGCCGCCTGCTGGGCGAGAACGCCGAGGAGGTTCCGGTCGTACTCCGTATATTCACGCATGGCCCTCCGCGCCGACACGATCGCGCCCACGGTGCTCCCGTCAACAGCTATCGGCACAGCGGCGATGTGCTGAATCCATCGGGTTGTCATGACGCCGGCAATTTCAGGATCGGCCCCCTCCGGATCGCCCGCGTCGAGGATCAGAGCCTCGCCCCTTCCTATAACCAGCCGGGCTATCCTGCATTCAACCCGCCCGTCATCCGCGCATGGGAAGGTCTCGGACGCCGTTATGATCTCGACCGCGCCTGTCTGGCCGTCGGCGATGCCGATGAACTCAAGATCTGACTGGAGTATCTTTTTCATTTCGGATACTATATTGGCGAGAGTCCTGGCAAGCTCTTCCCGCGAGGATATTTTCCTCCCGATTTCCATGAGCGAAGCTATCTCCTTCACGTGCTTCTGCCCCATGCGGTACCTGTCGAAGGTGTAGTTCCTCAGCATCCTCGAAAAGACCATCGACACGATCGATATCAGGAGAAGAAAGGCAAGGCGGTCGGTTACCATGATGTAATCGACCGGTATGCCGTGGTATTTCATGTCGAACCAGGAGAGCATTACGATCACGAACCCGATCAGCGGAATCGTGAATATCGTATAGCTGTACGCGTACCTGATGCCGCCGCTGAAGCTTATCAGGTACAGGATGAGCACCAGCGGATCATGAAAAACGCCGGTATGGTTGAACGTATAGAACGACAATGTTACGATGCTGGTAGTTACGAACGAGGTATCGATCAGCAGGGTGACATAGCCGACCCAAGATCTGAAAAAGCCGCGCTTTAAAATAAGATAAATTATGATGGCCACGGCGCACATGATCATCCATTTGCCGATGCTCATGAGCCAGTAGGATATCATTAGATATCCGAGCAAAAATCTGAGGGCGAATATGACGGGAATGAATACCAGCAGAATGACGAGCCTGAACTGCGCGACAAGGAGTTCGCCGCTTTTCCGCTCATCTTCGAACAGGGATTCAATGGGATTCAGGCGCGTTTCCTCAGCCATGACATGGAGGGTAATTGCATGTTATATTTTTTCAAATGTTTTTTGCGTATTCACATATTAATTTACCTATCGTTTTGCGCACCTGCGCTGGTGAAAACGATCATTCATCTATGACTCCGGGTATCCGGTGATCTCCCGGATCCTTTTAAAAAGGGGCTTAAGGCGGCCGTACATCCCGAGGTAGACGTCCCTGTATAAATCGTCGTACAGGCGATGGTTCTCCGGGACCGGATCGAAGGCGTCCCTGGTACGGGTCATGGCGCTCACCGCCGCGGGATAATCGGAATGGATGCCGAGCCCCACCGCAGCGGCAATGGCGGCCCCCAGCGCCGACGTCTCGAAGGTGTGGGGCCTCTCGGCGGTCATGCCGAACACGTCAGCCGTGATCCTCATGGCCATATCGCTCTGTGAACCGCCTCCTGACACCATGAGCCGTTTGATGGACGTTTTTGTCCTGCGACGGGTGAGTTCCGCCCCCTGGCGGAGCGCGTACACAAGGCCCTCGAGAATTGCACGGTACAGATAGGCCCTGTTGTGCACATCGCCGAACCCGATAATAGAGCCCTTCGCGTAGGGATCAATATCGTTTCCCGGGGTCCAGTAGGGCTGAAGCACGAGGCCCATGGAGCCGGCCGGAATCTTTTCTATAAGTGCATCAAAAAGCTTTTCAGGGACGAGCTTCTTTTTCTTCGCTATCTCCTTTTCAAGAAGGCCGAACTCCTCCCTGAACCAGCTCACCATCCAGAAACCGCGGTAGACCATGGCCTCGGTGTAATAGGTGTCAGGGACCGACGCCGGGTACGGGGGGATCATGGGAAGCAGCTCGACGTACGTATCCGTAGTGGTGTTGAAGGTGGCTGTCGTCCCGAAGCTCAGGCAGCCGACATCCGGGCCGAGGCATCCGGCGCCGAGAATCTCGCACCCCTTGTCGGTCCCGGCGGCAACCACCGGAAGCCCCTCCGGTATGCCGGTTTCTTTCGATGCCCGGGCGGTAATCTTCCCCAGCATCTCCGACGGCCTGACAAGAGCGGGAAGCTTTTCCCGCTCGATCGGGAAGAGCCGCCATTTGAAATCGTACTTCCCTGCCCACCGGTATGTCTTGTTGTTGATGGGCAGGTACCCGACATTGTTGCCAACCGAGTCGACGAACTCGCCGGTGAGCCGGTGCGTGAAGAACCCGGACAGGAGCAGGTACTTGTGCGTCTTCTCCCATATCTCCGGCTGGTGCTGCCGAATCCAGTTGGACTCGCAGTTGCCTGCCACGTTCTCGACCGTTCGCAAGAGTTTAAGAACCTTCAATACCGGCGTGAGCGCCGCGGGCACCAATCCGGCCGCATCCGCCTTTCTCTGGTCGAGCCAGACGATTGCCGGCCTGAGCGGCCTGCCGCCCGCGTCGACATTGATCACGGTCGCGCGCTGGGTGGTCAGCGTGACCCCTGCCAGCCTTTCGGCCATCCGGCCCGCCTGTCGCATCAGCTCCCTGCAGGCCGTGCAGAGCGTCTTCCAGTAATATTCGGGGTCCTGCTCGGCCCAGCCGGGGTGCTCTGAAAAATACGGCTGGATCTGGTTTTTGACGATGCGCACGACATTCCCCTTCGCGTCCACCAGGGCCGCTCGAATCGACTGCGTCCCAGCGTCAATTGAAAGGATCAGTTCGCCTGTGGTTTTTTTCCCTTCTTTCATATCACTCACTACTTTATTATCTTCCTCAATTCCTCTCCCCGTGGAAGGCAGCAGCTTGTACGTCCTGTACGCCGCTGCATTCGTGACGTCCTGTGACCCAGCGGCCGGGGTGAGGGAAAATTCAATCCAGACCCAGTATACCTCCCGGGTTCATGATGTTGTTCGGGTCAAAATGCTCCTTCAGGGCCCTGAGTACCGCCATCTGGTTTTTACCGATATGTTTCTCCAGCCAGGGCGAGAGCATTCTCCCCATACCGTGGTGATGGCTCGGCGAGCCGCCGTGCCTGGTGATCGCGTCTATCACGCCCCGCTGGAACGCGAGGTATGATTTCACCGATTCCATCTTCATGATGAAAATGAAGTAGAGGTTTGTCCCCTGCGGGTAGAAGTGAGAGGCGTGGGTCATGCAGATAGTGCCGGGCCTCCCTTTTATAAATTCCCGCACCCCTTTGTGCAGGCGGTGAAGGTTGTCCCAGGTCACGGCCGATTCGAGGGTGTCTATGACGATGCCGTAGTCATGCAGGTCCTCCCGCATGTACGGCTCCCGGTAACGGGTATGCTCCCATTTCTTTGCCGCGAAGCCGGTGAGATACATGGCGCCGTAGCCCTTGCAGATCTTTTTCACCATCCGCTTCACATGCTTCGCGTATCCGCACTCGCCTTCAGCCGTCCCGATAAGGAGGCAACGCTCCATCGGCCTGTATCCGCGCAGTTTCATGAAGGTGTCGGCCGGCGTGCCGTGCACTCCGTATAGTTTCAGACCGACCTCGGTCTCCTCCGGGTCTGAGATCCTGAACACGGCCGGCATGCCGAACTCGCCCTGCACCACGTCCCTGGTCGCATTGACCGCCGCATTCCACGAGGGAAGCATGAAGGCGAAACGCTGCGTGTTTTTCGGCATGTATCTGAATATCCTCATGGTCACCTCGACCAGCACCCCGAAAACGCCCTCGCTCCCCTTCATGATATCGTTTACCTTCGGCCCGGTGGCCGTCGCCGGATAATCGAGCGTTTTGATGTCGCCGGCCGGCGTCACGTACTCCTGGCTCAGAACGATATGGTAGGCGTCGCCATAGTATGTCGAAGCCTGGCCGGAGCCGAGGGTCACCACCCAGCCCCCGACCGACGAGAACTCGAAGGACTGCGGGAAATGGCCGCCGGTGTACCGGAGCTTCGTGCCGAATTTTTCCGGCGCGCTGTTGAGCGCCTCCTCGTAGGCCGGCCCCATCATCCCCGGCTGGACACGGGCGCTCTGGTTCTGCTCGTTAATCTCGAGGATCCTGTTCATGTGGGTCCCCATCACCAGCGTTACGCCCGGCCGCGCCGGCCTGAGGCCAAGGGTAACCGAGGAGCCCCCGCTGTACACGGAGACCGGTATCTTTCTCCTGCCGCAGTGCGCCACGATAGCCCGCACGTCCTCCTTGGATCGGGGATGGATCACGACGTCAGTCACGCGTCCTATCCTGCCGCTCCGAAGCTCCGCCGCCTCCTCCATGGTCTTGCCTCGGCTGTACCTGAGGCGGCTGTAGCCGTCCACCGCCACGTTCTTCTTTCCGACGATTGACTCGAACCGCGCGAGGTCGGCCCTGCCTATAGCCGACTTCCGGCTTATCGAAACCGGCTCCAGCCCCTCGTCCTTCCTCTTCCTGAAATCGTCATCGGTCATGCCGAACTCTTTCTTCATCATCCGGTACCAGGCGTTGCTCGGGTGCTTGAACTCGTTCGGCGCGCCCCACTTGAATATGGACCGGTAAGAACCATCGGGAGGGGCGGTCTCAGTCCAGTCTGGTATGAATTCCTTTTTTGCGGACATTGTCTTCTCCTCTGTTAGCGTAATTTTATGAGATGGGAGGCCGGGCTCACCAGCATCCCCCGGCTTTTATTGAGCTTCGCCCGTGCCAGGGCGTACAGCGAGCGCGCCGGATTGATAGGCGCGAGTTTCATGGGATTGACCTTCATCATATGGCACATAGATTCGGTGGTGGCCCGAAGATCGTTGCACGTCCCACTCAGGTAGACCCGTCGCCGGCCGAGTCTTTGGATAAGCCGATCGGAAACCTCTTCAATGGCGCAGTGCCCTGCAATAAGTACCGGCCCGCTGATGGAGTCGACTTCACTCTTGTCGAGGCCCTTCCCCATGATCAGGGTCCACCCCCCCCTGCCGTTATAATCCTTTGCGAGCGTTTGTAAAACAGCGAGCGGATTGTTGACGCAGCCCTCACGGCAGGCCATCTCTCTTCCCCTGATGATCCTTACGTCTTCCGGGAACTCCGGGTACAGGTCGAACGGGTATTTTCCACCGAACTTCTTGAGATCCCCGATTATATCGAGCTTCCTGATGTCGCGGTAATCGCCATGGACGGTTATATCCCCGAGCTTACTGACCCCCTGTCCCAGCCCCCGCTCCACCGCAATTTTGATATGTGGCACGTCCTCAACGTCGTAGCCGAAGACCCGCGCACCCACGATATCGACCGCTACCACGTTCGGGCCGCCGATCAGCACCCCGAAGGGCCTGATGCAGGTGTCGGCCAGGGCGAGGGCGTTATAGTGGCCGTAAATGCTCCCCTCCACCCCCTCAATCAGGGTGAAATCCGGCCGCACGCGCGCCAGCACGTCGACCAGCTTGCCGTGAAGGTTGTAGTTGTGGTCATAGCCCCTGTCTTCGTGGCGCGGGAAGGCCCACTGGTTCTTGATGCCGAGGGTCACCACGCCCATGGAATGCGTCTTGAGCTTGGGGAGGTTGATGTAGAGGTTCTCGTCTTTGCGCGCGATCAGCTTTTCCGCCACTGTCTTCGACAACCGGTAGGTGTTCCGGTCGTAGGGGGCGTCAGCGCCCGCAAACGTGACTTCGGTCGTTTCTTCCTCGTCGAGATAGACCGGCACCGCGCCGAGCTTTTTGCAGAGCTTCGCGTACCCGGTGATTTCGAAAACAAGCCGTGTCAGGTTGCAGACCGTCGAATTCTCGAATACAAATATCTTACGTGCGCCGGCCTCCTTCCAGTAGCTTATAACGGCCTCAAGCGCCTCGGGGCGGGTGTAGGCGTACGGCTTTGAGTCGACCGCGTTCGGTTTTATGTAGACGTCGCGGCTCGATTTGAGCATTGCGGTGCCGCCGTAAAAATCAAATATCTCCTTCACTCCCGCGGCCATTTCTTTCTTCATTTCATCGTTAAGCGGCCTGAAAACGGTGAAGGTCTTCTGATCGCGGTGCGATACAATTTTTTTGATGTAGACGCTTTTCAAATATCGTTTTTGATTGCCGGACATTGGTTTCTCCATGATTAATCCCCTGTCATTACGAGGAGGGGCTGTTCTTCAAGCCCCGACGAAGCATGCCCCTCGACTCTGCTCGGGATAAACTCCGTCGAAGGGCATGTCACCCTGAGCGTAGTCGAAGGGTGCGCCAGCCATTACATATACTATATTCCACCATCATACATCTTTATTCGCAACCACAATCTATTGCGGTATCTTAAGCATCTCTGTTATCGTTCTGATTTCCTCACTGATTCTCGCGGCGTCCCATTTCAGCTCAGCCGCCGCGGTCTCGGCGATCTTTGTGATGACATCCCTCCCGGGATTACCGAGCGTACCGAAGCCCGTCCGCCTGAGCATGATGTCCGGAAGCGTCCGCGCCATCTCGCTGCGCACCGCGAACATGACTTCCGCCAGGACCTCGCCGTCGCCGTTCAGTTGACGCGCGAGGGACGCGTCGGTCTTCATGATGTCTCGCACGAGAGGGTACTCGCTTCCGTAGGCCGCGGCGAGATACTCCATCGTCGCCCTCTCAAAGTGCTTTTCAGATCGGACGGTCGCGAGGAAGGCCTCCATATCCGGGATGTCGCAGCCGTGAAGGAATGTCCGGTCTGTTCCGGATCTTTTCAGCTTTCTCCCCGACTTCTTCGCGACGGTCTCCATGACTTTCTCGGCCAGGTTCCTGCTCGTGGTGTACTTGCCTCCCTCGACCGTGATCAGGCCGTCAAGGCCGTCCGCGGCGTTATCGTATACCTCGTAGCGCCGTGATGAGCTGTAGGTGCCGGCCGTCTGTGTCTCAACCAGCGGCCTGAGCCCGCCGTAGGTGTGGAGGATGTCGTCGTACGCGATCGTGCCGCTGCCGAACGACTCGTTCACCTCCTCGAGAAACTCCTCAACGCTCCGGCGTGACACGCGGTATTCGTCCGGGTTGCCGATGTATTCCCGGTCCGTGGTGCCGATGAGGGTATGGCCCCTCCATGGGATGAAGAAAATATGTCTGCCCCGGCCTGTCCTGAGCCCGACCATGTGGCGGCCCACCATCTTCTTCGTGATGATGTGAATACCTTCGGAGCGGCGTAATTGCCTTTCCGCCTCGCGGTTAAGGGCCTTTGAAAGCGTGATGTCGGCCCACGGACCCGTGCAGTTGATGAAAAGGGAACCCCGTACGTTGAGGGTGCCCCCGATCAGGGCATCGGTGAGCTTCACGCCCGTCACCCGTTTCCCCTCGACGAGGAAGTCGTCGACGCGGGCGTAATTGGCCGCCTTCGCCCCGCGGCTGACGGCCGACCTGACGAAGGCCAGGGTGAGCCGTTCCGGGAAGGCGCTCAGGCAATCGTAGTAGACATACCCTCCGTTGAGCCTGTCCGGTCTCACCTGCCCCTCGCGTTCAAGCACCTCCTTGCGGGAGAGGGAGGTATGGATCGGGAGCCGTTTGCTCCGGTCCCAGGTTCTCCCCTTGTCGTATGACAGGATATCGTACAGTATCATCCCGGCCCTCATCACTTCCCTGCTGTTCATCAGACCCTGGCCGCTGTAGGTGGCGATGAGGGACGGGAGCGGGATCACCAGGTTCGGCGCGATGTTCTCGAGCGTCCTCCGCTCGCGCAGGGACTCCCTGACCAGCCCCACCTCGGCGTTCGCAAGGTACCGGAGCCCGCCGTGGATAAGCTTCGATGTCGCCGCGGATGTCGCCGCGCCGAAATCCCCCTTTTCCAGGAGGGCTACCGAGAATCCTCTTGATGCGGCGTCATACGCAACCGCCGCGCCGGTTATACCGCCGCCGATTATCACGATATCAAATTTCTCTCCACTGTATTGTTCTATAAACCTGTTCATCACTCCTTGCCGTCCTTCGATTTTTTATGGATTGCATCCAGTGTCTTCCGCTCCGCATATACCAGGAGACCGTACATGATCTTCTTTGAAGCATCGGCATTCCGCTCCCGTATCGCTGTGACCACCTCGTTGTAAAAGCGGAGGGTCCGGCTGAGGTTCGCCTTTTCCAGAAAATAGAGATCGAGAAGCTGCGCCACGAGTCCGCTGTTATTGAAGAAGTTAAGCACCAGCAGAAAAGGGATATTCCTGCTCGCCCGTGCTATGAGCCGGTAGAGCGCCATGTCCCGCTCGTTTAGGGAGAGTCCGCTGTCGCTGCCGATGACACGCTCCATTTCACGCAGGTCCTCATCGTTCCTGTTGAGAGCCGCCTGGAAGGCCACGTCAGGAAGTATGAGGCGGCGAAGCTGGAGAAGGCCCTTCAGAATATCGGTATCGATCGAGCCAGCCGCGGTCATGAGCGGCCTGAGGAGCTCCAGGTTACCGCTCTCCAGGTAGTTCTTGACGTACACCCCGTCGCCGTGGCGAATCTCGACCAGTTCGAGCATTTCAAGCTTTTTCAGTGCCTCGCGCAGGGTGGACCGGTTAACATTAAGGCTTTCGGCGAGATCACGCTCCGGGGGGAGCCTGAACCCAGCCCTGAATTCCCCTGATAGTATCTTGTTCTGGATCTGCTCGACGATACCCTCGTGAAGCCTGGTTTTGTGCAGCGGGTCGAGCGGGGTTATGGCATCAGCGTATCTCATGGCTCTCCTGGAAAGGCAATTGGCCGTTGGTCGGGTGGTCCGACCAATTTTAATATACTCAAAACGCCCCGGGGGGTCAAGTGAATATCGTATAATTTTATTAATACTCGATTTTTTCTGGATCGCTTCAATAGGCTCGCAATGACAGGCTAAAATTCTTCTTGTATATAATCAGGTTGGTACAATAATGACGACCGCATTGGATGCAGACTTAAAAGAAAGGAACTGAATAATGAACATTGCGATAGCTCTGGTAAAATATACCTCAAGCCCCGATTCGCTCAGGAAAACCCTTGACCTCTGCGGCGGGCTTGAAAAACTCTCGCCGGGAATGAAGGTCCTCATCAAGCCCAACCTGGTCGGCTGGGACGATCTCTTCCCCATTCCTCCGTACGGTGTCTATACCACCACGCGTCTGGTCGAAGACCTAATCATCATTCTGAAAGAACGGGGCGTCGAAAATATAACGATCGGTGAAGGATCCGTCGAGATCAAGAAAGGCGTGGGAACCGGCGCCGCCTTCGAGGGCCTGGGATATACGGCGCTCGCGAAGAAATACGGCGTTGAACTCGTCGACTTCAATGAAAGCAAGTCGAAGAGCTTCGCCTTCCATGACACCCTCAAGCTCCACATCGCGAAAGAGGCCGTCGACACGGACTTCTTCATCAACCTCCCGGTCCTCAAGACGCACGGCCAGACAAAAGTTTCGCTGGGTCTGAAAAACCTGAAGGGATGCCTCAAGACCGCGTCAAAAAAACTCTGCCACCACGCGGAACTAGAGCTGGAATACTGCTTCTCCTTTATTGCCGATTTCGTGAAACCCGCGCTTACCATCGTCGACGGCATCTACGCGTTGGAAAAGGGAGCGCTCCACTACGGGAACGCCTACCGCAAGGACGTGATCGTCGCGTCGACTGACCCGCTCGGCGCGGACCTCGTCGCCGCTAAAACAATCGGGTATGAGCCGGGGGACATCGCGCACTTCACCCACTATGCGAAACGCCACGATAAACCGCTCAGCCTGTCCGGGTACGAAGTGCGGGGAGAAAAACTGGACGATCACGTCAAACCCTTGAAATGGGACTGGGCCTGGACGGACGAAAACACCGGCCCGGGCATCTTCGCGAAGATGGGTGTGACCGGCCCGGCGCTCCCGAAATATGACGACACCCTGTGTTCGGGGTGCTCGCCGCTGGCCAACATGTCCAATATCCTTGTACTCTCCGCCCACAAAGGCCAGCCCCTTCCAAAAGTGGAGGTGCTCAACGGCAAGAAAATGCAGGCCCGCCCCGATTACGATAAAACCATCATGCTGGGGAACTGCATCATCAAGGCGAACAAAGGCAACCCCAACATCAAGGAACCGGTCGAGGTGACCGGCTGTCCTCCCCGCATGGAGGACGTCGTTGCCGCCCTCAAATCGGCGGGCCTTGATGTGAACGAGCTTGCATACATGGGCTACGCCAAGCAGCAGTCGGAAAAGTACAACGGGAAGGACGGCTACGACCCGGGATTGTACAGGGCATGATTACTATTCAGGCATTAGTATCCCTGATGCTTCGTATCATGCCTGATTTCATGCCTTTCAGGGCGTCCGAAAGGCTTATCTTGTAAATGTGCGGATTGAGGAGCCGCTTGAACGTCGCATCGAGCAAATCAACCTGCCGCTGGCGGTACTCGCGTATCTCTTGAAGAGTCGGCCTTTCCTTCATGATTTCTCCCTGCATCATCACCGGCTCGATCAAAGTATTCGCTGAACCGTATTCAAAAAGGGTGAACTTCGCGTAATCGGTCGCCGGGTGGTTGAACCGGATCGGCTTCCGCCGGTCGACGAGCTTCCGTAAATCCTCGGCCTCCTCCTCAAGGTGGATGAGGTCAGCCAGCATCACCCCCTTGCCGTCGTAAAACCGCATCACATTCTTAACGCCCGGATTGGTGATCTTCTCCGCCTGGTTCGATATCTTAATGCGCGGCTCGAACCCGCCGTCCCCCTTCTTCGCAACGATCTTGTAGACGCCGGTGAGGGCCGGGTCGTTCCACCCGGTGATCATCCGCGTGCCGACCCCCCATGCGTCGATGGGCGCGCCGCTCTGGATGAGCTGGCGCATGATCCATTCGTCCAGGTCGCTTGATACGAATATCTTCACATCGGGAAGACCGGCGCCGTCGAGCATTTTCCGCGCCTTCTTGCTCAGGTATTCAAGGTCGCCGCTGTCAATTCTCACCGCCATGAGTGGCGGATTCTTTTTTCTGAGTTCGCTGAACACGACGATGGCATTCGGGATGCCGGACTTCAGGGTGTCGAAGGTATCGACCAAAAGGACGCACCGGTCCGGATATATCTCGGTGTATTTCTCAAAGGCCTCCAGCTCGGAGGAAAAATTCATCACCCAGCTGTGCGCCATGGTCCCGCTCACCGGTATGCCATAGAGCTTGCCGGCCATGGTGTTCGACGTCGACCCGGCGCCGCCGATAAACGCGGCGCGCGCGGCCGACAGAGCGCCGTCAACACCCTGCGCGCGCCGCAGGCCGAACTCCATCACCGGCCTGTCGCCGGCGACCGCAGCGATCCGCGCCGTCTTGGTGGCGATGATTGACTGGAAGTTGATAAAGTTGAGCAGCATGCTTTCGACGAGCTGCGCTTCCATCAGGCTGCCGTGGACCCGTACCAACGGCTCGTTGGGAAACACGGCCGTCCCCTCGGGTACGCTGTATACATCACCCCTGAAAGAAAAATCCTTCAAGTACTCGAGGAATTCATTTTTAAAGGCGTTAAGCGATTCAAGATAGGCAATATCATCGGCGGTGAATTTCAGCCCGCCGAGAGCATCAAGCAGCGGCCAGAGACCGGCGAATATCGCGTATCCCCCCTCAAAGGGCTGGCGTCGGAAAAACATCTCAAACACGCCTTCCTCATCCGGGCAGTAGAAGAAATACCCCTGCATCATGGTGAGCTCGTAAAAGTCCGTGAGGAGCGATATGTTCATCGGCGGTCTTTTAGTTTTTCGGTTGTGATTATCTCTATCCCTTTCTTTTTCATCTCGGCGATGCACCGGTCAATGTTGCCCTTGGGAACGTCGATACCCCTGCATGCATCAATGATGACATATGTCTTGAAGCCGAATCCGGCCGCGTCCATCGCGCTGTAGTACACGCAATAATCGGTCGCCAGGCCGCACAGGTATACACGGTCCGCACCGACCGAGTTGAGATAGCCGTCGAGGCCGGTCTTCATCTTCTTGTCGTTTTCGAGAAAGGCGGAGTAAGAGTCGACGGAGGGATTGGTCCCCTTGCGGATGATAAGGTCGAACATGTCAGTGTTGAGGTCCGGATGGAACTTCGCCCCGTCCGTGCCCGCGACGCAGTGGTCAGGCCAGAGGGTCTGTGTAATTTCCCCGATCACAATCTGCTCGAAGGGATATTTCTCCGCGTTGTTCGACGCGAATGAGACCTGGTCGCGGGGGTGCCAGTCCTGTGTGCCCACCACCCGGTCAAACTGTTCCATTTTCAGGATCTTATTGATTACCGGCACGACCGCGTTGCCGTCCTTTACGGCAAGGGGCCCGCCGGGGCAGAAATCTTTCTGCACGTCGGTGACGATTAGGACGTCGCGATAAACTGACATGGCCCACCTCCGGGATATCACCAAACACGCTGACAGGGCCCAACTATGGAACGCGATTCATGATTTGACAAGCATATTTCACTGCCATCTGATAAGACTGTAGTACCGGCCATAAAACATCCTTGACAAAAAACCGGATGGTCATTTATTACCATAACCACCGTGACGCAGGCCCCTCACCGGGCGGCCGTTTTCACGGATCCCCATCATACAAAAAAGAGCGGCATATAATGATACCCTTAGGTTACGTGGAATACAAGCGGCGAGAATTCTGTAAAGACGTTAAGTGCCCTGTCCAGCTTGAGCTGAACGGCCTGAAAGAGGGGAGCGATGAGTACGATAAGGTCAGGAAAACCTGCACCGGCGCGTGCAGGTACACGACCTACCAGTTCCATCACTGGCTGATAGACAAGGGCTATCTCATTATCAGACCCGAATAACTTTAGCTGATATTTCCAATTTTTGTTTCAAGAGGAGGCACGACTATGCCGGACGCAGGAGCAATTCAAGAAGCCAGGGACGTATCCGAAATGGCGCCGAAGCGACAGCGGAGCGGGAAGGGCAAACACATAAAGGGATCGGAGCACATGGACTGGGGAATGCGGAACCGCCTCTCCCGTCTCATCGGAAAGGACGGGCACTGCTTTTTCATGCCGATCGACCACGGCTACTTCCAGGGGCCGACGCGCTGCCTGGAGCGGCCCGGCGACACGGTCGCCGACCTTCTCGACTACTGCGACGCCCTCTTCGTGACCCGCGGCGTGCTCAGGAGCAGCATCGACCCTGACAGCCAGATGCCGGTCATCCTGAGGGTATCAGGAGGGACCAGCGTGGTCGGCAAGGACCTCGCTAACGAAATCATAACAACATCAATCGACGACATTATCCGCCTGAACGTGTGCGCTGTCGGCGTATCGGTCTTCATCGGCACGGATTACGAGAAGGATAGCCTGGGCAACCTGAGCGCCCTCGTGAACGAGTGCGAGCAGTACGGCATACCGGTCATGGCCGTCACCGCGGTCGGCAAGGAGCTGGAGAAGCGGGACGCCCGCTACCTGAGCCTCTGCTGCCGCATCACCGCCGAGCTTGGCGCCAAGGTGGTCAAAACCTACTGGTGCGAGAACTTCGACAGGGTAACGAACGGCTGTCCGGTACCGGTGGTGATGGCCGGCGGGCCCCAGTGCGAAACCGAGCTCGAGGTCTTCAACTTCGTGCATGACGGCATGCAAAAGGGCGCCATCGGCGTCAACCTCGGGAGGAACGTGTGGCAGAACCCCTACCCCGTCGCCATGGCCAAGGCCCTCAACGCGGTGATCCACAAGAAGGCGACTCCGAAGGAAGCGCAGGAAATCTTTAACGCCATGAAGGCGCGCTGCAAGTAGACGTGAGTATGATGCGCGTTGCAATGTACTACAACAACCGGGACGTCAGGATCGAGGAGATGGCGGTCCCCGAAATCGGCCCAGGGGAGATGCTGGTCAAGGTCATGTCGAGCGGCATCTGCGGCAGCGACGTGATGGAGTGGTACCGGATCAAGAAGGCGCCCATTGTTCTCGGCCACGAGATTGCCGGTGAGGTTGTGAAGACCGGCGAGCATGTTAAACAGTACAAGGTCGGCGACCGCGTGTTCGTGTCTCATCACATACCATGCAACACCTGCCGCTACTGCCTGACCGGCAACCACACCGCCTGCGAGACCCTGCACACCACGAACTTTTTCCCGGGCGGGTTCGCCGAATACCTCCGCGTGCCCGAGCTCAACGTCGACCGGGGCGTGTTTGTTCTCCCGGATGAAATGTCTTTCGATCAGGGGACCTTTATCGAGCCCCTCGCCTGCGTGGTGCGGGGCCAGAGGGTCGCCCGGCTCCTTCCCGGCCAGAGCGTCCTCGTGCTGGGAAGCGGCATGTCAGGTCTGCTTCACATAGCGCTCGCCAAGGCCCTGGGTGCCGGACGCATACTGGCGACCGACATCAACAAACACCGCCTTGATGCGGCGAAAAAATTCGGGGCAGACGCCGCAATCAACGCAAGCGAAAACGTACCCGCAAAGGTAAAGGAGCTCAATGACGGCAGGCTCGCCGACCTGGCGATCGTGTGCGCGGGAGCCCTGCCGGCCTTCGAGCAGGCCCTCCAGTCGGTCGACCGCGGCGGCACGATCCTCTGCTTCGCGCCGACCCAGCCCGGCGTCAACCTGCCGGTCCCGATCAACGACTTCTGGCGCAACGGCATCACGCTCCTGCCCTCGTACGGCGGTAGCCCGGCGGACCTGATGGTCGCCATCGATCTCATCCACGCCGGGCGCGTGCCTGTCGAGGACATGATTACCCACCGGCTCCCACTCGACGAGGCCGGCAAGGGATTCAAACTCGTGGCGGAAGCGTCAGATTCGATTAAAGTCATTCTGCTGCCGCACGGGAAATAGTTAATTATCCAAGAATTTTCTACACCAACCAGCCCGGTTCAGAAGATGGAATGTGCCTTGTAGGAATCTGGTCGAGCCCATCGTGAGATCTCTGGCAAGCAAAAAGTGCTGGACAGGGGGTTTAAATTTAACGATAAATTATAAATCTCACAAATTCCAATCAAGCGGAATCTGCAATTTCCTGATCCTGTTCAATAGTGTTCATTAAGTTTCTGACCCTGTCAATATTTTCATTTAGTTCACTGGCAGCTGATGCGAGTTCTTCTGAAGACGCGGCGTTTTGCTGGGTCGTCATTGTAAGCTGGTTTAATCCGTCATTGATCTGCTGAACGCCGCTGTTCTGTTCTCCGGAAGCCATAGCAATATCCTGCACAAGATCAGCGGTCTTTTTAATATCAGGCACAATCTCCTCTATTATCTTACCCGCTTCCTCTGATATTTTTACGCTCTCCCCAGAAAGCATGCTTATCTCCTTGGCCAGTACCTGACTGCTTTCAGCAAGTTTACGCACTTCGCTTGCCACAACCGCGAATCCCTTGCCGTGCTCCTGCGCCCGGGCGGCTTCTATTGAGGCATTCAGGGACAGCATGTTAGTCTTTGCTGCAATATCTTCAATGAGTTTGGTTTTTTCAGTAATTTTTTTCATTGCCTCAACTGTGCCCTGAACAGCTCTCCCCCCTTTCTCTGCCTGCTGAGATGTCTTCCTGGCAATTTCATCCGTATTTTTCGCATTAGAAGCGTTCTGCATGATTGTTGATCCCATCTCCTCCATTGAAGAGGATATCTCTTCAACGCTTGAGGCCTGTTCATTTGAGCTTTCGCTTAGACTTGCAGAGGTTGCTTTCATATTTTCAGAAGAGGCTGATAATTGATGTACGAGCTCATTAAGTTCTTTTAAGACATTTCTCATTTTAGCATTGGCACTGTTAAGAGTGTTTACAATCAAAAGAGTGATTACATAAATAAATATAAGTGCAGGTATTGCCGCTCCTATGGCTTTATTCAGATAATTCAGGTCAGTTCCTTCACTGTAAGATTTAAAATAATAGGCGACCTGAACACCAATAAAAAATACAGTTATCAATGTGGCCACAAGCCTTGTAGAAAATAAAAATGCGGTTAAAACCATATATGCAAAAAAAACCATAACAGAATAAAAACCTCCGCCCCCGGGTGTCTGAAGAGCCGCGCCTGTCATGGCAACTACACATATTGCCAAAAATACGTGTACAGATATATTATATTTACCCTTTAATAAAAACAATACAGATAATAATGTTACAACAGCGCTTATAATCTGCGCAAGTGCCGGAGTTATCTCCCCGGCAATGAAATTCACGGTGCTCATTCCCACTAGCATGACAAATGATACAATAAGGATTATAAAGAGATACAGCGATTTCTTTTGAATTACAAAGTCATGGTCTATGTATCTTTTTGAAATGAAATTCATGATTTTCTCCTCCAGGATGATAATAAAAGATTCAAGTTTAAAATTAATATATATTTTATGCTTATTTTTAGTATAATATATAGTATATATATTAAAAAACGTATATCAAAACAAATTATTGAATTTCTTATAAATATTGCGTGAAATTATTCAGAATACATATGGAATAATAAAAAAAGAGGCTTCTAAAAACTATAATTATCATTTAGATATAATGTAAGCATCAATATCGGTGGAAATTACGGCCGCACCAGTACCTCTGGATGTGACACAATAACTCTTATCTACAGTAGGTATGGCACACCGGCAGGGCCCTGATATGCAAAAAGATCTGGACAGGCGTGTAAAATTTAAATGTAGTTGTTTACATCGTTCACAAGCATAAATCTATAGCCCTCGCTGAGAGAGAGCACAGAGGCCCGACCATGAACAAAAACATCTCAAAACGCTACGCCCAGATCCTTTTCTGGTTTATTGTTCAATCTGGCTTGCTATTCTTATCGGCTGGAACCGTCAAATGGCTATGGGCATGGGTAATGATCTGCGCATATATATGCCTGCTGATAGTCAATTCCATCGTACTTCCCCGGGATGTGATCGAGGAGCGCGGCCGTAAAAAGGATAACGTCAAGAAATGGGACAAGGTGCTGACCACCCTGGGCGCCGTCCCGATGCTGGGCGTGTATGTTGTCGCCGGCCTGGATTACCGGTTTATGTGGAGCCCTGATCTGGCCGCTGTCATACATATCATAAGCCTGATACTATTCCTGCTCGGGTTTTTGCTCGCCACCTGGGCAATGGTGTCGAACAGGTTTTTTTCAACCATGGTGCGCCTTCAGACCGAACAGGGTCACGCGGTCGCGACCGGCGGGCCCTACCGCTTCGTGCGGCACCCCGGGTATGTCGGTTTCAACATTTCTTCCATAACGCTTCCGCTGGTACTCGGCTCTCTCTACGGGTTGATCCTCGCGGCCTTTTCAGTCGTCATAATGATAATACGCACAGCCCTTGAGGATAAAACACTCCAGGCCGAGCTGGAGGGATACGCGGACTACGCGGAACAGGTGAGGTACAGGCTGATCCCATACGTGTGGTAGCGTTACCCATATAGTTGGATTTATGATTGAGCCATACATACCTCTTCTGCCATGTCCGTCGAATTATTATCGACCACAACAATCTCATCTGCGCTGCTGGTTAAAAATTATCATGAATAAAACGGGCGCTTTTACGCATAATAGCACATAGCGCATCCTGATCGCGTGCAGATAATTAATCATTGACAGCGCTATTAAATAGAGTAGAGTCGATTGCGCAAACGCCCCGGGCACTTACCGGATACCGACATCTCTTCGGCGCGATCGGGGACCCGTCCCTGAGAACAATTTCATCAAGGAGGAACTGATGAAAAAAGCAGCGACACTTATCCTTTCATTTATCGTGGCTGCCGCCCTCACCGGCTGCGGCAAGAAGATCCCCCTTACCGCTGATCAGAAGGTATTTGCGGGCAAGTGGGTCGCCGATGACGGGACCTTTGTCACCATTTACTTTGACGGCAGCGGCGATGTGAAGACATCAAGCACTTCGGTGACCGGCGGCAGGACGACCATCGCCGGTGACTCGCTCACCATCGGCATGGGCCCCTTCAAATCGACCATGAAGATAACGCAAAAACCGAAACCGGCCGGCGGCAGGATAGTCATGGTGCTCGACGGCATCACATACACCAGGCAGTAGCGCACCCGAAGAGGACGGCCGCACAGCCCGAAACAGCGGTACCAGCAGAACCGGCGGCGCAGACGGTTCTGCTGACTAATAAAAACACAGAGGAACCCGGCTGATGATCAAATATGCCATAGCAAGAATGATAATCCGCCACTACAGCAGAAAGACGGACGCCGCGAAATACCGCGGCATGAGAAAATGGGAAGAGCGCATGGTCGCGAAATACGTCAAGCTTCCCCGGAAGTGCGTGGTCGTGCCGGAGGACGCCGGCGGGGTCCCCTCGGAATGGGTCGGCTGGGAAGGCGCGGACGCCGGCAGGATCATCCTGTATTTTCACGGCGGAGGATACGTCCTCTGCTCTCCGAAAACCCATCGCGACCTGGCCTGCCGCCTTGCGAGGACATGCGCCGCCCGTGTGCTGTCAGTCGACTACCGTCTCGCTCCGGAGCATCCTCACCCCGCGGCTGTCGATGACGCGATTTCCGCATACCGCTGGCTTCTGGAGAGCGGAATCAATCCTTCCCGCATTGCGGTCATGGGCGATTCCGCGGGCGGCGGCCTCACGCTGGCGCTTCTCCAGAAGCTCAGGGACCGGAAGCTCACCCTGCCCGCGTGCGCGGTATGCATGTCTCCCTGGGCCGACCTGACCTGCTCCGGCTCGTCCATGAAGGAAAATGCGCGCAGAGACCCGATGCTTCCGCCGCGAGTAGTCGCCGACTTCGCGCGGCACTATGCCGCTGAAAAAGACCTCTCGCTCCCGTCCATCTCTCCCCTGTTCGGGGATTTTGCCGGCCTGCCTCCGCTGCTCATTCACGTCGGCATGGACGAGGTTCTCCTGGATGATTCGCGCCGCGTCGCTGAAAAGGCGTCAGCCGCGGGCGTTGCCGTTGAGCTGAAAATATGGCCAAAAATGATCCATGTGTTCCAGGCCATGGCCTTCATGCTCCCGCAGGCGCGTCAGTCGATACGGGAGATTGGGGAATTCATAGAACGGCATATACCCTGAAACCGGGGAACATGTTGCTTGCGGCTCAATTCAGCTTTCGCATCCCGCAGACCGAAAAAATCATTGTATGCAAAAAATTTTTTCATCAATCCCTTTTCTGGATCGTATACCCCCATATGAGGAGCAGCGGCATATCCTGTTCATCAAAAACACATAAAAGAGGGGTTGTTATGATAAATATCGTCGAAATTGAAGAAGGTATTCTAATCGAGGCCGGAGATTGCAATGTCAGTATACTACAGGTGTATAACGACATCATAACGAGGGGAAAAAACCTTTCCAGAGCCGACGCGCTGAAATGCACCAGTAACATTATCGGCTCGATGATTGCCGAGGGTCTGGTCAGGCCTGTCAGGTCGCGCTACCGCCGCGAGGAGGAGGATCTGTATGCCTTTGAGTCAGAACGCGACCTGACTCCGGATGAGATGTCGCTCATTCTGAAAGAACCCGCACGGTGGGACGCACTGGAGGTATTTTCACCTACCGAGGTTTTCGAGCTTGCCATCACTGACCGGGGAATGAAACGGCTTGATCAAATAAGATACTAATCGGGCAATGTTAAACTTCTATGATAATATCACTAAATAGGCGTTTAATGTCTCCAAACTAACCGCGTACTTAAAATCGCCAAAAATGCCTGATTTTATTACTGTAACAAATATGCACAATAATATAACAAATTAAAAAGGTTACAAACAAAACTTTAAAATATTAAATAGGAAGATATTATAATTATTATTTTTTTATTTGACAAATCTATTCTTATTACCCATTGTATTAAAACATTTTTTCAGGAGGGAATACCATGAAAAAGTCCATTCTGTTAATCGGCGTTATTATTATTGCGATTTCTTTCATCGCCTGCGGTGAGCAAGTTAAATCTACTGATGTTGGGGATGCCGGTAACGCTGTCGTCTCAGCTTCGAATGCGCAGCTGGCCAAATACCCGGTGACCGGTTTTGCGTATAAAAGCTCTACGATCGAGCCTATGAACTGGAACAAATGGGCCAAAGTGGCTGCGCCCATAGTCAGCAGCATACTCGACAAGCTCCCCGACGGTTATGTGATGGAGTGCCGCGGGCACGCGGACTCCCGAGGCCCGGAAGATCCGGAAGGGGACAAGCCGGGCAACCTGAAAATTTCCCGCGACAGGGCGAAAGCCGTGTACAACGCCCTTGCGGGACAGGGCCTGAAGACGAACAAGATCACGTATCGTGGTGTCGGTTCGTCCCAACCTCTCGCCGGCTATGCCACGACTGCGCCCCAGCAGAGAAGGGTTTCTTTCGTCATAGTGCCCAAGTGACATCATTTAATAACGCGTTACGGCCAAATGGGATCCCCATAATCCCCAACAGCCGCAACCAAGAACAAGCATTATGAATTAAAATGCCGGCCTGGCCGGCATTTTAATTCTGTTGAGCGTCAATTTTAGCGACAGTATCATGAATTCAAAAAAAATATCACTTATATTCCTTATCTGCTGCATATCAATGATATTATTCCCGGCTGGTGCTGCCGAGGACGCCGATTATCTCATAACCGGCCACAACACCGCCCGAAACATCGTTATCCGCGCAAGCTCGAGCTACGGAGTGAATAACGGCGTAAACAGGGTAATGGATTTTAACCGCGATACCTGCTGGATGTCCGACGGGAAAGCCGGCCCCCAGTGGGTTACTGTCGATTTCGGTTCAAAGCGGCTTATCACCTCGATCGTCGTGCATGCCGGTAAAAAGGACAACTACCCGACTCTTAAATACTTCAAGCTCCAGTTCCTTAACAAGGCATGGTTCGATCACACCGTCGTCAGGATAAAAAGAATCGGGGCGTTCGGCTACGCAAAAGGAGGCAGGATGGAGGTCGACCTGGCCGGCGTTGACGCGAGTACGTTCAGGATATTCATCCCGGTCGATGCAATGATAGACGGTTTCGCGGCAATCTCGGAAATCGAGATATATATGGGTTCCTCCAGACTCACGTTCTACGACGACCGCCTCAAGGGCATCTGCCTGCCCATTCGTAACGGCTACCTGCCTCGATCGGATTACTCGTACCCGAACGCACCGCGCTCATACCGCGGGGGCCGCCACTCCGGCATCGACATCCACAACTACCATACCGAAAATTCGTATGATCCCGTATCATTGACCGAAACGACCCCGGTCTACGCGGCGGATAAAGGGATCGTAATCCGCGCAGACCACGATTACGTCCATATCGGCATCGACGAATGGAAGCGCCGAGCCGTCTATTACCAGACCCATCCGGGCACCTACATGCGGAACGCCTTCGGCGGCCGGGAAGTCTGGATTGATCATCGAAACGGGATTGTCACCACATACAATCATCTTTCCAGCATTGATCCCGGGATTAAACAAGGACGCCGCATATCAAAAGGAAAGCGCATAGGGACTGCCGGAAATTCCGGTCTGGCCGGAGAGGCAGAGGGAAAGATGTACGGCATCCATCTCCATTTTGAGATATGGATCGACGGAAACTATCTCGGGTACGGCATGTCAATGCAGGACGTGCGTAAATACTACCAGTGGATCTTTGCAAACGCGCGGTGATATCACTTGAGCGCAATGAGTCCGTGAATAGATGCGAAGAATGTCGAGAACTTTGCGGTTCATTATTAAACATACGAAAAAAATGCTTTCCAATTGACAGGAAAGCCATTACTCTCTAATACTATGACCATGAAACGGAGAGCGATAAAACTCTACATTATCCCGGCACTCAGTGCCATAACGCTGTTCTTCGTCATACCTTCGTCCGAGGACATACTCCAGCGGTTTTCCATCCTGTTCGTGGGCGATATTCTACTGGCGAACGAGGCCGAAGAGCATATCCATGCGCAGGGGATCGATTATCCCTTTAAAAAAATTAAGAACGATCTTCTCAGGTACGACTACGTCATCGGCAATATGGAAGCGCCGATAACATCGAGGGGCCTTCCCTATACCGACAAGGCCTACACCTTCCGCGTTCATCCCTCGAGCGCCCGCTGTCTGCGGGACCTCAAACTTGATGCTGTCTCGCTATCGAACAACCACCTGATGGATTACGGCAAAGAAGGAATGGAAGACACCATCGCGTATCTCAACCATCTCAATATCCGGCACGCCGGGGGCGGAAAAAACGTCATCGACGCCCGGCGGCCGGTCCTGTTAAGACGGGGCGATGTTACGATATGCATGCTCTCCTACTGCGACCGTCCGCCGAACGATTATTACGCTTCAAGTGTGAGGCCGGGCATCGCCCGCCTCAGTCTTGATGATATCAAGGAAGACATCGCGATATGGAAACAAACATACACTATAGTGATAATATCCCTTCACTGGGGAATAGAGCAGACTCATGACCCTCAACCCTACCAGAAAGCGCTCGCCCGCGAGATAATCAACGCGGGGGCAGACGCCATTATCGGCCACCATCCCCACTGGCCTCAGGCCATCGAGATGTACCGCGGCAGGCCGGTCGTTTATTCACTCGGCAATTTTATCAACGGTTTTACCAATCAC
This sequence comes from Spirochaetota bacterium, assembly GCA_016933025.1. Classification (GTDB taxonomy): domain Bacteria; phylum Spirochaetota; class UBA4802; order UBA4802; family UBA5550; genus RBG-16-49-21. The sequence continues at coordinate 104,235 of JAFGBT010000014.1, read as the reverse complement.
ATAGAGCGCGATAACATCGCGGTTGCGTTCTACTATACCGGCAATTCTCTTGAGCGTATAAAAATCATTCCCGTTGCAGGAAAGAACAGGGCGATCAAATGCCAGCCCTATATACAGGAGGGTAGCGAGGCCAAAGCGACCCTCCGGCTGGTGCAATCTTTGTCAAAAAAATATAATACAGATTTTGATATCACCGCCAATCACGGCTTGATAGACCTGACCCGGATTGACACTCAGATAGTGAAAACCGAGGAACGGCCGGCACAGTCTGACGCTGAATGACTGCGACGGCAAACCGGGCAATGTATTATCCAAAATAACATCTTCACTCGAGAGGCATCATCATGAATATCGAGGGAGCGGTAATCCTCATCACCGGCGCGTCGAGCGGCATAGGGAAGGCGGCGGCGCTCGCATTTGACCGTGCCGGCGCCAGGGTCGCCATGGCCGCCCGGCGCAGGGAAAAGCTCGAGGAAAACGCCGCGCGCATGAAGCATCCGCTTGTACTCCCCACTGACCTGTCGGATGAGCAGCAGGCAGTCGCCATGGTCGATAGGACCGTGGAGCATTTTGGGAAGATCGACGTGCTGATCAACAACGGGGCGGCCATCATCGTTTCCCGGGCCGACGAGGTGAAATCCGAGGATCTTCTCCGCTCGTTTAAAACGAACGTCGTGGGCCCTGTGGCTGCCACGAACCGGGCGGTGCTCCACATGCGAAAGCAGGGTTACGGCCACATCATAAATGTGGGCTCGCCCGGTTTTATGATCGGGGTCCCGCTCTACACGCCGTATGTCTGTTCCAAGGCTGCCGTATGCGGGTGGACGCGCACCATCCAAGCCGAGTGGGCCGATACTGAAATCAAAGTTAGCGAATACTTTCCCGGCTATATAAAGACCGACTCGCCCGCGGAATCCGGGTTCGGGCCGATAGCGCAGGACGCCATTATCGATCCGGACCAGAACTTCATCACGCGCTTCTTCACCAGGCCAAAAACGCCGGAGGACGTGGCCCGGCAGCTCATCAGGCTGGTGGAAAAGCCGAAAACCCTGGTGTATTCAAGCACGCTCACCTCCTTCGGCTCCTGGGTCGCCAACATCCCCGGAAAGCGCCTCGGCATCGCGCGCAACATGGCCGCCGCGGCGCGCAAAAGGCTCGGTCTCCCGGTATTCAGCGACCGGCCATGAGGCGGCGCTCGGCATCGAACAGCATTAAATCGCTATCGCACCGCGCACCATTCATCATAGAAACCGGCATGCTCCTTTTCATCAGGGAGGATGTCGCTGATAACTTTGTGAAAACTGCTTTCGGTTCCGTCAGCAAGTGCACGTTCGATCTCTTGTACCGCCAGCATTTCAACGCCGCTCAGTATTTTCAACTTTACCTTCAGCGGCAGGAAATACTGCAAAAAGGCCGATACTTTCCCGATAAACAGCCAGAAATGTTCCCCCTGTATATCGCTGCCGTACAGGTCACTGTGGCATTTTGCCAGGAGTTTTCCGTGCGTGCGCTCATGCTCCGAAAAATTCCTGAATTTTTCACTCAGTTCGGGGAGGCGTTTTCCGTATTGTTTTGCCAATTCGCCATAACAGCCGGTACCGATCATCTCCATTCTGAAGGAACGCACAATCTGCGGTTTGAGGTCTTTCATATATATTCTCCTTAACGTTATTCCCCCTGCATATCAAAGAGCCGCCGGAATTCCTCGTTCTGTATAAGCGAACGAAACCATTCTGTCATGTCGGGAGGCTCGTAAAAAGGCTGGTTCCTGAAATGCGCAAGAAACGGTCCGTAAAATGATTCGGTAAAGTCGTCAATGCGCCGCTCTATGACATCTTTAACCCGTCTGTATTCAGGATGGCTGTATCTCGGATGCGCCGGATCCATCATGCCCAGATCCAGAAAATTCTTAACCTTATAGGCGCACCAGCACTTATTGTTCCTGTTCATATGGCCGCAGATGCCGTTCATATATGAATACACCTTATGCCTGCTGCGTGAAAGTATCTTCCTGAAATTATCCCTGGAGACATTGACCAACTCGGCGCCGATCGAATCGGGAACCTCGAAAACGGCGCCCAGGAGAAACACTAAACGAGCCGTTCGGTTCAGGCACATCAGCATCCCCATCATGCAGCCCACTTTGAGTTCTTCCGCCAGGAGCGCGGAATCCGGGTGCGAAAACGAACGGTGGTCCGGCAATTTTTCGATAAGAGATACATAGGTATCAAAATCATGTATTCTCCTCTCAAATTTCTTTTTTTTCATGTTGATGATATGGTTTGCGACGATACGATACATCCATGTGCGAAAAAGGCCTTTCCGACTGTCAAACGAGGATAAATTGGTTATTAACTTGATGAGGATCTCCTGGGTAATATCGCTGGCATCATCATGGTCCATTACCATCTTGAAGGCGATATTGTATATCCAGGCCTGGTGTCGCAAAATGAGCTTTTCAAGAGATTCCTGATTCCCATCAAGAGAAGCCTGGATAAGGTCAAGATCGTCCTCGCTGTATTCAATTTTTTCTAAAAATGGATTATTCATTATATTCCGGCCGTTTTTCCTGTACTACTTATACTATATCTGGCCGTTACTGTGACATCACATCTTATTTTTTCCATAAAAAATCGATGTTTCGGCAGACGCAACGCGGGCGGGGCACAATATTATAAATGCAGTTTATCAAGAAAGGATTTCAGCCCGGCTTCCGGATCTACGCCCCTTTCGTCCGTAAAATGATGCAGGATTTCCGCTACCAACTTTTTATCCATATCGAGCTGCTTTGCAAGCAATCCAGCGTCCGCTTTTTGAAACAGTGAAGGATCCCCCCCGGCACCGGCGACTGCAGCCAGTACCCTGCAGAGCGCAAGAAGCGACTCCTCTCTCCGTTTTGACGCGGCGCCGCTGTCGGCCATGCTTTTCAGCATGATCTGCTCCGATGCGTGGAGCCGGTTGGCGAAATTCTTTATCAGCTTTTGCGTGAAGACCGGGTTCCCCTCGATAAGGGCATCGAGGTTATCTGCCTCGGCCACCGCCAGAAGGCAGTCGGTCCGGCAGATCGCGGTGGCAAGTCGCGGCTGGTTCCCCACAATGGCCATCTCGCCAAAGATGTCACCCTCCTTCAGGACCGCCATGGTGACACGCTCCCCGGTATCAAGGGTCTTTATAATGTCGACCTCCCCCTTCCGGATGAGATAAAATATCCTCCCCTCTTCTCCCTGCTCGAATAGTTTCTGGCCTGCGCTGAACCTCCATTCTTTCTGCATGACGGAAATCGGGCGCACAAAGAGCTGTCGTATGCTTCTGAAGCCGGGGAGACGCATATTGAATGAGAGGCCCCTGCTGATCCGGTAAAGATAATATCTCACCTGAAAAAAGCGGAACCCCGCAGGCCGGCGGTCCAGACGGACCAGGCTCCCGGAAAGCTGCTTCTGCTCGTCATGGCTGTCCCAGATCACCTCGCCGGTCACCGGGGGCGACGAGAAGGCCGAACAGGCGAAGGTCAGCGACAGGCGCGTTCCCGTACCGAGAGGGTCTACGGTCTTCAGGTAGCAGTTACTGCCGGTCACGTGGTAGGCGATGGTTTTAATAATTGTGCCGTCGGCTTCCACATCAACATCGATGATGATCGGTATTTTGATGAGGCTGTTCTGGAAGTATTTCGGGTTCATTACGCCGATCGCGAAAAGGTTCAGGGAATAAAGCGCGGGAAGGAGCGTGAAAAGCATCACGGCTTCCTCGGTCCGCAGACGATGGCCGAGAAAGCCCATGACGATCCGATGCTCGGCCAGAGAAAGCGCGGCGCAGACGAGCAGAATGATAATGAACAACGCGCGGAGTTTCCCCAGATTCAGCCTGAACAACGGCACGTATTCCCTGTTTTTCGATCCCATGGAGCGAAGGATCCAACGCTCGTACTGCGGCTCTCGCTGTACCGTGATCCAATCTTCGATGAAGAAATTATGACTCTTCAATCCGTCCAGGAGCGGTAGGGTCTGCGACTTGGTCAGGATATATTCCATGCCGACGATCAACAGGACCAGGAGGGGGGCGATCCAGTAGGTGCCGGTGCCCCCGGTTATGAGCATGGTGTCATACAGGCCATGGAAAAGGAAAGGGACGGCCAGTGCTGTTGCCGCGTACCTCGCCCTGCTCAGCAGCGATCCGCTGAAGCGCATAAGCGCCAGCCCGTACCCGATGAGTCCGCAGGTGAGCACATGGAGCGGCACGGCGCTGAAGAGCCTTACGATAATCACCGGGTCACGCATGGCAAGCGCGTACACAATATTTTCCAGCGTGGCGAATCCGAGGCCCAGGAGCATCGCCGATATAACCATGTTCAGGACCATCAGTATTGAAGAAGAGCGGAAGGTCAATATTGCAATGCATATAAAGGCCCCCAGCTTTTCAATCAGCGACGCGCCAAGAAATCCCATTGCTATTTTGCCCTGGAACAAGAGGCGAGGGAGTATGTAGGGACTTGCGAGGAGTATCACCAGCGCCAGGATGACGCCGTAAATAAAATATTCAAGGTGATACAGGTAGCTCGACTTCACCACGAAATATCGATAATAGAAGAGATATATGAGCGTGATGGGCGCCAGGGCGAGAATGATTATGAGCGTTATTGATGACACAATAATTACTTCTGGACTATTTCGGTCAGATCGTCCTTCAACAATTCATCCTGATTTTGGTATTTATCAAGCATTTTTTACAATGCGCCCTGAAATACATATGCCCCGCGCCGGGGCCGGCAGGTCTTGAACGAACATCAACAACGCCCGATAAATTCCGGGAATTAATTCCGACAGCTCCATTAATTTCCTTTACAAATAGCGGCCTCCAGAAAAAATCGGAATAACAGGATAGCCATGCCGCAGGGCCGCATGACGCGTCCCTCGTGCAGTATACATATTTATTATACAACCTGGAGGACACGCGAATGAAAGATGTCGTCATAGTCAGCGGAGCGCGTACCGCGATCGGAAAATTCGGCGGTGCGTTAAAAGGGGTGCCGGTTGTTGATCTCGGGGCGCTTGTGATAAAAGAAGTATTGAACAGGGCGGGCCTCAGGCCGGTGCCGAGCGATCTGATGAAGGATTGCGCTCCGGATAAATTTACAAACACTGGTTTAATCGATCTCGAGAAAAAGGGATACGACTGGAGCGACTCTCTCGCGCCGGTGACGGTCGACGAGGTCATCATGGGCAACGTTCTGCAGGCAGGCCAGGGACAGAACACCGCCCGGCAGGCCATGATAAAGGCCGGCGTACCGAAAGAGACCCCCGCCTGCACCATCAATAAGATCTGCGGTTCCGGCATCAAGGCTATCGCGGAGGGGGCTCAGGCAATCATGTCGGGCCAGGCCGAGATTGTGATAGCCGGCGGTCATGAGAACATGTCACTCGCGCCCATGGCCATGAAAGACGCGCGCTGGGGATACCGGATGGCCATATCAGGCGTCGGCGAAGTCCAGGACCTCATGGTTTTTGACGGCCTGTATGAAATATTCTACGGATATCATATGGGCCTGACGGCCGAGAACATTGTGAAGCTCTACGGAATCAGCCGCGAGGAACAGGACGAACTGGGCCTGCTGTCCCATACCAGGGCGAGAAAGGCCATAAAGAACGGCCTGTTTAAGGACGAGATTGTCCCGGTGGTCATGAAAGGATCGAAGGGCGAGGAGATATTTGCAGAGGACGAAAGGCCGATGGACACCACGATCGAGAAGATGCGCCAGATGAAACCGGCTTTCATCAAAGAGGGGTCGGTCACCGCGGGGAATGCGTCGGGCATCAACGACGCCGCCGCCGCCGTCCTCATGATGACTGCGGAAAAGGCGAAGGCCCTGGGACTCAAGCCTTTCGTGAAAATAAAGGCATTCGCTGGCGGCGGGGTAGACCCGGCGTACATGGGGCTTGGGCCGGTGCCCGCGGTCAGGAAGGTCCTGAAACAGACGAAGATGGGCATCAAGGACCTGGACATGATCGAACTGAACGAAGCTTTCGCAGCCCAGGCCATCGGCTGTTTCAGGGAGCTCGGCCTGGACAGTGAAAAGCCAAACCAACTCGGCAGCGGTATTTCTCTGGGACACCCGATAGGCTGCACCGGCGCCCGCATGATGGTCACCACGATGTATGAGATGAAGCGGACGAACCATGGTTCCTGTCTCATTACCATGTGTATTGGCGGCGGCATGGGCTACGCAATGATAGTCGAGCAAGTATAGCAGAATCTGTTTTGGTCAATAAAAAAGGCGGTCGAAAAGATCGCCTTTTTTATTTGTTGACATCATGTCAATTAATGCTACAACCAATCTACAAATCACGCAAGGAGATTAAAATGAAAAAATTCAGGCTCTCATTAGGCATTGCCGTCTTGACACTCATCGCTTCAATGTCGCTGTACGGCGACTTTACCGCGGAATCGATCCTCGGCACATGGCTAGTGCCAAAGGAGGACGCCAAGGTGACCATCTACAAATGCGGTGAAAACTTCAGCGGAAAAATAACCTGGCTTAAAACCCCGACAGATCTTGATGAAAAGAATCCAGACCCGGAGAAACGTAAAAACAAGATCCTCGGCATGGACATGCTGTGGGGATTCGTGTTCAAAGACGGCCAGTGGGTCGGGGGTCAGATCTACGATCCCGACAACGGCAAGACCTACAAGTGCAAGATGTGGCTCAAGAGCGATGACGTACTCAACGTCAGGGGCTATGTCGGCGTCCCGCTCTTCGGGAGGTCCGAGCTCTGGAAAAGGGTGAAATAAATACTTTCTTCAACTTCTCCCCCCTCTCCCCGTGGGAGAGGGGTCGGGGGTGAGGGAAAATCGCCTCGAGATTCTGCGCGCATATTAGAATTTCATTCCCACCCCGATAGTACCGGGACCAAGGGTAAAAAATATCTCGTTATCATAATAATCGTATCCTGCTTTTGCGCCACCCTTGTACTTGGCCTCGTAATTTTTCAGGTCCCTGACCGCATGCATGGGCTGGCTGAATATATTTACCAGCGAAATAGCTTCTCCTTCAGCGAAAGCTATCAGGCCGTCAATAGGCCGCTTGAATGCAAACGCGGTCACGCAGCCCGCCCCGGCATTAACCACTAAATTGAGCACATGGGTCATCCATCCCCATCCCTCTTTTTCAGTCTTGGCGCACTGCCTCAGGATGTCTTCAGCCATAGCGAGCTTGTCAAACCGCGCCGCGGCCGTGTCCGCCGCCATCGCGCGCAGCCTGTCGGGAAGGTATGCGGGTTTGAATAGAAAGATCAGCTGGCCTCCCAGGCCAACCGCAGTGGTCAGGCCGCCGACCAGCATGTCTTCAGCAAAGTTCCTGTTCCTCACCCGCCGGGTATAGAGCGGATGGTGATCATGTTTCCAGTCATTCCAGTGGTGGCCTGCCAGAGCCCCCTGCACTACCGTGCCTGCCGCGTAGATTGAGATCCAGCTGTACCACCAGGCCTGCGCGTGCGGCTGGGCGGTATAGAGGGCGTTCTCTATGTACATGAGACGTTCCCGCACCTGCGCGTCATTGATAGCCGCGGCTGCCTTTTGTTTCTGTGCGAAGGCGGCATTCACGAACACGGCAAATACCAGGACAGGGATAATCATGCATCTAGTCCAAATGTTCATATGTTTCTCCTTATTAAGAATTTTAAAATCCAGGCAACAGTGAATTTCACCTGTCTCACCTGTTCATATCATATATATATTTAATTCCTTTCATGGCCAGGAGGGGATCGACAGTGTTTTCGTGGACAAGATGCTCCGTCACCGCGCCGGCGAAGCCGCCGGTAAGGATCACCCTGAACCGTCTCCCGTACTCCGCCTCGATCCTCCCTATAATCCCGTCGGCGAGCGAAAGCCAGCCGTAGAAAAAACCGGATTTGAGCGCATTGACCGTGTCCCGTGCGGCAAGGCGGTCCGGCTTTTCGAAGGGGACCTCCGGCAGGCGGGAGGCCCGTCCGGACAGGGAGCGGATTGCCGTGCTGACGCCGGGCGCGATGATGCCGCCGTCAAAGATCCGGTTCTCCAGGAGCACGCAGAAGGTGACGGCGGTCCCGATATCGACCACGATGCACCCGCCGCCGTACTCCTCGAACGCGGCAGCCGCGTTCACGATACGGTCGACGCCGAGCTCTTCCGGATCATTATAGTTAATCTTGAAGTTCAGCCTGCTCCGGCAGGTTATCTCGTAAGCCGTGAGGCCGAACCTCTCACGGGCCATTGTATGATACGCGGCATTGATTTCCGGGACCACGCTGGAGAAGGCCAGGCCCGCGAAGGTGAGGCCTCCCGTAGTCTCACCGCCTTTGGCGATTCCGTCGCCGACCTGCCGTCCCAGCCGTTTCGGATCCGTATCTTTTTCGGTCGAAAACCGATACGTAAAATCTGGCCCGCTTCCATGCTCAGCGTAAATACCGCCGGTCGTGCTGGTGTTCCCGACGTCAAAACCGAGTATCATCGCAATCTCTCCATGGCCTCCTGCCGCTTGACCGCACGCGGCAGGTATATCAAACCGACTTTGTTCCTCGGATCAACAAGGAGCAGACGATTCATTATCGTTATGCATCCCCGGTAGTCACCCTTTTCATACAGTTCGATCCCGGTCTTTTCAAGGCCCGGTATCTCAGCGGCAAGTTGTTTCCTGATCTCTTCAATATCATTACGCGCGGCGAGCAGATAGGCGCCGGCGTCTTCAAGGAGCGGCAGGGCGTCATAAAACCGCTTATTTCCGGCGAGCCTGGTCGCCCGCGCGTAATCGGCCTCGGCTTTTTTGATTTCATCCAGCTTTCGCCGCGCCTCCCGGTTTGTCCCGTCAATGGCAAGGACCTTTTTGTAGTTCTCCCGCGCCTCTTCCGCGTTCCCCTTCTTGACCGCTTTTTCCGCCATTGCCATGTACCATTCTATGCGCCCCGGCGCGTCCCGTTCCGCGCCCGGCTCGCCCGCGCGCTCGACCGGGTTGAAATTGTATGAAAGGCCGCCGATGAAATTGAATCCATACAGCGGTTTTCCCGAGAGGTATTTCAGCGTATACTCGGCGCCGATCCTGAACCTGAATCCCTTACGCACGGGGATAAAGAAACCGGCCCGTGCCAGCAGGCCGGGCTTGATAGTCTTCTCGTTTTTATCGTACCTGTCGAGATGTAGATGGAGGTACGATCCGAGGGCGGACAGGCCCGTATAAATCTGGAAATGCAGGTCGATAGGATAATAAAACACCGGGCCGAAATTGAGCGAAATTGATTCCATGTACGATCCCCGGCTCTGGCCGACAAGCGACAGGTATTCCACCATCGAAGTACGCCCCTTCCTCAGGGGGTAGCGCGCGTAAGCAACTTCAAGCTCGCCCATCAGGTATTTTGCGATCCCGGGGTTGCCATACATCAGAGATAAACCGGTGCAGTACGAACCGCTGAAGCGGCTGCGGTAGTACCCCTCGAACATGGAATAACCGGCCTTGGCGCCGATGATAATGTCATGGGCATGATATGTTTCCTCATCGTCAGACAGGGCGTATCGTGCTGGAATAATAACCAGGAGGATAAAGAGAATGACAGGCATGCTTCGTTGTAGCATCATTTCACACCCAGTTCGCGAGCCAGCACGTAAGATAGGAGGTCCGCATCGGGAATCCCCTCAAGCCTCCTCCCGTTTATATAAAGCGTCGGCACAGCGCGCACACCCAGCCTGCCGCCGGCCGACACATCGTTATAGACATCGACCTTGGACTGCTCTGAAAGGACTTCTTTTAAAAAACTGTCGTAGTCGCCCGGAAAAAATCGGTCTTTAAAATAATGTTTTACCGACACGAGCACGTCGCCGGCGCGAAGGCGCTCGCTATTTTCATGATAATGCTCGTAATGGTACTGAAGGAGGTCCTTGAATATCCCCCTCCTGGCCGCGGCGGTAAAGGCCTGTGCGGCAACGCACGAATTTGAATAGACGGTCCGCGGCGCGTGCGGGTTACAAACAATATCGAGAGGAAAATGATAATATTCAATCCGTATCTTCATCCAGAATCTGGACATGAGTTCTTTTTCAATCTCATAGAACCTTCGGCAGGCCGGGCAGATAAAATCGGTGAAGATGACTATTGTAATATCGGCATCTTTTCCGCCAATGATCATGGAACTCGGCGGTAGAGAGACGCTTTCGACGGGGAGAGAACGATAATAAGCGTCGAATTTTTTCATCCGTGCCAGCGACTCCTCTGATTTTTCCCCCCGTATATTCATATACGCTGAAAGCGATACAACCGAGAAGAACATGAAAATCATTATGAGAGCGAAGCTCACGGCCAGCGGCCGGTTTGAAGTATTCTTAAGAAAAGAAACAAGGCCCGCGTATATGTCCCGAACCCCCCGGTTGATCTCCCTGAAATCAAGGTACCAGAGGAAGACCGAACCGAATATCAGGATATTAATGACATACGCTATGACGCAGAGCCGGCAGGGAATCCGGAGATATATGAGGATCGAACCGAGCACGATATCAACGATGATGGAGAGCGCCGACACGGGCGCCAGCACGGCAAAGCAATGCGAATACCGGTCCTCGCCCGCAAGCAGGGTGACCGATGAAACCACGATTATGAACAGGTACGCCAGGAGGCCCATCCCCGCTATGGGAAAGCCGAAGATCGAATCGAATCCCGACTGGCAGAGCACCCGGCACGGGTTGACAATCCCGTTCCCGCATAATGCCATGCCGAATTCGGTGTTCGGAAAGTAGTGCTGGAAGAGTTGGACTGACGATACGAGGGCGCCCGCGACAGAAACCGCCGCTATGAAGATGATATGCTTTCTCATGGTAATAACAGTAGCAGGTTGAACAGAAACGTCAATTAATTTTTATCGGCGGTATCCCGGTTCACCAGCACGCGCAGAGGACATTGAGCGAATTATTGCAGTTCGAATCACCCTCGTTGATCCACGTATCATCGGTTTTATTGGTGGCGCCGTCCCTGCCTGTCGAAGCATTGGTGCCGTCCTTCCAGCCGTTGCAATTGGTCATGGCCGGCACGACACTTTTTGCCGCAGCCGCTTCTCCGTTCGCTTCCGAACCGGACCACCAGAAATTTACGGCAACACCCGCCTTGGCGAGCGTCTCGTTGATGGCGCCGTCGAAGAGGCCGGCCCAGTTCGGCGCCAGTTCAGTGCCGGTAGTGCTTATTATCTTTCTGTCGGTCGGCACGAGAAAATTGGCCGGCATGGCTGCTATGGAATCCGACGGGGATATGCTGATAAAAGCCCGGACAGTGAGGCACGGAAGTTCGGGATAGATGTTCTCCTTGGCGGAAATGCAATAGGAGTCAATATCCGCCCTCGGCGAACTCGTCGTCATTGTCGTAAGGTTTCCCTGGTACAGCCCGGCCGAAAAGAGGTAGATGGCATCGCTCTGCGTCATTGTATGCACGGTCAGATACGCCGCGCTATTGCCCTCTCCATCCCTCACCACCACGTTGAAGTAATATGCTCTACCTGCCACAAGCCCGTAAGCGGCAGCCGCCGTCAGATCCGGCGTCCAGTCTTCAACGACTGTGCCTTTTTCCTCGGCATCATCCGGCGCGGCGATGTTGTTAAACTCGGACAGGTAGAGCCGGTATTCAAGATACTCCTGCGGCGTTTCAATGTCCTCGGCCTGTTCCCAGAGGAGTTGGATACTCGTCTCTGTCTTGGCGCCGATGGTGATTATGCCGCCGCCGCCCGGCTCCGGTATGCCCTCCTCGGGAATGAAGACCTGGACAGGGAAAAGTTCCATCCTCATGGCGAAATCAAAATCGTCCTCATAGCACGACGATACCAGCGCGGCAATGCCGATACACATCAGTACCGTTGCGATCGGCACTATTGCTCTTATTCTTAGCTGAATTTTCATTGCCCTGCCACCCTGCATCGGGTCGACTTTCATTGCCGCCATCAGGCAACACGCAACAAGTGGATATCGAGGGGGTGAATAAGGAGATTGAACCGCGTTATAGCCGCGCACGCAATTTTCTGCGCGGATTTCCATCCTCTATGGATATCCATACAATAATATCAATTTCAAACTTCTTAATCAAATATTAATTAGTGAATTAATAAAAAAAATGAAGTATAGGCGGGCTTTTTAAAATATATGACAATAATGATGAGATTTGTCATTTTTTATACCTTGACTCTAAAATCACCAAGGCGCCGAATCATTCCGTCTCGTTCGATGCGGTTCAGCAGAGGTATGATATATTTTCGCGAAAGGCCGACCACCTCCTTCGCTTCGGGGACAGATAATTTATCCTTTTTTACAAACTGCGCCATAATGGCGTCCCTCATTTTCTCATACACCTCCCGATGATAGAGGATATTGCCGTCCAGGCTCACGAGCTCACCCAGCTTGATCAATTCCTTCGCGTCTGTCCTGACCGACTCATTCCCCAGGTTGTCCAACTCTATGCCGCCGCCGCCGTTTGCTTTGGCAGTATCCATAAGCTGTTTTTTGCCTTTTGACAGGCCAACCTGCCCGCCGCGGTCGGAAAAAAATTTTCCTTCCTTTTCCATGACTTGTTTCGCGCTGACGAGGGAGGGCATAATAAGCCTGCATATATCCTGGTCGTCACCGGTTATGTCGGCGATCTCCTTCAGGTTCAGCCCTATATGCTTGTTCACCGTCTCCAAAATCCTTTTTACCAGCGAATCATAGTACTTCGCAGGCATGAGGTAGTCGCCCGTTTGTTTCACAAGGTTTTTTTTCACGAGCGAAATGAGGGCCGATTCGATGTCCTCCGTCCGTTCGGGAAACATGGCATGCAGGTCCGTCCGCTTTATGCCACGGCGCACCGATATGATGAAGGCAATCCGTTCTTCTAGTCCGTACGATCGGAAAAGGCCGAGGCCCTCGACGACCTGTCCCCTATTTTTATGCGAATCGTATGCCGGCAGCAACACCCTGCCGCCGCCCAGGATCCTGAACCCGCCGGGACCGGTGAGCACAAACGGCTGGCCGGGATACGTGTACCACGGCTCATTGAACTTGATACGCGCCGCCACCGCTCCCTGTGTTATCTTGTCCCCGGAGAGAAGGATCACCTTCCCCTTGACTGCGGCCGTACCAATGAGCACCTCGATACCCGCGTTGTTCTTGAGTTCTCGTTTCGTTTCCAGCAACTCAAGGCGGGCAATGATCTGTTCAGACTCGGTAAAGAACCGCTGCCGGTACAGGATATGCCCGCGCTTGAGCGTGTCAGCGGGTACACCGGAAATATTCAGGGCCGTCCGCTGGGAGGGGCTTCCCTCCTCAATGGCGCTGTAATTGCTTTCAATACGTTTGATCCTGCCCTCGATGTTTCCCGGCTGTATCGTGACAGCGTCGTTCTCATGGAGAATACCGTTCCTGAGCGTCCCGGTAACAACGGTACCATAGCCCTTTGACGCGAACACGCGATCGATATAGAGGTAGGGCTTGTCAGCGTCTGTTGCCCGCGACAGCTTCTTTAGATTTGCCGCGATTGCGTCCCTGAGGGCGTCTATGCCGTCCCCGGTCTTCGCGGAGACCCGCGCGATCTGGGCGCCCTCATACCGCGTGCCGGCAATACGCTCGCGGACCTGCTCCTCCACAAGATCGGTTGTTTCCGAGTCCGCGGCGTCTATTTTATTGATGGCGGCTATGATTCGCTCCACCCCAAGGAGCTGGAGCACACGAAAGTGGTCCTCGGTCTGCGGCATCCACCCGTCATCGGCCGCCACCACCAGAAGACCGAGGTCGATCCCCCAGGCGCCGGCGACCATGTTGCGGATGAAGCGCTCGTGCCCGGGGACGTCGATGAAATTCACAGTGCCGAATCCCGGCACCTCCATGCCGGCAAAACCGATATCGATGGTCATCTGCCGCGCCTTCTCCTCAGGGAGCCGGTCACAGTCGGTCCCCGTGAGCGCGAGTATCAGGGATGTTTTACCGTGGTCAATATGCCCGGACGTCCCGACAACGTACATCATGCCCCCCCGTAGCGCGATAGCACCATGTCCGCGGCTCCGGCCGCGTGCGGCACGTCACTCTTTGATATTGTGAAAAAATCGATGGTAAAGCGGTTGTTGACAATTGAACCGACAAGGGGAACCTTAGCCGAAAGAAACGCCGCGTGGATCTCATCGGCCTGCACGCCGGGGAAATGTATCTGTACCCCGCGGCTTTCCATCTCAAAGCCCGGCATCGCTCCGCCGCCCACGGTGCAGCGCGTTTTAACGCGCTTCACGAACTTCCTTTTGTCGCGGCTCTTCATGAGCCTGAAAAACCTGTTAACGCGCCGGGAAACGTCCTTCATGTCCCGAAGCATGGCGTCCCAGAGCTCTATCTTCTCGACGTCGCCGTTAACGTGATGGAGAAGCGTTTCTTGAATAATGAAATAGGTGACTTTGTCCACCCGTATCATGCGCATGAGCGGGTTGCGTCTGAGCCTTGCTATCAGGTCCTTCCGGCCCACGATGACGCCCGCCTGGCACCCTCCCAGGAGCTTGTCCCCGCTGAAGCAGACCAGGTCCGGTCCCTGCTCGAGCTCCGACCGTACCGTCGGCTCGAATGGACGCGGCAGCCGCTGGTCCGTAACGAGGTTACCGCTCCCGAGATCGCGTACGAATATGACCGATTCGCTTTTCAGGGAGGCAAGCTCCGCGAGGGACGGGCTTTCTGTGAACCCTTCAATCGTGAAATTCGATCGGTGGCAGGAGAGGACCATGGCGGTGTTCCCGGTTACGGCGGCTCGATAATCACGTATCGTGGTTATATTGGTGGTGCCCGCCTCGACAAGTACCGGGCCGCTCTGGCTCATGATATCCGGGAGCCTGAAGCCGCCGCCGATCTGGATGAGCTCGCCCCTCGACACGACCACCTCTTTCCCGTTTGCGAACTCGTTCAGGATGAGAAACACGCTGGAGGCGTTGTTGTTGACTATAAGCGCGTCCTCAGCGCCGGTGCATCGGCACATGAGTTCCTCCGCGAAACCGCCGCGCTTCCCGCGCTCGCGCGCCGGCAGGTCGTATTCCAGATTGCAGTAGCCGGAGAGCTCTTCGGCGAGCCGTCCCAATACCTCTTCGCCCAGGGGCGAACGGCCGAGGTTGGTATGGATAAGCACGCCGGTGCCGTTAACGACGCGCCGGAGCTTGCGGAGCATCGCCTTCGCGCATCGCGAGGCCACGTCTGAAACGATCCCGGCCGGGTCAACCTGTTCCCCCCGGCCCGCCCCGGCGCGAGCTTCGGCCAGGACTTCCCGGATGATATCGGCTACCAGAGGGCGGCCGATCTCAGCGACGAATGCCTGTACCTCATCGGACTGGAGAATTTTGTCCACCTGGGGGATGCTTCTGAGGAGTAGATTCTTATCTTCCATCATGGCATACATGCATGCGGAAGGGGCAGGAATCGAACCTGCCGCCGCGATAAATCGCGGCCTACGGTTTTGAAGACCGCGGGAACCACCAGATCCCATCCTCTTCCATTTATAATCCTGAAAAAATTAAAAAGCGCCCATAGTATATATGTCAATAATTTTATCAGGCCGCTGATTTTTTGCAACCCGGCGGCATTTCAGCCTGTCTTTCCAATAAAGCCGGTATAACTGCCGGAAGTTATATAAAGTCCGATGGAGCAAATCATGCTTGAATCAATTCTCGGAATAGTGGTCGTTCTGAGCGCCATCTACGGGATCAAGATACTCAGGTCTTTGTAACCGGCGCACCGAAGCAAACGGCAGTCCAGGCGAAACACAATACTGATCGTTCGAAATCCCGAATAATATACATCGTGACCTATGGAGAAGGATATGAAAAGGAAGATATTAATGATCTACCCTGAGATTCCTGCGACCTACTGGAGCCTTAAATACGCACTACCCTTTGTCGGCTACAAGACGCTCATGCCGCCTCTCGGGCTCATTACGGTCGCCGCCATGCTCCCGTCCAACTACGATGTCAGGCTTATCGATCTTAACTATCAGACAGTGACCCATGAAGACATCATGAATGCCAACATGGTATTTGTTTCGGCCATGATTGTGCAAAAAGATTCGTTCCATAAGGTCGTCCGGATGTGCAACAATTGCGGCGTCCCGGTCGCGGCCGGCGGGCCCTATCCGACAAACAGCTATAAAAGTATCCGTGGCGTCGACCACTTTATCCTGAACGAGGGGGAAATCACCCTCCCGAAATTCATCCGCGACCTTGAAGATGGCCGCCCACAAAAAATGTACCGCGATGAAACCAAGCCGGACATCACCAAAACTCCCGTGCCGCGGTTTGACCTGCTCGACCTCTCAGCGTACGCGTCCATGGCGCTGCAGTCATCCAGGGGCTGCCCCTTCAATTGCGAATTCTGCGACATCATTGAGATGTTCGGCCGGGTCCCCCGCTACAAGCTCCCCGAGCAGTTCGTCAACGAAATGGATGTCCTGTACCGGGCCGGCTACCGAGGGCCCCTCTTCATCGTGGACGATAATTTTATCGGCAACAAAAAAAAGGTGCGCGAGCTCCTGACCCATGTCATTCAATGGCAGAAAGCGAACAATTATCCCTTCCCCCTGTATACCGAGGCAAGCATCAACCTGGCCCAGGACGACCAGCTCATGGACCTGATGGTGGAGGCCGGTATGGACATGGTCTTCATCGGCATCGAGACCCCGGTTCAGGAGACGCTTGAGTTGACCCAGAAACAGCAGAATACCAAGGCGGACATTCTCGAGAGCGTGCAGACGATACAATCAAGGGGGATGGAAGTGATGGGCGGATTCATCATCGGGTTCGACAGCGACCCCGAAAATATATTCGATCTGCAGATCGATTTTATCCAGAAGGCGGGGATCCCGCTTGCCATGATCGGGACCATGATAGCACTCCCCAACACCCAGCTCTATCGACGTCTCGAGCGCGAGGGGCGCATTCTCGGAGAATCGGACGGCAACAACACTCATTCCATGGAGATAAACTTCATCCCCCGCATGCCGATCACAACCCTGATGGAGGGATACAAGCAGGTCATCGCAACCATATACCAGCCGAAACGCTATTTTGAGCGGTGCATCAGGCTGATCAGGCGTATGCCCGGCACGAACGTTATCGACAGTTCCATCAGCGGCAGCGATATACGCGCCTTTCTACGATCGCTGGGGCTGCAAATTTTTTCCAGGTACGGCTTTTACTACCTGAAGCTCCTCGGATCGGCCCTTCTGCACAACCCGAAAAAATTTTCACTGGCGGTCAACCTGGCAATCAAGGGATACCACTTCTTCAAGATGACCGATGATATCCTGACCGCGGAACGTGTTTCCGCCTACATGAAATCATCGCTCAAGCACCTCGAAGAGGAGTATGAGGCGAAGTTCGGCAGTGAGGGTAAGATTGCTTTTACCCCGGTCGAACGCCCGGCGCGTCGCGCGATTGTCAACATGCGCCGACTCTACCGCAGGCTGAACCCTGAATTGAAGGAGTACCTGAAAGAGTCGTACTTTGATTTTAAGCTGAAATGCGAAACCACCGCGTACATGTGGTCTGACCGGTCCTCGGCGGACATCGGCGACGGCGACGCGCTGATGAATGCGGGCTAATCCGATGGCGGAAGAAAAAAATGATTTACATATTTGTTCAGGGTGATGAGATAATTGCAGAAATGAATCAAAGGAGTTGCGTATGCCGTCAACTGCAGCACAGGTACTCGTCACCGTCATCCCGATTGTGGGAATCGTCACCGGAGGCGTGGTCCTCTTTTTCTTCCTTTACTGGAATTATAAGCAGCGTCTGCTTATTATTGAAAAGGGGGCGTACCGAAAGAGCGAATTCGATTACTCCACCTTCAGCCTGTTCTCCGGGCTGGTGCTCACCAGCATAGGCGCGTGCCTGGTGGTGTTTTTCGTTATCCTGGAGGGCTTCACCTACCCGGTCCTGAGCGGGCTGATCCCACTCTCCCTGGGCGTGAGTCTCCTTATTTTTTTCGGGATCAAGGCCAGGATGAACAAGAGCGGAAATGGGACATGAGCAGAAGACCGATGAACAGATCGTTAGGCAGGTACTTCTCGGCGGCATAGACAGCTTCAGGCTCATTGTGGAGCGGTACCAGAAAAAGATCTTCGGCATCGGAATGCGTTTTTTCAAAAACAGGGATGATTCATACGACTTCACCCAGGAGGTTTTCATCAGGGCTTACGAAAGCCTGAAAACATACGCCGGAAGGGCGCCGTTCCGCTTCTGGCTGACACGGATCGCCTATAACCACGGGATCAATCGCATCGGTTCAAAGCGGATAGAGCCCGATGTGCCGGAGGAGCTTCCGTCAGGCGGTTCGACGCCTGAGACCGGACATGTGAGGGAAGAGATACGGCGGGTGTTGCTGAAGGCCATCAACGATTTACCGGAACGGTACCGGATATGCGTCGACTTCTATTTTTTTCTGGGACTGACGTACGGAGAAATCAGCGAGATCACCGGGTATCCGGTGAATACGATAAAATCAAACGTTCTTCGCGCAAAGAACATGCTGCGCGGTGAACTCAGAGGAACCATCGCGGAGGATTATCATGAATTGTGAAAATGTTCAAAAACGCTTTCTGGAAATGGACAATCGGTCGCATATCCCGTTAGCGGTGCAATTTCACATGCTCCACTGCTCTCGGTGCAGACACGACATTGCCGTCCTTAACAGCAGGTTCGAATCGTTGACGGACGATGGCCCCCATGCAATGGACCGCGACCTCTGCGAGTCGATCATGATCAGCGTGTTCCGGTCCGATGTGCACTACGAGCACCATGTCTCCGGACTGCAGTGGAGCGCTGCCGGCTTCATAATCCTGGTGAGCATGTTCCTCATACCGTTCAGCAATTCGTTCGGCTGGCTCCGGAGCTATTTCGGCCGCGGTCTGGAGATTCCTATCAGTATCGTGCTCGGGCTGGCGCTCTCTATCTACGCGCTGGCCGGCATTTTTTCGAACCTCGAGGAGCTGAAGAAGTTTGTCGACAGCCTTCCAAAGAAGCTGCATCGATGAGGATACTTAGGGGTCTCTTCCTCCTTCCCTTCCGGGGTCCCTTCCGGGGTCAGAGTAAATGACATCTACCTACCAGGTGTCAGAGTAATAAAATCCGTAAGCCTTAATTGAATTATTGTATTTTAATGATAATAGTTTTAATTATCTAATAGATAATATTGATGATGGTAATTTGAGGATATTATTAGATGTACAATATATTTTTTTACATAGTTTATGAATCTCACTGATTTTAATAAATCCATATTATAGAAAAATATTCTCCTGAATCAGCCTCTTTCTATACCTATCTTCATATTCAAGTAATTTATTGGCACGTTCTTTAAAAGTTGATCCAAGATTTAAAAAATAGTCATGCAATGTTATCTTTACCGGCGGCACATAATCTTCATCGACATAACTTCTATAACTGCTGAAAGGATAATCTCTGGGATCTTTCACATATTTACTGCGGACCGGATTGAACCCTATATATACCAAAATGTATAAAAATACGTCAATTGGGTTGGATGATTTTTCAACTATCGTATCATGAAACCGTTCATTCCAGAATGGTCCGATTCTGTTCATCATTCTATTGTAGCGCCTGGCGTACTGAGATTTAATAAACTGCATTATTCGTGAGATAGTTTCACCTTTTTTAACAGTCTTGATATAAAAATGGAAATGATTATCCATTAAAGTATATGCAACCAGCTTGAAATTATATTTATCAGCAGCCAGATTTATAACATCATGCATCAATTCCTTCATTTTATCTGATTGCATAAGAGGCCTTTTTTCTATGCACCGTGAAGTAATATGGTATGTTAAATCCGGCATGCAAATTCTTAGTTTTCTAGGCATGATTGTACCTTAAAATGCTCTTTGATTTATATACGTTTGAGTATTAATTTTGATGAAAAAAAACTGGGGGGTCAGAGTAAAAAATAAAAACACCCGCCTGCCGGCGGGTGTCCCTTCACCTTTTTGACTAAATTAACATCTAATTCGTCTGAAATCCATAATTATCATAGATCAGGTAGAGCTCTTCCGACGAAGGAGACGCCGACACGATTCCCGCCATGTCGTTGAGTAAATCCGACATGGTGCGGAAAAAGACGGTATTCGGCCCGCTGATCAGATCGCTGTCGAGCCAGAGTGCGAGATCATTGATAAGATCGCCGCTTGAATGATGCCCGATCGATATCTCGTCCATGATGAACGCGGCCATGCCGTTGTCCCTGGTCACGTTCTCCAGGCTCGCCATGAGCGACCGGTACACCTCTCCCCGTGTCTTGCCGTTGGCTGATGCATAAAGCTCCATTTCATCATCCACCCTGGGAAGGGCCGTGGTCAGGAGGTCGTAGAGCACCGAGAAATTCGGGTCCTCGCCTTGCATCATCCACCGGTAAACATGTGAAGAGTCTTCGCCGTAATACGCCAGCATCTTGCCGAGATTATACTGGAGACCCTTGACCTGCGCCTCGGACGGGTTGTGGCGAAGGACTGCCTCGACGATGTCGAACAGGTACTCGGTTATACGGTAGGGCGAGCCTTCGGCCATGAACTGGCCGATGAGGGTCTGAAGCACGTCCAGGGCCCCGTCGTCATCCACGTTGGTGAAATCACTCCAGTCAGGCGTGCCGTCCGCCAGGTTCGCATTTGTGTCGTGGAACTGGTTGAGGCCCTCGTCGGGCGCCTCGCCGATGACCTTGTCGAGCAGGTCATCCAGATCCAGGTCGATGTATTTTGCCGGGTCATCCGGACGGATACGCTTGGCGAACATCCATTCCGGCAGGTCGAGCTGCTTGACCGACGACAGCGCCGTCACCGTTCCGCCGCAGGTGCCGTTCGACATCCGCTCCTCTATCTCCGTGCCCCTGGCCCGCTCGGAGGTTTTCATCCCGCTCGTCATCTGCTCCAGGCCGAGACAGACATTGTCCACCGCGGCAAGCTCGTCGGCGGTGAAGGGCTCCGGCGTGACGACCGTTTCGGTGACCGAAGGCCGGACGCAGGTGTCGCCGTAGCTGAGGAGCTTGGCCAGGAGCCCGTCCGCTCGCTGGGAAATGTTCGCTCTCGTTCTGGAGATGTCAGAATCGATGAGCACCGAGAGCAGGGTCGGGATCTCCTCCGGCCGGTAGTAGTCCTGAGCGTCCCATCCGCCGAGCCAGGCTGTCTCGCTATCGTCTTCTTTGTCGAAACCGGTGACGTCCCAGTCGCCCATGAGCGCGCGCGAATGGGGCGCCTCGTATTCCTCGCTCGACGGCCAGGCGTCGTTGGCAGTCGCGCGCGGCCCCATGATCCGCGGCAGCCAGCAGTTCATCGCCACCTCGTCATAGCCGTTGGTGCTCCCGATGTTGTAATTGAAGTAGACCATCGGCTTGATGAGGAACTTGAGGCCTTCGAGCATCTTGGCCAGGGCGTTGACCTCGGGCGTCGATTTCTCGCGCAGGGGCGCGAGGAGCGCGATGAACAGGGGCACCAGCGCGTTTCTGTTCTTCCAGACCGTGTTGGAAGTCGTAAACCCCTCGTCCGTGGTGTTGTTGTTATTCACATTCTTGGAACCCAGGAGATAGTGCTCGTAGTCCCTGCTGTTGAAAGTCCTGGTGATCAACGCGCTCCGGGGGAAAGCCAGCCGTGACAGCGCGAAGATGTTGTGCGCCACAATGCCCGGGGTTGCGGTTCCGCGGCCGATGGTGTTAGTGTAGACTTTAACGGAATCAACCACTGTAAGTTTTAAAACATCATCGTTATACCAATAAGAACCTACATAATTCCACATCTGATAGCGTGTCGGTGTTGCCAATACCGTGATCCGATAATCACCTGGGACCTTCGAGGTATTTGCATAAGTGCAGGTAGAATCGTTTGTGCTTCCAGTGTTGGCCTTGGCCCAGACACCATTGGCACGATATTTCCTTGCCAATGATAGCCCAGTTATTCCATTCCCTTCTATTATTTGATAAACTGCGCTTTCCATTCTCGCAAGTAATGGGATTGTCGCGTAGATATACAATGGTATAATCAGCACCATTTTCTTCTCATTCATCACCCACTGGAAGTTTCGGAAGATCGCCTCTTCATAACTCGCGCACTCGCGGTTATGGTCATTTTCCTGTATAATCTCATAGTAGGTGCGGCCAGAAGAAGTGTCCTTCCCGCCCACGACAGGGGCTGCATCCGCCTCTGTGTCGCCGTCTGAGTCTTTCGGAATCCAGTATCGTATTAAATCACTACCCTGATCTTGCCGCGTCTCTATCATGTAATGATCTGTGCTCCATGATGCCTTATACCTGTTCCAGCGATTTCCGGGGCTGGAAGCGTCAGCCGCATCATATGAAGAAGAAGAATCAACCGGATAGGTGTAGACCCATGGCTCTGTCGACTTGTCGACCTCGGCGTATACGGTGCCGTCAGGCCGGAAGTAGCGGTACTTGTCCGCCCCGATAGAGACGGCCCCCTGGGTCGCGTAATAGGGCCCCTCGCCCTCCCAGCAGGCCCGGATCACATGGGCGAAGGTCCAGGACGAAAGGTCCTTGAACCCGTTGCCGTTGGCAGTGTAGGGAATGTATCCGTCCGTGGCGGGCGCCGGGCCTGACGGATTGCCGCCAGTCCCGGTTCCATAGTCGCCTGCACACGGACCGCTGGAGAACCTGATCGCAGGATAGTTCAGGGAAAAGGTAAATTGACGGGTGGCTTTGTTATCTTCATTAAAAGAATCCCTGCTCCTGAACACACAATTTCTGCCGTCAGGAGCATTGATCTTTGGTGTACTGTTATCAAAGGCGATCTCAAAAGTCCCTACCTGTGCTGCTGCATCTTTCTGGCACTCAAGTGAAAAGAGTGAATCGTTAAGCGTAAGCTCACCAATAAACTCGCCATGCCCGTTCTCACGCTGGACTGTATTGTAGGGATCCATGATGGGATTATCATTAACTTCATCGGTGTTCGGCTTCCACTCAAACCCGAAGTTGCCCGATACCGCGCCCACGAACAGGAGGTGCTCCAGCAGGCTCGTTCCGTAGGAGCCGGACACCCGGCGGTCCCTGCCGAATATGTCGAACCGCATCATGTCGTAGATCGATTCCTGGATCTGCGCCGTTTCCCAGTCGGCATAGACCTTCTTGGCGTTTTTGAGCACGCCGGCGAGGGGATAGTCCTCGGAGGCAATACTATCATACCATGAAAGCGAGCCCCGCCGGTCGTCCCTGAGGAAGAGGCCGGCAGAGGCGGTGAGGACCTCGCGCAGGGTCTCGCCGATCTGCGCGTCCGAATAGAGCTGGCCGCTGTCCGTGCAGTATTTCTTGTTCACCGTGTCGACCACCGTGTTGGAATTGTCCTCGGTGGTGTAGTAGAGCCCGTTCGGCGTGAAGTAGTTGGACATGTTCCACACGAGCCGCTCGGTCGCGTCCACATCGTCGACCGCTGCGCTCAGATTGTTGATCATGTCGTACATGCCGTCGCGGTCAATGGTGGCGCCGTTCATCAGGGTGATCATGCCTGAGAGGAGTTTCTGGAACCCGAGCGCCATGTTGCCGAGCTCCGAATCAGTGTGGGTATCCATATCGCTTATGTTTTCGACAAGGGTATCATCACCCGGGTTCAGGGGATCGGGCGTGTCGATCCACATGGGAAAGTCGGCGATAGCCATTGGCGTGGCCGCGAACTCGGCCAAGTCCTTCAGGGTCACCTGAAAGTCGGGGACGCCGTCGGCAGGGTCCACGTCCTCTGTGAGGACCTCGCGCAGGTCGTCCATGAATTCCTGGAGATCGCCAGCGTCCTTATTGTCCACCAGATACTTCACGATCCTGTTGGTCATGCCGATCACGCTCACGCCCACTTTGGGTCCGCCGGTGTATCGGGAGATCTCGTCAAGGAAGCCGTAAAAGCCGTTCTCTTCGGACAGGTACACATCGGCATTCCCGTCCCCGTAGTATGAATGAATATCGTAGGCCTCGGTCCCGCTCTCGCTCCACTTCTGGTTGTTGCCGTAGAAGCGCTCAGAATCGTCGGATACCAGGGCGAGCGCGGCCTTCAGGTCGTCCAGGAGGTCCAGGCCGGGAAAGTCCGCCCGGTCCATCAGGAAGGCCAGGATGCTGAGGAACTCGGCGGTCCCGGGTATGTCCGCCTTCATCATCTCGGCCATCTTCACATTGCCCATGTGCCCGGGAACGCTGTCCCATGCCGCTTTTAGGGACGGATAATTATCAAAAAGATGAAACAGGTTGAACGGCGCTGGGGGGTCGTTAGTCTGGAACCATTTTTCCTTTTCGCTTGAACATCCGGTAATAATAAAAAACGAGGCAAAAAGACAGACAGATACACTGGTAAGCTTTCTCATGATGAACCTCCCCCCTATCCTTATGAACAAAACGGGCCGTGTGCATGGTGTCTGGATATTCAGCACGCGGTTTTGTATTTTTCCCGATCAACAGAAACCGTCCGATTAGACGGTTTCTTGATATACAATATTTTTTGGTTCTTTTTCTGTCAAATCAAAAATATGTAAAATTAAGGTGTATTGGAGACCAAAACCTGGGGGTCAGAGTAAAATATTAATGTGATAATACCCGGATTTTGACGGGGTCAGAGTAAAAACTTAAAAAATTATTTGTATTTCCAGATGACCATATCGTGGACTTCAGGCATTTTCTCATATGAACCACCGATAATTATCTTTCCATCATCGGCCATAGCAATCCCCCCGGGTGTACTTTTTGGAACATTATCACAAATCACTATACCATTATTGCCAAATGTAGTATCAAGTGATCCATGGCTATCATATCGCCACAATATCATTTCAATATCACCAACGGAATTCTGGCTTGCCCCAGCAATTATTATTCTTTGCTGATTATCCAGCATTAATGAAACACCGTAATCATCGCTTGATGTCACACCGCCTGCTCCATCACTAACAACTATTCCATTCTGTCCGTATGTCAATTCCGGCATGCCCTGAGAATCATATTTACAGATAACCATATCATCATCTCCATATATGTTCTGACTTTTACCGGTAATGAATATATTGCCTTGATTATCGATTATCATATCAGAAGCAATATCTGTTCCTCCTGGAGAGCCATCACGGGCAGCGCCATCACTAATTATCACACCGTTTTTACCAAATGTTTTATCTAAATCTCCATTGTTCTTGATTTTGATTAAAATAATATCGCCATTACCAGCCAAATTACCAGAAATACCAGAAACCAGTATATTGCATGATTTTTCAGTTATTACCGAAAAACCAACACCAATTCTTACGTAATCTTCCCCATAAGCAATTCTGTCTAAAACAATAGCCCCATCATTGCCGAAACCAGTATCAGAAATGCCCCTACTGGTAACCCTGTGAACAAACATAACAAATTCCATGTAAATGTTTCTCGTAAACCCTGTTGTAATAATTCTATCATTGTCATCCACAGTCATATCATAGCACCAGTCCCAAGTCGGTGTAACATCAGACCCAATACCTTGAATCATAACACAACCATTAATACCAAAGCTTAAATCTAAAACTCCATTTTGCATAAATCGCCATATAGCTACAGGTGCTCCTTCAACATCGCCAGGTCTAAAGCCAGCAACAATTATTCTATCCTTACTATCAGTTTTAACAACATAACCAGAATCACTAACATCATGTTTTCCTTCATCAGCTATTATATAGCCACCTGATATCCCAAACTCTGGATCTAATCTACCATCATTTGAGAACCTCATGAGTACCATATGAGCATTACCCGATGTATATTCAACTAGTCCAACAGCAAGAATACCACCTTGCTTGTCTATTGTAATAGCATTAATCCCTGAAAACATACCTAACGCATACCCAAAATCCGACCCTGACATGACCACGGTCCCGTTGTTCCCAAACGACGGGTCCGGTATTCCTATGGCTGAATAGGGTGGCGGCACTCGAATAAATGCGGGCAGGGGGATATTGTACAACGGGTTCATGGAATCCGTGTACACGCTCCCGCATGACACGGCAATGAGAGACAACAGAGCGGACAGCATTCTGCTGAGCTTCATGGCATACCCTCCATATACGGTTAACGGCCGCGGCTGTGTTTATGTTAAAAAATTTCGACGCGACCGGGGAAATTTTTGCTCTGACCCCGGGAAAGGCCTTGAAAAGCCGTAAATCCCTGTTATCCCGACTCCGGGGGTCAGAGTAACTTAACTGTGACTTTCCGGTATGAGCGAACCACCGGTGTCAGAGTAAAATCCGGGGGTCAGAGTAACCCACCCACATGATTTTGGTCAACGATCAATTTTTTTTATTATCTGACGGCATAGTCATTGACAAAAGGCAAAACCGGCAATACGATAAGCACTGTATATAAAGGTGTCCCGCATGAACACAAATGCCATCAAACGATTCTTCCTGTCTGTCCGTTCGATCTCAACGACCCTGGTGTCGACCTTCTCGTTCGGCATACTCGCTCTCCTGTCCGCCTTCGTGGACCGGACCGGACGCGTCCCCTACTGGTTCGGCCAGGTCTGGGCGCGGTTTATCCTCATCACCAACGGCGTCCGGATCAATGTGGAGGGGATGGAAAACATCAGCAGGAATGAATCATACGTGTTCATCTCAAACCACCAGAGCAACCTGGACGGCCTGGCCATCGGGACGACCCTGCCCTCGCCGCTCAGGTTCGTCATCAAGAAGTCGCTCCTCAAGATCCCGATCATGGGCCAGGCCTTCAAATTGGGGAGAATGATTCCGATTGACCGCTCGGACCCCCAGAAAGCGGTGGAGACCATCAACCGGTACGCACGCGAGCTTAAAAACGGCATCAGCGCCCTGTTTTTCGGGGAAGGGACGCGCAGCAAGGACGGGAGGCTCCAGCCCTTTAAAAAGGGCGGGATCATGTTCTCCATTACATCCAAGCTCCCGGTCGTCCCCATAACCGTCATCAACAGCTTCAATCTTATGCCGAGCGGAGCGCTCCATATCAAGAAAGGGACCATCGACATCATCATCGGGAAGGCCATCTCAACCAGGGACTTCTGCGCGGAGAACGCCGATATGCTCCGGGAAAAAGTCCGGAACGTGATTGCTGAAAACATCAACAGGTACAGCCCCCGATCCACGTGATCCGGTCGTCGCGCCATCGCCGCCCTTCGCGCCTCTCAAAATCGGCCGATTATAATTGCTCAAATCCGCGCATAAAGTTTACTTTACAAAATGCAGGTAATTTGGAAAAATATTGCACTCACATCAAGAGGATAGTCTTCTACGCCCCCTAAATCCCCCGGAGGGGGACTTTAGAAAATATGCTTAACTCATTGAAAAAGCCCCCCTCTGGGGGGTTGGGGGGCTTGTAAGACAGCACATATGGGGGTGAGGGCATACAATGAAAGCCTCTATTAAACAAAAACTCCGGAAGCTGGATGACATCCTGGATGCTATGGGAACGGTTGCGGTCGCCTTTTCCGGCGGTGTTGACAGCACCTTTCTCCTGAAAGCGTCTCACGACCGCCTGGGAGACAATGTCGCGGCCGTGACCGCCGACACCCTTCTGATTCCGTCAGAGGATATCGATGAGGCAAAGGCCTTCGCCGCCGCCGCGGGCATACGCCATGTCGTAATCCGGATCGACATATTCGGAAACGAGCGTGTCATAGCGAACCCGCCGGACCGGTGCTACCACTGCAAACTCGATGTCTTCCGCGCCATCAGTCAGTTCGCAGCCGAGCGGGGCATCGATAACGTGGCGGAAGGCTCCAACACCGACGATACCGTGGACTACCGGCCCGGTATGCGCGCCCTTACAGAACTCGGGATCCGGAGCCCGCTCCTCGATGCGGGTCTCTCCAAGGACAATATACGGATCGCGTCGCGCAGCCTCGGGCTGCCGACCTGGGACAGGCCCGCAACACCCTGCCTGGCAACGCGCGTACCGACCGGCACAACTATTACTGAAGAGATCCTCGCCACGGTCCGCAGCGCAGAACGCTACCTTCACGGTCTCGGTATCTCTGATGTCAGGGTCAGGTACCACGGCAACCTGGCGCGGATTGAGGCGCCGCGAAAGCAGATGAAGATCCTTTTAAACGAACGGACGTCCGCGGCCGTAGCCGATCACTTCAGGGGGATCGGGTTCCGCCATATAACGCTTGACATCGAAGGGTATCGTAAGGGTAGCATGAACGATCCGACCGCAGAGGAGGGGGATGTTGGATAGGGATAAAATACAGGAACTTCTGGAACGGGTCAAAAACGGCGCGACCACCGTGCAGGACGCCATGAATGCCCTGAAGATGCTCCCCTTCGAGGACCTCGGCTTCGCCCGGACCGACAACCACCGGGCGTTGAGGACCGGGTACCCGGAGGTCGTCTACTGCACGGGGAAGACCGTCGACCAGATCACTGCAATCGTCGAGAGGCTCACCGCCGCCCACAAGACCATCATCGCCAGCAGGGCGACGGACGAAGTCTTTGAGGCCGTAAGGAAAGTGAATCCTGGGGCCCTGTACAGGAAGGAAGCGCGTCTCATCATCATCGGAGAGATCCCGCAGCCGAAAACCGATGACAAGGTCCTGGTGATCACGGCGGGCACGTCCGACATCCCGGTCGCGGAGGAGGCCGCGGTCACCGCCGAGGCCATGGGCAACCCTGTCGAGCGGCTCTTCGACGTGGGCGTCGCCGGCATCCACCGGCTCTTCGAGAACGCGTCGAGCCTCTTCAGCGCCAACGTCCTGATCGCGGTCGCAGGGATGGACGGCGCCCTGCCGAGCGTCATCGGCGGTCTGGTGGACAAACCGGTCATCGCGGTGCCTACCAGCATCGGCTATGGCGCGAGCTTCGGGGGTATCGGTGCCCTCCTGACCATGCTCAATACCTGCGCACCGGGGGTGGCTGTGGTGAACATCGATAACGGCTTCGGCGCCGGGTTCATAGCAGGAATGATTAATCTAATCGGTACGTAACATGAAGGCGGCTTATTTCGACTGCTTCTCCGGCGTGAGCGGAGACATGATCCTCGGTTAACTCATCGACTGCGGCCTCGACATATCCCTTCTCAAGGCGGAGCTGTCACGGCTCGACCTGCACGACTATGAGATATCGGCAAACCGTGTCATGAAGAACGGGATTTCAGGCACGCAGTTCACGGTCGGTACGACCGGCCACCATCATCACCGGGGACTCTCGGACATCCTCGCAATCATACAGAAAAGTTCCCTGAAAAACAGCGTGAAGCAGTCGGCTTCCGATATATTCAGAAAGATAGCGACGATCGAAGCGGATATACACGGAATAGATATCGAGTCAGTTCATTTCCACGAGATCGGAGCGGTCGACTCCATCATCGACGTGGTCGGTGCCTGCGCCGCCCTCGACCTCATGGGGGTCGAGGCTGTGTACGCGTCGCGCATCAACGTGGGTGAGGGTTTCGTCCAGACGGCCCACGGCCTTCTCCCGGTGCCGGCGCCGGCCACGGCCGCGATACTCGCCGGCGTCCCCGTCTATTCGAGCGGAATAGAGGCTGAGCTTGCCACGCCGACCGGCGCCGCGATTCTCACGCATTTCACAAAAGAATTCGGCCGCATGCCTGGAATGAAACTCCAGAAAACCGGCTACGGCGCGGGCATGAAAGACCTTCCCGTCTCCAATTTACTGCGCGTGCATATCGGGGAGCTGACGGGCGACACGCAATCCGAAACCGTCGTTTCCCTTGAGACGAACATCGATGACATGAACCCGGAATTCTTCCAGCACATCCTCGACAGACTCCTGGAGTCAGGCGCCCTGGATGTGTTCACCGCGCCGGTTATCATGAAGAAATCGAGGCCCGGGGTGCTGCTAACCGTCATTACGCGCGAGGAGACGAAGGACGATATCGCCCGCATCATCTTCGAGGAAACGACCACCGCCGGCATCCGCTACAGCATGATGGAGCGCGTGGTCCTCGACCGTGAGATGAGAAACATTACAACGAAATACGGCGATATCGGCGTCAAGGTGCTCTCAAGGGGCGGACGAGTCGTGACCGTCTCCCCGGAATACGAAGACTGCAGAAGCATCGCGCAGTCACTGGGGGTCCCGCTCAAGCAGGTCTATGACGAGGCGAGAAAAAAATCCTCCGAACTCCTGCCGGAGTGAAACATATGCTTCCAAAAGGCTACATACATATTTATACCGGCAACGGCAAGGGAAAGACCAGCGCGGCCCTGGGACTGGCATTTCGCGCCTCCGGATCGGGCCTTAAAAGCGTGATCATACAATTCATGAAGGGCCTGCCAACGGGCGAGCTCGAGGCGGCATCAAAGACGGGCTGTCTCATCTCCATAGAGCGCTACGGAAGCCGCCGCTTCTGCCGTCCGGACGACGATTCATTCGAGGAGCACCGGCGATACACCCTCGAGGGCTACGAACGCGCGCGTGAGGTCATTGCCGGCACGCTCTTCGACATCGTCATCCTGGACGAGATCATCACCGCCGCGAGGTTCGGGCTTATTTCAGACGATGACATCATCTCGCTCATCGAAAACAAGCCTGATTCGACCGAGCTGGTGCTCACGGGCCGCAGCGCATCTGAAAAGCTGATCGGCCACGCCGACCTGGTCACGGAAATGAAGGAGATCAAGCACTACTACCAGCAGGGCGTCATGCCCCGCAAGGGGATCGAGGATTGATGCGCCGCCACCTCCCACGCGCGGCAGCTCTTTTACTAATGACCCTCCTATCGGCGGGCGCTGCCTTCGCCGAGGAAAAGCCGCTCGTCGGCATCGCGGCCATCAGGACCAACAGCCCACGCGCAACCATGCTCACCACGCTGCTCGAGGAAAACATGGCGCGCATCATCGATAGCACCGACTCCTTCAAACCGGTAAACCCGGCGCTCCTCCGCGAGGAGTTGAAACGATTCGGGTGCACCGAGGAACGCTGCATGCTCGGGTTCGCGAGCGAGGCCGGCATGAGCCTCGTCATCAGGGCAGACTTCGACGACTCGGACGACTTCATGTTCCTCTCGATGCGCGCCTACGGCATCGGCGTCCCCTACTATAGCCGCGTCGTGTACCAGTACACGGCCCGCATACCAATGACCGGCAAGTTAGGCACGTCTGGGTATGGCAGCATCATGGAGGAGCACGCCGGCATCTTTCTGTCAAAGCTCTTCGCCCGCTACCGCGTACCGCTGTTCTTGGAGCAGGGCCCCGGCGCAGCGTTCCATGTCGGACGGTCCGTAAGCGGGACATTCGACGCCTATCGCCCCGACCCGGAGGGCGAAAAAAGGGGCATCCGCGGGTTCAGGAAAATCGGCGCGGTCCGCATCAAGAACGGGTCCATACCCGCGCCCGGCGCCACTCATGCCGGCGACTTTATTCTTACCGGGTTCAGGGAGCTGGCCGAGTCGATGGATAACCACCGCTATCGGATGAAAAAAGAGATCGTTTTCCGCAAGCCGTCGCCGGTGGAGGCAATCTACGCCCTCCTCATCACCGGTCCCGCGAGCGCGACCATGCCCATCCTGGCGCCGACCGTCGGCTATTACCGTGCAAGCGACTGGCAGGGACTCGCCCTCTGGGGCTTCAACCTCGCTCCCTATCTGTACCTTGAAATAAACGGCCTCGCGAATTACTGGGCGAATTATTATAATAAAAAAAAATCGACCCCCCGGGACGTGCAGGCGCAATACTACTTCGGGCTCTACATGCTCTGCGCCGGCGGCGCCACGCTTTTCGTCGATTCGCTCGCACACTCCATGATCGAAAAGGCTTCCAACTATCAGGGAATCCAGCCCTTCATGGGCAACGCGCTCACCGCCGGCTACCTGGCCCTGGTGTCCGGGGGCGCCGGGCATTTCTACCGGGGCGACAGGCTCTGGGGGTATCTCTATTATCACGCTGATAACCTTCTTCTGTATTTCACCCTGAGGGAATTCCTTCCCGACAGGAAATTCAATCCCCTGACCCGCACCTTTACCAGGGCGAAGGTCAGCAAGCTCCGTGCATACTCCCTCCTCTCGGCGGCCTGTGCGGTAAAGATCGCCGAAGTGGTGCACGCCGTGCTGATGAGGGACGACATACAAAACGGCGATATAATCGATGAAGGATACGCGGTCGAGCCGATTATTTACTCGGGAGAGGATTATAACGTCAGTCTCGGCCTTCAATATTCGTACAGGTGGTAGGGCTGTAACGCGCGATGAGAACTTCAGACAGAAACAGCAGCGGCCTCCGAGTAATACCTTCCAGGCACCCGCTTATACTGGCTGCGGCCTCGATCGCGTTCATTTTCTGTATATCCCCGCAACTCCTCGCCGCAGATACAGACCGATTATCCGGCACTATAGCGATATTTTCATTTCCCCAGGCCGGTATCCAGTTCACCGCGCTGTCACAGAAGGCCGCTGACACAATTGCGGATACGTTCGACCGGCTCGGGAGGTTCATGCCGGTGGAAGCGGGAAGAATACAGAGAGCGCTGGCTGACGTCCCGGAAAAACCGGACGAGGCCTCCCTGTTGAAAGCCGCGGAACGATTGAACGCCGATCTCTTCGCCATGGTCGTCCTTTCGCAACTAGGGAACAGCATTGTCGGCACGATCACCATAGTCCCGATATCGGAGCGCTATAAAAACCTGAGACAGACCTTCAGCGTCAGAAGCCTGGTCCTGATGAATGTTCCCCTCAAGCTTGCCAGGGAGGTCGCGCTATTACACAGGAAGCTCCCCGTTGAAGCAGACATACTGGAACGGAGAAGCGATGGGACGTTCCTGCTGGGCGCCGGCCAGTGGCAGGGCCTCAGGCCGGGGAAATACCGCACCACTTCCGGCGAGGCGGTCATCATACGAAACACCAGCCGCCTTCATTCCATTGTTGAACTCCCGCCCGTCCTTTCGCGCGCGGGGCAGATTTCAATCAGGGAATTTCCGGCCGTGCGGGGCATACTCAGGGAAATCGACGACCGGATAGAGTACAACACGAACTACAAGTACAGCCTGGCGAACGCCGGCACGCAGGGTGTCGACCCTGAAAAAAAATTCATGGGCGGAATATGCCTCATCAATCCGGGCGCAAATTTCTGCATCCCCGGGTACGGCTCCTTCCTGTCCACCGCGTACCTCGGCTTCAGGAACACAAGCCCGAGCATACCGGGGGTGGTCTTCTCGTCGCTCCTCCTGGTCACTCATTTCATCCTCCCGGAGGCCATGACGAAATTTAAAATTAATTTCTTCCCCGGCGTAATGGACGACGACAAGACCGCCGATATGAACAATCTCCAAATATTTCTCTGGTCGACGGTCCCCCTGACCGTTTCGGTGGCCTTTCTCGACCAGCTGGCGCACCAGTTCACCATTAATAGCGTGCTGCCTCCTTTCTTCATGACGAAAAACGAAGCGGCCCTGGTGCTTTCCATGGTGATTCCGGGCGGAGGGATGTTCTACAAGGGCCACAGAATACCCGGATGGGGCTTCTATCTTTCCGATATGTTTCTGGCGGGGTTCTGCGTATATACCAAGGATGACAAGAAAAAAGTGATGTGGGGAGGCATCGCCCTGGGAGGGGTCAAACTGGTTGAACTGCTGTCGTCATTTTTCTCTCCACCATCATTTAAATTTTACAATAAAGAAAAAGAGGGGCGGATCCGGCCGGCATCCCTCTCATTCCAGGTGCATCCGGACGGATCTGGCGAACCGGTATACGGACTGGGCATGTCGTTCAGCTTCCAGTAGCTGTTTTTCTGCTGGCATGATCATGCCGACAGCCCTAAAAATCAGTAATAAGGAGACCTTTCGTGATCTCTATACCTTCATCGATTGTTCTGCTCCTTGCCTGGCGCAACGTCTGGAAAAACAAACGCAGGACCGTGCTCACGCTCCTGACCATCATGATGGGATGTGCCATGATCATCTTCATGAAGGCGCTGCAGAAGGGAGCATGGGGATCAATTATCGAAAACGCGGTCTCCACCAACAACGGCCACATCCAGATCCATGAAACGGGGTTTTGGGAGAACCTGGGCATCGACTACGCGTTCATCCCCGACGGGGCACTGCTTTCATCCTTGAATTCAGATAGCAGAATAGCGGCATTTTCCAGAAGGGTCTACGCCGCCGCCCTGGTGTCGCATCGCGACAATACCGAAGGGGCTATGATAGAGGCCGTCGATCCAGACAACGAACGTTCCGTGACCGACCTCCATACGTTCATCCTGGAGGGAGGAAGGTACCTGTCACGGGATGACCGCACCCATATCGTCATTGGGGAGACACTCGCCAAAAACCTGAACGTGACGGTCGGCGGCACAGTTTCGATGATATCCCAGGGCTTCGACGGATCGATCGCAGCGGAAAATCTCACGGTAGCCGGCCTCTTCAGAACAGGTAATCCAGAGTACGACAATGTTCTCATCGTGATGCCCCTGACCCAGGCGATGGATACCTTTACCATGATGAACTACATCAACTCGATCGTCGTCCGCCTGAAGGACGCTACGGATATGGACGACGTGCGGGAAGATCTCCGCCGCCGCTTTGGATCGGCCAGGCTTGAGATCATGGGATGGGAGGAGCTCATGCCCGATATGGTTGAATTCATTAACATGAAACAAGTCGGCACCTATATCTTCCAGTTCATAATGATGATGCTGTCGGCGTTCGGCGTACTGAACACGATCCAGATGTCGGTATACGAGCGGATCCGCGAACTCGGAATCATGCTGGCCATAGGAACCCGTCCGGAACAGATCCGCCGCATGGTGCTGTCCGAGTCTCTTCTCATCGCCATCCTCGGGGTTGTTCTGGGCGCCGCCCTCGGTTCTGCCCTCAGCATCTATTTTTTCTATAACCCCATCGACTATTCGAGCTTCTCCAAACAGATGAGCGCCTACGGGATCACGCTGGCGCAGGTCTCCGCGCGGCTCGCGCCCGGGAACGTCGTGTCCACGTCGATTATCATGCTTGTGCTATCGATCGCCTTTACCATAGGGCCCGCGCGCAGGGCCTCCCGCTTGAACGCCATTCAGGCGATACGGAAACTTTAGCAAACGGTGAGACAGATGATACTAATTAAGTCACTGAAGAATTTTTATCCCCTGGTCGCGATTAGCTGGAGAAACCTGTGGCGGCAAAAGCGCCGGTCGCTGGTGGTCATCACCTCGATAGGAATCGGCATATTCGCCATGATCCTGACCGTCTCCTTCATGAACGGCATGATTATTCAGATGCTCGACAACTCAATCAGGACCGCGCTCGGGCATGTCGCGATCCACCGGAAAGGATTCCAGGACAACATGAAGCTCTCGCTCAACTTCATCCCGGACGATAGGCTCTACCAATTGATACGCGGGAACAGCTCAATCATCGCCTATGCCCCCCGGGTAAAAATCAAGGGGATGCTTAGAACAAGCGAGTCATCGCAGGGCGTTATGATAGTGGGCATAGATCCCCGCTTGGAGCGTGGAGTATCAAGTATCCATGAGTATACTTCCCAAAAAAACGGCAGCCGATATCTGTCTGACGCATCAGCGAATGAAATACTCATCTCCAGAACGATGGCTGAAAAGCATGATGTGTTGCTTCACGACCGGGTGGTTCTGATGCTGCAGGACAGGAACGAAGACCTGATCGGCGAGGGCCTCACGGTAACCGGTATCTTTGAATCCCCGATGGGCAGCCTCGACAAGTCTGTCGTCTTCATCGGTATGGCAAAACTCCAGAGCATGACGGGTCTGGGGAGCAATATCTCCGAGATAACTATCGTGAGCGACGATAAAAACCGGGCCGATTCGATCAGGGACTACATCGTAAAAGGATTGAACACCGATTCCCTGGAAATACTATCCTGGAAGGACATGGCACCGAATCTGGCAAGTCTTATACAGCTTCAGGACAGCATGATCGTCATTTACTTTGTGTTAATCTTCATCACGGTGATATTTTCCGTGGCGAATACTCTTATCATGTCCATTGTCGAGCGATTCCATGAACTCGGGGTAATGAAATGTATCGGCACGCGCCCCTCCTATATATTCTTCATGGTTATTTTCGAGGCCCTGAACCTCGGAATAGTAGGTATTGCCGCAGGACTCCTTGCCGGATTGCCCCTTGTATACCTTGCCGGATATACCGGGATCGATTTTTCCTTTGCCCTGGAATCCGCCCGCAAGTGGGGGGTCGGAAGCGAGATCTATCCATTTATACGTCCGGAAGATATAATTGCAGCTACCTGTCTGGTATTAATGACGACCGTGGTAGCGTCCCTGTATCCGGCTGTAAAAGCCGCCAGAATAAAACCGTTGGATGCTTTAAATTATCTCTAAAAAAAATGAAAAAAATACATACAATTATTGACAATATTTACGATAATCGTTATATTTTACTATATTCGTAAATATATACGAAATATGTATTTTTTATAGAACAAAAGTTAATTTATGAACAGTGAAGTACAACAGGAAAATAAAAAATACCTGGATCTGTTAAATACAGGCCGTAATTTAGTTTTCAAGTACGGCATAAAAAGGGTCACAGTAGAAGAAATATGCGAAAAATCCAATGTGAGCAAGGTCACATTTTACAAGTACTTCCATAATAAAGATGAACTGGTCATGAAAATACTGGAGGACTGGGTCGATCAGGGCATCAAGGAGTTTCTCGAGATCAGGGATGAAACGATACCGTTCATGGAAAAGATCGCGAAGTTCATCCAGTTGAATCTCTCGTTAACCCATAACTACAGCCATGAATTTATTGAAGAGATCATGGGCTCCAACGAGAACCTGAAGCATTTTTTTGATCAGGCATCCCGTAAAAGTCTGGAGCTGGTGATGGACTTCTTTTCAGAGGCGCAGAAAGAGGGGCTGTTCCGTAAATCCGTTCCACCAGAGTTCTATATCTATCTCATAGAGCATTTCGGGCAAATGATGAACGACGAGAAGCTGAAAACCATGATCCCGAACCCTCACGAAAGGTATCAGGAACTTATTAACTTTTTCTTTTTCGGTTTCAATGAATGCGATAAAACAATGGAGGCTTGAGTATGAGAAAAAAACAACTGACCGCGATCATTATCGCTTCGGCGTTTATCTGCATTATAGCTATCCCGGAGCGCCTGCTCGCCCTGACCGCGAAAGAGATTATCGACAGGGCGGAAAACGCCATCCGCGGCGACTCCATGGTTTCCCTGGTCGAGATGACGATCAAGACCCGGCGCTGGACGCGGACCATGAAGATAAAGAGCTGGGACAACAGGATCGCTAAAAAATCCTTCGCCGAGATACTGTCGCCGAAAAAGGACGCCGGCAACCGGTTCCTCATGATCAAGAGCGAGAAGCTCATGTGGCACTACAATCCGGACATCGGCAAGGAGATGAAGATACATCCTTCCATGATGCTCCAGTCCTGGATGGGCTCCGACTTCACCAACGACGACATTGTCAAGGAATCAAGCATAATCGACGACTACACGCATACCCTCGAGGGTAAAAAAACTATTGATGGATACGAATGCTACGCAATCAACATGACTCCGAAGCCCGATGCCGCCGTAGTCTGGGGAAAAATGATATACTACGCCCGCGCCTCGGACTGCCTCCCGGTGAGGCAGGAGTTCTACGATCAGCACGGCAAGCTGAAGAAACTTCTTACCTGCGGCAATTTCAAGACAATGAGCGGCAGGCTCATACCGACCACGCTCAAGATGGTCACCATGAAAAAAAAGAGGGAAGGTCAGCAGCCGACCGATGAATACACCCTGATGGAAATAAAGGACGTCAGGTTCAACGTAAAGATCCCGAACAGAATGTTTTCACTTCAGAACCTTAAAAGGAGATAGCGGTCATGAAGCTGATGAAGAAGCATTCCATCGAAGCCATGCTGGCGTGGCGCAACGTATGGAAAAACAAGCGCCGCACCATCCTCACGCTCCTCACCATTATGGTCGGATGTGCCATGATTATTTTCTTCAGGGCCACTCAGGATGGCAGCTATGAAAAGATGATCGACGATTCCATCGCTGCCAATACCTCCCATATCCAGATTCACGAGAAGGGTTTCCAGGAAAACATGAGTATTGACTACGCCTTCGCTCCTGATGAATATCCATCTATCATTTCTTTTCTCCAGAAAAGTCCGGCCGTCCTGGCAACAAGCAAACGAATACATGCCGGCGGGCTGATATCCCACGGAAACAACACATTCGTAGTCCTTATCCAGGCGGTCGACCCGGTCCAGGAACAAAAAATCAGCAATCTGCACACGACGGTACAGCCTGGTGGCCGTTATCTTACCCCAGACGACAGAAAAAAAATCATCATGGGCGCAACCCTGGCAAAAAACCTGAATGTGACAACCGGCGATACCGTGTCCATGATATCACAGGGATTTGACGGCTCATTCGCCGCGGCCAATGTAGAGATCGCGGGAATTTTCAGGACCAGAAATCCCCGGTATGATCAGGCCATGGTCCTCATGCCGATTGCCCAGGCAATAGAGACCTTTACCATGGGCGATTACGTAAGCTCAATCGCGGTCAGCCTCAAGCACACGTCCGACATGGAAACAGTTCGCGACCAGCTGCGGGGGCTCCCGGAATCAAAGGGCCTCGAGATCATGGGATGGGACGAGCTTATCCCGGAGCTCATACAGGCTATCGTTATGGATAAATTATTCGGATACATATTTTATTTTATATTGATCCTTATAACCGCTTTCGGGGTTCTCAACACCATACAGATGTCCGTATTCGAGCGGACGAGGGAACTCGGCATCATGATGTCCATCGGTACGAAGCCGTCGCAAATCGTCATCATGGTCATGATGGAATCCGTCTATATATCCCTTCTCGGGGTACTCCTTGGGATCCTGATCGGCTCGGGCATAAGCTATTACTTTTTTCTCCATCCCTTCGACTTTTCCGAATACCAGAAGGAGATGGAAGTATTCGCCCAGGTAACCACGGTGTTCCCTGCAAAATTGACGTTGAATAACGTCTCCGTGACGGCGTTTTTCACGTTCCTGGCCGGAGTTCTCTTTTCAATAGCGCCGGCCCGCCGTGCCGCGAAGCTGAATCCGCTTAAGGCGATTCGGCAGTTATAAAACAGGAGGAGACGCGATGAAAACCTTTATCTTACTCGGGTGGAGGAACCTCTGGCGCCAGAAGCGCCGCTCACTGGTGGTGATCGTTTCCATCACCCTCGGCGTCCTGATGATGCTGTTCGCCCTCGGCCTCATGAATGGCCTGATCGCCCAGATGCTCGACAACAGCATCAGCACCAAGCTCGGCCATATCGCCATACACAAAAACGGCTATTTTGAGAACATGAAGCTTGAAACGAATTTCCTCCCGGACCCGCGCATCGAGGAGGTATTGAGGAAAGACAAGGATGTAGTGGCAACGGCACCACGCGTCAAGACGTTCGCCATGATCAGGACGAGCGAGGCCTCACGCGGGGTGATCGTGTTCGGCGTATATCCTGAAAAGGAAAAAAAGGCCTCAAAGATAAACGAATATACGCTTCCTGACGAGGGTGGCACATTTCTCAGCGACCCGAACGCGATGGAGATACTCATGTCGAAATCGCTCGCCGAAAAACTCGATGTCTACGTGGGGGATAAAATCGTCCTCATCATCCAGGACAGCAAAAATGAAATGGCCGGCGTCGGACTCACGGTCAAAGGATTTTTCCAGACTCCCGTGCAGGAATACGACAACTCGGTGGTCTACATGGGCATTACGCGCCTCCAGACGATAACCGGCCTCGGCGACAACATATCTGAGATCATGGTGATTGCAACCGACAAGGAGATCGTTGATGACGTGAAGACGCGTCTCATCAAAAACATCAGAAACGCCGCCCTGGAAGTCATGACATGGAAAGACATGGCGCCGAACCTGGTAAGCGCCATCGGCCTGATTGATAAGATGCTCTACGTGTATTACGCGATTTTTTTCATAACCGTTGTCTTTTCGATCGCGAACACTCTCATCATGTCAATCATGGAGCGCTTCCATGAAATCGGGGTGATGAAATCCATAGGGACCAGGCCGTCGCAGGTTTTTTTCATCATCATGTTTGAAGCGCTCAATCTCGGCATCGTCGGTCTTGCATCAGGAATTTTGTTCGGCGTCGGGCTGATTGCCGTCTTATCCTTCACCGGCATCGATTTCTCAATATTTATGGACGCGATGCGGCAATGGGGAGCGGGCAGCATCGTCTATCCTTTCGTGTACGCAAAAGATATACTCGTTACCCTGCTGGTCGTCGAGTGTACGACTATAATCGCAGCAATCTATCCGGCGTTCAAGGCGGCCCGCATAAAACCGCTCGAAGCGCTTCACTACATTTGAGGAGGACGTACCATGGCAATCATTAGCATCAATAACCTGGTAAAAAATTACGACGGTGAGGGTCTTGAAGTCCAAGCCCTTCGCGGCGTCGATCTCACTGTTGAGCGGGGAGAATTCACCGCAATAGCCGGCCCGTCCGGTTCCGGCAAGACGACCCTGCTGAACCTGATCGGCGGGCTCGACCAGCCGACCGCCGGCAACCTCACAGTCGCCGGGAAGGAGCTGAACAATATGTCGGCCAGGGAGCTCTCTGACATGCGGCTCCACAATATCGGGTTCATCTTCCAGGCGTATAACCTGATCCCGGTCCTCACGGCGCTGGAAAATGTTGAGTACATTCTCCTCCTCCAGGGCGTGGACAAGGCGGAGCGGCGCAGGAGATCAACGGAGATACTCAAAGAGGTCGGCCTAGCCAAGGAGATCAACCGGCGGCCCAAGGAGCTGTCGGGCGGCCAGCAGCAGCGGGTGGCCGTGGCGCGCGCTATCGTGTCGGAGCCGGAATTGGTGCTCGCGGACGAGCCGACGGCCAACCTTGACCAGAAGACCGGGTCGGGGCTTCTCGATCTGATGCATGACCTGAACCACCGGAAGAACATCACCTTCCTCTTCTCCACGCACGACAGAATGGTAATGGACTATGCCGAGCGGCTCATCAGGCTGACGGACGGCTCAATAATATCAGATGAAAGAAAAAAAAGCTCCAGGGAGAGCGGAGAGAGAAAAAAATCAGGTTCCCGGAAGTCAAAAAAATAAACGTAATCACCGATTTGAACGGGAGAACAGCAAGCATGTGCATCAATATAATCAATATCGGCCGTGTGGCCCTCATTCTACTTCTTACGGTCACCCTGCCGTTTGGGCCGGCCAATGCGCGGACCGCTGAAAAAAAAGAGACGCCCGATAACGCCGTTGAAGTCATCAATGTTGAAGAAGGAGGAGGCGCCGAAGCCGTCCCGGAAACAGAGGAGGGGTCTAACGACACAGACGTAACGGAGGATAAGGAAGACCTGCCGATTATCGCGAAGGAAGAGGATGAAATTTCCGAACCAGGCAGCGCCCGCTTCAAGTTCAAGGGACAGGCCAAGAACCTCTACACCTTTCACCGGACCGATAATTTCGTGAACCAGAACCCTCTCGTCACGTCGCATAAAAATCTTTCGGCAAATCTCACCAGGCTGCGGCTGTCGCCCGAGTTTCTCTACAAGGACAACCTGGATATACGAATAGATTACGACAACGAGCTGATAGCGAGCAATTACGGGAAGAGCATGTACTTTAAGAGCTACTGGAGACCGATGCAGTACAATGACCTTCTACACCTCGCTTGGGAGCCGTACCGTAGCGACGAGGTCTATTACCGCACTAAAATCCACCGCGCGTACCTCAGGGTTAACGCAGACCATTTCTCGGCCACCGTCGGGCGGCAGCAGATCCGCTTCGGCAGCGGCAAGCTATGGAACCCGCTCGACATCCTGAACCCTGTCTCCCCCACCTTCGTAGAGGGGGGCGATGAGCAGAAAGGGACCGACGCGATACGACTCGATTTCTATCCTGACGACAAGACGGAAATCACGGTCGTCTACGATATGAAAAAGAGCAATAACAAGATCCAGCACTTCAACATGCAGGACTGCAATTATGTAATGCGCGTGAAGACCTCGATAGAGGATACGGACGTTGCCGTCCTGGGGGGATATGTCAGCAGGCGCGGCATGGCCGGATTTGACTTCGCGGCCAT
This sequence comes from Spirochaetota bacterium, assembly GCA_016933025.1. Taxonomy (GTDB): domain Bacteria; phylum Spirochaetota; class UBA4802; order UBA4802; family UBA5550; genus RBG-16-49-21. Next base: position 62,180 of record JAFGBT010000014.1, on the reverse strand, counting down.
CCTGTTTGACGGTATGTTCAGGGGAAGCATGATCGTCATACAGAGAGGCGAGGAGTATCTCAAGGCGTTCAACCCGTGGTATCCCGTTAAATACCTGGTCCCCGGGAAAGATGAAGACTCGTCCCTCTTCTTCCAGGCGAACGCGGGTTATGAATACACCTTCAAAAAGGGCGTGTACTTCCTGGTCGAATATTTCTATAACCAGCGGGGAATCAATTACAACATGGACCTGAAGCTCGCGACCTACGCCTCGGCATTCAACGCCATGGACCAGAAGACATATCTCCAGCTGGCCAACCAGTTTGCAACGGTTAACCAGCATTACGTGGCGGTAGCGCTCGCCTACGACTTCCATCCGCTCGTTCGGGGTGAATTCTTCACCATCGGCGACATACAGGGGCAGGGCATTTTCTGGCTCCCCGCCCTACAGATTAACGCCTATGAAAATCTTGATTTTACCGTCGCCATGATGGGCGCCTTTACGTTTAACAACCGCTCCTCGGATTTTTCGGAATTCAGGAAAAACTATCTCTTTTATGCTTCAGGGAGCTACGTGTTCTAGCCGCAGCAGTGATCACGCATGGCCTGTGCCGCCCTGCGTGATGTCAGCGGGGTTGATCTCATCAAGATGTTTCTGTACAAGCTGGTCTATATCCTCGGCCGAAGCCAGTAGATCTTCGAGCGTGGGATGGTGGTCATAAATGAAAACGACATGCGACCGAAAGCTGGGGGTAATCTTTATCCCGAATTCAGCGAAATACATGTCAATGCCTTCCTGAGTACATTTTCCGGTTATTATCGAATCGTCAGCCGAGTTGAAATAATCCGACATCTTCCCGAAAATGGCCCCCGCCGTGCTGTCGTCAAACAGGACAAAGCGAACCCCGGCTTCCTCAAGCAGCGCGGTAAAGGTCCGGACGCCGATAAATTTATAACCACTGTATGGCCTGTTGCGTTTCATCCCGCTTCCAGCAGCATATCGGTCAACGGTTCTTGTTGGCTTCCCATGCTTTGCGCTCGCCGTGAACAACATAAAATCCCCGAATGAGGTTTCCGCTTTTGTAATAATCGCCGCTGTATTGCTGCACAAAGTAGGTGCTGGCGCCGAGGCGCTTGAGCTCCTGCGCGGTGGTCACGGAGCGTGTAAAATACAGCTTTCCTTTGACGATCCTCACGTTCTTGAGGTACTCGGTCGCTCCCCTTCCCCAGTCCGGGAAGCGAATTGTTCCGTATATCGTGGAACCGCTCGCGCGCAGAGAGAGATACCCGTGATTGCCCGCCGCGTTTACCGTGTAGTCGCCGATGTAATCTTTAAGCGCCGGATGCCAAGAGCCGAGCCGCGGCTCCTCGTCTTCAGTCCCTGGAATAATCTCGATGAATTCCACAGAATTAAGCGACATGATTGAGAGACCCCTTTTGTCTGCCGGGCTTGCCGCCGCGAGGCTCCGGGAGGTGAACGTCATCGAGTCTCTGGTGCAGATAAAGAGATTGCCTGCGATGAAAAGCGAGCGAGCCCGGTAATACCCGCCGCTCCTCTCCTTGATGATCGCTTCGTACCCCGATGAGACAGTCATGACGAGCAACAGGATCAGCAGGAATGCCATTCCGGCCAGAGCGGGAAGGGCAAATGCGGTGATGCGTTTTTTATCCATCGCGGTACCGCCTTATGTAAATATTACTGAATGACAATATTAACCAGCTTGCCGGGAACGACTATCACCTTTTTGACGTTTTTGTTGGCAGTTAGCTCCCGCACCTTTTCGTGAGCCAGGGCGAGTTTTTCCATCTCCTCCTTCGAAATGTCCGCACTCACCTGTTCCTTTGCGCGAATCTTGCCGTTTACCTGAAACACAATTTCAATCTCATCACGCTTCGCCAGAGACTCTATATAATCGGGCCACTGGAGATCATGAAGCTGGGACCAGTTGCCCAGCAGATCCCATAGCTCGGCCGCCGTGTGGGGGATGAAGGGCGAAAGCATCGGAAGAAGCTTGCTGAAAACTTCGGAAAGCACCGCCTTCCCTTCAGGTGTGGAGAACTCCTTCTCGTCGACCAGGTACAACGCGTTTACCAGCTCCATCATCCGGGCAATGGCAGTGTTGTACTGCATCCGCTCCTGGATATCATAGGTCACCGCCTTCACCGTCAGATGCAACTCGCGGCGTATGGACTCAAGCGCCGGGCTGAGCTGCTCGCCTTCAGGAGCGCCGCCGGCGACATACAGGCCGCTGTTGCGGTTTATGAACCGCCAGATACGGTTGATGAACCGAAAGCACCCCTCGACGCCCTTATCCGACCATTCAAGCTGCTTTTGCGGCGGTGCGGTGAACAGCATGAACAATCGCACGGTGTCCGCCCCATACTTCTCTATGATGGCGTCCGGGTCTACCACGTTCCCCTTGGACTTGCTCATCTTGGCCCCATCCTTAATCACCATACCCTGCGTAAGAAGCCGGGTGAACGGCTCCCGCGTGGGCAGAATCCCCATATCATTCATAACCATCGAGAAAAAGCGGGCGTAAAGAAGGTGGAGCACCGCGTGCTCTATGCCGCCGATATACTGATCGACCGGCATCCAGTAGTGTACTTCTCCCCAGTCATATATTTCCTTTGAATCCGGAGAGGTGAATTTCGCATAATACCACGAGGAATCCACGAAGGTGTCCATGGTATCGATCTCGCGCTTCGCCTTTCCTTTGCACTTTGGGCAAACGGTGTTTATATATTCGTCCATGTTAATGAGAGGTGACTTGGAATCCCCCTTGAAGTCAACCTCCGTGGGAAGCACCACCGGGAGGTCCTTCTCCGGGACCGGCACAATGCCGCATGAGTCGCAGTAGATCATCGGAATCGGGCATCCCCAGTAGCGCTGTCGTGATATGAGCCAGTCACGAATCCGGAAATTCACCTCGCGTTTGCCGAATCCCTGCGCTTCAGCGAAGTCTGCAATCTTCTCGATCGCCGCCGTGTTCGTCATGCCGTTGAACTGCGCGGAATTGACGCAGATTCCTTCGTCCACGTACGCGTCAGGCATCGTGTTCACGTCGATGGGGGATTTCGGATTGTCGATGACAAGCTTCACCGGAATGCCGAACTTTTTAGCAAAGGCGAAGTCGCGCGTGTCATGGGCTGGAACGGCCATAATTGCGCCGGTGCCATATCCCATGAGGACGAAGTTGCCAACGTACAGGGGAACTATATCGCCGTTGAAGGGATTTATTATCTTCAACCCCGTGTCGATGCCCTCCTTCTCCTTTTCGTCGGACATGCGATCGAACATCGACTGGTTCTTTATCCGGGCGATGAAATCCCTCACCCGTTTATCCTTGACCCCCTCCAGAAGCGGGTGCTCCGGCGCGATGACCATGAACGTGACGCCGAACACGGTGTCGGGCCTGGTGGTGTATATCGGAAAATCCTCGCCGGATTCGAGCCTGAAGTTGATGCGGAGGCCGGTCGACCGGCCAATCCAGTTTTTCTGCATTGTCAGTACCTGCTCCGGCCAGTTCCCGACAAGCTCATCATGTCCTTTAAGCAAATCCTCTGCGTAATCGGTGATCTTGAAGAACCACTGCTCAAGCTCTTTCTGCGCCACCTCGCTCTCGCATCGCCAGCAAATACCGCCCTCCGCCTGCTCATTGGCGAGCACGGTCTGGCAGGTTTCGCACCAGTTGACCGGAGCCTTCTTCTTGTATGCCAGGCCCTTTTCGTACATCTTCAGGAACATCCACTGGTTCCACCGGTAATACCCTGGCTCGTATGTGGCCACCTCGCGTGTCCAGTCGTACGAAAAACCCATGCGCTTGAGCTGCTTCTTCATGTAACTGATGTTGTCAGATGTCCACTTGAAGGGCGGGATATTGTTCTTGATGGCTGCGTTTTCTGCGGGAAGTCCAAAGGAATCCCAACCCATGGGGTGGAACACGTTGAACCCCTTCATCTTAAGGAAACGGGAGACTATGTCCCCGATAGTGTAATTCCTCACGTGGCCCATGTGGAGACGGCCCGAGGGATAGGGGAACATCTCCAGAATATAATATTTTTCCCTTGCCGAGTCCTTCTTACTCAGAAAGGCATTTGACTCTTCCCAGCGCTTCTGCCATTTTTCCTCAACTTCGTTAAAATTATACTCCCTGTCATGTCCGGCCATTGCAAACCTCGTTCTGGAAAATTCCCGTTATGCGCCGCCGTCGTGCCGGTCCTCTCGGGAGAACCCGGCGCTTTTTGCCAATCGAACTTTAGCAAGTGAGCCGGAGGCCGATTTGTCAAGATTATTTTAAAGCGCGGCCCCTCAACAGGGCTTCCGTCGTGGCGCAAAAGCAGGACGGACAGCAAATAGAGAATTCCGCTTCCCGGGAATCAACTGTAGGTACGCAGGATATTCAACACATCTTCGTTCGACTTCGAATTGATGATGTTGTCCTTGACGTTTTCTTTCTTGATGATGGCCATAATGTTGGAGAGGAGCCTCAGGTATTCCTTGTGCTGCTTCTCGCCCGCGGCGACCAGGATCACCAGGTGGACCGGCTCCCCATCCATGGAATCGAAATCGATGCCCTGCCTTGAAATGCCGATGGCAAAGGCCATTTCCTGTATGGAGGGGATCTTGGCGTGGGGAATGGCGATGCCGAACCCGATACCGGTGCTCATTATTTCTTCCCGCTCCTTCAGTGCCTTGACCAGGCTTCCGATATCCCCGCATACGGCGGTGTTCTTGAAGACCATGGCAAGCTCGTCGATGGCCTTGAACTTGTCTTTCGATTCAAGGACCTTTATATAATCGGCCTTTGTATAGTTAATGACTGATGGCATTTTAAAACCTCATATACGGACAGCGTAAGTATCATACATTTTTACAAATGGTATATGTCAATAATAAATTCATCACATCCGCAGCCAACCAAATTTATTAATGAAATATCATTCTTCATATTACCGGCAACGGCAATTCCCTCGAATCAAACCCTACAGGTACACTTCCAACCCCTTCCCCTTCAGATATTCCTTCACCTGCCTGACGCTGAAGGTCCTGAAATGAAAGACGGAGGCGGCCAGGAGTATCTCCGCGCCTCCTTTGGCAACGCCTTCGTAAAAATGCTCGAGTTTCCCGGCTCCGCCGGACGCGATCACCGGCACGGAAACAACGTCGGCCACGGCCCTGGTAAAATCGAGGTCATAGCCCGCGAGGGTGCCGTCCCCGTCCATGCTGGTGGGGAGTACGCACCCGACTCCGGCGTCATTGCAGGCCGCCGCCCATTCAATGGCGTCCTTCCCGACCGGCTTGGTCCCGCCCGACACCACCAGCTCGAAACCGGACGGCATATCCCTGTTCCGCCGGGCGTCGATGGCGATTACTATTCTGTCGGATCCGTACTTTTTGACCGATTCGCGCATCAGACCGGGGTCCTTCACGACCGCACTGTTCATGGATACCTTTGTGGCACCGGCGCCGAGTACCATCTCTATGTCGTCCAGGCCGTTAATGCCGCCGCCGACGGTAAGCGGTATAGTGATCGCCGCGGATACCTGCTTGACCCACTCCAACCTGGTCTTCCGGTTTTCCAGGGTCGCCGCGATATCCAGCATCGCCAGTTCATCCGCCCCCTCGGACTGGTAAAACAATGCGTTATGAACGGGGTCTCCCGCGTCGCGCAGGTTCACGAAGTTGACCCCCTTGACCACCCTGCCATCCTTCATGTCAAGGCAGGGCATTATCTTTATCTTTTCCATACGCGATCCTCTCATCATTCATTCATTGATCAGATGCTCATTAGTACGGCAGTCCCCATAAAAGTCAAGACAAGAAATATACTCCACCCCGTACAGACCGTTTAAAACTTGACAGAAACTGTGCTGCCGCAAGAAATACTGCATGCTCGATCGGCAGGGACGGGAGGGAGACAGCAGCGGCTCGAGCACTGCCCGAAGCGGCGGCACATCGTCGGAAAAAAATGAGGAAAGGAGCACTCAATGGAATTGTATAAAATAATCTATCTACTCTGGCCGCCCCCTGGACAGGAGAGCGCAAAAACACGCGATATCCTCCTGGGTGACCTTTCAACCAGGATCATCGGCTCGGGCGCGGTGCGCCTTACCATGGATATTGCCGACCCGGAATCCCGAATGAGATCCCCCGCCCCCAAGCTCTACCGGGGGCGCGCCATCTCCGCGCTGGTCAATGTCTGGGTCGAAGACCTCGGCGCGAGGAGGAACATCGAAGATATGCTTCGCTACTCCGGATTCCAGATCGCCGGCTATCTGGTCGAGGAATCTATATTCACGGAATACGGGGGAAACCGGCATGCCGCCAAGCGCGACTGGCCCGACGGACGGCGCTCGCCCGGCGTGACCGCCGTTACCCTCATGATGAGGCCGCGCCGCCTTTCGCGCGACGAGTGGATCAAGCGGTGGCACGGAACCATGTCACCGGTCTCTGAGGAAATCCAGCCCCGGACCCGGTACGTGCGCAACCTTGTTGTCGAGGCGCTCACGCCCGAAGCACTGCCCTTCGAGGGGATCGTCGAAGAATCATGGCCTTCCAAAAAACATGTGTCCAATCCGTTTCTCTTTTATGGCGCGGGCAATGCCTGGCAGCTCGGGCGCAATATGTGCCGGATTATGCGGGCTGTGAAATCATTCCTGGACCTGAGCCGGATACGGACCACCATGATGAGCGAATATTTCATCAAGACAAAGTAGCCGCGCCGGGAGGGACGATAATCATTCAATAAATATTGTTTGACAGCGGACATAGAGCCGGGTATATATTTCATATACACATTACACAACCTGCCGGATAAATCTCAAATCTGGAGTCTTATATGTTTAATACCAGGATTCAGGCGGTAATATCTGTTTTCGTTCTGATGGGCGTTATCTCTTGCGCTTCGGAGACAAAAAAAACCGATGGCGAATTTGGCTCTGGGCCCGCCGGCAGACTGATCGGCAAATGGGAGGGCATGGATCGGACGGGCAAAATGGGAGCGTTTCAGTTCTTTGAAGACGGGAGCATAATCCTGATTATCGACGGGAAGCCACTGGGAGGTCAAGAGTCCAACGGCCTCGGGAGGCTCAGGTACACCGTCGATTTTTCGAAGGACCCCGTGGAACTCGATATCATCGGGATCGACCCTGCGGGAACAGAGCGTGGAAAAATATTGATGATAGTCGATTTTATATCCAGGGACAGGATAAAGATTCGGACTTTTTTCAATGACACCAGGCCCCAGAACTTCGACGAGGAGAACATTGACGATACCATCGTTCTTGACCGTCGGCCCGATTAGCCGCATCCGTGCGTTGCTGCGCAGAGCAAAAAATCATTGACTTTATTAACCGTTTCGCCGTAGCATATGAGTGTCAGAAGTGCGTCTACAAGCCATAAACCGAGGGGTGCGCCATGAAGGTTATCCATGTAATAAGAAGGATCGAGGATATCGACAATGACATCAGGGAATTGAAGAAACTCGAAAAATCGGTGAAAAAAAATAAATCATTCACCACGCCGATATTCATGTCGATCGAAAAGCAGATAAATTTACTCCTTGGCGAACGGATTAAAATGCTCGACCTGAGAATTGAAAACCCGCCCGAGGCGCTGAGAAAGCAGATTGAAGGCGAGGAGAAGGAAGAAAAGCCGGCGGCCCCGGCGAAGCAGGCGCCCGAAGCGGAAAAAAAGAAGAGGGCGCCTAAGCAGAAAAAGGCGGCCAAAGAAATGCCCGTGGATGACGACGAAATCCCTATGCTGACCCAGGACCAGATCGACGCAAAGATAAGCTCTCTCCAGAAAGACAAAGGGAAAAAGGCCTCTCCGGCAAAGACCGTTGCAGATAAAAAGATGACGCACGATACAAGCGTGAAAATCCTCGATATTGCCCTGGAAAAAGGGACCCTCTCGGACGACGAGGAGAACATAAAGGACAAAGACAAAAAGGTTAAATTCTTCCGCGATAACTTCCCGGTTGAATGATTTATCTTCTGAACCTGTCGAACACGAGCTCCATCCGGTACTTTTCAAAAAAATAAGGCGTTGAACCGAGCTGAATGTCGTTCTCCTTCATGTCAGCGAACTCGATTGCATGAACCATGCCGCATATCGAAGCGTCTGAGTGCACCAGTTCCTCAACCTGCGCCGGCACATCTTTAAGAGGCACATACGAGGAACCCGACTCCCGGCCGGCGGATATGGCATAGAGCGGCTCAGCAGTTTTATATTTCGCTATCCTGGCGTGTATCGCCTTTTTTGCCCGGTATTTAACCAGAAACAGCTCTTCAGCCCACTGGCTCTTGTTTTCAAAAGCAAACTTGCCGAACCGGTCTACGGTAAGCTGAAAAAGCTGGATCTGCTTATTGATGCGGGTAAGTCCTTCATAGTTGTTGACAATCTCAATGACGTTTTGACAAAAATCCATGGCATATATGATCGCGTCTTCTCTCACCTGTTTTGGCTTGATGAACGTGAAGATATTATCGCGCTCATTGATCACATAGAGCAGCACATACTCCCCGCTCTCTTCATACACGGCGGTGATGGAATTTTTCTTCCTTGTCTTGTATATCGAATCGAGAATCTGGAGGCGCGGGTCCGAGCAAAAGAAGGAATAGGCAATATAGGGACGCGGATTCAGTGAAATCCGCATCAGGGTCTTGACCGCGTCGGCGTCGCAATCGACATATACCCTGTCCTCGTCTCTCGTAACCGTGACGAACTTCCGGCTGAGCCTCGCCACGAAGCGGTGCGAAAACCGCCAGTCCTTTCGCAGGATAAAATCATAGCCTTCCCGGAACATCTGCTCAATGTCACGGTAATGCTTCTTGAAAGGTTCCGGGGAAACGATGACGCAATATTCGTCGAAATTCTGGTTCGCTATGATTCCCTCCCGTACGATCTTTTCCAGAATCGCCACGAGATCGTCCGCCGATGCGTATTGATCAATATACGATTCGCCCCAGCTGGTCTCGTATATATGATGAATGGTCTGTATGGTATCGGCATTCTCAATCCCGAAATTAATTATGATGATGTTGACCATGTTAAAGGCCGGGCCGAGGTAGTGCTCGTTTTTCAATTTCGACAGGGTCCCGGAAAACAGAGCCGATATGCGGCTGATGAGATCGACCACGGTGTTCTGAGTAACGCGGCTGTATCCGCTCTGTACCTTGAGCCGGCTGAACTTCGGATTGAAAATCTGGTTGATGGCCGTCCAGGCCAGGAGCTTCACCAGGCCCTTCTCCGTTCTGAGCACCGTGGGCTTTGCCTTATCGTCTACCCCTTTGCTCTTTTTCAGAAGGCTCCACTCTTCATCGCCGATTCCCCTTCCCGCCGCCGGCTCGATATAGATCATAGATTCATAGGGTGCGTCCTTGAAGGTAATGTAATGGTCTATCTTGTTCTCTTCATATGCGAAATGGGATTTGATTTTTCTGCTCAGAAGCTTGAAGTCGGATTCTGAAATGTTCTCCTGTATCTTCAGCTCCGGCAGCTGGACCGCAATTTTCTGATAGCTCAACAGCATGAATTTCTTAACCATGTTCCAGAACACCATGGTGCGCTTATAATCCCAGCTCTCGAAGTTATCAAGGGCGAGTATTTCCTTGCCGGTCCACCCCCAGTCCTTCACGTACTTGAACATGACCAGGACTTTATAGGGAAGGTTCTCGCGGTCTTTCACCCCGAGATAACGCGAGAGCTGTGGATTTATTTTCAGGTAAAGGTTCTGGCGTAAAATTTTGAGGATGGTCTGGTCTGCGACGGTCGATTCGTAATAATTGTAGACCTCTTCGAACATAAGTATATACGAATCGACGATCCTGTTCTCCATATTCCCGCGCAATATGCTTGACTTTATCTTCTGGCAGAGGAGCGGCGAGGATTCAGGGTCAAATAGATATTTTTCTAGGAGCCCCAGCTTTATAATTGACTTGAAAGGGTTACCAAGCGACTTGATTATCAGAAATAGGGCGGCTCCGATGAAGTCCTCTTTGGAGATCTCGAAAAGATTCCCGAGGTCGACAAAATATTTTTCTCGATCCTCTGCGGGAACCTGGGCGTAGAGTTTATCGTATTCGACGTCTCGGACAAAGCGGGGAAGCACCCACCAAAAAGGTATTTTGCCGGCAATGATGATCGAACTCCGGAAAAACTCGTCCTTCAGTACGGCCCCGATCACCGATCCGAAGGCCTCTTCATTGCTTTCGGCGAAAATGTTATTCTTTATGTTCGTGATATCGTTAATGAATATATGGACCTCAATGTTGATCTCGGCCATTGCCCAGCTCTGCACGGCCTCTACCTTTTTCTCGAAGTTCGCCAGCTTTTCAGGCGCAACGCTTCGCCGGTCGATACAAACCCAGTAATCAAAATCCGAATCCCTGGTGTATGCGATGGTGCCGACGCTTCCCATGACCGCCATCATCTTCACGAACGGATTTTCATCCCGGATCTCTATGTTCCTGACATAAAACCGCCCCTGCAGATATTTCTTCGCGTCGACATCCGGCTTGAAATTTTCTATCCCGCAGGGAACATCCCCCTCGATAAATCCGGGAAGCCGCTTGTTATTTGTGCTCAAGAGTATCGGGATGGAATTGACGACCCTTCGGATATTGGGTGTACCGATAAGCTGCTGAAAGCGCTTATACTTTAAGTCGTTGAACCGGAAAAATAATTCCTTGTTTTTATGTATTTCTTCAATGAATGACATTTCTCGTTCCGCTTCATCCGACTGGCCGGGTAATTTTATTACACGCGCCAAAAATTGTAAAATTAATACTTTAAAATTGACAAATATCGCTGATTTAATTAAAGTTAATCAGGAGATATATCTTATCACTGTCAGTTAAAATGCAACTAAAATAGGCACTTGAACTTCAAATAGTGACAGGCCATCGGCTTTCTTCGAACACAGGAGCATCATGGATATTGACGACATAATATTAGACAAAAGCGATCTGACAATCGACACCGATCTCCTCGAGAGTGATCTGATCTCGATTGACCAGGTGCTTCCGACAAAGCTCTACATCATCCCGATACGGTATCGTCCCATTTTCCCGGGTATCATCACGCCTCTTATCGTGTCAAACGGGCGATTCACCGACGTCATCGACAAGGTCATCCACGACACCCACACCATCGGTCTTGTACTGATAAAGGACGACAATAAAGACGAGATCACTTCGCATGATCTTTACTCATTCGGCACCGCGGCGAAAATTCTGAAGCGCATCAACCTGCCGGACGGCGGCCTGAATGTTCTCATCAACAGCATCAAACGCTTCCGCGTCAAGCGGATTATCGCCGACGAACCGTACATAGCCGCCGAGGTGGAATATATCACCGACGTCGCTGCAGACAAAAAAAGCATCGAGTTCAAGGCGCTCACCCGAGAGGTACTGAGCAAACTGAAGCTGCTGACAGACAACAATCCCCTGTTCACCGAGGAAATGAAGCTCACCATGCTGAACGTTGACGAACCGGGTAAAATAGCCGATTTTGTTACCTCGATACTGAACCTGGAAAAAACCGAGTACCAGACCATCCTCGAGACTCTGAGCGTCAAGAAGAGACTCCAGAAGGTACTCCGCTTATTACACAAGGAAATTGAGGTTCTCTCAGTCCAGAAGCGAATTCAGGGGAATATCAATGAAAAAATCGACAAGCAGCAGCGGGATTTTTTCCTGAGGGAACAGCTCAAGGCAATCAAAAACGAGCTGGGTATCGAAGACGACGAACGGTCGCGTGAGTTGAAGGATTTCCGGAAAAAAATCGACGATCTCCAGCTTGAAGGGGAGATCAGGGAAAAAATTGAGGAAGAGATCGGCAAGATCATGATGATGGACAGTTCATCATCCGAATACGCCGTTACGAAAAATTACGTTGACACGGTCCTGTCCCTGCCGTGGAACAGAAAAACCGTCGATTCCATTGATATTAACAAGGCTGAAAAAATCCTGGACCGTGACCACTACGGCCTTGAGGACGTAAAAAAAAGGATACTTGAGTTCCTCGCGGTCAAGAAGCTCAAGCCGGCCGGCAAGGGCTCCATCATCTGCCTTGTGGGCCCGCCCGGAGTGGGCAAGACCTCTCTCGGAAAATCGATCGCCCGCGCCCTCAACAGGAAATTTTTTCGAATTTCGCTCGGCGGCATGCGTGACGAAGCCGAGATCAAGGGCCACCGGCGCACCTACGTCGGGGCAATGCCGGGAAAAATAATCCAGGGCCTTAAAATATGCAAATACCGCAATCCGGTATTCATGCTCGACGAGATCGACAAGCTCGGGCAAAGCTTCCAGGGCGACCCGGCCTCTGCCCTGCTGGAAGTGCTGGACCCGGAGCAGAACGCGGAGTTCCGGGACTATTACGTGGACGCTCCCTTCAACCTGTCCGATGTCCTTTTCATAACGACCGCGAACACGATCGACACCATACCACAGGTACTGGCCGACCGGATGGAGATCATCCGCCTCTCCGGATATATCGCGAACGAGAAATACGAGATTGCCAGGCGCTATCTCCTGCCGAAACAGCTCGAACAACACGGACTCAAGAAGAACAGCATCAGAATCGACAAGAAAGGCTTTATGCACATCATAAACAACTACGCGCGCGAGGCCGGCGTGAGAAACCTGGAACGCCAGATAGAGAAGATATGCCGCAAGACTGCTACCGCCGTGGCAAAGAGCCGCAGGCTGCCATCCGGGCCTCTGGGACTCAAGACGATACGGGAGTACCTGGGCACTGAGCTTTTCGCCGACGAATCGCTCATCCGGATCACCCGGTCCGGCCTTGCCATAGGGCTCGCCTGGACCCCCTTCGGCGGGGCCCCGCTGGTCATTGAGTCAATCGGCATCATAAACAGAAAGGGCGGCGGCCTCAAGCTGACCGGGCAGCTGGGCGAGGTCATGAGCGAATCCGCCAATATCGCCTACAGCTACGTGCAGCACCTCTTAAAAGACCGTAATGAAGAATCAAAAATTTTCAACAACAATATCATCCATATCCACGTGCCGGCCGGGGCTACCCCGAAAGACGGTCCTTCCGCCGGCATCACCATGGCGACCTCGCTCTATTCCATGGCCACGAACAAAAAGATACGGCCGGGCCTCGCCATGACCGGGGAACTCACTCTCACCGGAAGGGTCTTCCCGGTCGGCGGAATCAAGGAAAAAATTATCGCCGCCAAAAAAGCAAACCTGAAGGAAATCATCATACCCCGGGATAACCGGAAAGACCTTGACGATATTCCCGACTATATCAAGAAAGGGCTCAATTTCCATCTCGTCGACCAGGTGGAAGACGTCATCACCATAGCGTTCAAACCTAATGCGCGGAAAACAAAAAAAGCACGCAAATAGCGGGGGTTCATGATGCCGGTAACAAATTTGATGCAGGACATAGTCATCAATACCCTTGATGAAGTGCTCAAAAAGGAAGAGAACAAAAAAATCACGGATAATGCCAGAGCGGATATTATTGCGTACGTCCTGAACCGCGTTCCTCCCAAATACGTCACCAGCGAGCGCGGTCTGTTATACGGTACGCTCGATTCCCATTACCAGGTACAGCAGCGCGTCGACATACTTCTCCTCATTTACGAAGCAATAGAAATAATTCTCAACCGAAGGGAGCCCCCCGATTCTGTAAAGGAAATAGTCATACCGGAGAAAGCGACTTACCTGCCGCATATTGTGGGACAGGTGCTTGAAGAATCAACGCTCTCCGTGATCGCCGACGTTGAAGTCACCCTGCTCTACGACGGGAAGCAGGCCGCCATGGAGGACCCCAGCTGGAAAAACCCTTATACAACCAATCTGACCAGCAAGGGCCATTTTCATTTCTGGCCAAAATACGACGAAAAAAAGATAGGGAAGGGCCCTCAGGTCAACTTCACAATCAGGTTCAGGCACCCCGACTGCCCCGAGCAGTCGATAATTATTGCCGTTGACATCATCAAGTCCGCCGATTTCGGGAAGACCCATTTCATTCCCACGGTGCTGTTAAAGGCGCAGGCCTCCTTTGCGGCCGACCCACCCTCACAGCAGTAACGCAGTATGACTCTGACGATACCCGATCGACAGAACATTCCGGAGAACCACCAGTGGGACCTCTCGCCGTTGTTCCAGTCGGATGAAAAATGGGAATTGCTGTTCGCGGAGATCGAGAAGGAAATGCCGCGCTATGATTCGTATCGCGGGCGCCTTGCCGAATCGATTTCCGTTTTTAAAGAAGCGATAGAATTCGACCTCGGGCTCTCCCGTAATCTGGAAAAGCTCTTCACCTACGCCCACCTGAAAAGTGACGAGGACAAGTCGAACCAGCGGTATCTCGGGTTCCACCAGCGCGCCCTCAATCTCTACACCCGTTCATCCGAGCTGTCCAGCTTCATCACGCCTGAGATCCAGTCGATACCGGCGAGTATTATGGACGTCTTTCTGCGTGATCCTGGCCTGGCGGAATACCGGTTTTATCTCGAAAAAATACTGAGGTACAGGCCCCATACCCTGTCTCCCGAAATTGAGCAGATAATCGCCATGTCAGGCGAAATGAGCCATGCAGCCTCTGAAATATTCAGCCAGCTTGACAATGCCGACATTACCTTCGGCTCCCTGACCGATGAAACCGGAAAGGAAGTGGAGCTTTCGCACGGAAATTTCATAACGTTTTTACAGAACAGGGACCGCGGGATCAGAGAAAAGGCGTTCTTCCAGTATTATCGCTCCTATGACAGCCACAAGAACACCATCGCAGCCGCGCTCCATTATTCAAATAAAAGGGACTGTTTCTACAGCCGGGTCCGGAGGTTTGAGAACTGCCGCCGCGCATCTCTCTTTTCCGACGATATCAGCGACGAGGTGTACGATAACCTGATCGATACGGTACGGAAAAACCTCTCCCCGCTCTTCAGATATCTCGACTTCCGCAAAAAGGCGCTTTGCCTTGAGGAGCTGCACATATATGACACCTACGTGCCGATGATCGGCACTATCCCCTTTTCCATGAGCTACGAAGAGGCGGTCGATACCAGCGTCGCCGCCTGTGCGCCTCTCGGTCCGGAATATACCGGTACGCTCGCGAAGGGCCTGTTAAGCGGCTGGGTCGACCGCTACGAAAACCGCGGGAAACGGAGCGGCGCCTACTCGTCCGGGTGCTACGATTCGCCCCCCTATATTCTGCTGAACTACCGTGACGATAACATCAACAGCCTGTATACCCTCATCCACGAGGCGGGCCACTCCATGCATTCCTGGTATTCCAACCGGCACCAGCCGTACGTATACCACGACTACACGATCTTCGTCGCTGAAGTCGCGTCGACCTTCAACGAATTCCTGTTGAGCCACCACCTTCTCTTCCGTTATAAAGATGACGCCGCCATGACGGCCTACATATTAAACAGGGAAATCGACAATATCCGGGGAACCCTCTTCCGCCAGTGCATGTTCGCTGAATTTGAGAAGCTGTCGCACCGCCACGTCGAGGAGAACAGGCCGCTGACCCTGGAAGAGCTGCGGCGAATCTACCGGGGACTGTTACAAACGTATTTCGGCGGGACTATGACGATAGACGATGAGCTGACCCTTGAATGCCTCAGAATCCCGCATTTCTATTCACCCTTTTACGTGTACAAGTACGCGACCGGAATATCTGCGGCCATCTCTCTTGCCAGGAATGTGCTCGAGAAAGGAGATCCGGCGCGCAACGCGTATCTCGCATTCCTCAGACTCGGCGGATCACGCTTCCCCCTCGACGAGCTTCGCGAGGCCGGTGTTGACATGTCAGTTCCGGAGCCGGTAGAGAGCGCCATACGGTATTTCAGCGATTGTGTCGACCGGTTCATCAGCATCTACGACGGGCTTCAACAACACTGATGCGCTGTTGCTTCTTATAGTGGATCACGGCATCCGCAGTTGCCGGAAAAAACGGTCGGCGTATCCAATTATTTATTTGACTTTCTATTGTTAATGTATATCGTAACCATTAACAGGCAGGAGGTCACCCGGGGCATGGAAAACACCTTATACTCGTACACCTACCTTCCCGAGGAAGATATACTTCTATTCAACCTGAAGGTCAGCAAAGTCGAAAAGGATACGGCCGCGGCTATCTATGATACGTATCTAGGCGAGAAAAACCTGCCGGAATTCTCCGACTTCATCATGGACGCTTCAAAGGTGACACATATCAGCGACCCGGCGATCGGGATACTGATGAAATCGCTCTCAATTATGAAAAAGGCAAAGGGCTACCTCGTGATGGTCATGACCGAGGATTTTCTCCAAAAAATCATGTTAGAGCATCCCGAGATGTTCAATGTGATGGCTGTGTTCCACAACATTGAGGATGCCAAGGCCTTCATCAAGCGATCCAAAAAATAAAACCGGCTGTCACTTGGGCAGCCGGTTTTCAACCGAATTATATCTTCAGATTTTTACGTATTGCCACCCCTCAATTTGCTCGAAAGCTCTTTCAGGATCGCCATTACTTTTTCGGCAAGCGGAACGGTCAGTGTGCCGGTGCCGCAGCTCGGTGTGACTATCGACCGCGAGAGGATATCGGCCTCCTTGAGGCCCCTTGCTGCAAGCCGCTTCACAACCGAGTGGAAATTCTTTTCAACTTCGGCAAACGAGGCCTGCTCGATCTTATCTTTCAGTGTTGGGACGATCCCCCAGGCAATGCATTTACCACGCTCGATATACGGAACAATGTTCCGGGCGTTGATAAATTTATCCACGACGATCTCATCGGTGGCGTCGAAATTGATGATGTCAAGATCGAGAACCAGGAGCTCGTCCCAGTCGGCGTTGCCGCAGCAATGTGTGCCTGCGAGTCCCCCTTCGTTATGAATTCCCCGTATGATTTCCCTGAAGGAGTCGGCGACCTGAGCCTTGTCGATAGAATAGAATCCGGATCCGATCACGGAAAGAGACGGCTCGTCGAAAAAAACGATCGCCGTGTCTGAACATTCCCGCAGCTTCCGCACCTGCCAGCGTGCGTTCATGGCGCAGTTCTTGACAATCGCATCGAACAGGTCCGGTTTGTACAGGGCGTACTTTCCGTCGACGACATCGGTCATGAGTCCGAGAGTCAGCGGGCCGGTCGTTTCGCCCTTGAGGGCCAGTGCGCCGTCCGCCTTCCCGCTTTTTGCTCCATCGATGAAACAGCCGAAGCCGGCTGCGTATTCGCCGTCGAGCCCGAAATAATCGACCTCGTCAGCAATGACCTGGGTGTAAAAACGCTCAAGCTCGGCAGCAACGTCGCCCGAAGTGGTAAAGCCAACCTTCCTGTTTTCCCGGTCGAGAAAGAGACAGGGAAGGCTCTTACTGAACTGGACGTTCATGTCTTCGAGAAAGTCCCGCTGTGGCAGCTGCGGCCACGCTGGTATCTCCGGTAACGAGTCAAACACGAGACCGCAGGCATCACCGGCCTCTGTGTGTGGGAAGCTCCCGATTACGGTCGCTGCTGCCGCTGGAATAAAGTTCATCGCCATCACCATATCATATAAAAATAGGGTGACTATTAATATGACAGATATAAAATTTGTAAATAAGATTTTTGGAATAAAATTTCATGATACAGGAACAGCGTATACGGGCTCTCAACCAGGCGAAGGAGCAGAAGGGCAGTTATGTACTCTACTGGATGCAGCAGTCACAGCGCGCCGTCTGCAACCACGCGCTCGAATTTGCCATTGAAGCGGCCAATAGATTAAGCCTGCCAGTGGTCGTATTTTTCGGCATAACCCCGTTCCCGGAATCAAATGCGCGGCACTATGCCTTCATGCTGGAAGGTCTGCAAGAGGTCAGGGATTACCTCGCGCGCAGGGGTATCCTTTTCGCGCCGCGCATCGTCTTTCCGGTTGATGGTGCCGCGTCCCTGGCGGAACAGGCGTCGCTCGCCGTAACCGACCGCGGCTACCTGCGCGTGCAGAAGGAATGGCGTCGGGCGGCCGCGGAACGCATGGTATGCCCGCTGGTGCAGGTCGAATCGGACGTTATCGTGCCGGTTGAGACCGCCTCCGGCAAGGAGGAGTACAGCGCCGGTACCTTCCGTCCCAGGATCACGCGCTACCTGTACGCCTATCTCAGGCCGCTCGCTGAACGGGAGTGCCTCCGTGATTCCCTCGATATGGATATCGAGCGCGACGACATTGACGACGCCGCGCGCATCATACGGATGCTCGATGTTGATACGAGCGTCCGTCCCGTGCAATTTTACAGGGGGGGATCGACTGAGGCCCTGCGGCACCTTGACACGTTCATAGACAAACGGCTCGACCAATTTGCCGAGCTGAGGAACGACCCGGGGGCCGACTGTTCCTCTAACCTGAGCCCCTACCTTCATTTTGGCCAGATATCACCCCTCCAGACCGCGCTCGCTGTTATCGACTCAAGCTCTCCGGGAAAAGACCGCTTTCTCGAGGAGCTCATCGTCCGCAGGGAGCTGGCGGCGAATTTCGTCCATTACAATCCGGTTTACGACACCTTCCGGTGCCTTCCCGAATGGTCGCGGAAAACCCTCTCCAAGCACGTCCGCGATCGCCGGGAATACCATTATACGACCGGCGAGCTGGAAGCCGGCAATACGCACGACAGATACTGGAACGCCGCCCAGCGGGAGATGGTCTTTTCGGGTAAGATGCACGGCTACATGCGCATGTACTGGGGGAAAAAAATACTGGAATGGAGCGCCACTCCCGAAGCCGCGTTCGAAACCGCGCTGACGCTTAACAACAGGTACAATCTCGATGGACGCGACCCGAACGGTTTCGCCGGAGTGGCATGGTGCTTCGGCAAGCACGACCGCGCCTGGCCCGAACGAGCCGTTTTCGGCAAAATCCGGTACATGAACGACCGCGGCCTTGAGCGCAAGTTCGACATGGATGCCTATTGCGCCAGGGCCAATGCTCTTCAATGACAGACGGTCTAAGGGCTAATTCCGTCTTTGCTCGATCTCAATATCCCCCATTACTCGGCGGGTTTCACATCAACCCTTCGTTTCAGGCGCGGCCGTCTTTTTTTCATTTGGTCGCGCTGTTTTTTGATCTCATCGACAAACTCCCGGGACGATACGTACTTGTCTGCAAAGGTCACGACATACGACTCCTTATACCGCGGCGGCATCAGGGTCAACGGCCACATGTGCTTCACTATGCTGTCACGCTCGATATCATTAAGCACGAAATTCTTTTCTGCATTGGCAAGCGCGATCTTCGGGTGCTCAATCCCGTGATACCTGTCCCGGGCCAGGTCCGGCTCGTCATGGTTTCTCCAGTCATACAGGAAAAAATCGTGAAGGAGCGCGCCGCGCGCCGCCGACCGGTAATCAAGCTTGAGGAACTTTGCTATCCGGTATGCGAGATACGCGACCTCCCTCGCGTGCTCGTATATCGACGAATTATGGTGATGGAACTGCTTGAGCTTCATGAACTCCTCATGCGTATAGATATCCCGAATGATATCGTTAAACTCGCTTTCGAACGGCTGTCTCCCCGAAAGCCTGGAGAAAACTTTCTGCTGGATCGATTCCATGAACTTGCCAATCCTCTTTTTAATATCCTCGTTTATGCTTCTGTCAATATACCCGTTCAGGTTGGGAAAGGCGTTGCGGAGCCTCCTGAACGAAGCGAAAATCCTGTCGATTTCAACGGTGCTGAGGTTCAGATATTCTGAATACAGATAAGCGATTTTATTCCTGAAGGCCGTCATCGAAGTCACCGAGAATACAAAATCTGCTGTGATGTAGGCCATAAACATTGTTGCCGCCATTCTGACGGCGGTCCCTTTAACAGTCAGGACATATCGAGCAGCGGCAGGATGGATGAAGGTGAGAAAGATAAATGCCATCCCGGTCCAGAAAACCGAAAAGAGAAGGCAGATACGGCCATGAAGATTAAATCTGTTTCCGGCATAATCCCAGAGCTTTAACTTGAAAATTTTTTCAAAGAGAAATCCGGCTATATATTCGACCATGGTTAGCACCAGGCCGTACATCAGCACTTGCGCGGGCACCGGCCACACATGTATCCACTGGTTGAGGATAAGTATAAAGGCCGCCCCGAATCCATACACGGGTATACATGGGCCGTGCAGGAATCCGGCGTTGATGAAACGACGCTGCGTCGCAGACCGGTATATCACTTCAATAATCCAGCCGAGAAACGCGTATATCGCAAACAGGACAACATAGTGGAACGGGGTTAGGCGGTCTGATGCTATTATATGGTTAATCATAGGATGATCGGAACAGCGATGCCCCGCGAGCTATATGTTACGGACAGGCGTTCCGGTTATTATTCTGAAAATACCCGCCAGTTATGGTTACAAAAGAGGCGCTAAAAATTCGGCGTGAGTGAGAGAGGCGGTTACTATTTGTCATTGAGCTTACCCATGATATAGGTACCGGTCCGTTCAATATCTACGGTTATTCCGTCCATGGTATAAAAAATCCAGTTTCCGTTGCGCCTGTTATTAACGTACTCCCCGGTGGCCTTTAACATCCCATTGCTGTGATATTCCTTGAAGTGTCCTGACTTCTTCCCCATGACGAAAACGCCTTCGTACTTCAGACTGCCATTCTTGTAATAGGCCTTCCATGACCCGTTCTTGACCGGGTTGTGAGCCTGGCCCGCCATGATTCCCTCGCCGGTCAGTTTTCCCTGGCTGAAAATCCAGCAGGGGCCATCGACCGTTCCCTCTTTCAGCGTCAACTTTTTGGTGACCCTTTTAAACTTGTCATAATATACCCACAGCCCGGTCTGCGCTCCGTTTTTGTATTCCCCTTCTGAATTGAGCCACCCTTCCGGCGAATAAAAGCGCCATACCCCTTCCATAAAGCCGTCGACAAAGTATCCTTCCATGTACCTGCTGCCGTTTGTGTGGAAAAGGACCCACTTGCCCGTTTTTTTCCCTCCAGCGCACTGCCCGGCCATCATTTTCTGGCCTGTTGGATAATTTATATAGCATTCGCCGTTTAATGCATCATCTTTGTAGGTGTCAAGACTCTTCAGAGTATTGTCCTCATAATACTCGCGCGAAGCACCTTCCCGTCTTCCCTCAATGTATTCCTCTTCCTTCTGGATATTGCCATTTTCAAAATATATTTTTTTTACGCCCTGTATTTTGCCGCCGGAGTAGGGGATCTCCGACTTAATCTTGCCGGAGGCGTAGAATTCCTTCACGACATCCTGATCCTGTTGCTGTTGCGTGTTGGAGTCACTTGTTTCATTGGCGAGGTAGGCCGATTTAAACGGCTTGGCGAAACCGGTTCCTTGTCCGGCCGCGCAAAACGTCGCGAGCAACATCCCTATCGCTGCAACGCAAACGCATCTATTCATTCCAGCATCCTCCGTGCATTTCCTGCACGATTAATATATACCCGCAACCGGGCAAATCAAAGTCTGAACATAGGAATGCCGGAAAATAAGTAAACAAAAAAAATTCCGAATATTATTAATTCTCCTGCCGCCCTCCGATATGTTGAAAAATCGCATTCATTTGCCTCATTATGAAGCATGTTGGGTCAGAATTACTGCATTCCATTGAAATAAACACCGTTAAATGTAAAGAAAAAATAATTTGACACATGATAGAATGTGCCGACAATTACACTTTATAATTCCCCGGCACGATGAGCGCAGGCGGATAAAAAAACGTTCAGCAAGGTGCGTACATGGAAGAAGAAAGCGGCCTTATTAAAATTCGAAAAGACAAACTCGCTGAAATACGGGACGAGCTCCAGATAAACCCATTTCCATACAGATACGACGTCACCAATTACACCGCTGAAATCATCAGCAATTTTGAGGATTATTCATCGTCTGAAAAGATTGTCAGCGCTGCGGGCCGCATCATGACCGTCCGCGAAATGGGAAAGGCGAGCTTCTGCACCATTCAGGACCGTGACGGGAGGATCCAGCTTTATGTCGCGGTGAACAACATCGGCGAAAAAAGTTACCGGCTATTCAAGAAGCTTGACATCGGCGATATCATCGGTGTGAAGGGAACGGTGAAAAAAACGAAGATGGGAGAGATAAGCATCTTTATCACCGAGCTCACACTCCTCTCTAAAAACATACGCCCCCTTCCTGTCGTGAAGGAAAAGGACGGCGAGGTGTTTGACGCCTTCGCTGACAAGGAGCTCAGGTACCGCAACCGCCACGTCGACCTGATCGTAACTCCCGGCGTTAAGGAAACGTTCATCAAGCGGATAGCCATCATCAAGCAGGTGAAGCAAATCCTAGACGATAAAAACTTTTATGAAGTTGAAACCCCGGTCCTTCAGCCGGTGTACGGCGGGGCTTCGGCCTCGCCCTTTACCTCGCGCCATCGGGCTCTGGACATCACGCTCTACCTTCGCATATCCCTCGAACCCTATTTAAAACGGCTAATCGTCGGCGGGTTCGACCGTGTCTACGAGATCGGCAAGTGCTTCCGAAACGAGGGGATCGACCGCACCCACAACCCGGAATTCACCATGCTCGAACTCTACCAGGCGTACGCCGATTTTACCGATATGATGGCGCTCACGGAGGAGATCATCGAAAAGACGGCTATCGCCATTAACGGTAGTACGAAGATAACATGTGACGGAAGTGAGATCGACCTCAAAACGCCATGGAAACGGCTCAAAGTCTCGGACGCCCTGAAAGAATATGCAGGGCTTGACGTGCTCGCGATGACCGACGATGAGTTGAAATCGGAGCTGAAGAATCTCGGCGTCGAAGCGAAGGGCGATTTCATCCGCGGCCTGGCCATTGACGAAATCTTCAAGTTACGAGTGGAGGATAAACTGGTCCAGCCAATTTTCATTACCCACCACCCGGCGGAGACCACGCCTCTGTGCAAGCCGGATTACGAAGACCAGCGGTTTCTCCAGCGCTTCGAGCTCTTCATCAACGCGACGGAAATCGCGAACGCCTATAGCGAATCCAACGACCCGATCTTCCAGCGAAAAACGCTGTACGAGCAGTCACTCAGGCGCGCCGTTGATGAAGAGGCGCCGCCGATGGATGAAAATTTCGTCCAGGCAATCGAGGCGGGCATGCCGCCCACAGGCGGGCTCGGCATCGGCATCGACCGTCTGGTCATGCTCCTGACGGGCGAATCATCGATACGCGACGTCCTCCTCTTTCCCACCATGCGGCCGCAGGACTAGCCTCCCGGGGTTCCGGGTGTTACCGTCTCTTATATTTTCCCATGAGCTGGCCCTGAGCAAGGATGCGCCCTTCCATGGCCTTCAGCAGTGCGGACTTCGACGCACCTTCCTTCAGATCGATAACCGCGTCGAGGGCGTATATCTTGAAATAATAGCGGTGCGTTCCGCCCGGAGGGCACGGGCCTCCGTAATCAAGCTTCCTGAAATCATTGATTCCCTGTTTCGCGCCGGCCGGGAGTGCCCCGACCCCCTCGATGAGCTCCTTCGCAGTCGGGGGGATATTGAATACGACCCAGTGTACCCAGGTACCGGCCGGGGCGTCCGGGTCATCGCAGATAAGAGCGATGCTTTTCGCGCCGGCCGGGACGTTTGACCATGACAGCTGCGGAGAAACATCGCGGTCATCGCAGGTGTACCGTGCGGGAATCATTTCCCCCTCTTTAAATGCGGTGCTCGTCACTGTAATTGTTCCCATTGGCGTACCTCCCGGATCTTTTGAGTTTCCATCCTTGCTGCAGTGAAACAATGCCGTGAATAAAAGAATTGAAATTGTAAAACAGAACAGGCGTCTGGACATATATCACCTCCTTGATTATTTTGGGGAATATAATATCCGCCGGGCTTCCTGCTCGGCCTTGGCAAAAATGTCGGGCCCGAAGGTATTGAGAATGATCTTGTCCATCTCATTGCTGTAGCATCTGTCACGATTGCGGTCTTCCGGCCCATACATGAAAAGCTCGATGCCATAGACGGTTTTCATATATTCACCAAGGACCCGTATGTACGCGGCGTCACCCCGCGGCCGGTACACGTACATCCGATATAAGCCGCTCCTGGCATCAAGTCTCGCCCTGCGGATTGCCTTGAGGCACTCGTCCCGCGAATCATCGGCCGTCTCAACGTCAGCCGACGACGAATCAGCGTGTCCGATCTGCGTCGCTCCCGGCGCGGCGCACCCGGCCGCTGCGATGCTGGATGCGATCAACAGGACTACGAATCTGTACATATAATTCTCACTAAATGCTGCGGCGGGCAATCGGTCAATCGTTGTAAATATAGAACCCTCTTCCCGATTTCTTGCCTAGATACCCGGCAGCCACGTATTTTTTCAGCATCGGGCAGGGCCGGTATTTGGCGTCCGAATAGCCGCGGTGCATCTCTTCAATGACTGCAACAAGGACATCGAGACCGATCATGTCGGCAAGCGCCAGGGGGCCCATCGGAAGATTGAGGCCCAGCTTCATCACCCGGTCTATCGACTCGGCCGTGCCGGAGCCCTCGTAAAGAAGATAAATTGCCTCGTTGATCATGGGGACCAGCATCCGGTTCAATAAAAAACCGGGGTAGTCCTTTGACTCCACATGCGTTTTCCCCAGCTTTTTAACGAAGGTCTTGGCCACCTCAACGGTCTCCCGCGTGGTCGCTATGCCGGGTATGATCTCCACGAGTTGCATGATATGTGCCGGATTCATGAAATGGATGCCAATGACCGATTCAGGCCGGTTTGTGGCGGAGGCTATCTCCGTTATGGATATGGAGGAGGTATTCGAGCCGAGCACCGCATCGGCACGACAGACCCGGTCCATTTCCCGGAAGACCTCCCGTTTACTGCCGATTTCCTCAAAAACGCATTCAAGGACGATCGTAGCGCTTTTAACCTCGTCAAAAGAGTCGCATGGGATGATGCGCTTCATAAGCGCTTCTCCGCTCTTTTTGTCTATTTTCCCCGCATCGCGATATCGGTCGATCCTGTTCCGTATCCGGCCAAGGGCTGCCGTCAGGCGGTCCTTGGCCATATCATACAGCAGTACTTCAAAACCGGCGCTGGCCGAAGTGAACGCAATATCTGTGCCCATGAGGCCTGTGCCGACTATAGCGACAGCTTTCATAGTTACCTCGCACGTATATTGAAATAATAATCACTATTTGAAATATGCAAGAAAAAAATAATAAATATTGACGGATACCTCAAATACGAATTATACACTGATGTGACCTCCCGGGACAGAAGGGCAGGCAGTAATAATGAACGATATATCGCTCCAGATTCTCTCGGATTTATCAATAGCCCCGGAAACAGGCGCCCCGGAGCTCCGCTCGATCTACATATCCGCCGTGGAAAATCTCGACCTGCAGGCAATTGATTATCTGACGATCCGGGACCTGGTAACGCTTTCCGGTACAAACGACACCGGTCTCCATCTGCTCCTGATAGCCCTCTTCCTGGCCATGCGGGAAGGAAGCGTCTGCCTGAAGCTGGACCCGGAATCGCTGAAAAAGAAATTATCCTTCCTGCCCGGCGGAGTTGCCGAAGCGCATATCCGCGCGGTTATCAGGGGAGCGGAAATCTCTCCGGCGCTCGTTCATGTTAAAACCGCATCGCAGGAGCAGGTCCCGCCACATCCCCGCGAAGAATTCAAGCCCCTCATACTTGTTGAAGGCGGTGAGGGTCGCTTCCTGTATTTCCAGAAATATTACCGGGCCGAAGAGCTGCTGATCCGAGCGCTTTCCGATTCGCTCGGCCGCACCCCGCCGGTCCCTGTCGATCCCGAAAAGCTCGGCCTGGCCATCCGCGACGTACTTCATGACAAACCGGTACTTCTTGGCGGCGTTCCCGCGCAACTGAACGATGGCCAGAAGCTCGGACTTCTCCTCCCGGTCATGAATGATTTCGCCCTCATTTCCGGCGGCCCGGGAACCGGCAAGACCTTCATCGTACTGACACTCGTTCGCATTCTGGTCCGCCTCGGTATCGCCGCCGAAAGAATAAAAATCGCCGCTCCAACGGGTAGGGCCGCCCAGAAACTGACCGAATCCATCCGGCGTGGACTCGCTTCGATCCGCGACCGGGACGCCATCGATGACTCCCTCGCCTCACTGCTGGGAACCACCATCCACCGCCTTCTCGGGTACAGCCCTTCCCGAAATGACTTCATTCATAACAGGTTCAATAAAATCAGGGCCGACCTTATAATTGTGGACGAAGCGTCAATGATTGATATCGTACTGCAGGGGAGGCTTTTCGAGGCGATTGGCGACGGCGTCCGGCTGGTGATGCTGGGTGATAGAGACCAGCTACCCTCTGTGGACGCTGGCGCGGTCCTCGCTGACCTCATCCCGGACGAATCAACCGTCTCCTTCAGCCCTGAAGCTATCGACTCGATCCACGCGATTTTCCCCGACATCCGGATACAGCAGTACGCGGGTAAGAATAAATCACATCATGTCGCCGGCCCCCTCGAGAACCGCGTGGTAATACTCCGCGAGAGTTACCGATCCGGCGAGCGCATACAAGCGATCGCCCGTAAAATCATCGCCCAGGACGAATCAGTTCTCACGGACATCCCCGGCCTCTCACCGATCGATCAGTTCCCCGAGCATGGTGCATGGCTGATGGAGCCCGGTTCGAGCGGCGAACCGCCTCACCGCGAACTCCGGCGGATTCTTGACACGTGGACATCCGTAAATTACGAGGCCGGTGGCCCCGGCGGCGCATCATTCAGGTCGCTTATATCGGCGTCATCCGGAAGCGATCTTGAGCGGATAACCGGTGAGAATCTGGACCGCCTGAAAAAAATAATTGCCTGCCTGGACGAGGCCCGCATACTGACACCGGTAAGGGCGGGAATTGCTGGGACTTCCGGAATCAATGCCTACACCCGTTCACGGCTCGGAGAAAAGTACGATCCTGTCATGACAGGCACCCTGTTTTCCGGCGCCCCGGTCATGATACTGAAAAACGACTACGGACGCGAGCTCTTTAACGGCGATGTCGGCGTTATATTGCGCGACGACGGCGGACGGTACCACGGCGTCTTTACCAGGCATGATGGGATTGTGACGTACCCGGCGGATACGCTTCCGTCCTTCGACCTGTCGTACGCCATTACGGTCCACAAAAGCCAGGGATCGGAATACGACCGGGTTCTTCTCATTCTGCCGGACGGACTGAACGACGCGCTATGCACGAGGGAAATACTTTACACGGGACTCACCAGGGCAAAGAGTCTCGTCGTTATTTACGCGAGCCGTGCCACCCTATTGCGGGCCATACGTAACAGGACCGAGAGGGAATCGGGCATCAGGTTCATGCGGTAACAACCTGGAGGGAACCATGAAGGTTATACACTGTCTGTTTATTACAGCGCTGTCATTCTCCATCTCCTGCAGCGCGCCTGACATCGCGCGGTTAATTAAAAATGTAAACCTGGAAAGAAAAGGAATTCATCTCCGCATCGACTATGTCCCCCGGGGATTATATAAAAAACCGTTCATCATTAAATTCGACAACATGTTGTACAACATCTCCCTCGGCACCGTCATAGTCAAGGCGTACAACGTCTATACCGTCGGCAATTACGACAAGCTTTCTCCCGATTCCATCGAAAATGTCTCCAACTTTCTCGATCCGACATGCAAATTCAAAGATACATGGTTCGGCGTCTACATCATCATCGATGATGACCTGAGCATGGGCCGGAGGTTTATTCTAAAAAACCCCCACGGAAACCCGGATGATCTGGAGAACCTGAATGACGATGCCCTGATAATGCTGCCGAAGCTCGACCAGAAGATAATCGTCTGGTCCACGCGCCAAAACCAGAAGGACTATCACCGCCAGAAATATGAGCATGATTTTTACTTCACCCCGAGAAAAGGGACCGCGCTATCGGCCGAAATCGTTTACGACACGCAGGGAAGAGCGTGGCGCAAGCTGTTCGGCGAATTCGACACCATCGCCGCCGTCACCGACGTGCGCAAGACCAACATGTCGCTCTTTACTTCCATACGCAACTACGTCGGGCTCCCGAATGAGCGGGTTTACGATGCCGTCCGTCCCTGGCACCCGGTCATAATCAAAGGATGCGTGCTCGCCCGGTACTTTCGCTGTTCCGAATTGTCATTCTGGGCGGTCGCCTATTACAACGGCAGCGCCTTTACCACAGTTGGCGGCCGGGAGGTTGACAACTGGGAAAACACCGACCTCAGGAAAGAGCTCGAGCAGATGTTTGACAGGCTCGCGGTCGACTGCGCGCAAAAGTGAAACTCACCCCCGCACCGTCAGGGACCGTGAGGCTCCCCTATCCGAAAAAAACATTGACAAAAAACCTCCATGTAATGTCTTGATTAGTATTTTAACGCGCCCTCCGCCCGGCCGCAACCGGCAGAGCTGGCATCGAGGACTTAATGGATTATTCAAAAACAGTCAATCTCCCCACCACCGACTTCCCCATGAAGGCGAACCTTCCTCGGCGCGAGCCCGAGCTCCTCGCGTTCTGGGAGAAGGAAAAGATATATAATAAAATCCAAAAGTCACGGAAAGAAAAGGAGCTCTATATACTGCATGACGGTCCGCCCTACGCCAACGGGCATATCCACCTCGGCCATGCCCTGAATAAAATCCTGAAAGACATCATCGTCAAGCACAAGACCATGATGGGTCTCCGGGCGCCCTATGTCCCCGGCTGGGACTGCCACGGCCTCCCCATAGAGCACAATGTGACCAGGGAGCTGGGGCCGAAGGCCGAAACCATGCCGAAGGAGCAAATCCGCAAACTGTGCCGGGATTTCGCAGAAAAATTCGTCACGGTTCAGATGGAAGAATTCAAGCGGCTCGGCGTGTTCGGTGATTACGAGCATCCCTACAAGACCATGTCCCCCGATTACGAAGCGACCATCGTCGAGGTCTTCGGGAAAATCCTTGAAAAAGGATACGTGTACCGGAGCAAGAAGCCCATATACTGGTGCCCCACCTGCGTTACCGCGCTTGCGGAAGCCGAGGTTGAGTACGCAAATCACACCTCACCCTCTATATTCGTGAAATTCAGGGTCGATCCGGCGTCCGTGAGCATACCCGGCGTCGACTCGAACAAACTATGGGTGGTCATCTGGACGACCACACCCTGGACGCTCCCGGCCAACCTGGCCGTCAGCTTTCACCCCGAGTTCCAGTACTCGGCCGTAAAGATCGGCGCGGAGTACTATATAGTCGCCAAGGGTCTTATAGCCCAGATCGAATCGGCCGCCGGCAGGGAGATTGAGGGAGAAGTGCCCGTCCCCATGGACCTGATTAAAAAACTCAAGGTCTCTCATCCCTTTATTGACAGGGAGTCGAAGGTTATTTTCGGCACCCATGTCACCCTCGACGCGGGAACCGGCATCGTGCACACGGCGCCGGGACACGGCCATGAAGACTATATCGTCGGCCTCGAATACGGACTCGATGTCTTCTGCCCTGTCGACGAGAGGGGTTGCTTCACCGATGATTACGCGGAGATGAAGGGAGTGAATGTTTTTGACGCCAACGATAAAATCGTCGAACTTTTGAAAGAAAAAAATGTGCTGATTAAAACCGAAAAGATAGATCACTCTTATCCTCACTGCTGGCGTTGCAAGAAACCGCTCATTTACCGGGCGACGGAGCAGTGGTTTATGAGCATCGATCATAACGATCTCCGGAAAAGCGGCATTGAAAACGTCAATAAAACAGAGTGGATCCCATCGTGGGGCCAAGCCCGGTTCCTCGGCATGGTGGAGACCAGGCCTGACTGGTGCCTGTCGCGCCAGCGCTCCTGGGGCGTGCCAATTCCCTCGTTCCGCTGCGAAAAGTGCGGCGCCAATATGATGAACGCAGCAAGCGTGAAGCTCTTCGCCGATATATCGCGGAAAAAGGGGATAGACTCGTGGTTCACCGACCCGATCGGCGAACTAATACCGAAGGGAACAAAATGCGCCTGCGGGAGCGAATCCTTCGTTAAGGAATTCGACATCCTTGATGTCTGGTTCGACTCGGGCGTTTCCCACTTCGCCGTGCTCGACGTTTGGAATGACCACCGCTGGCCGGCCGATCTCTACCTCGAGGGAAGCGACCAGCATAGAGGCTGGTTCCAGTCATCGTTCTGGCCCGCCATGGCGCTCCGCGGTCGCGCGCCCTACAACACCGTCCTCACGCACGGCTTCATGCTTGACGAGGAAGGGAAGGCGATGAGCAAGACCCAGGGTAACGTCATCCCGCCGGAGGCACTCATAAAGGAATACGGCGCCGATATCATACGCATGTGGGTCTCGTCAGAAGACTACCGGAACGACGTAAGTATCGGCATGCAGATGATGAAGCAAATCGCCGACTCGTATCGGCGGATAAGGAATACCTTCAAGTTCATAATCGGCAATCTATCCGATTTTTCCGATGATAAAGCCGTGCAGTACGGCGAGCTCTCGGATCTGGACAAGTGGATGCTGCACAAGCTCTACGTGCTTTCCGCCAGAATCATTGAGCACTATGAAAAATTTGAATTCCACCTCGTCTATCGGAAGATCCTCAATTTCTGCGCCGTGGAGCTGTCTTCGATATACTTCGACATTTCGAAGGATATTCTCTATGTCGAGCTGCAGGATGCAAAAAAACGGCGGGCAAACCAGACGGTCCAGAGGGAGCTTTTAATGACTCTCTCGCGCCTGATGGCGCCGATCCTTGCGTTCACCATGGAAGAGATCTGGCAGTTCACCGGGAATCCGGGCTCGATTCACATGGAACGCTACCATGTTCTCGACGAAGCCTACAACAACCCGTCGATCGAAGAGAAGGTGGAGAAGCTGGTCGATATCAAGAAGGACGTGCTAAAAGAACTGGAAAACCTCCGCAGAGACAAGCTCATCAAGTCGTCGCTTGAAGCCGATATCTCCCTTTATGCGGCGGACGAATCCGCGAAAAAAACTATGGAAGCCATGGGCCCTGAACTCGCCCGCTTCTTCCAGGTGGCCGCCGTGAATATCGTTCCTGACAAGGCAGGGGATATGCGCCAGTATGAGAATTCAGCCGTGTCTGTGCGCAAAACGAGCGGGAAGAAATGCGTCCGCTGCTGGAATTATTTTGAAAAAATCGGGAGCGATCCCGCGCATCCGGAACTCTGCTCCCGCTGTACCGTAATCATTAAGGCGATGAAATAATATGGACAAAAACAGGCCCTACCTTCTCCCGATAGTTATCATAACGGGGATACTTTCGCTCGACATTTTCACAAAATATTTGATAGTGATGAATTTCGGCTTCGGGGACCGAATCGATTTTATCGGGGGATTCCTAAGGATTTCGCTCGTGTACAACGAGGGCGGCGTATTCGGGATACTCCAGGGCCACAAAAACCTATTTCTTATCATCTCCATCGTTGTGCTGACACTAATGGTCGTCTATTACGTTCTTGAAAGAAACAAGTCAGCGCTATTCAGCATCTCCATGGCGCTTATCGTTTCCGGCGCCCTCGGCAACATCATCGATCGCCTGGTCCCAGGAAGGCCGGGCGTGGTGGACTTCATTTCAATCGGCGTCGACGGCGTGTATCGCTGGCCGTCCTTCAATGTCGCCGATTCTTCCATCGTCGTGGGGGCCTTTCTGCTGATCATAGTCTTTTACCGGGAAGAGCGAAAGCGTAAAATAGCAGGGAACGAATAACTACTCGGCGTTCACTGTTCAACAATCACTATAGTCCCTTCGCTGAATTGAGTGTTATTCTTCAACGCTTTCACCTGATACGTGCCGCCGGTGTAGAATGATAGATTCACCAGCGCTGTCTGTTCATCCGGCCTGACATCTGCCGTTACTGTTTCAACTTTTTCGCTCGCACTTTCCCCCGCCCGGTAGACCTGCACGCTGATTGATTTCACGCCGAATGGTTCCTCGCTGGTAATGAGAGCGGTAAGCTCGCCGTCCTCGAAGGTGCTCCCGCAATTAATTCCCTTTCCCTCCGGCGAGGCGCCTTCGCAGAACTGTATTCTGTTTGACTTGGAGCACCCTGCAACAAGCGCCACAACCGCTATTATGAAAATAATTTTTTTCATAAGATACCGCCCTGAACATGCTATCTTGATGGACTGCCAACGTCGCATTTCCGGAGCCTATTATGATACAACAGGTCATTCATTACAATCAAAAAATAGTGCGTGTATTTTCGTGGCAAATATTCGGCACGCAGGGCTGGAGATACCGCAGGTACGATATTCATTTTTAATTCACTTTTATTTTGCAGAGACAGAAAGATGAAAATATGCAAGAATATAGCGTCGGTTTGATATCACCCGCTACCAAATTGTCCCTGGACATGTTTTCGAAGAAACGGCGGGTATAGCGGACTGTCTTTCACCAGATTAAATTAACCGGAGGTCTTTATGAAACCTGTATATTTTCGCTCTCTTGCCCTGCTCATCATACCCTCGCTCGTTATCGGTATGATCATGCTCAAGCCTCATTACGGCGATTTAAAACTGATGATCGGCTTTTTCGTGCTCTTGATCGCCACCTGCTTCTCATACTGGCTTGGATTGCGTCACGTAATTAAGGATATTACTGAAAAAAAATAGGCCAAAAGCAGCTCTTTATTGCATCTGGCGATCATAATTTAAATTCACATTGACTTGATAATCCCCAGGTATAGATTTGCCTTCTATCAGATAATGTAATGTATCAAGGCCCGGTGATCGTATGAAAACAATAGCCTATTTTGACGCATCCCATGACTTCCCCGAAGAGATCCTCATGGCGGCCGGCTTCGTCCCCTACAAGATATTCGGCGATGTCCACAAATCCAACGAGCCGGCTGACCGGTACCTTCAGGCCTTTTTCTGCCCGGCCGCCAGGAGCTTTCTCACAGAAGCCCTGGCCAGGTCCGGAGAATGGGACGGAATAGTGATAGCCCAGGGGTGCAACTCCACCAACAGGCACCATGACGTGTGGAAGCGCCACGTAACAACGCCCTTTCTCTACTGGTTCAACGGGCCGAGTAAAGACGACGCCATAGCCTTGCGCTTCATGAAAACCGAATGCTGGCGGCTGATCGACGCGCTTGACCGTCAGTTCAGGACTCCGGTAACCCCCGAGAAGCTCGCCGAGGCCAATCGCGAATCCAATGCAATAAAAAGGAAGCTCCAGGCTCTGTCGAAGCTGAGAGGCGAGAAAGATATTACCAACAGGGAATACCTCGATATTCTGATTAAGTCAATGCAGATGCCGAAGAAGGAGGTGTCTGCTGAAATCGACTCGCTGATAAAAAAGGTTGATGCGCGCGGGCCGTTTCCATCAAATAAAAAAAAGATGCTCCTGACCGGCTCCGATGTAACGTACCCTGAACTGATGGACCAGCTGGACGAGGTCGGATTCAGGATTGTCCGCGACGACCTGTCCGTGGGCGAGCGCTATTTCGCCACCCTGATACCTGAGGAGGGGGACCCGCTGGAGGCCCTTGCCCGTTACTACCTCACGATTCCGAAGCCGTCTACCAAGGTCGGAGTGCGTAAGCGGATCCAGTATCTCGAGCAGGCTCTCTCCGAATCTGGTCTGGACACCGTCGTTTCACAGAATCTGAAGTTCTGCGAGCCTTTCGCGTATGACGCTCCCCTGGTGAACGGCGAACTTAAAGACAAAGGGTACCGGGTCCTTCACCTTGAGCGGGAGTTCACACCGGGACCGGACAACCAGCTTATCAACCGGCTGTCTGCATTTTCAGAGATGTTATAGGTAACCACCATGAACAGCAAAAACAACGAATCCAGAATCGAAAACGAACAGATCAGAATCAACACCCTTCCGCACGCCAGGTCCATCAAGTGGCCGATGCTCTGGTACCTCTTTGTCGGTCAGCTCTACACCCTGCTCCCCTGGAAGAAAACGGCCTGGACCTGCGCGGGATTCCCGATCGAGCTCCTCTGGGGCTTTGACATATTTCCCCTGCACCCGGAAAACATGGCGACCGTGGCAGCGGCGCAGAAGCAGTCCCAAAGGCTGATCGAACACGCGGAAAGCATGGGATATTCCCGGGATCTCTGCTCCTACTGCAAGACCAATTTGGGGGCGGTTGACACCGGCATCAAGACGACTCTCGGCGGAATCGCGAAGCCGGACATAATAACCTGCACCAACACCATCTGCGACACCCACTGGAAGTGGTTCCAGATACAGGCTGAGCGGCTCAAGGTTCCGTTCTTCATGTTCGATTGTCCGAAGATCGTAAGCGGCACTGACGAACGCACCATCGAGGGGTATATAAACTACATGGTCGAACAGTTTTACGAATTCTTCGAGTTCGTCAAAAAGCACACCGGCAGGGAATTGAATATTGAAAAAATGATAAGAGCCAGCGACGATTCCGAGCTGATGAGCTCAATCTGGCGCGACATCTACGAATGCCGCAAGCGCGTTCCGAGCCCCTACAGCTCTGCCGAAACATCTGCATCGTTCTTCCCGCTCGTGGTTCTCCCGGGTAAAAAGGTTGGCATTAAGTTTTTCGAGAAGATCCGCGGCGACATCAGAAAGCGGGTCGAGCGCGGCGAGGGAACCCTCTCGATCGGTACGGAACGCTATAGAATCCTGTTTGAGGGGATTCCCTTCTGGTACCGAATGCGGTTTATGTACGACCTGGCGCGGTATCGGGCTGTCGTTACGTATGAGCCTTATACCTATTCCTTCGCACCGCCAAAGCCGATAAGCAAAAACTACTCCGAATCTCTGCGTGAAGTCGCGCGCATCATGATGGACCTCCCCTACTCGTACAATCTGGAAAAGAGGATACAGTATTTCGAGCAGGCCATAAAAGACTACAGCATCGACGGGGTTGTTCTGCACGAGAACCTCTCCTGCAGGCCATCGAGCACCGGAATGATAGATTTGAAAAACGCCATACAGGACGACCTGGGCATACCGGTCCTTATCATCCAGTGCGATATGAACGACCCGCGCGCCTATTCGGAGGCCCAGATGAAAACCAGAATCGAAAGCTTTATCGAGCTGATGGAGAAAAACCGGCACGGATAATAGAAATAGAACGGACAAATCAAAAGTGCTGAAACGGGGTAATTTAATTTCGGGCTACCGTGAAAAAAAACCAGGAAATTTAATCAGAGAGCATTGAAAACGAAATTAGCAAGGCGGGGTCAATTGACCCCGCCTTTTGTAAATCAGTAATTAATTGTGCAACAGGTGTTCGCGTCCGTTTTTCTTGAAAACTTCCTTGAGCTCATGAAATTTATCTCTCGTGAGCTTCTGGTATGTTTTCCCGCCCCGTTCGCAGAAATAAATCTGCATGTTCGGGTTTTTCTCAATATTAAAATGCTCCTTCTTATACGGCCTGACCATGATCTTCTGCGTGTCGGTCACGGGAAAGCAGTCGATGATGCGGATATAGTCCGGCATCCACTTGGGGTCCATGCCTCCCTCTTTCTGCTGCCGCGTGAGCCACGCGTGGACCTCTTCCGGGTTGAACGCATGGTTCTTCTTGAGCTGTACGGTGACCATGACCCGCTCGTCCGCGACGTGGCAGGGAGCGCCGTACGCCACAGCGCAGTCGACGCAGGGTATCTCCTGGGCAAACTGCAGCACGCTCTCTGCGGAAAAGTTCTCGCCGTCCTTACGTATCCAGTCGTCCGTGCGACCGTTGAAATAGAGATAGCGCTTGCCGTTAACGACCCGGATGTGGCCAAGGTCGCCGGAATGGTAGTTGCCGTTGCGGAACTTCTGGGTGGTCGCGTTTTTGTTGTCGAAATACCCGTCAAACCTGAGATTGTCCGTGCCGACCTTCCTGCATATTTCACCGACCGCCTCGTCGTAGTTCTTCAATTGGCCTGACGCGTCGACAATACCAGACGGGCAGATCTTTCCATCTTCACTCATGATAAACACATCCTTGGGCGCCTCTCCCACGCAATCTATCGGGTCTCCAGGCCTGTTAGCGGTGGTAATGACCGCCTCCGTCGACCCGTATATCTCGAATATATGATACATATTGAGATACTCTTGCAGCTTCTTCCGGTCAATCACCGACGCCCCGTTCCCGTACGCCTTGACGAACTTGTTTTTCGGGTGATTCGCCAGCGCCTTGATAATCGCTTCGCCGCTGCCATACTTTTTCTCAAGCGCATCGAGGATGTAGTGCAGGGGCTGGCCCACATAGTTGAGAAACGCCACGCCGTGCTCGAGCATATCATTTTCGAAGGCGCTTGCGCTGAATTTTCTCTTCAACACGAAGCTTCCGCCGACGATAAGCTGAGGCAGTATACCTATATACCAAGCGTTCGAATGAAACATCGGCATCGAGATGTAGCCGCGCTCCTTGCTGGTAAGCTTGACCGCGCCCTTTACGACGAACCCGGCACCAACGAGCTTGATGTGCGTGCAGGGGACCCCCTTCGGCAATCCAGATGTACCCGATGTGTATATGACAATGACCGGGCTGAAGTTGTCAACCCGCACTCGATATTTGCCTGAAACTTTTGCCGGAGATTCGTTGATCGCCGCATCGATGCTGCGGAATCCCGTCTTCTTGGCTTCCTTCTCCGGCCCCACGCAGTATATGTCATTTTTTCCAATGATGGCGAGCTCTTTGAGTATCTTTTTCACTTCATCCGCCGAATTTTCGTTCACAATCAAGAAGGCCGATTTTGACTGGTCGATGACCTTTGCCAGCGTTTCACCGCGCAGTCCGGTGTTAATGGCAAACAGCACAGAATTGCTCAGTCCGGCTGCAAAGGAAGAAAAAACATATTCCGGCGTGTTTTCCATATATATGGCGATCGGGAGGCGCTCTTTTTTACCGAGCTTCCCTTCATCCACAAGCTTTTTTCTTTCTGACAGAAAAAAGTTAGCGTACCTCTTCGATTGCTTGTATACTTCACCATAGGTGTATTCCTTCCCTTCAAAAATAAATAGCACCCGGTTTTTCCTCATTCGCAGCCAATTAAGAGTGACTTTTAGCATACTCTGGAAATTGACAAACCAGAGAAATTTTCTGATTATTGTTTTTAGGCTCATACCAATCTACCTCTGTATCGCATGTATTCATGTATCCCGTTCCACATTCTAACTCACTCTGCATGTCAATTTGCGACATAACACCCTGAGGAGCAGGACGGTGTTACATATATTATTAATACTCAATGATGTGAGTACAATTCCTCTCAAAAACAATGGAAATTGTATTTGCATCACATCTTTTTCTTAAAAATACCGTGAATTAGCTCCTATGTGTTCCTGGTGGCCGCCTTAGTCATATTTATTAGTGTTACAATTATTTATGCAGCTCTTTCATAATTTCATTTCTTATTATTTCGCCTGAATAGTGTATACTGGAATGATATTTCAGGATCTCAGTATAATTCTTTTAACGGCATGTCGGTATCCACATTCCACTCAACAGAGTACCCGGCCTTTCCGGCGCCGTGTCTCTTAAAATAATCGCACTGCTGTTGATACTTCGGGTTTTTATATTTAGCGAAATTCTGGAAGTATAAAGCAAGTGTCAGTATAACATCGGGCCTTTTTTTTCACTGGGACATTCCCATTGATACCCGGTATATTTTAGAAATAACAGAAATTATTCACTGCTTTGAATCGCGAGGTTTTCGCAAACCAGCTCGCTCAGATACTTGACCTCGATGTCCAGGCCGTAGCCGCCTTTGATGGTCTTCAGCTGGGAAACGCAATTCTCGCACGCTGTGACAACGATTTTCGCGCCGGTCGCAACGATCTGGTCCTTCTTGGCCTTCCCGGTCTTGATCCTGAAGTCCTCATTGTCCAGGGCGACCAGGCCTCCGCCGCCGCCGCAGCACCAGTTCTGTTCCCTGGTTGGAGACATTTCCCGGTAATCGGATACGATCTTCCGTATTACCGCCCTGGGTTCTTCAAAAACTCCCCCGTTCCTCCCGAGCTGGCACGGATCATGGTATGTCACCGGCTCGGACACCGAATTCTTATTCAACTTGACCTTTCCTTCCTCGACGTACCGGTGGATGACCTCCACGATGCTCGAAACCCTGAAGGGCAGCTTCCCCATGAGGGCTCGCAGAATCCTGAATGCAGTGCCGCATTCGACGATCACCACTTCCTTGACGTTCAGCGCCATTGCCTCCTTTATTATGCGCTGCGCGATAAAGTTCGTCTTGTCCGGGTCTCCGGCAAAGAAACCGAAATTCACGGCCTCAAAAAAGCTGAGGGTCCAGTTCGCCTTCGCTGCATTAAATATAATGGCGGGGTTTACGATCGAATGTGCACCGGCAAGCCCGACGTACAGGATATCGGCCCCCTGCTTTTCCATCGGTATCAGTCCGTCCGGGGAGGGAAGATTGAGCTTTTTCTGCACCTCCTTTTCCAGGTCATGAATCACCTGTTTGTATCCTTCTTTGAACTGGTCGATGCTTTTTCCTTTTTCAACTGCCGCGTCGGCCAGCATGATCAACTCCTCCGGTGCAGTCCCATTCTCTATGAGGAGGTGCTTTGCCACGCCCATTATCTGGCCGGTATCAATGCCGAAAGGGCAGTTAACCATGCACCGCCGGCATCCCGTGCACGACCATGCCGCCTCGAATACCTGGTCAAGCACCGCGTCCCCTAACTTCATCGCATCGCCCCAATAGGGGAAAAGAAATCCGGACGGCCTGGTGTATTTCTTTAATAGCTTTCGCACGACTTCGGCGCGACCAACCGGCGAATATTCCTTTTTTGGTATTCCGTAAAAGGCATGACAGGAGTCATAGCATATCCCGCAGCGCGTGCAGGTATCCGTGTAATAGCGCAGGGGCCTGTTCAGCCTTGATTTCAGTATGCTTTTGAGTTCCTGTATTTTTTCTTTTTCCATTTCTTATTTCCTCTTTAAATCCAGTGACAGGAATGCGAACACCATGTGAACGACCTTGGAAAAGGGGATCAAGATCAGTACCAGGTTCGCGAGAAATATATGCAACGCGACCAGCACATAGTGGGGCGAATAGGCGATTCCATCAGGTACCACCGGCTTCAGGGCGAGCAGGCTCGAAAGGTATTCACGGTACGCTTCTATCGGTATGTCGAACGCGCCTCCACCGGCGTAGAACCGTGCCGATAGGTGAAGATGGCTCCCGAGGAACATTGTCAGGAAGAGAAGAATCAGAATGAAAAAATCCTCCGGTACAGAAATTTCCCGCCAGGGGGACCTGAACCTCCGGAAGAGGAAATAGAGGACCGATATAATGAGGACAATGCCGACAGCTCCCGCTCCCAGAAATACTTCATGCGGAATAAGCTGGATCCACTTGAATTCCCGTATCAGCTCAAGGTGGCCGATGAAGAGAAGAAAAAATGATATATGAAAGGCGAGAATAAAAAGCCAGAAGACCTTGTCTTTTTTAAAAGCGGAAGGTACCGCAAGGGCCTCAACTGCGACGCCCACTGGCCTCGGCAGGCGTTTGGGATACGTCGCCAGCGATCCCTTGAATCTTTTTGAAAACAGCACCACCGCTAATTTAAATATAAGGCCGCCGATGAATATTGCAACGGCGGCATACACCATGGGCACCATGGTAAAATAAAATACCTTGCTCCACATAGTTCAATCCTTGAATAGAATAATATTATGAAAGGAACAGAATATCACGATTTCCTGATTCAAGCAGGCATTTATTTTATTTTTTTGATATAAAATGTGGTAACGTTCTCTTTTTTATCCGTACTTATGATCTCGTTACCGGTGCTTTTTGCCCAGGCCGGGAAATCGGCATAAGCCCCCGGGTCTGTTGTTTCGGCGGCGAGAACCTGGCCTATTTGCATCTTCTTGATCTGTTGGCTCACTTTAACCACCGGCATGGGGCACGCCATGCCCTTCAGATCCATGGTAATGTCGGGTTTTATTGCATCACTCATATTAATCTCCTTTTTTTTATTTACCGCACATCAGATATTTTTGCAAGTAATTAATAATAATTTTGCCACCTGCCGCATCAGCAATGATTTTCGGGTAGCGACCGCGTTATATAAAAAGCTGAATCTTGCTGTCGCCGGCTTCCTCGAGGAACTTGGCCACGCCGACGAATTCCCGGCCCGGATAATCGATCATCTCCTCCTGTTTGAATCCCATCAGGTCCATGGACATCTCGCATATGTAAATCCTGACCCCCATTTCAGCGGACAGGTTGATAAGCTCCTGAAGGGAAGCGACTTTTTTCTTTTTCATCAGATGTTTTATCATGGCGGTTCCCATGCCGCCCATATGCATTTTGGAAAGCTTGACCTTTCCTGCCCCCTTCGGGAGCATGAATCCGAACATCTTACCGAATAGATTTTTTCCCCTGCCTTTTTTCTTTTTATCCCGAAGCGCGGGTGTGGCCCAGAAGGTAAAAAACTGAACGACTTCGAGTCCCATGGCAGCCGCTCCAGTCGCAATGATGAATGCGGCAAGAAGCTTGTCAAGGTCTCCGCTGAACACAACCATGGAAAGCTTGTTCTTTCTTTCATCACGCATACGGCCCATTTCGTTTTTTAATGATTCAATTGCCTGATGTACATCCATAGTCACCTCGCATTACAAACAATGATCG
Organism: Spirochaetota bacterium; assembly: GCA_016933025.1. Taxonomy (GTDB): domain Bacteria; phylum Spirochaetota; class UBA4802; order UBA4802; family UBA5550; genus RBG-16-49-21. The sequence goes on along the minus strand of JAFGBT010000014.1, from coordinate 21,694 downwards.
ACATGCTTCATAACTATAAAAAAGCCTTCTATTTAATTCAAAATAGTAAGAAACAGAGTATTTGTCAACAAAATAATTAATTATATGTTAAAATTCTTAAATACATACCCAATTATTGATCCTCCTGAGATAGCTCGAGGATTAAAATTTATGCATAATTACTTCTTCCATCAGAACCGATTCCGGTGAGTTTATCTTCGAGCAGATGATAGTTCCTTCATTGGCAGCCGTGGAACATACCGATCGGCATTTGCTGCGGGCAATCGATAAAATCCGTGCAAATATAATGGTATGATACAGCCTTTGAAAAAATAATATTAATTCAGAGCAGAGATCCCTGCAAATCATCCTCATTTGTAATTTCCCCCGTATCCTCTTCAACGTCCACCTTTTTCCGTTTAACTCTGCCGCCCTCTCCTTTCTGAAGAATTTCGATCTTCCTCTCCGCCTCGTCGAGCCTTTCTCGGCAGAATCTTGCCAGCTGCACCCCCTTCTCGAATTGCCGTATTGACTCGTCAAGGCTTATGTCTCCTTCCTCTAGCCTCGTTGCGATTTCCTCCAGCTCTTTCAGGGCCTTTTCGAAACCGATCTTTACCGGTTTCTCGGGCCCGCCTTTACCCCCTTTTTTCTTTTCCATGATATCCTCCGGGTTTGATTCTATCGACGCTGCACTCCAGCGATCCGTCCTGCATAAGCACCTTTAAAAACTCTCCCACATCAACGTCCCGTACCGATCTGACCACGGCGCCTGTCTCATCCAGCGGGACAGCATACCCCCTTTGGAGCACGCCAAGGGGAGAGAGCTGCTCCAGGGCCTTGAGGGCCATCACGAACGAATGCAGCTTGTTGTCAAGGCGATTCTTGATGAGCAATCGTATGTCAGGAATAATCAGGAGCCGTCTTCTATTCTCGGCGACCTTTTCCCTGAGGCACATGAGAATCCTCGCGGACATGTCGGCGAGTAGCTGCTCGGCGCGGTTCACGATCTCGTATGGATCCCTGAATATTCGGAGCCTCGTGACGTTTGCGATCCTCGTGTCCAGCCTTTCCATGATCGACGCCATTGCGGTGTTAATCCGCAGACGGTAATACTCAAGCTCCTCTTTGAGCTCCTTTTTCTCCGGGACTGCAAGTTCGGCCGCAGCGGACGGCGTTGGCGCGGCAAGGTCCGCCGCGTCGTCGCAGAGGGGATGGTCGATCTGATGCCCCACCGCGGAAATGATCGGGACGCGGGAATCGAAAAAGGCGCGGACAACAATCTCCTCGTTGAATGGCATCAGGTCTTCGAAAGAACCGCCCCCCCGCCCCGCGATGATGCAGTCCACGCCATATTCCGGCCTGTTCAGCTCCTCTATGGCACGCGCGATCGAAACCGGAGCATCGGCCCCCTGGACAATCGCAGGCGCGATCACTATTTCCATGTTCGGGTACCGCCTCAGCGCGACCTTGATAATGTCCCTGACCGCGGCTCCAGTCGGCGAGGTCGCCACGCCCAGCCGGCGCGGCAGAAATGGAATCGGCCTTTTCTTCGCCGGATCAAAGAGCCCCTCTTTCACCAGCTTGAGTTTCAGCAGTTCAATCCGCTTCTGGAGATCGCCGACCCCCTCGGGCTTCATCATCGACACGTTTATCTGGTAGCTGCCCCTCTTCTCGTATACCGTTATATTGCCGAGAACGAGGACGCTGATTCCTTCTTTCAGCTTAAAATCAAGGTTTCGATTGGCGCTTCTGAAAAAGACCGCGGCGATCACGGCGTCATCATCCCTGAGGCTGAAATAGATATGCCCGGATGAATGAAGGGTGAGGTTGAATATCTCGCCCTTTACCCATATGGCGTTGAAATCCGCCCTTCCTTCAAGGGTGCGCTTTATGCTTTTGGTAATCTCGGAAACCGTTAATACTTTCTGCTGTTCTGAATTATCATTCATGGTCCGGATACTACTAATATCGATTAAATAATCAATAAAAAAAGGGATGTACAGGCAAATTGCCTCAGCACGCTAAAACTGTACTATAACAGTATGAAAAAAAAATCGATCGTCCGATAGAAAAGTTGACCGCGCAAGAAAATCATGATATTTTACTATATTATAAATTACTATAATGTTGAGGTGTCATTATGAAAAAAAACATGGGGACTGCTGACAGAATAATCAGGATACTACTGGCAGTCGTGGTTGCTGTTCTGTATTTAACAGGCCAGATCTCTGGCTCAGTCGCGCTGGTACTCGGAATAATAGCGGTTATATTCATAATCACGAGCGCGATCGGTTTCTGTCCGCTCTACGTGCCGTTTAAACTCTCAACAATAAAGAAAAATCGGACGTAAGCACCGCGGCAGTTCGATGGCTAGTTTTCAGGTGCCTGGGTGGAATTATTCCTGATTTCACTCAGGAGTTCATGGATTCCAAGGAACACATCGACAATGCCCGGATCAAATTGCGTGCCCGAACAGCGAACGATTTCCTTGACAGTGAAGTTATGGGAAAGGGCCGAGCGATAGGGCCGCTCAGATGTCATCGCATCGTAGGCGTCGGCAATGGCCATAACACGGGCACCTATCGGTATATCATCCTTGTAGAGCGCATAAGGATATCCCTTCCCGTTATAATGCTCATGATGGGCGAGAACAATTGATGCGACGTTCTTGAATTCAGTGATCGGCTTTATTATCATTGCGCCATGCAAAGGGTGGTTCTTGATATAGCTGAATTCCTGCTCGCTCAGCTTCCCTTCATAATGAAGGATTTCTTCCGGCACGGCTATCTTGCCGACGTCATGGAGCAGAGCTGCCAGCTCAAGATCGTTGAGCTCATGTTCGGCAAAACCCATCTTCCTGGCTATGGCAAGAGAGTACCTGCTCACGCGGAATGAATGGTCCTTGGTATAGTTGTCCTTTGCCTCAATGGTTGAGACCAGGGACTTGACCGTGGAGTGGAGAAGCGACCTCTGCCGGTCGACCAGGTCATCCGTTCTTATTTTCAGATTGTAGTTGGCCAGGGCAAGCGCCTCCTCAACGTTCCTCGTCCTGAGGAGGGAGCGGATCCTCGCCTTGAGTTCGGCCGCGTCAAACGGCTTCGCGACATAGTCATTGGCTCCCGAATCGATCCCCTGAACAAGCATTTCCGACCCGGCCCGGGCGGTTACCAGGATGATCGGTATGTGCTTGTAATTCTGGTCATTTTTGACCTCCCGGCAAAACGTATATCCGTCCATTTCGGGCATCATCACGTCACAGACAATCAGGTCCGGGTTATGCTCCCTGAGAAACGCCAGTCCTTCCTTTCCGGATCTGCAGAGGAGCAGGTCGAATTCATCGTTCAGGAGGAAATGCATCAGCCTGAGGATATCCGGATTGTCGTCTACCACCAGGATGGTAAAGTCATGGGAGCCGCTCCGGTGGTCGTAGTTGTCCAGGTCAATCTTCTGCTCGAGGTCTATGAGCTGCAGGTTACGGTAGTTGCTCACCACATCGCTGAGCTTCAGGCCCTCGACATCGCTGGCGCGTTTCTTGTACTGCACTGGCTGCGTCGCCTTTCGGCGATCACGTATATCATCGCTGATATGCTCCCCGCCCTTCTTTATATGGACGATAAACCGGGACCCCTTCCCCTGCACGCTCTCCGCGCGTATTGACCCTCCATGCAGCTCGACAATCTCCCGGGCAAGCGACAGGCCGAGACCGGTCCCCTCCTGGCTCCTCGTTGACGATCCGTCCACCTGCGCGAAGCGGTCGAAAATCGTCTCCAGCATTTCGATAGGAATGCCGACGCCGGTATCCTCTACCGTGAGCTCCACATCATTCTCACGATCGTCAAGGAGCAGAGTAATCCGCCCCCCCTCGCCCGTGAACTTGATGGCGTTGTGCAGGAGGTTCATCACCACCTTCTCGAACTGCCCGGTGTCGATCAGCACCCGGATCTCGTCCTCCATCTGGTACTGGAAGTAGAGCTTGAGTCCCTGACTCGACGCGAGCGGCTGCACCGAGGCGATGATCGTTTTGCAGAAATCGATGAGGTCCACCTCCTGTATATTGAGACGCATCCCGCCCGCTTCCAGCTTGGCGAAATCCAGAAGATTGTTGATCTGTTTGAGGAGCCGCAGACCGTTGGCCTGCATCATTATCAGCGTATCCTTCACCACCTCGGGGAGCATCTTTTGCCATTCCTCGATAAGGTTCGGAAGGGGCGCCAGTATAAGGGTGAGCGGCGTTCTGAGCTCGTGGCTCACGTTGGTGAAGAACTCGGTCTTAAGCCGGTCGTGGATCAGGAGCTTTTCATTGGACTCGGCGAGCTCATCGGTGAGCATCTCCAGGTCGTTGTTGGATTGCTGCAGTTCATACCTCGATTTAAATTCATTGAACCTGATGTCATTATAAAACTTTAAAGAAGTAACCGAGAGGAAAAAAATAAAAATGATGAAATAGTTATTGCTGATGAAGATTGACCAATCCGTTACGCTGTTAGCGGCGAGAAACGGCACATTATACATTAAAAATATCGTTACAGCCGAGATAACGCCGAGCTTAAAGGTTATCGGCAACCAGATGCACAGAGCGAAGAGGACGATCAACAAACCGGCATAATAGGGGCTCGAAGAACCGCCGGTCATATGTATAAGTATCGTTATCGAAAACGAGGTAATAATCGCAATCGCTACCGCCAGATACATTGAATATTTATAGCCAAATTTAGTTTTTGCTATCAGAAATATAATAAGCATGATTAGACTGAGAGGTGACCGTACGATAATGAATTGGATAATTCTCGAACTATCCATCATATAATCCAATATCCAGTAGAAAAAATTGCCGAATAAAACAAATAGCGATACAAAAGCGACCATTTTGTTGCATCTATTCAGCGTTTCTGCTTTGTACTGCTCCAATAAATTGGCATTGACCATCTCTCGATCCTGATAATCATATTAAATACGAATTAAATTGAGTATACTATATTTCAGCAATATTGCAATATTAATTGATTTCTTTAAAGATATTTTTAAAATGCCTTAATACTGCAGCCCTCACTTCTTTATTGTATACCTTTTCGTATATTTCATACAGACCGTTCTGTAATTCAACAGCCGACATATTTTTTGGAATATAACTGACCTCGGTAAATGTATAGTGATTCCACGGTATATGTAAAAGTCTATTTTCATTTTCTAGCCGTTCGTACAGCCTGGTGCCCGGGAGAGGCGTCAATATTGTAATCTGGGGCGTATAGATACGATTATTGACAATAAAATCTATGAGCTCCTGAAAGGTCTCTTTCGTATCACCATCCAGACCTATGATAAAAGCACCGACAATGCCGATCCCTTTTGACTGGACGTTTTCTATCGCCTGGGGATAATTTTTCAGATGCTTCAATTTCCATTTGTTTTTATTTATCGTCATCAAGCTATTTTCTGATATACTCTCAAAACCGATGAAAAGCGTCGTACAACCCGCATCTTTCAACTCTTTAAGAAATTCCTCGTCTTCAGCGATAGATATGTCAGTCTGGGCAAACCATCTAAAATTAAACTTCTTTAATTCCGTGAATAATTTTTTCGAGAACGATCTATCCACCAGTAGATTGTCATCTGCGAAATTGATGCGTGCGTCAGGCCATATGGCATGTATAACATGTAATTCATCAATCACCTGGTCGATCGTTTTATGCCTGTATTTATATCCATATACCCTTGAAGAACCGCAAAACTCGCAATCATGCGGACAGCCCCTGCTCGTTTGCAGCCATATTACTTTATATTTTTCCTTTTTTAGGAGATCATATCGCGGAATTGGCGTTTTAGACATGTCGATGAGGCGTTCCGATTTGTAAAATTCCGATATTCTTCCATTTTTAAAATCCTGAATAAACAGAGGCCAGGTATCTTCCGCCTCGCCGATGAATACCGAGTCGCAGTGTTCCTTCACTTCGTTTGGCAATACTGTCGCGTGCATTCCTCCAATTACGACAGGCACACCGCGCTTCTTAAACTCATTGGCAATTTCATATGCACGAGTCGACTGATGAGTCATAGCAGATATTCCGATCAAATCAAAGCGTTCATCATAGTCTATACGATCGAAATTATCATCAATTAATTTGATTTCTATGTCCTCTGGGGTCAAAGACGCAATAACCAACAGACCAGAACTAATGGCACGAGTAAATGATTGGATATAATTATTCAAGTCCCTATTTTCATCGAAAATATGGCTTAAAAGCACATCACTCGTGGTCACTCCGACCGGACTGATAAGACCGATTTTCAAAAACAACCTCGCACTTCACTTTATTATTTTTTATTGATTATATGTATCACATAATCAATAAACTCGCCGACAGTCGTAATATTCATCGTGTCTTCTTCATTTATCTGAATATTATAACGCTTCTCAATATTCGCAATTATTTCCAATGACATGATAGAATCAATTCCCAATTCATCCTTAATTAAAATAGAGTCGTTTATCTCCTTTTCATTTATGCGGGCTATAACGGCCAGTGTCTTTATTATACTCTCTCTCAGATTATCGGCATCAACTGTGGTTATTTTATTATCCTTCATCTCATCACCTGCTCATTATATTAATACGTTGCATTATGGATTCACTCGTCTTCATTTCTTGTCAGCATGGTTATGCACGAATCCGCTCAGTTCAAAGAAATCATCCAGCCGTTAATTTTAAATACGTGAAAATATCTTCGGTATTTTATATCCGGCAATCCGATCTTCAAGAAATTTTTTAATTGAAAGAACCTCGCTATCAAAATTCCTTGCCGAGTCAATTTCAACAGCCGCAGAGAGGATACTATCGTTGCACTCTATTATCGCATTTCTCATTTTCGGGTATTCCATGAGAATCCTCTGCACTTCCAGAAGGTCAACCATGTTGCCCTTGACCTTTCTGGTTTTCTTTTTCTCGCGCTTGAAAATCAGATGCCCGTCTTCCACCCGTCCAATATCGCCGGTTCTGAACCATCCATTTTGAAAGACATCCCGCGACTCTGCGGACCGACGATAATACGCCTTTGTCATGTTCTCTGTTCGTATCAGTATCTCGCCAAAGCCGAATTCATCACATGGATCAATTTTGTATTCGAGACCGTCGCATACCATGCCGATCGTTCCCGGCCTGATATCTCCCCGTATGTTTCTGCTCACCGGCGTGAACTCGGTCAAACCGTACCCGTGAATCAAGTCGACATCGAATTCATCGACCAGTCGTCCATACATTTCATCGGGCATCACGCTTCCTCCCGATAGAAATGCATTCAGCGGCGTACAATCGCCCGCCGAATCCCGAAATTTATAAAGCAGTTCATACAGCTCCGGCACCGCGAGTATATTTTGTATCTGGTAGGCATGTACAGTCTCAAACAAACGCAGGGGGTTCCTGCTCCGTGATATCACCGGTGTTATGCCGTATATGAGTGGAAGAAAAATGCATCCGATTAATGTGAAAATATGCGGCATTGGAAGCACGACCAGAAGACGCTCGCCTGCATCCAACCGCACAGCCTCCTGCAGGAGCTCGGAACCAAAAAGGTACTGTATGTGCGGCACCATCGCACCCAATGGGTATCCATAACCGCGATAGGTGTAATTTATTGTAGCAATGGAATGATCGACCTCGGCCGGCCCCCTGCCGAAACCGCCCGCACCAGAATCACGCATCAGGAAATTTCCTCCATTCCGTTCAACGACGATCCTGCCGCTCAAATACTTCATGATGACCTTCAGGTGGTCCTTCTCCGTGATTACGGCATGAGGATCCGCGTTCGAAAATATTTCATCAAGCTCGATTGCACGGAATGCCATGTTAACCGGTATGGGCGTAGCCCCGATTTCAATCAGCGCAAAAAAAATTGAAATGAAGTCAATTGAATTATTAAGAAATAACGCGGCAATAAAACCCTTCCTGATCCCGTATTTTTTCAGCATGCGCGATGCATCGTTAATTCGTTCTTTAAGCTGAGGGGCCGATACGTGTGCCACTGAATTATCGGGACACAATTCAATGCATGCCGGCTGATCACCCCAGGAACCCAATGATTGATATATTTTTTCTATGATTTTCATCTCACTACTAACTGGTATCAATGCTCTATCCATACTATGCAGGTTTTATGCCTGTTGCAATGACCGCCTGTGGCGGGTCACCGAGTGAAAAATGCACGTCAATATTGATAAAACCCGCCGTCTGCAGCATGGACACAAGTTCCTCGCCCGTATAAAATCTGAAATACCCGTCCTCTTCCAGCTGGAACAGGGCGGCCGCTTCATTAAGCATTGTCCGCGCAGCCAGCAGGTTTTGCTCCCTGTTTCGCATTTCTTCGGCAGAAAGCTCAAAACTCCATACTTTGTTGATATAATTTATGAAAATAAGAGATATATCGCTGTCAGGTATCATTGAAGATACTATCAACCGTCCGCCCGGTTTTAGCAGTCGATAAAAATCAAAAACAACCTCGTCGGGATTAAAAAGATAACTGACCAGAAGGCTGGCCGTGATCTTATCGAAGGTGCTGTCATTGAAATTAATATTGAATTCAATGCCCTTGGTGCCGAATGACAGCGTATCGAACCGTATCTCAGAGGCAGCACGATTACTATAATCATTCTCCCGCATTCCGGTACGCGATGCAGCACTCGGAGCCAGGTCGGCTTTGGTTAGTGTCCCGGATAGGTAGCGAGCCGCCCGATTAAAATCGAGTATCGCCTTCGTTTCCTCCTCGCCGAACTGCCCCCTGAGAAATTGTAGAATGCCGGGGGTTACCGGAGCGCCCCGCATTACATCATCTAACTTTTCCGAACGCAGGTCATTCAACAGGTCAATGGTCGTATTTTTAAGTCCTTCAACCCGATTTCTCAAGTAATTGTAATTCAGATCCCTGTTTTCCATGAAGCGCTTGACCGGAAGAAATCGGCTTGGTTCCAGGTCCATTTGAATCAACTCGGCAATGTTCGGAATAAATCTGCCGTATAAGCTCCTGAGCCGCTCGTATTTTTTCCCTGTTTTTTCGAGCGCCTCCGGGACGAGATCGACCAAAAGAAGTCGCGTGTCAGAGCAGTCAATCCCCCTTAACGCAAGATCCTCCAGCACTTTTTCGATGAATATACCGGTTCCGCAGCCGAAGTCGGCCATCATTTCGCCATTCCTCAGATCGACGAGAGACCCCTGGAAAGAAAGGAACTCCCGGAACTCGTCAAAGTTTTTGTAAAAATCGTAGCCAACGCTGTTCCTGTTCTCCCCGATGAGATAATCCTTCCAGTATTCATTGATATCGACTTCGACCTGCCGGGACAATCGCTCGCGTTCATAGGTGATCAGATTCACCATTCCCTGGCGATCCGGGTCAAAGGGCCTGATGTTCTTTCCGTGGATCTGGCGATATATCATGTTAGTGATCATTTTGAATGTTTTTATCGCGTCCTCGCTAGAACGAAGGTTATGGCCGGTCGGTATTTCAATCACCTCGCGCGGACCACCTCCTCTGACGCTCATGATATCAAGTATTTCCCGCTCGCATATCCACCGGTCATATTTTCCATAAATCCAGGTGACCGGAATGTCGATTTTCGACATATCATGCCGCGCGTCCGCGAGATATGCGTATTTGTTCTCAATCAGGTCCCGCGCTACAGTGTCAAGGTCAAGGATCTGCCCGAGAACGCCGGCAAGACCGTTTTTAACGCCGATCCGGGCGTTGCCGATGATGTCGATCCCGCCGGTGACATTCCTGAACGCGCTTCGCGCGCAGGTGGCCCCCATGACGTTGACCAGATAATCGACTCTTTTGTCCTTGAGAGCAAGCTTCCGCGCATCAAGGGCGGACATGCTGAACGCCACCACGATGACTCGTACGGGCCTGAAGAGCCCGTTATTATATGCAAAGTCAACGGTGGCTTCAAGATCGTTCAACCCGCTGCTTATTCTGTAATGGAGCATCTCATAGCCCCGCTTCTGGCACATGTCTTCGTGGTAACTTTCGCCAGGCCTGTTGATCCCGTCATACCTGAGCGTGACGATATCCTTGCCGTATCGTTTGAAGTTTTCTATCAGCGTCGCGGACAGCAGTGAGAGGGCCTCCTTTTTCTTTCCAAAAGCGGGCGGGAGTATAACGACCGGGACCTCGGCGTGAAGGTGCGTGTAATTTAAAAGCGCTACTATTTCCTTCCCGTCACGGTTCATGTACGAAACGACGTCGGAGCGCAGGGCCTGATTCGCTCCCTCCGGGTCCCGGTTCTTGCGCAGCTTGTGCGCCCGCCATTGCCGGCGCGAAAACTTTTTAAACCTGAAATCAGCCCTTCTGATGCCGGCTTCAATTCCCATCTGAATCGTAATCCCGTCGCCGCAGGATGAGTGTTCTTTGAGGTGCCGTATCTCCCCGAAGCTGTCCAGACCCAGGTCACGCTCCAGGACATAGTAGACCGGCTGTCCCGATTTAAAGAGCTCCTTTTGAGAAGGATCGATATTCACATTGCAGAGAAAACCCCTCCTGCTGATATTGACCAGCCTTCCCTGGAGCTGGACAAGTTTTGCTTCATCAGTTTCCACTGATATATCAATATCATACCCGAGGTGCCTTCTCTCATGGGATCGTTTTTCCGACTGATAGAGAACGGCGGGGAACGCAAATGTCAGTCGCTCGCCGCAGAAATCCAGGAGCTCGCTTTTAAAATAATAGCTTGATCCATGCAGGTAAAATGAAAAATAGGTCGGCAGGTATTTTGCCAGATCCATCTCTTCGATTTCACCCGGCGACGTGGTGGTGAATATGGCCACATCCGTTATGCTGCTTTTTATATGAAGCTCATAAAGCGTGATGCTGTTCTCAAAAAGAACATTAATCCGTCCCTTTTGTTTTTTAAGAAGAAGAAATAATTTGCCGATCTTCTCCTGTTCGTATATCTGGTATTCATTCCCGATGACATGTTCGTTCCTTCGCTCCTGAATGTTTCGTATTGCCGTGCTGGAAACAGATTTGACGATAAAATTGTGTATCTTGATCGAATCAATATCGGCCATTCTGGTGAAGAATAATCCCGCCCGGTTGGTGCTCTTGAAATAATCATTTATTACGTACGCCACTGTGCAGGATGCCCTGATCCGCCTGGAATCTCTCGGCAGTGAGAATTCGATATCGATCGTCTCATGTGCCCTGAGCTTTCCCTCGAAGCTGATGAGGCAGCCTTCGGTTGAAATATTATCGATGGACACGATAGTGACATTGCTTTTATCGATTGAGACCATTAGGAGATTACAGGCGGTCCGCGGAATAATTCTAAGGTCGGACTTTTCAGGGGCATGCGACAGCTGGTTGTTCTTCATATCCCTGATAAAGTTCTCGACGAGAAGCATCTGCGCTTCAGTCTGATAGGAAAATTCAATTCCCAGGACCTGCCCGTCATCTTCCGGGCTGCTGCTTTCGCTCCGAGTAACCCTGCATGGAATGTGAAGCACGTCCGGGCCGACCGGCAGCGTGAAGGCAATTCTCTGAACTGATACGTGAGAGACCGGGTCATTGACAACGACCTGGATCCCGCTGTTGCTTATATCAATTGATTTTCCGGAAAAGGTTCTTCCATCGGCAAACAGTTCTACCTTTTTTTCGTATGACACCCTGATATGCTTTCTTTTATTGCTCAATTGATAACCGGACCCGGAAAATATGAATCAAATTTTAATTTTCCTCTCGGCTGAAATCTGCGTTTCGAGCCGGGACTCCATATCGCTGTAGCGATCTTTTTTATTAACAACGATGTAAACGTAATTCGATGTCACACACCCGTAGAATCTTGGGTGATACTATTCCTTTCGGTTTAAAAACACCAAAAAGACACCAAATTTTACGTGAAATGTAAAATTAGCATGTCCGACAACGCATATCGGCTAATTGTATACAATTACTATTCGCGACGCGAGAGTATTATACTCATCTCTTTATGTATCTTACCGTTGGTCGCCAGTATTTCAGGATAATCCGGATAAAATTGACCGCCGTCGTAGCGGGTAACTGTTCCGCCCGCCTCCTCAACCAAGAGGCTCCCGGCAGCCATATCCCACGGGAAAAGCTTTGCTTCCCAGTAGCCATCAAGCCTTCCGCAGGCCACATATGAAAGGTCTATGGCAGCCGCCCCCATCCGCCGCACGCCCTGGACTTGCGGCAGTATGCGGTTGAACTCCATCAGGTTATTATTGCCCGATTGGGTTCTGTCGTACGGAAATCCGGTCGCAATCAGAGAAATCCCCGCGTCAGCCGTAAGGGAAACATGTACGGGTTTGCCATTCAAAAATGCCCCCCCGCCCCGCTCCGCCGTGAACATCTCATCCAGATATGGATTGTAAACCACTCCCGCGACGACCCGGCTCTCATTAAGCGAAAAGATGCCGATGGAAACGCAGAAAAAGGGGATGCCGTGTGCGAAATTATTCGTTCCATCAAGGGGATCAACGTACCAGAGATATCCGCCGGCCGCGTCCTTCCTGCTTCCTTCCTCCGCAATAATGGCGTGATCCGGAAACCGGTCCGAAATCCTTCCGACCAGGAAGGCTTCCGAACTCCTGTCCACATCGGTCACCAGGTCGGTCCTGCTCTTGTAGGATATGATGGTACTCTCCGATCTGAACCCCTTCAGTAAAAGCGCGCCCGCCTCGATGGCTATGTCCCGGGCGAACCGGACGAATTCTCCCTGCATTGGCTATATCTTGAAGCCCATGCCAGCCAGAAAGTTGAACTCATGGTGCTCCGCATTCTGGTCGGCGAGTTCAAGGATAATTTTCTGGTACATGAAAAAGTTCTTCGACAGCTGCTCGTCGAACCGCAAGCCAAGTACCTGCGAAATCCCGTGGAAACCGGAGAAGGGCTTACCCTTCGACCACTTCCTGAGGTCCAGGCCGAACCATCCCTGACCGTTCGGCGCAAGAGTATACGGCGCCTCTTTCTCCAGGCTGCGGAGGTAGAACCGCTCGGTCCAGTCAAAGGAGAGGTTAAACTTTATATCGTCCGCACGGTAGACCAGGTCGATGAACGACACGCCCAGCCCGATGTCATAGACACCCCAGTAATCTGCGACATTTTCCGAATGCTGCCAGAGGCTCGCGTAAAAGACCCTCCAGTCCAAGGAATGGCAGAACACGTAGTAATCGCGGGCATCTATGAGCGCGTATATTTTGATGAACGATTTCACGCGCCACTCGTAATCTATTCGGAGCCGCCCCGTATCGAGTGTCTTGCCCGTTGACGAACTCGGATCCATCCAGAGCATGCGTGGATACCAGGTCAATTTTAAATCCACATCGTCTTTCCGATACCCGCCGATGATCCCCACCTTCGGGTCCCAGAGCTTGTAGCGGCGATAAAAAGCCGCATTGCTGTCATAATGGTTGACCATAAATCCTGCGCCGAAGGTCACGGTCTTTATATGGAATAGGAATTCGACGGATTCCGCCTGCACGATGAAATTCGGCATCTGGCCGCCAAGCCAGGGCTTCTCCGCCTTGAGGTCGATTTCGAACACGGGAACCGGCTTGATCTTCATGGTGAGGGATACCGGCACGTCAACGACCAGCCCGCGGTCCGTCAGCACCCTGAACCCGTGCGGGGAGGTGTTGTAGAGGCCCATCATATGCGACTTGTGCCCGTAAAAGAGGCCGCTGCGGAACATCCCATCAAGGGCAAAATAGAATACCCAGTCTTTTTCTTTTTCCCTCATCTGCTCGGCCTTTTCTCTGTCCTTCTCGTCGAGCTTCCGCATGATCTCATCGTCTTTCCCCCGTTGTTCGTCCTTCAGGGCATCCTGGCGCTTCTCCACCCGTTTCCGGTAAGCGTCGGGAAGCCACCGCGGTATCTCCTTGTTCTGCGGGTCAATCCTCAGCACCGCTTCTCCCATGAGCACTGCGCGGTCATAATCCTCAATCCGGTAGTAGGAAAATCCGAGCCGCTCTCCGGTGACAATCTGCCGCGGATTTCTTTTCCACGCCTCTTCGTAATTCTTGATCGCTCCTTGGAGGTCGTCCTTCTGCTCGAGCGCGAACCCTTTGTTGTGATATACCTTTGCCGTGGCCTTATCTCGGAGATCAATCGCCTTGTCGAACTCACGTATCGCCTCATCAAGCCTGTTCGATTCGCCAAGCTCAACCCCGCGTTTGTTCATCATGATATCCTTGACGGTCTGAGAAAAAAGCGCGACGCCGCCGGTAAGTAAAACCACCGCGCAGGCCGGAATTATGATGAAAGGATGTATTTTTTTCATACTTTATACCCTGAGTCGTTAATCGGCTTCTGGACTTACCTCTCGGTCTGGATAGCTCCCATATTATTATAATTGTCGGCAGATTAAAAATATTATTACATAATTCGGTTAATTATAGACAATAATTTCCAACTGTCCACTATTTCTTTATTTCCGAATTCGTGGAGCTATTCCGTCTATCCGGTTGAGTCCTGACCTGAGGGCCTGCTCAACGGCCGTATCATATTCCTCCAGGGTAATCCTTCTCCTCATATCAAAGCATTCATTCGCTCGATATTCAGGACGGTATTGATCCATTAGATTAATATAGGTATTTCGAGACAGATTGGCAACAACATTAATGACTCTGTCCGTAGCGGCACAATTGTTGGGGAGCACCAGGTGGCGGACGAGAAGCCCCCGCCGCGCCGTGCCGTTCGTGTCGAGCACAAGGTCGCCCACCTGGCGGTGCATCTCCCGCAATGCGGCCATGGCCACCTCGGGATAATCACGCGCCCCGCTCAGCCTCCAGGCTGTCTCAGGATCCATGTACTTGAAATCGGGCATGTATATATCATACACCCCTTCAAGAAGAGCGAGAACATCGACAGCGTCATACCCTCCCGAGTTATACACCAGGGGAATATCAAGTCCACGGGGCACGGCGATGAGCAGCGCTTCCACCACCGCATAGTTCATGTGGGTGGGCGAGACAAAATTAATATTATGGCATCCCCGTTTCTGGAGAGCAAGCATCGCGTCGGCCAGCTCGTCGAAACTTATCTCCGCGCCCCTTCCAAGATGAGAGATGTCGTAATTCTGACAGAATATACAGGCGAGGTTGCAGTTGGTAAAAAAAATCGTCCCCGATCCATATCTGCCAACCAGCGGCGCCTCCTCCCCGAAATGGGCGTTGAATGACGAGACAATCGGGAGTGTTCCGCTTCTGCACTTTCCTGTTTTGCCCTCCAACCTGTTCACAGCGCACCGGTGCGGGCATAATGTGCAGCTTGTCAATCGCCTTCGAAGCTCTTCGGCGCACCGTGCAAGCCGACCGTTCTTGAATAAATCAAGGTATGTTGGCTTCATGACATTATTGTTGCCGGGTTCCGGCTCGTCCTTTCATCTCTTTGCGAACAGCGAAATAACTCCGCAAAAGCAGGATGACAGAAATCACTGCCAGAAACCATTTCAGCACGGCGGCAGCCGAAATGGCGCATATCAACGCTTCGTCCTTGCAGCCACCGATAAAGATAACCAGGTAGAGCGCATGCAGAATCCAATCGCATCCTCCCGCCGCGAAGGGCAGAGAAGCAATGACGAGATCCTTCCCTGATATCGAGTCCGTATCAGCAGGCGTTACCAATCTCGAGAAATACAGGGTCACCGATGTCAGCAGGAAGGAATACGATACCGCATAGAGGAAATTAAGCCATAGCGTGTTGATGAATAGTTCAAGGCCGCCGCTCCGCCATGACGCGAGAATGTTCTCAAACCGCGCCTTTGAGAAAGCGAGCTGTAGATACACGCTGCTCACACCCGAGCTGCCGGTCAGTTCGCCGTCGATTCTCCACAGCAACAGTGTCATAACTGCGGTTGCGGCAAACGCCGCGGCGGCAACGTTTCTTCGCGACAACGTTTTGAATATAGCTGTAAGGGTCATGGGGCTCATAGAGTCAGGGCCGTCATGCGTATTCTCTTCTTTGTTCGGACCGGGTCTGAATCTCTTACCTCTGCACCCCGGCGTCCTTATCCCCTCCTCCCATGTCTGCCTGAATATCTTTCCCGGAGGCCTGGTCGATCACGGGAAGGGTTACCTCGCTGTCTTTTAGCCGGATGTCATACGCTCCTTTGCTTACCGGCAACGGCATGTCCGCGTCCTGCTCCACATCCAGCTCGTTTTTCTGCTCCGGGGTCTCCCATTTCCTGTTTTCCTTTTCAATTTGCATCCTCACTTCATCGAGGCGAGCCTTGGTATCAACATCATTGGGATCAGCAATAATTGCGCGGGCATAATACCGTTCGGCCTCGTACAGGTTGCCGAACTTTTCATAGCACAAACCGAGGTATCTGAATACCGAGGGCGTTTTATCGTTCAGCTGGAGCACCCTGTTGAAATAGTTCATGGCCTCCTCGGTCTTGCCGGTTGAAAAATACAGGACGCCCATCTGGAAAAGCACCTTCGGGTTTTCCTTCCTTATCCGCATAGCTTCTTGAAGATATTTGAATGATGACTCAATATCCTGAAGGGTGATGCAGAGCAGACCCAGCCGGTAATTGGCCTCGAAATTGTCCGGACGTATAGCCAGGACGGAGAGGTACAGCTCTCGCGCCTCTTCCCATTTCTTGTTCTTTTCAAACATGAGCGCCATATTATAGTAATATTTTTCCTTGTATGACATCATCAAGCGCACATAGTCCTGGAGCGTGGCCCGGAATTCGGCCTGCTTCTTTAATTCAAAGAGGAGCCCGGTCTCCTCGCTTAACTTGCCGCGCGCCTCGGCCAGCTCGGTTTTTTTCAGGAGCGAAAGTACGGCGTTCTCAGTCAGGAACGGGCTCATAAAGCCCTGCGCGAACGCATACTGCTCGGGTGACTTATCGAGGAGCTCGAATACCTTCTGGTTTCCTGAGATATAGGTGTCATAAAGCTTTTCAGCGAGACTGAGTTTCCCGCCCGGTGAGAAAAATATGCCGTCGACCGACGCTCCCCGCCGCGTAAATGGGATGAGATCGTCTATCCCGGTATACAGGAGATGGGAGAGAAGGTGGACATCGTTCTGGAAAAGCTTCAAAACTTCATCATGGGCAGCTATAAATTTCAAAAACCGCCCGTATCGCTCCTGATTCACGACGAAAGCCTGCACGTCATCCGACGCAAGCACAATCATGACATTGGAAAAATAAAAGACGATCTGCTTCTTGAATGAGCTGCGGAGGTTTTGCACGGCAAACGCAAACAGGTCGGCGCTGACCCCTGGAATATTGATGGCCTGGCAAAATATGCCCCCGGTGTCAAGCCGCTTTTTAATGAGCCGGTAGTACTCACTCGAAAACCTGAATGAATTCATCGTCTGATCCAGAAGGTTCGGGATATCGACGATCGTTGAATAATCCGTATCGTGCCTGGCAAGATAATAAAGAAGATCACCCGAATCAGGAATGTATCTCTGGCTCCCCGAAATGGGGAGCTTTTTATAATCCGCGTCGCGTTCGGAAAGGACATCGAGACAGGCCGAATATCTGAAATACCCGATGATCGGGTTTCTGAAAAACCTCTGGTATCCGTCGATGAACAGAATTTTATTCTCAGCGCCGTGGTAGAAGGCGACCGGAAGGAGCGAACGCTTCTGGTTGCGGACCACGCTGTCAGAGAGTTTAAAGACCGGCAGGCCCTTCAATCTTATCGTCGCCCTGCCGCGAATGTAATCCGCGTTGTAATTAATATTCTTCAGCTCATCGAAATTTGCCACCCTCGTCACGTAAACGCTGCCGTCCAATGATATTCGGAAGTAGGCGACTATGAAAATAAAAAGCGGAAGGAAAAAGAGCGAGATAATAAAAAACATCGCTTTTTTAAATCCCTTGATGTCGCTGTTCACCATGTAGATGGCCGGGACTATGACATTCAGAAGCATCAGGACGCATACTGCCGCATAAAACAGGAAGTTTGTAAACTGAATGAGGCTGATCGAGATGATAATAGGCGCCGGCAGTATGAGAAAGGCAAATTCAATAATGGTCGCCCGTTTATTATTTTCCCCTTCGGTTATGATGAATCTGATGGTATGACGAATCACTATTCCCATCAGTAGAATCATCGGTGAAAAGAGCAGGATGCTGCCGGTATACGTAAGACGCCCGCTGAAACTCATCAGCAGGATAAGAAACACCAGGAAGAGCAGGGGGAGAAATGACTGGCCATAAATGTGTAGTCTTGATAGCCGGAGATAGCGTCCTGCGATGTATCCTCCCAGGAATATGAGGAAGAACAGCGCGATAAACACCATTTCCACATGTATAAGGTTGCCATAATACTTGCTTATGCTGGCAAAGCCGAGTGTTGTATAGACGATAACATACGTGAAGTTTAGGTAGGCGAATGATGTCTCCTCAGGCCTTTTGCCGGCGGGCGCATCAATCTCGCGGACCCTGTCGTCCTCGTCTTCCCTCGCATACAAAGGAGCGGGATTGTATGTCAGGTTCATCAGAAAGGTTGACGGCAGTATTACAAGCACCAGAGGGGCGATGTATATAAGAGGAACGCCGAAGTAATACATGGCCGAGGATATGGCGATCCCCAGCGATATGCCGAGTAACATGAAACCGATGAACTGCTCAATGGCATATTTTTTATCGATAAAGTTCCCGCATGAGACTCTGATGGAATAATGCAGCTTGATGCCGAAAAAAAACATCGTGAGAAAAATCAGACCGGGAATAGCATACTGCGAGACAAAAAAGAGCGACAGGATAAATTCAAAGTCGGCCGGCATAATACTATTTCGTAAGGCATACAGGAGAAATATCGCGAGGAAGAAAAGCTCAGAAATAATATAGACATGCCGGAAACTCTGAAATTTAGAAAACAACAGCCTTCCCGTAAGGTTGCCGGCGCAAAGTCCTGCAAATCCAAACATCACTATTAATTTTACGACAGAATAATAGAAAAAATAAGACTGTAACTGGAAGGAGACATCTGAAAAAAAAGCGCACATAAGCACGAACGAGAGAAAATTATTGTAATCAAGAATTTTTCTCTGTGAAATATTGGAATAATGGAATTCTCGAATAAAACTCATTCGCGCATTGCTCCCCCAATCGGCATGAAATAAAATATCAGCCGGTAAATCTAAAAATTACAAGGATTTTTCAACCCGTTTTACAAAAAATATACCTACACATGAAATTATGTTCAGATTTTTATTTAAATAAATCACCTTCTACCGTGCAGTACCATCATATCCTTAAAATATCCCTATTCGTCACGTAGTATGATTATGCCGAATACTGTATGATATCCACAACCTTCTGCTCATCATAACCAGAATTTTTTGAAAAAAAATTTAAAAAATGCTAACGGTAATTTCCGGAATTCCGACAAATTGAATAGGAGAAAAATGCAAAAAAATCACATAGAGGGTCTATAATGTCAATAAATTGCAATATATTTCAATAAATATCTATAATCGCCTGTAATCGCCTGTAATCGGCATTAATATATTATCCTCCCCGTCCGAACAATACTCTAAGATGTGAAACCCGACAGGCTGGCACGGAGGCCAGTTCCGGGAAGATTCAGGGAGGAATCTTAATGATCATCAACCACAACCTGTCCGCAATTAATGCAAACCGGGTCCTGAAATTCCAGCACTGGAATGTTGACCATGCGATGGAAAAACTCTCTTCCGGCATGAGGATTAATCGTGCCGGCGACGACGCTTCCGGACTCGCCGTATCTGAAAAAATGAGATCGCAGATTCTCGGCCTGCGGCAGGCCGAGCGGAATACCGAAGACGGAATGTCGCTCATCCAGACGACCGAAGGCTATCTTCAACAAGTAACCGACATTATCCAGCGCATGAGGGTGCTCGCGGTTCAATCATCTCACGGCATCTACACGCTGGAAGACCGGCAGTACATACAGGTCGAAGTGTCCGAGCTTGTCGACGAAGTCGACCGGATCGCTTCCCAGGCCGAATTCAACAAGATGAAGCTCCTGCTCGGAGACTTTTCGAGAACAAACGCGAGGGCTTCCATGTGGTTCCACATGGGGCCGAACATGCACCAGCGCGAGCGGGTCTTTATCCAGACCATGACCGCGCTCGGCCTCGGCATACGCGACTTCGTGGGCAGGCCCATCACCCTTTCCACGCATGATCAAGCGAACCGCAGCATCGGCGTTTTCGACGACGCCATACGCATCATATCGAAGCAGAGGGCGGACATGGGGGCATACTATAACCGGCTCGAGCATGCGGCCAAAGGCCTGATGAACGCCTACGAGAATACCCAGGCGTCTGAGAGCAGGATACGGGACGCGGACATGGCGGAGACGACAGTCGATTACACGAAGTACATGATATTAGTGCAGAGCGGCACGGCGATGCTGGCCCAGGCGAATAACAAGGCTCAACTGGTTCTAGAGCTTTTGCGTTAGCGTTTTAGTGGTTTATAATCATATTTTTGTTCCGCCGGCCGCAGAGGCCGGCGGGACAAGCTCTTTGAAAACTCCGGTACGTCACTAGCACTCATTGCTGCAAGCATCCCAATCCGGCATCCCGGATGAACATGGTTGCAGCAATGCACCAACAGGTATTCCCTGGAAAAAAATAACCTGGTATTTACGTTCCTGATAAGGAGATCAGGAAAAAAAGTCAACAAAGGAGTGTCAGACTATGATAATCAATCACAACATGAGTGCGATCAACGCCAACAAGGTGTTGAAGTTCAAGCACTGGGACGTACAAAAATCTACTGAGAAGCTTGCCTCCGGCATGAGGATCAACCGGGCCGGGGACGATGCTTCCGGACTCGCCGTTTCTGAGAAGATGAGAACTCAGATTCAGGGTCTGCGGCAGGCGGAGCGGAATACCGAAGACGGTATGTCGTTCATCCAGACCGCGGAAGGGTACCTCGACAACACTGCATCTATTCTGCAGCGGATCAGGGTCCTGGCCGTCCAGTCCTCCAACGGGATTTACAGCCAGCTTGACCGTCAGCTGATCCAGGTCGAAGTATCGGCCCTTATCGACGAAGTCGACCGGATAGCTTCTCAGGCCGAGTTCAACAAGTTCAAAATGCTGCTCGGCGACTTTGCGCGGACCAACCCGAAAGCCTCCATGTGGTTCCATATGGGCGCCAACATGCACCAGCGTGAGCGCGTCTTCATAGGCACCATGACGGCCGAAGGGCTGAACCTGAAAGAGAGAACCGGGAAGTTCCTTGCGAACGTCAGCACTGCTGAAGGGTCGAACAGGACGATCGGGATCATCGATGATGGTCTCCACAAGATTGGGAAGCAGAGAGCCGACCTGGGCGCCTACTACAACAGGCTGGAGTTCACCGCGAAAGGTTTGATGACTGCCTATGAAAATATTCAAGCGTCCGAAAGCCGCATCAGGGATGCTGACATGGCAGAAACCATGGTAGACCTTTCAAAAGATCAGATACTCGTCCAGAGTGGTACTGCAATGCTGGCTCAGGCGAATCTGAAGACAAGGACTGTATTACAGCTTCTTGGTGGTTAATACAAAAATCATGTAGCACGGCAAAGGGAATACCACCAACCATAAACCCGCTCCACAAGAGCGGGTTTTTTATTTGTATGATGACCGGAAGCCGGTCGAGCAGTGATATGAAGGAGGGATTCGTACGCGGGGTTGATGACCAACCCCCTTTTTATTAAATGATATACAATATATTATTTGCAAACATATTTGTATATACGTTGAGCATTAAT
>JAFGBT010000013.1 GCA_016933025.1 Spirochaetota bacterium | reverse complement strand
GCACATCAAGAGGGCTCTGGCAAGCAAAAAGTTCTGGACAGGGGGGGGTAAATTTTCACACGTAAATCCTCATGAGAGTGATCCCCTCCACTGATAGTTATCCGTATCCTGTCTCTGCTACCGATAGTTATATGAAACGGCGTGCTTAATTTTTTTAAAAATGCTGCGCATCCATGCGCAGCTAAAGGATAAAATGAAAAAGAAAATATGTCATTGTTGGTGGAAAGGTAACTAACATCATTTCAACTATTTTATAGTACAATTCACTTCAACTACATTAATTTAAGTTTATAAGGAGTATAAAATGGATAAATTAAATGATGTTATACAATCTATGACATTTGACTTTTTCGGTAGTGGTAAACATAAAATATCACCATCAATGCATCTTTCAGAAAACAATTCACTATTTCTTGATGTTAGGTCAAAAGAAGAATTAAATACTATTGCCTTCAGTCTTGTTCATCACATGCCCGTTCTTCATATACCAATAGATGAAATTCCAGATCGTGTAAATGAAATACCACAAGATAAAATAATTGGTATCTTTTGCTCATCTGGAGTAAGATCAACAATGGTTTATTTATATTTAAGAACACTTGGATTTGAAAATGTAAGAATAATTGAAGGGGGTTATGCTGAATTATCTGATGAATTTAAACCAGGAAAATTACTTAAACACCTAAACAAGAATAGAGGTGATAAATGAATCTGATAATAATGCTTTTAATTATATTCAGCATTGCATTGCTGATGACTATGACGGGGCGTGGAGGAGGTAATTTTTATGTTCTTGCTCTTGTTCTATCCGGCATATCCATGCATGAATCAGCATCAACCGGGCAATTTATTCTTTTTATTTCATCAATATCAGCTACTCTAATATTTGGGAAAGGCAGACATATCGAATGGAAATTGGTATTGTTTATTGGCAGCCTCACTGCTTTTTCTGCTTTTTTTGGTGGCTTACTTTCTCAATATTTTACTGGTAAAACATTGAAATATATTTTTTCATTTTTTTTGTTAATTGCTGCTTTTTTAATGTTTAGGCCTATTGCTGAAAAAAATACTTATAATAAAAATAAATCAGGCTATTGGAATCTAAGATCTGAAGAAAACGAATATATTATAAATCTTAAGATAGCGATTCCAATTGTCATTGCTACTGGATTTGGTGCAGGAATGGTAGGAGTTTCTGGTGGGTCATTTCTTGTTCCACTAATGGTTCTCGCCTGTGGAGTGCCAATGAATCTTGCTGTTGGCACTTCAACTACGATGGTTGCAGGAACTGCATTTATGGGATTTTTAGGGCATATGATATCTGGTCATTTTGTCCCTAAAATTGCAATTCCTCTTTCAATTGCTGCAGCAATTGGTGGCATGTTAGGTGGTGCTTTTGCCATAAAGACAAAACCAAATTTTTTAAAATTTCTTTTTGCATTTACTACTTTAGCAGCATCTATTGTTATGGTAATAAATGCATTTGTTACTAAATGAAAGATATAGCTTATAAAAACGTGCGAATACGTCCTGTATTCGCACAACTTTCTCTAAGAAGCACGCCGCTTCATATAACACGGCGTAATGCGCTGCGCTCCCTGCGGTCGCTTGGGCTTCGCCACATTTTCACCTTCGCGGCGCTACGGTGAAAACGTCGCATACGCCGGGAACGTTATCGGTACCCGGTGACACGCACGATGCGTGTCACTGCGAGGATGGCCCAGGATGGGCCTTCCGCAGCGAAAGCCGAAAGGATGTTGTCCAGACTCTTGAAAAATACGATACAATAACAAAATTGCAAAAACACATACGCGTTATGTGTGTACAAACATAAACCCTATTCAGCCCCCGCGGGTGGGGCACAAATACAATTCCACTCCGGTAATCGCCCCCTTATCGCTGTCAGCCCATGTATTTCCTTAAAGCCTCCGGAATGGCGATCTCGCCCTGTTCTGTCTGATAGTTTTCCATCACGGCCGCCAGTGTCCGCCCGGCCGCGAGGCCGGAGCCGTTGAGGGTATGCACGAACTCCGGCTTCTGGCCCTGTCCCTTGCGGTAGCGTATCTTGGCGCGGCGCGCCTGGTAGTCGGTGAAGCATGAACATGACGATATTTCTACATACCGGTCCATGCCCGGCATCCAGACCTCGATGTCGTACGTCTTGGCCGAGGAGGCCGAGGTGTCGGCGCTGCAGAGGAGCACCACACGATAGTGAAGGTTGAGCTTCTGGAGCACCTCCTCTGCGTCATGGGTCAGCGATTCCAGCTCGTCGAACGAGGTGGCCGGGTCCGCGAACTTGACGAGCTCCACCTTCTGGAACTGGTGGACCCTGATGAGCCCCCGGGTGTCCCTGCCGGCGGCGCCCGCCTCGCGGCGGAAGCAGGCGGACTGCATGGTGATCTTGATCGGGAGGTCGGCGCCGTCGAGTATCTCATCGCGGTAGAGGTTGGTAAGGGGGACCTCCGCGGTCGGGATCAGTGAGAGCCCGTCGCGCTCGATCCGGTAATACTCGTCCTTGAATTTCGGAAACTGGCCGGTGCCGGTCATGCTGTCGTCGTTTACGATAAAGGGGCCGAAGACCTCGGTGTACCCGTGCTCCTTCGTGTGGAGGTCGAGCATCAGGTTGATGATGGCCCGTTCCATGCGGGCGGCGAGGCCGCGGTAGACGTAGAAGCGGGTGCCCGCGAGCTTCACGCCCCGCTCGAAGTCGAGGATTTCCAGGTCGGTCCCCAGGTCGTAGTGAGGCTTGGGCGTGAAGGAGAACTTCGGCTTTTCGCCCCAGGTACGGACCACCGGGTTGTCCTGTTCGCTGGTTCCCGCGGGAACGGACGCGTCGAGGAAGTTCGGGACCGAAAGGTGCATCTCGGTGAACTCCGCCTCGAGCTCGGCGAGCCGGTCGGTGCATCGCTTGATCTCTTCGGTGAATGACTGCGACTGCTTCATCAGGTCGTCGGCGTTCTCGCCCCTGGATTTTTTCTGGCCAATCTCCTTGGAGACCTTGTTCTTCTTCTCGCGCGCCTCGTCCGATTTACGCACGAGCGAGCGGCGCTCGTCGTTCATGGTCTTAAGGCGGTCGAGGTCAACCGCGCCGATCATGCCCCGTATTTCGAGGAGCCTCCTGATGCTTTCAATGTCTTCCTTGATGAATTTCGGGTCTATCATGGGTACACACTCCGGGAGCGGGTGCGGGGCGCCTGCGGCGCGCCCCATGCCGCAGGTATCGAGTCATCAATACCAGAAATGCGGCGGGGGGTGATTTGTCAAGAGGGAAAATGAGAACAGGGCAGGCAGAATAATATCCCTGCATGATATTTAATAATGCAGAAGATACGGTCCTCTTTTTTGAAGAAGGATGCGAGCCGGCTATCGGCAGTTCTATGCCTTGGGATGGCTACTTGCGGTATATCGCGGCGGTAACGGCGCCTGCGGCAGCCATCTCGACGATGCCGTAGGCTACCCAAGCCACGGCCATGCCCAGCGGTATGGGGTACATGGCGTACTGCCCGAGCATGCCTGCCACGTACATCAGGAGGCCGATTAAAAGCCCGTAGCGGACCCCTTCCATAATTCCCTTGTTCTCGTATCCCTTGGTGAAAATGAAGACGAACATGAATGAGAAAAAGAGCGATCCCAGTGTCATAACCCACATGAGGTCCATCATGTCGGCCCGCCAGACTCCCTTGAGCTCAGCATACCAGCCTGACATCAGCAGGCCGTGAAAGAGCCAGTCGATCGCCTGGATGACGACGAAAACCGCGATGCTCGCGAGAACAAAACGCTTTATGTTCATGGTGTCCTCCCGGTTGAAATGATGGATGCAGGATAAAACAGGCTGCCGCTGACTGAATCCGGCACGCCGGTTATTATAGAAGGTCAAGTGAAATAATCAATGATTTTTTCTCTTCTATTTTTCTTGACGGGGGCTTTAATGCCGGGCAGAATACAGACTATCGCGCGGGAAGATAAAAAATGTGGTCAGGGGCGGAATCGAACCGTCGACACGTGGATTTTCAGTCCACTGCTCTACCGACTGAGCTACCTGACCACTTTTAAAACGTAACACAAGTAATATATATGCGTAAATTGTCAATAATAAAATCGGCAAATATTTTTCTGGCGCTGGCCTTCGTGCTGGCGGCCGGCGATAGGCCTGACGATGCAAAACATTCATGGGAGTACTATTTTGAAAAGGGAATGATCGAGTACCGGGGCGAGATGTACGAATACGCGATCCTGAACCTCGGCCGGTGTCTTGAGATTAATCCTCAGTGCTTCGAGGCGGCGAACGCCCTTGCCGGCATCTACTATAAAAAAAACCTGAAGGAGAGGTCCATCGAGTACTACCGGCGGTCCCTGGCGATCAACGATCGGCAGGCGGGCGTGCATAACGCGATCGCCGAGCTCTACGAATACTTCAGCGACACCGCGCGGGCGATGAAGCACTATGTCCGCTCCGTTGAGCTCGAGCCGGGCCACATCAGGGCGAACTGCAGCCTGGTCCGTTTCTATTTAAAGATAAACGACCGGGCCGCAGCGGACCGGCACTTCAGGGCCAGTTACGACGCCGCGACCGCGGCGTACGGCGCGGTACTGGCCGAGGCGAGGAACGATGCGAAGGCCGGCAGGGTCGCGAAGGCTATCGGGGCCTACCGGGGGCTTCTTGACGACGCGCCCTCCCTGCTCGATGCCTACCTGGAGCTTGCCGAGCTGTATCTTCGGAGGAACGAGAACGCGGAAGCTGCGGCAGTGCTGGAGCGGCTCAAGGTCGTGAGGCCGGACCACGAGAAGGCGCATTTGCTTCTCGGCGAGGTCTACTTCACCAGGAGGCTGCCGGGGCGGCGCTGGTTCCACTTCGAGATGGCCCTGAAGAATTTCAGGGCGGCGCTTGATCTCAACCCCGATAATTTCGAGGCCTGTTATTTGATCTCCGACGTGTACCGGATCATGAAGAAGGACGTCGAGGCGCGCGCCTGGTTCGATAAATGCATGGAGATCGAGGAGAAGGTGGAGGGAAAGAAGCTTCGGTGAACGCTGCCCGGGCAGGCGGCGTTCTTGCCGCGGCGTGGGCCTGGAGAATGGGTACCGATAACTATCGTCAGTATGGGGTCAGAGTAAAGTACCGATAACTATCGGCGGTACTATTTTGATAATGCATCTATACAGTGGCGTTAATTTGTTCAACTAATTTCCAGCAGGGTCAGAGTAAAAATCAGGAGAGTACCGATAACTATCGGTCACACAGAAAAAATTCAACTTGAACGACTCTGCTTTTCCGGTGAGGAGCTTCCCGCCGGTTATACCTATTTATTTTCGGCTCTGCGGATCGCGGCGAGCCAGGCCCTGGCGAGCCGGTCGAGGCCGAGGTGCGTGAAGTGTACCATTTCCCACCGGTTTTCCGCGACGGCATGGAGGGCGTCCGTGTTCGGCCCTGGGACAATGCCGGGGTTCTCGGCGGCCAGCTCCCGCTGGGCCCGCTGGATGTCCCTGTTGAAGGCGCCGCTGTAGGTGCCGATGGCCACGTAGACCGGCGCGGTCACCCCCCGATTCCTGAGACCCCTGACCATAGAAAGAAAATTCTTCTTGTACCGCTCACGGTTCGCAGCGTCGCCGTCCGTCAGCTTCTCGGAGCCGCCGAGTATCCAGAAGACATGGGTGATCTTCAGGCCGAGTGATCCCGCCTCTTCAGCGGCGTTCACCACCCGCGGGTGAAGGTATCCTCCCTCGGCCCAGTGCGCCGCCGTGGTGGTGCCGACGCCGATCGGTATGATGACCACCCGGTCGTAGAGGCCGGCTTGTATTACCAGGTCGGCCAGGCGCGACCACACGCTCCCGCCGTCGCCGGTCGGCCCGAGGAGCGGGTCCTCGGCCCGGTAACAGTCTCCTTTGAAAAGGTTGAACACCGGCCCTGCCGGCCGGTAAAGCGTCTCGCCGTGGTTTCCGGTGTTGGACTGGCCCAGCGCCAGCGCCACCATGGTCCTCCCCCCCGCGATCGAGCCGCAGGGGACTTTGGTCTTTGAGGAGGTGTCAGAGTAACCGATCGAGAGAGGGAAGAGCCGGTATTTCGCCGCAAGCAACTGCGGGAACGGCGGGAGGTAGTGCTTGTGCGAGACAAGGCCGTAGAAATAGGAAGCGGTTATAGTAAAAATCAATGTGCCTGCGGCGAGAATCTTTTTCAGCATGATAAGCAACCTCTCTCCCGAAACACAATCATGCTGAAATCTAAAAATATGTCAAGTGTAAGAAAAGGGAATCGGTGAGGGAATGTCATTATCACCCCTCGACTCCGCTCGGGGTGACAATTCTATCGGCTCTGATCAGGGTTGCATGTCATGTCGAGCCCCTCGACAAGCTCGGGATAAACTCCGTCGAGACATGACATGACGAGTTTAAAGTTCAGTCTATCCGCCTGGCGCGGCGTTTCTTAAGCGGCATGACCGGATCGCTGGAGTCTATGGATTCGAGGTCCGATGCCTTCTCCGGTTCGGCATAGGAGATGAGCGTATCGGATTCTTTTACCGTGAAGATAATCTTCTTTTTGAGATTGTTGCCTGCTGCCGGCTCGTTCCTGAACTTGTAAACAACCAGCCGGTCCCCCGGGCCGATGCCGTCGAAGAGGCCCAGGTTGGCGACTATGCCGCCCTCCTTCAGCTTGAGGACGCGGCCGCGATAGGGCACTATGTCGAACACGCGCTTGGCCGCCCTGAGCGAGAGGAGCGGCAGGCTTTCCGCTCCGGATTCAGTGACCGAGAACTCTCCGATTATAAACCCCTTGTTGTAGTCGAGGACCTTGCCTTCGAGGGTGATGTGTCCGCCGCTCACGGCATAGCCGCCGTATACCACGTAATCCACCGGCTCCAGCTCGCCTGAGTCAATCTTCGATTCGATAGAATCCATGGCCTCGGACAGATGGGCGCCGCCGCACACGAGCCCGCACTGCACAGCCGCGCGCTGTTTGATGCCGACCGGCCGCATCCTGCCGAACTGCCCGAGGGCGAAGGTGAGATGGCCGGCGATAACCTCGCCGGCGTCCGGGTGGGGGCTGATCCTGCCGGCCGGATCGAAGTCGAGCACCAGCACGACCGGGACGTCGCGCGGCGGCTCGCCGGCCGAGTATCCCTCGCGATGGTAGAGGAGGTCGCGCCGCCTCATTACCGCGATTGAGAGCTTCTCCTGCCAGCCGCGGTCCGGGTTGAGCCGCGCGATCTCCTTCATCTCGTCGATGTAGAACCGGTCGTAGCCGAGGGTTTTGTAGTAGTCCATGAGGCGCTCCCGCGCCTCCACGTTCATCGGGTTCAGGAGGATGGAGCGACGCAGGTACATCATCGCCTGGTCTGGAAGGTTTCTCCTCTCACGGTTCAGGGCCAGGCCGTACACTTCTCTGTTGAGCATCACCCGCGCCGGGTGGCCGATCTTGTAGTCGCGCACGATGAGGAAGTCCTCGATCCTGCCGCGTAGGATGGAGTCCGAGGGCTCCTTCTTCAGCGCCCGCAGGAAGTCCTCAAGCGCCCCGGCATGGTTGCCGGCCCTGTCGCGGGCGACCCCCAGGCTGTAGAGGAGTTGGGCGCTGTCGAGGCCTGCCGCGGCCCTGGTGAAGTACTCGACCGCGTTGTCATACTTTTTCTCCATGAGCGCGATGTTGCCCATGGTCCGGTTGGCCCGGTAGGCGGAGGGCTGTATTGAGATGGCGTTTGAGAGGGCGTCCTTCGCTTCGTCGAGGAGGTCTTCGTCCTCGGTGTTCAGGAACTCCCTGAGGAGAAGCTCGCCGTACACGGTGTAGGCCTTCGATGACTCGCTGTTGGTGTCGATCGCCTTCTGCGCGAACCGGCGCGCCTCTCTCAGCCGGTTTTCGCCGGCCTTAATGTCGGCCATCAGGAGGAGGGAATCGTAGTGGTACGGGTCGCTTTTAAGGACCGTCTCCAGGGCCCGCTTCGCCCAGATCTTCTTTCCGAGCGAGTTGTAGACATAGGCACGGCCGTACCGCGCGTCGAGGTTCTCCCCGGAGATCCTGAGGGCCCGGTCGAAGTAGCGTATGGCGTCGGTGTACCGGCCCATGGCAGTGAGCGTCCTGCCGAGTCCGACGAGGGATTCGACCGACTGTTTGTCGATAGCCAGGGCCGCGGTGAAGAGATCGTATGACTGCTCGTATGCCTCCACCTCGAGGTAGGCGCTGCCGAGCCCGACCAGCGCCTCCCGGTACTTCGGGTTGTCGTGCAGGGCGTTCTTGAAGGATGAGACAGCCTTCTTGTAATTTTCCTTCTTGAGGTAGTTCCATCCCTCCTTGTTGTAGGCGATGGCGTTTTTCGTTTCCGCGTTCAGGGTGACGAGCGCGCCCGCTGCCGAGAGCGCGAGTGCGCACGCGGCTGTCAACAGCATCTTCGGTTTGGAACGATTTCTTTTCATTGCTTGCCGACGATTCCCCTTATGGATGATAAATACTTAAATCCGGATGAAACAATATATCAATCATACATACAAAAACAAATTCTCAATAAAGTCAAGTGAAATATGTCTCATTAATAATGAAGGGGGCGACGTATGATAGTGGCCAGCGGCGGCAAAAAACTGTTGCAATATTTCCCGCGTCCGTCCAGATACTTATCATATATAAGTGGGCAAGATTTAAGCACAACTATAGAGAAGGGAACGTTGCTCATCAGTTGTAGCATGCCGCCACTCGACGGAGTTTATCCCGAGTAATTCGACAGGCTTGTCCTGAGCTTGCCGAAGGGCTCACCACAGGCCTGTCGAGGGGCTCGGGGCGACATGTCATGTCGAGCGTAGTCGAGACATGACAGCTTACTTGACGCTTATTGAGTGATAGTTAATTGAAGATAACTTCCAACATATGGCTTGTCGGCGGCCCCAATCAATCGGCCCCGTCGGACGCTGCCGTGTACCTTATACGCTCGGGCGGCGAGTCGGCCCTGGTTGACGCCGGGACCGGCAAGGGCACGGACAGGATCGTGAAGAACATACAGGCCGCAGGCGCTGATCTAAAAAGCGTAACGTACCTGTTCATAACGCATTGTCATTACGATCACACGGGCGGGGCGAACGGACTGAGGGCGAAGACCGATTGTAAAATAGTGGCCCATGAGCTGGACGCCGAGTTCATGGAGAGCGGCGACTCCGAGGTCACGGCCGCCTCCTGGTACGGCGCGTGGATGGACCCGGTGAAGGTGGACATCAAGATGTCGGGGAAGGAGCAGGCCTTCGCCCTCGGCGATCTCTCGGTCACCATGTATCACGCGCCCGGCCATTCGCCCGGGTCCGCGGTCCTCACCATGAAGTCCGACGGCAGGCTGGTCCTGTTCGGCCAGGACGTCCACGGGCCCCTGAACGACGCCCTCCGCTCGGTGCGGGGCGACTACGAGAAGTCGCTGGAGTTCATGCTCTCGCTGGATGCCGACATACTCTGCGAAGGCCACTTCGGCGTCTATATCGGCAAGGAGAAGGTTCGCGATTTCATAGAGTCCTTTCTGTGACAGGATCCCTCACGCGATGGCAGATAAAATAATACAGACTTTAAAAACTGCGTCGAGGAGGCCCGGCGTCTCCTTCGTCCTGTCGCTTTTCTTCACCGGACTCGGTCAGATGTACAACGGCGATCTGGCGAAGGGGGCGGTGTTCGCCCTCTTCCGAATCGTGGTGTTCCTGGCGCTCCCGGCTTCTGTGGCGGCCAGGGGGGCCTCCTCGTCCATAGATATTTTCCTGGCCATGGCCGCCGCCTCGCTGGCGGTCGCCGCTGCCGCGCCGGTCGATGCGCTGGCGCGCGCCCGGCGGGGCAGGGAGCTTCCGGTCAGGGCGTACAATGCCGCCCCGTATTACGTGATTTTTGCGGTAGCGCAGAAGCTGTCGGCGCTCTTTGCAGCGGCTGTTCTCGCCGGTTTCTACTCAATCCTCGGGGTGCACGATAACGCCGCCGGGCCTCTCCTGGAACGGGGGGACATCGTGCTGGTGCGGAAATACCTGCCGGACGGCCCGGTGCGGGGCGAGCTGGTCGAGATCGGCGGTGGGAACGCGGCGCGCGTCATCGCCCGTGCCGGCGAGACCGTCTGGTATGCTAAAAATATTTTCTACGTCAACGGCCGTTTTCTCCCGATGGGGTACCTCGCGGATGATATCATTAACAGGTTCACGAAGGACCGCGAGCACGTGCTTTCGGAGACCGGCGGCACCAGGGTCTATCCTATCCGCTTCAAGCAGTCGCCGGACATCATTCCCGGCGCCATACCGTCGCCTGTGCCGAAGGGATCGATTATCGTGGCGTCGGACACCAGGCTCGATAAGGACTTCGTGCGCGTCGTTCCGGCGGCTTCCGTGCGGGGACGTGTCGAGGGGATTTTATTTTCGAGGAATATACGAAAGATCGGGATGGATTCGTTCGGGGACCTCAGGTAAGAAGCATGCTTCCCTCTTTTAAACCCCTTATTTACCGAGCGCTGATTGATCCTCTTCTTGCGGGGTTGCGCAGGGGCGTGCTGGAATACGTGGAGCCGTCGAGCCGGGTCCTTGACGTGGCTTGCGGTCCCGGCGCGCTCGCCCTTACCATGGCACGCACGGCCGGCCGCGTGACCGGCATCGACCTGTCGCCGGAGAATATCGAGTCGGCGCGGCGGGCGGCGCGGCGAAGAGGAACGGACAACGTCCGTTTCGAGATACGGGACGCGGTTGATCTCTCGTGCTACCATGACAGGCAGTTTGACGTGGCCGTTGCCTCCATGGCGGTGCACCAGTTTGAAGCGGGGCTTGCCCTGCAAATCCTTGCGGAAATGAAGAGGGTCGCGCGCAGGATTATCATTGCCGATTATAATCATCATATGCCCGGCGGATGGAGGCGACAGCTTGCATGGTCGATAGAGCGCGTGGCCGGGGGAGATCATTTCGGGAATTTCCGCGCCTTTATGAGCCTGGGCGGGATTCGTCATTTTACCCTGCAGGCGGGTATAACTATTCAAGCTGAGGCTGTCAGGGGGGGAGGGGTGTTCTCGGTGGCAATCGGCGAACCCCTGGAGCCATAATGACGGCAAGAGTAAGCTCAAACCAAGGATGTCAAGTTCCCAGCGCCGGATTTTTTTACTGTCGCGCATCTGTAGGGATGCCAAACACAGTATACATGAGATCGATTGTGTCGTATAACTATCGCTTATCCATGCGCCTTTCCCTCAATGATAAATTAATTTATTTGATAATATAAAATAATGATTGCACAATTTACCACTATCTGACATAATTAACCGGATTGCCCAGCTTTTGGCGCAATGAAATCGGGGGAGATTCTGTCTGTCTCGGTTATCGATTTCCTTCCCACTGTGCCGTCCATATTTCGCATATTACATAATGGGGTGTATTTATGAAAGGATACCTGAAATACTGGTTTTCAGTAGTGATGATGGTCTGTTTGCCGCTGACAATCGTGTCATGTCAGCAAAGTTCAAAAACATCGATCCTTCCCCTTCCGGTTGCCGGCAGTGGCGGCGGAGGAGGAGGCGGCGGAGATGTTTCCGCAACCGCGGTAATGCTCAACGGCATTACACGCGCATTCGATAATTATGCAAGCTATTATACGGCATTCAACAATGCCGGGTACGGAATGGCGGTCTGGAATTCGGAAACAGGCAGTGGCTCGCATGTCGTTTACTCCATATATGATCCGGGCACGGGAGAATGGTCCGCGCCGCGTGAATTCGCCGATAATGTCGACAGCTACAATTACAGAGTCGCGAGCAACGGCGCCGGTTTTATGGTCGTATACGGCAGAAATTCAATGATATACGCCAGGACATGGAGCGGCGGGGTGCTGGGCGCCCTGGTTAACATATCGGGGGAGACTACCAATGCGTACGGGCCGGTTGCGGCCTCAAGCGGCAGCGGTTACTGCGCGGTGTGGCGCCAGTATGATACCGACCGTTATAACCTGTACGCGGCGGTCCATAACGGCACATCGTGGGGCTCTCCGGCGCAGCTTATCGATACCACTGATTACCCGGACGTGTACACGATCTCGACAAACGGCACCGGGTATTGCGTAACCTGGCGTGAGAACAGCAGGCTTTTCGCGGCCGTGTACGCCCCTTCATCTTGGTCGGCAGGTACGATCGTGGACAGCGGGGCGTGGCCGTCCAATTACAGCGTCGCCGGCAACGCCTCCCGGTATGTGATCGTGTTTCAAACCGGGTCAGACGATATTTACGCGAACATATACAATGCCGGGTGGGGGGGCGCTTCACTGATCGAAAGCAGCGGCGGGCCGGCCCAGGCCCCGAGAATTGCCTCGAACGGTACCACCTTCTGCTCCGTGTGGCACCAGCATGACGGCTCGACTTATTCCATTTATGCGAGCACCTATAACGGCACTGACTGGAGCGGCGCAGAAACCATTGACAATGGGATTTACGAAGCCTTTAGTCCTGATATCGCATCAAACGGTAGCGGATATTGCGCCGTCTGGTATCAGTATGATGGGGGGACATCGTATAAAATTTACGCCAACCGCTACACGACCTCCTGGCAGGGGGCGGAATTGCTCAATCCGCTCAATACCGAGGGATCGGACCAACCGTATATTTACGGAAACAGCTCCGGGTATATGGCGCACTGGAACGAGACCGTGGCGGGAGAGTCCCGTATCGGGTCAAGCGTGCACGACGGCACGGCCTGGTCGGCCATGGCGCTTGTTGACCCCGAGTATCATTCGATCTATAATCCGCGCGCCTATCCCTTTAATGGCGGCTATGGTTTCGCCTATTCCTATCAAGAAACGGCGGGGCCCGGGCTGATGGCGAACGTGTACCGCGGCGGCGCGTGGGTCGGCGCGGCTGACATAAGCGGCGGCCTGCTGCGCGGCACAAGCACGGCCGCATATCAGACCCCCGTGCTCTACCGGGCGGGTTCATCCACGATCGCGGTATGGATGCAGTATGACAGGGAGAATAACGGGAGCTGGAAGCTCTACGCGAGCGTTAAGTCCGGCTCGTCGTGGGGCGCTCCCCTGCTTATAAGCGCCCGGGCCAGCGAATATTCAGCCGCCTATAACGGCACGGATTTTTGCGTGGTCTGGACGGCCTTCGACAACACCAAAGGCCGGGACAAGCTCCTCGGCGTTATCTACAGCGGCGGCTCCTGGGGGAGCGAAGTCTTGCTGGACAATGATATCAACGGCAGGTATTCAACCGCGCCCCGGGTAGCTGGCAACGGCTCGACGGATGGCTTTTGCGTCGCGTGGGCCCAGTACGATGGATCTTCCTATTATGCCCTGTACGTGAATATATATGATACATCCTCATCGACATGGGCGGTCCCGTCTGCCGTCATGGACAATAATACGGGATGGGTTGATGCGGTGCGTGTCATGGCGGGCGACACGAACTATTGCCTCACCTTCAACCAGAATTCCCGGTCCTATGCTAGAATATATGACGGCTCCTGGAGCGCCGCCGAGGAGCTTGACGGCGCGAATCAATTCTGGCCGAATATGTATAACATGACGGCGAGCGGCGACCAGTTCATTGTGGCTAACTCCCGGTCCAGCGATATCTACGTCAACGTGTATGACGGATCGTCATGGTCCGG
Organism: Spirochaetota bacterium; assembly: GCA_016933025.1. Classification (GTDB taxonomy): domain Bacteria; phylum Spirochaetota; class UBA4802; order UBA4802; family UBA5550; genus RBG-16-49-21. The sequence continues at coordinate 24,371 of JAFGBT010000013.1, read as the reverse complement.
AATGACCGTACAGGATGAAACGCAGTCGAATAGCGCGTACAGCCCCGCGGTGGCGGGCGACGGCGCCGGCGGGTTCTGCCTTACCTGGTATGAGTATAAAAGCTACACGGGGGTCATGACGCGCATCTATGACGGTTTGGCCTGGGGCGACGCCATGTCCGCGAATTATTTCGACGAGTACCTGGCCCCGGAAACTGGCTACGAACCGAGGGTCGCCTCCAACGGGTCCGGCTATGCTGTGGCGTTTTACAAGCCCAACGATTTCGACACCATGGATCTGTGCGCGAACGTGTATGAGGGCGGCGCCGGCCTGTGGATCGGCGCGGAAATTCTTGAAGACTCGATAAGCAGCGTCACCAGTTCGGATTACTCTATTGGATCGAACGGGACCGGATACGGGGTCGCGTGGCGGCAGTGGAACGAGGACGGCGTGCGCATGGCGTACGGTTCGGCCTTTGACGGGAGCGGGTGGGAGCGCACGGTGCTCTCAAACGGCGAGAGCGATGCGGGAACTCCCGAACTCGTCGGCGCCGGTAGCGGCTATGTGGCGGCCTGGCTCCAGGCCGACGCGGAGCAGGACCTGGTGTCGAACCTATGGTCCGAGATATTTGAATGACAGCGCGGCGTCCGGCCGCGTGTGAATGAAGGCGCATACGGGAAGGAGAAGTGAACGGATGTTCTCTTCTCCTTCCTTTTTTATAACGCCTCGGGATTTTTTGCGCGGCCTGATGCACCCGGATTATCTTGCTCAGCGCCCTCGGAGTAGAAAATAATATCAAAAATATCTTTCCAAACTTTTCGCAATAATCTACAATGGCGGCATGATTTCAGACTTCCGTAAAATCCTTCCGCTTTTTGCAGCGGCGGCGCTTGCACTCGCCTCGTCCTGTGTCACCTCCGACAATATCGGTTTTTTTCTCGACCGGGGGAAAACCAACCTGCGATGGGCGCGGCTCCAGAAAGCCGACCTCAGGGGGAAAAACCTGGCAGGGAAAGATTTACGGAACGCCGACCTCAGGGAGGCCGACCTCACGGACGCTGACCTCGCGGGTTCGGACCTCCGGTGGGCCGATCTCCGCGGGGCGGTCGTGAAAAGCTCCAGGCTGGCGAAGGCAGACCTGACCGGCGCCCGGCTGTACAAGGCTGACCTGCGCGAGTCCGATCTGAGCGAAGCGCGGCTGGCGCGCGCCGACTGCATCATGGCGCGGTTCTCGGAATCGAAGTGCGCGGGCGCCCAGTTTGCTGACGCCGACCTGAGCGGCGCTGACCTGGGACGGGCCGACCTGAGCAACGCGGACTTCAGCGGCGCGCTGATGTTCGGGGCGGAGATGAGCGGCGCGAACTTCACCGGTGTGAACCTGAACGACGCCAAGCTGTTTTTCGCGGCGCTCAAGGGGGTGGACCTGAAAACGGCACGGCTCGAACGGACAGACCTGCGCGATGCCGATCTGGGCGGGGTCGATCTCCGCTCGTCGCGGCTGGCCGGCGCGCGGCTTACCAACGCCAGCTTCACGAGCGCGGACCTCCGCGCGGCCGACCTGAGCGGGGCGGACCTGAGCGGCGCCGAATTCGAGATGGCGAACCTGTCAGGGGCCGTGCTCACGGGCGCCGACCTCGCCGGCGCCAGCCTCAAGCTGGTCAGGCTCGCCGGCGCGAAGCTTGACGGCGCCCGCATCCACCGGAAATACTTCCGCATGATACAGGCCCAGAATGTGGAGTTTGCCCGGGTTATATGGGTCGACAGAACGGAGAACCGGGATGAGACCGCGCCGCCGGAATGATTTCATTGTATTAATTCCCCGAATGTAAAACGAAAATCTTGACAGGGAGCGGTATCGCGTGAGAGCGTGCAAGGCAGGGACTTGTGAGACGGCCCCATCACCTGACCGGAGACGCCCTGATGCGACGATACATGCTGCTGATGCCGGTACTGTTTGCCGCGGCTTCGTTCTCGTGCCGCGGGGGAACAATCGACCTTGCCGGCCATGTCGTGTTCAGGGCAGACGGTGCCGTGTTTGAATACGCGTCATTCGGCGATGGCGGCAGCCCATGCTTTCACACGGTCCGGGCCCTGAAAAGCGTCCCGGACGCCGACACCCTGGAGATAGTCGATGTCATACCGGTTGCCTCTGACCGCATGCTGGTGGTCACCAGGAGGCACGGCCTGTACGAAGTCCCTCTCGGCGGAGGGGAATGCCGGCGGATTGACCGCGGTATACCCCCCGAGCTCATCTATCCCTTCAAAACGAAGCGTTTCACCAAGCCGATTCTGAACCACTCGGTTTCCGCGGACGGGCGGCGTATTGCCGCCGTTGTTCCGTGCGACGTCTTTCTCTCGACCGACGGCGGGCGATCGTTTTCACGCCTTCCCCTTGCGGGCGTCAGACGGTTTACCGAGCTGGTATCCGTTGCCCTTCATCCCTCCGACGGCAGCCTCATGGCGGTCGGCACGTCTTCGAACGGCGTCTATGTCTCGCGGGACGGCGGCGCCACGGCCCGGAGGATCAGGGCCGGGATTCCGGGCGAGCCGGTCCGGTCGCCCAATTTCCTCGAGGAGGTCCGCTCCCTCTGCTTCACGGACGATGGCGATACCTTCTACGCGGGGCTCGGGAACGGAGGCGGCGTGTACCGGGGGAGCCTCTCGCGGGGCAGGATGGAACCGGTCGGCGCGCCGGGCCTTGTCACCTATCCGGACGGCGACTTCTACCGGGTCACCAGCGTCAATTATTTGAAAGGAAACATACTGGTCGGCACCAACCGGAAGTGGCGGAAGGTTTTGCCTGTGGCGGGGAAGGCCCCGGCCGTCACGCTGGACTATCAGGTGTTTGAATCCTTCATGAAGGACGAGGAGGCGATTTCGATACACTCGGAGGGGAGGCACTGTGCGCTTGCCCGCCAGTACGAACCGGGCCGCGCGTTCAAGCCGGACCGGCGCGCCCGGGGCCGCCGGGCGCTGTACATCAGCTATTCGTTCACCCAGAGAGAAAATTACCCGAAGCTTCTCAAACTCCTCCGGCTCCTGGGGTTGAACGCAGTGGTTGTCAACCTGAAGGATGACTACGGCTCGATACGGGTCCCGGTGTCCGATCCGGTTTTCAGAAAGGTGCCGAAGGCAGTTGCCCCGTATGCCGATGTAGTCGCGACCATCCGACGTCTTCAAAAAGAAGGCATCTATGTCATTGGAAGGCTGGTCTGCTTCAAGGACGAAAAGCTGTACGAATACCGGGACGGCATGTACGCCGTCAAGAACCTGGCGGGCCGTCCCTTCCGCAAGGGGCCTGAGAAGTGGGTCGACGGGTACAGCGAATTCGTGTGGGACTACAATATCGCCGTTGCCAGAGAGGTGGAGCGGGCCGGCGTCGACGAGGTTCAGTTCGATTATATCCGCTTCCCCGATATCCGCGGCGAAAAGGAGACGAGGAAGTTCGATTTCAAAAGGGACGGCCAGATCATGCGGGAGGCGCTCGTTTCGTTCCTCAAGAAGGCGAGAGAATCGCTGGACGCGCCGATATCGGTCGACCTCTTCGGATACACAGCCATATACCAGTGGGGCGAGTGGATCGGTCAGGACGTGTGCGAGCTATCGCGGTACGTCGATGTTGTGTGCCCGATGTTTTATCCCTCCCACTATACGGGCGGATATGCGACCGGTTACGGAGACCGCCGGATTTATTACACGATATTTTTGAGCTGCAAGCGCGCTCGCGAGCTGTCGGGCGGCGTGCTTCTGAGGCCCTACATCCAGGCGTTCTACTACAAGGACAATTCGGATGACTATGACGTGGATTACATCGGCCGTGAGCTCGATGGGCTGAAAAACTGCGGCGTGAAGGACTACATTTTCTGGAACGACCTGTCGGAGTACTCGATACTGATCAGAGGTCTCATGAAATACACGGGGAGAGGAGGCGGCCCGCTCTCCCCGGAAATTCGGGCGATCATCCCGAAAAAGCTTCCCTTCGAATCGATCCTTGAGAGAAAAGAGGGACCGGAGCAGCGATAGGGCCCTGTATTGTTCTTGACGAAAAGCGCGCTGAAAAATAATTATCATTATATAGCGGTCGCTGCAATCGCTGCGGCCGCGGCATCTTAATTTCCCGGGGGTGGTATCATGGTTCTTGTTACGGGCTGCAACAGTCTGCTGGGCGGCAGGGTGATGAAACTCCTCCTCGAGAAGGGCGAGAAGCTGCGTTGCCTGGACATGGAAAAGCCCCGGGACCTGCCGGCGGGAGTCGAGTTTATCCCGGCGGATCATATTGACCATGCGATACTGATGAAAGCGTGCCGGGGCGCTGACGCAGTGTTCCATCTCCTTGATATTAAAACGTCCAAGCACCACGGCAGGCGCCACATGAGAAAGGTCAACATGAAGTGGAGCAGAATGCTTTTCAAGTCGGCTCACGCCGCCGGGGTCAGGAAGTTAATCTTTCTATCGTCATATGAAGTCTACGGCAGGGTGAAGAAACAGCCCGTCGCCGAGGGCGACATCAAGAAGTTGAAGCCTGTAACGCGCTACGGCAAGGACAAGCTGAAGATTGAAAAGCTCTGCCTCGAATATCTCAAAATGAACAAGCTGAACATCACCAGGTTCAGGCCCGCGCCGATCGTGGGGCCCGGCACCAAGAACCCGATAACCCTCATCACCCTCCTCATGGCCCTGGGAATGGAGGAGGCAAACAGGGTATACGTTGCGGGCCATGGCGAGAACAGGTTCCAGATGCTCCACCCGGATGACGCGGCGGACGCGCTCGTGCGGGCATACATGTCAGGCGCGACCGGGGGAAAGGTCTACAATATCGGGTCGGACGACGTGCCCACCCAGATGGCGCAGGTACTGGAGGTGAAGGAAAAGGCGAAGCTGGACAGCACGGTGATGCATCTCTCCACGTCGAAGGCCAAGTTCCGGTCGTTTTTCCTGAAGCCCTTCAAGATAGACTACCTGAACAAGGGCCATGTGATGTATCTCCTCACCGACCTGATACTCGATTGCGGCGCGGCCAAGAGCGACCTCGGCTGGCACCCGAAGGTGGGGAACGTCGACATGATACTTGAGACGATAGACTGGTACCGGAAGGAAAAATTGTAAGCGCGGTTGCGTAACCGCGCCTTCATCACATCTCGTTCTCGTCCAGGGCTGTCTTCTCCAGCTCTTTCTCTTCGGCGAGCTTCTTTTTCTCTGCGCGCGCAGCTTCCCGTAATTCACGAGAAAAGACTTTTTTGAGCCATTCCCAGAGCTTGACCAGCAGCAGCATGAAGAGCTGCCCCCTGCTGCCGCCGCCGGTGTCCATGGTGAGGATCACCTGGGCCTTCTTCATCTCGCTTACGGTGAGCCTCCGGTCGTCGAGCTTCATCTGCTTCAGCATCTTTTTCGCCTGGGCCTTGGCCAGCTTCATGGTTTCCTTGTTGTCTGTCAGCTCCTTCTTTTCCGTGAAGAGGTATACCATGTCCGGGTTCTTGAGCATCTTCCTCTTGATCTGCACAATGGTCTGGATCGCTTCCACAAGAAGGGGGTTGTCGTCGTTTCCGTTTTCGATGAGCATCTGGATATACTGGTAGAAAAACTGCACCTGCCGAAAGAGCTTCTTCTTTTCCACCATGTTCAGTTCTTTTAGGTCGATGATGGAGAAGCGCTGCAGCGTGAACTGGATGTACTCCATCTGTTCCGGGCTCAGCGTGTAGAGAACGTCTGGGTCCAGGTCGCCTATTTCAATGTACTTGCTGGCCACCTCTTTAAGGTCCTTGAACATGTCGTCCGACGTGTCCAGTATCTTGCGGAAGGCCACTTTCTCGGAGATGGTCATGTTGTCGAGTGAACCGGTGTTTTTATAATGGTCCATCTTCTGTTTGATGATTTTCATGTCCATCGTATCGGCGTACACGCTGACCTTCTCTTTCTTGAGATGGGCCTCCATTTCATTCACGCTCGGCATTGGAATGTCGTCTCCAATTTTAAGGACGTGGAGCTTGATGTCTCCCAGCTTGATTCTGAGTTCGTTTTTTTCGATCTTGCTGATGCCGTCAGTGACCACCAGTATTTCCGATTTGGCCATCTCCTTGTCGTAATTGATATCGCTTATGGCCTGCAGCACCGCCTCGTGGATATTGGTGCTCTTGCCGCCGGTGGTGGTGTAGATGATCTCCTCGATGAGTTTCGGGAAATCCTGCTGCTTTTCGACCTTGATGAGGTCCCCGGCGCGCGAATCGAACGGCCGGTAGAAAATTTTTGCCCTGCTGTTGTATTTTCTCCTGAGGAATTCGGCGATGATGCACTTGGAATAAAAGGTGCGCATCTTTGCTTCCATTGACTTGGAGCGGTCGAGAAGGATGTAGAATTTCTGCTCGTAGCGGGTCGCCTCTCTGCCTTTCTTGTCACGCGAGGTCGAAATCGGCTTGAAGCTGTCCGCCTCTGTCTCGAAGTGCTTTTGGACCAGCAGCGTCTTGGTGAGGAGCTTGACATCGAAGATGTCCTGGTCCTGCGCCAGCTCGCGCGGGAGCGCCTTCTTGAGGTCGATGATGTTCCTGAAGGGTACGATCTCCATCCTGTCGGAAAGTGGGGCGATCTTTTCAAGCCGGTTTATGTGGATGCTCTCTTTGCGGTCGGGTTTGAACTCCCTGTCCTCGCGCGAAATTTCCTCGAGGGCGCTGAAGGCATCGTCGAGCCTTTCGTCGGAAAATATCACTCGGGCGAGCTCGAAGAGGACTAAAAACTTCGGGGGGAGGATAGTCCGCGAGAATTCGAAGAAGCCGAGAGAGTCCCAGTACTCGAAAAAATCGATGTCTTCGGCGTCCTGCCGCTTATGCTGGATCGCTTCGCCCGCCACAGCCTGCCTGCCTGTCAGAGATCACGGTAGTCGATCAATATGCCGTTTTTAAGCTCTTGCACTTCCTCCACCACGGGGGTGAGGTCTAGAATGTTCTTCTTCAGGGACTCGATGGTGAGTTTTTCGTCTTCCTCGACCCGCCGGGTCGGGAATATCTTTCTCAGGAAGTCCATAAGGCTCTGGAGCACGCTCTTCCGTGCCAGGATGGCGTCCCGGCGCTCCGGGTTCTGGCGGATCTCCTGGAACACCTGCCGGATGTTGAGGAGCAGCTCGATCTGCTGGTTCGCCCCGGAGGCCTTGTAGTGCGCCATGGTCTGGCTGAACGTGTCAAGGTAGAGGTCGACCTCGGACTTGTCCTTGGCCTTCACCGAGATGTAGCTGTTCAGGGTGGTGAGGCAGAGGTACATCTCCTTCAGGTCGTCGGTGTTGACCTGCAGCCTGTTGTTGATAAGCGCCGAGGCCCTGAGGAAATCGCCGATTTTGACGATTTTCCGCGGCGAGAGGAAGTAATTGTAGTCGCTCTTGCGCATTTCGCTCATGAACTTGTCGATGAGCACGTTCTTCATGAAGTAGATGAAATCGGGCGTCTCAATGCGTATGTTCTTGTTCCTGTTCTTGATGATTTCATACAGGTAGAGTATCTGGTTGAAATATATCTTCTGCTTGGGCTCGACGGGGGTGCCGCCGCTCATGGCATAGGTATGGTCGATGAGGAGCTGGTTGTAGACATTCGTGTTTTCCGGGATGATCGACTTGTAGGTGAACCGGTCAAGCACCGCCTCGGTCACCTCATTCATCCTCATGTAGTTGGCGGTGGCGATCGCGGTGTGTACTGCGGTGTCAATTTGCTCCGAGCCGTTGATGAATTTCCGCTCGTTCAGGACCGTGAGAAGGGAGCGGAGCACCACGTCGCTGGCGTCGAAGAACTCGTCAAGGAAGACCATGTTCGCCTCGATGATCGACCCCTTGATGTTATGGCGTATACGGCCTTTCTTGAATTCCTCGATGTTGTACGGGCCGAAATAGTTATCGGGCGTCTGGTCCTTGCTGGCCTGGGAGGAGAAGACCCGGGCTCCCTCGAATGAGTTGAATATGTACTGTGCGAGATACGATTTTGCCATGCCGGTACGTGAGAGGAGGAGCATGTGCTCGCCGGTGAGAATGGCGAATATCGCCTGTCGGATGATCTCGCTCCGGCCGATCACGTTTTCATTGATCCGGTTCATGTGCCAGTTCAGGTTGCCGACGATGGTGGGGATGTCGAATTCGTCCTGCTTAATGGAGGCCAGTTCGCTCTTCTTGTCGCGGACTTTCTCGACGGACGGAGGAGCAGCTGGAAGCGGGGCGGTGATCTCGTTGTTCTGGATTAGATTCAGGTAATCCTGGGCCCGTTCCACGTCCTGCAGCGCTGCCGTGTCCAGCGGCTTGTCCGGCACCACGGTCTTGGGCATGATAGAATATCCGTCTTCCTCGAATATCTTTGTTATTTCCTTCTCTCTTTTCATGACTCATCCTTGGCCGGCGGATTTTCAACAACCGGAAGGGCGATCCTGAATGACGTTCCCTCACCGGGGCTGCTTTTCAGGCCGATCGCGCCCCCCAGGTTCTGGACGATCGCCGATGTTATCATGAGCCCAAGGCCGGTGGCTTCCTTCCCTTTGGTGGTGAAGAACGGCTGAAATATTTTCTTCAGGTTTTCCTCCGGTATGCCTATTCCCGTGTCGGATATGGTAATGATTGCGATTTTTCCGGAAGGCGTCGGTTTCGTTTTTACCTGGATGCTGATGGTACCTTTTTCAGGCATCGCTTCCTCGGCGTTTTCGATGAACTGGATAAAGAGCTGCTGCAGCTGTTCCTGGTTTGCCTGCACTGTCGCGGGTTCATTCGCCGGCTCCACGACAATCTCAAAACCCTCAGAGCGGAGCCGCTTCAGCATTACATCCACCTGATGGCTTGTTAATATCTTATTGATGTCGCAGATATCCCTCCTTTTCTCATCTGCGGCCGAGAGGCTCACAAGCTGCGCGGTAATGTTTTTTATCCTGCCCACCTGGTGATGGAGGGAGTCCAGATATTCGATCGCCGGGCTTCCCTCCTCGAGATTATTGTCGACAAAATTCAGGTCCATCACCATTTTGCTGACGTAGTACTTCAGCTCGGAGGCGACCCCGGACGACAGGATGCCGAGGGCGGAAAGCTTTTCAGCCTCGTACACCCGCCTGGTGATCGCAGCCTGTTCGGTATGGTCTTCCACCATAAAGATAATTTTCTCGATGGTCCCTTTTGCATCGGTGACCGGAACCACCGTGGCATTGATGGTGAGCTGGCGGCCGCTTATGATGGATGTATAGGGTATGTCAAAGGCGCGCCCTATCTTTTTATCAAGACGGGAGAGCTCGTAAAGCCTGCCCAGCTCGCTTTCGACGAACCCCTTGTTGTTCAATAAATTCGTGCCTATTATCGTCTGCCCCTCTCCATGGGCCATGATTTTCTTCAGCGATGTGTTTTCGCTCAGTATTATGCCGGACGGGTCCATCACGAAAATGCCGATGGGCGCGTGGTTGATGATGTCTTCATTGAAGTCGCGCAGGCCCTTCAGTTCCTGGGCCTGTGTCAGCTGTTCCTTGACCTTAATCTCCAGTATGCGGCTGTATTCCTTCGATTTCTTTTCCGCGATATGCTTTTCGGTTATGTTCTTCATGATGCCGATGAGGCAGACAATCTCGTCGTTGTCGGATTTCACCGGGTTCAGGCTCATGGTCATGTATATCTTCTGGTTTTTCTCGTTATAGGTCTTCATCATTTCGTTTTCAAAGGTTTTTCCGTTATGGATGACTTCGTTGAAAACGAAAGAGGCCCGTTCTTTTTCTATGGCCGGGATGTTGTCCAGAAAATGTCCCCCGAGAGTCTTTCCCGCCCATGACGGGAAAAATTCCTTCCAGGCTGAATTGATGTAGACGAGATTCCCGTCTTTATCGATGACGAAAATGATATCCGAAGTCGCCTCGAGGAGGGTCCGGTAATCGATCTGTACCTTGTCATTCTCGCCAGAGCTGATCAGGTATTTCTTCTGCAGATCGTTGATTTTCTGGATCAGATCTTCTTTGGAGAGATTGCTCAGTTCTTTACTCTTCATATGCGGTAATAAGTCGGTACTATTTATTACGAGCTTTTTAATCCCGATTTAAGCTTTCTCTGTATTTTATTTGCCGTGATCAAGAACCATACTTCAATAAAAAGGCTCAGTATCGTGCCCAGGAGGAAGGACGAACCGAAAAAAATCTGGTCCATATTGAAGAAAAAGAGACCGCTCAGCGCGATTATGGCCAGAAATACTATTTTTATCGGGAATGATGCAAGCGTGACGGTAAACATTACCATTATATTCGAAACGATCGCCTTCCGGGCGATAAATACCCATACAAGCGAGAAGAACATGCTCAGCATGGTGCCGAGAAAATATCCTTTAAATTCCGAAAGGCTTCTGTTATAGAAGCAATAGACAGTAATCGCTATATTGAGAATGATTGGAAGACAAATTAAGATGACGGCTTTTTTGAATATTTTTTCCATTGAAATGTTTTGCATATTAGGTTTAATATTGTTTAGTGAACATCCGGTTAATAATATGAATAAACGGCAGGGTGGGGATATACGGTTTTGCTGTTTCTCCCCACCCGGGTTACTCCTCTCCTTTTAATCTTCTGCCTCAACTCGGGCTGCAGTGGAACGTGCGTTCGCGGGTGATTTTGAGAAACAAACACCGCCAGACCGGGGCCAGCTTCTCAAAATTTACAAGAGATGTCAAGCGTATTAATGAGCCCCTGAAACGGTGCCATTAACCGAGTTTTTTCATTAACTCTTCGCTAACCTCTTTCACCCCCGGCTTGCCGTCCAGCTCGATTACCTTCGGTACGCCGTTATTTTCTTTTGATAGCTTCTTGAAATATTCTACCGCAGCTATGGTTCCCTTGTTTTTATCATAATAAATATCGTGACGCTTGTTGATCGCAACTTCGTCCTGATCGTCAGACCGGGCTGAGAGCGCCCCGCCGCAGACCCGGCATACGATCCCGCCGTCTTTTTCAGCCGGTTTAATGGCATCAATGAATATATTGTTCGGGTGGTTGTTGTCATTGGCGCACAGCCTTCTTCCCATGATACGGTTTTTTGCAATTTCACGGTCCAGAATAATTTCAATGACATAGTCTAACTTTATTCCCGCTTTTTTCAGTGCCGAGTCAAGCGCCTTTGCCTGCTCGTCATTTCGGGGAAACCCGTCGAGGAGCCAGCCTTTCTTGCAGTCGTCTTTTTGGAGTCTATCCAGGATCATCGGGATGGTGATGTCATCGGGCACCAGGTCGCCGCGATCAATGTATTCCTTGGCTTTTTTGCCGAGCTCGGTGCCGCCTTTAATATTTTCCCTGAAAATAACGCCTGATTCAATATGTGTTACGGTATACTTTTTTTGTACAATAGCGCCCTGCGTTCCTTTTCCGCTTCCATTGGGCCCAAAAATGAGAATATTCATAAAAACACCTCTCCAGACATTTTTTTACAGGATGAAAAGACGGCATATAAAAGTAAAGAAAGTTTTTATGATAATTTTCTAATTATTTGTCCGGATCACGGTTTTCCGTGACCCCCCGCTGTCGCGCCAACGGGGAAGGACAGCGTTCCTGTCATCCGATATCGATTACATCCAGGTCGTCAGGAAAGATAAAGCCGTCTCCGTGCGTTCCCAGAAATTCCCGTCTTTTACGCACGCCCTCCTCGCGGGATATTCCGGCGGAAAGATACATGTGGGTGACGTAGACCCGTCGGGGCAGAACGCCGGCCTGTATCAGCCGCTCGATATCTCCGCTGGACACATGGATCGGCGAACTTTCTCTGTCCGCACTGCTCCACTCCATGACAGCCAGGTCGGAGCCCGAAAGGAGGGATACGAGGCTGTCGCAGAAGCCGGTGTCACCGGTGACCGCCAGCCTCGTCCCGCCCGCCGTGATAAGGTATCCGGCGGATGAGTCGTCGTGGGCGACTGTATGTGAACGGGCGGTGAAAAATGATGTTGTGAGGGCTTCACCGTCAGATAGATCCACGGTTTCTATCCTGAACTTTATAGGGTAATCCCCGATAAAGGGGAGGAGGCGCCCGTTGATGAAGCGCCCTGTTCCCGGCGGCCCGGCGATAACGAGCGGCTTGACCCGCGGGGCGTTTGCATCCCACATCTCGCCCCAGATCAGGTCGATGAGGCCGGAGGCATGGTCGGCGTGGAAGTGAGTGAGGAGCACCGTGCTGATTGCCTCGTGTCTGAAGTAGTCGCGGCTCAATCGGCTGAGTTGATGATAGCAACCGCCGCCGCAGTCTATCAGCGCGACTTCATTGCCGTTGGAGATGGCAAGCGCCGACGGATTACGCGGAGTTGAATTGCAGGTGCCGGTGCCGAGAAATGCAAGCTTGATTTTCATGTTTACATATTAAGATCCACGGCCTCCCCGTACGGCCGTTGCCGCCGCCGGATCCAGGCGTGATAAGACTATCTTGATTAACCTGCGGGTGGCAATCCGTCAATATTAATTAAATTTCAGAAAACACGTCGGGACCACTGACATCACGGCTGTGGGCGGGCGCGTTTCAATTTTTTTCCATCAGTTGCCACAGAAAAAGAAAAGACTTGCAATTAATGTTGATTTATGCTAAATAGACAGCAATTTATTCATGGCTTTTTTTCACCGCCCGTTCGGGCTGATAAAAAATCATGTTAAGAATACATGGTTGCTGCTATCCGGACGGTGGACAGGAAGGCATGATGGGCGTAATTGAAAACTATAACCGGATCCTGAAAGAAATAGAAGAGAGGGCCGCCGCGTCGGGGCGGAATTCCGGTGATATCCACATAATAGCAGTTAGTAAAACATTCTCTGTCGACGCGATACAGGCCGCGATCGATTGCGGCATCAGGCTGTTCGGCGAGAATAAGGTTCAGGAGGCAAAGAGGAAGATCCCCGAACTGAAAGGTGAGTACATCTTTCACATGGTTGGCCACCTTCAGTCGAACAAGGCCCGCGACGCGGTGAGGTTTTTTGACATGATCCATTCCATTGATTCGGTCAGCACGGCGGAGAAGGTTGACCAGGAGGCAGCGCGGATCGGCAAGAAGCAGAAGGTGCTCATCCAGGTGAACACATCGGGTGAGGAAACCAAGAGCGGCGTGCCGGCCGGCTCCGCTCTGGAACTCGCCGTGGCGATGCGCGGGATGAAGAACCTGGACCTTAAGGGGCTCATGACGATGGCCCCGTTTACCGACGACAGAGAATTGATACGAGGGACCTTCAGGTCTGCAAGGAAGCTCCTTGATGATATCAACCGCGCAATGAATACCGAACTCATTGAGCTTTCGATGGGGATGTCTTCCGATTTCAGGATTGCGGTTGAGGAAGGCGCCACAATGGTTCGGATCGGAACGGCACTATTTGGAGAGAGGGACGCTGGATGAAAGCCGGCAAGAAAAGCATCGGCTGTATCGGTGCGGGGAACATGGGATCTGCCATTGTTTCGCGCCTGGCGGCGGGAGGTGATTCCCGAATATTGACGGTCTATGACATTGACGCCAGGAAGGCCGCCGATCTCGCGCGCGCGGGGGGTATCGCGCAGTCGGAATCTCTTGAGTCGCTCGTTCGGGCCTCGGAAATACTGATCGTGGCGGTGAAACCCGATACTGTCGGTATCGTTCTGGATGCTGTCAGGGAGAGTATTTCTCCCGATGCGATTGTCGTCTCTATCGCGGCCGGCGTTAGCATTGGCGCAATGGAAAAGGCGCTCGGTCCCTCGGCTAAAATAGTCAGGGTTATGCCAAACACCCCGGCAATGGTGGGCGAGGGCATGTCGGTGCTCTCTCACAACAGGAATGTCGACACAGCGTCGCTTCGGGAGGTCGAAGGGATATTTTCACAGATCGGCAGAGTGATCGTTTTGCCCGAGAAATTGATGGACGCGGTCACGGGACTGTCGGGGAGCGGGCCGGCCTACGTATTCACGTTTATACAGGCGCTGGCGGACGGCGGAGTGAAGCTCGGCATACCGAGGGACAAGGCGCTGATCCTTGCCGCGCAGACCGTGCTGGGTTCCGCGAAATATATTCTTGAGAGCGGCGAGGACCCGATGTCCCTGCGGGGGCGGGTGACATCGCCCGGGGGAACCACCATCGAGGGAATACATGTGCTCGAGCGGTGCGGTTTTGCCGGAATCGTCATGGACGCTGTCGAGAAGGCCGCGCAGAAGTCTCAGAAATTGGGAGAGAAGTAATGAACTACCGGATGCCTCGTAAAAGGTTTCGGCAGCGCGGGGTGAAGAATGACCGCCTGATTATCGTCGGTGCGGTCCTTGCCGCCATACTGGTTGTGGGAAACGTCATCAATGCCATAGTCCGCGACCGCGTGACGGTAAAGAAAGGCAGTTATGTGTCGAAGGAAGGCTTCCCTCTCTTCACCGATGCCGGGGAATATATCCGCCTCGCAAAAAACTACCCCTATAACCCGGGGGTCAGGCTTTCCTTCCATAAAATGGCCGGGGGAGAGTCCTACTGGGATGTTGCCTACATGCACAACATAAGCATAGACACCCTGGTTGCGGCGAACCCATTCATCACTTCATTTGTCCCGAAGAGCGGCATAGAAATTATCGTCCCGGCGCAGGACGGGGTCCTGCTGGCGATCGATGATATATTCGACGTGCGGCGCATGCGGAAGCTTCTTAATTACCGCGGCGTGGTGCGCGGCGATTATATGCCCGGTATTTTCCGGTTAGTGTCGACCGATGACATCAGGTTTGTGTTTTTCAAGGACCAGAGGCCCGTGATCGTCAACAATTCGCTTGAAAAGCTCTACAGAATCAAGTATATATTCCAGTCTCCTCTCAGGGGGAACTTTACCTCACTTTTCGGTGATCGGCGGCACCCGTATATCCAGGATGGGACCTTTAAGTTCCACAATGGCGTGGATATCTGTTCATCCTTTAATACCCCGATCAATCCGGCCCGTGAGGGGATGGTCATATTCACCGGCTGGCGCGGCGGATTCGGAAAAACCGTAATGATCCAGCATCATGATGGGTATACCACCCTGTACGGCCACCTCAATTCAATCAACGTGAAGATCGGGGACTGGGTCACCAAAGACATGGTGATCGGCCATGTCGGTTCCACGGGATTGTCGACAGGCCCGCATCTCCATTTTACGGTGATGAAACACGGGTGGGATATCGACCCGCTGCTCTTTATCTGGTAATTGTGCCGCTTTATGGTTCTTCCGTTTATCTCCGTCCTGTTGTATGTCATCTCTTTCCCCATTGTTTATCTTGATTTCTCGCTATGGCCGCTTATGCTTATCGCCCTGGTGCCGTTTTTTATGGAGCTGGAACGCAATCATTCCCTGTTGCGCAAGTTCCTTGCCGGGGCCGTATGGGGCTGCATCGCGTCGCTGTGCATGGGGTACTGGCTTTTTTATGCCATGATCTGGCAGTACGGCACGTCGATCATCACCGGCGTGATTTTTATGATCGCAGGCCTCATGATTCCGCACGGTTTTGTGTACGGGATATTCGCGGTACTGTATGATTTCATGAAGGGAACAAAGCTTTCAAGACGCTTTCCCCCGGTTTTTTACGTCATTGTCGTGCCGTCCCTCTGGGTGGTAACGGAATTTTTACGCGAGCTTATACCGCTGCTTGTGCCATGGGGTTTCGCCGGGTACGCGCTTCAGCCCTGGAATCTTTTCATGCAGATGGCTGACATCACCGGTATTTACGGCGTTTCCTTTCTTGTGGTGATGATTAACGGGCTGATGGCGTTTCTCCTGAGGGAGATCGGATTTCGCGACATCAAACAGGGTGCACTGAATGCGTTGAACACGACATGGCTGAAAAACTTTTATCGGCGCAACCGCTTCCCCCTTGCGCTACTCGCTCTCGCTCTGATCATTCCACTCTGCTACGGTGCCGTCCGCCGGCAGTACGTCGTAAAATCGCTTGCCGCAGGCGGAGGGCGGGTCCCCGTAATTATCGTGCAGCCGAACTTTACGCAGGAGGAGCGTTGGAGCGGTGATGATTTCATCGAGCGGGTCAACGTCTGCCTCGGACTTGCCGGGCGTTGCTCGGCCAAAAACGGACGTGAAGAGGTGCCGTCAGCTGAATCGGGAGATGAGGGAGTGAACCCGGCGGGTCATCGCCAGACCGGCGGCGGTGAAATTGAAAGGAATACAATTGTCGTCTGGCCTGAGACCGTGCTTAACTCCGAGGGTCTTGTTGACAGAAAGCTTCTTGCCCATATCTTTTCGAGTACGAAAGATGCGCGGCTCATCGCGGCCGGCGGAGTACGCCGCGACATCGACAGAAGCGGAGTGTACAACACCGCGTATCTTGTTTCAAGGGGGGATAGCGTGATGTTTTATGATAAAAACATTCTGCTTCCCTTTGCGGAGACCGCTCCCGGTGGCTCTTTTATAGGGGATTTCTTCACCGCGCCGGCCGAATTTTTGAAGGGCGGGACGCCGCCAGCGGCCCGTACCGACGCGGGGACCATAGGGCTTTCAATCTGCTTCGAGGCGTTGTACGGCTGGCACGTGCGCCGATCAGTGAGTGACGGCGCGCGGTGCCTCATCAACATATCAAATGACGGCTGGTTCGGCAGGTCTTCCGAGCCGGTGCTCCACCTGCGGCAGGCTTCGGTGCGCGCGATCGAAACCCGCCGGTACCTTATACGGGCCGCCAATAACGGCATTTCCGCGATAATATCGCCCGCCGGCAAGGCGGTGGTACGCTCCGGTCTTTTCACTAAGGAATGTCTGCACGGTGAAATTGTGCTCCTTGAATCAAAAACGCCATATGCCATCCTCGGCGACTGGATAGTGTACGCCGCCGCGGCCCTGCTCCTGGGAATGCTGATCGTGGCTCTGGTTCGTGATTAAAGCGTCACGACGCGGCCGGGACAAAAAAGCGGTAACCGACGTTGCCGCTTTTTAAGTTCCCGTGAAGAAACCGCACTACGCTCTCTTCCTTCTCCGTATGCATCTCTGCAGCATGACAAGAGCCATGGGTAGCATCATCATGCCCAACAGCCCCATGAGTTCAGCCGCGAATCCGGCCGGGGTTCCGCGATAGGAGGCCGCGGCGGCAGGCGTGCCGCACCAGACATCACCGCCTGACATCAGGTAGTCGTCAGCGTCCTCGTTGCTGCCTATCCATTTCCAGGTGTCGCCTTCGCCATCCCTGTTTGCGACGGTAAAGTTCAGCGTGGCCTGGTGGTTCTCATCGATGATGATGGTGTTATCGGACGAATACAGGATCGGGAGAAGGTGCGGGAAATCCGACGCCGAGAGGCTGACGCGTATCCTGTTGCCCGCCTTGAAAACGTTGCAGGTCGGCCAGAGTTCAACGGTGTACCGGTAATAATCGCCTTCGTTGATCGGAATCGGCGCCTTGTCGGGACCGTCATAGAACGGATCAAAGGGTTCGTACGCTGGGTCAGGAACATGCTCGACTATTTTCCGAAGGTCATACCACGGCCCCTCGTAATATACGTTCGTCCTGCCGTCCGGGTCATACTGGCGGTGCCAGGCCGACAGCCAGCCCGAGGTGACGTTGCGCGCCCGGCCGTCCGGGAAGACGTCGTTCAGCTCTGCGACCCACTGTACATCCTTCTTGTTCAACGCCTCGATGATGAGATTGTTGGTAAGATTGAAACTGTCCTTGATCATGTCGAATATGCCGTCGATGAAAAGCTGGGTAAGCGGGTCAGCGAACCTGGTCTTGGCCCAGAAGGTAAGGGCAACCGGGCCGACAACCTCTGTGTCTTCATCAAGCGGCTCGCTGGTGAAGGTGAGGCATTCCTTTTCATCCTGCCGCTCATCTTCGTACCACTGCTCGTCGTCGATATCATTGCCCATGTATAATTTTGACAATTCGGAGAGAATCGCTTCCATGCCCATGAGCCAGCGCACGCTTGATCGGGATTGCCAGCCGTGCATGTTCGCCGGATTGTGATGGAGCACGGGGTTGTCTCCGCTGCAGTCGGGCGTTTCACTCAGGCCATAGTTGTTATCGGTGTATTTCTTGATGAGGTTCGATGCCGGCTCGTCAGTGTACCAGTCGCCCGGAATCGGGGTGGGGGCCTGTTTGGTCAGGTAGAGAGTCCTGGGCTCGGTTCTGCTTTCGGGAAGGGGCCATGATTTTTCCGCACGCCACTTTTTCTCGCCCATGACCCAGAGCATCACGGGGAATTCCTCCATGAACGGGTCTTTTTTCTTTTTAATCTTCCAGTCGAACCAGCGCGCCGGCAGCCTGTTGCTGAGAATGGAATTGAGGCCCATTCCGAAAGAGCCGGTCAGATGGTAGAACTGGCCGATAATCATCTTCTTGTCCGTGGCGGCGTGATTGCTGAACCCGTACTGGTAGTTGTTGACCGTGCCTCGGGTGAATATGTCGTACCAGCCTCCCACGCTGAATACAGGCAGCTTGCTTGAGATGGCGCGGTCGCCCTCGGGGAACCCCCATCCGCCTGCCGGCTTCATCGGCCAGTATATCATGGGTGATTTCTTCTGGTAAAACGCGCAGTCGTTCAGGTTGGTGCCGTCCATGATCCAGCCGATATTGATCGGTATCTGGTTCCAGTGTTCAAGCCATATGGCCTGCGCCTCATCGATCATTTCCTCCGTCAGCTTCCCCTCTATGCCCATGTTCAGCATGCCGGGGAGTATGGCCATGATGTCAACCATGCCGAGCCAGAGCGGGATGAAAAGCACGTCGATGTTTCCCCCGTGCATCACGATGTCCTTGTACGGGCCGGACATGGGAACCAGCGGGAAAAGCGCTTTCAGGTGGACGGGTTCGCCGGTACTCGGGTTTGTCTCAATCAGGCCGGCCGTCAGGAGCTGGATGATCCCCATGTATGACGGCCCGATCATGCCGACCTTCCCGTCGGACCAGACTCGGGACGGGATGAACTCGTCGACGAGGTACTTGATGTCGTATTGCTCAACGAGGTCGAAAGAGGTCCACTGGCCGCCCGATGATCCGGTGCCGCGGATGTCGATTGCCATGAGGTTATAACGGCTTCCGACGATAGGGATGTAGAGCATCCCCATTATTTCGCGGCGGTACGGTGTCGCGACTACGATGGTGGGGAGCTTCTCGCTTCCTGAGGGACGGATGACCGTCGCCCACAGATCGCAATCACCGCTGCTATAGGGGTTTTCAGATGCCGGGACCGTGACCCTCACATTGAGGTCCAGCTTGGCGCCGAAGATGTTATTTTTTTCCAGTTCTTTGTTGATGGCGTCTGCGTCGTCAGCTGTTAACTGACCGGGGCAGCCTTCGCAGGAGTCGTCACCCTCGGGTTCAACATAATGAGAGCTGTCGCCGAAACCGAACAGGGATGCCAGGCTTTCGGACGAATCGTCTTTAGCTGAAGTGCTATCGCAGTAAAGGCTTGATACCAGTGTAAAAGACAGGATGACGGGAAGATATTTTTTTGATATTTTCATACAGTACTCCACTTGAATGATGAACGCAAGTACCCGAGCATGTATGAATTACATCGCGTAGTATAAATAAAAAAAGTGCGATGGAAATACAATTCATGTAATTTCAAACATGCTATATTAAATGATAATATAATTGAGGACATTGTCAATAAAAAAAAGCCGACTGGACGGTATCCAAAAAATTAATGAAAACCGTGCATTAAATTGTCCAAAAATGGTCTTTTCAATGAATTTTTCACGTTTTATGCTAAAATTGTGCTATCCCGCTCTTTCTTATAATTATATAAGCAAATTTAGTCATAATATTTTACTCTGACCCCATATGAAACTACAGATAACAATCGTTTATTAACCGATAACTATCGGTAAAGAGGTTACTCTGACCCCGGGGAAGGTGATCGGGAATTAGAGATCCGGCCCCCCTATAAGGCTGACAAAAAAATAAATTGAATTTTTTATGTCCCAATAGAATATTTATTTTATCTAAATTTTATATATTGAAAATATATCTTGAGATTGCATGTTAAATCAGGATAATTGCCTCTGGCCCTGCACGTATAGTTATATGAAACGATTATCGGTAATCATAATCCTTTTCGCTGTTGTTATTGTTAACGGCACGGCGGAATCCCAGGAGAACAGAAAGATCGAGTTGAACGCCCAGGGGATACTCGCGCGTGTCGATAAAATATTCGAATATCCCCGCGGCCAGCTGCGCGGGCTGATGAAGCATATCAGGCCCGATGGCACCGCCTCCACCATCAATTTCACCGGATACGTCTCTGAAGAGGATTTTCTTTTCACCTTCAGCAGCAGGGATCGGGGCGATCAGCTTAAGGTGCTGTATAATCTCGGGGGTGAGGATATCTGGGTCTATAACATCCATGCCCTCAAGCTGTTCCACAAGCTCGGCATCGACCGGTATGATGAAATCCTCTCCACGAATTTTACGTTCACCGACATGTCCAACGCGGACCTCCAGAGCAACTATACGGCGACCATCAGCGGTGACGCCCTTGTCAAGGGGCTTGATGCGTGGAAGCTTATTCTCAAGCCGATAGCCAAGGGCGGCGAGTACGGCATGCTTACCCTGTACGTTACCAAGGACAGGTTTATCCCGCTTCGTATCGATTACCATGATCGGGATAAGGCAATCTTCAAGTTCATGACCGTTGTAAAGGTCAAGGAGAACGATACCCGGATCGTCCCGCTCCGGTATGACATGATGAATATCAGGCAGGGCACGGTTACCATCGTCAACTTCAGCGACTTTGAAGAAGGCGCGACCTTCGACAAATCGATTTTCAGGTCGGAAAAGCTCGGCGAATAACGGTGTGCGTGTGCCTCAGTTCTTCATACACTCATCAGATATTATCGACGGTCGCTGCAGGATCAGCGGAGACGATTTTCGACACCTGGCCTCTGTCCGGCGTGTGAAGGCGGGGGAGGAGATCCGGCTCAGGGACGATTCGGGCGCGGTCCTCTCGGCGAGGATCGTCCTTGTCACGGATGATTCCATCTTGGCCGAAATAACCGGAAGGTTCTCTGCGCCTTATTCTCTCCCCGACATCACCCTGTGTATGAGCCTCCTCAAGGGGAAAAACTTTGACCAGGTGATTGAAAAGGGCGTGGAGATCGGCGTGGCGCGTATTGTGCCGGTGGTCTCGGAACGGACCATCACCCGCCCGACGGATGCGTCTGCGAGGGTTGAGCGCTGGAACCGGAAGTCGGAAGAAGCGGCCAAGCAGTCCCTCCGTGAGCGCATCCCGCGAGTCGAGAGGATCATGCCGTTTGAGGAGGTGATAGCATCGGTTAGCACGCCCGCGCGGGTCATTGCGCACCCCGGGGCGCAGGGATCGATCAAGGAGTTTTTACGCAACAGCGGTCCGTCCTCGATAAGCCTGCTGGTCGGTCCTGAAGGCGGTTTCAGCCTCCGGGAGGTGGCTGATGCGGCCGGGGCAGGGTGGACGCCCGCCGGCTTCGGCTTCTCGCAGCTCCGCGCCGGTACGGCGGCGGCCGTTCTCTGCGGAATTATAGTTTATGAGTGGGGGGACCCCGCCCCCCGGCCCCCTCTCCTGAAAGGAGAGGGGTAGGAGAAGAAGTGAAATGGCAGATAGGGCACTATATACGGCAATCGACGCGAATCTGAACCGGGCGCTCGAGGGGATGCGGGTCTGCGAAGACGTCATGCGCTTCTACCTTCGCAGAGACGACTATTCCGGCAGGCTCAAGGCGCTCAGGCACAGCGTTGCGGACGCGGCCCGCCTGTTTCCCGCTGACCTTCTCCTGGAAGGGAGAGACGTTGCGGCCGACGTCCAGAAGTTCATCGATCTTCCGGGCGAAAAAAGCCGCGGGTCGATCGGGTCGCTTTTTAAGGCCAATCTGCACCGGGCCATGGAGGCGGTGAGGTCTCTGGAGGAGTTCGGCAAGCTTGTCTGCCCGGACATGAATGACAATCCATTTCAGCGGATCCGCTTTTCGCTTTACGAGCTGGAGCCCGAAGCCATGTCAGCCCTTGCGCGGCAGGATAAAACGGCCCGATTCAGCAGCGCGCTATATGCGATACTCGATACGGCATATATTAAAATGGAGAGTCTTGACGACGCGGCAGCGAAGATGATACGGGGCGGTGCCACTATCATACAGCTCCGCATGAAGTCGGAGAGCAGGGAGGACGTCCTGACTGTGGCGAGGGATATTGCGCTTCTCTGCCGTGAGGGCAAGGCCCTCTTTATCGTGAATGACCATGTGGATGTTGCTATGCTTGCCGGGGCGGATGGCGTCCACCTCGGTCTGAACGACTTGAGGGCAAATGAGGCGCGAAAGATCGTCCCGCCCGGCATGATCATCGGCATAACGGCCTATACACGAGAGGACCCGTCCCGTGCGGCCGGAGAGGGCGCGGACTATATCGCGGTGGGGCCCGTGTACGATACGGTCTACGTCAGCGGCAGCGGGTCGGTGACCCTCAGGGGGAGCGGCGTGGAGGTGATTTCGCGGGCGAGGGACGCGGTGAATGTTCCTGTTGTCGCGATCGGCGGCATAACCCCGGAGGGGGCAGGTGCCGCCGTATCGGCGGGAGCGGATGCCGTGGCCGTGACCTCATATCTGTATAAAGACGGTAAAATCGAAGAAAATTGCCGGAAGATTTTGGAGGCGATCTCATCCGGTTCAACCGCTAAGTGACGGATAACTATCTGGCGATAGTTATCGGGCGCAGGGGGTCAGAGTAAAATAGCCGCCGATAGTTATCGGTTCATCTGCATCCAGGGAAAATTGGCGGCAAAAATGGCAAATATATGACCGATAACTATCGTAAAAACACGATCCGGCTGTGCCCATGAGTTCGGATACTATATCATTATAATACATGAAACGAAAAGAGTTGCAGGAATCAATCGGCATGCTGCGCGAGGAGTGGCGGAATGCCCGTGAGGCAAAGCTGCTGCGGAGGGACGAACTTCTCGCGCGGGGGTCTGGCATCGCCGGTGTGCGTCATGACCGCATCTACCGGGAGCTCAGGAGAAAGCAGCGGGGCTTCGCCGTCAGGATGCTGCACCTGGAGAGAGCAATGAACAGGAAGCGCGCCCGTGAAAAATAAGCGTAACGGCCCGTTCCTTGCCTATGCCGACGGAGACGGCGCTGTCTGGGATTTTCCCGATATCGAGCCGGCCTTTCGTGCCGGGAACCGTTTCTATAGAATAGGCCCGGGCGAGCTGATTCCGCTTCCGTACGGCAGCTATCTCTTCTCGCTTCCCGGCCGCTACCCGGTATTTTACAACCGGAAGAACAAAGACTTCAACCACATCGAGGTCTCACCGGATGGCGAAGAAATTACGGCGGCCTCGGCATTCCTCGCGTCCGGATACCTGAGGACCTATCTCCCGGCGTTTTTGAAGAAGGATGACGCACCGGTCCTTCCCCTGTGGGCCTATTCGGGACTCGCGGTCATCAACGGCGAGTTCCATGTCCCCGCTCTCCGCATCGACGACGATCCCCGCTCTGACCCCGCCATTCACGAGAACGACGGCGAGCTCCGGTCGGCGATAGCGGAAACGGAGGGACTGTTCCCGCGCAACAGGCTCGTAAAACAACTGGCGACCTGCTCCACTGCCTACCGGTGCCTCTGCGCCAGGAATTTTTTCCTGGGTCGCCACGAGGCCCCGGTGCCGACCACGCCCGCGTGCAACGCCCGGTGCGTCGGCTGCCTTTCTCTCCAGGGCAATGGATCGCCCTTTCCCGCGTCACAGCCCCGCCTCGATTTCAATCCTTCGCCCGCGGAGATCGCGGATGTGATCGTGAGTCATTTCGAGCGGGTGGAGCGGGGAGTGGCGAGCTTCGGCCAGGGGTGTGAAGGCGAGCCGCTCCTCCGGGCGGGCGATCTCGCGGCGGCGATCAGGCTGGTGCGCGGGCGGACCGGTCGCGGCACCATCAATCTGAACACCAACGGCTCTCTGCCCGACGGCGTGAAGGGGCTCATCGCCGCCGGACTCGACTCGATCAGGATTAGCCTCAATTCCCCGACGCCTGAGTACTACGCCCGGTATCACCGGCCCGTCAATTATTCCTTTGATGACGTGATGAGGTCCGTCGGTATCGCGCTGGAGGCCGGCATCTTCGTTTCGATTAACCTTTTTTTTCTTCCCGGCTTCACCGATTCAGAGACCGAGGTCATCGCGCTGGAAAAATTTTTGCATGAGTTCCCCGTAAACATGATTCAGACCAGGAACCTGAATATTGACCCCGATTATTATTTCGAGCGGATAGGGTTCGAGGAGTCGGAGCCGATGGGGACCGGAAAACTTATTGATATGCTTCGAGAACGGTTCCCGAAAATGAGGCTCGGGTATTACAACCCGCCCATCAGGTGATACCACCCCCCAGACCCCCCAGAGGAGGGCTTGAAGATTATCTCATAAAGACGTCACCCCTCTCCCCGTGGGAGGCAGCAGCTTGTACATCCGTGTACGCTGCTGCATTCGTGACATCCTGTCACTCAGTGGGCGGGGGTGAG
>JAFGBT010000012.1 GCA_016933025.1 Spirochaetota bacterium | reverse complement strand
CCGTTTTGATTATTTTCTTACATATTTGTTATGTCTCCATATAATTTTCAATTAATTTATTTCTCTTTGAGTTTGTCAACACTCCCGTGCAATGGCCCCCCTTCCACATGCATGACCGGCCTCCCGGTCATTAACCCCGCCGCTGTCAGCGGCACAAACGCCCCTGGGCGGCCTCACCCTTCGATGGAGCCTGTCCCGAGCGCAGACGAGTGGCTCGGGGCGACATGCGTCATGTCATGCATAGTGTTATATGACTTTATTCTTGACTTTTTGATATTTGAATTAAGAATTGGGAGGGGTAACACGGGTATTTTAATATTTAATTATTTTATGACAGATCAATTTTATTCGTATACTATTGAAGGATAGACGATTTTTGATTATTTATTGTTATAATACTAATTAACAACGGAGGGCTTATATGAAAGAATTCTCTGACAAAGCATACGGCAGAATGTTTCTGATATCAGCTATCTGGAATTTCTATTTCGCGATTACCGCTCTATTTTTCCCGAAATTCAATCTGACATTATGCTATGGCGAGCGAATAGCCTCTGATATTCTCAATAATTTTTATTCGCATATGCTGTATAATTTCCAGGGAGCCGTCATTTTGATTTTCGGATTTGGGTACTATATAGTATCCAGAAACGTCAGCAGGAACCATGGCATCGTTGTACTCGGAATAATCGGGAAGCTCTTCTTTTTTGCTTATTATACCTATATGTATCTCACCATGCGCGCGACCGTTGTTGCCTTCCTGGCGGTACTAGGAGATTTTATATTTTCAATGCTTTTTGCGTATTTTCTTGCCCAAAAGAGGAAATATTTTTTTCGCTGAAACCGAAGCATGCATTGTCAATCATGAGCTTATGCATCGTGCGGGCGCCCGTTCCTTTATGCAACAAAGCATGCCGCAAGCCGCCCGCTATCTCTTCCCGGCCATCCGGTAATAGAGCTTCCGCGGCAGGAATGCCATGACCGCTCGGAGCGCCCTGTTGACGAGACCCGGAACGCATATCACCCTGCCCCGCTCCAGGCATTTCATCGAATAATCAACCACACCCGCCGGTTTCATCCAGTAGACCCGGATCTCCTGCATCTCCTTCTCGACCCCCATCTGCCGGTGGAAATCGGTGGACGTGAACCCCGGGCAGAGCGCCTGCACCCTGATCCCATAATGACGCACTTCCAGGTGAAGGGACTCGGTGAAGACGTTCAGGAACGACTTTGAGCCCCCGTACACGCCGTTTGAGGGAGCCGGCGCCCACGCGCCCAGCGAGGAGACGTTGATTATGATGCCCTCCCGCCTCGCGATCATGCCGGGCAGGGCCGCGTGGATAAAGCGCAGGGGCGCGGTCACCATCACGCCCGCCAGGGCGAGGTGCTCCCCGATGGAGCGCTCCGAGAACAGTCCGTCCATACCATACCCCGCGTTGTTGACCAGCGCCGCCAGGGCGGCGCACTCCGAGATCTCCTTGAGCACCTGCCGCACGCCCGCCTCATCCGAGAGCTCCGCGATCACCACCCTGACCTCCACACCGTGCCGGGCCGTTATCTCCCGCGCCACTTTCCTGATCAGCTTCTGGCGTCTTCCGGTAATAATGAGGTCGTAGCCCATTGACGCGAAACGCTCGGCAAACGCGCGTCCAATGCCCGATGTCGCCCCGGTGATGAGGGCCATTTTACGTTCTGTCATGATTGTCCACGTATATCATATCGGGTAGCCTGTTACAAGCAAAAACTTCCATTCAAGTATGTTATCCAGATTATAAACTTCGCCGGGATGCCCGGCAATGAGATGAGGATTTTTTATTTTACACCAGCCCCCCGGACCCGGTATATTACAACAAATGGCTTGACTTATTATTGAAAATAATGACAATTATATTTTAAGGCCCCAACATGTTTGAAGTGATAGTTGAACACATCAAAAATGGCAATTGCGTTTCCCTTACCTTCAAAGGGACATACCCCACAACAAATAATAAAATCGACGATTTGTATCGGCAAATTTCCGATTTATGCAAAAAACATGCGTCACAGAAAGTGATAATTGATTATCGGAATGTGGTCTATTCCCCGAGCCCGTCTCAAATGATCGATAATACAAGAAGGATTATTAAATTTGATTTAACGTCCATATACTTTGCTGTCATATTTGACTACAATACTGATTCATTTAAAAACTATAAGCTTTTTCTGGCTGAAGCTGAAACACAGAGACTCGTAAGTAAAACTGAACCCAAATACAAGGTATTTACTGATTATAATGATGCCCTTAATTGGATCATATCAATTGACCTATCTTAAAAAAAATATTGAAGACGGGCTGGCCTTTCTGACCCATGACTGATAATCGGTGAGCCATGTTAACCAATCTACTGTCAAAATTATACAATGAATTTTTCGAAAGCGAGAAAACGGGCGGGCTTATTTTAATTATCTGCACGGTGTTGTCGATCGTTGCCGCCAACAGTTTTTTCGGCGATATGTATGCAGGCATATGGCACCGCAAGCTTGATTTGTCCTTTCCCGGCATCCACCTGAATTACTCCCTCCAGCACTGGATTAATGACGGGCTGATGGCGGTCTTTTTTCTTCTCGTCGGCCTGGAAATCAAAAGGGAATTATACGTTGGAGAACTTTCGAATATTAAAAGCGCCGCGTTGCCTGTCATTGCCGCCCTGGGAGGCATGATCGTCCCGGCCATAATCCACTTCATTTTTAACCATGGCACGCCCACGATGGCGGGAATCGGCATCCCGATGGCCACCGACATCGCGTTTTCTCTCGGCGTGTTGTCGCTCCTTGGCCGCAGAGTCCCGGTCTCTTTGAAGATATTCCTCACGGCTTTTGCGATAATCGACGATCTGGGCGCCATTATCATTATTGCGCTCTTCTATTCCAAAGATATTTCAGTTCTATATTTAGCTCTGGCATCAGGCATTTTTATCGTGCTTATCATTTTTAACAGGCTGCGATTCAACCGAATCGCGCTGTATGCGGTCCTGGGCACAGTCATGTGGTATTGTATGCTGAAATCCGGCATTCACGCGACGATCACCGGCGTACTGCTGGCATTTGCGGTCCCGTTTAATAAAGATGATGGCAATCCTTCTTCCAGACTTCAGCACTTTTTACACAGGCCCGTTGCCTATATTATCCTGCCTCTGTTTGCAATTGCCAATACAGGGATAATCCTAAATTACGCCCAAATCGAAAATTTATTATCGGTGAACGCGTTAGGCATCATGCTCGGTCTTTTCGCGGGTAAGCCGCTCGGGGTGCTCCTTTTTTCGATAGCCGGTATAATGCTGAAAATATGCCGGTATCCGATGAATGTAAACTGGAGACATCTGCTCGGCGCCGGCATGCTGGGCGGAATCGGATTTACCATGTCCATTTTCATAACAAACCTCGCGTATACCGAGCATCTGATAATCCAGAGCTCAATACTGTCGATACTTATCGCCTCATTGGCTTCCGGTGTACTCGGGTTTGTATTTTTGAAAACAATCAGGTCATAGCCGATAAGTATTTATTGCGCCCCATCTGATAGCGCGGGGTTTCAACCCCGCGCTATCAGATGGCGTTAACCTTCCCCCCTTCACATTTCTATTCTCAATTGCAATTTCCATTACTTTTGCGATGACTATTTTTCCCAATTGTTGTATATGATACTTGGGGGCTTGTATAAATGCGAAAAGGCGCTGAACCGGCCCCGGGTCGTCGCAGAGAAGGAAATTATTGCTATTCGATTTAATCCCGGCCCCGGGTCCAATCGCCTTAAGCAGCGTCAGCCGCCCGAAAGGATTCATGCCTTTCCCGGAATTTCAAGGCAGGGACCTTTGCGGTCTGAGGGGTGATATATTTGCATCACCCGAAAACTCTCCCCCAGTCTGTCCGGTCAGTATCCGATGACGGGGCATATTTCAGTCTATCTATATATACATAAAAAATTCATCCAGACATACGATAAGTCTTTGCGTCATCCTGGCTTATCAATTATTCAATTAAATCATGGGGGAACAACATGAAAGTAGAACTTCCGTGGGGTACCGGAGTAATCAGCGTTAATATCCCGAGCACCTGGAAAATAGTAACCCCGACAAACACGAGCAGCACGATTGCGGACGACCGTGACGAGGCCACCATCGTCAGCGACGCGCTGGCATCGCCGTTCGGGGCAGACCCGATCAGGTCAAACGACCTGGCCGGTAAAAAGGTCGTCATTGTCGTGGAGGACAATACAAGGCCCTCCCCGGTTTACAAGTATTTTCACCTGATACTCGAGGAGCTGGTCGCGGCCGGCGCCACCCTCTCCAACGTGCTGGTAATCCCGGGGCTCGGCATCCACACCGCCATGACCGAGGAAGACATGGCCGCCAAGATCGGCGCCGCCAACCTCGCGCAGGTAAACTGGGAGAACCATGACGCCTTCAACGAAGACCTTAACGTGAGCTTCGGCACAACCACCCGGGGCACCGAGATCTACCTCAACAAGCACCTGAATGAGGCGGGCTATATCATATCACTGGGGACCCTGGAGCCGCATATCTTCGCCGGCTTCGGCGGCGGCATGAAGAATATCCTGCCCGGCGTCGCGTCCAAGGACACCATCGGTACGCACCATCAGCTTCTCACTGACCCGGCGGACCAGTTCAACCGGGTGGGCATGGAGCCCGCCAGCAACCCGTTCAGGCTTGACCTCGAAGAGGTCCAGGGCATGCTGCCGGCGCCGGTCTTCATGGTAAACACCGCGCTCGACGGCGAGACGATTTCCGCGGCCTTTGCCGGCGACCCGGTCACGGCCCACCGGGAAGGCATACATATCATAAGCGCGGCCAAGTGCCTGCATTTCAGCAAGCAGGTGGACGCGATCATATGCAACTCCGCGCCGATGGATATCAACTTCAAGCAGGGATTCAAGTGCGTCGGCAACTCGCTGCCGGTTCTGAAAAAGAACGGGGCGGTCATGGGGTTCATCAAGGCCGACAAGGGGCTGGACGACATCCCGCTCCCGGACAAGCTCGGCATCCCCCTGTGGCTGTTGAAGATCGCCCTTCGCCTCCTCGGACCATCGCTCGTGTTCACACTCGTGAAACTGGTAAAAAGCGACGCGACCGTGGAGGAGCTCTTCCTCTACTACTACACCATGCAGGTCTGCCGGCAGTATGACCTGTTCCTGTACGTGCCGACCCTCTCCGCGGACGAGGCCGAAGCGCTCCTCTATTTCGAGCACTTCACCGATCCGCAGAAGGTGATCGACCGGGTGATATGGAAGGTCGGCTACTTCGCGAATATCGCGGTGTTTCCTTACGGCGCTGCGACATATACAGTCGTTGACGAGTAGCGACATCTGTTTACTCCAATAAAACAGAAGAAAAGGAGAGGATCCATGAAAAAAAAGAGTAAAATAATCGATACTGATAGATCCAACAAGGCCACCATGACCCGCAGGGACATGCTGAAGCTCTTTGCCGGCGCCATGACCGCGGCCGTAACGCCCTCCATCTTATCGGGGTGCGGCACCACGCCTGCCACGGTGACCCAGTACGGGAACATAGTCAGCTCTGCCTGGATACCGCAGGGCGGCCTCGCGGCTTCCTACAGCTCATTCAAGAGCATGATCGAAGCGGCCACGGACTTCAGCTGGCTCTCGGCCGGCGACAGCGTGCTGGTGAAAATCGCGGCCAACTCCCCGTCGCCGTTTCCCGCCTGCACCGACCCGACGGCACTGCAATTCATGCTGCAGCTCCTCCAGGAGAAAAACGCGGGCACTATCTACGTGGGCGATCAGGCAAGCGTCGAGAACGTTTTCTACCTGGCAAACACGGCCCAGGCCCAAGACGTGATCAGCAGTGCGTCGGTCAAGGCCAACAATTTCATGCAGCTCGTATTCGCGATACTGAATACCGACACCCTTAAGACCGGGTCCACGCGCGCCAACTGCACACAGAACGGCCTTCTGGATGTCATCAACGCTGCAGGCGCGACGCCCGTCTTCTTCGATGAAACCGGCTTTGACGGCTTTAACGCCGCCACGTCGGCCAACGGCAACTGGCCGCGACAGATATACCTCCCGAAGATCATCGCGAGCGTGAACCACATCATAACCATGCCGCAGAGCGCGGACGATTCCCGAACAGGCGCGTCAACCGGGATGATGAACATGGCCGGGCTTCTCAGGGACGACTGCCGCATCGCCATGGACTCCGGAACCCTGGAGGACTACTTCAAGATGTGCGTCGACATAAGCCTGCTCTCCGAGATCGCCTCGAAAATCCGGCTTTCCGTCACCTCCGGCATGTCTGTACTGACGACCGCCGGGGCAGACCCGGGTACGGCGGTCGAGCCGACGTACGGGATGGTCTTCGCCTCGGAAAACATCCTGCTCCACGACATTCTGGCTTCGTCATGGGTGGAGACGAACAGGACCGCCGTCAATGCGGACGCGGACGTATACGCCCTGACCCCGATCAAGTACTACATTG
Source organism: Spirochaetota bacterium (assembly GCA_016933025.1). Classification (GTDB taxonomy): domain Bacteria; phylum Spirochaetota; class UBA4802; order UBA4802; family UBA5550; genus RBG-16-49-21. The sequence continues at coordinate 24,398 of JAFGBT010000012.1, read as the reverse complement.
ACAAGAAGGGCGACCCGTCGATCACGTGGACGCAGGTGAATTCCAACCCTGACACGTCGGTTGTCAATTGCCTGAAGACGTTCATGAAGGTATAATGCAGAAAAAGTGCATGATAGCAGCGCCACTGTAGTGACAGCAAGGGGACGTGTTAAAGGGAGGGGGACACCCCCTCCCTTTGATTATTTTTCAAAATATTATTACTTGCGACCGTCTATCTTTCTCACACGTGCAAGAATATAATCAGTCATCGGGGTTGACGACACCACAGGTTTTACTGTTGGTTTTGGCACCCTGGCCTTGGCCGGCCTTCCGGCTTTCTTGACCTTCTTGGCTTTTTTAACTTTCTTGACCTTTTTGACCTTCTTGGCAGCCGGCTTGCGGGCAGCAGTTTTTTTCTTTGCGACTTTCTTCTTGGCTACTTTTTTCTTGGCCGGTTTGGCTTTTTTTACGGCTTTACGCTTGGGGGCCGCTTTTTTCTTCGGCTTCGCTTTTTTTGCAGACTTCTTTTTCATTGTGACTACTCCCATAGTATAATAAATTTGTTATTTGTTAACCACATCTTACCCGGCATATGTTCACGGAACACCGACAGTTTTCATGATATAACGACAGATAGAAAACCCCCTCCTGAATGGCGTATCCCTGTGTACAATGCCTCTAAACGAGTATACTAATTTAATTTGATTCGTCAATGATATTATCCGAAGAATATTAAAAATTAATTTATCCGATGTCGTTAGGTTATATGCAGAATTAAAGGTTATTATGTCATCGAAACATAATTGTTCATGATACGACAATACGAAGGCGCGGTCTTGAGACCGCGCCTTCGTATTGTCGTATCATTACTCCCACCTCAATGCCTCTATGGGATTGAGCCGCGATGCCTGTACCGCCGGCCAGAGCCCGAATCCGATGCCTATAAGGACCGATACGATCGTTGACAGCATAATCGCGGAGGCGGATATCTTGACCGACCACTGGGCGAAAAAGGATATGAGGATTGAAATAGTGCATCCCATGATGATGCCGAAAAGGCCTCCTGTCAGGGTGAGAAGCGAAGACTCGATGAGGAACTGGACGAGTATGTCCTTGCGCCTGGCGCCGATGGCCTTGCGCAGACCTATCTCTTTGACCCGTTCCTTGACAGATACAAGCATAATGTTCATAATTCCGATGCCGCCCACAATAAGGGAGATTGCGGCCACGATACCCAGGAGGGTGCTCATGGTGCCGGTTGTCTGCGACAGCATGTCCCTCATCTCAGACATGTCCCTCACCTCGAAGGATTCATCGTCGTTTGGATCGAGGCGGTGCCGCTTGATTATCACTCCCCGTATGGACGTCATGGCTGAGTCTATCAACCGAGGGTCCTTCACCTCCACGTCTATGGAATCGAGATAGTCCTTGCCGAGCACCCGGTACATGGCGGTGGTTATCGGTATCACGAGCACGTCGTCCTGGTCGTGCCTGAACGTGCTCCCCTTGACCGGAAGGATGCCGATAATCTTGAAATTGATCCGGTTGATTTTGATCGTCTGGCCCACCGGGTTCACGGTGCCGAACAGGTTCTTGATCACCGTTGCCCCGGCCAGCGCGACCTTCTGGCGCGACCTGACCTCCTTTTCAGTAAAGAACCGCCCGCTGATGGGCATCGACGAGCGCATGGCGGGGTAATCGATCCCGGCCCCGACTACCTGCGTGTTCCAGTTGTTCCCGCGAAACACGGCCTGCACCCGACCCATGACCACGGGCGACACCTGCTTGACCTCATCGAGTCGGAGCAGGGCCTCGGAATCCTCAATGGTGAGGCGCGTCACCATGCCCGCCTCCATGGCGATGCCGCGCAGTTTGTGAGAGCCGGTCCTGACGGTGAGCGAATTCGAGCCGAGCGAGCTCAGGGTCTGGGTGATTGACTCCTTTGCCCCCTCCCCGATGGCAATCATGGATATTACCGCCGCAACACCGATGAGGATGCCGAGTATCGAGAGCATCGATCTGAGCTTGTGGCTGACGATCGACGCCACCGCCTGCCGGAGATAGTCGACGAACTCGGCGGTGCCGAAAGCGGATTTCGCCCGCGACAGTATATCCTGAATCGTGAGACGCTTTTTCGCGGCGGCGGCCCTCTTCTTGCGGCCGGCCGATCTGTCGGAGATGATCGCGCCATCCCGCATCATAATGATCCGCCGGGCGCGCTCCGCGATCTCCCGCTCGTGGGTCACCATGACGACGGTGATGCCGCTACCGTTCAGCTCCTCGAGGAGCGACATGATCTCCGCCTCGCTCATGGTGTCGAGGTTGCCGGTCGGCTCGTCGGCGAACAGGATCATCGGCCTGTTGATCATCGCGCGGGCGATCGCCACGCGCTGCTGTTCCCCGCCCGACAGCTCGTTGGGGTAATGGCTCTCCCGGTGGGACAGCATCACCCGCCGCAGCTTCTCCGCCGCCTCTCCCCGGTAGTCCCGCCTGCCGGCGTAGACCATGGGGAGGCCGACGTTCTCGATGGAGTTCATGCGGGGAAGAAGGTTGAACTGCTGGAACACAAACCCGGCGATCTGGTTCCTCAGGAGGGAGAGCTCGTCGTCGTCCAGCCTGGTTATGTCATCGCCCATACAGCGGTACGTCCCGGAGTCCGGCTTGTCGAGAAACCCGAGGATGTTGAGCATCGTCGACTTGCCGGAGCCGGAATGCCCCATGATCGCTACGAACTCGCCCTCCCCGATGCGCAGGGACACGTTGCTCAGAGCGCGCACCTGCACCTTGCCGGTATCGTACACCTTCGAGACGTTCAGCAACTCTATCATGGCGTCCTGCCGCTCTTTTTCTCAGTCGGCCGCCTCGGCATGAAGGGATTGGTGGTGCTTTTTGTTTCAAGCGATACTCCGTTCGACATGACCGCGATGCGATCGGCCGCAGTTATACCCGACAGTATCTCGATATTCTTATCGTCCGCCATCCCGATCCGAATCTCCCTCTTTTCCGGCTTTTTCGATGCGGGGGCGAGCACCCATGCGTAGTGCGTCTCCCCTTTTGAGATGACCGCGTCGAAGGGGAGGATAAGGACGTCCTCCCTCGCCTTTTCAATAATACTCACGTCCGCGGTCATGCCGGAACGGAATACCTCGGGCACCCTGTCCGGTATGATGTTCACCTGGTACATGGTCACGTTATTCACGATCTTCGACTCGAATTCTATAAGATCCACCCTCCCCTCGGCCTTCACGTCCGGATAGGCGTCGAGCTCGATGATGACCCGCTGTCCCTTCTTCACCCTGCCGATATCCGTCTCGTCCACATCGGCCTTTACGATCAGACGGTCGGACAGCACCAGGATCGCGGTGGCGGTCGATACCGCCTGCCCCGGCTCGATATCCCTGACGATAACCGTGCCGTTTATGGGCGCCACGATCGGGATCTCCTTTATCACGCCCTGCCAGTATTTCACCGACGCGGCTCCCTGCGAGCGCGCCGCGTCGATCAGGGCCGCCCGTTCGGTCGAGCTCATCCATCCCATGATCTGGCCGGTTCTCACCGCCTGGCCCTCCTGCACCAGGACGCGCTCCATCCTCCCGTTTATCTGGGGTTTAATCTCGAGCCGGTTGTACGGGAGCACCGTCCCGGTCGCTTCGATGGTCACCAGTATGTCGCCGCGAACGGGCTTCTCGACCCGCGCGACGGTTGCGCCGTTGTCCGCCTTCCTCACCGAAAACAGGATAATGGCCGATAGAAACGCGGCGGACAGGACGGCAACGACGAGTATCTTTTTTTTATTTATCATATGAAAGCGTTTCCCCTTTTGCCTGAAGCCACTGCGCCTCCATGATCGACTGGTTGGCAAGAGCCTCCAGGTAACTCTTTTTTGTTTGCGAAAGAGAGTCTTCTATTATAATCCAGTTGTCGAATATCAACAGCCCCAGGGAATACTGCGCCTCGGATATGCGCGCGCGCTCCTCCGCAGCCTCCAGGTACTTGCGCTGGACCTCCACCCGGTCGCAGGCGTTCTGCCAGCTGCTCCAGTACTGCTCGAGTGCAAGCACGACCTGCTGGCGTGCGCTTATCTCGTCCGCCTTGAGCTTCCTGGTCTGCGATTTCGCCCGGTCGAGATTGAAATAGTTTTTGCCCCCGGTGAAGATAGGCATGGTGGCCTGTATCCCCGCGTTCAGGTTCACCCCGTTCGTTTTAGTGATGCTGGTCCTGCTGTCAGTGTAGGATAGCGAACTGTCGGCCCCCGCCGTAATGCTGATGACCGGAAAAAACTCGGCTATTTTCGACTTTTCATCGTACTGTGCGGTCTTGCCCTGGCTCTTCAGCAGCAGCACGGTCGGGTGCCCTGCCGCAATTGCCTCGAAATCCGGTTTTTCCCGGTCGGTATCGGCATAGGCCAGCTTCCCCTCGGCCTGTATCGGCCTCAGGGCGCCGATCCCCATCTGCTTGAGAAGACCCCGCCGCGCCACGGTCAGGTCGCGCTCGGCCTGCGCCACGCCCAGCCTCGCGCTGGACAGGTTGGCCTCGGCGTTCAGGAGCGATCCCCGGTGCTCGCGCCCTGCCCGGTAGCGCATTCTCACCAGTTCCAGGTTCTTTTTCGAGCGCTCCGCGATCTCCCTCGATATCTGTATCGAATCCTGCGCCCTGAGGAGTTCCACGAATGCCTTTCTCAAATCGAGCCTGATCTGCGACGACGTTTTCGCGTGTTCGTACCGCGCCTCATCCACCCTGCTCGATGCGGCCTTGATGTCATAGACCGACTTCATGCTGTCGAAGACAAGCTGCTTCCCGCTGACGCCGTATGAAAGGGACCTGTCCATCGTGGTTGATTTTCGGTTCAGCAGATCGTTCTGGTATGCGGACCGTATCTCCGAGGAAGACGTCATTGTGTTGACCTTGAGCCGCTCCAGATCGCTTTCGCTCTCCCGCCGGCCGGCACTCAGCCCCACCGAGGCGCTTATCTGCGGGAGGTACTCGCTTACGGCCAGACCGACGCCGGCCCTGCTCTGCCGGATAAGCTCCTGCGACGACCTGAGCTCCGGATTGTTCGTGATCGTGTATGCCACGCACTCCTCCCACGTCAGCACCTCTTCCGCCTGCGCCCGCTGAGCCCCCGCCGCCGCGCATAACATGATTACTGCAATGAGGAGCATTTTCAATTTCATAATCGGACCATCTAACTTCTGAATTTAAGGCGCCCGCCGGGACGGCAGCATTCTATTCTGTATACATCACAATAATTTATGTCAATGATTTTCACCCGTTGTTTCCTATAAGACCCGCGCTGCGGATAAAAGGATCCATTTTTTTTGATTCCCCGCCATCGCCATTCCCTCCCGGCCGGCCCGTTCATAAAAAAACCCGGCGCTTACACCGGGTTTTCAGGAATGGTCATTCACGATTAACTAGCTGATGGTCTTCACCGAAACTGCTCTCGGGCCTTTTTCGCTATTCTCTACTTCGAATTCCACCCTGTCGCCTTCGTGAAGAACTTTGAAACCTTCACCTAAAATGCCGGAATGATGTACGAATAGATCCGCTCCACCGTCCTGCGAAAGGAATCCAAAGCCCTTTTTTTCATTAAACCATTTTACTGTTCCTTTTGGCATAAAAACAATACTCCTGTGACCTTTTAAAATTGCGGGTTTACCCCCTGAATAAGCCTCCACTAATCTGCAACCCCTTATGAACGATTATCGTTCATAAGGGGAATTTGAAGAATATATGACGCTATTCAGTTAAACGTCATATAATGTTGCCAATATAGATTGTCAATTACTATTTTTTATCAATATTTTTTAGATTGCATATAATAGCCCCAATAGGGGAGCCGGCTATCGGCCGTGGCGGGAGTTTTGCATGGGCAATACCTGCAGGATAGACTGCCCCTTCGATAAAAAAAGCCCGGCATTTGAATGCCGGGCTTTTCTGTTTTTCGGATTAGCTAATGGTCCGAACGGAAACCGCCCGGGGGCCCTTTTCACTCGTTTCGACCTCGAATTCCACTCTGTCACCTTCATTAAGCGTCTTGAACCCGTTGCCGACAATGCCCGTGTGATGTACAAACAGGTCTGTGCCGTCGTCCTGGGAAAGAAACCCAAAACCCTTTTTCTCATTGAACCATTTGACTGTTCCTTTAGACATAAAAAAATACTCCTGTTAGATTGTTAGGGTTGCACCCTCAGAATAAGAGTCATTAAAACTACAATGACTTAAGCCAGAATTAAATTCGAGGTAAGACAATTGAAGAATTTTATGAAACTATTCTTAAGATCGTCATTTAACCGTACAGGCATAATAAGTCAACGTATTTTTTAATATTTCTGAAGTTTACCGGCTGAATCGGAGGCCTCAGTCGTCCCAGAATTTACTCTTGACAATGAAAAATCGCTCAAAATAATGACCTTTCTAAACGGTGGCTGTAGTTCAATGGTAGAGCCATGGACTGTGGATCCATTCGTTGCGGGTTCGAATCCCGTCAGCCACCCAGGACTGTACCGTGAAGGATACGCGTTTCGCGTATCCTTTCTTTATAATGCGCCGGCCCGGATGAATCATTCGAAAAATTTTCCGCATGCTCTCTTCCTATATAAAATCAATTGCAAACCCACATGAATCGATAATATTTCATTATGAATCGACTTTTCTATTGACTCTTCTGCTCGATCTCATTATGATTCATATACATGCATAAACTCTGAACCACAAAAGACCCGCATCGTATTTACATTGCAGCGATCTCAGCGGCTGCTATTGTTCCCCGGATCGATGGTTTCTATACTAATTCTATATACCTTGGGGGTGCCATATGACTGTTAATGAAAACGGCAGGAACGGTGAAAGCAAAAAACATTTTAAAGAACATGATTTCGCAATCGATAAAAGCAAAATTGTTACCGTCATAGTCGTCATCATTGCTCTGACCGGCTTCATGCTCTTCATGTTCTATCTTGCAGATGTAATCGGTTGATATTGTGCCGGCAGGAGCCTGTAATTACATTGCATGGATCCTGGAATATTCTTGAGGATGATCGGTTCGCGCAGGAAGCACACATCAACTACAGAAGGCAAACATCTGTCTGCATCCGTCAGTCTCCCGTCAGCAAAAAAACGTTGCCCGCGTTCCATTTCCCCGGACACCGGAATGAGGGTTGTCTCCAGAGGCAGCCCCGAGGGGACTTCCTTCGGTCCGTCATGGGCAAAACGACATTATGCGCGGACGACCGCGGACGATAAAATGCTCATGTAAAACCGTCTTTTCGGTGATAATAATAGTAGATCTATGGCGGGATTTTCAGCCCGCCATGATACACCCGCCACGCCTGACAAATTGCGGCGGCGTATTCTGTACCCGGCGAGGAACGCATGATTGACATTTTACCCCAGGCGACAACCAAGTACTCTCTCGATTATTACGCCACTGACCCGATCTTTTCGGTACCGGTTGCGGACGTGCAAGCGGACGCAAAAAAAATTGCCGCCAGGCTGAAGGGGAGGACGATCTGGATGGTCAACTCCACGGCACGGGGCGGCGGCGTGGCGGAGATGCTCCCCAGCCTGATCGCCCTGATGAACAATCTCGGCATCACGGTCCGGTGGGCGGTCATCCGGACGGAGCGCCAGGAATTCTTCAGGCTCACCAAACGCATCCACAACCTCATTCACGGCGATAGAAGTTCAGGCGCCGAGCTGAGCGCGGAAGAGGCCGAAATCTACGCGGCCGTCAATGCTGAAAACGCCGCCTCATTCAAGAAGGAACTTTCGCCGCGGGACATTCTGATCGTTCACGATCCGCAGCCGCTCCCCCTCGGCCAGACGCTCGCCCGTGAGCTCGGTCTTCTCGCGGTGTGGCGGTGCCATATCGGGCTTGACCGGCACACCGAGGCGACGAAAACGGCCTGGCGGTTTCTCCGGCCGTACCTCGACGGATACCGTCACGCCATTTTTTCGGCGCCGGAGTACATCCCCGATTACTGCACCGACAGATCGACCATAATCCATCCCGCGATCGACCCCCTGTCGCACAAGAACCAGGAGCTCTCGGTCACCAAGCTCACCGGCATCCTGTGCAACAGCGGGCTCCAGCCGAGCTACGAGCCGGTGGTGACGCCCGATTACCGGCACCGTGTAAGCATGCTCTCGGAGAACGGTTCCTCCGTCCCCCCGGGCGAGCTCGGACTCCTGTTCAGGCCGATCGTGCTCCAGGTGTCCCGGTGGGACCGGCTCAAAGGCTGGGCCCCCCTGCTCGAGGGATTCGTCCGCCTCAAGCACAGCACTGTGGTGAACAACGGCAGCAACAAGCTCCAGCGCAAGCAGGACCGGCTGAGGCTTTCCCGGCTCGTTCTGGCCGGGCCCGACCCCGCGGCCGTCGCCGACGACCCGGAAGGGATGCAGGTGCTCCGGGAGATACAGGAGCGGTACGCTTCGCTCGACCCGGAGATACGGCGCGATGTCTCGGTCATCCTTTTGCCCATGGAGTCCTACAAGGAAAACGCACTTATCGTCAACGCAATGCAGCGCTGCGCCGCCGTCATTGTCCAGAACTCCCTGCAGGAGGGATTCGGGCTTTCGGTCACCGAGGCGATGTGGAAGCGCAAGGCCGTGCTCGGGACTCAGGCCTGCGGCATCAGGCACCAGATTCGAGACGGAAGGGACGGCCTGCTGGTCTCAAACCCGGAGGATCCGGCGGAGATCGCCGACAAGCTGGCGCTGCTACTCAATAACTCCATTCGCCGCTACAACATGGGGCGCAGCGCCCAGAGAAGGGTGTACGATCAATTCCTCGTATTCCGGCAGATATCCGGCTATCTGAAGCTCCTGGCCAAGCTCATATAGCCGGATTTCAGTCGTAGGCCACCTTGACCCCGAGCATGATTTCGAAAATCATGCTGCGGGAAGCGTGGTTGTCGAGATCGCGCAGAACGCTCCTGGCGATATGCGCCGGGAACACGCCCCGATAGGTATTGCTCATGTCGTCAAGGGCGTTATATGCGCGCTGCGGCAAAAATCCCCCGGCGGTTAGAAAGACCGAGAGGATATTGCGGAAACTGAACTCCGCCGACAGGTCGACCTCATCGCCGAACCATGTCGTGCCACTGCCGCGCCAGTAGAGCGTCTTGGTGGTGCCGAAATGGAGCAGCTTCATCTGTATAATGAGCGAATCGAACAGCGCGTATTTAAAATTCAGCCCGCATCCGTACAGACCGTACCACTGGGATTCGCCGCTCCCCCTGAGCGCCAGCCCCCCCGTTGAATCGACCGCTATCAACGAAAAATCGTGCGAACCCTTGATGTCCTGGAATGAGATGCCGGCGTTCCGCCTGTTGGGATCGCCCGTGGCGCCTTCGGCGATGACGGAGACAATGATGTTCCTCCTGTCGTATCCTGCTTCGAATTCCATCAGGCCCGCCCTCACGACGCTCCGGCGGTATGTATACAGATGAATGCGGTTGCGCATGACACCGAAATTGAATATGCCTCCGAGACGCACAAACCAGTTGCCCGTTACGGCCCTGATATGCAGCCCTATCCAGTGCAGAGAAGACTTCCTGCCGTCGCCCCCAGGGCCCGCGATGATGTCGATCGCATCATACACAAACGAGCGGGAGACTGGATCGTAGCGGAAATTCACTGAATCGAGGTTAATATCGTTTTCCGTGTGCAGGTCATTTTCATACACGTAATATGCATCCCCGGTAACAATCGAGCCGATTGAAAACCGGGTGCCGATATAGCAGACATTGTCCCACAGGTAATAGGGCATGTCCGATCCCTGGCCGAAGGTGTCATTCGCATTGTCGAAGGCCCGGATGTACGCCGCATAGATGCTCGCCTGCCCTTTGGAGAAATAATGCCTGTACTGTATTCCGGTCGCATCGCGCGCCAGAATGTATCCCCCGGGGAGGCTGAAGGGCTCCAGCCCGATCATCAGCTCGGAGCCGTCGAAGGGCCTGAATACGGCGTAGACATCACGGGGTATGAAATTCGCAGCGCCGGTACTCAGCGATGAGGACCCCTTGCCGAATATTGAGTCTATATCGAAGACCGACCGGACCTCGATCTCCGGGATGACCGACAGATTGATGCGATTGCGGAAAAACAGGTCCAGGTAGTTGATGTTCCGATAGTTGGTGAGAGACGGCATTTTCTCGGGCACATAGGTCTTGCCGGTGATGTTCCACATTCTAATGCGGAGAGAACCTGACAGGTCAATCCGGTCAACGAACGCGCCGAGGGGAGAACCGGAGAGCCCCGCGGGCGCCGCAATCAGCAGAAGTAATACAACGAAACGTTTCATACCGGGTTTGCCTTACTTCTTTTTCGAATACCGCTCCAGCCATTTCTCTATATGGCCGAGACGGATGATTTCCAGCACGAACAGGTCGACCTGGTTTTTCAGGACCGTATCGCCGAACGGAAGCCCCACGCAGATTCTCTCGATCCGGTTCCCGCCGCCGAGAAGGATATATGCGTTTCGAAGGCCGGCGCTGTTGGCGTATAAATACTCGAGGTACAGCGAGTCATGCACGAAACCGTCCGCCTCCCGCTTGTCAATCAGCGACAGCGCCGCTTCGTTTGACGCGACTACCCTGCGGGGATTGTCGGGAAAATCGGTCTCAAGGATGTGCTCGTAAGCGCTCCCCTTCTTTACGGCAAACCGGAAGCCCGGAAGCCTCTTGATATCCCAGAGCGTGGCGAAGGGCGCCTGCTCGAAGGTGTCGCCGAAGCTTGTCTTCGGCAGAGATCGGGCATCAGCAAGCACGCCGGGGGTTACGCTCAGATACGGCTCGGAAAACCAGACCGTTCGCCCGCGCGCGAGGTTCCTCGAATATCCTCCTATTACGGCATCCACGGCCCGCTTCTCGATGGCCGCGGCGTATTCGCTTACTTCAAGCGGGACGAGCTCGACGCTCACGCCGAGAAAATCGCCGAGCTGGTTTGCCATTTCGATTTCCACGCCCCGCTCGCCCCCGTTGAAATTCAGGGGAGGATAGTCTTTCGAAACCCCGATGCGAATTTTTTTCGCGGCCTTAATCGCCCGGTACGCATCTCCCGGCTGGAGCCCGGCCGCAGGACTCCCGGTTATGCCGACAACAACCGACAGTATGCATGCCGCCGATATGATTGAGCGGGCGGACAGCTTCATGTCACTCCTCCTTAAAACACCAGAGTCTGCGGGTCCGCTTTTTTGCCAGGGATTTACAGGCGGCCGCTTTCACCAATGAGACCATCTCTTTAATAAAATCAAGGAGGCGTGGGATGTCAAGAGTTATTGTTTAATTAAAATACCATGAAAACCATGGCGATCCGCCATGCGGCTCAGGGAAATAACTTTATCAAAATGTTATTGTAAAATATAGCACCGATGTTAACATTGACCGGATGGCTGATTAAGGCCGTTATATGCGTTATATAGACATCTCACTCAAAAAATAATCTCAAAATATCAGGCAACATAGTGAAAAAATATAATATTCAATTCCCGCGGATCAAGACAGGACATCTGGGCCAGGATGAGGCCTTCTTTTATCTACAGCATAACAACAAGAAGGAAAAAATCCTGTTTCACGACTATGAAAATATTTACAAAAATCAGGGATTGTACGAACAGCTTTTCTACGAAAGATTAAAGTGTGTATCCCCCAAGAAGGTCACCGATGCCCTGAAGCACGTGATCGATGTCAACAAGGACAATTTTTCTGAAATGCGGGTCCTGGATTTTGGCGCCGGCAACGGCATGATGGGCGAAGAAATTAAAAAAACCGGCGTGTCAAGGCTGGTGGGCGTGGATATCATTGGAGAGGCCAAAATCGCCGCGGACAGGGACAGGCCCGGCACCTATGACGAATATTATGTTATGGATTTTACCAGGTTAACGAATGAAGACAGGGAGGCAATAAGATCATGGAATCTCAACACGTTAACAACCGTTGCCGCTCTCGGTTTTGGCGATATTCCTCCTCTTGCATTTCTGGAAGCGCTTAATTTGATCAACAAGGAAGGCTGGATCGCATTTAATATTAAAGAGACGTTTTTAAGCAACGCCGATGCCAGCGGTTTTTCAAAATTGATTAAGGAATTATTATTCTCCGAATATCTATATATCAACCATCTGGAACGATACAGGCACCGCCTGTCAATAGAAGGGGTCCCTCTCTATTATTTTTCAATAATTTGCTGGAAAAATACCGATGTCCCGGACTCTTTCATCAAACAGTACATTGCATAGTCAATGGAATACGATATCGTCATACGCACCGTTATCATAACTCTGATAACCGGTTCATTGTGCATTGTCCTCGCCGACCGGACCAGGCTCCCGGTGATCATCCTCTATTTCATCGGCGGCATCGGGCTCGGCCCCCACGGCGTCGGCCTTATCAGGCCCGATTCCCTCGGCAGCGGCCTGAATATTCTCATTACCCTTTTTGTCGGCATAATCCTGTTCGAGGGCGGCCTGTCATTAAATATTTCACGGCTGAAATCGATACGGAACCATCTTTCACGCCAGATACTATTCACCATCGTCATCACCATGACGTCAAGCTGGCTAGCCGCCGTCTACATAGCGGGCCTGCCCCCTGACCTGGCCCTGATATTCGCATCACTGACCATAGTGACCGGTCCGACGGTCATCAAGCCGATTATTCATCACCTTCCGCTGAGACGGCACGTCAAAACATTCCTGAACGGCGAGGCTATTATCATAGACGCGGTCGGGGCCGTGCTTGCCATCGCCATTATTGAATATTTTGTCTCCCGGGAAGTGCTGGGCCATTCGATTTTAGTCTTTGTCCTGTCAATCATAACCGGCATCACCGTCGGTGCCGTCTTCGGGTTCTCCTTCAAACTGCTTCTCAGGAAAACATCCGCAGTTCCGGTCGCCAGCCGCAGCATCTTCACCCTGGGCCTCCTGTTCTGCGTCTTCTACGTCTCGGAACTCCTGTCGTCAGAATCCGGCCTGATGGCGGTCGCCGTTTTCGGCATCGTCCTGAGCGGCATCGACTACAGGGAAAAAGAGAAGCTCCTGTCTTTCAAGGAGCAGATATCACGGGTCGTCATCTCGCTCCTTTTCATACTTTTATCCGCCAACTTTAACATCATGATGCTGCCTGAAGAAATGCTTACCGGCATGGCGGTCGTCGGGATCATCATTCTTGCCCGTTTCCCGACCGTCTTCGCCAGCGCCCGGGGGAGCATCTTCACGAAAAAAGAGCGGCTGTTCATGGGATGGGTCGGCCCGCGGGGGATCATCGCTCTCTCGGTAGCGTCGATCGCCATAATAAAATTGAAATCGGTCGGCGTGCACAATACCCAGCTGATTGAAATACTCGTGTTCCTGCTCATATCCGTAACGGTACTGCTCCAGGGCCTGAGCGCCGGCACGTTCGCCCGGTGGCTCGGCATACTGATGGCGGGAGACACGAATATAATTATCCTCGGCATCAATCCGACGACACTCGGCATGGCGATGCACTGGCGCGCCTATCAAAATGATGTCCTGTTTGTCGATTCCAATATATCGAAATGTGCGCTTGCGAAAAAAGAAGGCTTCGCGTATCTGCACGGGAACGGTCTTGCGCCCGATACCTTTTCCGGGCTTGATATCGACAGTTACTCTTCCGTGCTTGCCGCGTCTCCCAATAACGAGGTCAATGTCCTTTTCTGCAGATTCCTGAAAGAGACATACGGGGTTCCGAAACAGTACGTCATACTGACCGAAAAGGCGGGGGATGAACTCTCTGAAATCATACAGTCAGAGGGAATCAAGACCGCCTGCATCGGCCTGCAGGGAAGCGGGGACATTTCATTCTTTACGATAATCAAGGACTATTTTTCGGTAAAAAAACCGGCCATCAGGGAACTAATCATAAAAAACAGCTCGTTCGTCCAGAACAAGCCGGGCGATTATCCGTTACCCGACGGCGTATTCATTTTATTCGCGGTGAGAAACCAGAAGGACTGCTACATATATTATCACGGGTTCAAGCTTGAACTGGACGACACCCTCTATATTGTAATACATAACGAGGCATCACCGCCCCAGCTCGACATGATTTCCATCCCATAGCATCCCCGGCGCGACAAGGAACATTCGCGTTCTCCGGGAGCCATCAGGCGTTATTTTTTTTCGATATACAGTGTACTTGTCGGATAAGCAAAATCGATTTTCAGCTCGCTGAATTTTTTAAATATCTCCAGATTGATTTCATGCTGCTTGTCCATGAAATAATTATAATCGGCGCTCAATATATAAAACACGATTTCAAATATCAGGCCGGAATCCCCGTATTCCTTGAAATGGGCGCGATCGAACATGACCCCCTCGGTCTTGTCGACAATCTCCCTGATAACGCCGGGAATCGCGTCGATCAGCTCTGCGGCCGTCTGGTATACCACGCCGATAGTCATAAGGACCCGTCGTTTCTCCATTTTCTTGTAGTTATGGATCCGGCTGTTGGTCAGGTCGGTATTCGACAAAACGATCTCTTCCCCCTGAAGGCTTTTAATCCGGGTGGTTTTGATTCCAATTTTTTCAATCGTCCCCATTTTGTTATCTATCACGATGAAATCGCCGATCTTAAAGGGCTGATCGAAAAATATGACAAAATAGTTGAAAAGATCATGCAGAATGGTCTGTGACGCCAGGGCGATCGCCACGCCGCCGATACCGAGGCCGGTGACGACGGCAGAAATATTGAACCCGAGATTATCTATGATGAAAATCGCCCCGATTGACCAGACGATGATATTGATGAACGTGGATATTCCCCTGACACTTTTATCGATCCGCTCAATGTCGCCTTCACGGTCCCTTCTCGACAAATACGCCTTCAGCGAGTCCTTGATGACATGTGTTATCAACAGCAGGCCGAAAATGGATACCGTGACAATGAAGAGCACATGAAGTCCTTTTGCCACCTGCGGCGTAAACGTGAGAATGCCTGTAAGCGACGCGTACATGATTACGATAAACAGCAGCGGTATGGCGTATTTCTGAAGGTGAAATAATTTTTGTGCGAACGTCTCTATCTCCCCCTCGACAGGCTTGCCGCTCCGTTTTATAAAATAGCGCCTGAGCAGCGATATTGCGATAGCTCCGCACACGATAACGCCGGTACTTATGCATAACTGCAACACCGAATTCCCGAGAAACCGGTAGCCAAGGATTTCTTGAATCGTGTCTGTCATCTCACTCTCCACCTGAAATTAAGTTCTTGCCACTGAATACGAATATCAGCTCAGCTGAAGCATCACTGCCGGGACGGATTTCTCCACCCATCTGTTTTGTTATCGATTCTATCAAAAGGAATCCGATGTGGCCTTCAGATTGCCTGCTGTTCGCGTAATTATATCCGGGCCCATTGTCGGCATAAGTCATGATTAATCCTTCATCGTTTTTTGAATAGTTGATGAATATTTCTTTCATGGTATCCCGCATGCCCGCAAATGCATGCTGAATTGAATTTGTCACCAGCTCGTTGATCACAAGACCCATGAGAGAGGCCGTTTTGGCATGAACCAGAAAATCAGCCCCGGCAATCGCACATGAAATGGTGTCCTTTTCAATATCGAAATTTTGAATAATCAGGTCAATTATTTCTTTGAGATAGTTATTTAAATTTAGTTTTGCGCCGTTCTCTACGGAATATGACAATCTCTCGTATAGCACGCTGAAGGTCCGAATCCTGTTGCTCAATTTCATAATCAGCGCGGCACTGTCCACCCCTGATGACAATTTGATAAGCGAAGCCAGCATTGACAGATTGTTTTTCATGCGATGGTTCGTTTCGCGTATCAACAGCTCCTTCTCCTGGAGGGATGAAACGAGAATCCTGTTTTTTTCTTCAATAAATGACTTCTCTTTTCCGACGTTTTTCATGCTATTCAATAATTTTGTCAAATAGGTAATCGACATGAAAATCACCAGCATCATGCCCGCGTTCCAAAGATAATACGCGTGCAACAGCTGGCGATCGATATAACTGGACACGATTATGAACAGTGCCGAAACAAAACTGATAACAAAGCCGAAGGACATATTCAAAAAAAATGCGGAAATGAAAATCGGAATGACATAGAAGAAATACAACCGGTAATGCGATGTTGTGGCAATATCGGCAAATCCCACAATAATCGTCAGTGCAATCGTGATACCGATGATTATAATTTTATTGCTGAATAAAACGCGGCAATCACATTTCTTCATGAAAAAATTTGCTCCGGGAAATATCTTGACAAATTATATATTTTATTATACTGAACTATTCGTAGCTGTAGCGTCTGAAGCGAGAGATATTTCATAATGTACAATAAACCACTTGATTATTACAAATATATTGCAAGTATTTTGTAATATTTTTTAATGAATAACCTGGCGACGCATATACTATACAAAAAGGCCGCTTCTGTTTATTTCGAAAATATCTCTGCTTTTCTGCCCAAGCCCGATTATCGAATTTCCGTGGCAAAAAAATATAAATTATGAAGCCGGCGATAATTAATCATACAGTTGCCCCCAGGGCAATGAAAAACAGGCAACCTTGTGTCGTCGCCGTGAAATTCTCTTTTACTCTGGCGCCAGGTTTAATCGATTCAATCATTAACCACCGCGTCAGTTTTTCAATTGCACAAACAGTCACCGGAATGCCGAAAGAAACCGATGAGCGCATATGCCATTCAAAAATCGCCGGGAAAAACAGAACAAGCATGAGGGTTGCCGGGTAGCATACATGTCCAAATTAATATTAATAGCCAACCGCCTCCCCGTTACCGTTGACATCAAAAAGAGCGGCGAAGCCGCATTCAGCCCGAGCGTAGGCGGCCTCGCTACCGGCATGTCGTCGTTGTCGAAAACATACAAGTGCGTCTGGATAGGTTTCAGCGGAATAACGGCGGGAAGTATCGACAGGGCAAAGTATGAACAGATAAACGACGCCCTTGTCAATAAGTACAATTCATATTCGGTGCCGCTGTCGAACAAGGATATCGAACTCTACTACAACGGGTTTTCCAACAAGACCATATGGCCCCTCTTCCATTACTTCCCCTTTTTCACCAGTTTTGATGATAAAACCTGGGAGTCCTATGTCGAGGTAAACGACAAGTTTTTCCGGACCCTTAAGGGGATTTATGAAACGGGCGACCTCATCTGGGTGCACGACTATCATCTCATGATCCTGCCGGGCATAATCAGGCATGGCATGCCTGATGCCACCATCGGGTATTTCCTCCACATACCCTTCCCTTCCTACGAGGTATTCCGCCTCCTCCCCTGGCGCAGGGAGGTTCTAACCGGCATCATGGGAAGCGATCTGATCGGCTTTCATACCTTCGGGTATGTCCGGCACTTCTTAAGCAGCGTCCAGCGGATCATCGGCATCGATAATTCAATCGGCCAGATGAGCATGGAAAACCGGACGGTCAAATGCGACAGCTTCCCGATGGGAATTGACTACCGGCGATACTCCGATTACATGAACAACAAAAAAATAAACAGGGAGATCGAGAACTTCAGGGGGAGCCTGATCGGCAAAAAAATGATCCTCTCAATGGACCGGCTCGATTTCACCAAAGGAATCATCGAGCGCCTGAATTCATTCGAGCGCTTTCTCGAGAAATATCCGGAGTTCCACGGAAAAGTCCAGATGGTCATCGTCACCGTGCCGTCGCGGACGGGGGTCGATACCTATATTAAACTGAGAAAGCTCATCAACGAACAGATCGGCAGGATCAACGGTAAATACAACACCCTCAGCTGGTCGCCCATACAATACCTCTACCGCTCGCTTCCCTTTGAAATGATCCTGACCCTCTATCATTGCGCCGATGTCTGCCTGGTGACCCCCCTGCGCGACGGCATGAACCTGGTCGCCAAGGAGTACATCGCCGCGCGCGTCAACGGCGACGGCGCGCTCATACTCAGCGAAATGGCCGGGGTCTCCGAGGAGCTGGGAGAGGCCCTGATCGTCAACCCGAACAACAGGGAGGAAGTCGCCGATTCGATCGCCGCGGCGCTGATGATGCCCGAAGAAGAACAGCGCCAGAGGATGCTCGACATGCAGCGCAGGCTGCGGAGAAACGACGTGTTCCAGTGGTCCTCATCGTTTATTGAGAAGCTGTCGACCGTAAAAAACATCGAGGAAGAATATGTCGCGAAGATCCTGTCGGGCAATAATCTGAAAACGCTCCTTGACACCTGCCGCGGCAGCGCCTCCCGGCTGCTCCTCCTCGACTATGACGGTACGCTGGTCCCGTTTGTCGACAAACCCGACGCCGCCGTCCCTGATCACGATCTTCTGAAAATACTCTCCGGACTGGCCGTGAACAATAAAAACGACATAGCCATTATAAGCGGCCGCAACCCCGAATTCCTGGATGAGTATTTCGGCGGTCTGCCGCTGACCCTTATCGCGGAACACGGCGCGCGGATCAGGATCCGCGGGGGAGAATGGAGAACGGTGAACACGATGGATACCCACTGGAAAAATGAAATCAGGCCGATACTCGAGTCATACTGCGACCGGACCCCACGGACATTTATCGAGGAGAAGGAATTTTCGCTTGCATGGCACTACCGCCGCTCCGACTCGGAACTTGCCACCATGCGCGCCATGGAGCTAAAGGGCAATCTCCTTCACATGATCGCGAACCACAATCTCGGCATCCTGGAAGGAAACAAGGTCCTCGAGATCAAAAGTCTCGAAATCAACAAGGGGAAAATTGCCAATTTCCTTGTGACGGCGAAAAAGTATGATTTTATTCTCGGACTCGGAGACGATGTTACGGACGAGGACATTTTCGCGGCGCTTCCTGAAACTGCTTTCACGGTAAAAGTCGGGTTCGGTCCGTCAAAAGCAAAATACGTGCTTGACGGGACTCGCTCTGTCCGCGAAGTCCTCGGCCAGATCGGGGCGGTTTAACGGTACTACGATTGTTATAGTATCTCTTTTTTCTCGTTATTGCCATTGCTTACGGCTACCTGCCCGCCCTCGATTTTTAGCGCCTTGGCGTTCAACAGCGCGTCCGCGATCTTTCCGTGGGCGGAATCGATTATCCTTCCAAAAGTCTGGCGCGACACGTTCATTCGTTCAGCGCCCTCCTGCTGGTACAACCCTTCGAAGTCGGCAAGGCGTATCGCCTCGAATTCGTCCAGGGTCAGCACGACCTCCTCGAGGAGAGCGGCGGGGATCCCCCTCGGCTTGAAGTAGTTCTTATCGGGTCCTCCGCCCACCCGTCTGCACTGTTTCGGTCTCGGCATGCGATCAATAGCTCCAACCCATAATGGGCATAAGCCCATAACATGTCAAGACTAAAATGTATCATTGTAATTCGGAATAACCGTGCCACGTTTGTCAGTCAAAAACAAGAAGTTTCAGAAATCATGTTTACGGATTCTTCAATATTCTGTCTATTCTCTCAGCTATCTGCCCGACCGCCTTTGCCTCCCCGCCCCGGACCGACGCTCCGGTGATGCAGTCGACCCCCATCATGCTGTAGTTCTCCTTCGGGTCCCCGGCCGTGAAATAGAGAACGATCTTTTTCATCTCCGCGGGGTCCTTGACGCTTCCGAGAAACCATCTCGTCCCCGGATTGAACATCTGCCACGCCATAAGCTGGTCTATGACCACCACCGCGTCGTAGTTTCCCGGCACGATCGAATTCAGCTTTTCTATCGGGACAACGCGCACCCTCACGCTGCTCCGGTACCGGTCAATCAGCCCCTGCGTGACGCCCTTCTTGAATTCACTGGCATATGAGGCAATAATAATCCTGTTTTTTGCGCTGTCAGGACCGACTTCGGACTCCCTGATGCCTCTCGCACACTGCGTCAGAAGGAGGGCCGACAGCGCCAGCGCCATGTATCGTGCATTCCTCATGTGTGATATCCTCCATTTGTCATCTGTTGAGCCGGTCCCGGTCACCGCCGTTTTCTCCCGGCAGCCTCCGTGCGCGTGATCATCCAGCAGGAGTGGATCCTCGGATTGCGCCCGAAGTCTCTCGGTATGGTCCGCGCGGTGATATCCTCAAAATGGAACCCCGCGAGGGACCCCGCGTCAAGCCTGAATTTATTTTTATTGGTGCTGAAAATCAATACTCCTCCGGGGGCCAGAAGGCGCGCCGTTTCCCCGATCAGGCCGGGATGGTCCCGCTGGACGTCAAAGGTCTCCTTCATGCTTTTCGAATTCGAAAACGTGGGAGGGTCCAGAAAGATGAGATCATACCGCTCTCTGCAAGAACGTATCCAGGAAATACAATCCGCGCGCACGAGCCGATGCCGCGGGCCCGTTATGCCGTTCAGCGACAGGTTGCGCTTCGCCCAGTCCAGATACGCTGCCGACAGGTCTACCGAGTCCGTGGCGATCGCTCCGCCGAGCGCCGCGTGCGCGGTCGCCGCCGCCGTATAGCAGAACAGGTTGAGAAAGCGCTTCCCTTCCGCCATCCGGCCGATCATCTCCCGCGTGGTCCGGTGGTCGAGAAAGAGGCCGGTGTCGAGGTAGTCGGTGAGGTTCACCAGGAGGCGGCAGGCGCCCTCCCGGACCTCGAAGAATTCGCCCCGGTCGCTGTGCTTATCGTACTGCTGTTTTCCCTTTTGCCTGCGGCGTATCTTCAAAACCATCCCGTCCCTGTTCATCCCCAGCGCATGGGGCAGAACCGCGAGAATGTCCTCCAGCCGCTCCGCCGCCCGGCCGGGATCGATGCTGGACGGCGCGGCATACTCCTGCACGTGAATGCGGCCAGCGTAGATGTCGACGGCGGCCGCGTATTCGGGAAGGTCGGCGTCGTAGATGCGGTAGCATTCGATGTTTTCCCGCGCCGCCCAACGGCCGATGGTGCGCATATTCTTCCTGACCCTGTTGGCAAAGGCGTCCGCTCCCCGCGCCATGGCGCGCTCAAGCCCCTGCTTCTCCCTGCGCGCGTCAAGCGCGTCGCGGTCGACGAAGCGTTCCGGCTCCACCCGAAACTGGAGGAGCCTGCACTCAATCGGCCCGTTGTAAAACACGTTTGTCCTGTGGGCCCGTAGTCCCATCCGCTTGCCGAGCTCCGGCTCCCCGGTGAACACGGCCGCCCGCCATCCGGCAAAGCGGTCCTTGAGCGCGTCGCCCAGCGCCGCATAGAGGGGGCCGAGGTCTTTCGCGTCACCCATCCTCTTCCCGTAGGGCGGGTTGGTCAGCACAAGCCCCGCAGGCGCGCCTTCAGGAGGACTGGCGTCGGCAAGCAATCTCCGTTCAAAGCGCGCCGCCTGCCCGATTCCCGCGCGCTTCGCGTTCTGATGCGCGACCTTCACGACCCCTGCGTCCGAGTCAAATCCATAGCAGGCCGGAGCGCGTCGCAGACCTGCCGCGAGGCGCTCTTCGGCTTCAGCAAGCATCTCCTTCCACGCGGCGGCGTCGAAACCGGGCCAGCCGGCAAACCCCCACCGTGGCCGGCGCAGACCCGGCGCGGCATCGCACGCGATTAGAGCCGCCTCGACGACCAGCGTCCCCGACCCGCACATCGGATCTATAAAGGACCCTCCGCCCGCCGCTATCCCGGGCCAGCCGACCTTCAGTAACAGGGCCGCGGCGAGGTTTTCCCTGAGCGGCGCCGCGCCGGCCTCCAGCCGGTAGCCTCTCCGATGCAGGCCTCCCCCGGACAGGTCTACGCGCACCTCGAACCCGCCGCGCGCGAGGCGGCAGTTGATCAGGATATCCGGCCGTTCCGCGTCAACTGCAGGCCGGCGTCCGAGCCGCTCCCGGACCCGGTCAACGACCGCGTCCTTCACGAGCTGGGCGCCGTACATGGTATTGGCAATCCCGGCGCCGGTCCCGTCAAAATCGACCGCGACCGTTCGGCCGGCGGGGCAGCGCTCTTCCCAGGAAATGGATTTCACCGCTCCGTACACATCATCCGGTGTGGCGACATCGTAGCGCCCCAGGGAGATAAAGATCCGGCTGGCGGTGCGGCACCACAGACATGATCTCATCGCGACGTCGTCCCCGCCGGTAAAGGAAACGCCCCCGGCCGTGACCCTGACATTCCCCGCCCCAAGGCCGCGCAATTCTTCCGCGAGAATCGGCTCTATTCCGCCGGCCGTGGAGGCGAACAGTTCGTTATGATTGTTATTCATTCGGGTTCATCGCAGCGGCAGCAACGGATACGCGCATGCAGGAAGGACAGCGTCGGGCGGTCGCCTCCGGTGTCCATCAGGCGCTTTTTCCGAGCATTTTCTTCTTCCGGTAATCCATAAACGCGAAAAGCTTCCTCTTCCGTAGATAGTCGGGATCATGCATCCCGCAAAATGCCTCGCGCTCGAAGATGTTGTCCCGGTAGGCCTCGTAGAGCGAGCAGCCTCTGAGGACCCCGACGAGGCACGCTCCTATGTACCAGAACGCAAAAAATACCACGAGGAGCTCCATCTGCTGCCGGATATGGATTCTCTCATGGTTGATCGTGACCGCGGCCTCCGGCGAGCCGCGCAAATCTTTACTAAGTATTATAAAGGGGAAAATCGTGAGGCCGCTGATGCCGGGAAACCATGGAACAAGGGCCCTGAGCAATATGGTGCTGTATATTATCATCCCTGTTCTGCTTTAATCAGAGGGAGCAACTCCCCGGTCTTCTCGCAGCCCGAAATGATCCTGAGCCTGATTTTCTCCAGGGGTTTGCATTCGCTCTTGATACATGTCCCATTTCGTTCCGCATGTTCAAGGTAAACGGATTTAAAGGTATAGAGGTCCTGGTAGAGTTCTATCCTCTTCTTCTTGAAGTCGTCAAGCTCCTTCTTTTTTTCGTTCCGCTCCTTCGTCGTCATGTTATGCCACTTTTCGGTCGAGGGCTCCTTCGCCTTGTTTTCGGCCAGGCACTTCTCCGACATCTTTTCGAATTTTGATTCGCTCCACCTTCCCATCATGGTCGCGCAGGCGTAGAATGCGAATATTGTCGCGGCAATTAAAACAATAGGTCTTTTCATTGCACTCCTCTCGTTTTGTTCCTCGGTCCCCTCGCATGCATCCCTTTGCGAATGCGGTCCCCATTCGTATATATATCGCCTTCCGGCGCACGGGGATTTACCTGTCTACTGACAGGAAAATATCAATATGCGCAATAACTTTTTGGTTTATTTGCGCACCCGGCGGCGGCCGCATCGGAATATCAATATAAAGTCGGCCCGTATAGGATATTTTATTTTTAAAAAATTTAAAAATTTCAAATATTAATTTGACGATACGGAACTTCTTCTATAGCTTTATAAGGTTTAAACAAATATGGGGGTATAACAAACGGCCTCATGGAGTTCATGAGACCGTCGCCGGGTCAACCGCCGGGGATTGACATTAACACAGTTGCATTGGGAAGTATGTACAACAAAAAAAGATTATGTCAATTCAAAACCCCTCATTTTTCAATTATGGAGGTTTTGAAATGAGAAGAGCGAAGTTCACAAACAAGGTAAGCATGATTGAGCAGGAGATCGTCAGGAAAGAGCGGCTTGCGCGCGAAGCGAAGGAAAAGGGGATGCATGCCGTATACAGCAACTACCTGATGGATATTTCCATCCTCAAAAGCAAGCTTCAGAAGCTATCGACCGGTCCGCTCAAATACGTGAGCTAACCAGGAAATCAAGGGGGGCGCACAACGCGCCCCCTTCTGTTATTCACTCACCCCGCCTCCGGCGCGCCCTTAGCTATAGATTAAATATAACAATATAGGTCCACCACAGTCTCCATCGAGGGGTAATCCATGCGCCCAACGATACAGGCTGTCAGCGACAATAAAAAGCTGAAAACAAAAATGTTGACTCGGTCGTTATTATTAACAACATTTAATGGGTAAGGACCTGGATATATTTTCACAGTTATTGTAATGTTATTCATGTAGGTCAAAAAAGAAAACACGATTTTTAGATGGGGCATGTAGAAAAATTTATATTTAACTAAGGCAACCATGTATAGGGAAATATTCGGATTTACCATCTGCACCGACGCCTTCCCGAGCATCTGCGACATCAACATACAGGACGGATTGATACAGATAATCCCGATCTTCGATGTGATAATAGAAATCAAGGCTACGATCGTCCTGATCCTGGCAGTCGCGTTCTTATTTTACGTTGTCATGCAATTCGTCAACGGGTTAAGGGGATTATAGTTTTTTAACTTTTTCAACAGGTCGTCAATTCATCGGCGCGCCGGGTCTGACGCGGGGCGCGACCGATATATTTTGCCGATAGTAGTGAATTGTATGATAATTCGATAATCAAAGAGACCGTTTTCTTTACGCTTGGACCGGCACTATCTTTAAAAGTCCCCCTGCGGGGGATTTAGGGGGGGGGTGTTAAGTCCCCCTGCGGGGGATTTAGGGGGGGGGGTTAAGTCCCCCTATGGGGGATTTAGGGGGGTGTAAGTCCCCCTATGGGGGATTTAGGG
>JAFGBT010000011.1 GCA_016933025.1 Spirochaetota bacterium | reverse complement strand
TGATACCTTCTCCCCTCTCCCTGTGGGAGGCAGCAGCTTGTACATCCGTGTACGCTGCTGCATTCGTGACATCCTGTCACTCAGTGGCCGGGGGTGAGGGCAAGTCCCCCTCTGGGGGATTTAGGGGGCTCCCCAGGGGGTGAGGGCGTTGGAATATTGTTTTATATTGATTTTGACCGATAGTTATCGGTAGTCCGGGGGTCAGAGTAAGTCCTGACCGATAGTTATCGGTCACCTGGGGGTCAGAGTAACATGCCTGAATACCGATAAGACGGGGAACGCTCGCCATTGTCGCTACGCCCACAGGCTGAATCCGGGATGATGGATGATGGCGTGGAGAATGTCGCTCCTGGTCACCGCGCCTGCGAGCTCGCCGCGTTCGCCGACGATGGGCATGAGGCCCAGATGCTGTTCCAGCATGGCGCGGGCGACCCGCCTGATGTCCGTCTGAGGACCCGTGGCGATGACCTCGGCTGACATGATATCGCGTACCAGAATGTCGCGGGCCTCCTCGGCCCCGCCGCCGCGCTCCACCAGTCTCTTCAACAGGTCGCGCTCGGACAGAATGCCGGCTATTTTTCCTTCGCCCGTAACCACCGGCATGTGCCGGCAGCCGTGCTCGTTGAACATGCGCCACGCCTCCGCGGCCGTCTTCTCCGGGTCTATGGTGATGACCGGCGAGCTCATTATCTCGGACGCGTGGTACACTCGCTCGCGGATATCTTCCGTGCGCCCGGCCTCCCGGTACGCCTCTTTGACGTAGCGGTTATCGACTCCCTCTCCCGGGGCCCGTTCCTCCCTTTCGTGCACGTCGATCTCGACCTGTTTCCTGGGCCGGTATTTTTTGTTGACCCTGCCGACCCTCGGGTTCCGGTTGATGGTTTCAAGGGGAAGGTCTGCCTGCTTGCCGTCAATGGTGAAAAGGTGGAACATGGGCGCCTCCTTTTTCGTTTTATCCTCGCAGTATGTATCACACGCGCGATATTTCAACTATATTTCACGCCGCGGCGAGCCGGGTGCGGCTCGGTGAACCGTACCCTGTTTTTTCCGCCTGCGGTTCCGAGAATATCTTTACTTTTCTGAGTTACGGGGTTACTATGATACTTGTATAATGCATAATGCATGATCGTGTGGCGGGGTCAGAGTAAAGCCTGGCCGATAGTTATCGGTAACCCGGGGTCAGAGAAACCAATGGGGGTCAGAGCAACATGGGCGGCAGCAACGATCACATCTGGTGGAAGCACGGCGTCATATACCAGATCTATCCGCGCAGTTTTTACGATACGAACGGCGATGGGGTCGGCGACATTCCTGGCATAACGGCGAAGCTCGACTATCTGTCGTGGCTCGGCGTGGACGCTGTATGGCTCTCGCCGGTCAATACCTCGCCGATGCTCGATTTCGGCTACGATATCGCCGACTACCGGGGCATCGACCCGATCTTCGGCTCCAATGAGGATTTCGACGTCCTCATCCGCGAGGCGCACGTCCGCGGCATAAAGATCGTGATGGACCTGGTGATCAACCACACCTCCCACCTCCATCCCTGGTTCATAGAGTCCCGGTCGTCGCGCGGCAACCCGAAGCGCGACTGGTACATCTGGCGCGACGGCAGGAAGGGCGGGCCGCCGAACAACTGGAGGGCGGTCTTCGGCGGAAGGTCGTGGGAATGGGACGGGGCCACGGAGCAGTACTACCATCATTCTTTCCTTAAAGAACAGCCGGACCTCAACTGGCGGAACCCCGAGCTCCGCGAGGCCGTGTTCGGCGAGGTCCGGTACTGGCTCGACCGGGGCGTGGACGGCTTCAGGCTCGACGCCGTGGTCTGGTTCGTCAAGGACGAGCGGTTCAGGGACAACCCTCCCGGCTGGGGCCCGAACGCGCCGCGGCCCTACGATCTGCAAAACCACGTCTACGACCAGAACCGCCCGGAGGTCCATGGCGTGCTCCGGGAGTTCCGCACGGTGCTTGATGAATACGACGGCAGGATGGCGGTAGGCGAAACATATACCGAGTCGCCGGGCGATCCGGTGCAGTCGGCGCGCTATCTTGGCGACGGCACGGACGAACTCCACCTCGCCTTCGACTTTTCCCTTATCTTCTCGAAATACGGAGCGGCCCGGTTCCGCGAATGCCTGTCAAACTGGTACGCCGCCGTCCCTGACGAGGGATGGTCCTGCCTGGTGATGGGCAACCATGACCAGCCGCGCATGGCAAGCCGGTGGTGCAGGGGGAGGGACGGCATGATGAAGGCGAAGGCGCTGGCGGCGCTTCTGCTGGCCGCGCGCGGCACGCCGTTCCTCTATTATGGCGACGAGATCGGCATGATGAACGGACGGATAGGCCGAAGGCAGATGCGGGACCCGCTCGGGCTGAAGTACTGGCCCTTTCATCCGGGCAGAGACCGGGAGCGGACTCCCATGCAGTGGTCGGACGGCCCCCATGCTGGGTTTTCGCCTGCGGAGCCGTGGCTTCCGGTCACCGATAACTATCGGGAGGTCAACGTCGAGGCGCAGATAAAGGACCCGGATTCCCTGCTCAATTTTTATCGTGCCCTTATTTCGCTCAGGAAAGAGCGGCCGGCCCTCAGGAGCGGGTCGCTTAAATTGCACGGCAGCGACCCGGAGGTCCTGTCGTTTAGCCGAGAGGAGGGCGGGGAGAGGATTTTTGTGGCCATTAATTTTTCGGGGGCGGCATATTACCTGCCGCTGCCTGAAAGCGTGGAAGGAAGAATTGTTTTTAGTACCGAACCATCGCCGCTGATCAGTTCCGCCGGGAAATGTCTTGACCTGCCGCCGTATGGCGCGGCCATTTTTAGTTGATCAGAATACATACACGCTTGTTGGACAATCCCCTTTTTTTGACGGCGTTCAATTTTTTTCTTGTCCTTTTTTCACCACTGGAGACACTATATTATAATGAATTTACAAACCTATGGAGGTTGCAATGTTTAGATTTCTGTTTTTTACCATAATTATAACACTGGTGGTCGCATCCTATTGCCAGGTATCGGCTCATGAAATTGACAATGTCATGAAGCAACCGGGCGGGGTATTCATTGCCCAGAACAAGGTCGAACAGGACAAAACCGAAAGAGAGAAAATGAGAGACGAACTTCTCCTGCAGTCGTCCATGAAGTCGCCGGTCGGCGCATGGGCAATGTCATTTTTCATCGGCATGTTCACTCCCTTCCTGGGGAGCGGGCAGTATTACGCCCAGATGTACGCATCGGCCGTTCCCACCATGCTCGTGGGGTTCGCATCTTTTGGCTGTTATATGGGTGGTGTATTCACAAATAATATGACCCTGGTTATCGTCGGTGCAAGTATCTTCGGTGCGGCATGGATCTACGACTGGATAGCAGCTATCGTATTTACGAATAAATACAATGATAGGATGCGGGAGAAGTTTTATTCCGCCGGGTCTATCGCTCCCTGTCTTTCATTTGCTGTTAACCCGAATGCAAATGATAATGTGATAAAAGCGGGACTTACATATACTTTCTAAAATGGGATACTGCAAGGGCCGCGGGCGTATCGCGGCCCTGGACTTTTCCGAATTGGAGTCGAGCATAAATAATTGACACCGGTCCGCGGCCATGCCATTATACTTCACGCGCACGCGGAGGTGCCCGATGGAAGAGAGAGCCCGGTTCGCCGGGCGAGAATTATATGCCGTGATTCTGCTGGCGCTCATGAACCTGTTCCTGTTCGCGGACCAGAACCTCATGGCGCCCAACCTTACCCAGATCGCCCGAGATCTCGGACTCGACGACGTCCAGCGTGATGTTATGCTGGGCGGGAACATCTCAGCCGTGTTCTGGGTGCTCGGCAGCCTTATAACGCTCGGCATCGGCTACCTCGCCGACCTGGTGCCGAGGAAAAAGCTTTTCATCGCCGTCGTCATTATTGGCGAGATTCCCTGTCTGCTCACCGGGTTCGCTCGGAGCTACGAACAGCTCTTCTGGCTTCGGGCCCTGACCGGCATTGGGATCGGCGGCGCCATCCCGCTCACCTATTCAATGATCGGCGACTATTTCTCGCACGGCAACAGGGCCTCGGCCACGGCATGGATCGCGCTCGCCGAGGGCCTCGGCATCGCCGGCGGACAGCTCCTGGCGGGCTTCGTGGGGCCGGAATACGGGTGGCGCCTTCCCTTTATCATAGTCGCGGTGCCGAATTTTTTCCTCTGCGCCTTGATGCTCTTCACGGTGAGGGAGCCGGCGCGGGGCGTTACCGAGGAGAGCCTGAAGGAGCTTATAGAGCGGGGCGCAGTCTATACCGGCAGGATCAACTGGAAGGAGTACCTGGACCTGTTCAGAATCAGGAGCAACATCCTCGTGTTTCTCCAGGGGATCCCGGGGACCGTGCCCTGGGGCGTCTTTTTCATTTATCTTAACGATTTCTATTCCCAGGACAAGGGCTACAGCGTTGAGGCGGCGACCCTGATCGTGATGCTGATCGGCGCGGCCGCCATACTGGGGGGCTTTATCGGCGGCCTGATAGGGAACCGGGTGTACAACGTCAACCCGAAATTCTTGCCGCTCCTCTGCGGCGGATCGACGCTCGCGGGCATTGTCCCGATGGCGTTCCTCCTCAATTATCCCGGGAGCGTGGGCCCGGCGGACCAGAACATCGCCGTGCCCCTGGGCCTCGGCTTCATCACCGGGTTTCTGGTCTCGGTGACCGGGCCAAACGTCAAGGCCATGCTCCTGAACGTGAATACGCCCGAGACGCGCGGCTCCATATTCTCGCTCTTCAACCTGACCGACAACCTGGGCAAGGGCTTCGGTCCGGTCATCATCAGCTTCTTCATCGTGCGGTTCGGGAGGCTGTGGGCCTTCAATATCGCCAACCTCTTCTGGGTGGCCTGCGGGCTCGTCCTCCTGGTCATGATATGGACGTTTCCCAGGGACGAGGCCGCGCTCAATGAAACCATGACGAAGCGCGCCGGCACGATGACGAGGCCGGAGGCTTAGACATGAAAAAAATACAGGAACTGACCCGCTCAGTGGAGATCGACGCCGGTCCCGACCACTGCTACGCGGTGGTGTGCGACATCAAAGGGTACATGTCGTGGTTCAAGCACATTAAGACAATGGACATCAAGGCGGCGGACCCCGAGGGACGCCCGTCGCGCGTGCTCTTCACCTTCGATCTGCTCATCAAGAAGAACATGCAGATCATCCTCAACTATGAGTACGACGACGCCGACCGGAGGCTCCGGTTCGGGTCCGGCGGCGGCGACATCCAGTCGGCGGGCGGCCATTACCATTTCAGGGAGCTCTCGCCCGACCGCACGCTCCTCGTCTTCAGCCTCAGGGTCGACTTCGGCATGCTGGTGCCTCAGCAGATCGTCGATTTCCTGTCCGGCAGGGTGCTGGATGATTTTCTCGCCATGATCAGGGAGGAATGCGAGAGAAGGAAGGGGCAGGCCTGACGCCCGCTATCATGCACGATTTCCCTTTTCTATTTGGGCCTGGATGTTGAGAGGTATTTCCGGATCATGGGGGCGGTGACGCCCATGCGCTTGCAGATCTCGGCGTAGAATTTTCCGCTCTTCCGCACCGCGCGCTTCTGGTTCTTGTAATCCACCGCCACCAGTCCGAACCTCGGCTCGTATCCCTCGGCCCACTCGAAGTTGTCCATGAGCGACCAGTGGTAGTAGCCCCTGACATCGACGCCGTCGTCGATGAGGCGCCTCACCTGCAAGAGGTGGTCGTAGATGTATCGCGCCCTGAAGCTGTCCCCTGCGTCGGCCGTGCCGTTTTCGGTGATATATATCGGCATGCCGAAGCGCCGGTAGTACTTCTGGCAGAAGCGGTAGAGGCCCTCCGGGTAAATTTCCCATCCCACGTCGTTCACCGGCGCTCCTTCCCGCGTGGCGATGTCGCCGAACATCTGTCCCGGCTTGAGGATGTTGAACGATACCATTTCGCGCGTGTAGTAGTTGACGCCGAGGAAATCCTGGCAGGCCCCGCGCCCCATCGGGTATCCCGCGCCAATGGGCGGGATGTACCTCCCCTCGGACATCCCGGTGACGAAGATCTCGTGGAAGAGCCTGTCTTGAAGAAAGCAGGCGAGCCGCTCCGCCCGCGTGCCGCGCTTCGGGTCGAACACGCGAAGGTGATGCGCCGCACCGGCCATGGTGTCCCAGAGCCCCATCTTGATCCTGACCGCGTGGATTTTCCGGTACGCGGCGATGTGGGCGCGGATCATGACGCGCGCTCCGCGGATATACCGCGCGATGCTCGTTTCGCCCGGCGGCCAGTAGCCGGTGACGTGCCCGAACAGGAGGTAGACGTTCGGCTCGTTGATGGTTACCCACGTGGAGACCAGGTCGCCCAGGTGGCGGACCACCGCCTCGGTGTAGCGCTCGAACCGGCCGACCGCGCTGCCGTCGGCCCATCCGCCCGAGTCCTCCATCCAGAGCGGGTTGGAGAAATGGTGGAGCGTCACCATCGGTTCGATGCCCGCCTTTTTCAGGCGGAGTATCTCATCGCGGTAGTGGTCGAGCGTGGCGCTGTCGAACCGTCCCTCTTTCGGCTCGATGCGGCTCCATTCAAGTCCCATGCGGTAGGCGTTGACGTTCAGCCCCTTCATCAGCCGCACGTCCCCGGGCACCCTGTTCCAGTGGTCGTCAGCGACCGAGCAGTCGCTCCCGTCCTTAACACGGCCCGGTCGGCTTGACCAGCGGTACCAGCTGTTGCCCGTGTCCCCGCCCTCGATCTGCAGGGCCGACGTCGCGGTCCCTATCCTGAAACCGGCGGGCAGGCTGAACGGCTTCACGGGTTTCCCTCCAGCTCGATGGCGAGCAGGAAGAGCTTGTCCCGCACCTTCTGCGCCTGCACGGGGGTGCTGTTTATGTAGTACTGTCCGGTGGCGGGCGTCCGCAGGTAGACCATGTTTTCCTTTTTCATCTGGCTGTGCTGGCGGAGGTAGATGGTATCGCCCTTCTGCACGCACGATACGATCTCGCTCCCCGGGAAGAGATGGGCGGAGGTGCCGGCCACGGTGAAGAATTCCTCGCTCACGACCAGGTACAGGCGCGATTCATGGGGCGCCAGTATGAATTCCGTGCCGCCGGGAACGAAGCTGCTCTCCGCGTCGCCGTTGCTCCGGAAAAAGAGGCCGTCGCCCATCTTTACCCGCGCCCTGCGTCTGGATAGGTTCGAGTATACCACGTAATTATTGGTCCCGATTCGGAATGTTATCCTGATCATGTTGCCGATTTTCCTGGTGACGATATTTTCTTTTTTCTGGAAGGGGAACATGGACTGGTACGTTCTCAGGGTCTCGGGCCCGTACGTCGATATGTTGTCAGAGGTGAACAGGATGCCGCCGAAAATATTGTTCAGTAAAAACAGGGTGTAGCGCTCCTCCGGGGTCATGGCGTTATCCGTGTCGCGCAGCATAATGACGTCCGGGTCGTTCAGGAAGACCCTGCCGTTCAGGTGGCCCCGGCCGACCGTGCTCATCAGTGAATTGGCGGTGGAGACGCGCTCCCGGTAGTTGATTGCCGCCTGGAGGCGGTCTTCCCACTTCGGCGATACGTCGCTCCCGACCCGGCAGTAGTCGGCCAGGCCGAAGGCCGCGCTCATCGGCACGCCGCAGCAGAGGATGATTTTTTCCCCTGCGCACCGTCTGAGGAAGTTCATGGCGTCGGCCATGACGGTGCCGCGCGTCTTCCCGGCCGCGGGCAGCATCGCGGCGGCATACAGGAAGTCGAGCTTCACCATGTCGAATCCCCACTGGTTGAGCACCATGTCGAAAACCTCGCGGATATAATAGAGGCACTCGTCATTGTACACGTCAAGGGCGTAGAAGGTGCCGCTCCAGTTCGGGTTCCATCCGGCGGGAACCGGCTTCCCGTCCTTTTTTAGCAGCCAGTCGGGGTGCTCCTGCATCAGTCGCGAGCGCTCCTCGCAGACAAACGGAGCCAGCCAGAGTCCGGGACTGAACCCGTTTTTCCTTATCTCGTCCGCAACGGCCTTCATGCCTCTCGGAAAGGAGGGCTTGATATCGAGCCAGTCGCCCACCGCGGTCTGGTATCCGTCGTCTATCTGGAAGAAGTCGATCGGCACCCCCTTCTCCGCAAGGGCGTGCAGGTTTTCGAGGATGATTTCCTCGGAGATGTTCGTGTAGTAGTTGTACCAGCTCGTCCAGCCGGTGGCCGGCTCCTTCATCTGAAGGCCGGGGCAGAGGGTCTTGAAGTAGGCGGGGAGCACGTCTTTTTCCGGTCCCTGGAGGAGGAGTAGGTCCGTCAGCTGGTGCCTGCCGCTCACCTCAAGTCCCTCGACGTCCTTTATGATGCGCATCCTGTTTTTTCTCGTCCCGCAGGCGATGATGGTGTGTCCCGTCTCCTTGAGGAGCGCGCCTACGATAGTCATGTCGCCGCTCTTCTGCCTCACGTAGCAGTAGGTGTGGCTGTGGAGGTTCCCCTTCCCCCCGGGATAGGGATAGAAGTGGTAGTCGCCGAAGCAGTGGATGTTGAAGCGGCGCGCCGAGGTCGACAGCTTCTTGATCTTCTCTTTTGGCCCGAATTCCCGGCTCTCGGTCCAGGACTGGAACCCGTTGCAGAATATCTGGTCGTCCGGCGTGAAGCGGTAATTCATCTCCATGAAGAATTCGAGCACCTGCACCGGTTCCTCCGGCACCAGGGTGACGCTCAGGCGCCAGCCGTGGTCGAGGTCGGTCAAAACCGTCTCTATTTCCAGGCCGCGGGACCTGGCGGTGGTGCCGACCCTGAAGGTCGCTGTGTACTCCCGGTTTCTGTACCGGTATCGCATGGTGCCTTTTTGTATGTTCATGTCGATTCTCTCAGGTTCATGTTCATGATAGTTCCCTGACGCCGTCCTCAATGGCGCTTTCGTAAAAGTCCGCGACGAGTCCCGTGGCCCGCCGGTAGCGCGCGCCCGTTTCTTCCCTGAAGGCGTCGAGGTCCCGTCCCCGCACCAGCGCGATTGCGCAGCCGCCGAATCCGGCGCCGGTCATGCGCGCCCCGGCGCACCCGGGCGAGCGCGTCGCCGCGTCGACCAGGGCGTCCAGCTCGGGCCCGGTGACCTCGTAGTCGTCCTGGAGCGAACGGTGCGATTCACCGAGGAGCCGGCCGAACCGGGCGATGTCTCCCGTGCGGAGCGCCTCCGCGGCCTCCGTCACCCGCGCGTTTTCAGAGATAACGTGACGCGCCCGCCTGCGGAGCGGGCCGTCCGGGACAAGATCGAGGTCCCCCATGCGCGCCCGGGCGAGGCACGTCACATTCCTTCTTTTGCTCCTGATAGTGCCGAGCGCCTCTTCGCACTCCGCCCTGCGGTCGTTGTATTTCGAATCCGCGAGCGAGCGCGGGCTGTTGGTGTTCATGATGACGAGCGACGACCCGGACAGGTCGACCGGCACATATTCGTATTCCATGGTCTCCGAATCGAGGAGGATGGCGCTCCCCTTTTTTCCGAGCGCCACGGCGAACTGGTCCATCATGCCGCAGCGGACGCCGATGAATTCGTTCTCCATGTCGCGCATGAGGAGCGCCAGGCCGGTCAGCCCCCCTTCGGAAGGACCCGGCACGCCGGCCACTATCACGGCGGTGAGGATCTCGATGGCCGCTGATGACGACAGGCCCGCGCCGACCGGGAGGGTGCTCGAGTACAGGATGTCCAGGCCGGAGGGGATCGCCCTCCCGCTCTCCCTGACATATCTGATCGCGCCGAGGGGGTAGTTGGCCCAGCCGAGCGCCGGGTCGCGGCTGATCTCGCCGTCGAGGTCGGCGGTTGCTTCGCCGGGGAACTGTTCCGATTTGAGGCGTACGAGTCGGTCGTCCCGCTCCCGCGCGTATCCCGTAATGCCTTGGGTCACCGCCGCCGGGAGGACGCGGCCGCCGTTGTAGTCGAGGTGCTCGCCGATGAGGTTGATCCTGCCGGGCGCGAAAAATGTCCGAACCGGGCCGGCGCCGCCGGGGAAGCCGTCAGGTCGCGCGTGGCTGGATGTCAGGTTCGTCATGGTTCCGTCCCCAGTTCCTTATAGGCCATGGTGCGGCGGGCCCCTTCACACCGGACATTCTGGAGGGAGAGCGGTTGGTGTCAAATCTTATTGACGTAATTTTTGGGTTTTTTTGGGCAAATAAATCCGATACGATATTCTCATTCGCCTCCAGGGGAGAAACGCAAAACCTTTCGTTGCACCCTGTAACGGTTCTGCATGGGGGCATCGTGGCCGGCGCACCTGTTTGCTTGGCGGCCATACATGTTATCCATTATTCAGATGAATATAAATTATACATCCCTTCAAGTCTCACGATTGCAGATCCCCCGAATATGACGAAGGTTTTTTCGTTATGCCGAATCGTGTCCAGCTTCACGATGTTGGGGTTTTCGAAACTGTCGTTCTGTTCTATGACGAGCAGCCGGCCGTCCCATAGCTTGTGTTTCAGCAGATAATAGCCGAAGGCGGAATTGCCCGATCCGGTCGCCGGGTCCTCCAGGTATCCGTACTTCGGCGCGAACACCCGTGTCCGGAAATTGCTGTCTTTCTTCGAGGTTTCACTGCTGAAAACAAGTACGATGTCGATATTATTTGATATGCAGAATTGTCGCAGGTTTTCCTGTCCCGGCTTCATCGAGAGGCAGCGGTCCAGCTTTTTTATCGGCACAATGAAGGTATTAAGGCCGGCATTTATTAATGCAAGGGGCGGGGCTTGATCGACCGCGTCCGGGGCGACGCCGAGCGCGGCGGCGATATCGTCGGCGCTGACGGCATGGTCCGGGTGCGAGGGGGCAGGGGACGTGATGAAAATGGAGTTGCTCTCCCTGATCCGGTTGTGCACGCTCAGTCTTTCATTTTTTACGCGTATGGCTATGATGTCCTGCTTCAGCAGCTTCTTGTTCTGCATAATGCAGTCGTGCATGGCCGCGACGGTCCCGTGGCCGCAGAAATCGACCTCGCATTCGGATGAATAGTATCTCAGGAAAAAGCCCTTGCCCTCCGGGAATACGTACACCACCTCGCTGACAAAACCCTTCAGCTCTTTCGCGATCTTCTGCATTTCGTCTTCCGAAATATCGCGCGTGCTCCCGGGATACACGACAGCCGCGGGGTTGCCGCGCGAGGCCCCGGCCGCGAAGGCGTCGATTTTTTTGAAGGTGAATTGTTTCATAAAATGGTATCTTGATAGTTAATAAAAAGAGCCGGCCATGGGCCGGCTCTTACTCTATTCCTGTAATGGGTTGCTTTACAGCCTCATCCCGATCTCTACAAAGACGCTGTGGTTCATGCCGCCGTAGCTGTAATTCGGGTTAAGAAAGTATTCATTAGTTGTGATGGGTGGTTCCCATACTAAGCCCCACCTATTGACGGTCTTATCCACAAGGTATTGAAACTGGTACGAGGTCACGACGACGATCTGGCCGCCGAGCCGCCACACCTTGGGCACCGTGAACTTGAGGCCGAGCGAGGCCGTGTGCTTGTTGTTGTCGAGATAGTTGAACATGCCGAACGTGTATTTTGTGCTCGCTGGTCCCATCCTCACGTCCAGGCCCTTCAATTTTCCGAGCTTGCCGGAAACTATCGAGGGGGTATAGGAATAGCCGACCATCACGGCGAGCCATTTCAGGGGCGTGTCGTACTTTACGCCGACCTTGGGCACCAGGATGTCGACAAACTCGGGAAGACCGATGAAGTTGACCTTCAGGCTCTTGCCGACCTCGGTTTTTGACCACATCTGGAGGTCCAGATCGGCTGATAGGGTTATGCCGTAAAAACCGAAGGCGATGCCGCCGGTTACCACGTGTGGAGAATAGTAGTCGAATATGGCGAGCATGAGGTTCATATTGAGGACGCCGCCGAGTATGCCGGCGGCCGCGTCAAACGGGTCGATCTTGAGCATTGTCTCCATCCGGTATGAAGCCCCGAGATCAAGGTTGAAATTGCCGACATTGAACAGTTTTAAAGGGCTGAGGTAGATGCCGGCGATGACGCCCGGCGCCACGGTCAGGTCCATGGTCGCCTGCTGGACCGGAATGACCGGGTCTGCCGTGAGCTCCGCCTCCATGTAGACCTTGCCTTTGCCGGCGAACGCCAGGTTCGCGCCTATGCCGCCGCCGAAGGCGTCGTTCAGGAACCCGAGGCCGGCGCCGATCAGGATCATGGCGCGCTGGACCTCCCTGCCGTACCTGAGGAAGTTGTGGGTGCGCGGGTCAATGTCGTTGACCTTGACCAGGCTCAGGTCCGCGTTCAGTCCCATGCCGAGACCGAGGCGGGCCGAGGAGATGAAGTCAGGGAGCTGCACGACGTTGTTCAGGTCGAGCACGCCGCCGATCGTGATGAACCCGTAGGGATTCATCTTTGCGGCGTCGGTGTCGATCGGGTAGAAGTCCCCGGAGGCTGATCTGCTGTACCGCTTGATGTTCAAATTAAGCTTTGGAATGGTATACAGCAGTCCGAACGCGAACTGGTTTGGAAATTTTTCTTTCTCTGTTTCGGCTTCTCCCTCGGTTTTCCTGAGCTTGAGGGTCATTTCCCCTCCCCCTGCAAGGGCGGTCCCGGTAGTCTCTGCCGTCCTGCCCAGGCCGGCCACGTTGTAATATACCGACGACCAGTCGTTAACCGTGGCCGTCATGGCGTTTCCGCGGGCTATCCCCTCGGCTGAAAAACCGTACGTATCGGCAAAACTGTTTGCGAAAAGATTTGACGACATGCCGGCTACAAAGAGAATCATGATGATGAAAGTTTTTGTTGATTTCATTGCCGCTCCCATAATCTCCTCTAAAATTTGTTTGAGTTAGCCCCGGCAATCCTCCGGGTCTTATGAAATTGATTCAGTTTAATATATAAACCGTCCAGACGGTTTTTTTGTTTATATTCTCTTAATAGTGCCTTATTTTTTTATCTCTGCTAATTAAATTTGTAATTACAGATTTTACTATAATATAATGCGATAAGAATTCAGAGAAAAACCTATTCTTCAGTTATTTACAATCTATTGAAGAATAATTTTTCCATATTTATTTTATAGTTCTTTATGACCGATAAGCAATCTCTACTACCGAAATAATTGTTATCGAATCAAAACCGATTATAGTAACAATGTAGTTTGTGACAGTAATTTGTCAATAAATAAAAACTGACACATGAGTTCAATTATCATGTGACGATTTTTTATGTGATACACTGAATATATGAGATCCCGGCGTTATCCCTGTACGGCAGAACTGCATGTGTGGAAAATCGTATCAATGCTTCCCGATATATGTGACAGCTCCGGCGAATCTTTTCTTCCAGTATTCAGTTTTCATATCGGCGAAAGATACCCGTTTGCCGGAGGAAGGGGCGTGTATAAATACCGATCCGCTCACGTAAATGCCGACGTGTGAAATACGGCCCCGGTAGATTTTAAAAAACAGCAGGTCGCCCGGCTGGACGTTGTCAAGACCGATTTTCTTTCCCCGCTCAAACTGGGCCGCGGTCGAACGGGGGAGGAGAATGCCGTTTTCACGGTAGACAAACTGGACGAAACCGGAGCAGTCGAAACCCCCGGCCCCCATGCCGCCGTAATTGTATCGTACGCCGAGATATTTTTTCGCTGTTTCCAGGATGCGGTCGCGAGTGTCCCCGTTGTCGACGCCGCTCACTGCCGGAGGGAGGAGCAGCAGCACGATTGCGAGCGTTGTTGTTGACATGATCCGTTCGGTTTTCATCACTTGCGCCGCAACAGACAGCTATCGAATGGGATGAGTATATCAGGCGTGATATTAATAACAACTTATTTTTTTCAATCAGAATCCCGCCCAGCTATGGAAACATGTCATTGTATGGTCCTGCTTAAAAAATATTGACATGGATGTGTTTGTGTATATAATTGAGATTGCTCTATCAGGCGCTCGCGGCGATAGGCCGCACCAGCGGGGGGAACGTGAAGAGAAAAAAGATATTCATCGTCGAGGATTCGCGGATTGTGGCGCTTGAGCTGCAGAAGATCCTCGAGGGGCTGGGCTATTACGTTGTCGGGCAGGCGGGAACCGGCGCTGATGCGGTCGACATGTGCGCGGAAACGGTGCCGGAGCTGGTGCTCATGGACGTCAAGCTCCCGGGGGGGATGAACGGCATTGAGGCGTCGAAGGAGATCAGGAAGAGGCTCAACGTGCCGGTGATATACACCACCGCCTATTCCGACCGGGAGATAGTCGACGAGGTGCAGAAATCCTTTCCCTTCGGGTTCGTCATCAAGCCGTATCGCGAAAAGGACCTCCTGGTCGCCATTGAAACCGCGTTCACCCGGTTCGAGTACGAGAGGAAGCTCGAGGAGAGCGAACAGAAATACAAAAGCCTGTTTGAAGGCTCGAGCGACATCATCTTCACCCTCGACGAAAACTGGAAGCTGCTCACCGCCAACTGGGCCGCCATGTCGCACCTGAACATCAAGCCCGACGAGCTTATCGGCAGGAACCTCTTCGACCTGATTTACGCGTCGCCGGAGGGCAAGTCGCAGGAGGTGAATTTCGTCCGGGAGAAGATCGATCTTTTCACTCGAAATCGGAGGCCGATCGGGTTCAAGACCGCCTTCATGTCAAACTTCAATAACGAGCCGGTGGAGATGAACGTCAGGCTCGAGTACATCGCCGTTACCGGAGGGAGCCTGGTTATCGGCCGGGCGTTCCGGGTCGTCGAGGACGAGCTGATGAAGTTTTTTCTCTTCGAGGAGCAGGGCATCGTGATGGGGAACCAGCTGTTCCTGGTGGGAGACGTCTCCGACCGGATCAGCCGCAACCTGGGGCGATACTGCGATTTCGATACCGTGGAGCTGACACGGCTCGCGCTGGTGGAGATGATCATCAACGCCATCGAGCACGGCAACCTGGAGATCACCTTCGCGGAGAAATCGAGGGCGCTCGAAGCCGGAAACTACTTCGAGTTCGTAACGGAGCGGCAGGGACGCCCGGAATACCGGGGCCGGACCGTACGCATCGAATCCTCGATACGGGGCGACGAGGCCCGTTATACCATCACGGACAGCGGCGCCGGGTTCGATCACCGGAACTTTTTCGCGCGGGAGATGGCCGATATCAATGCCGGTTTCACGCCGCACGGCCGGGGCATTCTCATGTCAAAGAAAATATTTGACGATGTCTCCTACAATGATTCCGGCAACAGTGTGATCCTGGTGAAAAAGCTGGGGCCTGAGCGCCGCGAATGACCGGCATCACCCGCCGCCGCGCCTCCGGTATCTCCTGATTGACGAATCGAATTCAAGCAGCATCACGTCCCCCCGTATGGACGATATCCGGGCGAGGAGCCTGTCGCGGTCATTTTCGCCCGCGCCCAGATAAATGGCTTTGCCGCTGATCGTGTAGTCTGCCCGTGTCCGCTTCGAACGGTAAAGCCCCTCCTTCGTGAATGTCTCGAGACTTCCGTCATCGGTCATGATTTCCTTACGGCAGTTCCCTTCTTCATCACAGGCGTCGCCTGTCCATTCCCATGTCCCGATTATTAACGTTCGGTAATCGGGCTTTGAGCATGCCGAGAGAGACAGGGCGGTCATGATTGCGAGATATGCGGCGACTCGTTTCATGGTGTTGGGTCCTTTATAGCGTATATGATATTTACATGGAGTGGCATTTTAATGGGGTGGTGTTACAAAACAATTTATTTTTTCCGAAATTATGCTATTAATTGTTACCGAGGCTGTAACAAGCGTCGTACCACCCCAAACCCCCAGAGGGGGGCATAAATAACATGTATATGATACCTTCTCCCCTCTCCCCGTGGGAGAGGGGAAGGGGTGAGGGCAGTCCCCCTTCGGGAGATTTAGGGGGCTTAGAAATCAACCCATTTTGTAACAAAATCAAATAAACAGCCTATATATTACTGATACAATGCAGATTGCACAATACACGTACAAGGAGATGCCGATGTCAAAACGAATAGTTCCGATAGTTCTGGCCGCCGTTTTTGCGGTTTCGGGGGCCCTCTTTTTCAGCTGCGGTCCCCGGAGGTTCTTCTGCGCCGAGCCCGAGGAGCGGGCTGAGATTATCGTGAAGAAGATGACCCGCGACCTCAAGCTGACCAAGGAGCAGGTGCAAAAGGTCAACAAAATCAAGGATGAAATCCTGGCCCGAACCAAGAATCTGCGCGACCAGAAGGAGGCGGTCCGCGGAGAATTCCTTGCCCTTGTAAGAAGTGACAGGCTTGAGAGGAATAAAGTCAATGCCTTTGTCACGAAGAGGGAGGAGGCGTTCAGGGGGCTCAAGCCGTTTTTTATCGATAAGTTTGTTGAGTTTCACAACATCCTGACTCCGGAACAGCGCGGCAGGCT
Source organism: Spirochaetota bacterium (assembly GCA_016933025.1). Classification (GTDB taxonomy): domain Bacteria; phylum Spirochaetota; class UBA4802; order UBA4802; family UBA5550; genus RBG-16-49-21. The sequence goes on along the minus strand of JAFGBT010000011.1, from coordinate 25,485 downwards.
CAGCGAAAAGATCGAGAAGTTCCATAACTGGTGTCGCAGGTAGATCGGCATGCCATAATCTCCCGGGGGCGTCGGACCCTGCTGTTCTGCCTTCGCGATCCGGCGACGTTTTTGCCGCCGGATCATCCCCGCTCTCAGATTCCGCGTGCGCGTGTGGAGCCAGGCTATTGTGCTTGACCTGCGCGGAGTGTATAAATATTCTTCCTTTTTTAGAGGAAGTATTTTTTAAGATGATTCTCATCTCAATGAATTCATCAAGTTTGTTACGAAACTCTTGCCGTTAAGCCCCCCTACCCCCCAGAGGGGGGCAAAAATACAATATATGATACCTTCTACCCCTCTCCCTGTGGGAGAGGGGTAGGGGGTGAGGGCAAGCCCCTCCTCCGGGGGATTGTGGGGCATTCCACCATGCTGAAAGGAGAATCACCATGACGCAGAAAGCTATTGCCGCGAAGGTGCAGCGGCTCAGGAACTTCTACAACACAGGGCAGACAAAAAAAATATCATTCCGCAAAAAGCAGCTCAGGAGGCTGAGGAGGGCGATCCGAAAGAACGAGGGCGCCATCATGGAGGCGATGCGCAGGGACCTGGGCAAGCCCGCCTTTGAGTCGTACGCGGGAGAGATCGGCGTCCTCTATCAGGAGATTACCCACGCGATTCGCCACGTCCGCTCATGGTCGCGAAAGCGCGAGGTGAGGACTTCCATCATACATTTTTACTCGACGAGCGAGGTGCTGTTCGAGCCGTACGGCGTGGCGCTGATCATCGGGCCGTGGAACTACCCCCTCCAGCTGGTTATCGCGCCGCTGGTTGCGGCCATCGCGGCCGGCAACTGCGCGGTCATCAAGCCCTCCGAGCTGGCGCCCGCCACCTCCCGGCTCGTGGCGAAGCTCGTCCGCGATACGTTTGAGCCTGACTACGTCACGGTCGTCGAGGGGGGCGTCGACGCCGCACGGGCCGTGCTGAAGGAGAAGTTCGATTACCTGTTCTTCACCGGCGGAACCGCCGTCGGCAGGGCCGTGATGGGCGCGGCCGCGGAGCACCTGACGCCGGTGACGCTTGAGCTCGGCGGCAAGAGCCCGGTCATCGTCGACGAGGACGCGCACCTCCCCTCGGCGGCCCGCCGCCTCTGCTGGGGAAAGTTCTTCAACGCGGGACAGACATGCCTGGCGCCCGATTACCTCCTGGTGCACAAAAAGATAAAGGCGGCCTTCGTGGCCGAGCTCGCGAAAACCGTGAAGGAGTTTTACGGAGACGACCCGCGCCGGAGCCCGGACTACGCGCGGATCGTCAACGTCCGCCATTTCGACCGGATCATCAAGCTTCTCCGCGGGAGGAAGGTGATTCACGGCGGCGGCAACAGCAGGAAGGAGAAATACATCGCCCCTACCATCGTCGACGGCGTCACCATGAAGGACCCGATCATGCGGGAGGAGATTTTCGGGCCGCTGCTCCCGGTCATGACGTTTGCCCGCATCGACGACGCCATCGCCCTGGTCAACAGGCTCCCGCGCCCCCTTGCCCTCTATTATTTCTCGAAAAACGAGAAAAAGCAGAAGAAGGTCCTCGCCGGCACGGCCTCGGGCGGGGCCTGTGTCAACGACACGGTCTCGCACGTGGGGAGCCCGTGGCTGCCCTTCGGCGGCATCGGCGACAGCGGCATGGGGCGCTACCACGGCAGGTCGGGGTTCGAGACCTTCTCGCACCAGCGGGGGGTGCTGAAGCGCACGACCCTGTTCGACATGAAGCTCAGGTATCCCCCGTATGGCAAGAGGGTCAAGCTCCTCAGGTTCCTGTTCAGGATTGTCGGATAGAGGCGGGCCTCCGGGTCAGAGCAGGCTTCCGGTGAGAACGTCCCTGCCCGGTTCAAGCGAGGTGACGACGGCGTAGAACCTGTTGCGGGGCAGCTTCTCCTTCACTTCGATGGGTGAGTAGTACTGGTTGAAGCCCGTCGTGATCCCCCCGCGCGACCGTTCGCTCAGGAACTCCGATTCGCGGCCGTTAAAGCGGCTGTAATATTCCCGCTTCTGCCTCGAACACTGCCCGATGACCGTCCGGCTCCTCTCGGTCTTGATTTTTTCCGGCACCGTGTCCTCCATCTCGGCCGCCTTCGTGCCGGGGCGGGGCGAAAAGCGGAAGGTGTGCACGTGGGAAAACCCCGCGTCCCGTATCAGGGTCAGGGTGTCCTCGAAGTCCCTGTCGGTTTCGCCGGGAAAGCCGACGATGACGTCCGTGGTCAGGTTGAAGTCCGGGACGGCCGTCCTGATCCGGCCGGCCAGAGCACGGTACTCCTCGCGCGTGTAGGGCCTGTTCATCTTCCGGAGTATCGCGTTGCTTCCGCTCTGGAGGGAGAGGTGGAGGTGCTTCACCATCTTTTCATGACGCAGCAGGTCGACGAGCTTCGGCGTCACGAATACCGGCGTGATCGAGGTCATGTGTATCCTGAATCTCCCGTCCATCGACAGGAGGCGTTCCGCCAGGTCCGCCAGCCCGGTGCCCGCGTCATCGTACCTGCCGATCATGACGCCCGTGAGGACCACCTCCCGGTACCCGGCGTCGACAAGTTCCCGGAATTCCCTGGCGACCTGTTCCGCCGGCTTGCTCTGCGGGGCTCCGCGCACCAGCGGTACGATGCAGTAGGAGCAGAAGCTGTCGCACCCGTCCTGGATCTTCAGATTGACCCGGCTGGTCGACGATTTTAGGGGTGTCGCGAAGGCGAAGCGGGCGCATGGCGGCGGCGTTATCCGGTCAAAGAGGTCCCAGTCGGCGATCAGCTCCGGTATCAGCGGCTTCCAGTCGTTCGGGAGATAGTAGATGTCGCCTTCCCTGCAGGCGGTCTCCGCGGCGCAGCCGGCGACGATGATCTTCGCCCCCCCGCGCCGTGCCGCGGCCGCCTCGGCGTGGCGAATGAGCTGGCGCGTCTTGCTGTCGCTCCGGGCCGTTACGGTGCAGGTGTTTATGATGAACAGGTCCGCATCGTCGTCCCGGCAGATGGCGTGTCCCATATCCTGAAGGACCGTTGACACCGATTCAATTTCAGACTGGTTCAGCCTGCATCCGAGAGATGATATTTTTATTTTCATGCACTGTACTTCTGGCACATTAATAAGACCTGATGAGACAAGGACAATCATTTTTTTGCGGCCCTTGACTGATGCAGTGGAATCCTTCCCCGGGGCCGTCCAAAAAAACTGTGCAATGCCCCCCAAACCCCCCAGAGGGGGGCTTATCTGTCCTTATAGCTTTATAAAGTCCCCCTCCGGGGGATTTAGGGGGCTTGTGATTCAGTCCTGATGTATTCAATTATTTCCAATAAGCAATAACACCATTCAAGAAAATCTTTTTTTACGTGAATAATATTTATAATCTTGCAAATAGTGCATGATCGATTATTTATTGATTCGCGGAACAGGGATGGAATCAGACTCATAATGGAATTGCATGGAATACGAGGGGGGTGTAATATGGGAGTCGCGGTAACCGATATCATACGGGGCGATGTGGAGGCAACGGGCATCGAGGCCGCATGGGAAGGCGGGAGCATCGTGTTCATTGTGGCGCGCAGGGGGCTGGTCGCCTGCGGAATAGCGGACCTGTCCGTGGCGGAAAAGTTCGGGTTTGCCGTTGCCGTATGCCGGGGCACGCCGGAGAGGCCGCTGAAGACCGCCGGAGACCTCCTGTCGGCGGACGTGGCCGCGGTATCGCCGGGGGCGGCGGAACTCGGGATCAGGCCGGGCATGCCGGCCCGGGCGGCCCTGGAGCGCCTTTCGTAAAACAGAACCCCTCCGCCGATATATTTTCTTGACAGACCGGTCTCCCGCGGATAGTATATGGCATGTGCCGGTCTCAATTCCGTTTCTGGAGGGGATGCGTCATGGATATATTCTCTATTATACTGCTGGTCGTGGTCGCGTTCGTCATCGCGGCCTTTATTCTGATGCGCGTCTTCAGGAAGCCGGCGCTTGAGGATATCGGACTTCATTACGGCGAGAAGGTGCTTCACGACGAGGACGATTGCGTGATAGAGGCGTATGGGGCCGGGGGAGCGGAAACTCTCCGGGATATCTTCGTCAGGGTCACCGACAGGCGGATCATACTGGGCCAGCGGACCTCCGGCAGAACGGCCAAGCACGCCCTCAGGTATATCGTCTATTACGGCGACATGTCGGGCGTGAGGTTCTCCCGCCGCCAGGAAAAGCAGGATTATGTGATCATGAAAGCGGACCCGCAGAAACTTGCGGTCACGGACGACGGCCTGTTCCTTATCGAGGCGCTCTCCGGCCAGGGGCCGGAAGTTCCCGGGCGGCTGCACCTCAAGAGCCCGCATATCGATTCCTACCGCGACCTTTTCCGCATGTAGCAGCGGAACGGAGGCCGTACCACCTTCACCTTGAAGAACAAAATCGGAATTAAAAAGGTTTGTGTTTTCTTAATTGAATTCGCAAAACTGATTAACCCGTTAAGGTTCTACCAGCGTGCCGTCCAGCCTTGGCGCGCGGGCGGCGGTTGCGTGTTTCTAGTAACGCGGGCTTCTGCGTGGTCGGTCTTCTTTCGGTTTTGCCACATTGACCTTGATGTTCCTGCCTTCCATTTCCCTGCCGTTGAGCTGCTTGATGGCCTCATCGCCCTCGGTCTGGTTAGGCATTTCGACAAATCCAAAACCCTTTGATCTACCGGTGTCCCTGTCAGTAATGATTTTACTCTCTGATACGGAGCCAAACTCGGAAAACATGTTCTGCAGGTCGGCATCGGTAACACTGTACGGCAAATTCCCGACATAAATATTCATCTTCTCTCTTCTCCTTGTTACGCATATGGATTCTTAAGACGCAAAGTCAACTATACGTATTAAAATCAATTAGTCAAGGTTATTTTCGATCCCGGCGGGCATCCGACGGGAGCGCATGGTTCCGGCTGTATTTCATCGCCAGGATCCTGGCCTGCTCAGATTAACTATGCCGGCCGGCAATAGCAAACCGGGCAAATATTTCTTGACAAATATGACGGTCATAAATGTATGTAACAGGGTTCCTGAAAGCGCCAATGAGGTTCGAAAAAAACAATCTCGGCTACCTGATCGCCTTTATGCTGGTTGGTGCCATTCTCGGTTCGGCGCTCGGGACTCTGCTGGCTGGTTTTGTGCCGGCCCTGTCGGTCATCCAGAATAGCCTGACAGGTCCGATCGGGTTCAATCTCGAGATCATCAGCTTCAGCATCAAGATAAACCTCTCGTCGATCGTGGGTATAGTGGTAGGGACCCTGGTCTTCATGAAGGTTTAGGCCGCACCCGCGGCTATCAAGCAGCTCCCGGGAAAGGTTCCCGGGCGCGGTGAATAAATCGGCAGGCGCCGGTTGCCTCATTCCGATGTGAAAAGGCAATAGCAAAACGGGTTCGGGCAATTATGTGCTCCTGCGCGGGGGCGTTCCGGGTGTACTATCGGGGCTGTGATACGGTTTTTGCAACGCCGCATCACCCCGGCGGGAGTCTTATCAACTGTTTTAATCAATACACTCCCCCTCCGGGCGCTGTACTGAGCCCTTCGGCAAGCCTGTGGTGAGCCTGTCGAACCGCTCAGGACAGGCCTGCCGAAGTGGGATTTAACGGGCTCGCGAGAAAGCCCTGTATAACAATTTAATGTATGATAGGGGGTACTATCATTGTCAATTGTATCGATGAAAGCATTATTGGAATCGGGCGTCCATTTCGGCCATCAGACGAGGCGCTGGAACCCGAAAATGTCGCAGTTTATTTTCACTGCGAGGAACGGAATCCATATTATTGATCTCCAGAAGACGATGCAGCGCATCAAGGTCGCCTACGCCGCCATGAAGGAAGTCGCGGAGAAGGGCGGCAAGGTGCTTTTCGTGGGGACGAAGAAGCAGGCGCAGTCGGCCATCGAGGAATACGCGAAGAAGTGCAACATGTTCTACGTGTCCGAACGGTGGCTTGGCGGGCTTCTCACCAACTTCAAGACCGTGAGTAATTCCATAAGACGCCTCAAGGATCTCGAGCAGATGAAGGAGCGCGACCTCTGGGACGCCGAGACGAAGAAGGAGCGCCTGGAGCTGAACCGCGAGCTCGAGAAGAAGAACAAGGTTCTCTCCGGCATAAAGGACATGAGCAAGATGCCCGACGCCCTCTTTATCATCGACCCCAAGAGGGAATCCATCGCGGTCCAGGAGGCGCGGAAGATGAATATCCCCATCTTCGCCGTGGTGGACACGAATTGCAATCCGGACGAGATTGACTACCCGATACCGGGGAATGACGACGCCATCCGGGCGATAGCGCTCTTCCTGGACGTGATGGCCCGCGCCGTCGTCGAGGGACAGTCCGGCGGAATCACCGAGGAGGGTGTCGTCGAGGAGGGCGAGGAGGCCGCGGAAGCCGGCACAGAGGCGGCCCCCGAGGCCGAGTCCGGCACGGAGGCGTCCGGGGACGCGGCGGATTCCTATCCGTACGATGAAGACGACGAGTTGTACGAGCCGTAGGGATCGGCATGTGGGCGCGGCGACAGGCCGGCGGCGTGCGGCCGCGTCATGATGTTAATTACAATATTTACGCGAAGGAGAAAGTACGTGGCAGAGATAACGAGTGAAATGATAAAGGACCTCAGGGAAAAGACCCAGGCCGGGATGATGGACTGCAAAAAGGCCCTGGTCGAGACGGGCGGCGACATGGACAAGGCCGTCGAGATACTCAGGAAAAAGGGGCTTGCGTCCGCCGACAAGAAGATGGGACGCGAGGTGACCCAGGGCATCATCGCCTCATACGTGCACAACAACAAGAAGATCGGCGTCCTGGTGGAGCTTAAGACCGTCACCGATTTCGTGGCGCGCAACGAGGAGTTCGAGGCTCTCGGCAAGGAGCTCTGCATGCAGATCGCCGCGGCGAACCCGCTCTATGTCGGTATCGAGGACGTGCCGGAGGATGTGATAGGAAAGGAGCGGGAGATATACCGGGAGCAGATGAAGGACTCCGGCAAGCCGGCCAACGTGATTGATAAGATAGTTGACGGGAAGCTCAATAAATTCTATACCGACGTTTGTCTTCTCGAGCAGGAGTTCATCAAGGATCAGGGCGTTAAGATCAAGGACCTGATAAAGCAGAAGATTGCCGCTTTCGGCGAGAATATCGAAGTGGGAAGGTTTGTCCGTTACCAGATAGGCATGTGACATGGAACCCGGCGGTTCGAAATCAGAGCCCCGCTACCGGCGGATATTGCTCAAGCTTTCAGGCGAGGCGCTTGCGGGCGATAACGGGTCCGGCATCAGCCGGCAGATTCTTTCGGGAATAGCGGAAGAGATCCGGGACGTGCAGCGGCTCGGCGTCGAGGTGGCGGTTGTCATCGGAGCCGGGAACATCTTCAGGGGGAACCTTTCTGAAAGCCTGGGCATCGAGCGGGTCACCGGCGACCACATGGGGATGCTCGGCACCGTGATGAATTCCCTGGCGCTCCAGAGCACCCTTGAGAATATCGGAGTGCAGGCGCGGGTCATGTGCGCTTTTTCCATGAAGGAAATCGCCGAGCCCTACATCATCCGCAAGGCCCTGGACCACCTGAGCCACGGCCGGGTGGTGATAGCCGCGGGAGGTACCGGCCAGCCCTTTTTCACCACGGACACGGCGGCGAGTCTCCGGGCCGTGGAGATCGGCGCCGATGTCTTGCTGAAAGCGACCCGCGTCGACGGCGTCTACACCAGCGACCCCGAGAAAGACAGATCCGCGAAAAAAATCGACGCAATATCATACATCGAGGTCTTGACAGGGCAGCTGGGAATCATGGACTTCACGGCCGTGTCGCTCTGCATGGACAACAGACTGCCGATCATCGTTTTTAACCTGTTCCAGCGCGGTTCGTTGAAGAGGATCGTTGCCGGAGAACCGGTCGGAACGCGAATATCCTGACAAAGAGGAGAAAACCATGATTGATGACATTATTTCCGATCTTGAAGACCGTATGAAAAAAAGCATCGCGGCGCTCCAGAAGGATTTCGCCGCCATCAGGACCGGGAGGGCCAACCCGGCCATGTTTGACGGTATAAAAGTGAACGCCTACGGCTCTGAAATGCCATTGAACCAGGTCGCCACGGTATCATGCCCGGAGCCGCGCCTGGTGGTAATACAGCCCTGGGACAAGGGCAACCTGGGGGAGGTGGAGAAGGCGATCCTCAAGTCGGACCTTTCGGTCAATCCCTCAAACGACGGCAACCTTATACGCATCCAGATCCCGGACCTCACCGAAGAGCGTCGGAAGGAATATGTCAAGCACGCCAGGCACAAGGCCGAGGAGTGCAGGGTCGCCATCAGGAATATTCGGCGCGACGGGAACGATATGGCCAAGGAACTGGAAAAGGAGAAGGAGATATCAGAGGACGATTCGAAGAACGCACAGGCCAGGATCCAGAAAATCACCGATAAATACATTGACGAAATCCAGAAGCTGACGGATAATAAGGAAAAAGAAATACTGAATATATAATTCAGATTGCGCGCTGCCCCTTCTGACAGCGGGGGGCTTAAGCCCCCCGCTGTCAGAAGGGGCTCAAGCCCCTCGCTATCAGAAAGGGGCCCCCACACGGATATGAAAGACTATAAACGTCTCATAAACAGGAAAAAGGTTCCGGCCCATATCGCCATCATCATGGATGGGAACGGCAGGTGGGCAAAAAAAAATTCCCTCACGCGCTCCGAAGGCCACCGACAGGGCGCCGAAATCATTGAGCCTCTCATGGACGCGGCGATTGACATGCGCATCAAGGTCGTGTCCCTCTATGCATTTTCGACTGAAAACTGGCTGAGGCCGCGGACCGAGATCCTGAGTTTGTGGAAGCTGCTCGATTATTTTTTCAGGTCCAAAATCGACATGATCAGGAACAAGGGGATCCGGATAAAACATTCGGGGCTCCAGGAGAGGCTCCCGAGGTCGACCCTGAACACGATCAGGCACGCCGAGCACGAGACCCGTTCCAACAATAAGCTCGTGCTCAATTTCTGCCTGAATTACGGGGGGAGGCAGGATATCCTTCAGGCGGTGAACCGGTGGGCCGGCAGGCGACGGGGAAGCGGAAAAATAACCGCGCGCCAGCTCGAGGGCAATCTGCTCACGGCGGGATTGCCGCCGGTCGACCTCATGATACGGACAGGAGGAGAATACCGGATCAGCAATTTTCTCATCTGGCAGCTGGCCTACGCGGAACTTTTCTTTACCGACGTGCTGTGGCCCGATTTCAGGCCGCATCATCTATATCAGGCGATATACGAATTCCAGAACAGGGAAAGGAGATTTGGAGGCCTATGAGTGATGTAAAAAAAATACGTTGATGAGGATACTGAGCGCGGTGGTGGCGCTCCCGGTGTATGTGTTCGCGATAGTGACGGATTTTGCCCAGTCGATTCCCATCCTTCTATGCTCCGTCATTATCACGCTGGCATGCCTGTATGAATATTACCAGATAACCGACAAGGGCGACCAGGGGAGGCCCTTCGCGACCTACGGGCTGGCGGCGGCGGTCATCATCAACATCGTCATGTATCTGTTTGCGTACGGGAAGCTGTACGGGTACAGCCGTTATATTCCCGCCTTCGACGCGCGCGTGTTGCTCTTTATCGTGTCGCTGTTTCTTTCGGTCATCCTGGCCTTGCAGCTGTTTACCCGGCCGATCAAGGGAGCTATTTACTCGATCGGAACGACCCTCTTCGGGCTGGCATATATCGTTTTTTCGTTTTCTCACATTATTCTGATGAAGGCCCTCGCCGATGGGATATATTATATCATAATCCTTAACGTCGTGGTCATGCTGAACGATACCTTCGCGTTTTTTGGCGGGGTGCTCTTCGGCAGGCACAAGACAAAATTCCCGGTGTCTCCCAACAAGTCATGGGAGGGATATTTTTCGGGACTGCTTTTCAGCATCATTGCGATGGTCATCACCAATGAAGTGTACGCCTCGTTTTTCAACAAGCACCTCTTTGGAATGATGGAGTCGGTCCTGCTCGGGATCGCCCTTTCGGTCCTGGGGAATCTCGGCGATCTGGTTGAATCGGCAGTCAAGCGGGACGGGTCGATCAAGGATTCGGGTTCCATCATCCCTGGCCACGGCGGCATGTGGGACGTGTTCGACGCGCTTATATTCACCTTCCCGCTGTTCTATTACTATCTGATCATCAGGGGCGTTTCCTGATAGATTCGGGTGTATGGGCAAGACGATAACCATCCTCGGCTCCACGGGATCGATCGGCGAGACGACGCTGCGGGTCGTCCGCTTTTTGAATGATGAGTACCGGGTGTACGGTCTGGCGTGCGGGGGGAACCTCGAGCTCCTCGAGCGTCAGATCCGCGAGTTCCGCCCGGCGGCGGCGGCGGTCGGTTCGGCCGGGGCGGCATCTTCCCCGGAATTCAGGTCGCTGGCGAAGAAATATCCCGGGACCGAACTGCTTGCCGGGGAGGAGGGCGTCATCGAGCTGGCGGGCAGGAGCGTGGACGTCCTGGTCTCCGCGATCGTTGGCGCCGCCGGCCTCCGGCCCACCCTGGCCTCTCTGGGCGCGGCGAAGCGGATCGCTCTCGCCAACAAGGAGACGCTTGTCATGGCGGGTGACATAGTCAACGGCAGCGTCCGGGCGTCGGGGGCGGAGCTGGTCCCGGTTGACAGCGAGCACAGCGCGCTCTTTTCCCTTACCAGAGGGCTGAATCCGCCGGATATTCGGCGCCTTATTCTCACCGCCTCGGGAGGGAGCCTCCGGGACGCCGCCGCTGAAGAGCTGGCGGCCGTGACTCCCGAACGTGCCCTGGCGCACCCGACGTGGGACATGGGGGACAAGATCACCATTGATTCGGCGACGCTGATGAACAAGGGACTCGAAGTGATCGAAGCGCATCATCTGTTCGGGATCGGGTACGGCGAGATCGACGTGCTTCTTCATCCCGAGAGCATCGTGCATTCGATGGTTGAGACCGTTGACGGCGCGGTATACGCCCACATGGGCGTGACCGACATGGTCTTCCCGGTGCTGAATGCGCTTACCTTTCCGGCGAAGCGGGAAAACCCGTTCGGCAGGCTGAGGCTCGAGGAAGTGGGGAGGCTCACGTTTTCGGCCTGGGACCGGGGGAGATATCCGGCGCTGGCCCTGGCGTACGCGGCGGGGAGACGCGGCGGGACCCAGCCGGCGATACTCAACGCTGCCAACGAGGTGGCGGTCAGGGCGTTTCTCGACCGCGCCATTCCCTTCACGGGCATCGTGAAGGTCGTGGAGAAAACCATGGAACTGCAGAATGTTCTGGACAAGCCGGGCCTGGGAGACATTGTTGACGCAGACAGGGAGGCGCGCGGTGCGGCGGCCCGTATCATTGAAAATAGAAGCTTTTAAGAATAATCAAATAGATGTTACCATATAAACGGAGAGCCTAATAATGCAATATGTCATTTACATCGCGGCGGGGATAGTCCTTCTCGGCCTCTGCATCTTTGTCCATGAGCTCGGGCATCTTCTGGGCGGTAAAATGGTCGGGATCAAGGCGAAGGTTTTTTCAATCGGGTACGGGAAGGGCATCATAAAAAAGAAGATAGGCGATACCACCTATCAGCTGGCTCCGTTTCCCCTCGGCGGGTTCTGCCAGTTTTACGGCGAGGACCCGTCCGAGGAGCGGACGGGGCAGGGCTTTGAGTTTCTTTCGGCGTCCCCGTCGAGAAGGATCGTGACTGTCGCCATGGGGCCCCTTTTCAACCTCTTTTTCGGAGTCATAATATTCTTCGTCATGGGCCTGGTCGGCTATTCAAAGGACACCAACCAGATTCACATACCGGAGCAGATGCAGTCCGGAAGGCACGTCTCCCCGGCCTATGAGGCGGGGATGCGGAGCGGCGACTGGATCGTGGCAATTGACGGCGAGGAGGTCAAGAGCTTCACGGACATCCAGGCATCGGTCATGTTCAGCGAAGGGAAAAAGCTGGATGTCACCGTGAATCGCGGTGCCAGGAGCATGATCCTGGCCGTGACCCCGAGAAAGCAGAGAACTTCCGGCAGGTATGAGATCGGCGTGATGCCGCACGGCTCGAGGATACTGGCGGTGGAGCTGGTCAAGGGCGGCGCGGCCGAGACCGCCGGCATGAAGCAGATGGACGAGATTATATCTGTCGACGGCAAGGCAGTTACGAGCGAGGCCGACTTCACCCGCTACGTCAACAGCCATGCTGAAAAGCTGGTCCGGTTCAGGATAGCGCGTAAGGGCGTTGAGATGGATATGACAATCACCCCCCGGCTGACGGATGTCGTTAAATTCCAGGCAATGGATAAAAACGGGAAGCCGGGCGAGTCCATGTCTATAATGAAATCCAGCAATCTCCAGAAATTCCTCGACAGGGGATCGATTAAAATAAACGGCAGGGCGATAAAGACCTATGAGGCCCTGGTGCGGGACGTCCGGGCGAGTCGGGGCGGCAGAATCGCCTTCGAGATCGACGAAGAAAAATACGACGGCACCGCCTATATCGACAAGGTGGGGCTGATCGGCATCTTCCAGGCCGTGGCCCCCGACCAGGTGAAGATACAGTACGGTGTGAGCGAGGCGCTGGTGCAGTCGGTCGTGGAGCCGTACGAATTCATCGTTATGAACCTGAAGGGAATCGGTATGCTCTTTACCGGCAAGATGAACGTGCGCGAGAACCTGTCCGGGCCCATCAGGATTGTCCAGATAGCCGGGCAGGTGGCCTACTACAAGGGAGTCCCGGACTTCATACTCCTTATGGCGAAAATATCCATTATACTCATGGTCATGAACCTCCTCCCCATCCCGGTGGTGGACGGGAGCCATATCATTTTCTTTACTGTCGAGATGATCAGGAGAAAACCTTTGAGCCAGAAGCTCATGGAACGGATTCAGACCGTGGGGATCGTGATTCTGGTCATGCTCATGGCTTTTGTCATAATAAATGATATTTCAATGCTTCCAATCATACAGAATTTCTTCAGATAATACGCGATTTTTTTCCCGGGTGAGGGGTTGCGAAACCCCTCACCCGGGGCCGGCAAATTAATTATTGATATTAATTCCATCCTGCTGTATCGTTGTTCCTTGTTCAATTTTTGAGAGGTTTGCACGTGAATATAGTATCGGTTCCCGTGGCCATGATGGCCGCAGTCTGCCTGTATGTGGGAGTCTATTATCTCTGGATGTACACGCGGCGGCGGAAGGAGAAGGAGAACCTGGCCTTCGCCATGCTCAGCATCTCCATCGCCCTGTACGATCTTTTTTGCGTCGGCCTCTATAACGTATCGTCGCCCGCCGAGGGCATGTTCTGGCAGCGGTTCCAGTTCGCCAGCCTTGACCTGTTCAGCATCTTCCTCCTCTGGTTCGCTTATCATATCACCGAGCGCAAAGTGAAAGTTCCCTACCTGGTGTTCGGTTCCCTGGCGGCCCTCCTGTTCGTCCTGGTGCTGACGGTGCAGGGCGAGCTGACCTTCTCCCTGGCGCATCCCCTGCCGCGGCGCGTACAGCTCTGGGGTATTGTCGATGTCACCTATAATGAGGTGGAGCCGGGACTTCTCTGCACGCTCCAGTACGTGATCATGATGGCCGGCTTTATATGGATTCTCGCCCGGCTGATAATACACTACCGCAAGGGGCACCGTATCGTGCGGCCCGTGATGATATCGTTTATCATATTCTTTTTTGCCGCCGCCAATGACGTGCTCGTGGGCGCCGGGGTCTATCCATTCATTTATGTGCTCGAATACGTCTACCTGATCATCGTCCTTTCCATGGCCTACCTCCTGATGAACAAGTTCGTCGACCTCCACGAGGAGGTGGAAGACCTGAATGTGAACCTGGAGCAGCGGGTACAGGACCGGACCGAGGAGCTGCAGTCGGCCATGGAAGAGCTGGAGGCCATGAACCAGCAGCTCGTTGAGACCAAGGACGCCCTCTGGGGCGAGATGCAGCTCGCGAAGAAGATTCAGACCGTCCTTCTCCCTCTTAAACCGAACATAGCCGGATATGAGATAGCGACACACATGGAGCCGGCCGGCGAGGTGGGCGGCGATTACTATGATATCATAAACGTGCAGGGAAAGGACTGGCTCGTGGTGGGCGACGTCTCCGGCCACGGCGTATCGGCCGGCCTCATCATGATGATGGTGCAGACCTCCATACACGTGGCCCTGGACCAGAATCCCGGCATACCGCCGTCGGAGCTCCTGACCCTCATCAACCGGACCATTTCGGATAATATCAACAGGTTCGGCGAAATGAAGTACATGACGATTACCGTGATGGCCGAGCACGAGAACGGCAAATTTTTCTTCTCCGGTCTGCACCAGGATCTTATGGTCTACCGGGCCAAAACCCAGAGCGTGGAAATGATTGAGACCCGCGGGATGTGGATCGGCCTGATAAACAGCGTCGACGGCATGATGGAGGACGATCTTCTCACCATCAACACGGGAGACGTGCTCCTTGTCTACACGGACGGCATCACGGAGGCCCTGTGCAAGCTGCCGGGCTCCGATGAGTGTGACGACTCGTCCGAGATGTTCGGCGACCAGAAGCTTGCGGGCATACTTATGGAAAACGGCAGGCGATCTCCGGAGGAGATCAAGAAGAACATACTTGATGCATTGAACGGTTACTGTTGCAACGATGATGTCACCATGGTGATCGCGAAGAAGATCACATGAAACTCTCTCGCTATGCCCGGCGTAAGATCGGCCTCCTCCTGGTGCCGTCAGTTGCGGGCCTCTGCATCGGCGCGGCCTTCTCGGTCCTGATCTCGCAGCACCCGACCGCCAGGACCGTCATCCAGGGGATGATATGCGGCTTCCTCATCGGTTTCACCGCCGTCTACCTGGAGTATTTCGTCTTCGACAGGATCAGGAAGCTGACCATTTATATGATCATCCTCACCCGGTCTGTCATCTTCTGCCTGGTGACGGTTGCCGCCTATATTATTTCTGATGTCATCGTATTCGGCTTCGACGAGCTTCTTGGCGATCTCAGGAACTATATGCCCGCGACCATTGTCGTCTCGGTGATTTCGATCCTTGCGGTCGTGCTCTTCATCAATCTCGCGAGGCTCCTGGGGCAGAAGGGGTTTTTCAGGCTCATGGTAGGCCTGTACCACAAGCCGGTTCTGGACAGGAGAATATTCATGTTCATCGATCTCGCCGGTTCAACCTCGATCGCCGAAGAAATTGGGGATATCGGGTTCCATTCCTTCCTGAACGATTTCTTTTTCGACGCAACCCGGCCGATCGTGGAATGCAAGGGCGAGATATACAAGTATGTCGGCGACGAGATAATCGTGACGTGGGCCATGAAGAGCGGTTTGAAAGACGGTAACGCCCTGGAATGCTATTTCATGATTGAAGAGAAGATCGACGGACTCCGCGACGCCTATCAGGCGAAATATGGGTTCCACCCGCGGTTTACCGCCGGCATCCACTGCGGCACCTCGGTGATCGGGGAGATGGGGGACTACAAGCGCGAGGTTGCGTTCCTGGGCGACGTCGTAAACACCACCTCGCGCATACAGGCCGAGTGCAAGGCGAGGTCGCGGAAGCTGATCATCTCCGGGACTCTCAAGAAGGAATTCAACGAGACCGACCTCTCCCGCTATACGTTTGAGTCCCTCGGTTCGATCGCACTGCGGGGGAAGAAACAGGAGATTGAACTCTTCAGCGTGTCGAGATGACCGGATGTCGCCGCCGTTATGCCCGCCCGGTCCCTATGTCAGGAACAGGTACAGCCATTCCGCGACAAGGGCCGGCCTGTCCGATCCCTCCGTTCTGACCGTATGCGTCACGGTCAGCAGCACTTTTCCCTTCTCCTTTTCCTCCACGCCGGTAAGCTTCATGGTGTCCTGGATCTTCGAGCCGGACGGCACCGGGTTCATAAACCGCACCTTGTTGAACCCGTAGTTGATGGCGGCTTTTGTTCCGGACGGGACCCACGTGCCGGAGGCGGAGAGACGGGTGAGAAGAGAGAGGGACAGGAAGCCGTGGGCAATGGTCCGCCCGAAGGGCCCCTTCCGTGCCGCCTCCGGGTCAACGTGGAGGAACTGGTGGTCGTCCGTGCAGTCCGCAAACAGGTTTATCCGTTCCTGGGTGATCTCCAGCCAGTCGCTTTTTTTCTCCTCGCCGATGCATTTCTTGAGTTCTTCAACAGGCAGCATTGTCATTTCCATGAAGCGCCCTCCATTGATGATGTTCGCCGAGTGTTCTGTTTGAACCTGCAAACCAGGGTACGGATTATATTGTACACGATGCCTCCGCTATGCAAGCAGATTTAATGGGCCGCCGGGGGTAAATTTTTATCCCCGCATAGCGGGTCTGCATTAATCGGTTTCTGGCTTTGCCTGGGCGGCTGGCTTGCGATCGCCCCGACCACCACCGCAGTGTTTTACGGAGCAAAGTATTATTCGAGGAATTACGGCGTAATGCTTCTGGCCTACGGTCTGGGAGCGATCCTCGCAAACATTATTTCCGGACAGGCAAAGGACGTGTTCGGCTCGTACCTGTTCGCTTTTTATCCGACAGCGGCACTATCCGCAACCGGTATCATACTGGCGCTTGTGCTCATAAGGCCGCCCAAAGGGGGGAATTGATTATTTCCAGGCCGGGGGGCAACTGTAAATTCCCACCGGCCCTCCCGGGAAAGGAGCGTGGACATGTCCGCTGAATATATGGAAAAGCCTTTCTCACGGCCAGTGAAAAAGGCTTGCACTTGAGGATCAGGGATAAAAGAAAATGCTAATTGCCCTCAGGGCTTGATTTGTCCTTTACGTTTGCGGTAAGAGCAACCTGTTTATAGCTCTTGCTGAACGTAAATTTCGGGACCTTGGTCGCCTTCTTCGCGGCAATCGTAATCTCCTGCCCGGTAAGGGGGTTCCTGCCGATGCGCTCTTTGGTCGCGGGTTTCACCTTGATGAACATTTTACCGAACTTGCCGACCGGTACGCGCGCGCCGTTGAGCACACCCGCGTTGATGACGTCGAACACGTCCTCGATGATCCTGTTCGCCACGGCTTTGGGAAGATCATTTTTTTCAGAGATATATTTCACAATCGTTTGAGCCGTGAACTTATCCGGAAAGGGAACGTTCGGCCTAGGAGCATTTTTTGCTGCAGCTTTTTTACTTTCTTTTGCCATCACTTCTCCATTTAATATATGATGTTATTTGAGCGGCTGTCCTACCGCCGACTTTAGTAGACATAATCCAGTTTATTAAAAACGTCAAGGATTTTTTATGTTTTTCCCATGTTTTCACGCAGTTTTTGGCCTGTCTGATATATTTCATGATGCCCGTGCCCGGGGCAAGACCCTGCGGTCAGGGGTTGTCCCCGAACTTCTCATGTCCGTCCTGATACACTGTAAGGTGGCCCGAGAGTCTCCGGATCTCGGCATCCACCACCTACAGCGGGGCTTGTCGAGTCATTACGGCGAGTGAGGAAGCGTCCAGACATGCTCACAATAAGTCGTTTGAAATGTGATTTCATTTTGACTTGACCTCTCATTTTGTATCATTTATTAACATGCGTATATCAGACAGATTTTTTCGGATTGTGAACCGGATGGGGTTATAATCGGAGTTTCTCATGAATAGAGGGCGATTTTGCATCGGCATGCTTGTTGCCGCATTTCTGCTTTTCCCGGGTGATAGTAGGGCGGGGACAGTAACCCTTGACGCCGGGTTGAAAATGCTGCCGCTGGGTACCCGTCTTGAGTACCTCGAAGACAGTGACGGAACCGCGACCCTTGACGACGTGCGCGGTCCCGGGTATGAAGGGAAGTGGATCGCGTCCAAAAAAAAATCGCTGGGCTTCGGTTTTACCAGTTCAGTCTACTGGGTCCGCTTCGGCATTACAAACCGAACGGGCCGGGAAACGGCTGTTCTTGTCGAGCATGCCTACCCGCTTGTCGACCTGATGGATCTGTATATCATGGACGGCGACAGGCTCCTGAAAAAATACAGCGCGGGTGACACCCGGCCCTTTCCCGAGCGTCCCTATGATCACCGCACGTTTGTCTTTCCGCTGCGCCTCAAGGCAAAGGGCGGCTGTACCGTATACCTGCGCCAGAAAACCGCCAGCTCGATGAATATCGTGCTTAACCTCTGGTCGCCGGAGGAATTCAACCGGATCTCGAGAAATGACGAGCGGGTGCTGATGGTATTTTACGGCATTTTCTTGATTATGATATTATACAACCTCTGCATCTATTTTTTTGTCAGGCAGCACGAGTACGGGTTTTACGTGCTCTTCATTTTCTTTTTCACCCTTTTCATGATGACGCAAAACGGCACGGCCTTCCAGTTCCTCTGGCCCATGTCCCCCGGCTTCGCCAATGCCTGCATTCCGATGGTTCTGTGCCTCGCGGTTTTTTTCGCCGTGTGGTTTTCCATCCTGTTTATGGACGTGCGGAACCACGATAGACTGTTTTTCTGGATCGGGACCGGGATGTCTGCGGCCCTGGCGGTGTTCTTTGCGGCCTCGGCCGTTCTTCCCTATGGCACCGCGATGGTCGGGTCGGCGGTGCTCTCGCTGGTGACCGTTATCGTCACGCTGGCCATGGGAATCAGGATGCTGGTGAGGGGGAGCAGAAACGGTCTTTTCTATATAATTTCGGCCTCGTTGTTTCTACTTGGCTCATTCATTTACCTGATGAAGTCGTTCGGTATTCTGCCGACCAGCTTCGTCACCGCCTGGTCCCTCCAGGGCGGCTCCGCCGCGATGGTCGTGCTCCTCTCCATCGCGCTCGCCGACCGGATCAAGAGGACGAATGACGAGCTGAACGTGACCAGGGGACGCCTCGAGCAGAGGACGGAGTTCCTGGAAAGCGTAATGCAGACCGCGCATCAGATTTCCGGCGAGCTGTACGAGTCCGGCACGCAGCAGAAGAAGATCTGCGACAATTTTTCGGCCATGTCGCAGGAGGAGGCGACCCTGAGCGAGGAGATGTCGGCCTCGTTCGAGGAGCTGACCGCCGCGATCGAAAACATCAACGAGGCCGTCATGAGGCAGGAGGAGGAGCGGCGCAGGGTGGGGCTCATGGTCGACCAGATCGGCAAAACGCGCGAGCAGGTCATTGCGATGAGCGGGGACGCGCTCGAAAGCATCGCGCAGATCGTCGCGGCGTCCGATGAAACCGGGGGCAACCTCGACCGGATGTCCGAGACCATCAGGGTCGTCAGCGCCGGGGGAAAATCGGCCCGAAATTTCATGTCGGTCATCGACGACATCACCGACCGGATCAACCTCCTCTCGCTGAACGCGTCGATCGAGGCCGCGCGTGCGGGCGATTACGGCAGGGGCTTCGCGGTGGTCGCGGACGAAATCGGCAAGCTTGCCGCCGCCACCTCTGACCGGTCGAAAGAGATCACCGGGCAGATCGGCCGCATCATCACCGACATCGAGAACAGCATGCAGATCATGGACGCGACCCGGGAATCGATGGAGAAGATTTTCGGGAGGATCAGCGGCATCAGCGAAAAAGTCGGCGCCGTGACCGGACAGATGGAGCGCCTGGGTTCGGCCATGGTCGCGCTCGTGGATCAATCGGGCAAACTGGACGGCCTGTCGAAGGACATAGCGTTTTCGACCCAGGAGCAAAAAACCTCGATGGACGAAAGCAGCACCATGGTGCTGCGCATCGCGGAAATGGCGTCGTCTCTCGCCGAGTCCGGGAGAGAACTGCTGACCTTCACCGACACCATGCTGAACCGCGCGAATGATCTCAATGAAATAATACGGAAGAATGTCTGACCGTGCGGTCAGAATTCGAGGAGGAGGAGGGTCATGTCGTCCTCGATCGGGCTTGCCCCGGCATGGGACTTCACGTCGTCATAGATGCTGTGGACCAGGCCGTCGCGGCCGCCGAGAATGAGCTCCCTGAAAATATTTTTCAGCCGCGCCTCCGAATACATCTCGCCCCGCGGGTCGCGCTGCTCGATTATTCCGTCTGTGTAGAAAAGGATTTTATCCCCCTCCTCGATGTCGTATTCAACCTGGCCGAACTCGGCCTTCTTGACCAGGCCGAGTCCTGTTCCCTGACACTCGATCTCGGTAAAATCGCGGTTTTTCCCCTTCCAGAAGATGGGGTGCGGGTGGCCCGCCTTTGCCAGCCGGATCCTTTTCTTTTTCATGTCCACGACCGCGTAGTAGCAGGTCGCGTACAGCTGTGTGATGACCTCGAGGAAGTGGCTGTTGAGGAATTCCATGAGCCGCGTCGGGTTCAGGGCGTACTCGGCGATCGATATCGAAAAGGCGCTTTTCAGAACCCCCGTGCCGAGGGCGGAGGTGATGCCGTGTCCCATGATGTCTGCGATGATGATGCTGGCCACTCCCGGTTTAAGTTCCGTAACATTCAGGAAATCGCCGCCGATCTCCATGCACGGTTTGTAGAGGTATGAGTGCCTCACGCCGGGAAGGAACGAGTGCTCGTGGTCGAGAAGCTCCCGGTTGATGAAGTAGCCCTGCAGTTTTTTCGCCAGCGAGAGGTCCTTGTTCAGCTCGTCAAGGATGGACGATTTTTTCCTGAGATCGTGCTGGGAGAAGGCGAAATTCGAAATGATATTTCTGAAACGGGAGAAGGTCACCTCCAGGCAGTTTTTGTAGAAGGTGTTCGATATGGCGCTGCTCCTGGCCAGGAGTTCGTCCAGCTCCTTTTTTTCGAGCCGGAAGAGCTCCGTATCCTCGATGCTGATGACGTTCGCCGAACGCGGCATGTTGTCGATCAGCGAGAATTCGCCGAAATATGACTCGGCATAGAGGGTATCAACGAGAATTTCTTCTCCGGACTCGTCCTTTTTGGTCACCTTGACCGTGCCGCTGATGATGATGCACATCGAATCCCCGTGGGTTCCTTCCTTAATGATGTGCGCGCCCGGTTCGTATTTTTCTAGCTTCAGGAGCGGAATGATCCGGTCGTATTCTTTGTCTTGCAGCCCCTGGAAGATCGGGATGTTGCGGAGAATTCCGACGATGTCTTTTTCTTTGTAGGTTGTCATAACAGCCGGGCGGTGAGAACCTTATTTATTAAGGTTCGTCAGTTCCTTCTTCATGGCGTTGAATTTATCGAGATACATGTTGTAGATCTCCGGCGTCGTGAGAAACTTCTGTTTGCCGTTGACGCTGATAAGCCTCCGATGGGATTTTTTCTTTTTAAGGATGAGGTATGCCGCCTCCAGGATCCCCAGGCACTGGCAGATGAGCACGGCGATATCTGCGTATGTGTAGTTGAGGTGGCCGAATTTGGCGAGGCCTCCCGCCTCGAGCGCGACCGCCTCGTTCGAGTCAAGGCCGGTGCTCATCTTTTTTTCGTAGTAGTAATCAAGGAGGAAAAAGTAGCTCGGTTTCATGGCGTTGAGGACCTCCCAGGCGTCCTGGTAGAAGCGTTCCAGGCTCCTGATGGGGCTGTTTTCAGAATCGGAATCGAGGGCAAAGTCCTCCTTGATCAGATTGACGTTTTCTATCTGGCTGATGAACGTACCGCCGTGCGGATAGTATTTTTTCATCTTTATCCGGTGCTCGTCAAAACTGAGGAACATGTTCTGGTATGATTTGTTGCGCTTCAGGAAGTTCTTCCACACGCTGCCGAGCCACTTCATCACATCGTCAGTGAGGACCAGCTGGCCCCTCTGCTTGAGATTGTACAGGATGTTGGAGAGGAAGAAGAGCACATAATTGCTTCCCGAGGACTTT
The DNA here is from genome assembly GCA_016933025.1 of Spirochaetota bacterium. GTDB lineage: Bacteria > Spirochaetota > UBA4802 > UBA4802 > UBA5550 > RBG-16-49-21. Next base: position 3,792 of record JAFGBT010000011.1, on the reverse strand, counting down.
AGGTGGTCCTCGCACTGCTTGCGGCTCGCGGAGTCTGCCGTCAGATCGTCGACCGCCTTCATGATCTCCTCGAGCCTGTCAAGGGGATACCGCTTGTAGCCGAGCGCGGCGATGACCGCTTCCCCGATTTCCTCAAGGGTCCTGGGTATGTTCGTGATCGCGTTTTCGGTCATCGGGAACGATCCTGAGAAAAAAATATTGCGTACAAGTAAAATCGAATCACGTATAATACGTCCACCAAAAAATTCTAAATGTCAAGTAATATTCGGATGGCGGAGGCGAAGCCGTTTCCCTCCCGCCCCTCCGGGCGAAAAATAATCATTGACGGAGAAAGCGAAAGGTATCATTGTGATGGACGGACAGTCGGGAAGTGCTGATTATGGACATACTTCATGAAAAAAACAGGAGCATCGTCCTGATATCCGGCAAGGCCCGGGAGCTGATAACCCTTCCCCAGGGCGACGAGTTTACCATAGTTGAGTCAGCCGATATCACGAAGGCCATGCACTCGTTGATCGATGAAACCGAGCACGATCATACGAATGCCGTCATCTTTCTCACTCGCGACGAATACCCGGAGCTGAGCAACCTGCTCGGCGTCCTGGGATTTGCCAGGGTCTCCTGCCAGCTCGTCATATTCGGCGGCGAGGATTTTCTGAAAAGTCTGGGCTCCGAGAACCTCAGGGACATTTCCGAAGTGAGGACGGCACCGCTATCAGCGGCGGAGTTCACCTTCGTGGTGCGCAAGACGTTTGCCGTGGTGAAAGACCTCTACCTCAACCATGCGCTCCAGGAGACATACCTGGCCAGGCTCATAGACACAAGGAAGGACCAGGAGGATCTCATCAACATGGGGCGGGCGCTGTCGATCGAAAAGGACCAGGAGAAGCTCCTGCGCCTCATTCTCTTCCTGAGCAAGCGGATCACGGGCGCCGACGCCGGGAGCATTTTCCTGGTCGAGCACGATGAGGAGGGGCAGAAGCGGCTCAGGTTCAAGTACTCGCACACCTTTTCGCGAGACATACGCCTCGAGGAGCGCGTCATGCCCATGGACAAGAAGTCTATATCCGGCTACGTCGCGGTCACGGGCGAGGTGCTGAATATACCGGACGCCTACAGCCTGCCGGCGGACACGCCGTATTCGTTCAACCCGTCATTTGATAAAAAGCACAATTACCGGTCGCGCTCCATGCTCACGGTTCCGATGAAGAATCACGTGGACGAGATTATCGGCGTTATCCAGCTGCTGAACTGCAAGGAGCAGCCCGAAAAGGTAAGCGACGGAACGGACGAGGCCTTTACCATCAAGCTCGAAACGTCCGAGGACTTCGATCGCTACGTGGTGACCTTCGACAAGAAGTACGACAGCCTGATGGAGGCCGTCGCGGGGCAGGCGGCCATCGCAATCGAAAACAACCGGATGATCATGCAGATACAGAACCAGTTCGAGGAGTTCGTCAAGGCGTCGGTTTCGGCAATCGAGTCCCGGGACCCGGCCACCTCCGGTCACTCCTTCCGCGTGGCGGAGATATGCAAGGCCATGGCGAGCGCGGTAAACGTTGAGAATGAAGGCTATCTGGGCGGTGTCTCGTTCACGGATACGCAGATCAAGGAACTCGAGCTGGCGGCCCTGCTCCACGATTTCGGGAAGGTCTATATCGACCTTTCGGTCTTCAGAAAGGCCAAGAAGCTCTACCCAAAAGACTTCGACAACCTCTGCCTGCGGCTCAATTACCTCTACCGGTTCCTGGAGCTGCAGTACACTTCGCATGAGGCCGAGCTGATGAGGTCAATCGGGAAGGAGGGAGATGCCGCTGCCGCGTTGAGGGATTTTGTGAAGGAGAAGAACGAGAAGCTCCAGAGGATAAAGGATATTAAGGAAAAGCTCTGCCAGATGAACGAACCCGCGGTCATGGAGGAAAACCCGGAGGAGGTGCTCGAACGCATAGCACAGGAGATAGACGAGATCGATTGCGTCAGCGTCGAGGGCGACCGGCTCTGCGTCATATCGCCGGCCGACATTATGAACCTCTCGATCAGGAGAGGCAGTCTCAACCCGATGGAGCGGAAGGAGATCGAGAGCCACGTGACGCATACCTACTGCTTCGTCAGCAAGATACCCTGGCCGCCGGAATACAAGAACATCCCGGAGATCGCCCTGCGCCACCATGAAAAGCTGGACGGCACCGGATATCCCGACGGCCTCAAGGGAAGAGAGAGCACCCTGATACAGTCGCGCATCATGGCCATAGCGGACATCTACGACGCCCTGTCGGCCTCGGACCGGCCCTATAAGAAGGCCGTTCCCCTGGAGCGCGTCCTGAAGATCATGCAGGAAGAGGCTGAGAAGGGGATCCTGGACGCGGACCTCGTCGACCTGTTCATCCGCAACAGGATATATGAGAAAATAAGCAGGGACTCGTTCAGGGAGTATTCCCTGGAAGAGCCGGGGAGGGAAAAGGGAGTGTCATGCGGCTTTTGAAAGATACTGTCATCATACTTGTCGTGGCGGGCGCGGCCGGCCTCGTGATTAATCTTTTTCACCCGGACGGCTATCTGCTGGTGAGCAAGGCGTCTCTTTCGGAGCGGCGCATCGTTGAGATATCGGCGGCCGAGGCGAAGATCAAGCGGGACGCGGGCGCCGCCGTTTTCATTGATGCTCGCGAACGGGACGAGTACGATTGTTCACGGGTGGCGGGCGCGGTCAGCATTCCCGCGTCCGGCGCGGATGCGGCGAAGAAGGCGCGCCCCTGGGCGCGCTATGCGGACAGGCCGGTCGAGATCGTCGTCTACTGCGAAGGCCCTTCGTGCGGCGCCGCCGGGGCACTGGCGAAGCTGATCGTCGCCGGAGGGTACAAGAGGACCGTGTACGTCATGCGGGAGGGCCTCCCCGGATGGGATGAGGCCGGATATCCGGTGGAGCGGGGTGAAAAATGAGCGGCGAGAGCGGCATAAAGCGGGCGGTCAACAGCACACTCTACGGGAACTGGTTTACCGCGGTCATTCGCGTTGGCATGGGGGCCATGCTCCTGATGTCCGGCCTGTTAAAGATCATGGCGCCCGATTCATTCGGACGGCTTGTCGCGATGTACGACGTGCTCCCCGGCATGCTGGTACCCTACGCGGCGGTCGCTGTCCCGGCGCTTGAGGCGCTGCTGGGCCTTCTCTTGCTCGCCGGCTTCAGGGTGCGGTCCGCCGCCTTTGTATCCATGCTTCTCATGGCCGCCTTCATCGCGGTCATCGCCGTCAACGTCGTACACGGCCGGAGCTTCGAGTGCGGCTGCTTCGGACTGGACAGGCTCGGCATCGGGTTGAGCGAAACCGTGAGCCCCTGTCTCATCCTGAGGGACGTGTTCTTTTTCGCCTGCTTCGCGATTCTCTTCCGCGCGAAGCGCCATGTGGGGTCTATAGAGAGCCTTGTCGAGAAGAGCCACCTGAAGCATCTTGAGAAGGCCAAGTATGAGTAGGTGCCGCCTCGCCGGCGGGGCAGAAAGAAAAGGGCGCCCCTGCGGGGTGCCTTAGCGCCTTCTCGTAGCGAGGGGCTTAAGCCCCTCGCTACGAGAAGGCGGACCTGCAAGAAATAACAACACTTGGCCGTCGCCGTTTTTTCCACATTAACAAATAATTTTCTACAAACGTCAACTTCGTTCCTTCTTCATGTACCTGCGAACAAGCGAAACCGCGCCGCCCTACCGGCCCGGCATTGACCGGAGGTCGACGTATAAAAGCGTGTGGATGAGATACTGGCGGGAATTCAAGGAAATATATTGAGCTGGATAATTAACCACGAAT
>JAFGBT010000010.1 GCA_016933025.1 Spirochaetota bacterium | reverse complement strand
TTTTGATTATTTTCTTACATATTTGTTATGTCTCCATATAATTTTCAATTAATTTATTTCTCTTTGAGTTTGTCAACACTCCCGCACATCCGCCACCCGACATGGTCGAGAGGAAAAACCCTATCGACGCAACAGCGACAATAATGTGCGAAAATACAATACTCCTTTTCATAAGCCCCCGCTCGTCGGCGCGTCACGCTTTTTATATTTTCGCATATCAAAGGCATACCCCGCCCCGACGCTGAAGGAGAGCATCGGGAGCGTCTTGTTGAAATTGGTGGTCAGCAGGTGGTCGATTTGAATCTCCACGTAGCAGTTTTTCATGTTCACATGGGTATATTCAAGATTGATGCCGACCTGGAAACCGAAATCGCAGCCGGTAGCTCCAGTCCTTGTACTGCGGTAATCGTTTATATACGCTCCCAAACCTATGCCTGGCTTTAGGACGAAGGTCCCGGCAGGGGTATTGAAATTAAGAGGGCTGGCATCAAACAAAATACTGATTGAAAACGGGAAAAGCATCAGTCTCCTTCCGCTTTCAGATTCATGATCCATATACAGGAATCCCCAGCTCAATTCCGGGTACAGCAGGAGCTTGTCATCGACATTGAGCTGATATCCGCCCCTGGCGTATGCGATGAAACCCGGCGCGTGCGAATACTTCCCAAAATAATCGCCCAGGACAATCGCGTATAAAGGGCGTATCCCCGCTTTCACATAATCACTCACTTCAAAGACGGCCGCTGCCCTCGCGGCACTGCCGCTGATCACCATGCATAGGGATAATGCAAGATATCTCAATTTCATATGAGGGCAATCCCCTGAAATCAACATTAATCAACTATAAGCAGTCCCTAAACAATCAGTACAGATTCGCAGGATTTACACGCTGCATTATTACCGCTTATATCACTGAAATTACTTCAAAAAACTGTTAAATAATATAGTAATAAAGTAATTTAAAGTCAACTTAAATATCCGCAAGTCTGAGGCTTTATTGTTAATAAATTATAGCCGGGTGAAAAAAATTTTTTTCGGTCTCGTAAGAATATTACCCTGTCGGGAATATAATGAACTATGCTCGTATCACGTCAGCTATCCTGCTTTGTTCGTTTAATGCTGAGTGATATCAGCTCAGAATGATTCACGCAATTAAAATAGTCATGGTTCGTCAAGGATAACAGTATTTTCATAAATCCTATTGACATATCTAAAACTAGTCTATATACATGTTAATAAAAATAGCAAAAGGAGATATGGAATGAAATCAAAAATTGTTTTTATTTCTATTATTGCCATGGCCGCGGCGCTCGTCATCATCGGCTGCAAAACCACCGTCGACTATCCGTCGGGTGATAAATATGTAGGAGCGGTAAAGGACGAGGCGAGAGAGGGCGATGGCGAATACCTCTGGAAGGCAGGGGACAAGTACGTGGGTCCGTATAAATCAGGAATGCGAAACGGCGAGGGTATTTATACCTGGGCCAATGGCGACATCTACAAGGGCTTCTATGTCAATGACATCAAGGAGGGCAACGGGACCTATACCTGGTCCACCGGAGACAAGTACGAAGGCGAATTCAAGAACGGCAGAATGAACGGCCAGGGCAGCTATATCTGGAAAACCGGCGACAAGTATGTCGGCGAATTCAAGGACGACAGGCGCGAGGGCCAGGGCGTCATGTACTACGTTGATGGAAGAACCCTCAACGGCCTGTGGAAGAACAACGTGTTCCAGGGAGAACAATAATCATTGATTAAAGCCTTCAGGGCGCTGGAATACACATCGGAAGACTCATTTATAGAATCAGACTACCGCTTCGATGGCGACGCCGGGAGCGGCTGGACGATAACCAGAAACGGCAGGGAGCATCTGATCCTCGGTCCCGGGTACCGGTTGCTGCAGACACGGTACTGCGGCATCTGCTCCACGGACCTGGCCAGGAGACACCTGCCGTTTCCATTACCGCAGATTATCGGCCATGAAGTTGTGGCCCGCGACCCAGACACCGGCGACGAATATGTGGTCGAGATAAACGACACCTGCATTGCACGCGGCGACAGCTCGCCGGAGGTATTCTGCCGTTCCGGGCTCCCCTCCCACTGCCCCGCGCGAATGGTGCTCGGGATCGACCGTCTGCCGGGCGGGTTCGGCCGATGGATACTGGCCCCGGTGAACGCGGCCCTGCCGACCGAAGGGCTCCCGGGGCGCGCGGCAGTTCTGATAGAGCCCTTCGCCGCCGCGCTCCATGCTGTGACCGTATCCCCTCCCCGCTCCGGCGACGCGGCGGCTGTCCTGGGACCGGGCAGGCTCGGGCTCCTCATTATCGCGGCCCTCTCCGCATACCGGGCCGAGACAGGCATCGATTTCACCGTGACCGCGGTTGCCCGGAACGCCCGCAACCTCGACCGCGCCAAGGCCCTTGGCGCCGACAGCGTCGTTGATATCGGAGAGGGTCCGGCTCCGGGAGCAACCTACGAAACTGTTTTCGATGCATCCGGATCGATTGACGGCCTCGAAACGGCGCTCGCCCTTTCGCGGAACGAGGTCCACCTCAAATCAACCCACGGCCTGGAATTCCATGGCATCAGGCACCTCACCGAGCTGGTGGTAGACGAGCTGTCACTCCTCCCCCTATCCGAGCACAACCTCGAATTCCACTCGGAATCCGAATACCGCCGCAATAAATGGCTCTATATTTCACCCGGTAATAGTATTATTCATTTACCGGGTCATTTCAGATCATTCCGCGGCAGCGTCAAGGAAGGGCTGGAATTTCTATGCGGCGCGGATTTCCAGGGACGCCTGCCCCGCTTTGACATCGCAATAGCCTCTTCAGAATCTGAGATTGACGGGTGCATAAGGCCCTCCATCGAAAATGAAAACTCGATAGTTCGGCCGCGCGGGGCCATCCTCTTCAGCGGTACTGCCGGCGACAACCCCCTGCTCAGGCACATCAAGGCGGGGAAACTGCTGCGCACCTCCCGCTGCGGGGACTTCCGTCGTGCCATACGAACCCTCAAGCAAAACAGGGATATCCTGAACCTGATGGAGAGCCACCTCATTACTCACGAATTCACTGCCGACCGGATCCCCGCGGCATACAGCCAGGCAAAAGATTCATTAAAAGTGGTTATCAGGCACGATTAGAAATTGGACCGACGAATTTATTGTTACTTCAGGTTACTCTGACACCCTCATTCATAATCCGACAAATTAAAAAAATAGTCACTTTTTTTATTGACACTATTGCCGATATGAAAAATATGTTATAACTTTTTTCTTTTAGCATCGATGATGGATTTACTGTTGAGGAAAAGCATAATGAGAAGCGAACCCAAAGAAGATTACGAGCTTATTGCCAAACACTGCCCGTCCTGCGAGGCCCTTGTAATGGCCAGGGTCGAAAAGGAGCCGTCCGGATCGATTAAGTACTCCGGATACCGATGCTCTCGGTGTGAATGGTCCAGCCCGGTGAATCTGAGCACCATGAAGTAACCACTGACCACACGCGGCATGGAATGATAGACGCGTCTGTCTCCTTAATGCCGCCGGGTACCCCCGAAAAGTAATAACGGCACCTCCGCATATCAGTCAAAGCCTCATCCCCATGAGGAGGCTTCGGCTTGTCGTCGCCCGGCTTGTAAAAATTTCCGGAAAGCCCTTGAAAATCGAGAACCACTTGCATGAAAGCACTGTCTATCAGGCAGATGAACGATTTATTGCGGAATAAAAAATCATGGCAGGCAAGAAACTTAATTCGCTACGCATAGCACGTACCTATGGATACTGATCCCGATAGTATACCATGCAATTTCTTTAAACCCAATTTTATTGTAAAGGAGCGGAACCATGAAAACAACATCACTCAAGGCGCTGATTATCATGATCGCGGGCCTGGCTATCGGACAGCTGGCCGCGGGATGCGGCACCACGGCTCAAAAACTTCATCCTGAAAAAACGGCACTTGAGGAGGTTGAGGCATGTGACTATGCCGCCTCCAAAAAAATGTCGGCGCCGGCCCCCTCGGGCAGGGCCATGGGCATGGCTCTCAGTCAGGACGCATACGTCCAGCCCAGTTTCAATACCGAGGAATACGATCACGTGGCGGAGAATGAATTCAAGGACGCGAAGCAGAACCCGCTTTCAACATTCTCGATTGACGTTGACACGGCCTCGTATGCAAACGTACGGCGCTTTATAACCGGAAGCCAGATGCCGCCGATTGATGCCGTACGGATCGAGGAGATGATCAACTATTTCGATTACGATTACCCGCAGCCGAACGGCAGCGATCCTTTTTCGGTAATTACCGAAATCTCCGGGTGCCCGTGGAACGCCGGCAGCCGTCTTGTTCATATCGGCCTCCAGGGCAGGTCTCTTGATTACAGCAACCTGAAGCCGAGCAACCTGGTCTTTCTGATCGATTCCTCCGGGTCCATGCAAGACGCCAACAAGCTCCCGCTCCTGAAGCAGTCGCTCAAGCTTCTCCTGGGCGAACTTTCCGCACGGGACCGCGTGGCTGTTGTCGCATACGCCGGATCGGCCGGCCTCGTCCTCCCTTCCACTCCCGCAAGCCGCAGGGACGCCATCATCGCCGCCATGGACCAGCTGCAGGCCGGCGGCAGCACCGCGGGCGGCGCGGGACTCTCCCTTGCATACAAGGTCGCGGGCGAAAACCTGATCGCAGGCGGGAACAACCGGGTGATCCTCTGCACTGACGGCGACTTCAACGTCGGCGTATCCTCGACAGGCGACCTGGTGCGGATGATGGAAAAGAACCGAAAGAGCGGCATCTACCTTACCATATGCGGCTTCGGCATGGGCAACTACAAGGACGGCCGCATGGAGCAGATAAGCAGGGCCGGCAACGGAAACTACTTTTACATCGACAGCATCAAGGAGGCGCGGAAGGTGTTTGTGACCCAGATGCGCGCCAACATGTTCACGATCGCGAAAGACGTCAAGATCCAGATCGAGTTCAACCCGAGCAGGGTGAAAGCCTACCGGCTCGTCGGATACGAGACCAGGGTCATGGCGAACGAGGACTTCAACAACGACCTGAAAGACGCGGGTGAGCTGGGAGCCGGCCACACGGTCACGGCGCTCTATGAGATCGTACCCGCGGGCTCAAGGCAAAAGGTCAACACCACGGACCCGCTCAAATACCAGCAGACCGTCATCAATCCCGACGCGTCCGGATGCGCCGAGGTGATGACCGTGAAACTCCGGTACAAGCATCCCCGCATGGAGACCAGCAGGCTCATTACGGCAACCGTGACCGATCCTGGTACGGCACTCGGCAGGGCATCGGAAAACTTCAGGTTCTCCGCCGCAGTGGCCGGCTTCGGGATGATTCTCAGGGACTCGAAGTACGTTAAGGATCTATCCCTGAAAGACGTACGGCAGCTTGCCCGGGGCGCGATGAGCAAAGACAAGGAGGGGTACCGCGCTGAATTCATCGGCATGATAGAAACGTGCGCACTTTTAAAGAAATAATATATGCAGGAATCCTGAGGCATGGGGCCCTCTGTCGAGGGGTTCCCATGCCGTTTTTTTTTATTAAATACGAATTTTATGTCATATTCTTGCTGAAAAAGGCACTTATTAATGTACAATTTATATATTTGACACTTGCTCAGGACATGAATTAATTGTATAATTGATTAATGCTAAATTTATTGAAACAGGTGCATATCATGCTTATTTGGAGATGAAGGTGTTCTGCGGACAATTCCGCAATATCTCCCTGGATGATATATAATGAATGGAATATGAAATTCTTTAGAAGTATCCTCACCACGAAAATAATCAGGCTCATTCTCGCATTATTTATCGCTTCGCCTTTTCTTCTTCAGGCCGGCTGTAATGATGAGGCAGGTACTTCGCCAAAATCTCTCCTCGCCCTGTATAATCCGATCATCTATGTGGACGGGTCGCTTAACGATGCATTTGACGGATCACTCGAGTACAGCTTAACACTCTATGAACCCACGCAATACTCACTCACCGATGGAGACAATAACCAGTATCTCCTCTCCGCCGATGATCCTGTTCCCAATGTTAATTTACAGTATTCTCTTACGATCAACGACTCCCCAAAGGACGTGTATTTCATTTTCACCAACACCAGCCCCTATTCAAAAAGCTCCTATCCAGCGGTAACAGATCCGGAGCAAAGCATATACCAGGACATCATTCCGGAATCAGGCGACGGGAATACACAGACCCCGGTCCCCGGCGGCGCGGCCGGCATCCGGGGCAAACCGGAGATCAGCGAGTTCAACAGAAATCCCTTCGCGCTCCTGAACAGCATAAACCCGGTCACGCTGCTGCTGAGCATAGTCCCTCCGGACAGACCGTTATATGACGCAGAAGGATCGGGAAGCGCTCTTAGAATCGACAAATATACGACCGTCAACGCAACGTGCCGCGAGGTCCGCACGGTCGAAACCGCATTAGGCGCCAAAACACTGAACATCTGGGTCGCGGACAACTGCTGGTATAGTGGCGGCACCACGACTAATAAGATAAACCAGGATATGGTAACGGATTTAGCAGATCAATTCATCAAAACCGACCTCAACAACGACATTTACGACTGGGTCTCCAATATCTATGGAGAGGAATGGGGCCCTCTCACAGACTCATCCCTTTCAGAGCGCGACCGCAATAAACTGATAGACGTCACCAACGAGATTACCATCCTTCTCTATGATATTGACAATGACAATTCCCAAAACGGCGGCGTACTCGGTTATTTCTGGGCCAAGGACAACTTCAAAAAGACGGCCATATCCTACTCCAATGAAAGGATCATGTTCTATCTCGACGCCGTTCTGTTCGCGACGAAATCAGGCGGCATCTGGAACATAACCGATAAATGGCCCTCGGACATTGTCTCCACGCTTGCGCACGAGTTTCAGCACATGATCCATTTTTACCAGAAAAACGTCATGCGTACCGGGGGCGAGGGCACTGAAATCTGGATCGACGAGATGTGCTCGCTCGCGACTGAAGATCTGGTGGCACAACTCATTGAGGTGAACGGCCCCCGCGGCGTTGATTACGACACCGCCACCGCCGGCCCGGACAACAATATGAATGGCAGGCTTCCGCTCTTCAATTACTTCAATACATTTTCAGTGACATCCTGGTACAGCGGCGCCGGCGTCCTGCTGGGATACTCTCTCAACTACGCGCTCGGATCGTATCTGGCAAGAAATTACGGAGGCGCCGGATTTTTTCAGAATGTTATGCACAACGACAGCACAGACTACGCGGCCATCGAATACGCCCTGTCAGGCACCGGTGAAAGCTTCGGCACGGTACTCAGGAAATGGGGCGTGACCAACATCCTCTCGGACAAAACCGACACGCCGGAAACATTCAGGTACAACATCAACGACTGGGCCACCAGCACTATATCCGGGATTGATTATGATTTAGGCTCAATCAATCTGTACAATTACAGATACTGGTACGAAGGCTCATATTACGACGGGCCGGTTATTCAGACTTCAATTCCGAGTGAGACCATGCCCCCTGCGTCAAATTTCTACTATCTGGCGGCTAAAAACCTTATCGGGACGAAATCCTGGGTCATTCCGATGAGGAGCAATGTACGATTAAGCGTCGTGGCGCGAGACCAACTGCCTGTTTCCGTACCGTGATTACGGATTATCCTGTATAGCTTCAAACGGCAATTCGCATCTCATCCGAACACGCATGCGGGGAATATTCATTTCCTGTTCATCTTTACATATAAAACAGGCTTATCCCCCTTTCCTTAAATGTATGCGCAGAATTTAAAAAAATTGGCTTTTTTGATGATTTTTCATGGTCATAGTAAACTATTTCACAGAAATATACCCTGGATTAAGCACGAAATTGTAATTGACGTATAACCAACCTGCGAGGATAACCATATTTGAACCAAGACACGAGGTATGGCATGATCGACACAAAGCTCATCGAAATCCTTGCATGCCCGGCCTGCCGGGGGGACATCGAGTACAATGCCAAGGAGGAAAAGATCGTATGCATCGAATGCGGCCGGAGATACCCTGTCAGGGACGGTATTCCGGTCATGCTGGTTGATGAGGCTGAGCCTCCGGCAGTGTAGATTAATCTCATTGACAAAAATAGGGCCGGAACCATACCATTGACACTTCATGATGAGGCCGTCATTACAGTCATCTGTTATTCCCGCGCAAGCGGGAATCTATTTATATGAAAGGATAATGCAATGTTCGATTCAAAGTCACCATTACTTAAAGTCGTGAGCTACACCATAACGGGATTTTTCGTGCTGATCATAGTAATATCCTTCGGCATGCCCGACTTCATATCCAGGATGGGCCTCGATCAGTCGGTCGTCGCGGTCGTCAACGGGGAAAAGGTCGGCCGGGTTGACTTTGCCAGGTACCGGGACAACAGGTTCGGCGCCATGCGGGCCGACCCCAAGATGGACGGCATGATCCTGAACGAATACATCAATCATGTTCTCATGCTCCAGCACGCCCACGAAGAGGGATTTTATGTAACAGACGAAAGTCTCAAGGAGTCAATATTACAGATGCCGGCCCTGCGAGACCCGGAAACGGGCAGAGTTAATGCGGAGCGGCTCAATTATTTCCTCGAGCGTGTAAACATCAGCTTTAACGATTTACAGAAAATAATCCGCAAGGACATGCTTCGCGAAAGGTTTATAAAGGCCTTCCGCATGGGCGTCGCGATCCCCTCTGAGGAAGTAAAGGCCGAGTACGTCGCAAAAAACTCCAGAATTCAGATCAAGTACTCCTTCCTGAGCCTCATGGACATGCAGAACATGTATCGCGCGCAGACAGAGGTAACGGACGGCGACATTGCCGCCGAGATGGCTAAAAACAAAGAAGAGGTGAAGGACCCCAAGACGGACAGGGAGCGTATCAGGAAAAAGATCGAATCAGCGAAAATCAGCTCCATCAAAAAAAACACTATCGAAAAGGTAAACGAAATCGCCATCAGGGGGGGATCATTCGATGAAGCTCAGGCCGTCCTGAAAGGCCGCGTGGCCGTGTCAAAAGTATTTCCGATCGGCGGCAAGCCTACCGATGCCAAGGGCCAGCCAATTTCGAGCATAGCCAACTCAAAAATCTTTCTCGAAGATTTCATGGAGATTGGAGTCAACAGGTCGTCGAGAGCGATCATAGCAGAGTCAGGCATTTATATTTTCACGCCGGTAATGAAAAATCTCAGGAATGAAACTCCATCAGAGAAAGACTACAATGCCATCGCCGACAACCTCAGGGAAGAGAGCATGCGGATGATTGCGAAGAATGTCATGGAAAAACTGTACGAAAAAGCAAAAATAATAAAAAATTTAAAAACTGATTGATATATATTAGATGTATGTTAGCTGTAGTTATGATATAATCAAAAGAGGTCCTGCCTGTATATGGTGAATATAAATGCCGACTTCGTAAACCCATTCCTTGAGGCCGCGAGCGCTGTATTCAAATCAATACTGAATGTCGACCTGAGGAGGGGCAAGCTGGTCATCAAGGAGAGCCCGATCCCCTCGCTCGACGTCGCCATCATCATCGGCATCACCGGCGGAGTGACCGGCGAAGTCGTCTACAGCATGGGATACGCCATGGTCGTTAAAATTGCGCAGGCTCTCGTGCCGGGACTGAAGGAAGATCAGGTCAAGTCTGAATACAAGGATATCATCGGCGAGATGGCCAATATGATCACCGGTAATGCTATGAACCTCTTCGCGAGTTCGGGCAAGCGCATCAACATGACCACTCCGACCGTCGTCGAGGGAAAAGAATTTACCATCACCCTGATTAAGCAGACCACCCTGGGGATAAACCTGTACAGCCCGATGGGCCAGCTGGAAATGAATGTCGCGCTAAAGTAGATCCGACCTCGCCGTCATTGTCTCGCCGTCAATCACGAAATCGCCGAACACCGAAGGAGCCTCTTTCTGCAGCAGCAGCAGCATGTCCGCGCAGACGCGCCGTATCTCCCACTGAGCGCTTCGATCGAGCCGCAGGTGCAAGATTGTGCGCAGCTCCCGGAAATTGGCGGAAAATACGATCTGGCTCTCCAGCGCGTTGGGGAGCACAAAACGCGCGTCTTCTTTCCTGATCCCCCTTTCACGGAGGGTCCGGTAGGTTTCCTCTGAGCGGGCCATGCATTCGCGGAATAGTGCCGCCGCCTCCTCGTCCGCACGAATATCGTCGGGTATCACATAATTGAAGCCCGCCTCGTCCACGTACCGCTGGGACTGCTGCGAAAAACTCGCGATCCGGTGCCGCACCAGCTGGTGCGTGAAGGCGCGGGACGCTCCGGTTATCCGGAACGTAGCCGCCGCATGCTCGAGTATTGAATGGTGGCCCCTCTTGATGCAGTTTCGGATAAAGCTCTTCTCCGTCCCCTCGGCGATGCGGTCAAGGGAGAGATAACAGGTCCGCCCCGCCTCCTCGATCAGCTTTTCCGCGTTCGGCGTTACCGCCAGGAGCGTCACTGTCGGTTTCGTTATTTCCATATCAATATGTATTCTCCTCCCCCACTCGTTCCCGGGGAGCGGGAGGTGGGTGAGTTCTAAATCTTCATTCCGGAAAAGCCGAAAAAGGCCAGTGCGAGCAGGCCCGCGGTGATAAAGGTGATGGGAACGCCACGTAGGTTCTCCGGTATATCGGCGATCTCCAGCCGCTCACGGATTCCCGCCATAATGATGAGGGCAAGGGTAAAACCGATCCCGCCGCCGAAGCCCTGGACCACGCTCTTCAGGAGGCCCATGCTGGCACCCGGCTCGGCAAAACCCGATGTAATATTAAGGACAGCGACTCCCAGGACCGCGCAGTTGGTGGTAATGAGCGGAAGAAATATGCCCAGCGCATGGTAGAGGGCCGGCGAAATCTTTTTGATGACCATTTCCACGAGCTGGACAAGGGCCGCGATGACCAGTATGAACACGATGGTGACCAGGTATGGGATCCCGTTCGGCACCAGCACGTGCTTGTATATCGGATAGGTTATAAATGACGTGAGGGACATGACGAAAATCACCGCCAGCCCCATGCCTATGGCGGAATCGAGCTTCCGGGAGACGCCGAGGAACGGGCAGAGTCCGAGCATGCGCGAGAGCACATAGTTATTGATGAAAATCGTGCTGAGCAATATGGTGACGAAGACCTTTATTTCCATCGGTTATTTCCTTTTTTTCCGTGCATTGATCGCGTTCATGCCCCATAGCATGAGAGCCAGGGCGAAAAACGCGCCAGGTGCCATTATCATGGCGGCCGCCGGTTTCATGCCGGGAATCAGGGTGTATCCGAAAAGCTTGTTGGCGCCAAGGATCTCCCGGGCTACGGCGAGTACCACGAGGGTCAGGCCAAAGCCGATGCCCATACCAAGGCCGTCAAGAATGGAAACCAGCACTCCGTTCTTGCTGGCGAATTCCTCGGCCCGTCCCAGGATGATACAATTGACCACGATGAGAGGGATGAAGATGCCGAGCGATTTATAGACATCGGGCCGGTACGCGTTCAGCAGCAGGTCGACCACCGTCACGAACGTGGCGATGATAGTTATGAAGATCGGTATCCTCAGGTGCTTGGCCACAACTTTCCGGACCGATGAAATCAGGATGTTCGACCAGATCAGAACAAAACTCGCCGCGAGCGTCATCCAGAGAGCGTTCGATACAGAAGTTGAAACGGCAAGGGTAGGACAAAAAGCGAGACCGACTACGAGCTGCGGGTTCCGCTCCCATATCCCCTTTCTAAATTCCTTCCAGTAATTCATCTGGCCCCTCCCGGTTGTTCCTTGGCCGACTCCTCCAGCGCCCTGTTGAGGCGCATCATTCCAGATTCAACTCCACGCACCACCGCCGTCGTTGTTATCGTGGCCCCCGTCAATGCGGAGATCCCGTTTTTCTCGAGCAGAGATTCTCGCTTATCGGAGGTCCAGTCCCCCAGCTTTAGTATATTGATTTTTGAGTTGAGGGTAAGCCCCTTGAACTGCTCCTGGAAAAAAGGGACCTGTTCGCCGGTGCCGGTATGCGGGGTTCTTCCCTTCAGGATGTCCCATAAGGTCTCCTGGCCCGCCACCTCGACGCAGCGGGCACCGAGGCCGGGAGTCTCGGTCTGGCTTATGATAGATATGCCGAGTATCGTCCCCTTCTCGTCGACGCCGACCATCGAATCGACATCGCCGGCGTAGCCGGGGCTCTTCGCGAGGAAGGCATATGCGCGCGTGGCGGCAATCCCTTCTTTCTTTTCGGCCTCCCAGTAGATGAATTCTTTCCCGTCTATGGTCGTCTCCCGCTTCTCGCCGATGGTAAAGCCGGGGAGCACCAGGTTCAGCGCGGTATCCTGCTTTTCCTTGATCCGCTTGATGATTTCCGGTCCGGTGATTTTCTGGACATGCGAAAGGGCGTACACGCAAGCCAGCGCTACTGCGGTACAGACAACTGTCGGTTTGATGATATCTTTTACTATCATACCGCGCCGCCCTTAATCTTCTTGGTGGTGCCGAAGACTTTCGGCTTAATGTATCGGTCTATCAGCGGGACAAAGGCGTTCATGATCAGGATTGAATAGGAAACCCCTTCAGGGTATCCCCCCCAGATTCGTATGACAAATGTGATGAGACCGCACCCGGCGCCGAACAGCATCATCCCCTTTGCCGAGACCGGAGAGGTTACCATGTCGGTCGCCATGAAAAAGGCGCCCAGGAAGAGCCCTCCGGACAGGAGGTTATAGGCGACCATGAGATGCGGTGCCGGGAATCCGCTGAAATAGTAGTAGGCGGCGACAGCCGCCGTGAAGGTGCCGATGAAAAAGAGCGGGACGTGCCATGTTATGATTTTTCTTGCAAGCAGGAACACCCCACCCGCGAGGAGAAGGAGCACGGATGTTTCACCCAGGCAGCCGCCGACATTCCCGGTAAAGAGAGCGCCGAGCATGTCGCGCGAAAAGATCATGTCCCATAGCCCGGAAAGCCCGATATTGTTATCCGCGAGTATCTTCGGTCCCTCCTTGATGATCCCGAGCGGGGTCGCCTGTGTCAGCGCGTCGTACACGGCCGGAGGAAACCCGGCGATATTTTTGACGACGGGAGACAGGGCGTTCGTTTCGCTGAAACGGGGCCAGCGGGCGGTCATCTCGATTGGCCACGACGCCATCAGGAATGCGCGCGCCGCAAGGGCCGGGTTAAAAATATTGAAGCCAAGCCCCCCGAAGAGCTGCTTGGCGATGATGATCGCGAAGAAAGAGCCGATTGTCGTCATCCAGAGGGGCGCCGTCGCCGGGAGGTTCATGGCGAGAAGAAGGCCGGTGATGGCAGCGGACCCGTCCAGCGCCGTCACCCGTTTCTTCAGCAGAAGCTGGATGCAGGCCTCGGCAAGCACCGCGGAAACAACGGCCACCCCCATGACCAGCAGGACACGCGGGCCGAAGAGCCACGCGGAAAACGCGGCCGCCGGCACCAGAGCGGCAACCACCTGCCACATAACCCGCGGGATAGATTCCCCGGAGCTTATATGGGGAGCCAGGGCGACAACCAGCATCTCTTCTTTTTTACTTGTATTCTTGGTTTCTGTCATAGGGAAACCCTGTTTACCTCTTGGCTGAAATGCGTTGCTTGGTAATTTTTATAAAATGACTCAGCGGCCGCCGGGCCGGGCAGACATAGCTGCACGAACCGCACATGATACAATCGTTCGGGTTGAGCTCCCTCGCCAGGTCCATCCTGTTCTTCTCGGCGGCATTGCCCAGGGCGAACGGCAGGAGGCCTGCCGGACACACGGAAACGCACTTACCGCATCGGATACAGGGGGAATAATCTCCGCCACTAACCTCTTTCTGGGTGAGGAACAGCAGGCCGGACGTGCCCTTGACCACGGGGATATCCATCGAATAAACGCCGAGACCGCACATGGGCCCACCCATCACGATCCTTGCCGGCTCTTGACTGAAACCGCCGCATTCCTCGACAATGTCCCTGATGCGCGTGCCGATACGGACCTTGTAATTCCCGGGCCGCCGTATCGCCCCGCCCGATACCGTTATATACCTGGAAAAAAGGGGCATCCCGTGGACAACCGCTTCCCGGATGGCGTACACGGTCCCCGCGTTCTGCACAATGACTCCCGCGTCCATCGGAAGCCCGCCAGAAGGGACCTGCCTCCGCAGCAGCGCGTATATCATCTGCTTCTCGGCGCCCTGCGGGTACCTCGTTTTCAGCTTTGTGATCGATATATTCCCTGCCCCCGCCTGTTCCAGCGATTTCTTGAGTGCTGCAATGGCGCCCTTCTTGTTGTCCTCGACGCCGATAATAGCCTTCTGTACGCTCAAGGCCTTCAATGCGATCCGTGTTCCTTCAATAATCGCGTCCGGGAACGATTTCATCAGCATTCCATCAATGGTAAGATACGGCTCGCACTCGGCCCCATTAACGATAAGGGTGTCGATAGGTTTTTCTTTCGGGGGCGACAGCTTGACGGCGGTTGGAAATGCCGCGCCGCCGAGGCCGACGATGCCGGCGTTCCTGATGCGTTCTCGGATTTCATCCTCCGAAAGGAGGGTCCAATCGGAGACCTCCTGTGGCATGGCCGAGGCGGAGAACGAGCCCTCGGCTTCTATGATGACGGATTGCTGCATGCCGCTGGCGGTCAGCACAGGCGCGATATCAACGACCTTCCCCGGTATTGATGAATGCACATTTGCGCTTATGAAGCCCTGCGCGGTGCCGATGAGCTGGCCTTCCGTAACGATGTCGCCCGCCTTGACAGCCGCCATCGCTGGAGCACCGATATGCTGCTGGAGAGGAATGCAACAGGAATGAGGAATCGGCAGATTTATGAATGCACTCTCTTCGGTTACCTTTTTATGTTCGGGCGGATGAATGCCCCCCTCGAAGCGAGAAAACATCCTTACACATCCTTGGTGGAATATATCTCGTCCTTTATCGGAAGCTCTTTCCGTAAATTCTTGATGTAGGGAAACAGCTCGCCCGATTCGGTATAATATTCACAGTCGTCCATGATGCGGCGCGCGACAGTAAAAAACTTGTAAAGTTTCTCTTCTCCTGACCGTTTCACCCACTTCTTCTTGAGGCACTTGACCCTGAGGACATAGCGGTCAGGCTCGGATTCATATTGCCGGATGACAATACAATGCTGGCAATTGGCGCAAAAAATTTTCTCTTTTGGCATGCGGTGACTCCTTAAAAAGTATAACTCGTGATGCAACTGTTAGTAGAATATTCATTAGCCGGCGGGCACTCGCTCGATTCGTGGCGTGCCGGGATAATACCATCTTATCATAATGCGGAAACGACGAGTTTCCTGTTCCACGCTTGAATTTTTCAATAAGAATTAATACCCGCAAACAGTCAAGTAATTTTTTCGGCTTGAATAGTCATCCAGACACCACGCCCGGCTGCTTCATGTCCCGATAACAATCTCTCTACTCTTACGCCGCGGTGACTCATGCAGGAAAAAATTACCTTTTTTTATTGACATAATGAATCTACGGCACTATTGTCAAAAAAATGTCATAAGACATAATATTTTATGGCATTTAGAGGCGCGTCGCTTCAACAGTAGAACAGTATGTCCGATAAACAGCGATCGAATCAGCGATTCCAGAAAAAGGTCAGCTCCCTTGCGCTCAAGGAGATGCAGATAGGCCTTGAGGAACTCAGCGAATTGAGAGAAAATCCATCTCTTCTCATTGATACGGGATATGAATACGTCGAGATGGGAGACTACGAGAAGGCCCTGAAGCTGTTCAGCATCGGCGCGATGCTCAACAGCACCGACCCGGACATCCTGAACGGCCTCGGGATAACCCTCTGCGAACTCGGAAAATTCAAAAAATCGAAACAGATCCTTGAGCATTCAATCAGACTGAACCCGGACGACGCGGTGACCCTGGCAAATCTCGCCGGCGTATGCTGGGAAATGGGCGAACCGGAACAGGCCATTTTCTATTATTCCCGTTCGCTGGAGATCAACCCGGACATTGAAGAGATACATTTCAACCTGATAAACCTCTACATCGAGGCGGGCGCCCTGTACATGGCCTATATATCATGCCTAAATTTCATCGAGCGATTCCCCGACGACGGGGAGGCGCGGGAGCTTCTCGAGGAAATCATCCTCAACCTTGCAATATCAATGGCCTAGTAGCCCTTCTTGATGCGCCGTATATAGTCGGCCGCGCCCCCTTTTTTACGGAGCGCCATGCCATCCCGCAGCTCCTCCTCCAGGTCTATCTTCCAGGAGCCCCCCTCCTTTACAAGGCGAAAGACCATCTCGAACCCAATCATGTTTTCAACCGGGTGGCCGGTGTAGCGCAGGCGGACGATGCCTTTCGTCCCTTCAACGTTACTGGATACCTCTTCCCACGCCGTCTTTTCGTTGAAAAGCGGGAGAACGGAGAGTCTGTCCCCGTCAGCGATTACCCCGTCACGCACGGCCCTGTCCAGCACTTCTATTGTGCCGTCGCTATAGTACCGCTTCGCCTCGGTGTATCCGCTGGCGCGCTGAAGCTTGCCGAAAATTCCATCAAAGCCGGCAGGACCCCGGTCCCGGGAACAGCCTACCGCCGCGGCCAGGCACGCGCAGAGTATGATTGCGGCATGTTTCACGTTCATCACGATCCCACTATCCCTCTCAGTCAAAAATATTCATATATTGGAGCCTGTTTTTCAGATTAAAAAAATCGCTTCCGCGCGGGACATCGCGCAACCTGGTTTTAAGCGTGTCCTTGTCGATAAGCTCGGAGAAGGGGACCGCCTTCAGGTCGAAATTGTCCGTTACGGAAACCATGACGCCGAAGGTGTTTTCCAGGTAGAACCTGGCCGCGCCGTATCCGAGCATGCTTCCCATGACCACGTCAAAGGCGGTGGGATAAGCAGACCGTATCTCGTAGCCTACCTGCTTCGGGGTTATTTTCACATCGAGGCCCGTTTTCTCCCGATAGCGCTCCTTGACTCCTTCGGCTATAATGCTCGATATTTTCGCCTCACCGAGCCTGATGTTGCCGTGCTTGTCCGTTGCCCTCGGCTTCATCTCCGGGGGAAGCTTGTCGGCTATCCCCTCCGATACGGCGATAATGCCATACGGCTTCTTGTCGTTCTCGCGGGAAACAATGACATCGGCGATATTTTCGACAATCTGATCGAGATTCACGATATCGCCCGGGATGTCCTCGGCGGAGATCATGATGATCGCTTCCGAGGCAATGCCTGCGGCGTAGGTGAGCCACCCGGATTTCCGACCCATAAGCTCGACCACGAAGAAGCTGTCCGTTGCCTGAGCGTCCGCCTTTAGGTTCAGGAGGATCTTCTGCGCGACGTCAACCGCGGTCCAGTAGCCGAAGGTCCATGGTATGCCGTAGTAGTCGTTGTCTATGGTCTTGGGTATATGAATCACCGGGAAGCCCATCAGCCAGAGATAGTTGGCGGTCTTGAGCGTATCGTCACCGCCGATCGAAACCAGCGCGCCTACCTCCAGGTGATCGAAGGCGTCGATGATATTCTTGAGGCGTCCGTTCTTCTCGGGATTGCTCAGGTCCTCCATGGTCTTGATGTCCTTGCCCGGATTCGCCCGGGACGTCCGGAGGAAAATGCCGCTCCGGTTCCTCGCCTTGGTGATTTCATATGTGATGTTCCCGTAATGGACGTCCTTGCGAAGTTTGGGATAGTTCTTGTTGAAGTCCTGGATAAATTCATAACCGCGCATGATGCCCGTAACCGACACGTTGTTGTCGAGGAAATTGAGCGCGACCGACGATATGACCGCGTTTGCGCTCGGCGCCGGTCCCCCTGAAAACAGCACCGCGACCCTGTTGAATTTTGGTTTCATAATCCCACCCCGCTGCTCCCCGCCTCACGCGCCGGCGGGTTTTGTATCGGCATCCGAAAATTAGTCCAAACTTTTTTACAAAAAATTGAGCCTGTCAAGCACATTCATTCTTTTCTCCGGCGTCCGGGGCATGTTTTTTTGTTGATAATTATGCCGCCCGCGCAATCCTTTATTCCATGCGTCCATAACAGCCAGGGCCGGAGGAAAATATGGATTTCAGAATCAAGAAACTGGGCGAAGGCGCCGTGCGCTCGCCCCTCCTAAATAAATATACTTTCCGCGAGTCGTCGTTCATCGACGACCAAAAGCGCATCATCTACAATCCGGTAGTCAACGGCACTGCCGCCCCCTGTATCGAGCCGGAGAAAAATTTCGAGGAGGCCGGCCCCCGGGAAAAGATATACTTCAATCCCGCGGAAACGCGATCGGCCATCGTCACGTGCGGGGGCCTCTGCCCCGGCATCAATGCCGTCATACGCGCGATCGTCATGGCCTCCCACTACCTGTACGGGTCAAAGTCAATCACCGGCATACGCTTCGGCTACAGCGGCCTGGACCCGAAAAACGGCTTCGAGCCAATCGAGCTTTTGCCGGAGGATATCGAGGACATCCACCTTGAGGGCGGGACTATCCTGGGATCGTCGCGGGGCGGCACCGAGGACATGGAGGTCCTGGTCGATACCCTGTCCCGCATGCGCATCAATATCCTCTACACCATCGGCGGCGATGGCACCCTGAGGGGGGCGCACGCGATAGCGGAAATCGCCGCCCGGCGCGGCATGAAACTATCGGTGATAGGAATACCAAAGACCATCGACAACGACATCAGCTACATCCAGCGCTCCTTCGGCTTCGAAACGGCCTTCTCCCAGGCGGTCGATTCCATCTACACCGCCCACGTGGAGGCAAAGGGCGCGCCCAACGGCATCGGCCTGGTCAAGCTCATGGGACGCCACTCGGGATTCATCGCGGCGCACGCCTGCCTGGCGATGAACGACGTCAACTTCGTGCTCCTCCCCGAGGTCCCCTTCGACCTGGACGGCCCCAACGGATTCCTCTCACACCTCAAGAAGAGGATGCTGAACCGGCGCCACGCCGTGATCGTGGTCGCCGAGGGCACCGGGCAGGACATCCTCCAGAAAGACGCGGCGCTGCAGAAACGGGACGCGTCCGGCAACCTGCTACTGGAGGACATCGGCGTGTTTTTAAAGAAGACCATCAATGAGTATTTTAAAAAGCAGGGGATGGAGGTGAACCTGAAATACATCGACCCGAGCTACCTGATCAGGAGTGCACCGCCGGTGCCGAACGACTCCATATTCTGCGCCCGACTCGGCCAGAATGCAGTGCACGCCGGAATGTCCGGAAGGACCGACATGATCATCGGCCTCTGGAACAATATCTACACGCACGTCCCCATAGAGCTGGCCATATCAAAGAGAAAGAAGATCGACCCGGCCTCGCGTTTCTGGCACGACGTCATGGACGCCACGGGCCAGCCGGTCAACATGATAAACGGATGAAACACGGGCCGCCACAGGCCAGGCACTATGAAAGCGAGCGGTAGAGCGAGTCGGAAAGACGGCGGGTGTAGAGATAGTGCGCGATCAGGTACTGCGCAGCTATGTTGAGACCGTCCCATTCAACGGTCGCGCCGGCGGCGTCGGTAATTTTTATCAACTCATCGTCCGGATCGACGAACACCCGGGCGCACTGGATCGCGCCCGGCTCGTCGTCCGCCGCGTGGGATATCGAAAGCTGTATGTCGGCGGCGTTCCCCGCCTTTTCAGCCAGGAGGGCGGCGACAAAGCGTGCCAGCCCCGCCTGCAGGCCGAAGAGCTGCAGGTCGATATCGGTCATCATCTCATCAAACGATTCACCCTGAGATTTTCCCTTCATGGTTATTCCGGCCCTGCGGGGCATTGTGAGTTTCAGACGCCCCTCCTGAGGGCTCTGGATATTCCGGCCTTTTTCGACATGATAAAATCATAGAGACCTTCGCGCCTTCCTGTCACGACCGGCTCGTAATCGGCCAGGTCAACGCGCCACCGGTTGCTGAAGACGGCGTCAAGCACCTGCTTCAGGTCATCAATGGGCAGGTCCTCGATGCACTTGCCGAACAGGACCCCGTCGTTGAACCGGTCCTCCCTGCCGACAAGATCGCCGCAGAGCGCGTTAGTGTCGTCGATAAAGACGTTTTTTAATTCGAGATAACGGAGCGCATCGCGGCGCGGCCCCGACGTGTCCATGACCGTCACCTTCCTCAGCTCAACCGGCGCGCTGGTACCCCGGGTCAGCTCTGCCATCCGTTCCTTTATTGCAAAGAGTATTTCCTGCCTGGTATGCTCGATAATATCCGCAATTTCCTGCTCGTATGCCATATGATGCCCTCCCGCCAGTTATACCGTGGATGACACACCCCTGTTAATATATTCGGAGAGGCCGGCGGATTACTGGACATAATTTTCATACGTTGCGGGGGCCATTATTCGCCCGGGGACGGCGACCGGCTTTCCCAGTCCGAGCAGGTATCCGTATCCTCGGCGCCGACGCGATTAACGGAGCTCCCGGATGCGGCCGCGGGGAGAAGCCCCGGGCACCATGATTCCCCGGGCCTGAAATCCTCTGTCCCGCCCTTGATGTACACGACGTCAATGACCTCGCCACATGGCTTCATCAAGAGCACGGTTTCTCCGCTGTTGTTGAGGGTACAGGTAAAGGCGTCATAGTCCGGATAGACGCCGAAGAACAGGTAAAAGCCCTCCATTGACTGGGCGACGGTGGAATACCCCTTCGCGCCGATCACGCTGCCCACCGGAAAAACATAGGGCCTGCTTGATGTACTGCCGTCGGTCACCATCATTCCCGAGATATCCGCGTCATACTCGTTGCCGTTGTAAAGCTCGATAAATTCTTTGCCGTCGTCGGCCCCCTCGGCGTCATAGAAGACCTCGCTGATCCTTATACGACTGTAGTCAATTCTGCGCAGGACATTGACCTCTTCCACCGCCCTCATGTCTCTCAGACTGGCCGACACCCTGCCCCTGCCGGGCGCGAGGCCGCTAACCAGACCCGTCTGATCGACCTCAAGGATATCGGGGTCCAGGCTCTCCCATGAAATGCCCTCGACCTCTCGCTTCTTCCCGCTTGACAGGATAACCAGTGCGGTTGCTCGGGTTGACGAGCCCTCGATGAGTCCGCTGGCGGGGAGAACAATCTCCATTCCACGCATGTTAGAACTCACTAGCTCCACAAGAGGCGTGTATTCATCCGGATATCCGCATGAAAGCAAGACGAGCGAAAATATCTTGATAACGCGAAGAGTGATTTTCATGTTTGATCCCCGATCATGTTCAATAATCTGTATACGATCGGGATTGCGGAAATATAAAATTTTTAAGCTTCTGACCGGAAATTTTTTTACTTGTCATAACCCTGCAGATGTGCCATACTCATTCTACGTAACACCGGCATGACCTCTCGTATTTACAAGTGCCTTTTAGATAGATGATAATTGTACCGTCATATCAGTTCTTTACATACTATAAAGGCATTTCCGGAAGGTGCTAATGGAATGGATTATAAAACTCTGGAAGCAGCTGACGCTTGTGGGCATCACCGACGATATGTCCACTCGGAAAGTAAAACAGGAACGGATATTCAATAATATCTGGATTGTTTTCACCGGAATAACCGGCCTTGAAATACCCGCAATACTAATCGCCTGGCTTGTGCTCATTAACCACGATCCGGAGGTATACCGCTACTATTTCCTGTATGCCACTCCCTGTGTTGTGACCTATATCACATCAATCGTGCTGTATTATCTCAAATCAAAACATGTCAACCGTACAGTTCTCAATATCATACTCTTTCACCTTTGCCAGGTCTTTTTCTGCACAACGCCTATTTTTTCCGGCTCCTATATCAAGAGCGAAATACTCCTATACCCCCTCTTTATGATACCGATGTTTGTCTTTGATCGTGAGCACGCTAAATTAACAATCTGGTTCATGGTGAGCAACCTCGCGTGCATTGTCTTTATTTACTGGTGGTTTGAGCATTTTGCACCGGTATTCCCTATCCCCTTCAGACCGATACTCCTGGCCCTGAGATACTATTTCATATTTCTTGCGCCCCTCGGGATAATCATATCCACATTTTATCTCTGGAATGAAGGCATTAAAGCGGAAGAAACGATCGAAGAAGAAAAGAGCAAGGTCCAGAAACTGCTCCTGAACATCCTCCCGGAGAAGGTGGCAGAAGAGCTTTCTGAAAAGGGCGCAACGGAGCCGGTGAGGTATGAATCGGTCACAGTGCTTTTTACGGACTTTGTGGGCTTTACTAATATATCCGAAAAACTTGCCCCGGAAGAGCTTATCAATGAACTGGACACATACTTTTCATATTTTGACGAGGTAACCAGGATTCACAAACTGGAAAAAATCAAGACAATCGGGGATTCATATATGCTTGCCGCCGGCCTGCCGGTGCCGAAGGCGACACATGCCATTGACTGTACCCTCGCGGCCATCAAAATACGGGACTATATGAATGCGGTAAAAAAAAGAAGGTCGGTTGAGGGACGCCATGTCTGGGAGGTGCGGATCGGCATGCACACCGGCCCTCTTGTGGCGGGTGTTATCGGCAGTATGAAATTCGCCTATGATGTATTTGGTGATACTGTCAATACCGCCAGCCGGATGGAATCCTCGGGCGAGGCAGGAAAAATCAACATCTCGCATGAAACATATGACGCCATAAAGCATCTTTTCATCTGCACGCCCCGGGGGCAGATCTCCGCCAAACGGAAGGGTGCCCTTGACATGTATTTTGTCGAAGGAATCCGGCCTGAATATTCCGTCAGCGGCGAGGGTAAAGAGCCCAATGACAAGTTCTCCAGGATCCTCAATTGCAATTAAGAAAAGGATGTCTTATGTTTGATGCCATTGAATTTATCCGTTGAGAGTCCGACTATGCGTTAATCGTCATCCCCCGCACTCACCTCAGTGCGGCTCCTAACGAACGGGCAATTCCCGCCAAATAATTAAGGCGGGGCCTTCAGACCCCGCCTTCCGTTGTGCCGCGAGAGGGACTTGAACCCTCACAGGCGTAATGCCCACAAGATCCTGAATCTTGCGTGTCTGCCAAATTCCACCATCGCGGCGGTGCAAGTTCCATAGTATTCGGGACGGCTATTTGTCAAATATTATTCTGCATTTTTTACAAATATCCTTCACGACTGCATCCGGTATTTCTGGATTTCCTTTATCTGGTACTCCCTGCTGCCTTCCTCTATATCAAGCTTGACCGCATCGCCCACTTTCGAACCGAGCAGGGATTTCGCTATCGGAGACCGGTAGGAGAGAACCCGCTTCTCGTAATCAGCGTCCCACGGCCCGAGGATGGTATAGTCCCGCTCGTCGCCCGATTTCGCATCGCGCAGTATGACCGTGGTACCGATGTTTACCGCATCCACCGAGACTTCGTTGCGGTTGAGCACCTGTGCCTTCTTCATTTCACTGTCGAGCCTGGAGATGGAAAGCTCCAGGGTAGCCTGCCTCTCCATCAGCGCATTATATTCGACATTCTCCCGTATGTCGGCGGAAACGTCCGCGACCTTGGTGAGCTCCTTGGAGATATTCACCAGCTCCACGTTGACCAGCCGGTCAAGCTCGGCCTTCATCTTCACGTATCCCTCCTGCGAGACGATCAGCTTCTCGACATCCAGGTCCCATCCCTCTTCCACATGCGCCATCAATGGCTGGAAGTCCGGGTGAACGGACCGTATGACTGCGAGAAACGAGTCTTTCTGAGGAAGTTCCACGAAGGATATGTTGCAGAAGAGGTCGTACAGCTTGCCGAGCAACGCGACATCGAACTGCTCTGCAATGTTTTTCAGCACCGCCGCGCTGTTGTCGAAGAGGACGTCCAGGGCCATGTTTTTCAGTCTGTTGCCCTCGATCTCTATTTTTTTCAGCTCGTTCAACAGGCGGAAGTAGGCGACCACCAGCCGTTCCCTCGAGTAGTCGAGCCAGTCATAATCCCACGTCTTCCCGAACAGGTTCCGGGCGACCCAGATGAAAATCTCTGGATACTGCTTCGCTCCGGTGATCACCCGGTCTATAAAGCCGTTTATGATATTGTAGGCGTGGGCCCGTATCAGGTTGTTGAAGATATACTTGTGTATGCGCACCGGCGTCTCGAACAGGAGTTCCGAAAGCACCTGGGGCCAGTCTTCCCGCGATTCCTCGATGAGATTGACCAGATCCTTCTTGTAGTCGTAGGATGATATCTTCATGGAGAGGAGAGCAACCTCGTTGGTTCCCTTTATAAAATCGATGACCCTCTGCCGCAGGGCATCCAGCTTCAGTTTGGCCGGGTCCACGAACTTGGCCATGTCTTTCAACAGCATGTAGGAGAGGACCTGGCGCGTCTCGGAATCTCCCTTCATCTCCTCGGTAAAGAAATCAATGAAATAGGGAGCGACCGACTGCCCCTCATCCTTGTCGATATTGTTGACGAACTCGATGGCGATATCGAGCCTCTTGCTGAACGAATCGGACCCGGTGAAGCTCTCGAGGAGCTCCTCGGCAAAAGTAACGGGCTTGTCCCTGACGTATATCAGATCCTTCTTCTTTTCCGAGAAGCCGTAGTGCGGGTCGCGCTTGATCTTCGTCCTGGCCCTGCTCCACCACTTGGACCATCCCTTTTCGGAAACAAAGTTCGGTATCAGCTCCCGCTTAATGTCCTCCAGGAGGATTCTGCCACCGTACGACTTGATCAATATCTCGAAGAACTGCATGAAGTCGTCCTTGAACAGGTTCTTCACATACTCCGGATCCTCGTACTGAATCACGTAGAGATGGTCCTTGGGTATCGGGGTGAGCGACTGGAGGGCCATCTGGATCGACATCTTATGGTCCGGCTTGTCGTTGAAATTGATAATAATGTTCTCGCTGTCCATCTCCGCGATCTTTCCGAGCTTCCAGGTGTTATGGTAGGCGTAATTTCCCTTGTCGAAGACGATGTTTTTCTCAAAATCCTGTATGGCGTATTTTGCCGGCGTCTTATAGTTGGCCAGCTTTGACAGCTTCATGAACTGCTCGAACTGTGAATGGTCCTTGTACTTGACCCGATAGAGGTTGATGATTTCACGCCGCGCGTGCGTATCCTCAGGCCGGTACTTGAGCACCTTTTTCAGGAGCTCGATGGAAAGGTCCGGATTCTCCTCATCCCGGTATTTCTGCAAAAGGATCTTGATGAGGCTCGCGACCAGGTCGAACTGCTTTGCCTCGATCAGGAAGCGCTCGATGCGCTCGAAAAAGGAGATATCGCCCCAGGAGACCGAAACCAACTTGTTCCACAGGCTGGTGACCTCCTCGTATTTTTTGTTCTTTATGAAACCCTCGATGGACAGCTTCATATAATAGATGCTCTTTTCAGGATCCTCGTCTATAATGGCGAACGCCAGCTTCTTGGCGAGGTCCGCATCAAAGCGGTCAATTTTAAGAAGGCTCTCCAGCACGGGGATGGCGTCCTTGTTCCGCCCGAGGCGCTCCAGGGAAAGCGCGAGGGCCCGCAGGGCGACACTCGATTCTCCGTACTCCAGTATCTTCTCCGCGATCAGCTCGACGACCGCCCACTTGTGGTAAGCGGTGAAAATATCTATGAGACGCCGGAGCTGCGTGGCGTCTTCGATGCGGTCCTGGTGGTAGCCGATCTCCCCGATAAGGTATATGGAAGTTATCGAATCGGGGTGCTCCTCCATGTGCATCTTGCATGCCTCCAGCGTTTCCTGGATCGCTTTCTCTGAAACCACGGTGTTGAACAGGTCGTCGAGTATCTTGAATTTTGATATTCCGATATCTTTCGGCTCGATCCTGCCCCAGAGTTCTTCCTTGAAGAGCGAATCGAGTCTTTCCATTATTTTTTCTTTTGCCATGCCGTAAAACCCATCCTTATGTTATTTGGAACCGGCCCGCGCAACCGGCATCAAGACGCCGCCGGCGCCCGTCTCGCGTGAAAAGAAAATCCGGGATTTGCAGAAACAGAATAGAGAACCGTGTCGGGAGAACCTGCATTGAATCGATTCATGCTTCCGTACAGGGCTCCCGGGATGTCTTCGATCCTCTTATGGTAAAAGATCGGCTTTGATACTCCTGTTCACCCTGAGCAGATAGTAGTATATTCAAACATGCGATGCATACTCTGTCCCGCTATCTCCTGATCCCCTCCGCCCCCTGATTATTTTGAAAGCAAATACGTCTTAAGGTTAATATTTTTACCGGAAATTCAATATTTTTAAAATAGAAAATACCCATCACTATGAACGATGGGTATTTTCCGGCCGCGAAAAAAAATTGCTGCAAATATGTAAAAAGAGAATTACCTACTGCGTTTTCTTTTCTCCGCTCTTCCCGCCGTCAAAAATTTTATGCAACTCGTTGCCGTCAAAGTTCACCTCGTAGGTGTCTGTCAGAACTTTCAACTGGTCGAAGAAAAAATAGGTCATTTCCATCAATTCTTCACGGGGCGCGTTCGGAACGGCCCTCAACACGAAACGCGTTATCTTCGTCACGCGCGTCTGCGGGAAGGATTCAAAAGACTGCGGCACGCCGACCGGGATGAAGGCTTTCATCGGACGCCAGCCGACGAAATTGACCGACCCGAATTTTATTATATGCGTTGAGCCGCGGTAATCCTTCACCCACGCTTCCAGGTTGTAGGGGTGCCCTCGGCCATGGACCCAGATGGAAATCCCCTTGCACTGCCCCGGAAGCTCGATGCCCCGCTCCTGCTCGTCTTTTCCCGTGCTCGGGTTGAAGGTGTACTTGGGAGACTTGTCCTTCCAGTCCACCTGGGGCGGAGCAAGAATATGCACCTGATTGGTTCCCGGATACTTAAACTGGAACTTAACGCCCAGACATTTTTCTTTTTTCTTCCCCTTATCTGTGACGGACCACTCCTCGACGTTCATGTCATTAGGTCCGCCGGAAATCAGCTTCATTTCAAGCACAATGATTGGATTTTTCATCTTCAGTTTTTGCTCGGTCTCAGCCTTTGTAAACTTTTTGGGGACCGAATCGACCTGCCAGCCGTTATCGCCCAGCACCGCATTCTCAAAGTCAGCAATGACGATCGCCTTCAACTCATTCCCGCTGATATCGGCCGGAACGTTGGTTATAATTCTCGAGTGCACCGACGGTACCGCAAAAAGCAGGCACACAGCGGCCGACAAACTCATTAATATTGCAACTCTTCCTTTATTCATTAAAAGCCTCCCTTCTTAGCCTATCACACTTAGCCTATATCAATTTTACCAGGTATCCTTGATCGTTTCGTCGCCGGTAAATTCAGAGAGATCCGTAACGATCCTGAACTGATCCAAATACGTATAGAAGGTACCGGGGATTTCATACAGGTCGCTCTGGACGAAGAACGAAACGAAATGAAGGTTCCTGTCGAGCATCGCATAGCTCGTCGACTGGGGAAGCCAGCCGGGAACGATAGCCGACATCTCCCTCCATCCCCAGAAATCGAGCCGGCCGATTTTCAGCTTGTGGAGGTGCCCCTTGTAATCCCGGAGCTTGACCCACAGGGTATGCCTGAACTTTCTTCCGAGGGCCCATACCTTTATCTCGCGCGCCTTGCCCCTGATGATGTATTCGTTCGGCGGAAACGCTTCCACGCGGTCATATCCTCTTTCAAGAAAATATGTCTTGATGCCAAGAACATAGTCGTTTTTATGGGTCAGCCCGTTCTCGTCGGTCATCTCGTCCTTGAATTCGCCGGGCTGTCCGTCCTCGTTAACCTGCTGTCCCTGCTCGTTGACCGGTCTCGGCTTGCCGGGGATTTTCCTCGTTTTCGTATCTCCCAGCGGACAGGTCGAAACGGCCCTCCAGTCCTCGCAGTCCTCGAAATCATTCAACCAGTCCACGACCAGCCCGTCCTGTCTCTGTTTCTGCTGCTGCTGTTGCTGCTGGGCTTTCACCTGTATGGTTCCATTGCCGACGAACAACATCATGATGCCTATTGCCAGCGACAATGTACTTAACCTGGTCACTCTTTTCATTGCTAACTCCTTTCGAAATAATAGTCTCAAAAACTGCATTATATAATTATTATGACACGTACATCAATATACTACAATTTAAAATATCGACCCCTAAAAGCTTAAAATTTAGTATAAATTATTAAGCCTGGGGTTATGCGGGCTGCCCGAGCAAAAATTAATTATAAATACAAAAATTATTAAATAATTAATCTATAGATAATATAAAATTCTTTATTGTTGTCAACAAATTAATATGAGATTATGTCGAAACACCCGAAAAGAACCGGTAGAAACAGGATCGGCCGGACATCCCGCTAGACATAATGCATCAGGATTTTAATTGATTTATTTCGGGGCGTCAATATGGTTATACCTGATACTGACAGTGATGGGAGACGGAGACAGGGATGTACAGACAGGAGAGCCAGCTATCGGGGATTCTTGTAAAAATTATCTCAGCCGCAGGAGGGATCATTGCCGGCTTCATCATATGCCGGCTGATCATCCTTCCCTTTCAGGCGCCTGATGATTCGATGGGCCCGGCCGTAAAGGCGGGGGACACCCTTTTCTTCCTCAAGCACGCGACATTAAAGGTTGAGGACATCGTCCTTATTGAAAGCCCCGTTGAACCGGGACGCTACGTCATACGGAGGATCATCGCGGGAGAAGGGGATGCCGTCGAGATAAAGGACAGGGTCTTCTATATCAACAATGCCAGGGCTTCCTTCCGCTGGAAAACGGTATCATCGGACACTAGAATCTTCCCTATGAACTTCACGTACCGCGACAACATGCCGGCGGTCAAACTGGGGCGGAAGGAGTATTTTGTGCTGAGCGACAACCTCGACAGGGGATTCGACAGCAGGACGCTCGGCGTGATCCCCTCCGACCTCATCATCGGGAAGATGGTATACTCGTACTGAACGACGGACACACGGGCCGCACATTTTTGATTGACATAAATTGCCCTGCTGATACATTATTTGAACCATATCTCGCGCTCTGCAATTAACATAGAATCCTGTAAGAGCACCCTTATCTTGAGACATATCCGAGTTATCCGGTATCCGGTTCGAACGGCGTATCACCACGCCAGTAAGGAGACATTTAATGATACAAGCGGTCATCATGGCGGGAGGAGAAGGCACGCGGCTCAGGCCGCTGACCTGCAACAGGTCGAAGCCGATGGTGCCGGTGATCAACAAGCCGGTCATCGAGCACGCCATCAATCTCCTGAAGCGCCACGGGATCAGGGACATCATCATAAGCCTCTACTACCTTCCTGAAAACGTGCAGAACTATTTCGGGGACGGATCGGAGTGGGACGTCTCCATCACCTATTCCCTGGAGGAAACGCCCCTCGGTACGGCAGGAGGCGTGAAAAGGGCGGTCGGAGAATGCGCCGATACCGTGGTCGTGCTTTCCGGCGACGGCATCATCGATTTTCATATCGGCGAAATCCTGGAGTTTCACCGCCGCCGCGAGTCGCCCTTCACGATCGTCCTGAAAAAAGTGAGCAAGCCGACCGAATACGGCATAGTGATCACCCGCGAGGACGGGCGCATCGAGCGTTTCCTTGAAAAGCCGTCGTGGAGCGAGGTCTTCAGCGACACCGCCAACACGGGGCTCTATGTGATATCCCCCTCCATCATCAATGACTATATACCGCCCGCGATCAAATACGATTTTTCGTTCGACCTCTTCCCTCTTCTACAGGAAAAAAATGTCCCGCTCTATGGATATATAGCAGAAGGGTACTGGTGCGACATCGGGAACATCCCGGCGTACTGCGACGTTCACAATGACATCCTGGGGGGCATGGTTAACGTCGACTTCCCCGGGAAAAAGATCGCGCGCAATGTGTGGGCCGGCCGAGACGTCGAGATACACCCGGGGGCATCCGTCAAAGGGCCGGTGATTATCGGCGATTTCGTCAGGATAAAGGAGGGCGCCGAGGTATCGGAATTTTCAGTGATTGGCGACAATTGCGTGATCGAGGAAGAGGCCTCAATACGGAAAAGCATCATCCTGCACAACACCGTCATCGGCCCCGGGTCTGAGCTCCGCGGCGCCGTCATCGGGAAGCGCTGCGTACTTGAACAGCACGTCTCCGTCTTCGAGGGATCGGTTATCAGCGACGACTGCCGGATTGGAGCCGGGGTCGAGATCTCTGCCGGAATCAGGGTCTGGCCCGACAAGTACATCGAGCAGGGGACGAGGCTGACGGAGGACATTATATGGGGCCAGCGTGAGAAAAAAACCCTGTTCACTCCTGACGGTATAACGGGCACGTTCAACGTCAAGATCACGCCGGAATTCGCCTCCCGGCTCGGTTCGGCCATCGGCGCGTTCCTCGGGAGGAACGCAAAAATCACCGTGAGCCGCGACACGACGACCGCCGCGCGCATCATCATGCGCGCCTTCACGGCGGGCCTTCTTTCAATGGGCGTCGACGTGTACGACATGGAAATCGAATCGATACCCGTCAACCGCTACACCACCCGCTTCCTCAACGCCGATATGGGGGCCTATATACAGATATCCCCGCTGACCGAGCTCCAGTTCATCCAGATACGGCTGATGGACAAATACGGCTTCCAGCTTCCACTCGGCGATGAAAAAAAAATTGAGAACATCTTTTTCCGCGGCGACTATCCCCGCAAGGAGGCATTCGACACGGGGAAGCTCCTCTATCCGAGCCATCACATCGAATCGTATATACATAACATTGCCTACTATCTCGATGACATTGTCCCCCGGGAGCGAAAATGGAACGTCATCGTGGACTGTTTCAACGGCACCGCTGCGCACGTCTTTCCCGCTATGCTATCAGAATACGGCTGTGAAACAATGGTGCTGCGCGGCCAGATAAAGGAGTTCGCGAGCGAAGAGGAGACGAAATCGGATACCCGCGCGGCCATTAACAACATCATGAAAATGGCACGAATGAACAATGAGATAGGGGTCATCGTGGGGCCGCACAGCAATCACATCACGGTGATTGACGAAAAAGGGGAGATACTCACCGACGACGATGTTATCGCCGTCCTGTGCCTCTACTACTTGAAATACCGTAAGGAGTCGACCATTAACATCCCCGTCACTTCCTCGATAACGCTCGAGCGCCTGATACATTCGCACGGAGGCAGGGCGGTGCACACCAGCACCATGCTCCGGTCGCCGGAGGGCATCACCGACATCTTCCTCGGCGGTCCGTCAGGGCGCTACCCATATCTCGAACTCGAGTATGACCCGATGTTCTGCTTTCTCCGGATACTACAGTTCCTCACCCTGGAGAACACCGCGCTCCATGAAATCAAGCCGGCGCTCCCGAAGGGAAACATCATTCACACCTCGATCTATTGCACCACCGACCAGAAGGCGGCGGTGATGCGGGAACTTTCGTCCGATGCCCCCCCGGACAAGCTCGAGCTGGTCGACGGCGTCCGCATCAACAATGCACATGCCTGGGTGCTGGTGCTCCCGGACGCCTCCCATCCCCTGGTCCACGTGTATTGCGAGGGGGAAACCCCGGCCACGCGCGACGAGATCCTCGAAGAATACTCGGAAAGGATAAAAAAATACCTCGCCGGCATCTAAGTCAGAACATAAGAGGTCTGCCATATGTATCAGATCAACAGGAAACGGCTCGTTAAAACATTCACAGACATGGCCCGAATTTCCTCTCCCTCCTGGAAGGAAGGGGCGATGCTGAAGTACGTCTCAGATGAGGCCCGGAAACTCGGTTGTTCCATACGGGCGATCCGCTGCGGCGAATCGCACAATCTCCTTATCGCCCTGCGGGGAAACGCGAAAAGAAGGCCGGTCCTCTTTTCCGGACACATGGACACGGTGACCCCCTGCGACAGGGTGCGGCCGGTGGTCGGCGCAACCCGCATCACGTCGGACGGAACAAGCATACTCGGAAGCGACGACAAGGCGGCAATCGCGATGTTCATCGAGGCGCTGAGATATATATCGGAGACGGAGATGCGCCACGGCCCGGTCGAGATACTCCTCTCCTGCGCAGAAGAGATCGGCCTGCGTGGTATAAAGGGATTCGATATGTCGCTCCTCAGGTCGCGGCATGCTTTCGTATTTGACAGCGACGGTAAAATCGGGAAGATCGTTCTTCAGGCTCCCTATCACGCCACTACGACAATAACCGTAACCGGGCGGGCCGCCCATGCCGGCATGGAGCCTGAGAAGGGGGTCAACGCCATCAATGTCCTCTCCGAGATAATCACCCTCCTCCCGTCCGGACGCATTGATCATGAGACAACCATGAACATAGGGACCATCTCCGGCGGGAGGGCCACGAACATCGTTGCGGAAAAGGCGGCCTGTGTGCTGGAGGTCCGATCCCTGAGCCATCGGAAGCTGATACGGCAGGAATCAATCATACGCGGCATCGCAAAAAAAACCGCGGCGCTCCATGGTGCGCGGTGCGCCATGTCGCGCACCATGGAATACTCGGGCTTCTCCATAAGGCCCGATGACCCGATAGCCAGAATAGCCGTGAACGCTATGGCCCGCGTCGGGGTAAAACACCAGTTCGAGGTCTCCGGAGGGGGCAGCGACACCAACATATTCAACAGGGCCGGAATCAAGGCCATAAACCTGTCCGCAGGCATGCAAAAGGTCCATACGACCAAGGAGTTTATCATGATTCGGGATCTGATTGACGGGACCAGGGTGGTCCTGTCGATTATTGATTCCATGTCATAAGAAAGGGTTCCCGGGTCCCGGGCTATTGAAACGGCATTTATCACACTCTTCCCCGGTAATACCGGAAAAAAATTGGGTATTAAAAAAAATATCATTTGAAAATGGCGTGTCGATTAAATATCGTGTTATTCTATGAACAATATAATACAAAATGTACTACTTACGACCGTAGTCGGAGACGCGCTCGCTACGCCCCTTGAAGGCATGAGCAAAGGGCACATCAATACCCATTTCGGGGAACTCAACGGGTATGTCGACACGGAACCCGCCCTGAAGGGGAAGATGGAGCGCTGGAAAAAACCGGGGCTCTATTCGTCAATTACGCAATTCATGATTATCCTGGGCCTGACCGCTTCCAGACGGGAGGGTTGGCTCGACGCCTTCCGCCAGTGCGTCGCCGATTCGCCTCAATTGCAGAATCATCCCTCCGGCATATTCAGGAACCCGGATGGCGTTGAAAAAAAGTTTATCACCCGGAAGAAAGAATCAAAACGGCCGACCGAGGTGGCGACGCCGGCGGTAAGGATCATACCGGCGCTTGCGCCCCTGTCGCACAGGAAAAACGAGCCGATCGACCATATAGCGGACATTGCCGCGTTCGTAAGGCTTTTCACCAGCGACCCCGGTACCTGCGCGGCCGCCCTTCTCTACTCCTTTCTGCTGAAAGCGTTTATCAATGAGAAAGCGGCGCCCGCAAGCCCCCTCCGCAAATCGCTGGAACTCACGGTCAAGCTCATCGAAACCGTCGAGTTCAACGCGGGCGTTATTTTCGACATGGGCGTCAACCCAGGCGCCCTCGGCCAGGAGCTCCGCAACCTGAGCAGGATACTCTCCGCCATCGTTTCGATTGATACCGTCGAAAACGGGGAGAAGCTGATATGCGCCGGCGTCAATGCCGGACTGAAAACGCCGATTACCAGGGCAAGCGTCAACATCCCCGTGGCACTGGTGCCCTATGCCATCCTCACCAGCACCATACGGCAGGACGATCCCTCCCTCCTGTTTCTTGCTGCCGCGGAAGGCGGCATGGCCGCGACGCTGACGGCCCTTACAGGCGCCATGAGCGCTGCCCGTTACGGACCGGCCCTGCTCCCCGATAAGCTGGTCCACGATCTGGTCAACAGAAAAAAGGTGGTATCCCTGCTGACATCAATCGCCGCCGGAACGGTCACGGCCGGTCTCCTGGATGATTTTATACGGTCAGAGGCGTCGCTGACCGCAAAGGAGCAGGACGAACTCAAGGCGCATCTCAAGCATGGAAAGAAAAAACCGAAAAAGGGGCTCCTCTCAAGGGCCGACAAGGCGATGAAGCTCTCGCGCCATGTGGTTGAAAGCTGGACAAAACGGGATAAGGCGAAATGGAAGAAAGAGCAAAAACAAAAAGATAAGAGGAAGTAACCCTGAAAAATATTTGACAAATTGCAATTTATTATTATTTTCTATCAATGATTGAATCACTGGCGGAAAGTAATAAATCCCGCTGAATCATGGAGGACCTATGTCACATAAGATTGGAGTTTTTCTCGCCTGCTTGTTCGCCGCTTCCATTCTTTTACCGGCCGCCGCGCTGTACTCAAAGGAACCCGATTTTACAACTGTCGCCATCAAAAAGCTGAACAGATACGATGAGGACCGGCTCTTCTACCAGCAATACGAAAAATCGCATGAAGAATTCAGCGATGAATCCCGGGACAATTCCTTCGCGACCCTTATGCTCATCAAGGACAAGAAAGTGTATCTCTTCCAGGACGGTTATGACAATCCCGAGCTGGTGAAATACAACAGGTTCGTCTTGGAAAAAGGCAACCAGAATATTCCCGACATGTGGCAGAATAAAATTGACGGACTGCCGGACTACGTCGTCATCACCAACCGGAGAATCGAGGTCCAGAAAAACACCACGAAGGAATGGGTATCGGCCAACTACAAGGACTTTTACACCAGCGTCCGGGACAAGCTGCTGAGAAAACACGTGGCCATATTCATGTCTCTAATAGTCAACAGGCTGGACTCCGAGATCAACGTGAGCCGGAAACGCATACCCAGGAAAATATACGAGGGCGACGAACCGAAGTTCTCTACATCCGTCTCGGCGCGGACCCCGGACGGCGGCACCGTCTATTATGCCGAGGATGCCAACGGGGACGGCATCACCGAGACCTTCACCGCGCACAGCAGCGACGGGTTCCAATGGGGCTATAAATCAGGCCCGAATCTCGTCTGCATAGTCAACAACACGCAGAAGGATATCGAGAATATAATCGGAAGGCTCACTAATTTCGGATATTACGGGTCTGCTGATGAAGAACAGGTCATAAAGAAAACATTCCCGACAAATGCAGATTTGAATTACATGATAAACGACATATACAGGATTGACCTGGAGACAGAGAAATTCTTGAAGAAAAACGATATTGATATCGAGCAGGAGCTTGAGAAAAGCTCAAAGGGAGAAGGAAAATAAAAGAAGCGCACATAATATTATTAAGAGGGGCTGCCGGATGGCAGCCCCTCTTATTTTAACAGTATTTTAGTCTTGCTATTCATCACTTCCAATTACGCATGCTGTGCGGCCGCACAATGTTCTCCTTCGCCGGAAGGAAATCGAGCGGGTTGAGCGGTATATCGTTATACCGTATTTCAAAGTGAAGGTGATTCCCTGTTGAATGTCCCGTGCTTCCCACAAGCGCTATCACCTGGCCTTTCTTCACGTAATCGCCCGGTTTTATGAAAATCTTATAACAGTGTGCGTATCTGGTGTAAAAAGAATCGCGGTGCTCTAATATGACGTTCCAGCCGTTCCCTCTATCAAACCCGGTCAACAGCACTCTACCATCCATGACCGCGATAATGGGAGTCCCCCGTGTGGCAGGCATGTCAGCACCAGTGTGGAAGCGAGAGCCGCGCTGTCCGAAGGCTGACGAGATTCTGATAACCTCTGAAAGAGGCCATATAAAATCGTTCTTGCGGCTCGTTATTGTATCGCGCTTAATACCCTGAGACTCAATCTCCAGCAAATACTTTTCGGAATACGGAATGAAAAAGTACTTTCCCGTCCTGTATTTGACCGTGCCATTAATTTCCTGCACATCGCCGGCGGTGATGTAAAACTTTTTCAGATAGTAATTCAGTTTTGCCTGCGATTCAATGGTTGTCCAGATCCCGCTTCGCCCCTTGTATTCCTGGATGTCCAGACTATCAAGCTGGATTACTTCCTCTGCAGACAAAGCCACTGCATTAAATAAAAATAATAATAATACCCCACTGATTATACGACTCATTAGTTCATCCACTCCTTGAAAGACTCTATATGTTTTGAATAAAGAAGAATAACCGATTGGAAGTAGTGATTAATAATCAACAATCATACGATTTGTCAATAAAAAAATTAATATTAATTTAACAGATATTATTAATACAATATTATACAGATGTTTAGATGTCTTTCATTCATGTTTGGCTGGCCCTGAGGGGGGATTTGGATTCGGGCCCACTAACGCTGTATAGGAGTCTATCTGTTATCGGGAGGCTTATCGTATCAACATATCCATATAACTGAGCGAATAACTGCTTTTAACGTGCTGTCTTTTAAGACAGAAGTTGTCCCTCGTGATGATATTCGATCCATAATCGGTTGAAAAAGCCCGCCGGTATCCTGAGCTCTGCGCCATCTCGATCAACTGCAGGTTATACCTCCCATAAGGGAAGGCGTAATATTCCACCCTTTTTTCCACTCGAAGCTCGATAATCCTTCTGGCAAGATAGATCTCCTCGAATAGCCGTTTCCGCTCCTGTGGGTCGCCGCTCTTCGATATCTGCGTCAGGTCAGGGTGGCTGATGGAGTGGGCCTGGATATCTATTCCCATCCTGTCCATCTTCCTGACAAGGTCCCAGGTCAGGTTCCTGGTCGATCTGTTATAAATGCAGTCGGTATACACGAACAGGGTCACGGGATATCCGAATTCACGCGCAAGCGGTAGAAGAATGTCATGCATCGAGCGATATCCATCGTCAAACGTGATGACCATCACCTTTTCACGGTAAGGGGCAGGATGCTCCAGCCTTTGTATTAATTCCTTCAGCGGGATCACCCGAATACCGCGATCTTTGATGAGCTGAAAATGCTGGCGTAGTGTTTCTGAATCGATCGAAAACGGTCCCTTCCCGTCAATATTGTGATAGAGGAGAATCGGAATCGCGAGAAGCCGAGACCTGGTCTCCCGCTCCTTATGGAGCCAGGAAATCTTTCCGCCGGGGATAAGGCGGTAATCGTCCAGATACAGGGAAAGGGCGATAGCAAGCGACAGCGCCAACGAGAGCAGGAGTATCACAATATTTTTCATTTTTGTAAAGCCCTTATATACGTAAGATTGTTGGCCGATTACACGCAGGCAAAAGCGTCCTTCCTGTATTTTATCGTACAACGAAGCTGTTTCAATTATTGATTTTTCAGCCAAAAATTAACGGCCGGAATTCTGCAAAATTTCGATTTTCGACGGTCGCAGCTGTCAACTCCATATTAAAAATATTTTTTATGGCTTTACAATTTTTACCTGATATGGTTATTTATTGCATCCACTAATTGTATCCCGCGGTCAAGTTGCCGTCCGCAGGGGTGATATTCCGAAGATAACAGGAAATTACCATGATTAAATTCACCAAAATGCAGGGAACGGGGAACGATTATATCGTCATTGACGGGAGAAAGAAAAAGCTCCCGGGCGCGAAAAAGCTCACCTCCGCCATGTGCGACCGCCATTACGGCGTCGGATCTGACGGCATTCTGCTGCTGCTCCCATCAAAGACGGCGGATTTTCGCATGCGGGTGTTCAATCCCGACGGAAGCGAGGCCGAGATGTGCGGCAACGGAATCCGCTGTTTCGTGAAATATATCTATGACAACAGGCTCACCGGCGCGAAGAAGCTTTCCGTTGAAACACCCGCCGGCATCAAGAAGCTTGAGCTGATTGTCAGGAACAACAAGGTTGACAGCGTTATTGTAAACATGGGTGAACCGATTCTCCGAAGAGACAAGATCCCGATGATCGGAGACCCCGGGATGGCTATAAACGAATCGCTCCATCTTCCCGACGGGTCGCGTTTTCAGATAACGGCGGTTTCAATGGGCAACCCGCACGTCGTAATTTATGTCGAGGAGCTGGATAAATTTCCGATAGAGAAATACGGGCCGCTCATTGAAAACAACCCCCTCTTCCCGAACAGGACAAACGTAGAGTTCGTAAAGGTTATAAACCGGAATGAGGTCGCCCAGCGAACATGGGAGCGCGGAACCGGCGAAACGCTTTCATGCGGCACGGGCGCTTCGGCGGTAACGGCAGCGTGCGTGCTGAACAAGATGACCGAACGGAAGATTCTCATCCATCTGAGGGGCGGCGATCTCAAAACCGAATGGCGGGAGCAGGATAATACTATTTACCTCGCGGGCAGAGCGGTGGAGGTGTTCAGGGGCGAATGGCTCGGTTAGAGCTCCCAGAGCGCCACATCGGGGATCCCTTTTTCAAGAACAACGACGTTTTTAACCGCTGAAATATTTTCGATTATGGTTTTTTCGAGTGCCTGTTTGAACAGACGCTCCGAGTTCTTGATGACGGGGACATTGGCCTGGACTTCGACAGGCTCCAGGTCAATGATGCAGGTCTTTGTCCTTCCCTGCCCGCGGCCCTCTATCCACACCTTTCTGACGAAAAGGTCCGCAGGCACCGCCATTGAGGTATTTTCATAGAGCTGACCCTTTACAACGATTTCGAACAGAAATCGAGCCTTCTTTTCGTCGCTTTCATAATCAGGAATTGACCGCTTTTCAGTGATGATGGTTTCGCCGTCAAGGCCCGGAAGGTATACCGATGCCGTGACCTCATCGGCAAGCGACGGTATGGTCGGGAAAATATCGAAGATATTTTTATCGGTATGGAGGGAGTAGGCGAGATAATCGAATAAAAATATGAACCCGACCAGGAGAATGACGCGGCGGTTTCTCTCCTTTTTCTCAGGATATTCTATGAGCTCGGTCCGCACCTTCTCGTAAAGGGAAACAGCCCTCCCCTTTACATGGACGGTAAAAAGAGAAACGCCCTGCTGTTTCAGACCAGCCGCCTTCTTCTTAATTGCGTTTATATCAAGGTTCATCGGTTGCAACGCCCATTACACGTGTGGTACAATAGGGAAATGCCCTTTCAGAATCAAGGATTTTTTTATGGAGCGGTTGAGGGCGCCGCAAACGGCCCTCACATCCCGCCCAGATTGACAAGGCTGTTGTATTTCTTTATGAATTGATCGACCCCGTCGGCAATCCCCTCTGCTATAAGCCTGCGATGTGATTTGGTTGTAAGACTCCGGGCCTCTCTGCTGTTGGATATATAGCCGATCTCAATGAGCGCGGCGGGCATCAATGCCCCGCGGAGCACAAAAAAATCGGCCTTCTTCACCCCCCGGGAACTGAACTTTTTGTTTCTGGCGGCCATGCCGTTCTGTATCGATTCCGCGAGAAAGGAGCTTTCCTTCTGAATCTGGGTTGTTATCATCGTCGCTTCGATAAAATCCAGGTCGTCGAAGGCTTTTTTCCGCTTCGATTTTTTCTCGAGAATGATGACATTATTCTCAAGGGCCGCAGTGTTTCGCGCCTCTTCATTGGTCGGATTCTGCGACAGGAAAAACGTCTCGTACCCCGAAATCTTACCGGATAATGAAGCATTGACGTGTATGCTCAAAAAAATACCATTCTCGTTTTTCTTCAATTTGCGGTTGGCAATCTCGGTACGCCGCGACAGTTCGATGAAACGGTCATCGGTCCGGGTCGATATCACCCGCACGCCCGGGTGCCGTT
Organism: Spirochaetota bacterium; assembly: GCA_016933025.1. Lineage (GTDB taxonomy): Bacteria > Spirochaetota > UBA4802 > UBA4802 > UBA5550 > RBG-16-49-21. The sequence continues at coordinate 53,014 of JAFGBT010000010.1, read as the reverse complement.
TCTTCAATTTTTCCCGAAGGTGCCGTGCAACGGCAAGGGTGATGTCTTTCTCTTCAAGACCGCCCTTACCCACGGCGCCCGGATCCTTTCCGCCGTGACCCGGGTCAATCACAATAAAGCTGATCCTGTCTTTCACCGGCATAGGGGAGCGTTCCTTCTTTTCCGGTCGAGCGGCCTTGCCGTCCGGCTGTTCAATGTCCAATCCGCCCATTTTTTTATTGAGTACAATTCCGGGACTGAAACGCGTTACAATATGCTCACCAGCGTCAAGAGGGATGAGAACACGGCCCGCCACCCTGCGGACGGGACGGGAGGACTTGAAGAGCTCTCCGTCCACCAGAAGGGCGGACATACCGACGCTATAAACCGCGTAATGGCTCTTACGGTACAGCTTTCCCTTCTGTGATATCATGTCGAACGAATGGTCAATGGCGAACCGCGTAATCATCTCGTCTACGGGAAGATACTCGCCGCCGTCGTCCCGGATGATACCGATGCGTTCCGATGATGCGGGGGAAGCGATAACAAGTGATGCCAGGAGCGGAAATATGAAGAAGAGTCTACGCCTTTTTCTTATCAAGATAATACCCTGCATAGGACTTGATATACAAGATTCCGCCGAGAACATACAGCAGGATGACGAGGAATATGGAGAAATCCTTTATCGTAACGCCCATGAGCGAATATTCACAATTCAGGATGTATACCGTCCCGGCAAGGGCCAGGCTGGCGGCGCAGAACTTGCCGAATATATTCGGCCTGACTTCGACGTCAACCCTGGTATACAGGATGATGCCGGCAGCGACCGCGAGGACCTCGCGGGTCAGGGCCACGATCAATACCCACAGGGGGAATCCCTTGTAGAGCACCAGGAAGACCATGGCGATCAATCCCGCCAATTTGTCGGCCATCGGATCCAGATACTGGCCGAGCTTGGTCACCTGATTCATAAGCCGCGCCAGGAAACCGTCAAAAAAATCCGAGATGATGATAATGGCCACCACGATCACCTCGTACCAGAGATAGCGGGCATCGCCGGTCTGCGATTCTTTATAGATGAAATATCCTAGAAACGGCCCGGCGATTATTCTGACCGATGTGAGGAGGTTCGAGAAGGTTATTATCCTGTCCTGAAATATTTCCCGTATTTTCATCGCGGTTCAATCTATGCCATGTAATGATGTTTTCAGCATGGGGAACCTCCACCTCCCGGGGCAGCTCATCCCCTCCATATAATACATCTATACCATGCGCGTTAACAGTCAAGATAATTTCCTCGCCGGACCTCGATAAATCATCCCTTATGCAAAAAAAATGAGAGGCACCGTAAATGAGGCGGTCCCGCTCATAAAAAAAATCCTTTCATAAGAAAATACTTGAAAATTAGCGGGAGAATAAATCTGATGAACCGATAAACCACGAAGCATCCGGGATCTTAAAATGAAAAGCATCCGTAAAATCGTCATTATGCTGGCAGCATCCATTTTCTGCGCGTCGTTTCTGACATGTTCGAATAACGAAGGCGAAATTTCCCCAGACTCCTACGGGATAGTTCTCAGGGGTTTTACGGCAATGAGAATTGACCCGATGATTTTCGCCGGTATCGTCGCTCAGTTAGAAAAGGGAACGAGCGTGGATATCCTTGATAAATCAGAGACAAAAACATGGGTCGGTAAAACCAGCGGGTACTGGTACAGGGTTCGGACGAAAGAAGGGATAACCGGCTGGATTTTCGACCAGAACATATCCATCCATCATTCAAAAAAAGACTCGAAGGACCGGGTCATATCGGAGTTCATGGCCGGAGAGCTCGTCCAGATCAGACAGTACCTTGCCGGCAAATGGTGGAGCATTAATGAATTCGGCGATTTCACAAACCACTGCCTGGAGCTGTATGAAAGCGAAAAGTACAGGTCTTACGTGAAAGGGAACGAGGCGCGGCCGATCGTCGGCACCTACCGGCTGGATTTCAACAAAAACGAGATACTATTTTCAAACGGAACATCATTCAACAGCAACCTGGAACTCGCCAAGCGCGGATCCGACTACATCATAAAAAAAACAATGAAGGATTACGAACTCCGGTTTTCCAAGATTTCCGTGGAAACGAGCCCTGAGCCGGAGCTGACAGATAATGATAAGAAGAATCCTGTCGATGCCGGCAATGGGAACGAGGCTCAATAAATATTTATCTCAATGCGGCCTGGGATCCCGCAGAAAAGTGGAAGAACTGATATCCTCCGGAAGGATACGCGTCAACGGCGTGCGGACGGTCAGGCTGGGAACCGTCATCGGACCTGATGACGCGGTCGAGCTCGACGGGAGCCCCGTTTCGGAGCGGGCGCGGCACCGCTATCTCCTTCTAAACAAACCGCGCGGATACATCACCAGTGCCAGTGATGAACGCGGCCGCCCGACAGTAATGGACCTCGTTCCCGAAAAATTCAGGCGTGCAGGCGTCTATCCGGTCGGCAGGCTTGACCGAGATACTGCAGGGCTTCTCCTGCTGACGAATGACGGAGACCTGGCCTACCGCCTGACCAGACCGGCCTTCCACGTACCCAAGGAATACCTTGTCGACATCGACCGCCCCCTTGACGATGCCGACCGCTCGTCGATAGCCAAAGGCCTCTACATTCCGCAGCTCGGGTTAAAAACCAGGCCTGCCGTCGTTGAATGCGTCGATGAAATCCGCCGGCGGGTCAGAGTGGTCATCACCGAGGGCAAAAACAGGCAGATCCGGCACTCATTCATGAACCTCGGCTACAGGATACGAAGTCTTGAGCGGACCGCCTACGGCACTCTCACCATAAAGCGGTTGAAAAGAGGTGCGACCCGGCCGCTGACCGATAGGGAAATGAAGGCATTAAAAAAAATAGCGGGGTTGTCCGGCTGAGAGCGAAGGCACCTACTCCGAATTCTTGACGCCCTTTGCGAGGTATTGCTCGGCCTTCTCGATGTTGTCGAAAATTTTAAAAAATGTCTCAAGCTTCGCGATCGAAAACAATTGAAGTATTTTGGTACTACTGCAGACCACCACGAGCTCTTTATTGTTATCCAGGAGTCTGCGGCTTACGTGGATCAGTGAACTCAACCCGGACGAGTCAATATAATACAATTTTTCAAGGTCCATAATGGTGGGTTGGTACCCATGTGTCGTAAAAATATCACGAATGGCTTCGGAGAATTTGGGAGCCTTGATAAAATCAAGTTCCTCAATCCTGACCGTCATTATGCTGTAGCCGTTGCGATTGGTTATCTCTATCATTTCTGGCCAAGTATGTTTTGATCTTCAAAGAAGGTCCGAACCCGGGGCCATTGTTATGACCCGGTGCGGATTCCCACCGTTTTAAAAATTACACGAATTATATCGCCATAAGCCCTACTAAATCAAGAAAAAAAAGTCCCGCACCGATTTTTATGACAGATGGACCGGCCGAATGCGGACGATCGTCGCCCGGAAGGGTGAGCTGCCCGGCCTGGAGAGAATTATTTCCTCATGCAATTGGGGCACAATGTCGAATTTTATACATGTACTGTGACATTCCGGCGGCCGTCGGGCCGATGGCGTGTCCATCAAATTGATCACTAATTCAGTTAAGGCCGGCAATATGCAAAATATTGACTTTTATGAAAGAAAAAATACGCGCGTCATGCAGCCCCAGTTCGACGCATATGACCCCGAATACCTGCCCCGAATAGCCCAGAACACTCCCCGGGAAATTGAGCGAGTCCGTAAAAAAGCGAGCAGGATATTTTTTGTGGTGACTTCCCTCTGTATCATATCTTTTACCGCGGGGATCATGATAGGTATTAAATTTTCGGGCGGCACACAGCGCGAAATAATGGATAAAAAAACATTCAACGCCGTAACCGATATTAGTAAGAAATTGTCTATATTTTCGGAGGAAAAGAAGGCCGAACCCGCGTCCCGAGAAAACCCCTTCCCGAAAAACACGTATCCCTATGTCATCAGGGTGAATGACGAGCACGATTACGCGATGTCCCAGAAGATTGCAGGACTGCTTAGCGAGCGAGGCCACACGGTCATTCTGTCCAAAAATAACGGCCGCTACCGGATATATATCGGGCCTTATAAAAGCGAAACCGATGCCCGCGAGGCCCTGGAAAAAATTTCAGACTACAAAAAATATTCGCTTGCAGAAAAGACCAGAATTATAAAAAGGTAACATCACTGTTCGGGCGCTCCCATGAGCCCGTCGCAACAAGGTGAAGGTACTGCAGGTGAAATCCGCACCCATCGTCAGAATAGCCACCGCGGATGATATCGATTCGATTTATCATACCATAGCGTCGTATTCCGAAGAAGGTATCCTCCTGGCCCGCAACCGGGATGATATCAGCGCGAGGATGGACAATTTTTATATCGCCGAAGTCAACAACACCGTCGTGGGCGTTATAACGTACCACGATTACTGCGACAATTTAAAGGAGATACGCTCGCTGGCGGTGAACCGGAATTATCTCCGGAGGGGCATCGGCTCGTTCCTGCTCCGCCGCCTCATCAGGGACCTATCGGCCAATGACAATCCGAAGATATTCGTTCTCACCTATTCGCCTGAATTCTTCAGAAAAAACGGGTTTGTCGATATCAACATGGACTCGCTTCCGGAAAAAATCTGGAAGGACTGCATATACTGCATTAACCAGGACACCTGCAACGAGATAGCCCTGGAGTACGTCGGCCGGTGAACCCCGTCAATCAGGCAGGGCCACGACCTTAAAGCTCTCAATAATCTTCCTCATGCTCTCGCGATTTTCGGCGAACGCCTCCTCTGAGGCGATCAGCCTGGCGTAATGGCCGTATCTGCCATTGACAAAAAATCCTTCGATCCCCGCATAGCGCGGGGTACCGCTGTTCCGAAAGGAATACAGAACTCGGCCCTCGTCCCTTGCAAGAGTCTCGCGTGAAAGGCCCTCGTGCCCGATGTTGCCTTTCCATATGTTCTCTGCCTCGGCCAGGTCCCTGTATCTGACGCCATACCTCTCGCTGTCGACCGCCATCAGGTAATCGAAACCTTCACCGGCCGCTTCGGTCTTCCGCACGCCGAATAGCACCCCCTCGTATCGATACTCCACGCCGGCCTTCCCCCTTATCTTCTTCCGGACGACCGTCACCTCGCCCGGCACTCTGAACGAATAACGCATGTGATCGTTGATCACCTCGATCACGCCGTTCCCCCGGTAGAGTATCAGTGACGCTTCCTCGTCCATCGCCGCATACCGCGGCCCGTTGCGCCTCTTCATTGTCTCCATGATCTCCGTCGCCTTTACCTGGGCCCGGTAGATCCTGTTGTTCTCTGCCGGGAGCGCGCGTATCGACTTAAGAACCGAAAGCGCCTCGACGGGACGATGTTCCTTTAGCAGGGAGCTGCCGTAGTTCAGATAATAATCGATGCCGCGGACCGACACAGGCCGGTAGCGGTATTCCGGCATGTTGATAATCCGTATTTTCCCGGCCTGGTCGATAAAATAGGTATTTCCCTCCCTGTCCCTGAAATACTTCCAGTCGGGCATCTGAGAGATGAGCGCCAGGGATCCGGCGAGGATGATAAACCTGAGGGTAATGGTCAGGTGTCGCATGGCTTACAGGAGTTGAAAGAGTATTATCCCGCAGAGAATTATCAGGCCGACCACGATTCCCATGATGTAAATCATGCGATTGTCAAACTGCGAGGTCTCGCTCCTGACCTCCTCCACCGGCTGCTCGGTGAGAATCTTGACGTTCTCTTCCTCGTATATTTTGGCCAGAACGGCCTTTGCCACAAAGGCGTACAATATATAACCGCCCTTCTCGATGGGGATCTTTTCCTTCACCCTTCCAGTAATTGGCAGACGACCCCCCTCGGAATCAAAGGCGTTCAGGAGCCTCTGAATTTTTTCGGATACCAGGTCCTTCCCGGTCAGCATCACCCTGATCTTATCCCCGGCGGCCAATTCATTCACATTTTTTCCGCGTATGGGCGCAACCACAGCCTTCCCCTCGACTATGTATTTCGCCTCACTTTCGATCTTCGTGACGCGGTCGTCCTCCTGGATGATTTCCTCAGGTCTTGGGCTCTCCGCTCCGGGGAGGTCGATCTTGATATCCATCTGCACCATGGCGAGCGAGCTTGTTGATTCCAGCTCGATCTGGCACTTGACAATATCCACATTGAATGACTTTGCGATTATGTCCTTGACGGTGCTGGTCAGGTCGTCGAGATTTTTCTCCTGCACGTCCGGAAAGACATCATAGCGGACAAAGGAGTCGAGGAGAAAATAGTTGAAATTCTCCGAGTCCATCATGTCGGATCCCTGCCGGTAGGCGACCATGTCCTTGTACAGCGACTTCCAGTCGTCAAACACCCTGGTTCTCTCGAACATAATCGGCTGCGATGAAATTATCGTGGATACGTTGGCGATATATTCCTGGATGTAATTGAAAAAGGCGAGAAAGACCCCGGAAAACCGCTTCTTCTCCACAAGGAACTTCCCTTTGACCACCATGATGTCCTGATACTGGCCGGACGCCATCTCCTTGGCCTTGAGGATATCGCCCCGGGTGTACTTCATCGCGATATCTACCAGTCTTGTTTTCTCGCCCAGCGAATCTGATTGTTCAGCCATGTTGATATTCCTGATTACCCGATAAATATTTTTCCAGTATTTCGTACCTTTTTTGCGGGCTCATGTTAAGGATTTTCCTGACGCCCTGCACTATCTTGGTCTGGTATTTTCTGGATGTTTCAATCGTATATAAACCGTCCTTCTTGATGCTGTCGACAATAACGACCTTTTCCGGCGGCACATTGATCTCGAGCAGCGGCCCCATGACGGCGATCAGGTTTTCCGGGACAAGGTACTTCAGGGACATCTTGGGTATCCCGATCTCAAGACGCCTGAGCACCCGATAATTTTTATAACGCTCGCGGGCCTGGGAATTGAAATATTTCGGATTATCGGCGAACTGGACCGCAATGGCGTTTTCCGCTTCTGAGACCAGCACGCGCACATATGTGTAGCTCGATTTATAGGATGACAGCAGGCCATACAAGCTGTCGTCTTTTACCCTGGTGATTTTCTTCGCTGATGGTTTCATTCAACGCCCGGTTCCGCTGGGCCGCGATCCGGCCCCGGCTTGCTTACTATACGGCAAAAAATACGGCACCGTCCTGTTTCTTGATGGCCCGCATGGCATGAAGGTCTTCCAGGAGCTTCCTTACCTTCTCACCCGGCCTTTTCGCAAAATCGACCGCGTCATCCAGCGTTATCGACTTGTTGACACGCAAAAATTCGACTATATCACGCTCCTGGTCAGACAGCGGCCCGATAAAGAAAGCATTATTATGGCAGATATTTTCCGTTATTACAACAATTTTTTTATTTTTGTAATTTGAATACGACCGGAAAACAAGATCGATATTCAGTTCGGCTATTTCGGACAGGTTCTTCAATTTCATGTAGAACGGACGTTCTGACGACTGTGAATCCAGGATCAACCTCACGATCATCTCGTCTATGAACGACGAATCGATCACCTTTATGCCGCCAAAATCGAGGACGAGTGTCTCCCCGTTGTGGATATCCGCCACTGAATCGCTGATCGATTCGTACATCACGCGTCCCACCGGCCTGGTTAAAAGATCCGGCATTTTCAGCTTCAGCTTTTCTGCTTTAGATTTAATAAGTATGATCATGGAGATTCTTCATCTATCCCGTCAGCGTTATTGAAATCTGCGTCCCGTCGAAATTGCTCAGATCGTTTTTATGGAATAAAAACGAAGACCCCTGCGTCTTCTTATGATACAGGGTGGACACCGAGGCGTCCCCCGACCTCAGAAATATATTGCCCTTCAGCTTCTCCACAATGGAATTGACCTGGCACAGGCCGTAGCCAAACTCTCTCTTGCTCGATATGGGCGTCGTTATTGCCAGCTCTATCAGGTGGGCGTGCGAATCGTAGGCGACGGTATTGTTCTCGAAACTCTTCACGATCCCTATCCCCGAGTCCGCTATGCTCAGGCGCACGATGTTCTGCCTGCCGACCGAATAGGTCTGCATCGCCAGGTAGCCGGAATCAAGGCTGTGCTCGTAAATGTTCTGACATATCTCCGATATCACGGTCACGAAATAATCGATGATCCGGTCCGATGAAAGCCAGTGCTTGAGTATATGCTGCGCCCTTTTCCTGAACACGCTTGCGACCGTGGCTATGACCTTGACGCTTTCCCGCTCCTTGTTGGGTATTTCGGTTATCTCGATAACCCTGTTGCTGAACGAGCTCCGTTTCAGCAGCATCTTCTCATTCAACGCGCCGGTTATCTCGAACACACCCATCTTGAGGAAATCCATCCGATGAAGATACTGGTGGATGTTCAGGGGGATATTCCACAACCTCAGCTTGTTCCCGCTCTTGCGCAGATAATTCCTGCCGAGGAGGAGAAGGGATAGCATCGAATAGGGCTCGATAAACGTTATCCGTGAGCAATCGAGATCCCGTGCCCCGCCGAGGACCCTGTCTTGAAGATCAATCACGTACTCGAAATCATACTGGTCCTTGAACCTGTTCGGCACAATTAGTGTCGCGTTATCCGCCATATGTATCCGCGCTCTCTTTTTCTGAATTATCTGCTAACAATGCGCCCGGGCATAGAGGGGACATAAAAATCGAACCGAACTCACCCCTGACCGGTATACGTATCCCATTCTATAATCGGTCAATTAAACCAGCGCCTGAATCATTCTTTTTCCGCGCGAGCGCCAGCATACGCCGCTCATCGCCCTATTAATATAACGCCGATGTCGTCGTCGTTCAATTAATCCCGTGACATGCCGCGCGGCCCGGCAGTATGGCGTGCGGCGTTTATCAATCCGACCCGTAAAAACAGAATGGCCGGCGGTTCGTTCCGCCGGCCATGTCCGGTAATTTCATCTGTTCTACGAGGCGCTGTCTCAGTACATGCCTCCCATGCCGCCCATGCCGCCTCCCGGAGGCATCATCGGCTGCTTTTCTTCCTGCTTCTCGGTTATCAGGACCTCGGTGGTGCAGAGCATGCCGGCTACCGAAGCCGCGTTTTGCAGGGCCGAGCGGACGACCTTCGCCGGGTCAATGATCCCGCCCTTTATCATGTCGACCCAATCAAGCTTCGCGGCGTCAAAGCCGATGCTCTCTTTCTCCGACTTCGCCTTCTCGACGATGACCGAGCCCTCGAGCCCGGCGTTGACGGCGATCATCTTCATCGGGTCTTCGATGGCCTTGACGATGATTTCCGCGCCGATCCTCTCGTCCCCTTGAAGCGTCTCCGCCACAGCCTTGACTGACTTCTGGGCGTTGACCAGGGTCTTGCCGCCGCCGGCAACGATCCCCTCTTCAACGGCCGAACGGGTCGCCGACAGGGCGTCTTCGACGCGTGCCTTCTTTTCCTTCAGCTCTATCTCGGTCGCGGCTCCGACATTGATAACCGCAACGCCGCCGGCCAATTTGGCCTTCCGCTCCTGCAGTTTCTCGGTGTCATAGTCAGACGTCGAGTCCTCTATCTGCTTCTGGATCTGGGCTATGCGTCCCTTCACGTCTTTCTGGGAGCCCGCTCCCTCGATGATGGTCGTATTTTCCTTGTCAACAATGATCTTCTTGGCCCGACCCAGCATCTGCATCGTAGTGTTCTCAAGCTTCATGCCGAGCTCCTCGGAGATCACCTGGCCGCCGGTCAGGATCGCTATGTCCTCAAGCATCGCCTTCCTCCGGTCGCCGAACCCAGGGGCCTTGACCGCGACGCAGGAGATAGTCTTCCGCAGGGTGTTGACCACTATGGTCGCCAGGGCCTCTCCCTCTACGTCCTCGGCAATGATAAGGAGCGGCTTGCCGGCCTGTGCGACTTTCTCGAGTATCGGGAGAAGGTCTTTCATGGTGGATATCTTCTTGTCATGGATGAGGATATACGCCTCGTCGACGACCGCGTCCATCGTCTCCGGATCCGTCGCCATGTACGGCGACAGGTACCCGCGGTCGAACTGCATCCCTTCAACGACTTCCAGGTGCGTTTCGATCGATTTCGCCTCCTCAACGGTGATCACGCCGTCGCGTCCGACCTTGTCCATGGCATCAGCGATAAGGTTGCCGATCTCTTCATCATTGTTCGCGGATATTGACGCCACCTGGGCAATCTCTTTCTTGTCATTTATCTCGCGCGATACAGAGGCGATATAGCTGACGGCCGCATCGACTGCCTTGTCGATGCCCCGCTTCAGGCTCATCGGATTCGCGCCTGCCGTTACGTTTTTAAGGCTTTCTTTGTAAATCGCCGCCGCCAGGATCGTGGCAGTGGTGGTTCCGTCGCCAGCGACATCATTCGTCTTCGTGGCGACTTCCTTTACCATCTGCGCGCCCATATTTTCGAACGGCTCATCAAGCTCGATCTCCTTTGCCACGGTGACCCCGTCCTTGGTTACGGTGGGCGCGCCGAATTTCTTGTCTATGACAACGTTTCTTCCTCTCGGTCCGAGCGTAACCTGAACGGCGCCCGCAAGCTTGTTGACGCCTTCAAGTATGGACCGACGTGCTTCATCGCTATACTGTAAAATCTTAGCCATTTTATAGTCCTCTCTTCTTATGGTTTAATATCGCTATCTCGATTAATCAACAATTGCCAGTACGTCGCTTTCTGAAAGAATCAGGTAATCCTTCCCGTCGTGCTTTACCTCCATTCCTCCGTATTTGCTGAAAAGTACCGTATCTCCAGCCTTAACGGTCATCGGTATGAGGTCTTTCCCATCGCGTCTGCCGGGGCCGACAGCAATTATTTTTCCCTGCTGCGGTTTTTCCTTCGCGGTATCAGGCACATATATCGAGCCTACTTTTTCCGCTTCCTGCTCCATTAATTCAATGACGACGCGGTCGCCTATAGGTTTTAAAGCCACTTCCGTCCTCCTTATAAACAATAGGGTTATTTTTTCTCTTACAATATTACAGAAGAAAATCTGTTATTGAAGATTTATACTTGCTAATATTTTAATTTAAATATGAATATATTTAAATTTAGCAAAATTATTAGCACTCATTATAAATAAGGGCTAATAATTTATTAATATATATAGATCCACAATTTATCAAGTGTAATTATTGCCAAATTTTGTCAATTATTAAAATTTATTTTAAAATAAAATCAAAAATCGTCGATTTTTCATAATTTTCGGAGAAAAAAGAAATTAATTACGGTTTGAGCTCGGGATGATTTGAGATATCAGTCTTACCCCCCCTTTTCTCGACCAGCGTCATATCCTCAATGACCATGGTTTTATCAACAGCTTTACACATATCGTATACTGTCAGTGCCGCTATGGCAACAGCCATCAGAGCCTCCATCTCAGCGCCGGTTTTGCCCTCGAGGCGGACCTCGGAGGCAAGCCGCACCCCTCCCTTCTTGTAGTCCAGCTCGATACTGACATCGACGAACGACAAGGGAAGGGGATGACACATGGGTATCAGCTCCGCATTCCTTTTGGCGGCCATGATTCCCGCTATCTTCGCTATCTGGAAAAGGTCTCCCTTTGGCAGGAGTTTCCTGTTTATGAGGTCAAGTGTGGCGGCCTGGAGCCGCACGAACCCCACGGCCCTGGCGCTCCTCATGGTGACCTTCTTGGATGATATGTCCACCATCACCGGCGTGCCGTCTTCGGAATAGTGAGAAAATTCCGCCATGGCGGGACCGATCCTATTGTACCAGATCCCTGAAAACCGCCCCGTTCTTTAAAGCGGTCGTCAGTTTCTGGGACTCGGAAATATCGCCGATAAGAATGAATCCCACCAGCTTGTCGTTCACGAAAAAAAGCTTCCGGTAATTTTTTCCCTTCTCGCCGCCGGAACCGTGTATCCGGTACTCGCTCTCATTTTTATCGAGACAGATGTCGCCGGCGGAAAAAATCTTTGTGCCGAAAGAATTCAGCACCGCCGGGTACACCACATCGGCGAACCGGGCCTCACGGCCGGCAGCGTTCGACCCGGCCACCTTTCCCTGCCGCACGGCAGGCATCCAGAGTGCTATATTCCTGCCGTTGAACTCGGCGACATCGCCGCATGCATATATGCCGGGTATTGACGTCTCCATCCGGTCGTTTACGACAACCGCCCGGTTCACCGTAATCCCGCAATTCCTCGCGAGATCGACGTTCGGCCTCACCCCGATTGAAATGACGACCATGTCGGCCTGCACCACCTCGCCGGTATCGAGGCGTATGCCGGTGGCGGTTCCTTCACCCTCTATGGCCTGTATGGATTTTCCGGTGACCAGGGCTACGTCCTTCCCTTCCACGATATCATGCAGAATCGCCGAACATTCCCGGTCGAGCTGCCGGGGAAGTATCCGGTCGCTCACTTCGACGACGGTGACCCGAACGCCCTTTCCGTTCAGCGAATTGGCGGCCTCCAGTCCCAGGAGCCCACCGCCAATCACAACAGCGGTTTTAATCCTGCCCGCGAGTTCATTAACCGCTTTTGCGTCATCCAGTGTTCTGACGGTGTGAACATTCTGTTTCCCCGCCGCGTCCTTGAAGGGAACGAACGGCGTGCTGCCGTTTGCGAGTATGAGCCTGTCAAAAGGATATTTCCTCCCGGCGGACGATTCGACCGCCTTCCCCGGCGGATCGATGGAGACTATCTTTTCGCCGAGCCTGAGTTCTATCTTCTTTTCAGTGTACCAGCTCTCCTGGTTCAGGTAAAAGGCGCTCTTTTTTTCCACGCCGCTGTCCCCGATGTACTCGGTCAGGAAGGGGCGGTAATAGGGGAGGTTTTTCTCGTCGGTGAATATGGTCACCGGCATGTCCGGACTGACCGACCTGATCTCGCGCGCCGCCGAAATGCCGGCGGCAGAAGCTCCAACGATAATAACTGGCCCGCTGGTCATCGCTTACACCCCCTCACTCATCAAGCGGCGGCCTTTCCGAATTTACGCCTCACCAGCCTGATGCAATATATAAGAACGCCCATAATAGTGTAGAACATCATGAAGGAGAAGACAAACCAGACGCTCAAGAGGCCCAGCATCAGGATGCCCAGGATGACCGTCAATATGACTGCCGCTTTGCCCGCGATCCTGTAAATTTCCGGGACCACCTTGCTGTAATCGACCCGGGAAACCATCAGGAGGCTCACCGCCACATATATGACGATAAAGAGCTGCCAGGGGATATGCCACGGCATCTTGAGGACCGAAAGGAAGTCGGGGATGCTCAGTACCGGTATGGAGGCTATGATCAGCCCCGCGGCCGGCGAAGGCAGGCCCTTGAATCTCGTATGGTCGTCCTCGCCTGCGCCGATGTTGAACCGCGCCAGGCGGTATATGGCGCATATCGGATAAATGAGCGCGATAATCATACCGAAGTCGATTATGGTCCCGCCCGACGGGAGCCCCTTGAGATACGCCTGGTACGCGATCACCGCGGGAGCAATGCCATAGGCGATACCGTCCGCAAGAGAATCAAGTTGCACGCCGACCGGGCTCTCAACATGCATGGCGCGGGCGACCGCTCCGTCCACCGCGTCAAAGAGCGTACCGAGGAAGACCATGATGCCCGCAACAGCGAGCGAACGCGCGTCCCCCCTCCCCGCCAGGATGATGGCGAAAAAGCCCATCGTCATGTTCGACATGGTGATCATGTTCGGGACAATCGATCTCTTTTGGATGATAAAATCACCGATCGCCCGCCTTGTTTTTTCGGAGCGATTTCCTCTCGAAGCCTTTCTTGCATTTCGCGCCGCCTTCTTGGCCATGCGCTTTTCAGACCGCTTTATTGCCATACACACCTCACCTGTAACAATCACTAAGATAGAATGAAATAAGCACTGTCAATTAAAAAAAAGGATCGCCACCCGGTATCATCCGGGCAGGAGCGTTGATTTCAGGTATTCGAGCAGGGACGCGTGATCATGGAAAATCCTGTCCGCTTCCTCGAGATAAGTGGGGGGGAGCGTGGTCTCAAGGGCATAGCACTTCAACCCGGCGTTCCGGGCGGAGCGTATTCCCATCGGAGCGTTTTCGATGGTCAGCGAACCCGCCGGGTCTGCGCCGAGCCGCTCGAGGGCCCTGGCGTAAGGCTCCGGGCTCGGCTTACCGTTCGTCACGTCCCCGGCGGTAATGACCGCCCCAAAGAGGGCCAGCAGGCCTGCCGGCATGACATGCTCGACCGAGCGCATCAGGGATCCGGTCACCAGGGCCATAGGCACGCTCCTCCCGCTTATCCACAGGAGCATTTCCTCGACGCCCGGATAGATTCGTATCTCGTTGCTCTCAAACAGGGCATGTTTTCTTTCGAGCATTCGCCCGAACTCCTCGTCACCGGGGAGCTGCCCACCCTTTTCCGAAAAAATGTCCTCGATCGACTGACGCCCGGACATGCCTTCACGCCGGAAGATATCGATGTCATCGACTATTATCCCGTAATCGCCCAGCACCCGCTTCCAGGCAGCGGCATGATACTTCATCGAATCGACGATGACCCCGTCCATGTCGAAAAGAATGGCGTGGGGGCTCATCGGTCGGTCCGTATCTTCATCCTGGCGCGGTGCCGCTCGAGCGCAAGTCCGATAAGGATGTCGAGCAGTTCCGAATACTCGATCCCCGAATGCGCCCACAGCTTCGGATACATGCTGATACTGGTGAACCCCGGGAGGGTGTTGATCTCATTGAGGTAGAAATTTCCGGAGGACCTGTCGAGTAAAAAATCGACCCGCGCCATGCCGCTGCAGCAGAGGCAGCGGTAGCCGCGCACCGCCGTCTCGCGAATCGCATCCGCGACGCCCGCCTCGAGAGGGGCCGGAATGACCAGCCTGGCTCCCTCAGGGTCTATGTATTTTGATTCGTATGAATAGAATTCATGGCTCGGTATCACCTCGCCCGGAACGGAGGCCTTCGGGTCGTTGTTGCCGAGGACAGAGCACTCAATCTCGCGGGCGTCGATCCCCGTCTCCACCAGCACCTTGCCGTCAAACTGGAACGCGTAATCCATGGCGGCCGCGAGCCCGCCGTGATCCCCCACCTTTTTTACGCCGACCGAGGAACCGGTGCGCGCCGGCTTGACAAACAGGGGAAGGGCGAGACGCTGTCTGATGGCTTCCAAAATGGCAACGCGGTCGCGCTCCCAATCGTCGATTACGACCGTTTCCCAGGGAACCACCGGGATGCCGCCGTCGCGCAGCAGCCGCTTGGCCACGTCCTTGTCGATGCCTATCGAAGAACCGATCGTGTCGGCGCCGACATAGGGCACCATCGCGAGATCAAGAAGGCCCTGGAGCGTGCCGTCCTCGCAGTAGGTGCCGTGGACCGAGGGAAAGATCAGGTCAACCCGCACCTTCCTCCCCGAATCAATATCATGGAGCTCCAGGATGTTCCCCGCTTCGAAGTGGTTGACGCGCCACGCTCCCTTCGTCTCCATCTTCAAGACGCGGCCGAAATCCTTGTCGTCGACGATGACCGGACGGTCCTGTACGTACCATTTCCCCTCCCGGTCGATGCCAATCGCGATTACCTCGTATTTCGCCGGATCAAGCGCGGACACCACAGACGCGGCCGAACAGAGCGAAACGTCATGCTCGCCCGACCTTCCCCCGAAGAGGACGCCGACCCGTAACACTATTTCTGCTCCGACTCGATGAAGATCTTGTGCAGCGCTTTTTGCGCCAGTTCGGCGTACATATCGTCGATAACGCATGATATGCCGATTTCCGAAGTGGATATCATCTCGATATTGACGTTATGTTCTGAGAGAACCTGGAATATCTTTCCGGCGACGCCGTATGAAGAAAGCATGCCGACGCCGACGGCGGAGACGATCGCGATGTCCACCTTCGACTCGACCGAGGACGCGCCCAGATCCTTGCGCATGGTCTCGCACAGCTTCAGGGCCTTATCAAGATCGCTTTTCAGCACGGTGAGAGAGATCGAGGCCCTGTTATCCTTTCCGGTGGATTGCACGATCATGTTGACATATACCCTGTTCTCGCCCATCAGGGTGAAGAGCCTGGCGGCAATCCCCGGCTTGTCCGGAATGTCCCTGATGGTGATCTTTGCCTCGTCGCGCTTGGCGGTGACCCCGCTGATCACAAACTTCTCCATCATCTCCTCCTTCGGCATCACGATCGTGCCCTCTTCGTAGTTAAAACTGGACCGCACGTGGAGCCGGACGTTGTATTTCTTGGCGAACTCCACGGAGCGCGAGTGGAGTACCGCGGCGCCGAGCCGTGCCAGCTCCAGCATTTCGTCGTAGCTAATCTCTTTCAGTTTTGCCGGCTGGGCTATGATCCGCGGATCGGCGGTATACACGCCGTTGACATCGGTATAGATTTCGCAGTCCCTGGTGCCCAGGACGGCCGCCAGTGCCACGGCCGACGTGTCAGAACCGCCCCTGCCGAGGGTCGTGATATTCTCCTCGTCGTCAACACCCTGGAAGCCCGCGACGATGACGACCTTCTTTTCCCTGAGCGATTTTACAATTCGATCCGTGGAAATACTCTCGATCTTGGCCCTGGAAAAGTTCCCGTCGGTGAGGACCCGTATCTGGGAGCCGGTGTACGATATCGCGTCGATCCCGATTTCATGGAGCGCCATCGCCAGCAGGGAAATGGAGACCTGTTCGCCGGTGGAGAGGAGCATGTCCATCTCCCGGCCGCTCGGGTTCCGGGTGAGCTGGGACGCGAGGGCGATGAGTTCGTCCGTGGTCTTGCCCATGGCCGATACGACAACCACGACCGAGAACCCCTTCTCCGTATAGCGCTTGATCCTCTCCGCGACCGCCTTGATCCGGTCGGCGGTCCCCACGCTGGTACCGCCGTACTTCTGAACCATGATTTTCAAGTCTAACATTGGTTTTCCCCGGCTTTTCTTTAACCGGCGGCACAGTCGGTCCGCCGATTTGTTAGTATTACATAAAGAGGCGGGGCGTCGAGGTCAATTAAAATACTCGGAGATTCGAGTAATTTTTGGCATATCAGTGAAAGATTACATGGCCGGTGAAAGCAATTCCCGCGACAATGGCAGTATATCAGGCCCGTTGTTCATGGGGAAAAGTTGATACTCGTGTTGCCGAAGCTATCGTGACAGCCGCCGATCGTCACCGTTACCGGGTTGCCGCTGTATTCAATGAAGTCAGAGGCTCCGAATGTCGGATGGGCCGGATCTGCGTACGAATAATAGAGCACGCCGTATACCGGCGCTCTCTGGGCGATGTACAGATCATAGCTGCCGGGCGTAACATTCTGGATACTGAATCTGTTTCTGTCCGGTTCCATAGGATAGCCATCTGCCGTGCGTGCAAACACGGCCAGCTGGGGCACCCTGGCATGGCCGATATCCTTGTCGTAACTGGTCCATTCGTCCCCGTACTGTGTAAAGCTCTCGCAGCAGTCTCCGTCCGGGTATGAGGCACCGCCTGAAGCCGGGCACCTGTAGGTAGTAGCAGGGGGATCGCCCGAAGTAACAGGGTTCCAGATCTTCTGGTTCCAATCGTATTTATACTTCTGGCCGCGCAGGTAGTATTCAAGCGCCTGGATGATGCTTGTGCCCGTATAGGTTCCGACGCCTCTCGGCATGTTGCAGGGGTTGCGCTTGCGGCGGCTCGGCGGTAGCACCGGGGGGTCGACGGACCAGTCGACCGAGTCACCCGGAACCTCGAGAGTGTAGTCTCTGACATCTTCTCCGTGCGGTATCGCGATAATGTGGGCGTCATGCGAGCGGCCGTTCCTGCCTGGGATACTGCCGGTCATTCCGACAATGTACGAACGGGCCACCGTGAGGATGTTGCCGCCGATGTATCGTTCATTGTCCTGGACGTCATTGAGCCAATCCGAAAAGGCATAGTAATGAACGAGGGAAAACGATTCATCACTGCTGCTCAAGTATTCATACTTCTTAAGAAAATTTTTAACGACCATCCGTATTTCGAGTACGGTCACCTGGTTCTTCATGTTGAAATACATTCCCGTCCCCTGCGTCACCTGGTCCTTGATGCGGACAAGAAGCGGGAACACCCTGTTGATATAGGTCGCTTCGTACCGGAGCCTGTCGTACATGGAGTTGTACTGAAACCGGTTGAAATTGAATGCCGGGAGTTCGCTTTCCGCAAAAATATCCCAGGTAAGGGACGAATTCCAGCCGTCGGTATCAACTACATATTTCTTCGCGTTGTCGGTCAGCATTTTTCGCACATAGATCCCCACGACCGGATAAATATTCGACGGCACGTCATCGCTGTTTATGATTGTGCCGATGCCGTTGAAGAACGGATCGACGTCGTTCAGGCCGAACGCGAATTTCTGCCGGTAATCCGATAATTTATACAGGTTGCTCTTTGCGTCCGCGAGCTTGACCTCGGCGATATCGAGCATGAAGCCGTTAGGGTTGATGTCAAGGGGAGCAGTGCAGTGAATCACCGAATCGTCCTGCACCAGCGTCTCGTGCTGCGGTGTATACGCGGTGCATTTCCCATCACCGTCACGCGAGGCGCATGCTTCGGGCATATCCCAGTACATCGGGCTGTTGGACTCGTATGTTCCCTTGAGCACGATAATGAGCTTGCTTGTGCCTATATCGGTCAGAAGGGGGGTCTTCCCGCAATTGACGACGAACGAGGCGAACAGTATTACGCTCAGGGCGATCGCATGCTTTAAAAATTTCATTATACTCCCGGACAAACTATAGATTGAAATAGAGCTGTATCCCGGTGTTCAAGATATGGCCCCCATTTTTTGAGCCCTTGATATATCCTTCGTAAATATATATATAATCAATCCTGAGCCCGATATTGACGATCCTTCCGGCCGGGAATGAGGCCTCAAAACCTGCCATGAAAATCGGGTCCCACTGGTCAACCTTGTCCGGTTTCAGGTTGAGGTACGCCGCTCCCGCGCCGCCCTTGAACTGGAACCTGACCGGGAAATCAACGGGGATCTGAAACAGGATATTCCCGAAGACCGGCACAAACTGGAGCTCATTAACACCCTTCGACTTGTATTTCTGGTATGACGAGTCAATCCCGAATTTTAAAAACCGCCAGGGAAAGGTAAACCGGACAAATGCCCCATACCCCAGGTTTGTCTCGACCTTCTCCCCGAGTGGCCCCAACGGCGTAATCGGGCCGAACCACGCCCCAATCTGGGGCCTTGAGAAATAATCCTTGCGTTCCTTATACGCAAGCGCGTCTGTGGTATATACAACGAAACAGAGACCGATCAGGGCGCAATACACACTTGTTTTTTTCATACACGGTACAATTTTTTGAAATAAAACACAGAATAAAGTTACAGGGACCGTCGGGTAATATTTAATGATATGCCATTTATGTCAATAAAATAAATCCGTCAGAGCCAATGGACAACCATGTCAGCGGCACGCGGCCGGATACCGCACAGGAAGTTAAAAAGCGGACTGGTACGTCGAGAGAGCTGGATTATAGGCGATTTTTAATAGATACAGGCCGTACGGAGGGGCCGTTATGCCGCTGGAATCACGGTCCTGTTTTGAGATGATCTCAGCGATCAGACCGGGGTCCGCACTGCTTGTATTCATCTCCACCAGTGTGCCGACTATTATCCGCACCATGTTATGCAGGAACGCGTTTCCCGTTACAACCAGCCGGATCAGATCGCCGTCCTTCACAATGTCTATGGATACGATCCTCCGTACTGTATTGACATGTTTCGATTCCCTCTTTTTACAGAAGGAGGAAAAATCCATTTCGCCCACCAGCAGTCCGGCTGCCGACCGAAGATAATTGCAATCAAGCCGCTGCCGCACCCACATGGCGCGGTGCATCGCGAACGGCGACCGGGAGTGATGATTGTATATTACATACTGGTATGTCCGTTCAACTGCGCTGAACCGGGCATGAAAATCATCAGCGACCCGGAAAGCGTTTCTCACCGCGACATCCCGCGGCAGAATGCCATTGAGCCCAATGCAGAGCCTCTGGAGGCCAATATCGGCGGGGAGGTTAAAATGAGCCACCTGCCCCAGCGCGTGGACGCCTGAATCAGTCCTGCCTGCGGCAACGACCCGTACCTTATCTCTTAATAAAACCTGAAGCGCACCCTCAATTTCGCCCTGAACTGTCCTGCCGCCGTTCTGAAGCTGCCATCCGTTAAAGTTGGTTCCATCGTACTGGATTTCAACCGCTATGCGGTTTCCTGTGGCGGGCCTGCTTCCTGGTTCCATTCGTCGATCATCTCATTTATTTTGTCGTAAAGGTCTTTCGTCTTATCGAGCAACTCGCTCGGCTTGGATTTCGACGTTTTACCCGACCCGAACAGCCTGCTGAGGTAGCGCTTACACTTATCAAAATTCTCGATCCTTTTCTTCGGGTCGGCCTCTTTCGAGCCGACCTTTACCGTGAGGACCGCGGTAAGATAGAGCACGCCCTCATAGCCCCAGTTTTTATCCGTATCCGGCCCCATGTTGCCCATCGTCTCCACCGGTTCCGCGCCGGTTTGCATGATGTCAAGAAGCTTGACATACGACTGATAGGCCTTCTTGTAAAAGAAGACCGCGATCTTACTGTACGCCGAATCGGGATTTTCCTTTGCCAGGTCGGTGAATAGCCAGGCCGCCCGTATCGCCGACAGGGCGATTTTAAAGGTCGGCGCGATTTTTTTATTCCGGTAGCTGTAGCAATCAACCGCAAGCATGTAAGATGCCGCCCCTGTTTTCAGGTCCCGGTCGCTGTTGAAATCCAGGCCGCCGAAAAATTTTTTAATAGCGTTTTTTCTCGCCGTGGTCAGATCTCGTATTTTAACGGTCTCCATCGCTTCAAGGTTCTCAAAATCCTTTGGAAACGATGAATAATAGCAGCTCGGGCAGACCGTCAGCACATAGGCGAGGGGGTAGACCCTGCCGTATTTTTTGCTCACATCATACAATCTTCGCAGTTCATCGGTCAGCTTGCCGGCAATCAAGCGGCCGCCCCCGGAAAAAAGCTCTTCACGGTGAAACTCAAATGAACAGACGGGGCATACAGAAGGGCTCTTCTGCCTGAAAGACACTTTCAAATCTTTATCCATAATTCACTCCGAAACATATTCTCCCGTGTACATTCTTCAAAATATTAATTGTTAAAAAAAAAATCAATAATATTTTGCATTGCCCGGCATGTCTTTCTGCTTGACAGGCGCGAGAACGACGTCACATCCGTTAAGGAAAGCTCCTCTTCATGGCCTTTTTACCTGTTTTAAGCCGGTAATCAATCATAAATCAGAACGAATCCGTCACACCCTGACGCAGAAATGAGTAATTTTTTTGAAAAAAAGACTAAACCATTTTCATTGCCCCCGCTGATATTATCTTAAAGATATCATTTGCCGGCGTCGAAAATGATAGTGGGACACTCCCGTCACAATCGGATGAGGTCCGGTCTGCGCGCCGCGCAGCACACGTCATACTTCTGATATGACCAAACACTACTCGTTGAGGAACTCGTTATGAAATTAAGAAATTATGTTCCGGTCTTTGCCCTCATCGGCTTCATAATGCTGGTGGGGAACGGGTTTGCACTCTCCCCTGTAGCCAAATCGGGGCTGGACTACGCCCTGACCCTGAAAACGATCAGGAGCATCCGCATCATGGTTGAAAACTTCGGCGACGATGCGCTTAAAAAAAGATATGCCGACATAAAGACGCTCTTCCAGGAGGCCGGAGAAAATTATTACGGCCAGAACTTCGAAAACTCGGCGCTTAAATTCAAAAAGGTCAAGATTGAGTTGATCTCAATCCTTGAAACAATCGGTGATCTCTATCTAAAAAGGACAAAGGAAATTCTCGATTCCACGTCAAAAGAATCATTCGACACGCTGATTGAATACAGCAAGGAGAGCGGACTGGCACAGTATTTCAGGAAACCCTATGATCCGTTGAGGGACGTAAAGCCATACGCTCCGGATAAATATCACCTCTTTCACGACAGGCAGAAGATAGAGGCGTATTTACGGGAAGGATACAAAAAATACCACAGAGCCAAAAGCATATTTGAGGACCCTGAGATCGCTGTGCTGAGAAAAAAGACGACCCTTACGACAAAAAATATCAACAACCTTATCGAAAGCTACTCCCAGGTTATATTTTATTGCCGCGAGGCCAAGATGCACGGCATCGAAATCCATCGGGTACATAACAGCACCGAGCTGGGTAAAAGCATGATAAAATACAACGTGACCCACGGGACCATTATCCCGGTATTCGACGACACAATACCGGAAAAATACAAGGTCGACGCCAATGACAACCTCCGTCTCATACATGCCGTCGAAATGAAAAAACTCCAGAAAAAGCAGAGCAATAATATGTGATACGCATCGCCGTATATCAATTGAAAAAGCCGGGACATGGTCCCGGCTTTTTTATCTATGGTGTAAAACCCCTCGGTTATTTATTATCCTTCTTTTTCGCCTTGGCCGGCTTGGATTTTTTTTCCTTGCTCTTTTCCCTGGTCTTTTCCTTTTTGGGTTCTTCCTTGGCGGCTTCTTCCTTCTTGGCTTCCTTCTTTACCTCTTTTTTCGGCTCTTTCGGTGCCGGTTCTTTTTTTGCTTTCGCCGGTTTCGCCTTTTTCTCTTTTGCTCCACCTTTTTCGGCATCTTCCGCCTTCTTCTCGACAACTGCCTTTTCAACCAGCTCTACGATGGACATTTCGGCTGCATCACCGGGCCTTCTCCCGAGGAGGTAAATCCTCGTGTAGCCGCCATTCCTGTCCTTGAACCGGGGGGCGATATCCTCGAAAAGTTTTTTGACGATATCCCGGTCATTTATAACTTTCATGACCTCCCGTTTATTATGGAGCCTCCGGCCCTCCTCTTTGGCTGACAGACCGATATTTTTTTTGGCCCGGGTGATCAGGCGCTCGGATATCTTCTTGAGTATCTTGCCCTTTTCTTTCGTCGTTGTTATCCTCTCGTGCTTGAAAAAAGAGGTGACCATGTTGTTGAACATCGCCTTGCGATGCGCATGGGTTCTCCCCAGTTGTTTTACGCTATTCCTGTGCCTCATGTTCGACCTCGTTTAATCCTTCAATCCCAGGCTCAAATGGAGCGATTCAAGTTTTGATTTAATTTCATGCATTACCAGATCGCTGAAATGCTTCGATTTCTTCAACTCATCCTCGGTCTTCTTGACCAGTTGTTCCAGGGTTGAAACGTCCTGGCTCTTCAGGGTGTTATACGACCTGACGGACAATTCAATTTCATCGATCGACTTCGCGAGGAGCGTTCTCATCTTCTCGATGTTTTCATCGACCTCCTCGACCTCTTCCTCGACTTCCTCTTCGAAATTGATGAAAATGGTCATATGGTCCTTGATGATCTTCGCCGCCTGCGCCAGCGCGTCATCGGGAGAAATCGAACCATCGGTCCATATTTCCATTACCAGCTTATCGAAGTCCGTCCTCTGGCCGACCCGCGTGTCCTCGACCTTGACGTTTACTTTCTTGATGGGAGAAAAGATCGAATCGATCGGGATGACCCCCACCGTTTCGGTATTGGACTTGTTCACTTCTGCTGGAACGTAACCCCTTCCCCGCTCGATCTGGATCTCCATGTCGATCACGCCTGAATCGTTTAGCGTTGCGATAAGGATCTCCGGGTTCATCACTTCTATTTCCGAGTCAACCGCGAAATCCTCGCCCTTCAATTCGCCGGGCCCTTCTTTCTTTATGTGAAGAACCTTCTGAAGCTCTCCAGCATATTTCAACCTGAGTTTCTTCAGATTCAGTATAATTCTGGTCACGTCCTCAAATACGCCGGAAATCGTGAAAAACTCGTGTGGGACGCCTTCAATCTTTATTGCCGTTATCGCGGCGCCCTCGATCGAGGAGAGCAACACGCGGCGCAAAGAATTCCCGATTGTCAATCCGTAGCCCTTTTCAAAGGGCTCGGCTATAAAACGACCGTAATTCTGCTTGAGTTCATCATGTTCGAATGTAATCTTGCTTGGTCTTTTAAAACCCTTGAGCAGATTTCGTGGGGCCATTTCCACCTCCATTTTCAATGCACAACAGATAAAAACCTTAAACGAATCAAAAAAACTTCTACAGAAGCGACATCCGTTCACCGCACCTGCGGGCCCGCTCCGGCGGACCTGAACCGGGCCGCCATGAGGGCATTATCAGAAAAAAACGCTACTTTGAATAGAGCTCTACAACAAGCTGGTCGTTAAAATTCGACGTTAAATCCGTTCGGGCCGGCAGACGGACAATTTTACCGCTTCTCTTTTCAAAATCAACTTCGATCCATCCGGGTACTGAATCCGTTGCCTTCGCCAGCTTTACGGAATCCTCTATCATTACGTTACCCGCATACTTTTCCTTGACCGCGACCGCGCTTCCCTCATTCACCCTGTACGATGGTATATCGACAGTCCTGCCGTTCACCGTGATATGCTTGTGCTTCACCAATTGACGCGCCTGGGTCCGGGATGAGGCCATGCCCATGCGAAATACAACATTATCCAGACGACGTTCCAGCAGTGACATCATGTTATCGCCCGTGACCCCCTTCATGCGGAGTGCATCCTGGAATAAAAGCCTGAACTGGTTCTCCAGTAGCCCATAGCTCCGGCGTATTCTCTGCTTCTCGCGAAGCTGCACGGCGTAATCGGACAGCTTGGCGCGCCGCTTCCGTGGCGGGCCGGGAGGGTATTTTTTCTTCCCCTTTATCGGGCACTTGTCTGTCAGGCATCTCTGGCCTTTCAGCATGAGCGGCGTCATTTCACGCCGGCATAATTTGCACCGTGGACCGGTATATCTTGCCATACTATTTCACTCCATTATACTCTTCTTCTCTTTTTCGGCCTGCACCCGTTATGGGGCACCGGCGTAACGTCTTTTATCTTGGTTATATTCAACCCGGCCTGGTAGAGCGACCGGACGGCCGCCTCTCTCCCGATGCCCGGGCCCTTGACGAAGACGGTAACGGTCTGGAGACCGGCGTTGGCGATCGCGTTCTGCGCCGCCGTTTTTGCCGCCATCTGTGCCGCGAAGGGGGTTGATTTCCTGGATCCCTTGAAGCCTTCGCCTCCCGCTGAAGCCCATGAGATAACGTTTCCCTGCATATCGGTCAACGTGATTATCGTGTTATTATAGGTGGCCTGCACGTATGCCATTCCGACGGGGACCACCCGCTTTTCTTTCTTCCGAGTTTTGGCCTTGCTTCCTTTCACGATTTACTCCTTACTTCGACTGTGTTTTTTTCTTGCCGCCGACAGGGGCGCCGCGTTTCCCCTTTCTGGTACGCGAATTATTCTTCGTGTTCTGTCCCCTCACCGGCAGTCCCCTGCGGTGCCGGACGCCGCGGTAACAACCGATATCCATCAGACGCTTTAAATTCATCGCCACTTCGGTACGCAAATCTCCCTCTACCTTCACGGTCTTCTCGATAATTTTACGTATATCGTTGATCTCCTCGTCGGCAAGATCTTTGACCCTTTTATCGGGATCGACTTTCGCCTCTGTCAGGATGGTCTGCGATGTCGTCAAACCAATGCCGTAAATATACGTCAGGGCGACTTCTATCCGCTTTTGGTTCGGTAAATCGACTCCAGCTATACGTGCCATATACTCCTCTTGCTACTCTATCATTAATGTTTTTTGACGGTCCGCACCTTCTGGCGCTGCTTGTGGCGGGGATTCGAACAGATAACCCGCACGACGCCGTGGCGTTTGATGACCTTGCAGTCATTACAAATTTTTCGTACCGAAACTCTCACTTTCATCACACACCTCTCATCAACACACTCTTTACGCTGAGACGCTGTTGCCGGCCTCAATTCTTCGACCGGTAAATTATCCGCCCCCGACTCAGATCGTATGGCGACAGTTCAACCGTGACGCGGTCGCCCGCCAGAATACGGATGTAGTGCATCCTCATTTTCCCCGATATATGCGCCAGCACCACATGGCCGTTATCCAGCTTTACCCTGAACATGGCATTGGGCAGCGGTTCTACAACAACACCTTCAACTTCTATCGGTTCTTCTTTTGCCATACGATTATTTAATACTCTGTTTGATATCCTTGCCTAAAATATTAATGCCGCCCCTTCACGCGGGCGCCCTTCAAAAACCCGTCATAGTGGCGCATCAGGAGCTGAGACTCTATCTGCTGGAGCGTGTCAAGCGCCACACCAACGATGATCAAAAGCGACGTACCTCCGAAAAGATGGGCCATTTCAGCAGAAACCTGCTCCGGCCATACGCTCAGGATAATATCCGGGACTATGGCGATCAGCGCCAGAAATATGGCGCCTGAAAGATTTATCTTGTTTAAGATATTCGTGATATAATCCGCGGTGTTCTGCCCGGGCCTTATGCCGGGGATGAACCCCCCGTACTTTTTCAGATTATCCGCGATTTCCGTCGGATTAAATTTAATGGCCGTATAGAAAAAACAGAAAAATATAATCAGGCCGGTGTACAGCAGCATATACGGGAGCTGTCCCGGCGACAGCCAGAATTGAAACTTATTCAAAATGGGCGACGTCGTTCCGCCGACCATGTGCAGCATCTGCGTCGGAAACGTGATAAGGGCCGCGGCAAAAATGATCGGGATAACCCCTGCGGCGTTGACCCTGAGCGGGATATACTGAGCGGTACGAGAGACCGCGGTCTGGCCCACCTGCTTCTTCCCGTACTGGACCGGGATCCTCCGCTGACCCAGGGTTAGGAGGATCGACGCCGCAA
The DNA here is from genome assembly GCA_016933025.1 of Spirochaetota bacterium. Classification (GTDB taxonomy): domain Bacteria; phylum Spirochaetota; class UBA4802; order UBA4802; family UBA5550; genus RBG-16-49-21. The sequence goes on along the minus strand of JAFGBT010000010.1, from coordinate 26,312 downwards.
CAACACCGAAGAACAGCCCGATAAGAATTATACCGACAATAGGATCTCCGGAATCGCCGATCTTCTTCATCGTCGCCATAAAGGCGCTGGGAGCGCGGACGACGATTCCCGCCATGATGATGAGCGAGATTCCGTTACCTATTCCACGCTCGGTTATTATATCGCCAAGCCATACCAGCACCATGGTGCCGGTGGTAATCGCAACAACAGAAATTATAACAAAGCCGATTCCCGAGTCCTCGGGAACAACAGCCCCGCCAGCGGTCGTCTTCATGCTCTTCATCCAGAAGGTGAGGGCAAACGACTGTGCCGCGCAGAGAAGCACTGTTCCGTAGCGTGTATACTGCGTCAGTTTCTTATACCCCTCATGTCCCTCTTTCGACAGGCGCTCGAGGGCCGGGAACACCACTTTCAGGAGGTCAAGGATAATCGACGCCGAGATATAGGGCATTATCCCGAGGGCAAAAATGGTAAACCTCTTGAATGCGCCGCCCGAAAAAAGGTCGATGAAGTCAAGGACTCCCGAGGTCTGCACCTGCTTGAAATAATACGACAGCGCCTCAACGTCGATGCCTGGAATCGGTATATGCGCGCCGATACGATATATGACCAGAATGGTCAGGGTGAATATAATCCGCTTTCTTAAATCGGGAATTTTAAATATGTTAACGACTACACTGGACATCAGTTACCCTGGCATCATGGAATTGTTAATTTTCTTTCTTTATCGGCAGCGTGCGGACAATGGTTTCGCCGCCCGCTTTCTTGATTTTCTCAACGGCCGTGCTTGAAAAAGCGTCGGCGGTGACCTTTAATGCCTTGTTTATCTCACCGTTTCCCAGTATCTTTACCGGCTTATCGGCACGGCCTATCAGCCCGCCTTTCTTCAACAACTCCGGGTTTATCTCTTCCGATCCGATCCTTTCGAGGAACGAAATGTTTACCACCTGGAATTCCTTCTTCGTGTAATTGTTGAACCCGCGTTTGGGCACCCGCCTCTGCAACGGCATCTGGCCGCCCTCAAACCACGCGCGCCGCTTTCTGCCGGCCCTGCCGAGCTGTCCATCGTGTCCCTTTCCGGACTGGCTGCCATGACCGCTGCTGTTGCCGCGGCCTACTCTTTTTCTAGGCTTGATGTTCCCCGGTTTTTTTAGCAAATATGTTCCTTCCATAACAGCAACTCTCTATTGATCCATTTCTTTCACGCTGACCAGGTGCTTCACCTTGTCAATCATGCCCCGTATAACCGCCGTGTCGTCATGAACTCGCTCCGCGGATATTCTCCGCAGCCCCAGAGCCCTCAGGGTTGCCCTCTGTTTCGGCAGTTTGCCGATGCTGCTCCTCACCTGCGTTATCAACAGCTTTTTTGCCATGGCTCCACCTATCTATTCCCATAACTTGCTCAGAGGAACATCCCGCATTTTCGAGGCTTCCTCGAGGCTCCTCAGTTGAAGCAATCCGTCCAGGGTCGCCTTGACCAGATTGACCGGATTCCTCGACCCCTGGGCCTTCGATAGAACATCGCTAACGCCGGCCCGTTCGAGAACCGCGCGCACCGATGCGCCGGCGATTATGCCGGTACCGGGCGCCGCTGGCTTCAGGATCACCTTGGCGGATTTGAACCTGCCGATCACCATATGGGGGATCGTGCTTTTATGGACATTTACCCTGTATATATTTTTCTTCGCGTCTTCCTTACTCTTGTCTATCGCATCGGGAACTTCATTAGCCTTGCCGAAGCCTATTCCCACATGCCCCTTGCCGTCGCCGATGACGGCAAGAGCGTTGAAGGAAAACCGCCGGCCTCCCTTGACGACCTTGGCGACCCTGTTTATTGTGACGATCTTTTCAGCAAGCTCCAGCTCAGCCGATTGCACTTTTTTTCTTTTGATCTTCATTATCGCGTCTCCTAAAACTCAAGGCCGTTTTCCCGCGCCGCGTCGGCCAGGGCCTTCACCTTGCCATGGTACTTGTATCCGTTCCGGTCAAAGACAACTTTTTTTATGCCCGCCGTCACCGCCTTTTCAGCCAGCATCTTGCCGAGCGCCTTGGCCGCTTCCTTGTTCCCTCTATTCTTCATCGCCGGGAACTCCTTTGAAAGCGTCGAAACGGCAACCAGGGTATGCTGCTTCTGATCGTCAATGATCTGCACATACATGTTACGGCTGTGCCTGCTGACGCAGAGGCGCAGGGCGCCTTTGTCCGCCCTGATTTTTTTCTTAATGATATATCTTCTTCTGGTTAAACGTTTTTTCTTTAACGATATTTTATCCATTGCTATTTACCCGTTTTCCCTGCTTTTTTCCTGACGCGCTCGTCTTTGTACCGTATCCCCTTCCCCTTGTACGGTTCGGGCGGCCTGAGTTTCCTGATGTCCGCGGCCACCTGGCCGACCAGCTCCTTATTCGCTCCCTTGACTTTAAACTTGGTCGCCTCGATGACCTCTATGGTGATCCCCGCCGGCGGTGAAAAGACTATGGGATGTGAAAAGCCTAACTGGAACTGCACGTCCTTGTTCTGCTGTGCGACCCGGTATCCGACCCCCATGATCTCAAGGTTTTTTTCAAACCCGACGGAAACCCCCTTCACCATATTGTAGATCAGGGCCCTCATGAGACCGGAATAAGCTCCGATCTGCTTGTCCTCTTTAGACGTTTTCGCCATGATGGTAATCACGTCGTCTTTTACCTCCAGGTTGACGCCGGGCACAAGGGTCAGCTTCTCCTCGCCAAGCGGTCCCTTGACGGTGAGCATCCTGTTGGTAAAATCAACCGTAACGCCTTTCGGTATTGGGATCGGTTTTTTAGCCACTCGTGACATAGCCGCTTTTATCCTCTTATGAAATTTCGCAGATAACTTCGCCGCCGACATTCAATTTCTTCGCGGTCTTGTTCGTTATTATTCCTTTCGACGTCGACAGGATCCAGATTCCTATGTTGTTGTATACCGGGGCGAGATTCTCCGCCTTGATGTATACACGGCGGCCCGGCTTGCTGATACGCCGCATGTCCAGTATTGCCGGCTGGTTCACTTCGGAATATTTCAGGTATATCCGCAATATCTTCTGGCGGTTATCGTCGTTCAATTTGAAATTTTTAATGAATCCCTCGTCTTTTAAGATCTTCGCAATCGAGACCTTCATTTTCGATGACGGCACATCGACTATCAAATGCCCGGCTTTCATGGCATTCCGGAGCCTCGTCAACATGTCGGCAATTGGATCTGTCATAGCACTCATGTGGTCTATCCTGAACTAATTATTTTTTACCATGATGATTTCACGACGCCGGGGATTTTACCCTCGCTCGCCAGTTTACGAAAGCATATCCTGCACATCTCAAATCTTCTCAGGTACCCCCGGGACCTTCCGCATATTTTACATCGGTTGTGCCAGCGCACCTTGAATTTCGGACCGTGTTCCTGTTTCGCCCATAAGCTTGTTCGTGCCACGTTTATTCTCCTATGATTTAAATGGCATTTTAAACTCGTCGAGCAGCGCTTTTGCCGCCTCTTTCTTTTTCGCCGTCGTTACAATGGTTATATTTATTCCGTGTATCTTCTCAACCTTGTCGAAATCGATTTCGGGGAAAATAATCTGCTCCATGACGGAGAAATTATAATTACCGAAATTGTCAAAGGATTTCGTCGAGAGCCCCCTGAAGTCCCGCACACGCGGAAGTGCAACGTTGATAAGCCGGTCAAGGAATTCATACATCTTCTCGCCACGCAACGTCACCCGGCATCCAATTTCCATGCCCTCCCTGAGCTTGAAATTCGCGATGTTCTTGCGTGAGGTCGTCTTGACCGCGCGCTGGCCGGTAATGACCGTAAGCTCTTCGATAGTGCCCTTCAGCGCGTTCGGATTCGAATGGGCGTCGCCCATTCCCACGTTCAGGACTATCTTCTCGAGCTTCGGAACCTGCATGACAGACGTGTATTGAAACTGCTCCATCAGCCTTTTTTTTATGTTTTTTTCGTATTCTTCTCTCAATCTTGCAGCCATTGCCACTATCCCTATCAATCCTGTAGTTTGCCTAGTCAAAATTCTTGCCGCACTTTCTGCAGACCCGCACCCGTGCTTTGTCCTTGTACTGGATTCCTATACGGACGCCCTTTTTGCATTTATCGCAAAAGATCATGACATTGGATATGTCAATGGGGAATTCCACGCTTGCCACGCCCCCCTTGGGCTGCTCTGGTCCCGGCTTCAGTTGCTTGTTGCGTTTATTCACGCCTTCAACAATGACACGGCTGGTCTTGGCGCTCACTCTCAGGACCTTGCCGCGCCTGCCGCGGTCTGCTCCTGAAACAACCACCACGTTGTCATTGACTTTAATTCGAGTACCGGTCTTTTCCTGCTTCATACCATTCATCCTTATTACAGAACCTCGGGCGCCAGCGACACAATTTTCAGGAAGTTTTTATCACGCAGTTCCCGCGCCACCGGCCCGAAAATCCGCGAACCCCGCGGCTCGTTCTTGTTGTCAATTATTGCAACGGCGTTATCGTCGAACCGGATATACGAGCCGTCCTTCCTGCGTACCGGACTCGTGGTCCTCACCACTACGGCCCTCAGCACGGCCTTGCCGTGGACCTTCTTGCCCATTGTGTCTTTCAGCCCGTATGAAGGCTGGGAATCCTTGACGGCCACCACGATAATATCGCCGACCGTCGCGTAACGTCTCTTTGTCCCGCCCAGCACCTTGATGCACTGGACCCGCTTCACGCCGCTGTTGTCCGCCACTTCCAGCATCGTTTGAACTTGGATCATCGCTCTTCCTCTATTTCGCTTTTTCTACGATTTCAATTAAACGGTATCTTTTTTCCCTGGACAGAGGTCTCGTTTCTTCCACCAGCACAAGATCTCCAACGGAACATTCATTTTTTTCATCATGGCTTTTTATGCGCTTTGTCCTGCGCACAGACTTTTTGTAAAGGGAATGCATGACCAGGTTCTCCAATTCAACGACAACGGTCTTGTTCATCTTATTGCTGACGACTTTTCCAATCAGTTGCTTTCTGTTTTTTGCCATGGCTCGAATGTTTCCTTGCTATAATTATCGCGCCGACTTCTGCTTGATGCCGAGCGCGTATTCCTTCTTCAGCGTTAATATCCGGGCGATATGCTTTTTCAATTCCCGTATTTTTTTCGGATTGTCGACCTTGCTGGTGACGGCCTTGAAGCGTTCCTTGCGCAGCTCAATCTTTGTATCATTGAGGCTGCGATCCAGCTCCTCCATCGACAGTTCTTCAAGTTTCCCTTTCATGAGTCTGTTCCTCTTGTTCTCTAATCGTTGATAGTCACTACCTTCGTCTTCAGGGGAAGTTTGAACGCGGCATTCTTCAGCGCGTCCCTCGCCAGGACATGTTCAACCCCGGCAAGCTCGAACAGGATTTTGCCCGGTTTGACCCGGCAGACAAAACCTTCGGGGTTTCCCTTACCCTTGCCCATGCGTGTCTCGGCCGGCTTCTTCGTGAACGGGCGGTCCGGGAATATCCTGATCCAGAGCTTGCCGCCCCGCTTAACCTTACGGGTGATGGAAACCCGGGCCGCCTCTATCTGGCGGGAGGTTATTTCACCCGGCTCCATAACCTTGAGGCCGATATCGCCGAAGGCGATCGTAGAGCCACGGTGCGCCTTTCCGCGCATGTGCCCGCGCTGTACTTTCCTGAACTTCTGTCGTTTAGGCATTAACATGACGGATATCCCCTGCTCACTTAGTTTTCCGCTTCACGGTGTATTTGTCTTCCTCGTCTTCCAGGTCTTTTGAGAGGACATCGCCGTTGTATATCCACACTTTTACGCCTATCAACCCGAACGTGGTGAGCGCCTCGGCGAAACCGTAATCTATATCGGCGCGCAGCGTATGGAGGGGAATCCTCCCCTCTTTGTATGACTCTTGTCGGGCCATTTCCGCGTTATTCAGCCGCCCCGAGCAGAGTACCTTGATGCCCAGTGCGCCGGTGCGCATCGCGTTTGTTATCGCCTGCTTCACGGCCCTCCGATAGGGGAACCGCCCCTCAATCTGCTGGGCGATGACCTGCGCGATGAGCGCCGCATTTTTCTCAGGCTTTTTAACCTCAATAATGTTTATATAGACGTTTTTCGACGCGATCTTTTGCAGCTGCTCCTTCAGGGCCTCGATATCCGACCCCTTTTTTCCTATCAAGACGCCGGGACGCGAAGCGTGTATATTAACATTTACCCTGTCTGGGAAACGATCGATAGCTACGCGTGATATGCCGGCGGAACGTTTTTCCTTGTTGATGAATTTCTGAATCTCGATATCCTCGTGAAGATATTTTGCATAGTTTTTCTTATCTTCATACCAAATGGAATCCCATGTCCGGTTGATACCGACCCTCAGCCCTACTGGATTTACCTTCTGACCCATATCTGGATACCCTTACTATTAATTTTCATCCGATAAAACAATCAGGATGCTGCTCGTTCTCTTCTTGATTCTGGTCGCCCGACCCCGCGCCCGGGGACGGAAGCGCTTCAACGTCGGCCCCACGTCGATGACTATCTTTTTGACGTACAGGTCCTTGTCCGCGATATCCGGCTTCTTATATTTGGCGTTGGCGCCCGCCGAATAGAGCGTCTTCAGGATAAGGCGGGCTGATTTCTGGGGCATCGCCTTCAGCACCTCAATCGCGAAGGGAAGCTCCTCTCCCCGTATCTCATTGGCCACCAGCCTCGCCTTTGAGGCTGAAATCCTGTTGAACTTCGAAAATGCAGTCGATTCCATCATTTCCTCGCAGGTGTTTTCTTGGCAACTTTATCGTCCTTGGTCCTGTGACCCCGGTAGGTCCTGGTCGGCGCGAATTCACCCAGCTTGTGGCCGATCATGTTCTCCGTGATGTACACCGGGATGAAATTCTTGCCGTTATGGACCATCAGGGTATGACCGATCATCTCCGGGAAGATCGTCGACCGGCGAGACCATGTCTTGATGGCTTTCTTGGCGTTCGAGGAATTCATCTCCTCGATCTTCTTGAACAGCTTGATGTCAACATACGGACCTTTTTTAACTGACCGAGCCATTACTTCTTCCTTCGATTAACAATATATTTATCGCTTATTTTATGCTTCTTTCTCGTCTTGAACCCCTTGCTGGGCACGCCGGTGGGAGAGCACGGATGCCTGCCGCCCGACGATTTTCCCTCGCCGCCGCCGAGCGGGTGGTCGATCGGATTCATCGCTACGCCCCGCACCTTGGGCCTTCTGTTCATCCACCGGGACCTGCCGGCCTTGCCGATTGTCACCAGGCCAAAGTCCTTGTTGCCGACCTCGCCGATCGAGGCGTAGCACTCCTGATGGATTTTCCGGATCTCGCCTGAGGGGAGCTTGATCAAACAGTAGGAGCCTTCCTTGGCGGTTATGACCGCCGACGCCCCGGCAGAACGGGCCAGCTGGCCGCCCTTCCCGCGGTTCATCTCGATATTGTAGATGCTGGTTCCCAGCGGTATGTTCTTCAGAGGAAGAGAATTCCCCACCTTGATCTCAACGTTTTCTCCTGAAACTATCGTGTCGCCGACTTTCAGGGTGTCAGGGGCCACGATGTACCGCTTCTCGCCGTCAACGTAATTCAGAAGGGCTATATTAGCCGAGCGATTTGGATCGTACTCAATGGTGGCAACGCGCGCCGGGATCCCGTATTTATTTCGCTTAAAATCGATGATGCGGTACCGCTGCTTGTGCCCGCCGCCACGACGCCGTACGGATATCCTGCCCTTGTTGCCCCTGCCGGCATATTCCTTCTGTCCCTTGGTAAGGGGTTTGTGCGGCGTGGTCTCGGTGATCTCCGAAAAATCCAGCGCAGTTTTATAGCGCGTTGTTTCTGTTATCGGTCTAAATTTTTTAAGTCCCATGTCACCTACCCTTTATACTCGCCTCGTCGCCGTCATTGCGCTTCAAAGAGTTCAATTTTCTCGCCTGGCTTAAGCGTCACGATCGCTTTCTTCCAGGCGCTCCGCTTCCCGGTCCGGTACCGGAGACGGCGGTTTTTACCGCGAACGGTCATGATGTTGATTTTCTCCGGCTTCACGCCGAATAATTCCTTTATCGCGCTGGCAATCAGCAGCTTGTTTGCCTTCATGGCGACGCGGAATACATACTTGTTTATCCCGGTCAGATCGGTGGTCTTCTCGGAAATCACCGGTTTTAATATAATATCATTCGGATTCATTTTGTGGCGCCCTCTGCATATCGTTCGTTTAAAAGCTTTACCGCGCTTTCGGTGATGATCAGGTTTTTCGAATAGAAGATGTCCTTGCCCGAGATCCTGTTCACGCTGTTATGGACAAGCCAGGGGATATTCCGGATTGACCGTTTCAGCAGCGCATCTTCCCCCCCTGAGATCAAGACGCCCTTCGATACCGCCAGGGCCGTGCCGATCTTCGCAACTTCCTTCGTCTTGCCGCTTACCGTAAAGTCCTCGATAACCTTGATGCTCCCTTCCCTGGCCTTGAGCGAGAAGAGCGCCCGATACGCCGAGCGTTTCATATTTCGCGGCAGGTCGATACGATAACTCCTGGGTCGCGGGCCAAAAATGGTGCCGCCGCCTCTCCATATAGGGGAACGGGATGAACCGGCGCGCGCCCGGCCTGTTCCTTTCTGCCTCCATGGCTTGATCCCGCCGCCCCGCACTTCTCCGCGCTCCTTCACCTTGTGCGTTCCCTGGCGGATGTTCGCGTTCGCCGACTTGACGAGTTCATATATGAGGACATCGTTCACCTCGACGCCGAACACAGCGTCGGAAAGCTCGACCGACCCGACGACTTTACCTTCTATTGAGTATTTATCCACTTTCATTGTAAGCCTGCCTATCGCTCGCATACGGTAATCAGTGTATTTTTCCGTCCCGGGACGGCGCCGGAAATCAGGACAACATTTTTATCTTCGAACACCTTGACGATCTTCAAGTTTTTCACCGTGACCGTTTTGTATCCGAGACGCCCCGGCATACGCTGGCCACGCCATACTTCGCTGGGGTAGGCGCACGCGCCAATGGCACCCGGCGCACGATGGAAGGTCGACCCGTGGGTCTCGCGACCGCCGCCAAAGCCGTATCGCTTGACAACGCCCGCGAAGCCCTTGCCCTTTGATATGCCGGTGACATCGACCACCATGTTTTCCGCAAAAATCGAGCATTTAATCACGCTCCCGACATCCAGTGATTCGTCAAAAACGCCCACTTCCCGGAAAACCCGGAGCGGCTTGATACCCTTCTTCTTGAGATCGGTCATGATGGCCTTCGAGGTCCTCTGCTCCTTCACTTCATGATAGCCCAATTTAAGCGCTTCGTACCCGTCTTTCTCTTTGCTCTTTTTTTGCACCACCACGCAGGGGCCAAGTTCACAAACGGTTACCGGAATCATGGTACCGTCTTCATGAACAAACTGGGTCATCCCGATTTTTCTGCCTATAAGCGCTTTTTTCATCACTCATTCCCATCCATTAAATGATAGCTGACAAGGAAACTAAGATAAAGAAATTGCAAGGTTAGGATTTAATATCAACCGAAACACCGGCAGGCAGTTCCAACTTCATCAGCGCCTCTACCGTATCCGAATTCGGATCAATGATGTCAATCAAACGCTTGTGTGTCCGTATCTCAAACTGCTCACGAGCCTTTTTATTGACATGAGGCGATTTGAGAACGCAGAACTTCTCGATCTTTGTCGGCAGCGGTATTGGACCTGCGACCTTCGCACCGCTCCTGTTGGTGGTTGCGACGATCTTCTCAGCTGACTGATCCAGCAACTTTGCGTCGAACGATCTTAGCTTTACCCTTATACGTTGTCCCGTAGACTTTGCCACTATTCACACCTGAACAATTTTTATATCATTAAAATACATAAGTCAGACCATCATTATGATGGTCTGACCATAAAGAACGCTATTCAATAACTGCAGGAGTAAATGTTACTCGATTACCTTGGTAACAACGCCTGCGCCAACGGTTTTCCCGCCTTCCCGGATGGCGAACCTGAGTTCCTCTTCCATGGCAACCGGGGTGATGAGCTCGACCGTCATGTCAATGTCGTCCCCGGGCATCACCATCTCAACCCCGGAGGGAAGCGTAACGATGCCGGTAACGTCCGTGGTTCTGAAATAAAACTGCGGACGATAATTTCCAAAGAACGGTGTATGGCGACCGCCCTCCTCCTTCTTGAGGACGTATACCTTCCCCTGAAATTTTTTATGGGGGGTGATTGAACCGGGTTTCGCGAGAACTTGGCCCCTCATGACCTCGTCCTTGCCGGTACCGCGGAGAAGACATCCAACATTGTCCCCCGCAACCCCTTCGTCCAGGATTTTCCTGAACATCTCAACACCGGTGCAGACAGTCTTCTTGGTCTCGGTGAAGCCGATGATCTCGACCTCGTCGCTGGTGTGAACAATGCCCCGCTCGATCCTGCCGGTGACGACGGTACCCCGGCCGGTTATGGAGAAAACGTCTTCAATGGGCATAAGGAACGGCTTGTCCGTGGCGCGCTTCGGCTCAGGCACGTATTCGTCAAGCGCCTCGATCAACTTGATAACGGTGGCAAACCATTCGCCGTCGGTCTTCTTCGCCTCGGCTTCCTCAAGCGCCTTGAGCGCAGATCCCGAGATTATAGGAATCTCATCGCCGGGGAATTCATATTTGCTTAAAAGTTCCCTGATTTCCATTTCAACGAGCTCGATCATCTCGTCACGCTCGGCCTTGTCAATCATGTCGACCTTGTTCAGGAAAACGACCATGTAGGGTACGTTAACCTGGTGGGCGAGGAGCACGTGCTCCTTGGTCTGCGGCATCGCGCCGTCGCCGGCCGCGACAACCAAAATAGCGGCGTCCATCTGAGCGGCGCCGGTGATCATGTTCTTAATGTAGTCGGCATGGCCGGGGCAATCGACATGGGCATAGTGCCGCTTGGGCGTCTCGTATTCCTGGTGCGAGGTGGCAATCGTTATTCCACGGGCCTTTTCTTCCGGAGCATTGTCAATCTGGTCAAATTCAATAGGCTTGCCGAGTCCATATTTCAGGAAAAGGCATTTTGTAATTGCAGATGTAAGAGTCGTTTTTCCGTGATCGATATGGCCAATCGTCCCAACGTTCACGTGAGGTTTAGTCCGCTGAAATTTTTCTTTACCCATTGGATTTCACTCCTTATTTATTATTCCTTCTTGATAAGTAATATATCTACCCGACTGTTATTAAAGGATGATTAAGTATATCCTATTGCGAAAGACATTAAAGCTTTTAAGGAAACTCTTGAAAAATTATTCTTTGGATGTTTCCTGCCTGGCACCTTTTTCCGGTAAAAAAAATAGCTTTTTACCAAAAAACGTACAAAAAAAAGCAATTTTCAGGCGTGCCATTAAATTTTGCCCATATAAATTGCGGGTTTTTGAATTAAAAAAAATGTGCTATTTCTGTCAACAAATTAATTAAAAAATATACTAATTTATATATTAATTTACCAAAAAGTAGATACCAACCAGAAATCCTAATATGAAATACCTGACATCCTACCTATTATACGTTCTGTAATTTCTTTTGGTACAATTTCGTAGTGAGATACTTGGAGAGTGTGTGTAGCCCTGCCCTGGCTCATGGAGCGAACGCTCGTGGCATACCCGAATACTTCGGAGAGGGGAACAAAGCCGTCGATCACCTTCAGGTCACGCCGTATGTCGATCCGCTCGATCCTTCCTCGACGCGAGTTGATGTCGTTTATGATATCGCCGGTGTATTCGTCCGGACAGACGACTTCCAGTTTCATGATCGGTTCCATGAGGGCGGGCCCGGCCCTGCGGGCGCCCTCCTTGAATGCGTTATTTGCGGCGATCCGGTAGGCCGTTCCGACCGATGACGCCTCATCGTACGAACCGCCTTTCAGGTAAACGGTGACATCGTCCATACGGTAGCCGGCCAGCACGCCGGCCTGCATGGCATCCATGAGCCCCGCCTCCACATCGGCGACGATCGCATTCGGTATTTCATCTCCCTTCAATTCATTTTTAAACACGAAACCGGACCCGGGGCTTCCCGGCTGCATGCGGATGATCACATGTCCAAACTGGTCCTTGCCGCCGACCTGCCTCTCATACGTGTGTGCCGCATCAACCCCCCTGGTGATTGTCTCCTTGTAGGTTACCTGGGGTTTCCCGACATTGGCCCGGATGTTGAACTCACGTGTGAGGCGGTCAACAATGATCTCCAGGTGAAGCTCGCCCATCCCGGCTATGAGTGTTTGTCCTGACTCCTGGTCCGCGTTCACGTGAAAGGTGGGGTCCTCCTCTTCGAGCCGCTGCAGGGCAGCGTCGAGCTTTTCCTGATCCGCCTTTGTCTTCAGTTCAATCGCCACAGATATGACCGGATCGGGGAATTCCATTTTTTCGAGAAGTATGGGGTTTTTCTCATCGGCAAGCGTGTCGCCCGTCCGCGCGCTCCTGAGACCCACGACCGCCACGATATCGCCGGTGAACACTTCCTTGATGTCCTCGCGGTCGTTAGCATGCATCCGGAGGCACCGCTGCGCCCGCTCCTTCTTTCCGCTCACGACGTTGTAGAGATGGTCGCCCGCCTTCAGGTGTCCCGAGTACACGCGTATATACGACAGCTTTCCGACATAGGGGTCGCTCATCAGCTTGAATACAAGGGCGCTGAAGGGCTCCTTGTCGTTTGCCTCCCGGCGTAGCACCGCCTCGGGATTGTTCGGATCATGACCCTCAATCGCCATGACGTCCCGGGGCGAGGGAAGATAGTCGACGATCGCGTCGAGGACCGGCTGCACCCCTTTGTTGCGTAGTGCCGACCCGCAGAACACCGGGAAAACCGCAGAGCCGGCGGTAACTTTCCGGATGGCGTCCCTGATCTCCTGCTCGGACGGCTCCACCCCCTCAAGGTATTTATGCATTAACGCGTCGTCGTGTTCGGCGATCGTCTCCAGGAGAAGCCCCCGGTATTCATCCGCCTGCTTTTTACAGTCGTCCGGGATATCAACTTCCTGTATTTCCATTCCCCTTTCGTCGGTCCAGACATACCCCTTCATCCTGACGAGATCGACCACGCCGCGGTGCGCATCCTCGATGCCAATCGGTATCTGCAACGGCAGCGGCTTTGCCGCGAGCCTCTCGCGTATCATGGCAAGGCACCGCTTGAAATCGGCCCCCACCCTGTCCATCTTGTTCACGAAGCAAATCCGGGGTATGCGATAATGGTCCGCCTGACGCCATACCGTCTCCGACTGCGGCTCGACGCCGGCCACGCCGTCAAATACCGCGATTGCGGAGTCGAGAACGCGGAGACTCCGCTCCACCTCGATTGTGAAATCCACGTGGCCCGGCGTATCGATGATGTTGATGATCGTGTTCTTCCAGTAGCAGGTGGTCGCGGCCGCTGTAATGGTTATGCCACGCTCCTTTTCCTGCTGCATCCAGTCCATTTCGGCCGTGCCTTCATGGACCTCTCCCATTTTGTGGGTCTTGCCGGTGTAAAAAAGGATGCGTTCGGTAAGCGTAGTCTTTCCCGCATCAATGTGTGCCATGATGCCGATGTTGCGCGTCCTGTTGAGCGGGAGTTCCCGTGGCATAGTTACCTTCGAAAATCTATCTTGAAGTTACAATGATTATCGTCACAATATAATTATCGTTTGAAGCAATTTATAAGGCGGCAGCATATCTCAACGAGCAGGCGCCACGGAGGGCGCCGGCAGCCGAGTGCTTACACGGATGTAAATACGAGGCGGAGCGAGTGAGATATCTGCCGCCACAATATCAGCGGCTCCTTTCAATCAGCGTAATCTGTGATGCTCTGATGAAAAAATATTTACTACGAACACTAAAATACCAGGAGCACCTGGTATTCATATCCTCTATCTGTAAAACAGAGCGCCCCCGCCGGAGGCGGGGGCGCTCTGGATTATTCTCTTACCATTTATAATGCGCGAACGCCTTGTTCGCCTCGGCCATCTTATGCGTGTCTTCCTTCTTCTTTATGGAAGCGCCGGTATTATTGAATGCGTCCATCAGCTCGCCCGCGAGCTTTTCGTACATGGTCTTCTCAGACCTGCTCCGCGAATTGTTGATAAGCCAGCGGATGCCGAGCGCCTGACGCCGCTCCGGTCGTATCTCCACCGGCACCTGGTAGGTAGCGCCGCCGACCCGCCGTGATTTCACCTCAACAAGCGGCTTCGCATTCTCGAGCGCCTGGACGAACACCTCGATCGGGTCCTTCTGGGTTTTCTTCTGGATTATATCCATAGCCCTGTAAAAATTCGTCTCGGACACCCCCTTCTTCCCCTGCATCATCATGCAGTTGATGAACTTGGAAACCAATTTGCTTCCATATTTAGGATCGGGGAGCTGTTCCCGCTTGACTGGCCTTCTTCTCCTCATGGTGATTCCTCGCTATCAATAATTACGCTTTGGGCCGCTTTGTTCCGTACTTGGACCGACCCTTCTTCCTCTCGTCAACCCCAAGTGTGTCCAGGGTCCCTCGGATGATGTGATACCTAACGCCCGGCAGGTCCTTCACCCGTCCCCCGCGTATCAGAACCGCGCTGTGTTCTTGAAGGTTATGGCCTATGCCGGGAATATACGCCGTCACCTCGATACCGTTCGTCAGGCGGACCCGCGCGACCTTCCGGAGTGCCGAGTTCGGCTTTTTCGGGGTAAACGTCATTACCCTCGTGCAAACGCCGCGCTTCTGGGGGCACTGCGTCAGGGCCGGGGATTTCGTCTTCTTCCTTTTTTGCTCCCGTCCCTTTTTGATTAACTGATTGATCGTTGGCATTCCGTCTCCTGTTATCCGTTAAAAAATTATATCATCTATATCGTCTTACTATTGGCACAATGCCTCGTAACATTAAAATGGTATTTGCGAATCACAATACTATTTGTCAAGTTATTAATTCGAATATTATCCGCACGGGCCCCGCCTGAGGCTGGGGCCGGCTTCCTAATCGTTATCCATGGCTGTTTCCTCATCCGCCACAGCATGGGCTCCCTCTTCCTCTATTATCCCTTCAAGGTCTCCCGGTTCGTTTTCATACACGCTAATCTCGTTGTACTGGCGGACGCCAGTACCCGCCGGTATCAGATGTCCGATAATGACGTTTTCCTTGAGACCGCGGAGATTGTCGACCTTGCCCTTGATCGCCGCGTCTGTGAGAACCCGTGTCGTCTCCTGGAATGAGGCCGCGGAGATAAATGACTCAGTGTTCAGGGCCGCTTTGGTGATCCCCATCAGAATAGGGATTGCCGTGGCGGGCTTACCCCCCTCGTTCAGTACCCGCTCGTTTTCATCGATAAAATCAAACTTGTCGACTATCTGCTCGATGACAAAATTCGAATCGCCAGGGTCGGTCACCTTGACCTTCCTGAGCATCTGCCGCACAATGATCTCAATGTGCTTGTCGTTGATTGAAACGCCCTGCAGCCGGTAGACCTCCTGGATCTCGGTCACCAGAAACTTCTGGAGCTCCCTGGGGCCCTTGATCTTTAATATTTCGTGCGGGTCCACCGCCCCGTCGTCGATCTGCTCGCCCTTGGCGATAAAGTCGCGGTCCTGAACCCGAAGGAACTTGGAGACCGGTATCGAGTATTCCTTGACGGTCCCGTCCTCGCCGGTGACGATGATCTTCCGCTTGTTCTTCACCGTATCGCCGATTTCGATAGTCCCGTCAAGCTCCGACAGGGTGGCGGCGTCTTTGGGCGTTCGCGCCTCGAAAAGCTCCGCCACACGGGGAAGACCGCCGGTTATGTCCTTGGTCTTTTCCGCGCCCCGGGGGATCTTTGCCAGGATGGCCCCCGCGTAAACCTTGGCTCCGTTGTTGACCATCAGGTTGGCGCCCTTGGGGAGGAGATAGGTAATGGTCTGTTTTGACGGTCCGACAATGTCGATCCGCGGCTGCAGTTTCTCGGTCTTGTACTCAACGATGACACGCTTAGTGACATTGGACGTCGGGTCCTGTTCCTCGCGGAGACTCTTGTTAAGCTCGATATCGACGAACTCGACCTTGCCGGTCACCTCCGTGAGGATCGGCTCGAACCATGGGTCGAACGAGGCCAGTATCTCGTTTCTATCGTAGAACTTGCCGGTCTTCGCGTGTATCTCGGTACCCACATTAATCGGGATGGAATGGGGATCGCCGAGGATGAAAACCTTGTTCTTGACCACCATGATGAGACCGGACGTCTTTGCTATGATCTCCTCGCCGTCAGAGGATTTCGCTATCACCACGCCGGCATACACCTTGTCGTTCTCGCCCACCAAGATCTTGGGGTCTCCCTTCAATGTCATTTCAGAAACAACCCGCTGGACGATGAGATAACCCCTGCGCACGGAGATGGTCTTCTTATCCTCGGTCTTGATGGTCTTCGACGTTATTTCCTTCACGAATATCGGATAGTTGAGTTTGATCTCGCTTTCCTCAACGGCCCGCGACGCGATACCGCCGATGTGGAAGGTCCGCATGGTAAGCTGCGTGCCAGGCTGCCCGATCGACTGTGCCGCGATGATGCCCACCGCCTCGCCGATATCGACAGCGCTGGCGGTTGCCAGGTTCCGACCGTAGCACTTGCCGCAGACGCCGTGTTTGGCCTCGCAGGTAAGCACCGACCGGATTTCAATCGAATCTATATTCAACTGGTCGATCAATGCCGCGATTTCCTCGGTGACGATCTCGTCTGCCTTGCAGATCACCTCGCCGGTGACCGGATGCAGGAGATCGTAGAGAAGCGTCCGTCCCAGGGCGCGGTCTCCCAGCGAGTCAAGCACGTCGTCGCCCTCCTTGATGGCGTAGATATCTATGCCGATTGTGGTGCCGCAGTCCTCCATCGATATAACCACGTCCTGGGCGATGTCAACGAGACGGCGTGTCAGATACCCTGCGTCGGCGGTCTTGAGCGCCGTGTCGGCGAGGCCCTTGCGCGCGCCGTTGGTGGAAATGAAATACTCGAGAACCGTGAGGCCCTCCTTGAAGTTAGTCCTGATGGGTACCTCGATGATCTCGCCGCTCGGTTTGGCCATGAGGCCCCGCATACCGGCAAGCTGACGGATCTGCTGCTTGCTTCCCCGCGCTCCCGACTGGGCCATGATATAAATCGGGTTAAAACCGCTGGCATTGCCCGACAATTCCTCGAACATCTTTTCGGCGATAACCTCGTTGGCGTTGGTCCAGAGGTTGATGACGCGGTTGTACCGCTCTTCGTTTGTGATATAGCCGTTCCGGTACTCGTTCTCTATCTTCTCAAGCTTCTTGTCTTCCTCAAGAATAATCTCCCTCTTCACCGTCGGCACAATGATATCGGACATGGATATGGTCGGCGCGAAAAGGGTGGCGTACTTGTAACCCGCCTCCTTCACATCATCCAGCATCTTAACCGTGACGTTGGGGCCGTAATGCCGGAGGACAGATGAAATCAGGTTGGAAAGCTCCTTGTCGTTGATGACCTTGTTGACAAACGGATGGCCCTCGGGAAGGAGGCTGTTGAATATTAGCCGGCCCGACGAGGTCTCGATGATCTCCCCGTCTTTGTTTATGAACTTGATCTTGGAGCGCATCTTCACCTGGCCGTAATCGACCGCACGGAGCAGCTCCGCTTCATCATCGAACAGCATGCCCTCGCCCGCCGCGCCATCGAGGATCGAAGTGAGATAGAAGATGCCGAGCACGATATCCTGGGTCGGCGAGACTACCGGGTGGCCGTTGGCCGGCGACAGGAGATTGTGCGATGAAAGCATCAGGGTCCAGCATTCCATCTGGGCGCGCGGGGAAAGCGGCACGTGCACCGCCATCTGGTCGCCGTCAAAGTCAGCGTTATACGCATGGCAGACCAGGGGATGAAGGCGGATGGCCTTGCCTTCAACCAGGATCGGCTCAAAGGCCTGAATCCCGAGCCGGTGCAGAGTCGGGGCGCGGTTCAGAAGCACCGGATGCTCCGAGATGACCTCTTCGAGGACTTCCCACACCTCGGGGCGTTCGTTCTCGACCATTTTCTTGGACGACTTTATGTTCTGCACGTAATCCTTGTCGACCAGCCGCTTCATGATGAAGGGCTTGAACAGCTCGACCGCCATCTTCTTCGGAAGACCGCACTGGTAGAGCTTGAGCTCGGGGCCTATGACGATGACCGAACGTCCGGAATAATCGACGCGCTTGCCCAGAAGGTTTTGGCGGAACCTCCCCTGTTTTCCCTTGAGCATGTCGGAGAGCGACTTGAGCGGCCTGTTCCCCTTGCCCTTGACAGCGCGCTTGCGCCTGCTGTTGTCGAACAGGGCGTCAACCGCTTCCTGTAGCATCCGCTTCTCGTTGCGGACGATGATCTCGGGGGCGCGGAGCATGAGGAGCCGTTTCAGGCGGTTGTTCCGGTTGATCACCCGCCGGTACAGATCGTTCAGGTCGGACGTTGCGAAGCGCCCGCCGTCGAGCTGTACCATGGGGCGCAACTCTGGCGGTATCACCGGGATGGTGTCAAGAATCATCCAATCGGTTTCATTACCGGACTCCTTGAATGCTTCGATAATTTCAAGACGCTTGATCAATTTCTTGTCGATTTTAGCGTCCTTCTCTTTCTTCGATTTTGACTGGATCACCGCCCGGATCTGCCGCGATTCCTCGTCCAGGTCGATCCTGGTGAGGAGGTCCTTGATGGCGGAAGCGCCCATGCCGCAGACCAGTGTGTCGCCGTATTTCTCGTTCAGCGTAATATAGGAATCTTCATCAAGGGCATCACCGATCTTGAAATCCTCTTCAACCGCGTCGCCTGGATCGATGATTATCCATTTTTCATAATAAAGGACGGATTTCAGCGTATTCACCGTGAGGTCGAGGAGAAGTCCCATCCGAGAAGGCACCGAACGGTAGTACCAGATATGGGCGACCGGACAGGCCAGCTCGATATGGCCGCCGCGCTCGCGTCGCACCTTGTAGTGCGTCACTTCAACGCCGCACCGGTCGCAGATAACGCCCTTGTACCGTATAGACTTGAACTTGCCGCAATAGCACTCCCATTCCTTCGTGGTGCCGAAGATCTTCTCGCAGAAGAGGCCGTCCCGCTCCGGCTTGAGGGTCCGGTAGTTGATGGTCTCCGGCTTTTTGACCTCGCCGTATGACCATTCCCTGATCTGGTCCGGGGAAGCGAGCTTTATCTGGATTGAGCTGAAATCGTTGAAATCTCTCATGTTGTTTCCTCTATAAGAGTATCTTACATATAACCATGCCGGCGCCGTTTCACGACGGCACCCGTCTATATATTCTTCAATGAATCAATTTTAATCCGGCGCTTCGTCTTGCCGTATCCCTCGCTCCACTCGGACAGGCTGATCTCCTTGCCCTTCTCATCGTAGATACGCACGTCAAGCGCCAGGCCGCGCAGCTCCTGGATGAGCACGTTAAACGACTCCGGTATGCCCGGTGCCGCGGTGTTAATGCCCTTGACGATGGCCTCGTAGATGCGAGCCCGGCCAAGCATGTCGTCCGACTTGACGGTGAGGAGTTCTTGAAGAGTATAGGCGGCCCCGTACGCCTCGAGCGCCCAGACCTCCATCTCTCCCAGACGCTGCCCGCCGAATTGCGCCTTTCCCCCGAGCGGCTGCTGCGTTACCAGGGAGTACGGGCCGGTCGACCGCGCGTGGATCTTGTCGTCAACCATGTGGGCCAGCTTCATCATGTAGATCTGGCCGACCATGACCTCCTGCTCGAAGGGCAAGCCGGTGCGCCCGTCGTGGAGGATTGACTTTGACGTTTCGGGCAATCCTGACTTCTTCAACAGCTCGCGTATATCACTCTCACCGGCCCCGTCGAAAATCGGGGAATCGAAAATCGTATTCAGTTCGCTGGCGGCCCACCCGAGCTCGGTTTCAAGGAGCTGCCCCAGGTTCATCCGCGAGGGGACCGAAAGCGGGTTGAGCACGATATCTACCGGCGTACCGTCAGGCAGGTACGGCATCTCGTATATCGGCACGATCTTGGAAATAACGCCCTTGTTGCCGTGACGTCCCGCCATCTTGTCGCCCACCGATATTTTCCTCTTATCGGCGATGTAGACCTTGACCAGCTCTTCGACCCCGGGAGCCAGCTCGTCTCCCTGCTCGCGCGAGAATCGCTTCACGTCGATGATGATGCCCTCAACGCCGTTGGGGACCCTGAGCGAGGTGTCCCTCACCTCGCGGGCCTTCTCGCCGAAAATCGAGTGGAGGAGCTTGTATTCCGGCGTCAGGTCCTGCTCGCCTTTAGGCGTAACCTTGCCGACCAGGATATCGTCGGGCTGAACGTACGCCCCGCGGCGAACGATGCCGTCCTGATCCAGGTCGCGAAAGGCCTTTTCCGAAAGGTTGGGAATATCACGGGTTATCACCTCGCGCCCGAGCTTGGTTTCGCGCGCCTCAACTTCAAACTGCTCTATGTGAATTGACGTATAGGTGTCGTCCTCCACCAGCCGCTCCGAAATCAGGATCGCGTCCTCGAAGTTGTACCCCATCCAGGGCATGAAGGCGACCAGTATGTTCTTGCCGAGCGCAAGCCGTCCGCTGTCGGTGGCAGGCCCGTCAGCAAGGACGTCGCCCTTTTTAATCTTCTGTCCCTCCCTGACGACCGGACGCTGATTGAAGCAGGTACCCTGGTTCGTCCTCTTGAATTTCATGAGCGGATATTCGTCTATCTCGCCGGAGCTGGTCTTAATTTTGATCATGTACGCGTCGACGTATTCCACTTCGCCTGACCGTGCCGCGATGACCAGCACGCCGGAATCATAGGCGGCCTTCTCCTCCATGCCGGTCCCGATATAGGGGGCCTCTTCGATCATCAGGGGAACCGCCTGCCGCTGCATGTTCGAACCCATGAGGGCCCGGTTCGCGTCATCATGCTCCAGGAAAGGAATAAGGCAGGTGGATACCGAAAATATCTGGCTCGGCGCCACGTCCATGTACTGTATTTCTTTCGGCCGCTTGTACGGAAAGTTGCCGCGGTGCCGGCAGGGGATCATGGACTGCACGAAATGTCCCTTGTCGTCAAGCTCCTGGTTCGCCTGGGCGATGAAGTAAAGGTCCTCCCGATCTGCGGTGAGATACTCTATCTGGTCGGTCAGCTTGCCGTTATCGACATACCGGTACGGCGTCTCGAGAAATCCGTAATCGTTGATCCTCGCATAGGTGCTGAGGGAGACAATGAGCCCGATGTTCGGCCCCTCAGGCGTCTCGATCGGACACATCCGGCCGTAGTGGGACGGGTGCACGTCGCGGACCTCAAAACCGGCACGCTCCCGGGAGAGACCGCCGGGGCCCAGCGCATTGAGGCGCCTTTTGTGGGTAAGCTCGGCCAGCGGGTTGGTCTGGTCCATGAACTGGGAAAGCTGGCTCGATCCGAAGAACTCGTTGATCACGGCCGTAATCGGTTTTATGCTTATCAGGGCCTGGGGAGTGATGACGTCCAGGTCCTGTATGGTCATCCGCTCCTTGATGACGCGCTCCATCCTCTGGAATCCTATCTTGATCTGGTTCATGATGAGCTCGCCGACGGAGCGCACCCTCCGATTGCCCAGATGGTCGATATCATCGACGACCGTCGGGATGAAGCGTTTTTTGTTCTTTGAATTCGGATCGACTTCTTCGATTTCGTAGCCGTCCGCTTCGGCAATGAGATATAAAAAATATTTCAGGGAATAGATGATATCTTCCGGCCTGAGGGTCTGGGTGGTAAAATCATCCATGCCGAATTTGCTTGAGATCTTGTATCGACCCACGGCGCCCAGGCTGTAGGTCTTGGGGTCGAAGAAAAGCTTGTTGAAATGCTCGGACGCGTTTTCCAGATTGGTCGGCTCGCTCTGCCACATGATGGCATGAATGGTCAGAAGCGCAAGCTCCGATTTCTTGTGTTCGCTGAGGGCCGGGGACTTGACGTGCTTGTTGATGAATTCCTTCTCGACCTCCAGGGTGGTGCTCAGGTACGAGTCCTCCTTGTTGTTGGGAAACTCGATGACCTCGACCTCGTGGACTTTTTCTTCCCTGATGCGGTCGATCATATCCATGCTGACGCGCTCGCCTACCTCGATGATGACCTCACCCGTCTGCTTGCTGACCACATCGCGGGCCACCCGCTTGCCGTTAAGGAACTCGAAATCCTCGTCGCTTTTCAGCCGGACGTTCTTCGTATTGTAGAAGAGTTTTACGACTTCCCCGTCGGTCTCGTGCCCGAGGGCCTTGATCAGCAGCGTGACGGGGAACTTCTTTTTCCTGTCTATCCGGGCGATAATGTAGCCCTTCGGATCCATCTCGAACTCGAGCCACGATCCGCGGTCCGGGATGACCCGATAGTTATAGGTCCTCTCGGCATCTTCATAGAAGAAGAAAATCCCGGGCGAGCGGTGCAGCTGGTTGACAACGACGCGCTCCGCTCCATTGATGATAAAAGTGCCCCGCGGGGTCATGAGCGGGATATCGCCCATGTACACAGACTGCTCCCGCACTTCCATGCTGTCTTTCCTGATGAGCCTGATGGTCGCTTTCAGAGGAGCCGCATAAGTGACGTCGCGCTCTTTGGATTCAAGCTCTGAATATTTCGGCTGTCCGATTTCATAATCGAGATACTCAAGCACCACGTCTTCATGGGGGCTCTCTATCGGGAATATCTCCTCAAAAACGGCCTGGAGTCCCTGCGGCTTCTTTTTCGGCGCGTTCAGCTGAAGAAACCAGTCGTAGGATTTCAGCTGAATTTCAATTAAATTGGGGAGATCCAGGGTCTTCTTGATCCTGCCAAAATTAACGTACTTTTTTGACTCTTGCATGGATTTTTAAACCTTTACCGAGTAGTTTGAAAACGCCAAAAGGTTTGATTGTTGCCAACCAAACCTGTTGTCCTCATGCTGTGGAAAAAAATAATAATCACCAGCCGGATTATTTAACCTCAACCGTCGCGCCAGCCGCGGCCAGTTGCTGCTTGATTTTCTCAGCTTCTTCCTTGGATACTTTTTCCTTGACCGGCTTTCCGCCCGCCTCAACGAGCTCTTTCGCCTCTTTGAGTCCAAGACCGGTGATAGTCCTGACTTCTTTAATGACCGCCACTTTGTTGTCTCCAAAACCGGCCAGAATAACGTCAAACTCGGTCTTTTCATCCGCCGCTTCGACGGCCGCGGGACCGGCAGCAGCCGCAACAGCCACGGGTGCCGCCGCGGAAATGCCGAACTTGTCTTCCATCGCCTTGACCAGCTCTGCCGCCTCGATGAGGGTCAGGGTGCCTATTGCATCCAGCAACTCTTGAACTTTCGCCATTGTACTTCTCCTTTATACTTAGTGAATTTCTTCAAGTTAATACGATCAATGCCGTAAAAACTTATAAAGGCATCTATCCGCATATTATATATACACTGGAAACAGAAACCTTTTCAAGATTATTTTGAGTTTCCAAGGGGCTTCGCCCCTCGACCCCAATAAAAAACATAAAAAATACGCGAGCTATTGCTGATTTCCGGCTTCGGCCACGGCCTTGATACCGCGCGCCAGGGAAGCCATGATCTGATTGATGCCGACGGCGATGCCGCGGGCCGGCGCGTTAACCATACCCATAACCTGTGCAAGGACGACATCTTTTGAGGGCAGATCGGCGATCCGTTTGATCTGTTCCTCGGAATACAGCACGCTGTCAAGGATCCCGGCGGAGTAGCTGAATTTCTCCACGTCCTTCGCGAAGTCCTTGAGCGCCTTGGCCACCTCGCCGATCTCGTCCTTCATGAAAGCGACCGCCACCGGCCCTTTCAAAAACTCGTCGAGGCCCTCTATGCCCGTCTCTTTCAGGGCGCGCCTGAAAAGCGTATTTTTAATGACGCGGTAGTCAGCATTCTTGCTCCTGAGAGTTTTCCTGAGCCTGCTCAGGTCCTTGACCTTGATCCCGGAATAATTGGTCAGGATCAGATTGCCCTTGTCCCGGAGTTTGGAGACCAGGTATGCGACCTCGTCGATTTTATATTGCTTAACCATTACTTCTCGATCCCCTTGTGATTGATTTTTATCCCCGGGCCCATTGAGGAGCTGATAAACACCGATTTAATATAGTTGCCCTTTGCGTCCGAGGGCTTATCCTTCACTATCTGGTTGAACAGGGTCTTTATATTGCTGATAATCGCATCATCGGCGAAAGAAAGCTTGCCGATCCCCATGTGAATAACGCCGGTCTTGTCGGACTTGTACTCCACGCGCCCGCCCTTTAATTCCTTGACGATGCCCTTGACGTCCTCGGTCACGGTCCCCGCTTTCGGCTTTGGCATGAGCCCTTTTTTACCGAGCACAGGGCCCAGCTTGCCGACTTCCTTCATGAGATCAGGCGTCGCGACCACAGCGTCAAAATCGACCCAGCCGCCCTTGATCTTCTCTATCATGTCTTCGGCGCCCACGTAATCGGCGCCGGCGGCCTGCGCCTCCTTCTGCTTGTCTCCCTTGCAGAGAACAATCACCCTTTTTTCCTTGCCCGTTCCCGCGGGAAGGGTCGTGGTGCCGCGAATATTCTGGTAGCTCTTATGTATCAGCTTGACCTGCATGTCCACGGTCTCGTCAAACTTGGAGTACTTGCACTCCTTCATCAGCTTTACGGCCTCATCGATATTGTAGAGCTTGTTTCGGTCGACCTTCGCCCGCGCAGCGTTTATCTTCTTGCCTCTGTTCATGTCACTGGTACCTCGAATCACTTACTCCGGTAATGATAACTATTCTATCACGTCAACGCCCATCGACCGCGCGGTCCCGGCGATGATCTTCACCGCCGCATCGAGATCATTGGCGTTTATATCGGGCATCTTGATGGTGGCAATTTCCTCGAGCTGCTGGCGCGTTATCGTCCCCACTTTTACCTTGTTCGGCTCGGCAGAACCCTTTTCCAGCTTCAAAGCCTTCTTGATAAGGACGGCTGCCGGCGGCGTCTTGATGATAAAGGTATAGGTACGATCATCATACACGGTGATGACGACCGGAAGAATCGTGCCCATCTGGTCCTTCGTCTTCTCATTGAAAGACTTGCAGAAATCCATGATGTTAAGACCATGCTGTCCCAGCGCCGGACCTACAGGAGGAGCCGGGTTTGCCTGCCCGCCAGGGATCTGCAGCTTGATTTCGGTTACGATTGTTTTTGCTTTCTTTGCCATGTCATTCCTCTATATAATAGGAAGAAACTCTTACCCGAGTATTCTTGATATTTATTATATCTTGCCCACTTGTAAAAAATCGAGCTCCACCGGCGTTCCACGCCCGAAAATTTCGACCTTCACCCGGAGCCTTCCCTTTTCAGGATTCACTTCTTCCACTACGCCGCTGAAATTATTGAATGGACCGTCGATGACCTTCACGTGTTCGCCCACTGAAAAATCAACAACCGTCGAGATCTTCTCCTTTACCTTCTGCTCTCCCATCTGGTCGAAGAGCGAGCTCACCTCTTCCCGGGAGAGCGGCTTCGGTTTGCTCGAGCCGTAGGCGCCGACGAAATTGGTGACTCCCGATATGCTCTTAACCAGTCCCCATGTCTCATCATCGAATTCCATCTCCACGAGCACGTAGCCGGGGAAGAATTTTTTCGACCTGACCCGCTTTTTACCGTCCTTGACTTCGGGGACTTCCACGGTCGGGATCTTCACCTGGAAAATCTTATCGGAAAGAAGGCGCTTCTCGACTTCCTTCTCAAGTGAGAGCTTTACCTTATTCTCGTGCCCCGAATACGTATGGACAACATACCACTCTTTTGCCATAGCCTACTTTATTACACTACCAATTGTATCAGATACATCAATCCGGAATCAACAAACCATAAAAAGAGCGAAATGGCGAGAACAGCGATAACGACAACGATTGTAAAACTGGTCACCTCGTCTCTCGTCGGCCAGGTCACTTTTTTCAGTTCTTCTTTTGCCTCGCGGACAAACGCCCACAGCTCGCGGATCTTCTCAAGAAATGCTTTCACGCCGGGCCTATGCCTTTGTTTCCTTATGAACGGTATGCTTGTTGCAGAACTTGCAGAATTTCTTCACTTCAAGCTTGCCGGTCTGGTTCTTCTTGTTCTTGGTGACGGAATAGTTCCGCCTTTTACATTCCTGGCACGCCAATAGAATGATATCACGCATATGCTGTTCCTTTGCTCATGACAGAATAATACACAAAAAATTCAGTTTCCCTGCAGTCAACCAATTAATGAAAATTGGAATTACCCCTCGCGGATAAGGAACTGTGAGCCCAGTCACATTTGCATTTATTAGCCCACGACCAGAATTGAACTGGTGACCTTTTGCTTACCATGCAAATGCTCTACCGACTGAGCTACGTGGGCAGAGGTAGGTGGAA
>JAFGBT010000009.1 GCA_016933025.1 Spirochaetota bacterium | reverse complement strand
CGGTGTTTTTATTGTCTGCAGCTCCACAGTAGACACCCTGATTTTCCACGGCCGAAGTTCTATCCGGAGAGCGCTTGCCACAGCCTCCAGCGCGAATTTTGATGAGGAGTATGGTGCCATGAGCGGTAATGTAATCCTGCCGCTCTCGGAACTCGTGAACACGATTCTCCCCTGCGCCTTGCGTATGAGGGGCAGGAAGGTCTGCGTCACGAAGACATGCCCGAAAACATTGACCCGTATCTGCTGCTCAAACAGCTCTATGGGTATTATTTCCAGCGGCCCCTGCACCGATATGCCCGCGTTGTTGAAGAGCCCGTCCAGCCCAGCGCCGCCCAGCATTTTTTCGATATCTTTCGCCCCCCGCCTCACGCTTTCGTAGTCTACGATGTCCATTAACACCGGCGTGATTTTTCCGGCCGAGGCCTCCGTCAGTTTTTTGGCGTCCGCCTCTTTCCTGACCGCCGAGAATACCCGCCATCCCCTGTTGGCGAGCTCAAGAGATGTTGCCCAGCCTATGCCGGTCGATGCGCCGGTCACCAGCACTGATTTTTCTGATGACCCGTTTTTGCCTCTGTTTTCTTTTGAATGCGATGTCATATGCTTTAACCTCTTATTTTCCCTCGAATTTTCTGAAAATTTTCGCGTTCTCCAGGTCGTCCGTCGTTTTTTTCACCAGGGCGACAACCTCCTTCGTCGTTATCCTGTCGACATCAACGGTGTTGATGTTTTTATCTATATACTTGATGTATTCCTTCATGGCCATGACCGTGTCCTTCATGTCCAGGCAGCGGAGGCTGTGCGTCAGCTCGATGCTCAGGCCATGGCTAAGGGTGGTGCTCATGCCGTCAAGCACGCTCTGCTTGATGGCGAGGATCCCAGCCGGAGGCCGCCTGCTCATCATGTCGGCGAAATCCTGCACTTTCTTTTTGAAATCCTTCTTCTTGAAAACATCGGTCACCAGGCCGATCTGCTTCGCCTCCCGGGGCGTGAGCTGCGTTCCCTTCAGCATCAGCTCGAGCGCCTTCGCCCTGCCGATGAGCCGGGGGAGCCGCTGGGTGTTGCCGCCGCCCGGGACGATGTTCACCAGGCACTCGGGCTGGCCGATGGTGAAGCCCTGGTCGCCGATCATGAACCGGAAATCGAAGCAGGCTGAAAGCTCGGTTCCGCCGCCGTTGCAGGGACCGTTCAGCGCCGCGATGGTCACCCTGCTCATCCTCTCGACCGCGTGGTACAGCCGCGTCATCTGGTACCAGAGGAACATGCCGGACGAAAAGCCGCGTATCAGCTTCGCCTGCTTGAGCATGAGCCACTCGATCCATGGGGACAGGTCCATGAGCCAGTTGGTGAAGGTCATGTAGTACGCCAGCAGGGAGGCGGTCGGCCTGAATTTCACGAGGATGTTCAGGAGCATCCGCCGGTTGTGGTAATGGAGCCGCAGCAGCTCGGGAATCGAGAAGTGCATGATGTACACGTCGTCCCTGCCGCCGGTGAGTATGAACACCCGGATGGACTCGTCCTTCCTGATTTTTCGGATAAGGACATGGAGCTCCTCCAGCAGGTCCATGGTGAGAAAATTCACCGGCGGGTTGTGGATCTCCACCCAGAGTGACGCGTTGACTTTTTTTGTCTTAAGATATTTGAAATCCATCAAACCCTCCTGTCTTTTCTTGAAGTGCGCAGCATCCTTAAAATATATTAGAGCTTTCCAAGAAATTCATATGCAATGACCCCCCCAAACCCCCTTCGACAGGCTCAGGACAAGCCTATCGAAGGGGGCAGGGCGACGCCCGGAGGGGGGCTTTCCAGTTATTTATTCTTCTATAAGTCCCCCTCAGGGGGATTTAGGGGGCTTGTGCGCCAGCCCCCGGCAGAATAAATAGTATTGATGAACTATCCTCTCTTCGGGTATCTCATGTCGGAGGTCTGCGTGAGCCTCTTGAAATGATATCCCGGGTTGAAATTATGCTTTATGCTGATGGCGCCCCGCGGGCATGCCGTGCCGCAGTCGAAGCAGGCGATGCAGAGCGTCGCTCCTTTTTTCATCTGGACGACATGGGGCACGCCGTATTTACCGCCCTTCGCCTTTCCCGAAAGGATGTCGACCTTGGTCGTCGTCTCGGTGAGGAGACAGCCTCCCGGGCAGATCTGGACGCACGTGCCGCATCCGTTGCATTTTTCCGGGTCGAAGATCAGGTCGCCCGTCTGCATCTGCGACGATTTATCATAGGCCGGTATTCTGAACCTGTCGAATATCGAGTATTTTATTTTCATGTCATTCCCCCTGCTTTTTCATCTGCGGCGCGTCGTTCAGCCCCTTGTCATACCACTCCACGATCTGCGTCTCCCTGGGTACCATGCCGTCGGCTTTCGGCTTCTGCCACCCGAGGGCGATACACACCTCGAGCCTGTAGGGATATTTGATGCCGAATTTCTTTCTCCATTTCGGCAGGTACATCAGCACCTTGATCAGCCCTATCCAGCAGGAGCCGGCGCCGAGGCTGTGGGCCGCGAGCACGATGTTCTGGCCGCAGATGCCGATGTCCATGGGGGGGCAGGAGACGCCCCGACGGTCCTCGACGAGCAGTAGCAGGGTCGGCGCGTTGTGGAACACCGGGGTCTGGCCCTGGGCGATCTGCGACATCAGCCCGAAGGGGACCGGCTGGAGCTCGTTGGGCAGGAAACGGATGAAGATCTTCGCGTAGATTTTCGCCACGATCCTTCTCAGAAAGTTGCCCTTCGTGTAGTCCATGAAAAACATGAAGAACTTGATGACCTTCACGGCGTCCTTTTCCATTTCAGCGAGCATTTCCCTGCTCTTGACCACGATGAAGCGCCATGGCTGCATGTTGCCGGCCGACGGAGCGAACCTGCCTGCCTCCAGTATCCGCTCGATCATTGCATCAGGCAGCGGATCGCTCCTGAATCCGCGGATGCTCCGCCGCTCCATGATGATTTTCTCTACCGGGTTCCACGGCATGCCTTCTTCGTACGCGTACAGTGGAGACATTTCTTCCAATTTCCCCTCTTTGACGTTCATCCTCCCCCTCCTTATAGTGTATTCTTACACCCGCTCTGGATTGAAGATCCATGCACATGCCGCCATGTCGGCGGCGCGTTATGACACGCCCAGGTATTTATCAAAGATGCCCTTCCGGTATCCCCATGCTATGACGCTGTACATAATCTGGGGATTGAGCCGCTTCATGCGCCAGATGAATTTTCCATCGGCCTGCGTGATCACGTAGAGACGGCCTTTTTTGATCGATGAGACGACATGTCGGGCCACTTTTTCCGACGTTGTCCTTGACTTCTCGAAGAATGTCGAGGCCATAATGCGCTGGCGCTCGTCCGGCGAGGTGAACTGGTCCATCAGGTTCGTCTTAAAGAAGGTCGGGCACACGACCGACACGCCGATGTTGTGCGGCGCCAGCTCGGTCCGCAGGGTTTCCGAAAGCGCTATCACCCCCGCCTTGGTGACGTTGTAGCTGACCATCTCCGGGAGGGCCGCGATCCCCGCGTTGGAAGCCACGTTGACGATGTATCCCGATCCCTGCTCCTTGAACAGCGGGATGAACGTCCGGCAGCCGTAGATAAGGCTCTTCAGATTGATGTTCATGATCCATTCCCACTCCGGGAGGGGGATCTTTTCCATGAACCCGGCCGCGGCCACGCCCGCGTTGTTCACCAGGATATCGACGCCGCCCCACTCCTTTTTCAGCGTGTTGAGCGCCCTGGTGAATTCCGCCGGCTTTGTCACGTCGCAGGGGATTTCAAGGGCCTTTCCCCCGGCCTTTTTGATCAGCGCCGCGGTCTCCTTCATCCGCTTTGTATTGATCTCCGCGACGGCGATCCGCCATTTCAACGCTGCAAATTCCAGGGCCAGTGCCCTGCCGAGGCCGCTGCCGGCTCCGGTGATGATTACTCGTTTTTCCGGGAATTTTTTTTCCAGTTTCATATGGCTCCTTATCTTATTAATAATTATATATTCTCTGCCTGCCGTATTTCGTTTATGAATAAATACTGCTCGGAATCCTGTGATATGCAAGCCAAAAACCGAGTATCGGTATTGAGTTCATTTATGCCATCTCCTCGATGATCCTGGCTATGTAGTTGACCTTTCTCAGCGGTATCATGCCGAGCAGGTTCGCCGCCTGGCGGGCGTCCCTGAGCCGCTTCTCCTGCGGATAGTCCTTGGTGTAGCCGTTTCCCCCAAAGAGCTGGACCCCGTCGGCTGTCGCTCGGACGGCGAGCTCGGCCGCGTGGATCGCGGCGGCCTGTGCCGTCTGCTCCCACCCGTGGACGCCGGCGTCAAGCTCCTGGCAGGCCATGGAGAGGATCGCCTCGGCGGCCTTCGCGTCCAGGGCCATGTTGGCCAGCATCATGCGAACCAGGGGCCAGTCTATGATCTGGCGGCCGCCCTGGTACCGGTCGTTGGTGTACTGGAACGCGTCTTTCAGCGAGCCCTTCATGATGCCGAGCAGCATGGCCGCGACGCAGAGCGACATCCGGTCCTGCATGGCGCGGAAATATAAGGCGCCTTCGCCCTCTTTCCCGATAAGCAGGGCCGGCGTCTTTTCTATTGAAATGTCCACCATCGGGCATCCATGGAGACCCAGGGTCACCAGCGGCGCCGATTTCGTGACTCCCTTGTCGTTGAGGTCGACGAGATAATACGAATACGGGTGCCCTTCTTTTTTTCTGACCGGGACAACCGCGTAATCGGCTATGTTGCCGCAGGCGAAATTGCAGATTTTTCCGAAGAAAATCGTGCCGCCGTCCTTGCTGAGCATCACCGGATTGATCTCGTCCGGACTGTCGTACATGGGAAACGCGATGGGCGCCGTTCCCAGCGTCTTGATCGCCGTGTATATGCCTGTTTCCCCGGCGCTTTCGGCCGCGGCCTTGAGTATCTCCAGCGCTGCCGCGTTGGAGAAGAGGATCCCGGCAAGGCTTGCGTCGATCTCGCTGATCTTTTCGAGTATGACGGCGACCATTCCTGCATTCATCCCCACGCCGCCGAAGTCGGCGGGGAGGTTGACGCCGTAGAATCCCACGACCCCGGCGTCCCGTATGGCGTCGGTAATCAGCTCAGCGAAGGGGTACCGGTCGTGTTCCTCCCGGTTTTCGAAGAGCTTCTTCGCGCTGAAATCTTTCGCGAGTTCCGCGAAGGCCTGGCGTTCCGCTGATAATGCGTCTGTGTTTATTGCGTTCATGGTCTTTCACCCCGTTTATTTGAAGTATTCGACTTCGGGAATTCCGCTGCCGATCAGGCAGTAGAACATATTCATCTGATTCACCTGGTTGGTGCTCTCGTAGATCTGCTGTAGCTTGATGTCCCTGAAGCACTTTTCGGCCATGTGGTCATGGCGGATCCCGTCGCCTCCCATCAGATCGATGGCCAGGTTCGAGTTGATGACGCCCAGGTCGCTGCAGGTGTACTTGCAGGCAGATCCCCAGCCTGATGCGGCGTTTCTTTCCTCGGTCGGATACCGGTGGAAGTAGAATTGCCGCATTGCCCAGGTGGCCAGGCGCGATTTCATGATCGGGGTAAGCAGGGTGAAGTACCACCGCGGCATTATCTTGATGAAGTGGTGGATTGGCTTTATAAAGAGCAGCTTGAAGAGCCCCCGCAGGGCCAGGGTGGCGGCGCTTTCCATATATACGGTCCTTGACATGTTGACGTTACGGTACATGTCGCTAAGTATTATCTGGGCCCACTGGTGGTTGATGAGGAGCTCGCCGGCGACCCGTTTCTTCCGGGCGTATTCCAGTGCCGTTTCATAGGCGTTCCGCGCGATGCCGGTGGATATGGCGGCCGTACCGGTGCGCGAGCTGCCGGTCACGTGGTCGACTATCGTGTGACATACCCAGCGTGGTCCCTTTTCCGAATCCTTGAATTCCGGGTCCAGCGCCCGGGCGGAGATCAGTTTATTCGGGATAAAGCAATCGTCGAAGAGGAGCTCGCTCGCACAGCAGGCCAGCTGGCCCATCTTGTTCTCATGGGTGCCGAAGCTGAAGCCCTTGGTGCCGTTGGGCACGGCAAACTGGATCCATGACCCGAGCTTATCGCTCTTGTCCTCGAAGAAATTGGCGATGTGCCAGTACGACAGGTGCCCGCTGGAGATGAATATCTTCTTTCCATTTACGATATACCCGCCTTTGACTCTTTTAACGTTCGATGTGGCCTTCGAGTACTGGTTCAGGAGCGGTTCCTGGCTGTCCGTGCCTGATTCCGGCTCGGTGACCACGATGGTGCAGAGCCTGGGCTTCCCCTGTCTCTCGCTCTTCACCACATCGCGGAACACCGTGGTGATGACGTTCATGTTCATCGACGGAAACAGGGTCGCGACGCCGCAGTAGTGGACGTTTACGATATGCCCGAGGCCGGCGCAGCTTGACGATATTTCCTCCATGAAGGGGTATATGGCATAGAAGTTGAGCCCGCCGCCTCCGAACATCTTCGGCAGGAAGAGCGAGAAGAGGCCCCAGTCCGCGGCCTTCCTGACGAATTCATGGGGAAGATAATTATGGTCCTCCATGCACTTCCGGTCGATCTCGAGGGCTATCGGCCTGATTACTTCATTGTTGAATTTCCGGCCGATGGCTATGGCCGTTTCCACGTCCTTGTGGGTGTTGCTTGCTATCCGGTGCTGGCATTCGAGGCCGTTGTAGACTTCCTCGATCCTGGGCCTGTTCGACAGCAGGCTGAGTTTTTCTTTCTTGCTGATTCGGTAAGGTTTCATATGGCGCTCCCCCTCTCTATGATATAACCGGATAGCCGGTTTTTTTTTATGGGAAAAAACTAAATGGGCTGTTACACAAGCCCCTCACTGAGGGTGGGGGTGTCGCTTAAAACTGTTTGGCACCCCGCAAACCGAATTCATTTATGATACTTTACTTTCTTCAACGTAAGCGTTCTTCTGCGAATCGTAGGTGCCGGGGACGATGCCCAGCTTCTCCAGCTCTTTCTTGATGATCCGCTGGGTCTCGGTCTTCGGGAACTCTTTCATTATCTTCACGAACCGCGGGACGGCGAATTTCGCGAGATCCTCTTTCAGGAAATCGATCAGGTCGCTTTCCTTGAGGGTATGGCCCTCGACCAGCGAGATGCTCGCCATTATTTCGTCCTCGGCCAGCTCGGACGGCACCGCGTACACCGCCGCCTCGACGACTGACGGGTGCTTCTGGATCGCGTGCTCCACCTCGTAGGCTGAAACGTTCTCGCCCTTGATGCGCATGAACTCGGCGTTGCGGCCGACGAAATAGAGGAATCCCTTCCTGTCGCGCCGCACCAGGTCTCCGGTGTAGATCCACCCGCCGCGGGTCTTGTCGCCGGTCGCCTTGTCGTTCTTAAAATACTCGATGGACTTTTTGCCCCCCTTTGACTCGAAGATCAGCTCGCCCGGCGTGCCGTCGGGGACGTCATTGCCGTCCCGGTCGACCATGCGGTACACGGTGTTGGGGCTCGGCTTGCCGATTGATCCGACCGGCGCGTTTCCCATGTTCATGATGGTGTTGCCGCCGCCGTCTACGGCCCCGTAGCCTTCGTAGATCTTGATCCCGAACCTCTTCTCAAACCGGGGCCAGTCGTCGGCCGGACAGGCCGCTGAAAAGGTAAAGCGCACTCTGTTGTCCCTGTCGTTCGGGCGCTCGGGCTGCTTCATGAGTATCGGGATGATCGCGCCGATGGTGTTGAAGGCGGTGACGTTGTATTTCCTGATATCGTCCCAGTAGCGGCTTGCGGAGAATTTTTTGGCAAGGGCTACCTGCGCGCCCCGGTGCATGGCGACGGTGACCGTCAGCCAGAGGGCGTTGCCGTGGAACAGGGGGAGGCAGGTGTAGAGGATGTCCGACTTTCTATACAATGAATACGCCATGACCGAGAGTATCTTCACCGTTGTATTCCTGTAACGGTACATGACCCCCTTGGGAAGGCCCGTCGTGCCTGAAGTGTAAAGGATGAAGCAGACGTCTTCCTTGTCGATCGTGGCCTCCGGTTTTACGGGGGATGAGGCGTAGGTCTCTTTCAGGTCATGCATGCCTTTCGGCAGCGGCGCGTTGCCGGAGCCGTCCGTGCGGTGCACGATCACGTGCTTTACTTTCTCCAGCTTGTCTGCGATCCTGCCGTACACGTCGAGGAACTCCTCGTCGATGCAGAGAAACTCCGCGTCGCTGTGGTTCAGGATATAGAGGAGGCTGTCGCCCCGGAGCGACGTGTTTACCGGAATGCAATACATCCCGATCTTCTGTGATCCGATGTAGATATCAAGGTACTCCGGGCAGTTGCCCATGAAGATCACGACACCCTTTCCCCTGCCGCTTCCCAGCGAGAGAAAATAGTTGGCCAGCCTGTTGGCGTTTTCGTCCATCTGGCGGAAGGTGAAGGTTTTATCCTCGAAATACAGGAATATCTTGTCCTTGAACGTGCGGGCCTTTTCCTCGACAAGCTCGCCCCACGACATGTCCACGGAGATTTTCTTGGTCTCTTTCAGGCTTTTCAGGTTTTCCCTGAACGTGCCGCGCCATATCTCGTCCCAGAGAAGGTGAAGGATCCCTTTTGCCAGCAACAAGGCGACTCTAATGTTTGCGAAAAAGTACATGGTGTCCCTCTCGTATTATG
Organism: Spirochaetota bacterium; assembly: GCA_016933025.1. Lineage (GTDB taxonomy): Bacteria > Spirochaetota > UBA4802 > UBA4802 > UBA5550 > RBG-16-49-21. Next base: position 230,944 of record JAFGBT010000009.1, on the reverse strand, counting down.
ATTTATTAACCTCACCCCCGCAGGGCGGTTTCGCAAGCCCCCTAAATCCCCCAGCGGGGGACTTAATAAGGCGGCCAAGCCCCCCTCTGGGGGGTTTGGGGGGAGTCGCACCAGCCAGCGCATGAATTTGGTGAGGTGCGATGTTCACTTGGACGGCGCCTCAAGGATATGAATGCACATGGCGGCCTCTTCCTGGCCCAGCGCGCCGCCGCCATTCTCTGCTAGTCCGATGCGCGCGCCCTCAACCTGGCGCTGGCCGGCGTTGCCCCTGAGTTGGGTCACGAGCTCATGGAGCTGTGCGAGGCCGGAGGCCCCGATCGGGTGTCCGCGGGACTCCAGCCCGCCGCTCGGGTTCATCGGCTTGCTGCCTCCGATCTTCGTGGCGCCGCTCTGCGCGAAGAGCCCGCCTTCGCCCTCCTTGCAGAAGCCGATGGCCTCCGCCTGGTGCAGCTCGCCGTAGGCCGTGGCGTCGTGCACCTCCGCGAAATCGACGTCCTTCGGACCGAGTCCAGACTGCTCGTAGGCGCGCTTGCTCAGGCGCTCGCCGATGTCGATGTCGTCGAAGCTGCGCTCGCGGCCGGATCCGAGGATGGAGGCCCGAATCTTTACCGCCTGCGACATCAGGCCGAGGCGCCTGACTGTCTGCTCGTCCGCGAGTATCGCCGACGCGGCGCCGTCGCCGATGGGGGCGCACATGCCGCGCGTGATCGGCCAGCTGACAATCCTGTCCGCAAGTACCTGCTCGACGGACACGGTGAAGTTGTACTGAGCGTTCGGGTTCAGTGACGAATGGAAATGATTCTTGGAGGCGATCACCGCGAGCTGTTCGGGCGTGCTCCCGTATTTCTTCATGTGCTGGCGCGCGGCGAACCCGTACACGTCCATGAAGGGGGAGTGGTCGCCGGAGAACATCTTCCGCATCTGCTTCACCGTTTCGGAGCCGATCTGGTCGGAGAGGCGGAGATAGACCTTGAACATGTCCCAGTATTCCTTCCGTTTCTGCTTGAATGTCTTTTTTTTATTTTTCTTGTCGCTTTTCGGGGATAGGTGGGCGTATTTCCTGATATGCTCCTCCATCTGTTTCCTGTCCTCGTCGTTTATGCCGTAGTAGGATATGTTGGCTATAATAGAAGAAATGTTTTCGATGTCCAGTCCGCCAAGAAAACCGGCGAACACGGCCATCTTGTTGGGATCATGAAGTTTTTCCGCGCCGACCGCCAGGGTGATGTCGTACAGCCCGCTCGCGACACCGAGCCAGGCATGGTGAAATGCCGTTGAGCCGCCGGCGCAGGCGTTTTCAACGTTTGTCATGGGGATGGCTTCAATTCCCAGGGGCCTGAGCGCCACCTGCGCCCGTATGCTGTCCTGGCCCTTGGCGTATCCCCAGCCTGAATTTGAGAACCAGAGGGCCTGGATATCCTTTTTGTCTATCCCGGCTTCCTTGAGGCAGGGGACTATGGTTTGGGCCGCAAGATCCTTGATGCTCTTATCCAGGTATTTGCCGAATTTAATGGTATGAGCCGCAATAACATAGACGTCACGCATAGATTTCTCCAGAATCGATTATATTGTTCATCAAAGGGAGGCCTTTGTATTTGATGATGAATTGAATATACCGTCCAGCTGGTCGCTTGTCTTTAACATTATTAATATTATCAGGACGAACTTCAAATTGTATAATGTTTTGGGTTATCTCTTTAAGCATGGGAAAATTGCGAGGACTGGCACAATTCGGGTACCTTGGTATCAAAAGGGCCATATATCGCACAAGGTCCAGATTGCTTCGGGTTTCTTCGAAATCCTCGCAATGACAGGGGGATAGTTGTCTTCGTCATCGCGAGCGCACCCTTCGACTCCGTTCAGGGTGACATGCAGTATTTCATGTCGAGCGTAGTCGAGACATGATGCGAATGTATTTAAAGTGAATATGCCCTGCCCGCGGTTTAGGAGTCGATCTTCGCCGCCCGGTATACGCTCATCATCATCCTGTTCAGCCTGATCATGGCGTAATGGTAGAGGGGAAATATCTTTCTTTTAAACCAGTATGCCATCTTAATATCAAATGATGTTATTACCAGGAATCTGTTTTTTCTTATGCCCCGGATTATACAGGCTGCGACCTGTTCCGGGGTTTTTGCCCGGTGCTCGAATTGCTCTATGAAATTTTTCGCCGCGCGATGTTCGCGGTCAATGCCGAGGATCTGGGCATTCCCTACCAGTGGGGTTTTAACCGCGCCCGGGCAGACGACTGTGACGCCGATGCGGTGCCGCATCAGGTCGTACCGGAGTACTTCGGAAATCCCGACCAGCCCGAATTTGCTCGCGCTGTAGGCCGCATGCCAGGGGAGGGCGATCAGACCGGCGGCCGAAGCGACATTTACAAGGTGTCCGCCGGCGCCGGCCCTGACCATGGCGGGGACGAGGCATGTGATGACGTGGATCGGCCCCATCAGGTTGATGTCCGCCAGTTTTTTCCAGTGCTCTATCTGCAGCAGCTCGACAGGCCCCCAGATGGAATAGCCGGCGATGTTCATCACGATGTCCATCGGGCCGAAGCCGTCCTGGATCCGGTCGGTGAATTTCTTGACGTCGGGATAGCTCCGGATGTCAAGGGCCTCGCGGGCGGCTACCGTGCCGCCGTTATGTTCAATCAGGACGGCGACATCGTCCAGGCGGGGACCGTCAAGGTCGGTCAGGAAGAGCCGCGCGCCCATCCTTCCCATCTCGATGGCCGTTGCCCTGCCGATGCCGCTTGCGGCCCCGGTGATGAAGCATTTTTTTCCTCTGAAGTCCATGGTCACCGCTGTCCGTACCTGCTGTTTGGCGGCTTACTCGGATTCGTCAATGATCCGGCCGATGTAGTCTATCTTCCGGACGGGTGCCATGCCGAGGAGGCACTGGACCTGCTTGGCGTCGCGCATCCGCTTCTCCTGCCCGTAGTCCTTCATGTAGCCGTTGCCCCCCAGGAGCTGTACGCCGTCGACTGTCGCGCGGCATGCCAATTCACCGATGTGTATCGCGGCGGCGCGGGCCGAGTACTCCCATCCGTTATCGCCCGATTCATTGCCGCGGCACGCGGACGCCAGACAGCTCTCCCCGACCTGCGCCTCGATGGCCATGTTCGCCAGGAGCATTCGGACCTCCGACCAGTTAATGATCTGCCTGCCGCCCTGGAAGCGCTCCTTCGTGTATTCGAACGCCTCGATGAACGACCCCTTCATGATGCCGAGGGATATCGCTGCCGCGCCGATGGAGAGGTGCGACTGCATGGCCTTGAAGTAGATTTCCCCGTGACCCGGGTTGCCGATGAGGGTTCCCGGCACCTTGTTGAAGGAAAGGTCCGCCGCCGGGCAGGCGTGGAGGCCGAGGCTGTAGACCGGCCCCGTTTTTGCCACTCCGCCGTCGTTGAGGTCAACGAGATAGTATGATATCGCGCCGTCCGGATTTTCCGCCGGGATGACAGCATACCGGGCGAACTCGGCGAGCGCGATGAAATTGAGCCTGCCGCTGATGATGCCCTTCGCGTCGGCGCGGGGCATGTCGATCTCCTCGAGGCAGGTGAAGGAGTGGAAGGCGACCGGCTTGGCATCCGGCCCTCCGATGAACCGGTAGATCTTCGCGCAGTCCGTCTCGCGCGCCGCCTGGTTGATGATCTCAATGGCGGCCGCGTTCGTGAACACGATGCATGCCATGCTGGCGTCCGCCATGCTCAGGTTTTCCAGCACCGGGGCGAGGGCGCTGGCTACCATGCCGACCCCGCCGTATTCGGCCGGAAGGTTAGCTCCGAAGAAGCCGACCACTCCTGCGTTCTTGATAGACTGGGTGAAGAGCTCCCCGAACGGATAGCGGTCGTTTTCCTCACGCTGCTGCACGAGCTCCCGGGCCGCGAAATCCCTGGCCAGGTCGCTGAATGCCTGAAGTTCTTCTGATATGCTATTAGCCGATGATTTCATGTTCATGGTACTCCTCCCTGGATAGGTTGTGATTGTTCACTGCAAACATCAGAAGATCTGCACCTCGGGCATGTCTCGTCCCACCAGCTCCTTGAACAGGTTCATCCTGTTGAGTTGGTTGGTCCCTTCGTAAATCTGTAGGAGCTTCGCGTCCCGGAGGAATTTTTCGGAGCCTATGTCATGGCGGCAGCCGTCTATACCCATGAGCTCGACCGCCATCTGGCTGTTCTCGATTCCCAGGTCCGTGCAGGCGAACTTGACGAGCGAAGCCCATCCGGACGAGACCTGGGCCGACTCTTTCGGGTACCAGTAGAAATTTATGTTCCTGAAGAGCCGGGTGACGGCCTTCAGGCCGAGGAGGGGCGAGATCATCGTGAAGTACCATCGCGGCAACCACCTGTTGACGTAGAAGAGGTATGGTTTGTAGAGCGATTTTATCATGCCATGCAGCGCATTGGCGTACGCCGATTCCATGTAGCCGGCCCGCCCCATGCTGACGTTCTTGTACATCTCGGAGAGCATCGACTGCGCCCACTGGTGGTTTATTAGGAGGCTTCCCCCGACTTTTTTGGTGCGCGCGTATTCCAGGGCCGTCTCGTATGCCCCGCGCGCCGCGCCGACTGCAAAGGCGGCTACGCCTGCACGCGTAGAAGAAACGACATAGTCGATGACCTGCTGGATCACTTCCACTCTCGTTTTCGAGGCGTTTTTCGGGACGTCGTCGCTGTCGATACAGATATATTCGTCTGGTATGAAGCAGTCCTCGAAGATGAGCTCGCTGGCGACGCACGATTTCTGTCCCATCTTTTTTTCGTGGTGGCCGAAACTGAATCCCCTGGTCCCGTTCTTGACTGCCAGCATAACGGTATTTTCCGACGGGTTTTTTTTGTCCGAGTAGCAGATCAGCATGTGCCAGGTGGATACATGTCCGTTCGAGATGAAGATCTTTCTCCCATTGACGACATACCCCCCCTCGACCTTTTTCGCGAAGGTGCCGAGTCTGGCCCGGTCGACCAGGAGAGTCTCCTCTACGTCGGTTCCGGCTTCCGGCTCGGTAATGGCGAGGGAGATGAGGCACGGATTCCCCGACCGTTCGCCCTTTTTGACCTCCCTGAATATCTTGTTTATCAGCCGCACGTTCCAGCTGGCGCTGAGTGTGGCGACTCCGAGATAGTGAACGCCGATGACGTTGGAGAGGCCGACGCAGACGGAGGCGATCTCTTCAACGAACGGATACATCGCGATCATGTTTATCCCGCCGCCGCCGAACATCTTCGGGAGAAAGAGCGTGTACAGGCCCCATTCGTTCGCTTTTTTGATGAAGTCCCAGCAGAGATAGTCGTTATTTTTCGAGACCTCGAGATCGATCTCCTTGTAGGCCGGTTTCACGACCTCGTCGTTAAACTTTCGCGCAAGGGCGACGACGTGGTCGATCTCCTTGTACATAGCCGTGGCTTTGGGGAGCTGATAATGGCTGACGAGACTGCTCATGGTGTCCGCGATTTTGGGATCGCGGGCGAGAAACATTTTTTTATCTTTCCTGGAAAGCCTGATTCGTGACATGACGTCCTCCACAGCTGAATTTTTGGAAATTCGTCCGGGGCCCTGGTCATCCGCAAATCTCCATCTCCCCGGTGGGGAGATGCGGTAGTGTCACACGGCGAAATCCGTGCTCATCTGGTGCTCGAACAGGGCCAGCCTGTTGATCTGGTTGGTTCCTTCGTATATCTGGGTCAAACGTGAATCCCGCCACGCGCGTTCGACGCCATGGGCATGGAGATAACCGTGATCGCCCATCAGCTCCATTGCCTGGGTGCACACCTTGAACGCGGTATCCGACCCGATGACTTTGGCCGCGGCCGACGCGGATTGATAGCACCTGAGCTGGCCGCAGCTCTGCCAGATCATAGATCTCGCGGCCCAGAGGCTCATCATCATGTCGGCCAGTTCGATCTGGACATCCTGGTACTCAATGAGTCGCTTTCTGCCGAGGTGCGTTTTGCGGCAAAACTCCAGGCAGCGCTCGAACGCGCCGCGGCCGTGCCCGAGGGCCATGGCGCCGACGACCGGCCGCGAGTAGTTAAGCACGTTCCGGTTGTTGGCCCAGCCCGAGCGTACCTTGCCCACGACGTTTTTCTTCGGGACAAAGACGTTGTCGAAGATCAGCTCCGATGCGTCGGACGCCCGCTGCCCCATCTTCCGCTCGCTCCGCCCCACGGAGAATCCCTTCATCCCCCGCTCGACGAGAAAACAGGTCCACGACTCGATCCCGTCGCCGGCGAGCTTCGCGTACACGGTTACCTTGTCAGCCTTGGCCCCGTCCGAGATGAAGCATTTCTGTCCGTTGAGGATGTACCCGCCCATGGCGGGGACCGGCGTCGCCGTGGTTACCAGCTTCGCCATTGCTCCGCCCTCGGTCTCCTCGACATCGGAGCCGGCGCCCGGCTCGGTGATGGCGAATGCCATGCACGCGGGGTTCCCCAGGATGTAGGACTTCATATAGAATGGCATGAAATATTTCAGGATAGTTCGGATACTCCCGGACAGGAGAAGCGGCACGATACCCAGGTTGTGCGCAAGCAGGAGGAGGGCCAGTCCGCCGCACTCGGTCGCAAATTCTTCCCCGACAACGGCCACCTGAAGAGCAAAATTCTTCAGGTAGGATGTGATGCTTGCGCTACCGAACGGCCAGGGGTAGAGAAGGGTCTGAAACCCTTTCCGTCCGGCTGCGGCGAGCAGCGGCTTCGGGTCGTAGTCATGAGGGTTCAGATCTGCCACGGGGGCGAGGGGACGGATATACTCGCGGGCGAATTTCAGCGCGCGGCGGCGCCACCTCCTGGCACCCCGGGGGAGCGTTCTGGTGTCGTGCTCCCACACGCTCATCTCCCGATTGTCGACGAGGAGCCTCCCGATCAGGTTCAAGCTCTCCGCGGCGTTTTTCATCTTAAGCTGTTCTATCCTTTCATCGAGTGAGTTCCCGGTCGGTTCCTTTTTCATCTTGCGTTCTCCTTTATTATACTCAATAATTGATGGCCCTGGACGCGTGTGCGTGTCGTCCCGACGTTCCTCTATCGAAACCGTAAATTATATGTATTTCCGAACAGGCGGACACCGGTGAGCCCGACGGGCCAGAGCATCCGGCTGCCGAATATATCAGTCTTTACAATGCGGGCGTCGAGGGGATTTTTATAATCAGCGATCAGGCTTCTGATCGGGTCGTAATCGGAATACTGTATGTCGAGGGCCACCCGCGCGGTATACGATTCACGCACGGCCTCGCGCGGTTTGAACATCCAGACGGGATTGAACGAAAACGACTGTCCAATCCCTCCGATATTGAATGTCTTCATCTGGAGGACCGGTCTCGGATTTTTTTCTTTCCTGCCGCGCTCGGCGCGGACGGAGATTAGCCGGACATTCCGCCGCCAGAGGCTTGCGGTTATTTTTTTTCCGTCGTCCTTGAAGGGGATGTCTGCCATTTTCTTCGGATACCCGAGGAGTTCTCGGCCGTATATCATGGCGGTGTCGTCGTTCACGATCATCCAGGGACAGTAGACCCCCTTTCCGATCGGCGTGCGGACATGGAGGAGGAGGGCGGATTCATTGTACGATCCCGTGAAGGCGGTCTTCGCGTACCTTGCGATGAAAAACGTGGCGCGGTACGGTTTTCGCAGGAACATCAGGGCCGGCAGTATCTTGTTCGCTTCGTCGGGATTGACCGGCACGTCGACGAGAACAAAAGTCGTGTCTTCCCAGAGCTTTATTTTCAGGGAGGCGATATCGCGCATAACCCTGAAAAGGCCGCCGAAGCCGGGGCTCTTTTCGTTTACGGGGAACGGAACCACCGCGGACCGTGCTTTTCTTGTCATGACCTGTCCCTCACCAGTGAAATTTTTCCCGGAAGGTTGCATCAGCGTGGCCCCCTGAAAGGCGCCACGGCCCCCTGAAGCGTGTTACCAGATGATGATGGATAAAAGCAAAAAAAGCAATACTTTTTCTTCACGAGCGTTAAAAAACGAATACCTCGCGCGGATAAAAAACCCCGTGCGGCCCGGCGGCTACCGGACCGGGGCGCACGGGGCCGCCCGTATGACCGGGCGCAAACCAAGGTTCTCAGGTAAACAATGGCTGCGTCGACATCGCGAACGCCATGTCGCCTTCAATTTTCATCCCGCCCGACATGAAGAGGTTGACCGGGTTCGTCTCCTTCCTGACCAGCGCGATGGAGTCGGCGGTCTTCATCTTGAATGTCGCCTTCGGCTCGGCGGCGTTGTTGAATATCGTTTCGATTGAGGTCACGCTTCCGTCGTCGTTAATCAGTTCGGCCGTGAAGCTCCCCTTGAGGGCCTTCAGGACATTGTATTTTTGCCTGTTGAGGTCGCTCTGGATCCCGAGGAGCATGTCGAGGCTGTTCGTCGCAATCATTTTTTCCAGGTTGTCCTTGGTGATCTTTACCCTCACGAGGGGGCTGTCGAGGTCCCCTTCCGTGATGTTGAAATCAAGCCCGTCCTTGACCTGGTAGCTGTATTTGTCCCCTGAAACTTCGACCACCAGTGAAAACTCGGTGCCCTTCAGCTCCTTGTCTGCGCCCGATGACGCGATCGCCTGTTTGGCTATGTTCGGGCTGAACTCGGTCAGGAGTTCCTTGATTCCAATATTGGTCGGTATTTCGCTCATGACAGTCTCCTTGTATGAAATTGAATTTATTGCGTCCCGCGGTTACGTACGATTCGCGTTACATCACAATAGGTATCACGGTTATTGCCGCCGGTCGTTCGTTATTATAATCCTGAACGGAAAAATTTCGAGATTGAAGGTTTTTTAATGCATGATTGAGGAGGTCGGGCTTACTTCGATTACGGTTTTTTCGCGTGGCCCGCGGAACCTGTTTTTTTTATATGCTCCTGCCGGAACTCCGTCGGCGTTTTCCCGGTGAATTCCTTGAACGTGACGTTGAAGGAGGTTTTTGAGCCAAAGCCGACATGGAAACCGACATTCAGGACGTTCTGCCCGAGGCTGCCGGCCAGCAGGAGTTTCGCTTCCTCTACCCTGTACCTGTTTATGAAGTTCCTGAAATCGATCCGCATTTTCTTGTTCAAGAACCAGGAGAGCTGGTGCGGCGTGATCGAGAGCTCATCGGCGGTCGACTTTATGCTGATGTCGAAATTATGGTAGTACTTTTCAACGCTCATAAGGTATTCGATCTGTTCGCGAAGGGCGTCGATATCAAGCCCCCTGAGCATCGATTTTCTGTATCGGGCGAGCCTGACCTCCCTTCCCAGGGCCATGAAAAAGTCATGGTATCGCACGTGGGCGAAAATGAACAGCAGATTGAATACTCCCAGGACCACCGCTCCGAACGCCGACATGCCGATGTAGCCGAGGGCGAACCCGGTTATTAGCGCGACCGGTGAAAGGAGGAGCCCGGCCGTAATGACAATCAGCGAGCGGACGGCGATTTTGATTGATGCGCTGTTCCGGACTGAAAGTTCTATTTTTAATATGGTTGCCGTGTACCCGACGATCAGCGCCACAGCGCCTGCCATAATGATGTATAAAGGAGCCCGGTGGCCGGCGTAGAAAAAATTTTGCTTCATCGCCGCAAGGTAGTCGTACGGGGAATTCAATAGATACCATGCGGCGGGGAAGCAAATCGTGATGGCGGGCACCAGGTGAAACCGCACCCTGATGACCATGGGGTTGATGAGTGAATTATAATAGAGGAAGGCGAGAGGGCCGGCCAGATAAGCTGCCACAATGAACCAGAAGATGCCTATTATTACCAGCGCCAGAGGCATGGCGGCAGTGGCGCCAATGAAGAAAAGGCCCATCGCCGCCTGGAGATAGGTCATGCAAAGGAGGAGCAGCAGCAGGGCATAGTTCGATGTCTCGGGTTTTTTTACGATTAATTGCTCTATCGCCCTGCACAGGGAGATAACGGCGCACCCGAGGATGAAATACCCGGTAACTGTAATATATGGGCCCATGCGTAAATTTCGACCGTCCCTGATACTATAGAGTGCGATTGTGCCAATAAATCAAATGTTTTTTTCCATAGTGCTGAAGCCGCGGGTTTTATGAGACACACTGAATAAAAAAAAATTAACTTGATTTTTAACATGCTGTGACTACAGTCACGGTAGCATGCCGGAGGAGGTGTGACATGGAAAGCGAACAAACATATCAGCAGCTATGCGCGAAGATGGGGCTGCCTCAATCGGCCAGTCTGGCCGCGATCTGGAAGCTGTTGTGTACGGACATGGAAGCGGCGATGGCCGGGATGCTTCCCGGGACCGCGGACGAACTCGCCGCCAAATCCGGGAAGACCCGGGACGAGGTTGACGCCATTCTGCTGACCTTGTTCAAAAAGGGAGTTGTGTTCAAGGCGCCGAAGGACGGCGCGATCCAGTACAAGCTGGCGAAGAACATCGTTCAGTTCCATGATGCCTCGCTCCTCTGGGACGGCGCCACGCAGGAGTATTACGATCTCTGGAAAAAGGTGATGGACCAGGACTTTACCGGCTTTATGAAGAGCCTGCCCGATTCGGTCAAGCTCCCGTCATTCATGCGGGTCGTTCCGGTGCACGAGTCCATCGAGCCAAGGAGCACGGTGTTGACTTACGAGGAATGCGCGCGGATCATCGACGAATCGGATCAGGTCGCGGTGGTCAACTGTCCCTGCAGGCTGAGCCAGAAAAACTGCGACGCGCCGGTGGAAAACTGCATACAGGTGAACCGTGGCGCGGAGTACGTTATCGACCGGGGACACGGGAGGAAGATAACGAAGCAGGAGGCGATGGATATTATTAAGCAGGCCGAGGAGGCAGGATTGGTCCACATGACCGAGAACCGGCTGAAGGGGAACGCCATCTGCAACTGCTGCGGATGCTGCTGCGAGATGTTCAGGCTCATGGAGTTCACCGGCAAGAAGTGGATCCTGTCGCCGAGCCGCTACCTGGCCGAGGTCGGGGAGGAGTGCACCGCCTGCGGCGCCTGCCTGGACGCCTGCCCGGTGCACGCGATAACGCTGGGGGATATCGCCGTCATCGACGCGGACGCGTGCATGGGATGCGGGGTGTGCGCGACGGTCTGTCCGGTGAATGTCATCAGGCTGAACCAGGTGAGGCCGGCGGAACACATACCACAGAAGTAGCGGAGGGCGCTCCCGGTATCAGGACTCGATCTCCACTTCGAAGGTTTCCAGGAAGCAGCTCACCATCATGTAATACCCGATTGCTATGACGAGTTCGGCCAAGTGGCCGGGCTCCAGGCGGCGCGCCATACTCTCAAATGTCGCGTCCGACGCCTTTGCGTTGCCGGCTATTTCCTCGGCCATGCGGACCGCCAGTTTCTCGATCTCCGAGAATGCCGGAGAGGACGATCCCTCTTCAAGGGCCGCGATTTTTTCTTCCGGTATCTTCATCCTGCGGGCGATCGCCAGGTGCTGGTGCACTTCGTACTTTGACCCGCAGACCAGGCCTGTGCGGATAATGGCAAGCTCGCGGAGCACGGGATCGAGTTTTCCCTTTAGTAAAATGGTCGAGCCGAATCTGACAAAATCGCGGCCGACCAGCCCGGCATTCCCCAGCATCTTAAAGATGTTAAGCTGGGGGAGGCTGCTGAAAAAATCCCTCACCTTCTGTTCGGCTGTTTCCGGATTGTAATACGGGATGCGCGCCATGGTTTTATCCTGATGTCAGTGTATAAGTCCCGCAGCGGCTTAATGCGCCGCGGGCACCTTCCAGCCATGCTGAAAAGCGCGCGACCGTCAATACTTTATTATTGAGCGGCGTTTTAAATTAATCTTGAATAATAATCGCCCCTGTGACATCTGTGTTACTCCGTACCAATCTTTTCACCATTGGCAGACCGATGTCAGACGGAATTAAACCCAGCGTCATTGTTATCGCCCTTCTTGTGTTAACGGCATGTCATTCAGGCACACCGGATGACGGCGCGGGCTCCCTATCGCTGAATCTCTCCGGAACGTGGAAAATCATAGAGGCAAACGACGACGCGCCCGCCGATCTCCGATATGACGATTCCGGCGCGGGCGAGGTCTCGATCCCGGGTAGCTGGGACCGGGTGCTCGATAAGACCGAGGATCTTGTCTCGACGGTCTGGATCAGGAAAAAAATCGTGATCGGGGAGCGGTTGCGCGACAGGCTCCTTGTCCTTTCACTGGGTCCCGTCGCCCTGGCCGATGAAACCTACGTCAATGGCGTATTTATCGGGGGCACCGGCAACATCCCGGCGCCCGATAGGCCGCTCGATTATGATTTTGAATTTTATAAAAACAGGGTCTACCAGTTTTCTCCCTCCATGGTCCGCTTCGGAGGCGAGAACGTCATCGCCATTAAAATATTTTCCCATTATATCAACGGCATCAGAGATTCGCCCCGGCTTTTTACCATCAAGGGGTGGAATGCTATCTTCAAGTACGGGGACTACCTGCCGTCATTCAACAACCTGAATCCGATGATTCTGTCGCTCCTGCTCCTGATTTTTCTTGTCATCGTGATCAAGGGGAGCGGCAACAGGAAAATAACCACGTATGCCGTTCTTTTCATCATGAGCGTATTTTTCATAAACCTGCTCCTTCTCGGCCTTCCGCGGATGGAGAACAACCTGTATCGCTACAAGCTGTTTTACGGCGCATACGCGGTGGTCGACTATGTCCTCCTCTTGCTGATCCAGGAGTTCTTCAGGATCAGATCAAGAATCGCCACCGCGATTTTCACGGTACTCCTGATAGCCGCTTGCGTGTTTATAGCGTACGCGCCGTCTACCAGGTATTTTGTCTCGTGCTGCGTCAGCGTCACGATAGCCCTGGTGATTGTCTACATAGCGTACACGTTCGTGATATTCGCCATAGCCCTGTATCGGGACCCGCGGAGGTACTGGTATCTCAGCTTTGTGGCCGTATTTATCCTGGTCTCGGTTTCCAACATGCTCCATACCATGATCACGAATCAGATGTACCGGATGTCGTTTTCCTTCGCGCTGCGCCTCCCGGCGATCCTGCTCGGCGCCCTGTTCGTCTATCTATTCGATCTCAAGAACATCAAAAAGGAGCGGGACTCCCTTGCCCATGCGCTGCTGAACAAGACCAAGGAGCTCCAGAGGGCATCGAAGATGTTGTCGAAGGCGGATATCAGGCAGGAACCGAAGGACATCATCCATCATGTGATAGAATATCTCGACAGTAATTTTAACGAGACCTATGACCGGAAGAAGCTGGCCGAAAAGTTCAGGCTCAACGAGGATTACATGGGCCAGCTTTTCAAGAAGGTAACGAACACGAATATCGCGAACTACATCAACGTTAAGAGAATAGAGGCGGCAATGCAGCTCCTGATGGACACTGACGGCAAGGTGATCGATATCGCCTTTCACGTCGGCTTCGATAATCTCACCTATTTTTACCGGCATTTCAAAAAACACACAGGCTATTCTCCGATCGACTTCAGGCGGAGGGCGGCGGAAAGCATGAATGTGTTTGATGACATCGGGGAGGATTCGTATTAGCCGTAGAACCTTATCGGATTGTCATGGCGAGGAGTCACGATGTAGTCGTGACGACGAAGAATGCCTCGACGGAGTTTATCCTGAGCGGTTCGACAGGCTTGTCCTGAGCTTGCCGAAGGGCTCACCACGGGCTCCGTCGAAGGGAATGTCACCCTGAGTGGTTCGACAGGCTTGTCCTGAGCTTGCCGAAGGGCTCACCATGGGCTCCGTCGAAGGGAATGTCACCCTGAGCGGAGTCGAAGGGTGACAAGGCCTGCCAGGTGTTTCCCCATGTCATGTCTCGACTACGCTCGACATGACATACTGTATGTCGTCCTGAGCCCCTCGACTGCGCTCGGGACAGGCTTCGTCGAAGGGAATGTCACCCTGAGCGGAGTCGAAGGGAGCTTCGCTCGTGATGACATTTTTTCGATAATACATTTCGCTGTGACCATGTGGTTGTCTTGTTTGAAGTATCTATATAAAAAAACAGGTGTAGATGATGTATAGAATGTTAATTTCAGTATTGTTGCCGATGCTCACGCTCGTCTCCTGCAAGGGCTCTGTTATACAGATAGGAAGGCCGATGCTCGGCACCATCGTAAACCTGACCTTCGTAGGCGATCCCGATAAGGCTCCGCAGGTGGCGCAGGATGTCTTTGCTGAAATTGAGCGTGTCGAGAAGCTCATGAGCCCGTCCGTGGAGGGAAGCGATGTTTTCCGGATCAATAGGGAGGCGGTCCGCGGCCCTGTTCGGGTGAGCGGGGAGACCTATGAACTGCTGAGAACATCGTACGATATTTCCGCCGAAACCGGGGGCTGTTTCGACGTCACGTTCGCGCCGCTCGGGGTCCTCTGGGACTACAAGAAAAAGGATTTTCTGCCCCCGGCCCGATCGGCCGTGGCCGCGCTCCTTCCCCTTGTCGATTACCGGAAGCTCGTGTTTGACCAGAAGAGCGGCTCCGTTTCGTTCGCGCGGCCGGGGATGCGGATCGGCCTCGGCGGCATCGCAAAGGGACACGCCGTAAGGATGGGAATACAGGCGCTGAAGAGGAGAGGGATTCACGACGCGATTGTAGAGGCCGGCGGGGACCTCCAGGCCATCGGCGCGAAGTTTGACAGGCCATGGATCACCGGGTTGAGAAATCCTCGAAAGGATGCTATTTTGCTCACATTAGAGCTGGAGGACATGGACGCCGTTGCCACGAGCGGCGATTATGAACGGTTCGTCGTGCGGCGCGGCGTTCGCTACCATCATATTATTGACCCGCGGGTCGGCTATCCCGCGTCCGGTTTTTCATCCGTAACAGTAATATCGAAAAACCCGGTTCTTTCCGACGCCTATGCTACCGCCATCTTCGTGATGGGCCCGGCCGCAGCCCGGGAATTCCTGAAGCGGCACGACGAGATTGATGTCATTCTTGTTGACGATAAAATCGACCTCTTCATTTCCAGCAGGCTGAAGGGTAGAGTCGTGTTCCTCGACCGTGTGAAGTCTGAGTGGCTGTAGGGCGTTAGGGTCAGGGCGCGAAGAGTTCCAGGTCAGCCATTAAGAAGAGGTCGGGGGTTGTCAGGCCGGAGCGGTAGTCCTCCCATAGTATGACCGCTTCCGTTCCGTTGTTGTGTGCGGCCGCCAGCGGATTGGGCCAGTACGCGATCGTGCCGCTGTAGTGGTTCAGGATGACCGATATGCCGTTGGTGTCATTGGTGCCACCGGTGTTCGGGAACCAGGCCATGGCGCCGGCCGCGGAGAGCTTCTGGCCATAGACGCCGTAGCCGATATTGACGTAGCTCAGGTTGTAGAACCGGTCGTCCTCCCATATCACGGTCGTGGTCGAGTCCGAGGTGTTGTAGAATATCTGCGGGTCCTGCATCGTCACGCCCGTGATGCCGGCGAGGGGATTGTGCGACCAGATGGTCGTGCTGCCGTTTCGCCACGCGCAAATTCTGTCGCTCGCGTCCTTCGCCGCGACAATCACGTCGTCGTCACCTGATATGTACTCCATGACCTCCTGCGTGGTCACGGTCGTTGCCCCGTCGCCGTCGAAGTCGAGCGGTGCTCCCCAGACCAACGCGCCGTCATTGTCGACCCTCTGCGCGTACAGGTCGTCGCCGCGCTTATAAAGAATTACCACGCCGTTCGAGCCGTCGCTTTGTATGTCGAGTATTTCCGCGGTCGTCGCGTCGACCACCGTATCCGATCCCCATACCGCATAGCCGTAGCCGTTGAGGAGCGACACGCAGACCTGGCCGCTTGAATTATTGAATATGACTAAGGCCCTCCCGAATCCATCGGAAACCGTCCGGGGGTTGGAACCGCCGGCAGCGATGGTAAAGGTCGCGCGGCGAACAACCGGCGCGGCAAGCTCCATGCTGACAATGCGGCCGCTTACGCCCGACGCGTCCTGGAAGACGTACAGAACGCCTCGTTCGTGGAATACGACGTAATAGAAGTCAGCGCCAAATCCGACGTCGCGGTCAAGGGTCAATTGGGTGTCAGAGACGACGTTGGTAACCACTGCATACAGGTCGGTGCCAGGGTTGTATGCGATATCTCCGACGGCGATGGTCGTCAGAAAGTTCTGCGTGCTGTCAACGATATCCGGACCGGCCCCGGTTGTCCTGCCCGTTTCATCAGGCGTTTCGCGGTAGCGGAAAATACTATAGCCGTTGCCGTCGGTCATGATGTCCGCAGTTAGTCCCAGAGCGTGATCAAAGGTTACGGCAGCGCCGACCTCCGCAGCTGCGCCGGAGTCGGTATTTACGACAATATCGCCGATCTGGACCGGGATGGTGGTGAACCCTCCCGCGTTGTCGCAGAGCGGATTGGCCGGGAGCGCGTCGGCCGTTCCGGTGATTCCCGCGTATCGGAATATCCGGGCGGTATTTGTGTCCGTGACGTCGAGGGCCCAGTCCATCGTGATATCGTCAAAATTGACGAATTGATTGTAGTCTCCCGAGTGAAGGGTGCAGTACCTGTCGAATATACGGTAGTCGATTCCTGCACCGAACGCTGCCGGTGAGTTCAATTCAACGTAATTATTCCATAAATATATCCCCGCATTGTAATTGATATCAAAGATTGTAGAAAAATTAGGGGAGATTGAATCATTGACCACGAAGTCGCCCGGTTCCGCTGTAGGGGAGAAATCCTCGCCGAATTCCCAGAGGTGCGTGGCGTCCCCTCCGGTGGTTGTGCCGCTGATAATTCCCGCCGGGTCTATGGCATTTGGTGTTGTAATGCCGGTTATCAGGGCGTAGGTGGAATCGCTGTCTCTCCGTATGACGTCACCGCCAGCCGTGTTGACCCAGAAAGGCCAGCTCGACGAGTAGTCGTGCGGAGTGTAGATATGATCGCCGCCGCTGGTATATGGAACCGCTGCGGCCGGTGGATTTGTGTTTTCGATGTTATGGTCCGTGGCAGTCAAATCGGAGAATGTGCCGCCATAGGCGATGCGGTAAACATCGCCGGGGTCGACGATGCCCGCGTCGGTTTGGCCGACGACGTAATTGAAGTTGTTCCCTGTATGGATGGCCGTGGTGCCCGCCTGGCCGGTTTCATCGTACACGATATCGTTGTCCGCGACGGACGAGAGGTCGACGTCGTCGTCGAAGAAATAATTCGCGAAGCCAAGGAACCCCAGGTCCGCGTTGGCGCCGGTCACCCAGCTTACTTTACCGGAGTGAACGGGCACGGCCGAAACGTTCGAAATCGTCGCGCTGCTCCCGATATTGTATCCGGTTGTGGCCGCCGTGTCGCTCCAGTGGAAGCTTCCGTCGTTGGCGAGCCGCTTGGCATAGTAGTTGCCTCCGGTCAGGACGAGAACGATAACGCCGTCCATGTCGTCCTCGGTCGATCCGACGTAGCTGTTGCTGCCGGACGTGAAGACCGGGTTCGGGTCCGGCCACCGGGGGGCAAGACCGCTGTCATAGAGCTGCCCGTAGATCTGGGTGCTCGCGGCCGGCAGGTGGTTCCAGAACAGGAAGAACCCCGTGTCTCCGGACGGGAATGGATGGTAGGCGAGCTTCCGCGCCGTGTACTGGCTTCCGGCACCGTCATGCACAACCGCCGGGGTCTCGCCGCTCTCGGTGTTGAACTGCACGGTCGTCATTCCCGTGTAGGAGCCGCCGTACATATCGTGGAGTTCGATGTTGAACCAGTACCTGGTGTTCGCTTCAAAGTCGAATAATGGAGGGTTATCAAAGTATAGTGACTGGTACTCGGAATAGGGGAACGGCTCCAGCGTTTCATCATACACATCCGTGACGTCGGAGTTTGTTCCATAATTGAGGATGTAGGCCGCCGGCTTGTTGGTGGTCCAGCTTATAAGCGCCCCGTCCGGGTTGACCGTGTCAATATAGGGACCGCTGGCAAAGGCCGGAGCGCCGGGGACCGGGTCGAGCGAGGTCGCGGTCGTGGTGAACTGCCAGGTCGTGCCGGCGAAGTTGTTTCCGCACAGGTCCTCGATGCCGTTTGTCGCGAACACGTCATAGATCGTCGAAGGATCCAGATTCACGCTCAGTGTGAGTACGCCGCGTCGGTTGAGGCTGTCATACGATACGACTGCTGGCACGGCGACGCCCCCGTCTTGCAGATAGAGCGTGGACGGGTTAACGCTGTCGGGGTCGATATCTTCATCGAAATCGATATATATATTCGGGGCGGTGAGCGATATGCCCGCGCCCGTCGGGTTGTGCGTCGCTTCAAGCGGAGCTGTGGTATCGGGGAAGGCGTCGGTAGTGAACTGCCAGGTCCCCGGATTGTCCAGGGGAACGCTGTTCTCAAGGCTCAGAATTCCGTTGCCGATGGTGACAGAGACCGTGTTGTTCTCGGGGATGGGATACGCGCCGCCGTAATTGAAGGTCACGGTGAGCAGCGTGCTGTCCGAGTTCATTGCGAGGGTATAATCCACCCCTTCCGTTAGCAGGCCGCCGGGCGTTGGATTGGAAGTGATTGTGATTTCGCCGCCAATCGTGGCAAGGTTGGGGCCGACAGGAATGTTGAACACGACGACAAATGACGAATTGATCGGCACGCCTGTCGTTCCGTCCGCCGGCAGAGTGTTCACAACGAAGGGAAAGAAATAGCCTGGTGGATTTCCCGTGTAGGCCCTGAAGGTGTCGTTGGAGAAGACCCGGGGAGACTCCTTGCATGAAGGAGCGGCGAGGAGAGCGGCCGCACAGAGCACGAGGACCAATCGGTCAATATTTGGAATCGATCTTGACATCACAGTAGCATCATTATTCAATATATAAATTATTGTCACATAAATATAAAAAAATATTGTCTTTTGTCAAATTATTTTACACTATATCCGTGTGCATTTATATCTCCATTCGCAAATGACGGTTTTTTCAGATGAATAAGCATCTTTTCACTCTCGCGCTTTCCTGCGCGCTCATGATCACGTCGATGTCGTATGCGGCCATCGATTCCATAACCATGACCCCGGCCGGCCCGAGCACGCTGTCGAACGGCAGTTCATACTATCTTGCCGGTCAGACATACACCTTCCATATTCGCGCTACCGACCCGCTCACCTCGGTCAAGGGGGACTGGACCGAGATCTACGTCGAGTTCAGGGAGGGTGCAGCGATGCGCGAGAGCTTTACGATCACCGTCGGCCCCGATACCTTCGCGGGCAACGGCGTCGAGCTCGATGGCTCGGTGCAGGATCTCACGGGCGGCCCGTACAACGAAATCCACTACGCCGTGACAGTCCGGTTCCTCTGGAACTGCACCGCCTATGCGTATGGCGCGAATAATATATACACGCGGGTCACTAATGTAAACGGCCCTTCAGACCGTACCGATCCGCTGAACCACGGGGTCATCTCGCATGTGCGTATCCTGAATTTCGCGCAGACCGATGAGGCCGCGGACGGAAGGCTCAACCCCTGGCATAACGACTTCGATGTGACCGGCACCGTTGTGTACGCGTCCGGCGCC
The DNA here is from genome assembly GCA_016933025.1 of Spirochaetota bacterium. GTDB lineage: Bacteria > Spirochaetota > UBA4802 > UBA4802 > UBA5550 > RBG-16-49-21. Next base: position 211,534 of record JAFGBT010000009.1, on the reverse strand, counting down.
GAGATCATCACCAATACGGTGCCGGACATCGCCTCGTCGGAGCTCTACCTGGACGGCGCCCCTGCGCCCGCCGTGGGGAATAACGGCGCGACGGCCGCGCTGTCGTTCGACATCGACGGCCTGTACTGCGATACCAATGCGGTTGTGCTGGGCAATCATGCCTGGACGGTTGCGGTCGCCATGACGAACCCGGGCGGGCCGGTGACATCGGACAACAGCCTGACCTTCAACTGCAACAGGATCGAGGTGGAGTGGGTCAGGTTCGAGAACGGGGGAGGTGTGAACACGCCCTATTATCTGAGGAGTATTAATGTCACAGGTACCCGCATCAGGGTAAGGGCCCGCCTTGAAAACGGGGGCGGGGCCATGACGGGCACCACGACATTTGAAATCACAGACAATGCGGCGGGAGGAGCGCACACCTACACGATCCAGATCGACAGCGGTCAATTCGAGGGGACAGCGCTCATAACCCCCATGCCTGACGCTGCCGATGTTCCTCCCGATGTTCCGATCGGGACCACGGTGCCGATCGAGTACACGGTCACCGCGGTATCGGGCGGCGCCTATGGCAATGATAACTCGATCCCGCCCAACAGCGACGGGCAGGACGTTGCAGCCCGAATCACCGGCTCCGGACCCTATACGCTTTATTGGGACAACGCGGACGCGCCCGGGAGCAGCGCCCCGACCTTCACGACCTTCGTCTCGCCGCCGTCCACGACCGCAGTGAGCATAACATTTAACTGGGTCCCTCTCTCAACAGCGCTGCCCGTTCCGCCGAGTGAAATTTATGACGCGGATTTTGACACCTATCGTATTTATTATCGCACTCCAACCGGTTCGGGTCCCTGGACCATGATCGACAGGAACACGGTCGGGTATGCCGCCCTCGGCACCATCACGACGGCGACGATGGATGTCACCGGACTCGATCCGCTCACTGATTACGACTACCGGTTCTCGGCCGTCGACGTATTCGGCAACGAGGTGCTTGTCGCAAACCAGATTGTCGGGACGGCTTCCACGACCGCGACCTCGATAAGTGTTACCATTTCCGACGGCATAGCGCAATATTCAAATACGAATTTCAACAACCGCGACCCTGCGGCGCACCCGGTACGGGACACGGCCATAAAGATCAGCGTCAAGATCATAACTGCCGGCAATATGCCGGACTACGTGGCGGCCATAATCGCGAACAATGATTCAGACGTTCCGGGTTCTCCGTGGCTGCCACCGCCGCCTGACCCTCCCCAGTACGGAGTCACGGGAGCCGCCAACTCCATCCTTGACCTTCCGGTAGATCAGCGGTGGTCTATCAATTGCGCGAAGGTTTCGCCGAATACCTATGAGGGCTTTATCCCGGACGGACACCCGCTGATGAAATACGGCACCAACATCAGAATGATCATCGCGACAACGGTGGAGGGAACCACCACATGGTCAGACCATACGGTCGAAACCGCGCCCCCTGGCGAATATGTGAATGACGAATGGCGGTTTCGCGTCGCCACGAAGGCTATCCTTATTCCCTGGCCGACCAGGGTGCTTAACAACGTCATGACGGCGCAGATGCCCTGTTGCTATCCCGCGTATTTTCTGACTGTGGATTCGGCCGTGACCATCAAGGTATATGACGCCAAGGGGAGGGTCATCGCCACCCTGGCGGACAGGATGTACCGGCCGGGCGGGCAGAACATCAAGGAAATGGGATGGTGCGGCCTGAACAAGGACAACCGCCGGGTCGGCCCGGGCCTCTACTACATCCACATCAAGGCGGTCACGGTGGGCGGCAGGGTCGTTCTGGACAAAATGATGAAGGTGGTCGTGGCTCACTGATGAAAAAGCGCCTCTTTATCGTCGACGGCCACGCGCTCTGCTACCGCGCCTATTTTGCCTTCATTCGCAACCCGCTGATCAACAGCGAGGGCCAGAATACCTCCGCTATCTTCGGGTTCGCCAGGATGCTCCTCAAGCTGATCGCCGACCAGAAGCCTGATTATCTTGCGGTCGCATTCGATCCACCCCAAAAATCGTTCCGCTTCGCGCTGTACCCGGAGTACAAGGCGAACCGGCAGAAAATGCCGGACGACCTCCGGTCGCAGATCGATGAGATCAAGCAGATGATCGAGGTCCTTGGCATCACCAGAATCGAAGAGGCGGACTTCGAGGCAGACGATGTCCTCGGCACCGTCGCAAGAAAATACGGATCGGACGATCTGGAGGTCATGCTGGTCACCGGCGATAAGGACGCCTACCAGCTGGTGAACGAGCACGTGAAGATCTACGCGAACAAAAAAGGAATATCGGAATACGAGCTCTACACGGAGAAGGAGATAGAGGAGATGCTCGGCGTGCGGCCGGAACAGGTGATAGACTACATGGCCCTCACCGGCGACACATCCGATAATATTCCGGGCGTCAAGGGGATCGGGGAAAAAACGGCGCAGAAGTTTATCGCCACGTACGGCAGCCTCGACGGTCTCTACGAACACATCGACGATCTGACCGGCAAGCAGAAGGAAATGCTTATCAAAGGGAAAGAGATGGCGTACCTGAGCAGGGATCTGGTCACGGTGAAGACCGACCTGCCGATAAAGCTCGATATCTCCCGGCTCAGGTTCGAGGGGATTCCCGCCGAAAAGGCGGCCCCTTATTTCCTCAAACTGGAGATGAATTCCGTGATAAGGGATTTCTTCGGCGCCGGCGTGAGCGGCGAAACGAGTCCTGTCGACGGCACGACGGCCGTCGCCGCGAAGCCTGCTAAGGACTACCGGATCGTCCGCACCGAGGACGACCTATCCGGCATGTTGCGCGACATCCGCAAGGCGGGAGAGGTTTCGCTGGATACGGAGACAACGTCGATATCCCCGGTCGAGGCTGAACTCGTCGGTATGTCGTTTTCCATAGGCGAGGCGCAGGGCTGGTACATCCCGCTCATGTCGCGCGGCATATTCAGCGAGGAGTATCTCGATCCGTCCCGCTCGCTTGAGCTGCTCAGGCCGCTTCTGGTTGACCCGAAGGTGAAAAAGATCGGACAGAACATCAAGTACGACAGGATCGTACTGATGAATTACGGAATCGAGCTTGCGGGCGTTGCATTCGACACCATGGTGGCCTCCTACCTTCTCTCCACCAACGATCGCAGGCACAATCTTGACGACCTCGCGGAAAGGTATCTTGACTATAAAACGATAACCTTCAAGGAGCTTGTGGGGAGCGGGAAGAACGCAGTGGCGATCGAAGAGGTTCCGATGGATAAGATATCCGAATACGCGATCGAGGACGCGGATATCGCCCTTCGGCTCTATCATATATTCAATGAAAAACTCGAAAAGGAAAAGGATCTGCTTCGTCTCTTTCACGATATAGAGATGCCGCTGGTCGGAGTGCTCGCGGACATGGAACGCGCCGGCGTGAAGATCGATACCGGCTATTTCGTGAAACTTGAGGGAGAGAACAGGGAAATGCTGAAGGACGTCGAGGGGAAGATATACGATGAGGCCGGACAGAACTTCAACATCAATTCCACTCGGGAGCTTTCGGGCGTACTTTTTGATAAACTGAGGCTCAAACCTCAGCGCAAGACCAAAACTGGTCTCTCGACCGATATCAAGGTGCTCGAGTCGCTCCAGGGGAGCCATCCTATTATCGACCACCTCATCCTGTACAGGACTTTGTCAAAGCTGAAGAACACCTACATCGATACCCTGCCGAAGCTTATTATAAAGAAGACGGGGAGGATTCATACATCGTATAACCAGACAGTGGTGGCTACCGGGAGGCTATCGTCCTCGGATCCGAATCTGCAGAATATTCCTGTCCGTGACGATCTCGGGAAGAGCATTCGCCGCGGTTTCGTCCCGGAGAAGGGGTGCTTTCTCATGTCTGCCGATTATTCGCAGATTGAGCTGCGCGTCGCCGCACACCTGTCCGGCGATGAGAACATGATTCGAGCCTTCAAGGATGGGACCGACATCCATGCCCTTACTGCCTCGTCCGTGTTCGGAGTATCGATCGATCAGGTGACGCCGGACATGCGGCGGCAGGCCAAGGTGATTAATTTCGCCACCATCTACGGGGTCTCTCCCTTCGGACTCTCTCAGCAGGCCGAGATCGGCGTCAAGGAGGCGGCGGAATTCATCCGGATTTATTTCGAAACCTACCCAGGGTTCAAGAAATACGTTGACGATACAATCGAATTTGCGCGCGCGAACGGCTACGTGAAGACCATGCTCGGCCGGAAGCGTGAGATACCGGAAATAGCCTCGTCGACCTCCTTCCGCCGCGAGGGGGCGGAGCGGATGGCCATAAACACACCGATTCAGGGCACTTCGGCTGACATGATCAAGATCGCGATGATCAACATTCACGAAGAAATCAGGAAGAGTATGTATAAAGCGCGCATGATCATGCAGGTTCACGATGAGCTGGTGTTCGAGGTCCCCGAGGGCGAGATGAATGCGGTGAGGAGCCTGGTTGTTGACAAAATGGAGCACGCCCTCGATCTGTCAGTGCCGGTAAGGGTCGACGTGGGAACCGGGAAAAATTGGGAGGAGGCTCATTAATTGATGAAATTACCAATGCTGGGTGGGTATCCCCAGAAGAACCTCCAGCATATGATGCTATCAACAACCTCTTTTACTATAACATAATTTTTGTACCGATTGTTATCGGTAAATAATGTTTGTGTTGGCTGCCCCAAGTATTTTTTTACAGCACAAGCAAGAATCAATGAAACCGACATTTTAAGCAGTTTTCTCAGGTCCAGCAGATATTCATAATCATCTTCCCTGACCACCAGGTGAAATGTTGTAGATTCATCTTCATGGTTTCTTTCCTGGTACTTTATTGGGGCGCCGAAACGCGCTGGTTGAGAAACATCATCCATGATTTTTTTTATCAAAGTAAGTATCATTTCTGAGCGCGACATCTGACATGTTTCAGCTGCCAGCGTTATTTTTTTTAAAATATCAGCATGAATGTTTAGCGTGGTTTCCATCAGTTATCCTCCAGAATATTGTTGTACTGGAGAATTAAACGAATGAACGGTGCTAATATAAAAAAATTCCCAAAAAAATTGATAAATATATGGCTTATTTTTGATTAGGAACCTCATATTGCATAAATTGATTAGGTTTATATGGGAATGAAATCGGATTGTTCAATTAAAAATACATTGCTTGTGTTACTGTTAATTGTCATGTTCATGATGACGGGATGTGACAGTAATGATGAGAACCCCAATAACCTTCTCCTGCTTTTAATGTTTCAGGGACCTGCGGTTACGATAGTCGAGGAAGGCACGGTCAACTACGATGGGTGCGACTGGACCTATAAGCTGCTCGAGTTGCACTATCCCGGCGCTAAGGCGTCCTATGCCATGTGGATTCCCCCGAAAGACGTCGGTGTAAAACCGGCAGTGCTCATGACCAATCCCTACGACGGCATAACTTGGAACGGAGACGAGCCGCCACCTTCCGTTACCGTGTTTTCGCTTGAACATTACATTGATTCCGCCAATATCTTCCTCCTGCAGGGCTTCGGCGTGCTCCATGTGTTTGAGCGATTTTATACCGGGGACAATCTGAGGAACGATGTCACTGATACGGTCGCCGGTCTGAGATTCCTGAGAAGCAATGACATGGTCGATGCATCCCGTATCGGCATCTGGGGCGCCTCCTGGGGCGGGTTCGAGTCGCTCTATGGCGCGGCCAACGCTCCGGCCGGCGCGGTGCCTGCGGCCGGGGTCGCGTTTTACCCGCCAATCGATTTCGCGACCTGGACCGATTACGTTACGGGCGATGACCCGGGCGACATCCCGCAAATGACTGACACTGATAAACGAGATTATTATACGGCATTTTTTCAGACGTATGTGGACCGCGTGTATGCGACATCCGGTTGGGACACCTGGACCGCGAATGCCCTTCTTGCGAAGCTCGAAACACCCTTTCTTCTTGTTCACGATGAGTGGGACGTGCTGGTGCCGGTCGGTCAGTCGCAGTCGCTGGTAAACAGTTCGTCGGGGATGGTGCGGCCGGTCTGGTTCTATCAGAACACGCCGATTGATATCGACTTTCTTCCGATCACGTGGGGCCATGGCGAGCTGCGGCAGACACAGATGGATTCCAATCCCCCTGATGGATTTACGTATGGCATGTTGTATACCCTTTCGACGGCCTTCATAATAAACAGGCTTGCTGATCCTGCGCAGATAATCTTGCTCGGCTACGACGAGGGAGCGGTTAATGATTTCATCACGTACCTAAGGGATTACAAGTGCAATCACGGGAAGGATGTATCATGGGCTGAAGAGCGGCTTCTCGACGTGGTCGACAGCCGTGTTTTTCTGGTCGAGATGAATACGCTGGATACTCTAACGGGTGCTGCTGCGGTGGCAGACGCGTTCGGCGATGCAGGATGGGGGAGCGCCTCCTATCATTCCGGCGCGACGATTGCAGATGCGCTGGCCTCCGGCCTCCCGGTGTGCCCCTGAATCATTCACTCGTCAACATTGTACCCGGCTTCGATTATAACGCCCTTGATATCGTCAAGGGAGACGACATGCTCGTCGAAATCAATCGTTATCTTTTTCGTGTCCGGGTCCGCGTTCACCTGCGTGATGCCTGACAGCTCTTTGACCGCTTTTTCAATCGTCATCTTGCAGTGATCGCAGCTCATATCCAGGGCGGTGAGTATTTTTCTCATCACGTCTCCTCAATTTAATTAGTATACGTTACAATCATGCCCGCCCGAGGAATTCGATTATTCCTCGCACTATATTGTCTTTCGTGAAGCCGTACTGCTCCGCAAGCACCTTGGCCGGGGCCGAGACCCCGAAGGTCTCCATGGTGATGTAGAGTGCGTGCGGTCCCGCGTATTTTTCCCAGCCCATCCTGACACCCGCCTCGATCACGGCCTTTGGCGTTCCGTGGTTGAGCACCTCCATCCTGTATTTCTCCGGCTGTTCATCGAAAAGTTCCCAGCACGGGAAGGAGACCACGCGCGCCCTGATCTTTTTTTCCTTCAGTTCCTCGGCGGCCGCAATCGAGATGTGCACCTCGGAGCCTGACGCGAGGATCTCGATGTCCGGCTTGCCGTCGCATTCCCTGATGACATAGGCGCCGCTGTGGAGGTTTTCTGCGCCGCGGCCGCTTTCCCGCGCGATCACCGGGAGGTCCTGGCGGGTGAGCGAGAGCATGGTCGGCCCGTCGGAGCGCGCGAGGGCCGCCAGCCATGCCTCCTTTGTCTCCTCGGCGTCGGCCGGACGGATGACGTTGAGGTTCGGGATTGCCCGGGCCGACGCCACGTGCTCCACCGGCTGGTGGGTGGGGCCGTCTTCGCCGACGAAAAGCGAGTCGTGCGTGAAGATGTATATCGTGTGGAGCCTGCCGAGAGCGGCGAGGCGCACGGACGGGCGCATGTAGTCAAGGAAGGCCAAAAACGTGGAGGAATAGGGTATGATTCCCCCGTAGTATGCCATGCCGTTCTGGATTGAGGCCATGGCGTGCTCGCGTATGCCGAAGTGGATATTGCGCCCCATTTTATGCTTGCCCGATTCGCTGAAGCCTTTGACGAACGACTTGTTGCTGGGGCCAAGGTCGGCCGAACCGCCTGCTATGTTGGGAAGCTCTTTAAAAAGGGACTCCAGTATCTTCCCGCTCGCGGAGCGGGTTGCTACGGCTTTTGACGGTTCGAAGACGGGTAGTTTATTCCTTAACGCTGCGATATCAGGTGTTTTGAAATACCGGTTCCAGCGAGCAAGAGCGTCGTCCCGCACGGTCGCCGTAAAATTTTTCTTCCAGGCGTTGTGCATCCTCTTCAGCTTTTTTTTTCTCGCGGCGAATATATCGTACACCTTCCGGGGCACGCAGAACGACTCGTCCGGGGAGCAGCCTATGTTTTTTTTGGTCGCCGCGATCTCGTCCGGGCCGAGCGGCGCGCCGTGCGATTCTTCCGAGCCCTCCTTGTTGGGGCTTCCCTTCGCTATCCGTGTTTTGCAGATGATGAGCACCGGCCGATCCGTCACCTTTTGCGCTTTTTTGATCGCCTTCTCGATCTGAGTATAATCGTGGCCGTCTGCCTTCAGGACATGCCAGCCGTACGCGGCGAAACGCTTGGACACGTCCTCGGAAAAGGCGAGGTCCGTGCTCCCCTCGATGGTTATGTCGTTGGAGTCGTAGAGGTATATGATTTTACCGAGTCCCCAGTGGCCGGCAAGCGACGCCGCCTCGGAGGATATCCCTTCCATGATGTCGCCGTCGCTCACGATTGCGTATACGAAGTGGTCGATGATGCTGTTGTCCGGCGTGTTGAATTCTGCGGCCATGAGGTCGCGGGCCACCGCCATGCCGATGCCGTTCGCAAAACCCTGGCCGAGCGGGCCGGTCGTGGTCTCAACGCCCGTTGTCACGGTATGCTCCGGGTGTCCCGGGGTCTTGCTGTGAAGCTGGCGAAAATTGCGGATGTCGTCGATGCTGATGTCATATCCGCTGAAGTGCAGCATCGCGTAGAGGAGCATGGAGCCGTGTCCGGCCGAGAGCACGAAGCGGTCCCGGTTTGCCCAGGCCGGGTCGGCCGGGTCGTGCTTAAGGAACTTCGTCCATAGTACCGCCGCGATGTCGGCGCATCCCATCGGCATGCCGGGGTGGCCGGAATTGGCCTTCTGTACGGCATCCATCGCAAGCGTACGCGCAGCTGTGGCTATAAACTTGAGTTCGTCAGTTGTGACAGGCATATCGATATCCTCAGTGGTTTTGATTTAACAACATTTTTTCCCGGGATGACGAAGAGTTGCTACGGGATAGTTCCGGTATTAATAGTATATTATGTCTCTAAATGCAAGTATTTTACGCCGGCAGGCGCTAAATTAATGATGAATAATTTTACGGCTTTCGCCGTTAACTTTTACTTGTCACATTTTTGATCTGTGGTATAATCACCCTGATAGTATCTATTTGCCGGTAATCCCGGCCTCGTGACGGAGCAAATTTAATAGTATAAAGGTTGATGGTTATGCATATTACCTATCGCGATCTGAGAGATCACAGGATTGTCATGCTCAAGGGCGACATGGATTATATGAGCATCAGGGAAGTAAAAGATACAATTCTCAGGATGATAGGAGAAGGGGCGAAAAGTATAATTCTCGACCTCGCGCAGGTGGATTTTATGGATTCGGCCGGGATGGGGATGCTTGTCAGCGTCAATAAGGAGATGATCAGGAACGGCGGTACAACAGGGCTGATAAATGTATCTGAAGAGATATTTAATCTTCTAAAACTGGCAACCGTGGATACGATAATTAGAATTTATAACAATGAGGATGAAATAAAATAAAATGGCGGGGCGGCCGTGCAGATATTACCGCCCTCGTCAATTATAATCGCGAATTGCTTTTGATAAGACAGTGCGTTGGATGCCGTGTATACTCCCCCTGTTCCCCGTGTAGTGGATTAATAAATACTGACAGGCGGGAATATACGGCGCGTAATTATTATGTAATTATTATATAGATACAGATTCCAAAACCTCTCGCAATCCAGCAGTATGTCCTCGGGGAATTCCTGGCGTTGTCAAGGCATATCTATACTTGTCGGGTATAGATGACCGGTTAGAAGTTAATTCAGTTAGTGCTATAATCTTATTTATCATTAAGGAGGGGGGGCATGAATACAAAAAAAAGCATAATGCTGGTTGGGGTTCTTTTCGCGATGTTGCTCGGCCTGGCGTGCAATCTGGCGCCGGTGGCGCCTTTTGAAGGACTGGATCTGTACAAGTGGAATCTTGTTGTCCCGGATAATGAGATGGCCGTCTGCGGGAACGGGTCTCCCTTCAAGTTCTTTATAAACCCTTCGGCTACATCAAAGAATGTCCTTATTTACTTTGAGGGCGGCGGCGCGTGCTGGGACTTTAAAAGCTGCAGCGGCAAGACGGGCATCCGGGGCGCCGCGAATCCCAACGGGCTTCCTGACGATTACATGAAGGACGGCGCGACCGCGACCATAATGTCGCCGTTTGTCTGGCGCGAGCATCCGCTTGACGATTATCATACCCGTGACTGGACCCTTGTATTCATACCCTACTGCACCGGCGATATTTTCACCGGCGACAGGGTGGTCGCGTACGAGGACCCGACGGGGGCGGCACCGGATCTTGTGTTCCATCATGCCGGCCATGAGTGCGTGATGTCGGTGCTCGATTGGATGACCTCGGGACCGTACGCCGGGGATTTCGACGAGATCCCCACGCTTCTCGTCACCGGCTCGAGCGCCGGCGGGGCGGGATCGTTCCTGAACTACTATTTCATACGCACCGCACTGGGGGGCAGGGTCAACCATGGCATTTTACTGAACGATTCCGGTCCCATCTACCCGGTCGAGGACAGGCCGGAATATCCCGATGACCTTTCCCTGCTTGACGGGGATGGCCCTCACACCTTCGCGAATTATCCGCACTCCGTGCCGTGCCAGAGAATGGTCATGAGCTCGTGGGGGACCGACTCGCTCGTCGAGCTTGTGCTTCAGGATATCCAGGACGATGATTTCCTGACGGCCATGTACGATGAAAACAATATCGGGTTGAGTCTGACGCGCCTTCTCTCCTACAAGTTTCAGGGCGACCGGATAGCCCATACCCAGTTTACCATGGATGAAGTCTATTCCGCCTATCTCTACGAGCGCTTTTTCCCGATCGATATCAACATGAGCGAAGACGGCATGGACGTGATACTCGGCTACTGGCAGGAGGAGCAGCAGCTGCTGATCGATCTCTACGACGAGTTGAGCGATGTAAACGGGAATACCGGTTACTATATCCCCTATTACCGGCCGTTCATCGGGAGCCATACCGTATGCACGATCGCCTCGCTCGGGACGGTGATCGACCGCTCCATCGACGGCACATACATGTATATGGATGTCAAGAATTACATTCACGATCTGCTGGACACCGACGTTCCCATGAGCAAGCTGAGATATGTCGAGCATCCAAGCGAACTGGAGGTGAACGGACCGGTTCCCACTTTCGTGCGTGATATCGTTGAACAATTATCGGGGTCGCTGGGGATATAGGCATTGTCTGCCACACGCCGGCACTATCATCCTCTTTAACAGCAACTGCGGGACTGATTGAACTGCTTGAGCCTACGGACTTATGGATAAGCTGTAGCGTTTCACCTGGCTGAACGTGCCCTGTGACGCTCGTTGGGCGTCATGAGCGGATCATCCCGATATCACTCAATAAGCGGTCAAATTTTCCTTCTCAACCCAGCGAGTGTGGCACGGAGACCGTAACCTCGAGTCTCTCTTCATTCCCGGCCAGAATGACGAAGGAGGGCAGCCAGTCGACTCTGGGCGGGATGAAGAAAATGGTATCAGCGCTGAAGCCACCGCCGCTGAATTTGTCAAGGTCAATCTTGCCATGGTTCGAGATCATGCACGAAAAATTGTACCGACCAGCCGCATGAATAATTTTTGTAATTAATTTCACTCCAATGCCCATGAGCCATAGGGGGACCAGATCGAGATAATCTCCTCCCTCAACGCAAATGCAGTCGTGCTGGTTATACAGCTGCCTGATAATGTCGTACGTGATGGAATCTGCCGTCGATTTTTTTGAAATTTCTACGTTAAGCGCCATGGAGAGATTCCCCGTTGAGCGCAGTCCCGCAATTCGCGGCCTTACGTCAACCGGGATTCCTATCCTCACCGGTCCCCTGCCGTATTTCCATGCCGAACCGGCAATTGCCATCCCGATCCTGCCCAGCAGTTTGGTGTGAGTGCCGTCAAAGGTGAGGCGCTTCCAGGTGGTCCCGTTTATGTTTTTCCCCGCCTTCCCGGTCGGCGCGATAGTATCGGCCGGATGCATTTTCTTTGTTTTATCGGAAATGGAGCTTGCGAGCAGATACTCGGTCAGGGTGGATGAGGAGCCGATCGGGTTTTCACTCCTGAGGACCCTGAAAACATCCTCCATCCAGGTCAGCGTTCCTATGCCGTCCATGACCCCATGGCTGGTTCGGAAAATGATGCGGGGAATGGCGCCTTCAAGGTACAGCACCTCACAGGTCGGTCTCGTATAGGGCAGCGGGTCGCACAGGAAGGGGGCGTTGCCCGGTCCGCCGCGCCCGTCACACTCGGCTGATATCTTCCTCACCCTTGGGCAGACGCCTGAGTCAAGTCAGAAGCTTCCCTGTAGCATGTCCTTTAAAATGAGCCTGCTGCCCGGATTGGCCTCTGAGGCTGTTGCGACGGCAGCTTTTAGAAGTCCAAAATCTACATTTCCCGTTCCTTCCAGAACGGCCTGGTTGACATACGGGCCGAATGCTTCATCGAATCCGAGCCATATCCGCTCAGTCACCGATATCGGTCTTCGAAATATTTTCCCCACAGTATATCCCCCCTCCATACTTTGTGAGGATGATGTTTGTATGTTTAGGTATGACTCTTTATTAAATGATCAGAAAAATGTTCATTAAAAATTGTTGTATTCCCTGCATTATAATGAGCAGGCTCATTGAAGGCATTGTGCAAGATTATTTTTGCAACGTAGATAAATTGTTATCAGAAATCTCCCTGAATTGAGCTGTGAATACTGCGCCGTTATCGTTATGCACGTCTATAGAGCCGTGTAGTTGTGCGATCAAAACTGAAAGCAGCCGCATTCCCAATGAATGTTCAGTATCAATATTAAAATCATCCGGAAGGCCGATACCGTTGTCGCGGACGGTCAGGTGAAACCAGCCTTCATCATCAATCGTCATGCATATCCTTATCTCGCCCTTTCTTCCTGATGGGAAGGCGTATTTCAGGACATTTGTGAGCAGCTCATTAATAAGAAGTCCCAGCGGAATGGCCGTGGTAATGGAGATCGGTTTGTCGGACACCTCAATGGAGAGGTTCACCTGGCCGGGTGATATTTTATATACACTCAGCAGGGATCCGGATAAATTACGGATATACTCATTGAAATTGATTTTCGATAGATTATTGGAGTTGTATAACATTTCATGCACCAGCGCCATGGACATAATGCGGTTTTGCAGTTCCCGTACAATTTCAATGTTGTCATCCGGAGTTGAAACGCTATTATCGGCATGCATCTGTATGCTTATCAGGCTGCTCATGATCTGCATATTGTTTTTGACCCGGTGATGTATTTCTTTTAGCAACACATTCTTCTCATGGAGTGCGGCGACTATCTCAGACTCGGCCTGTTTGCGCTCGGTGATGTCGCGTATAATCATGCTGGTCTTGACCTTGCCTTCATTGTCTTTGAACATGGCTGAGGACACTTCACAGGGGAAGGGGGTGCCGTCTTTGCGAATGCAGTTCATCTCTCCCGAGAATCTTCCTGTCCTGTCGCGTTCCTCAATTGCATGCTGCAGCCGAAGGTCGGAAGTATCAACAATGCCGGACCTTCCCAACTTGCATATCTCATCTTCACTTCTCCCGAAGAGACGGCAGGCTTCGGGATTTGCTTTAAGAATAGTGCCGTTCGGTTCCGTTAATAGAACTCCATCCATGCTATTTTCAAAGAGCAGGCGATAGCGTTCCTCGCTCTCCCGCAAGGCCTTCTCCGCTTCTTTCCGCGCCGAGATTTCAGCTTCGAGTTCGTTATTCGTTTGTTCAAGCACCAACATCTTATGCTCGAGTTTGCGCACTAGCGTTTCGTTGTAATTTTTATAGATGATATCTTCTCCCGCCTTGGGCTTTTCGGGCGAGGCCAGCTTTCCTTCTTTCCTCAATTCCAATATGCTCTCCACCTTGCGAAGAAATTCCCCGGGCTCTTCGGGCTTGATGATGAAGGCGTCAGCCCCCATGTCGAGCGCGAGCTGTTCGTCCCGCGGGTCCGTGTAGGTGGCCGTGTAGAAAATGAAGGGGATCTTCGAGAGATGTTCGTCGTTTTTCCATATCCGGCACAGTGTAAAACCGTCGATTACCGGCATGAGGATGTCGGTAATGATGATATCGGGCGGGTTCTTCACCGCCTTCACGATTGCCTCGCCCCCGTTGCATGCATTCTCAATGGTATAGCCGTGGCCCTCGAGCAGGGCCTGGAGCAGATAGAGGTTCGCTTCATTGTCGTCAACGATCAGGATTCTGTTCATGGCTCTTATCCTTTTGAAATGGGAAGGTATCGCTCGATTTCCGATACGAAGGTTTCAGGATCAATCGGTTTTTCTATGTAGCCGTTGCAGCCGGCGGCAATCGCCTTCTCGCGGTCGCCTACCATGGCGTATGAAGTCACCGCGACAACAGGGATGTCTCTCGTCGCCGTATTGTCCCGCAATGCCCTGGCTACGGCATAACCGTCCATTCCGGGCAGCAGGATATCGAGCACTATCAGGTCGTATCCCCCCTGTACCGCCAGGTCGATTCCGCTTGGTCCGTCAGGTGCGGCAACCACGGTATAGCCTTGTTTCTTCAATAAGAACGTGGCCAGGTACCTGTTCTGTTCGTTGTCTTCTATCAGAAGAATGGTTCGCTTCATTTCATTTCCACTCTCCGTATTGGAATAATAAACGTAAACACGCTGCCGCGCCCCCATTCGCTCTCGGCAATGATTTCGCCTCCCATCAGTCTGGCCAGCCTTCTGCATATTGCGAGGCCGAGGCCCGTTCCTTCGTTCTTGCGGGATAGGCCGGTATCAAGCTGCCGGAATGGCTGAAAGAGGTCTTTGAGATCTTTCGGCCGAATCCCTATGCCGGTATCGGAAACGCTGATGCGGATTGCTGGATGCGGGAATGGTGATTCAGAAGTCGTCCCGCCCGGCATGTAATCGGGAACCACGGAAGCGTCAATGGCAATTCTTCCACGCTCGGTGAATTTCACGGCGTTGCTGAGAAGATTTAACAGTACTTGATCAACGCGTCTCCGGTCACCCACCGCCTCTTCAATATCATGTCCCAGGTTCACGACGATTGCAAGCCCTTTTTTATCTGCCAGGGGCTTCATGATCTTGATAACTTTATCGATGGCGTCATGAGCGTTGAACTGCTCGGCATACACCTCGAGCTGGCCGGCCTCAATCTTTGAAATGTCAAGTACATCGTTGATGAGCGACAGCAGGTGCTGGGCACTGCTTTGCACCATTCCCAGCTGACGCTCCTGTTCTTCATTAAGCGGGCCCGCCAGTTTTTGTAGAATGATGCCGGTAAAGCCGATTATGGAGTTAAGGGGAGTGCGGAGTTCATGGGACATGGTTGCGAGAAATGCCGACTTGAGGCGATCGGCGGCTTCAGCCCGCTCTTTTGCAATGCCCAGCTCATTCAACATGTTTTTTAACGATTCCTCCATGTTTTTTCGTGCAGTGATATCATTGCCGACCGAAAGTATTTCGATAATAGAGCCGGATTCATCATAGATCGGCTTGTTGGTCCATGCGAGCCAGACGCGTTCGCCGTTTTTTTTGGTGTTTTCATTTTCGTTTAATGCGTGCGTATCTGGCGTGCGGACAATATCTTCTATCAACAACGATAGATCTCTCCCGGTCGACTCCACAGCCGGGACGATCGTGCCAACAACATTTTTTCCGATAATCTCTGATTCGGTGAACCCGAAAAATTTCAGGGCGTAGGTGTTTAAAAAAGTGATAGATCCGTCCTGCTTCCATCTCATTATAACGCTGTTAGCGCTTTCCACCAGATCACGGTATTTTTTTTCGCTTTCAAACAGGGCCTTTTCAGCCTTCTCCTGGTATTCTATCTGTTTGAGGAGCTGTTCGTTCGTTTTTACCAGCTCGTCGTTTCTTTCTTTTACGAGTTCTTCAAGGTGATCTTTATAATGTTTCAGGTCGCGCTCGGCGTCTTTTCTGGCGGTGATGTCCCGAATCGATTCTATTGCGCCGAACACGGTCCCATTGCTGTCGATGAGCTCCGATGCGGCGCTGGCCAGGTAGCGGTTTAATGTTTCGTTAAACTGTTCGGCGAACAGCGTGCTCCCCTTTCTCTCCATATATTCATATGTATTAGGGCGGGTCTGGGCTGAGGTATTCATAACAAGGTCGATCAATATTGGGCGGCGTTCCCCGTAAAAGGGGATTGCGTATTCGTAGTTGTCTTTCCCAAGCATCTCGCTCTTTGATATGCCGACAAGATTTTCCATGGCCCTGTTCCACGCGATTACCGCGCCGTTTTTATCGATGGCGAACGTCGCATCGGGTAAAAATTCAATAATATCATAGAGCTGTTTTTGCATGGCGATGCGGAACCTGTCGGATTTGCCCCGCATGTACTCCAGTACCGATACGGAGAGGTTGATGATCGATATTACGCCGAAGTACGTTTGGAGATAGAGCAGCGATTCGTTTGAAATATGATTCGAAGCCGGGTCTGTGGTGATAATCGTGATTATGACGGCGATCATGGAGACGAATAACACGGCCACTGCCGAAAACAACCTGCCGAAGCGGAACGCGATCCAGAGAAGAGGGGGGATAACTACAAACTCAAGATTGGTATTGCCGCTGAATATCATTATACATGAAACTGTCAATATGACAAACAGGACAACCGCTTCGGGTATTTGCTTCCCTTTAATTATTTTGATTCTGCTTTTTTTCAG
This sequence comes from Spirochaetota bacterium, assembly GCA_016933025.1. Lineage (GTDB taxonomy): Bacteria > Spirochaetota > UBA4802 > UBA4802 > UBA5550 > RBG-16-49-21. Next base: position 194,966 of record JAFGBT010000009.1, on the reverse strand, counting down.
TAAAATGATAATGGGGGATACTATTAATACACCGACGGTGTCGCCGAGCCACCAGGTAAACCATAAATGAGTATATAACGGCCATTTTCCGGTCGTATAACAATAACTGGTAACCCCGATCGTCGAACTGATCATGGTTGCTGCAAGGCTTCCGAAGAGAATAAAGACAAATAGGTCCTTAATGTCATCGAAGGGATTTTCTTTTCTGGTAAAACGCCTGATGAGGTACGCCCCGACAATTCCTTCGAGCATGTTGCCGACCGCGGTCGTGAAAGATGCAGTAATTGAATATGCCGGCGCAAGGCCTGTCCCCATAAGGGTGGCAATGTTTGCGAGAAACGCTCCAAGAAAAACCGCCGGTCCCATCCGGTATCCCCAGATCAGAATGACGGCAAGCGCTATGCCCGAGGGCGGCCATACCGATGTGGCGTTGGAGTTTCCGACTGCAAGCAGCAAGGATAGCCTGGCCACTACAAGATACGTAATAGCCGTGGCTATCATCATGAGCGTGAATTTTAGCCTGGGGAATTCGCGATTGGATTCTATTTGATTATCTTCTGGTTTCATAACCATCGGGGACTAACTGTCTAGTGGATAACGTATAGTATCTTTGGGGCATTTTCAAGTAATAAATATGAGGTGGAGAGACAATCATGGGATTGGCACAATCGATGAGACTCAGCATGCAAATGTTAAGAAAACAAATAACAGAGCAGATAGCAAGGTAGCACTACCGCCCTGAAGGCCCTGGTGGAGCGGAAATGGCCGGACCGGAAGGCGCTATACCCTCGGCAGGACCCTGTCCCTGAAAAACTCGAAAAGCGAATTCCTCGTTTTCAGCATGTTGACGATGATCTCCCGTACGGTACAGCCGGCCGTGTCGGTGACGATCTTGAACAGGTAGGCGTCCACGCCGTACGCGCCGCAGGCCTGCGCGACGGCGGCGCCTTCCATGTCTGCGAGGTCGGCGTATTCTCCCGCGGCGCTACGGTCGGAGTCGCTGATGGCGGGCCGGTCCTGCGTGGCAAGGGTCGCGGTGGCGAACCCCTTCATGGTGCGTGGCTTGTGCACGACGGGCCCTCGGCGAAGGAGCTGGGGCCGGTCAGGCTCGTAGATTTTCTGTATGTGTAAAATGTCTCCAACCCTGAGCCCGTGTCGAACAGCGCCCGCGGCCCCGAGGTTGACGATGCAGTGTGGTCCGTGGTGGTCGATGCAGTGCGCGGTCGCCATGGCTGCCGCGGATTTGCCGATGTCCGATAGCGCGAGGACCATAGAATCGTTCCCGTACACGCGGAACGGTTTTTTCGCGATCAACGAGAGGTCAAGCCCCTTGATGAACGGCTCGGCCTCGATTTTTGTGGCGATAATGATCCCTGTCCTGTCTCCCATGGCGCAACCTGATATGCCGTATGGAGATCATGGGCCGGAGAGGGGGTCAATAACAATTTGGCAGAAAAATTGTTGACATAAATTCAATATTTAAGTATATTCTTAAAAACTTGTATTTCAGGTTTCTCCGCCGCAGGCACCAGTGAGGCGGGGACAATAAAAATCATTCGTCAGAATTATTCTATTGCTTTTTTGGTCATTCTTTTAAATGAAGGTATATCAACTGGTTGGTGCCGGTTTCTGATTATACCGCGGGGCCGATGATGCAGCGGCCGCAATCGAACTGCCCGGAGATCGTGATGAAAAAAATTAATGCGCTTGTCATCGCCATAACTATTTTCATGGTAATCGCTTCATGCTCAAAATCATCCGAGCATGAGGGAGGCTCGGCGAACAGCCCTTCCGTCGAGCCCGTGATATGGCACGATTTCAACGAGGGGCTTAAGCTGGCCGCCGAAAAGAAGAGGCCGGTCGTTCTTGACTTCTACGCCGACTGGTGCGGCTGGTGCAAGAAGATGGAGGCTGAGGTTTTCTCAGACGGCGAGGTCACGGCACGGCTGAAGGACAACTACATCTGCGTGCGGCTCTTCATGGACAGAAAAATAAATGAAACCATCAATTACAAAAACCACGCCATTACCAAGCAGGAATTCAGCATGATGGTCGGCGTCCGCGGGCTCCCCACGATTGTCTTTCTGGATCGAGATGCCAATCTTATCACCAAGATCCCCGGGTTTATCGACAAGGGCATGTTCCTGCCGCTTCTGAGTTATATAAAGGAAGAATGCTACAAGAAACAGGTCTCCTTTCAGGATTACATGGAGGGGAAGGCGCCCTGCGGCGGCAAATAGGGGCGCCGGGTATCACCGGCTGTAGAGCATCTGCCGGGAGATCATCCTTTCGAGCTTGTATATCTTATCCGAGTAGTCGAGAAGTTTTCTATCCTTGTCGATGTTGGACTTCATCTTCTGTATCATCTCCTTCAGCATTATAAGGTCCGTTCGCCGGTCGATTTCCCCGCTTTCAACTATCTGCCTGAGAAGATCGAAATTGTATTTCCTGAGATTGATTCTAAAGAAGAATTCCACCCCGTAGATCTGCAGGACCTTGTCAAGCGACTGCTTCGTTCTGTCAGAGGCGTATGAATGGTATTCCGGCGAATCGACCGCGCGCTGAGAAGCGGGTCGGGGCTCTTCGCCGCCCTCCTTGACGTGCGGCTCCTTTTTTTCAGGGGCGATGAGCTTATCGCCGGTCGCCTGGAGGACTTCCTTTAATTTATTTGATTTCCATGAGTCTGTAAACTCGGTAAAGTTGCGCTCGATAAATCCCTCGTACTCTTCGAGCATGATGGCCTTGTTCCCGATCTGGCCGATCATGGTGTTCTTGTAGAAGCTCGATCGGGCGTAGATGTCCTTTACGATCTGGTGAACCAGCATTCTCTTTGAGTATTGCCGTTCGTATTCGTCCATCAGCAGCTTCTGGAAGAAATTTTTCAGCTTGCGTATGGTCTGGAGGTCGGTTTCGACATAGCCGTTCACCTGCCGTATCTCGTTGTCCTTGTCCTCCTTGATTATTTCGAAGGAAAAAATTTTGTGGGAGTCCTTGAGGATCTCTATTATGCGGTCGATGTCCGGGTAGTCGATGCCGAGGAGCGACTGTATTTCCTTGTGGAAGGTGTCGGAGTGCGGAATGGAAGCATGATTGCCCTTCGAGTTGTATTCGACGATTTTCTTGAAGACATCTTCTGAGAGTTTTTCGAGCATAGTATTTATACGTATGAGTCGCCCTGAATTGCCGTTTTGCCGGGAGTGAGCGCGGGTACCACTCCGCCCACAATACAATAGCTTGATGATAAATTTATTTCAAGGAATTTTTTCGAATAGGCCAAAAAAGGGAGCGGAATGGGGATCGGGACCGGCCGTCGGCTCCCCGGGAGTTCTGCATTATAATAGAAAAAAAATTGACAAAATATTATACTCGCCGCTATGTTTAACACTTTCTCCGTTGTGTCCCGGTTATCCCGCTTCCTGTGCGTTGCCATACGGCGTACAATATAAGCCTGCGGGTCTTGGCCGGGTAGTATCGTTCATGGGGTGATTCCGTGAAAATGAAAGGCGCGGAAATTATAGTCGAGTCCCTCAAGGCCGAGAATGTCGAGTGCATGTTCGGGTATCCGGGAGGCGTGGTCATTCCCATATTCCATGCCCTCCACAACGCTCCATTTAAGTTCATCCTTACGCGGCATGAACAGGGGGCGGTGCATGCCGCAGACGGGTATGCCAGGGCCTCCGGCAGGGTCGGCGTTGCCATAGCGACCTCGGGGCCGGGCGCGACCAACTGCGTTACTGGGATCGCCACAGCGCACCTGGATTCAGTGCCCCTGGTCGTGTTTACCGGCCAGGTCAGGCGGGAGCAGATCGGCAACGACGCTTTCCAGGAAGTAGACATAACCGGCGTGACCAGACCCATTACCAAGCATAATTATCTCGTGCAGGATATTGCCGACCTGGCGCGTATTATAAAAGAGGCTTTTTTTATCGCCTCCACCGGAAGGCCCGGCCCTGTTCTGATCGATGTCCCCGTCGACATATCGAACGGGGAATACAAGTTTTCATACCCGGAAAAGGTGAGCATCAAGGGATACAAGCCGGTGTACGAAGGCCATCCTAACCAGATCAAGAAGGCGTGCGAGCTCATCGAGAATGCCAGGAGGCCCGTCATTTACGCGGGAGGAGGCGTGGTGATCTCAGGCGCAACCAAGGAACTGAGGGAATTCGTAAAAAAAACCCAGATACCTGCCACCACGACGCTCCTGGGTCTCGGCGTCTATCCCGAGACCGACCCCCTGTCCCTGGAGATGCTCGGCATGCACGGCACATATTACGCCAACCATGCGGTGAACGAGTCCGATCTTCTGATAGCTATCGGAGCGCGTTTCGATGACCGGGTAACCGGCAAGATCGCGGAGTTTATCCCGAGCGCCAGGGTGATCCATATCGACATCGACCCGGCCTCTGTCAGCAAGAACGTCCCGGTTGACATTCCCATCGTGGGCGACTGCCGGCTGGTGCTCGCCGAGATGAACAAGATCATCAAAGCGCCTTCGATAGACGAATGGCGCGCAACGATAGATACCATGAAGCGGGAGCACCCGCTGACCTATGATAGCAATAACGGCGACCGGATTATGCCTCAGTTTGTCGTTGAGGAGATCTATCGGGAAACGAAGGGCGACGCCATCATATGCACCGAGGAGGGGCAGAACCAGATGTGGGCGGCGCAGTTCTATAAGTACACCGAGCCGAGGACCTTCATCTCTTCCGGGGGCCTGGGGACGATGGGGTACGGCTTCCCGGCCGCCATAGGCGCCCAGCTGGCGAGGCCGGACAAGCGGGTAATCGACATCGCGGGCGACGGCTCCATCCAGATGAACATCCAGGAGCTCATCGTCGCGGTCCAGCACCGGCTGCCGATCATCATCGCCATACTGAACAACGGTTTTCTCGGCATGGTGCGGCAGTGGCAGCAGCTCTTCTACGAGAAGCGCTACAGCCACACCTGCCTCGAGTGCGCCCCGGATTTCGTGAAGCTGGCCGAGGCCTACGGCGCCGCGGGGTTCCGGATAGAAAAAAGCGAGGATGTCGCGCCGACGATCAGGAAGGCGCTCGACATAACGGACAGGCCCATTGTGCTCGACTTTCGCGTTTCCCGTGAGGAGAACGTCTACCCGATGGTGCCGCCGGGACAGTCGTTCAAGCAGATCATGATGCCGGAGCCGCTCGCATAGCCATGACGGCATTAAACGAGGATACCATGAAACAGTATGTCATATCCGTCAAGGTCGAGAACCGCTTCGGCGTTTTGGCGCGCGTCGCCGGCCTCTTCTCCGCGCGGGGCTACAACATCGACTCGCTGACGGTGAGCGCCACCGAGAACGAGGATGTTTCCATCATGACCATCGTGGTCAGGGGCGACGACCGGGTCATCGAACAGGTGAAGAAACAGCTGAACAAACTGATAGACGTTATCAAGGTGACCGACCATTCGGGCCTTCAGACAATCGAACGGGAGTTCATCCTGGTGCGGGTGAACGCCGCGCCGAACAAGCGGAGCGAGATATATCAGCTGGGGGAGATCTTCAGGGCGGACATCGCCGATATATCCACCAAATCCATAACCCTGGGCGTCAAGGGCGACCCTGAAACCGTCAACAATTTCGTCGAGCTGCTGAAACCCTACGGCATCAAGGAGCTAATGCGCACCGGCCGGGTGTCTTTAGTAAAAGAGTAATTGTTATGGGCGGCCCCGCGGCGGCGAGTGCCGCCGCGGGGCCGCCGTTATCATACATAAACAAAAAGGAGTCCATCATGGCAAAGATGTATTATGACAAGGATGCCGATCTCGGTATTCTGAAAAAAAAGACGATCGCCATCATCGGGTACGGGAGCCAGGGCCACGCCCAGGCCCAGAACCTCCGCGACAGCAAGCTGAACGTGATTGTCGCCGAGCTCTCCGGCACCGATAACTACAAGCTGGCCAAGTCGCACAAATTCAAGCCGGTCTCCGCGCGCGAGGCGGCGGAGAAGGCCGACGTTATACAGATACTCGCACAGGATCACGTACAGGCGAAGCTTTACAAGGCTGATGTGGAGCCGTTCCTTACAGCGGGCAAGACCCTTGTCTTTTCGCACGGCTTTAACATACATTTCGGACAGATCGTCCCTCCCCCGGGTATCGACGTCATCATGATAGCCCCGAAGGGACCGGGCCACCTGGTCAGGAGCGAATACCAGAAGGGCGGGGGCGTTCCCTGCCTGATCGCGATTCATAACGACGCCTCCGGGAAAGCTAAAAAAACGGCGCTTGCCTATGCCAGGGGGCTGGGCGCCACCCGGGCCGGCGTTATCGAGACGACCTTCAAGGAAGAGACCGAGACAGACCTGTTCGGCGAGCAGACGGTGCTCTGCGGCGGCGTTTCGGAGCTCGTCAAGGCCGGGTTTGACACGCTGGTCGGCGCGGGGTACCAGCCGGAGATCGCCTACTTCGAGTGTCTGCATGAGCTGAAGCTTATCGTCGACCTGTTTTACCAGGGCGGGATCAACTACATGCGCTATTCGGTGTCGGATACGGCCGAGTACGGCGACTACATGAGCGGGAAGCGTATCATAACCAATAGAACCCGCAGGGAGATGAAGAAGATCCTCAAGGAGATCCAGAACGGCTCTTTCGCGAAGAAGTGGATAAGGGAAAACGAGAAGGGGAGGCCCGAGTTTAACAGGATCAAGGAGGAGCAGCGCAACCATCTCATCGAGAAGGTCGGGGCGGAGCTCCGCAAGATGATGAAGTGGATCGAGGCCAAATAACGAGGGGCGCTCAGTAGCGAGGGGGCTTCCCGTAGCGAGGGGCTTAAGCCCCTCGCTACGGGAAGCCCCCTCGTTTACCGCACGATGATCCATTTCCCGTCGACGAGGCCGGCGTACACGGGGAAGGAATAGGACCCGGATTCCTTGGTGCCCTTCGTCCGCACCGGGGCCTCGCCGTTGCGGTCGGTCACCTGTATCACCCTTCCTTCGGCGACCGGCTTCATTACCAGGTTTTTCACATCCAGCGGCTCCATGACAAAGCCCTTCTCGGCCATCATCTCCTTCAGGGCGTCCTTCATCTTTGTTTTGACTTCGTCTTCAGCCTGGTGGCGGGTGCGTGACACGTCTGTTGCCGCGAAGATAAGGAATGAATGGAGCGCGTCGGCGTCCTTCCTGACGAAGGCGGCGTGGTAATCCTTCACCAGCTTTGTGATTGCCGCCCGCGCAGCCGCGTCAAGAACGACCGGCTTGACCTTCCCCCAGAGCTCGGAGGGAGGGATGTACGCCGGCTTGAAGGTGGCTGTTTTCACAACCGGCGACGTGACGGCGTCCAGGCTGGTGTCGGAGTCTTTCTCGGGAATACGGAGGGACATGATCTTTTTTCCCTCGTCCGACATCTGCCCTTCTTTTGCCGTTGAAACGCTGAGTTCAACCGAGGAATTGGTGATGGCAGCCTTCCGGCCGGCCATGGGTTTGATGGTGACAGTCACGGTGTTTGTCCCGGGATAGATCCACATCCCGATGTCAGCGAAGCCCGTTAGCGAGTAGGCCGTCTCCCTGTCCGATCTGGTCACCAGGATGCCGTTCAGCTCGATTTCCGCGTTGCAGTGGTAGACCGAATAATTCAGGATATAAAATAGCTTTTCTTTTGCCTCGCCTGCTGCCGCAGCTGTTGCCATGATCATCAGTATTAGGATGATGCGTAATATTGGTTTCATCGCTTGTCCCCTTCTGACGGGATATGATACGCGCCATCCATTATTAGCCCGGACCGCCGCAAAATCAATCTTCTTTTTTCGTAATTTCATAAGTTGATTGCATTTATTGTATGATAGTAACATAATTATGTGATGTGATCCTAATATACAAGCAATATGATGGGGTGATTACTGAATTGGATGTCATTTCAGGAGGGGCAGTCCCATAAGTCCTTTGCAGTAAAGCTCCCCTACGGGCGCTGCACTGAGCCTATCGAAGTGGGATTTAGGGGGCTTGTGAGTCAGCCCTGACGTAGCATGCCTCGACTACGCTCGGCATGACATATTGTCCGTCACCCTGAGCGGTTCGACAGGCTCACCACAGGCTCCGTCGAAGGGTGCGCGCGCGATGACAAATGGTTCTTTTAATTGTTGCATGAGTTATTAATCGGGGAACATCCAATGGAAAAAGAGAAGACATTCCGCATCACGGGCATGTCATGCGCGGCATGCTCGGCGCGCATAGAGAAATCGCTTCACAGGCTGGAGGGCGTGAACGGCGCTACCGTGAACCTCGCGCTTGAAACGGCGAGGGTGGAATACGATGACGCCCTGGTTAACGACGGCGGCATCGTTGCCGCGGTGGAAAAGGCGGGGTACGGGGCCGAACCGGTCGAGGAAGACCTCCCTGAGCGCGACGCGGAAATCAGGCGGGTTGAGACGCGGAGGCTTGGAATCCTCGTCGTCCTATCCGCTGCGTTGAGCGCGCCCCTTCTCATTTCGATGGTCCTCATGCTCATCGGCGTCCATGACCGTATCCTTCATCATCCGATTCTGCAGCTCGCCTGTGCCACTCCCGTGCAGTTCATAATAGGCTGGCGCTTTTACCGCAACGCATACCTGGGGGTGCGGGGACGAAGCCCCGGTATGGACCTCCTCGTGGCGCTCGGCACCAGCGCCGCGTATTTCTACAGCGTGTACAACGGGTTCGTCCTTCCCGTCTTTTCCGGCCGCCAGGGCGACCTCTATTTTGAGGCCTCTGCGCTGGTCATCACCCTTGTTCTGCTCGGGAAATTCTTTGAGGCCCGCGCGAAGGGGAGGACCTCCGACGCCATCAGGAAGCTGATGAAACTCCAACCGGCTACCGCCGTTATCGTCCGGGACGGCGCGGAGGTCCTGGTGCCGGTAGCGGACGTATCGGCCGGCGATACCGTTGCGGTGAAGCCGGGCGAGCGGATACCGGTCGACGGGACCGTGCTCGCGGGGAACTCGTCGGTCGACGAGAGCATGATCACCGGCGAGAGCGTCCCGGCCGACCGGGGGCCGGGCGACCGGGTCACCGGCGGGACGATCAACCTGTATGGAGCCTTCATGTTCCGCGCGGAGCGGGTCGGGCGCGATACGCTCCTCGCGCAGATTGTCCGCACGGTGGCCGAGGCGCAGGCGGACAGACCGCCGATACAGCGGTTTGCCGACCGGGTGTCCGCGGTCTTTGTCCCGTCGGTCCTTGGAGTTTCGGCCGTTGCCTTTGCGGGATGGATGATCGCGACCGGCGACCTGTCCGCGGCGATCATGAGCGCGGTGGCGGTGCTCGTAATCGCCTGCCCCTGCGCGCTCGGACTCGCGACGCCGACGGCGGTGATGGTCGGCACCGGCAGGGGCGCCGACCTCGGGATACTGTTTAAAAACGGGGAGGCGCTGGAAGCGGCGAACCGCGCCCGAGCGGTCGTTCTCGATAAGACGGGCACGGTCACCAGCGGCGAGCTGTCGGTTTCCGATGTCGTGCCGGTCGGCAGCGTCACAGAGGAGGACCTGCTCCTGCATGCGGGTATCGCCGAGAAAAGGTCCGAGCACCCGGTAGGGAAAGCACTCTATGACCGGGCGGTTATGAACGGCTCGATTCCGGATCCGGAGACCTTCGAGGCCGAGCCGGGCAGGGGCGTGCGCGCGCGGTTCCGTGGCGCCGACCTTGTGGTGGGAAGGCCGCCCTTCCTGGAAGATCAGGGAATCGACATTTCCCGCTGCGAAACGGTCCTTGACGCGATGGAGGAGTCGGGCAAGACCGCCGTGATCGTCGCGGCCGGTGGAATCGCCGAGGGCGCAGTCGCCGTTTCGGACTCCATACGGGAATCATCGCCACAGGCAGTGGCCGATCTGCAGGCACTGGGCCTCGATGTCTACCTGCTGACGGGCGATAATCGCCGCACCGCCGGCTATATCGCGGCGGTGGCGGGAATCCGCCCGGACAGGGTCATCGCGGGCGTCCTTCCCGGCGGCAAGGCCGAGGTCGTGCGCGGTCTCCAGCGGGTCGGCACGCCGGTGGCCATGGTGGGGGACGGCATCAACGACGCGCCCGCGCTCGCCGCTGCGGACGTCGGTATCGCCCTTGCCTCGGGATCCGATATCGCCGTCGAGTCCGCGGACATTACCCTCATGCGCGGCGACCTTTCGGGAGTCGCGACCGCGGTACGGCTCTCGCGGAGAACAATCCGTAAAATCAGGCAAAACTTCTTCTGGGCCTTCATCTATAACTGCATCGGCATACCGTTTGCCGCGTTCGGCATGCTCGATCCGGTCATCGCGGGCGCCGCCATGGCGATGAGCTCGGTATCGGTGGTGACGAATTCCCTGCTTCTCCGTCGCTTCAGGTGATTACTGGATCATTTCGTTGATGATCTTGTCCAGCTCGGCGGTGATCTCATTGATGTTGTTGGTCGACTTTGACAGGTTGAGCGCTATGTTGACGATATCCTGCGATTTCTGAGCGATATCAAAGGCGGTCTTCGTCGATTCGTCCGTCGCGACTTTCTGCTCGGACGTCGAGTTTTCGATGGTCTTGCTCGATTCGTGGATTTTGATGTTGAGGTTTTTGATGGTCTTGATGGTGACGCCGATGTCCGTGATCAGGTTGCCCACCTCGGTGATTTCGTCCTTGATGGTGATGATGGAGCTGTTCAGCTTGTTCATCGTCTCGACCGACATGATGATGAGCTTGCCGCTCTCCTCGATCAGCTTCAGGTTCTCCTTGATGATGTTCTCGATCTCCTTCGCGTTCTGCGTGGTGGCGTCGGCGAGCTTCGAGATTTCGTCCGCGACAACCGCGAAGCCCCTGCCGTAGTCGCCGGCCCGGGCCGCCTCGATGGCCGCGTTCAGGGAGAGGAGGTTGACCTTGTCCGCGATGTCGTTGATTATCTGGACGAAGTTAGCCATTTCGGCCGACTTGGTCTTGACCGTGTTGAACTTGTTTTCGGTCATTCTGATCTGCTCGGAGGTCGTACTGGAATACCCGGTCACCTCGTTCAGCGAGCGGTTCATCTCGTGCGAGCTCTCCTGCACCTTGTCGTTCACGCTCTTCAGGTCATTGACCGAGTCGACCGTTATTGCCAGCTCCTCGTAAAGGGAGCGCGCGATTTCGCTGATGGTGTTGGAATTGGAGGCAAGCTCCTCCAGGGACGTCGTTATCTCCTCGAGGGAGGCGGCCTGGTGCTGGGAGATTTCGTTCATGTCCTTGGTAATGACCCTGTGTTCCCCTGTCTCTTTTTTCATTGATTCCATCGAGTTGATGACCGCCATGGCCATGCCGCGCAGGTTGATGAGGCTGTTGCTCGCCTCATCGTGCTTGTAAATGGCGTATTTGAGGAGCCTGCGCGTCGCCCCCGCCCCGAAATAGGCGCCCACGCCGACCATCAGGTACAGGATAAAGCGCACCGCGGTGTCCGAATAGGGGGGCGGCAGGCGCAGTTCCGGCCTGATTATAAATACAACAGCCTGTGATAGAAGTACCAGCACCAGCGTATAGAGCGAGATAGGCGGGTTGAAATAGAATATGCTCAGGGCGAGCGGAATATAGCGGGTCGCAAAGAGCTGCTTCGCGCCGTGGAATGTGTATTCAAATACCGAAATGCATATGATGACGCCGGTTATCATCACATAGCCCGAAGCTATTTTTCCCTTGAGCTTGTTTGATATGACTAAAGCCGCGGCAAAAAAAATTGATATGATAATGAATTCGACAAGGATGTGCTCGTACTCGAGGTATTTCGAACCGATATCGAAGGCCTTGATTGCGGTGACGGCGATATTTGAAAACAGCGCTATGATCAGAAATACGATGAGAAGCCGTCTGTTGTTTTCATTAATGACATCGGAAAAGAGTTGTGATTTCTCGATGGCGTCTTTTTCAATAGCTTTTTCTTTTTTCTTGAACATCTCGTTAATCTGTTCTCCGGCAGCAAGATAATGAAATATCTGGTATATATTTATAAATTTGTCACCAATAATTTTATTTATATATAAAAAATCTACTATATTATGTCATGCCCGACGGGAGATACTGGATGCCGGCGCGGGTGTGCGGCCGCGGCTCGGCGTCTGCCGGTACCGCACGCCCGGTCAGCGTGAACTGGCGAATAAATTCTTGACAGCCGGTTCCGGGAAAGCGGTAGTATCATCTGTACTGACCGATACAATCGGATGATGACATGAACGAAAAGAGACTCCCCTTCACGAGGGAACAAATCGAGCGTATTATGCGGGAGTATCCGACGCCTTTTCACATTTATGATGAAAAGGGGATCCGCGACAACGCCAGACGGCTGAAAAAGGCCTTCTCCTGGGCGCCGGGCTTCAGGGAGTTCTTCGCGGTCAAGGCATGCCCGAACCCCTATATCATGAAGATCATGAAGGAGGAGGGCTTTGGGACCGACTGCAGCTCGATGGCCGAGCTGGCCCTCTCCGAGCGCGTGGGGATCACCGGCGAGGACGTATTCTTCAGCTCGAATGACACGCCGGCGGCCGAGTACGTCAGGGCGCGGGAGCTCGGCGCCGTCATCAACCTTGACGACATCAGCCATGTGTCGTTCCTGGAAAAACACGCGGGAATCCCGGATGTGATCTCCTTCCGGTACAATCCCGGCCCCCTGCGGGGCGGGAACGCTATTATCGGGAAGCCGGAAGAGGCCAAGTACGGCCTCACCCGGGACCAGCTGTTCGAGGCCTATCGGACCGTAATGGCGAAGGGGGTCAAGCGGTTCGGTCTCCATACCATGGTCGCGTCCAACGAGCTCAACCCCGACTATTTCGTGGACACGGCCGACATGCTGTTTGACCTCATGGTCGAGCTGCACCGCGCCCTGGGAATCCAGTTCGAATTCGTGAACATAGGCGGCGGGTTCGGCGTCCCCTACCGGCCGGAAGATACGGCCGTCGACATGGAGTATGTTTCGAACAAAATACGGCTGTTGTACGATACAAAGATACAGGGAGCGGGGCTGCATCCCGTCACTATCATGATGGAGAGCGGGAGGATGATGACCGGTCCCTATGGATACCTTGTCACGCGCGTGCTCCACAAAAAGGAGACCTACAGGAACTACGTGGGGATGGACGCCTGCATGGCAGACCTGATGCGTCCGGCCCTCTACGGCGCGTACCACCACATCACCGTGCTCGGAAAGGAGGGGAGGCCCCTCGATCGTACCTACGACGTGACCGGCTCCCTCTGCGAAAACAACGACAAGTTCGCCATCGGCCGCGCCCTGCCGGCGATCGAGATCGGCGATGTCCTGGTGATCCATGACACGGGCGCGCACGGGCACGCCATGGGATTCAACTACAACGGCAAGCTCCGCTCGGCCGAGCTCCTGCTGAGGACCGACGGCACGGCAGAGCTCATTCGCAGGGCGGAGACGCTGGACGACTACTTCAAGACACTGGATTTTTCGAAGCTGTAATTTTTCTTTAGACAATATTGTTTAAGAGATTGCTTTACAATCCCCCTAAATCCCCCAGAGGGGGACTTTAAAAGGTAAAAATGGCAGACAAGCCCCCCTCCGGGGGGATGGGGGGCGTTGTACAATGCGTTTGGGGCAAGCCCGATAGATGAGGTGATATATCCTCACCATTTCATCAGGTCGTTCGAGCTCGTTACCTGGAGATATTCCCGTATCTTGTCCCTGATCGATTCCGGCAGCTTGATCCCGATCGACTTGAGCCGCGACTCGTACTTGTCGAATGAGCGCATGTGCTGCGAGGTCGTCGCGAAGATCCTGAAATACGACCGGATGCTTCCCTCCATCTCCCTTCTGAACTCGATGTCCTCGTTCAGGATGTCCTCGATCGGGGCGATCGCCTTGTAGTTGACCGGCCGGCAGATCGACCGGTACGCCACGAACCGCTGGGTCACCTCGCACTCGTAGTTTTTCGTGATGATGCTCTGCTCCACGACGTTCAGGTCGATGCAGTCGATGATCTCGAACTTGTACTTGTCGCCGATGATGTTTGTCAGCAGGGCCTTGGCGCTCGTGTAGAAATCGCACTGCTGGTACATGTCCTGGCAGTTTCGGCCGCACCTGAGGTAGAGGACGACGTCGATGTCGGAGCTTTCCTGAGATAACCCCATGTTCACCGAGCCGACGATGTCCATCGCGATGTCGTCGAACTTGTCTTTCAGGAGGTTCACCGCGTGCTCGAGCTCGTCCAGGCGCTCCTCGGTCTCCTGCGTGCGGAACATCCGGAAGAAGTTCTTGATCTCTTTGAAGAGCTCGATCTCCGGGATGTGGTGGTACTTCTCGACCTTCATGTCGTAATTCTCGTTGAGGCGGCGCGCCTGATAGCGCTCCAGGTCGATGATGTCCTCCGTCCATTTCCCGTCCTTCCGGTAGTACTCGGCGATATCGTGGATACGGTGGTCGTCGACCAGTTTTTTAAGCGAGATCTTTTCGAGTTCCGTCTCGTCAAACTCGATCTGGAAGAAAAAGCCGCCCTCGGAGACTTCGCCCTGGATCGTGGTCACCTCACCGAAATTGGACGGGTTCAGGTAGACGCAGCCCTCAATGGCCATGAAGCCCCAGTCGTTATGAATGTGACCGCTCAGGCAGAGCTTCACCGGGTTGTTCTCGCAGTAGGTGCGGAGCGCCGGGGATCCCGATGGGCCGATGTGCGTGATTCGGTCGTGCACGCCATGAGGCGGCTGGTGGGCGACGATGATGTCAGGCTTCACGGCCTTGAAGAAGGTGAACATCTCGTTTGAGTGGTCGTTCATGCCGATGCCACCTTTGTACCTGACGATATATCTTTCGGGGATCCCCGCGGTCCAGACGCCGGCGCCGCCGTATCCGGCCACCTTCATGCCGCCGAGGGTGTGCCAGTGAAGGTGGAGGTCCCGCTCGTGCAGGGATGTGTATTTCAGGTCCATGTCGTAGTTCCCCGGCAGGGCGAAGACGCCCGCCGATGACTTGAAGGATATCATGTTCTCCAGAACCTTGTACTTCTGCTGCATGACCCGGCGCGCCCGTATGGTCAGCTGCTGGTAGTCGCTACCCCGGTCGATGATGTCCTCCGCGACGTTTGGAGAATCCAGGAGCTCGTCTACAAAGTCCTCCAGCACCAGCTCCTCTTTGTCCATTTTTTTCCTTAGACTGTGGAGCTGGGTCTGCAGGTCATGGTACTGGATGGCCGTGTTTATGCTGTAGAAGGGGATATCGATCAGGTCGCCGCCGATGATGTAGACATCAGCGACGGTCTCATATAAAAGGGCGGCCGTCTGGTTGAAGGAGCCGTGAATATCTGTTAGAAATATTATCTTCACAATCCAGGTCCGTTGAGCTGTATAAATTTCCACCTCATGTAATAAGCATACTGCCAGTTCGGCCTCACGGCAACAAGTTGATTTTTTAATGGGGAGCTGAAAATTACTATGAAATTCAAAAAAATTAAATGACATATTGACTCAAAAATGTCAGTTAAAGATAAAAAAATTATGTGGTGATTAAAATTTTATTCGTATATTGCATCCAATTTAAATGTAAATTCGTTTTGAGATGACATTTTATTTAAATAGTGTTTATTTATATTAAAAAAGGAGATATATTTGAATTAATAAACCGGACAGACGGTTTGTAAATATATTATCTGGAAATTATTGGTTAGATAATATCTATATCAGAGGAGATAGCTCGATGCAAAAGATAATAAAACGCCTTGGCCTGTTTTTTGTGGTGTCGGCGGTCATACTCGCAAATGGATGCGAATATGGGGAAATAGGCACATTTTTTATCCCCGATATACAATACAGCTCGACCATGTCCAATACCGATCTCAAGATCCTGACACTGACCGGTGTGGAGGGCGCCACGGGCACGGTAGCCGGCCTGGCGCTGACGCCGGCATTCAGCCCGAGTATTTATAATTATAATGTGTCAATTGAGCCGCTCGTCACCGGCGTTACCGTCGTCGCGGTCGCGGATGATGAGCGTTCCTCGGTCGCTATTAATACCCTGGCCTGCACATCCCGTTCCATAACGGTCAGCACGGACACCGCGACTGTTCTGGTCAGGGTAACCGCGCCCGACGGGGTGACGGTGAAGACATACCAGATAAATATCAGCCGGAGCTTCGGGCTGGAAGAGAGCCGCCTCCTCAATTTCGAGGTCTTCGATGAAAATGACGGAGTTATCCTTCTTTCGCCGCAGTTTGATCCTGATGTTTTGGCGTACCAGCTGCGTGTCGCGTGGAACGACTATTATGTCAAGGTCAGGCCAACCTCAATAAGCGCGTTCACGACCGTAAAGATTGACGGTAAAAAAGTGAATTCGGGTGAGAAGGACCTGGTGATACTCTCAGAGCTCCCGGTTGGCGACTCGAAGACTACCCAGACGGTAACCGTCACCTCGACCGCCAGCAATGGGGACGTGTCGACCTACACCTTCACCATATCGCGCCTCGCGCAGGAGCTGGTGACCGATGATAACGCGTACCTGTCGTCTCTCAAGGTGACGATCGGCGCCAGCGACTCGATACGGCAGATCTACCAGGATTCGGACGGCAATTTTTTCCCGGACAACACCAACCCCTTCGACAAGGAGGTGTACGACTATTCCTGCGTCGTGTTCGGCTTCACCGAGGCAAAGGTCGTCATCACGCCGGCTGATCCGACGGTATCCAGCCTTAAGGTCGATACCGTGGAAATGAGCAGCTTGATTCAGAGCGGCAAGCTGACAGTGGACGTTACCTGGGACCTGGGGGACCCCGACGTTTATTCCGTGAGAACAATGGACATAGAGGTGATCTCGAACAACGGACTGGTAACCCGGAATTACTCGCTGAAGCTCAGGCTCCTCAACGTGTACGAGTTCTATTACGGCCTGTACGGCCCGGTGGGACGGGCCAACAAGGCGTCCTGGGGGGCGCCGGGTTCCATGCCGAACTGGAGCAACACCTATCCCGGAAGCATCAGCGGGAACATGGTCTGGTCCCTCACCTGGGTCACCACCCTCAGTACGGTGCGGAACCAGATGGTCTACTCCGACTACGACAACGGCGGCTGGGACTACATGTTCGTGGGTGACAACGGCGGCTTCATGCTGAACGGCACCATGTCGGTTATAGTGAACACCTCAGGGACCCAGACCGATGGTCCCCAGACGGGCGACATCACCATGCAGACGCCCGAGGGGGACGCGGTTGCCATCCAGCATATACATCTGCGGATCGTGAGCAAGGACGCGGTTTCGAGGGACGCCACCTCGTATACAACTGTGGATTACATGGGCCAGACGGGCGAGATAATGTATTATGATGCCGATCCGTATCACGAGCACCTGGGCGACGGCTGGGACCCGGATGTGCCCTGGACCGCTGACGATTTCTGGCATCCGTGATGACGACAGGGCGCCGGCCGTGCGCACGCTCGGCCGGCGCATAACATACCTATTCCATGAAAAGGAAGGCTCGATAATGAATAAAATAGTACAATCAATAATAGGCTTCATGACTGTCGCTATACTGGCAAGCGGATGCGAACTGCTGGACAAAGACGGGAAAAGCATGTTGCCGTTCAGCCGTCCCGGGATCCCGGTGAACGACGATGCAGCGCTGAAAGGCCTGTCGGTGGACAGCCTCGCCATCTCGCCCGAGTTCGATCCGGCCACGCTTGAATACACGCTATACGTGGCGAATGACGGGTCGCCCGTGACGGCCATCGCGATCGGTCCGGACGGCGCGTCCGTAACCGCGACGCTGAACGGCGGGGACCCGTCGGCAATCGTCGCGCCCGGCTATTCATACACCGCGACGCTCAACCCCGGCCTGGCTGAAAATGATATTGTCATTACCGTCGTGTCCGAGGACACGCTCACCACTACCGTGTACACGATACGGATCTATTTTTTCGGAAGCGACGCGGGCCTTTCCAGCCTTTCGATAAGCGCGGCGGCCGGCATGATCACGGCCGATTTTGATCCGGTGTTCGATCCCCTTGAGGCGAGCGGCACCGTGCACACGGTGATGCTGAGCTACCTGGCGAACGAGATGACCGTCAGCCTGGCCCTGCAGAGCCCGGTTATGACGGCCATGGTGGACGGATGGGCCGCTGAGAACTACGATTTCAACGTGCCGATAACCGACCTGCCATTGTCATCCGGGACGCGCGACATTACGGTTGCGGTGACTTCCCAGGACCAGAGCACGACGGTCAATTATATTATCCGGGTAACCATGGAAACAGCTCCACCAGATGAAGCGCGTCTTTCTGATTTGGTGTTTAGGGTGCGAAATGTTGCAGGAACAGTTACTATAAGAGACCTTGGATTTTTGCCCGATGACTATGCATATACTTATGTGCGAATTTGGTCAGATGGATACTGGAGACAATTCAGGTTTACTCTTACTCCCCTGTCAGCTGATATACAAGGGATAAGTGCCACGGGAACGTGTATTACTGGTACGGTTGCATTGACTGAAAATGTTGATGGTACTTGGACACTTGAAACAAACGATACGGGTCCGTACACTTGGGATGCTTATGATTATCCTCAAAGTGTCGTATTTACGGTAACAGCGGCGGATAATTCTACAACCAGAACATATACGGTTAATGTTGTGGATTGATAATTGTATAAATATTTTTTATGAGTAGTAAATATTGAATTTTTGTATGAATGATTTTCTGCCGGCCCCGTCATATAAAGGGCGGGGCCGCATTTTAAAATTATAACCAGAAAATTTTTTATATCTCTGGAGGAACAATGAAGAGATTCGGAATCATAAGCCTGGCAGTATTGTTGACGGCACTGCCGGCGTCGGCCTCCCGGCTCAACCAGGAGGACGGCGTCATGCCGAACCACAGCGCGGATTTCGTGCGGACCCAGAACCGGAACGCGTCCACCAGCGCGGACGCGGGCTTCTATAACCCCGCGGGCCTGGCGTTCCTCGAGTACCGGGGGCTTTCGGTGCATTTCAGCTCCCAGACCTACTACGCCAAGCGGATGCATACCATGGATTACTACGGCATACAATACATGGACAAGCCGATGATTCCGACCTCCAATTTCCTGAATCCGGCCAACGGCCGTCCGAAGGAGTACGCGGCCGAGACACTGGCGCCGATTCTTCCGGGCGTCGACCTCATCTGGAAGGACGACGGGTGGGCCGTGTACCTCGATATACACGTGATGCAGGCGGCCCCGGGCATGACCTTCAACCAGGGCCTGGCCGTGGTTGACTGGGGGCTCATGGCCTCCTGGGAAACGGCCTATGCCAAGGCGGACGGGGTCGACAACAACATCGTCGGGTTCTGGCGCGACGTGAAGGCGGTGCGGACCGAGTATTACGTCGGCGCGGCTGTCGGCGGCGTGTACAAGATCGTCGACTGGGCCGCGGCCGCCCTCGGCATACGCGCCATATATGCGACCGGCAACCAGAACATCACGGTGAAGTACGCGGGCGTTGCCACTGAGGCCGGCGGCTACAATGTCAACTTGACCAAACCGTGGCTCATCGACACGGACGTGAACGGCATAGGCTTCGGCATTATCGCCGGGGCCCACTTCAGGCCGATCGAGATACTCGATATCGGGCTGAAGTACGAATACTACCCGCCCATGGTCCTCAAGAAAAAGACGAACAAATTTTTCGCCCCCGGCCTGGTGGCCTCGTCCGGCAACCTCAACATTTTTCTCGACGGCCCGGAGCAGCTTCTCCGCGAAGAGGCGTACGACCCGGCGGATTACAATCCCGGCAAGATGACGCCGGAAGCGTTAAGCAGGTTCAAGAAAGAGGTGAAACCCGAGCTCAAGGTGACCTATCCCCAGTCTATCTCTCTCGGCGCGTCCGTGAAGATATGGAAGGGGCTCAGGTTCGAGGCATCGGGCGAGATACAGCTCAGGAACCTCCGCGACCTTGACGGCAGGGAAGACGCATTTAACGCCGTCGGGTATCGGGTCGGCGGCTGTCTTGAGTGGACCTTCCTGCCGAAGGCCACGGTGAGCGTCGGCTACGCCTTCAACGATTTCGGCGTCAAGCCGAAGATGCGGAACGAGGTCGACCCGTTATTAAGAAGCCATAGCATGGGCGGAGGCTTCGCGTTCGGCGTGACCGACTGGCTCGACATGACGGTCGGGGCCATGTACATGATGTACGCGCCCGAGTCGGTATATGGAACAGAATACACGGACGTGAGCGGGGCGACCGTCCACGCCATCAACAAGACCTTTGATGAAAAGCGGCTAAGCGTCGCCATCGGCTTCACCCTGAAACTGTTCGGGGGAGCCGGCGGTTCCGATGAAATGTCGATCAAGCTTATTCGCGGCAAAAAATCCGATTAAATTGGACTGATGCCCTCCCGGCGGCACGCAATGGGCCGTCGGGAGGCGGGAATATCCCATTTTTTTCTTGACTTTTTCCCCTGCCAATATTACTATATCAATATATCTTGATATAGTAATATTATACCCGTGGAAATAATCGGTTTTTTCAAGGCCCTCGGGGACGAGACCCGGCTGAAGCTGGCGAACCTCCTCATGCGCCATGAGCTTTCGGTGAATGAGATCGTCGCGGCCATGCGTATGGGCCAGTCGCGTATCTCGCGTCATCTCAGGATCCTCACCGATTCGGGAATATTGAAGTCGCGCCGCGACGGCCTCTGGGTCTTTTACACCGCTGAAAAAGAGGGGGACGGCGGGCGCTTCAACGAACTCTTCATGAAGCTGGCCGGCGGCGACCGGGACCTCCAGCAGGATTACGGCCGCATGAAGGCGGTCCTGGAAGAGGGGAGCAGGGAACGTACCCGCTTTTTCGATTCCATAGCGGTGGACTGGGACCATATTAAAAAGGACCTGTTCGGTGATTTTGACGTCTCGGGCGAGATCGTCGGCAGGATACCGCGCTGCGCCGTGGCCGCTGACCTCGGGTGCGGTACCGGAGAGCTCCTCCCGCGCATCCGGGAGAAGGCGAAACAGGTCATCGGGATCGACCGGTCGCCGAAGATGCTCGAGGAGGCGGAGCGCCGGCTCGCCTCAAACGGCAGGGGCATCGAACTCCGCATCGGCGAGATCGAGCACCTGCCGATGCGCGACCGCGAGGCGGACGCCGCGGTAATCAACATGGTGCTCCACCACATTCCCGCGCCGGACGCCGGCATACGGGAGGCGGGGCGGGTTTTGAAAACAGGCGGTTCGCTCGTCATTGCCGACCTGGCAAAGCACCAGAACGAGGAGATGCGGAAGAAATACGAGCACCGGTGGCTCGGCTTCACCAGGAAAAATATCGAGCGGTGGCTGACCGAGAGCGGGCTTTCGCCCTCCGGGTACTCGCAGTTCGATATACGGGACGGAATGAAAATAGATCTGTATGTATCAAAAAAGAAATAACGGGCGGACTGCGCGCAGGGGCGCGCTGATTATCACATGAAATAATCATCAAAAGGAGAAGACTCATGAACATTACGGCAGAAAAAAAGGTATCGGCGGTGGATAAAGATCTTCGCTATAAGGTGGCGGACATGTCACTCGCCGAATGGGGACGTAAGGAGATGCGGCTCGCGGAGGACGAGATGCCGGGCCTCATGGCCGTCAGGAAAAAATACGGGCCGCAGAAGCCGCTCAAGGGCCTCAAGATAACCGGGAGCCTCCACATGACCATCCAGACCGCGGTGCTCATCGAGACGCTGCAGCAGCTCGGCGCCGACGTACGCTGGGCTTCGTGCAACATATTCTCGACGCAGGACCACGCCGCCGCGGCGATCGCGCAGGCCGGCACGGCTGCCGTGTTCGCGTGGAAGGGCGAGACGCTCGAGGACTACTGGTGGTGCACCGAACAGGCCCTCACCTGGCCGGACGGTTCGGGGCCGGACCAGATAGTCGACGACGGCGGCGACGCGACCCTCTTTGTCCACTGGGGAGCCAGGGCTGAGAAGGACAAGGCCTTCCTTGACCGCACGGTTGACAACAAAGAGGTCGCCATCATCATGGACCGGATCAGGGCGAGCGTAAAGCAGAACCCCGGCAGGTGGACCGCCGTGGCCTCTAAAATCCGCGGTGTCTCCGAGGAGACCACCACCGGTGTGCATCGGCTCTACCAGATGATGGCCTCGGGCGAGCTTCTGTTCCCGGCCATCAACGTGAACGATTCGGTCACCAAGTCGAAGTTCGACAACCTCTACGGCTGCCGGGAGTCGCTGGCCGACGGCATCAAGCGGGCGACCGACATCATGGTGGCCGGCAAGATCGTCGTGGTATGCGGCTACGGCGACGTTGGCAAGGGGAGCGCGCAGTCGATGCGGGGCTTCGGCGCCCGGGTCATGGTCACCGAGGTCGACCCGATCTGCGCCCTGCAGGCGGCCATGGAAGGGTATGAGGTTACCACCATGGAGGATGCCGCGCCGATCGGCGACATATTCGTCACGGCGACGGGCTGCTGCGACGTCATCACCGGCGCTCACATGGAGCGTATGAAGGAGGGGGCAATCGTCTGCAATATCGGTCACTTCGACAGCGAGATCGCCATGCACTATCTTGAAAACAACCCGAAGTGCAAAAAGGAGACCATCAAGCCTCAGGTCGACAAGTGGACCCTGGAGTCCGGCAGGTCGCTCATCATGCTGGCCGAGGGACGGCTGGTCAATCTCGGCTGTGCGACCGGCCACCCGAGCTTTGTCATGAGCAACAGCTTTACCAACCAGACGCTGGCCCAGATCGAACTGGCGACCGCGAAACACGATAACAGGGTCTACACCCTGTCCAAGAAGCTCGACGAGGAGGTGGCGCGCCTCCACCTCAGCAAGCTCCCCGTGAAGTTGACCAAGCTCACGCAAAAGCAGGCGGACTATCTCGGCATTCCGGTGGAAGGACCGTTCAAGCCGGAGCACTACCGCTACTAAGATGTTCCACAATCTTGAGTAAATACGGAGGCGGGGTCATATGGCCCCGCCTTTGTCTTCATGTCGCCGTGATTTTGTAATTGACATCAGCTCACTTATGGTTCATGCTAACTGCATGAAGCGATACAAACACGCCGTTGTTTTTCTTTTTATTTTCGTCCTCTTGTTCCCGGTGATGGCGGCTGCATCGGCGAGCATCAGCCTCGGCGGCACCGCCTGGTACGTCTGGTGGCAGCCGGCATGGGCGGACAACAAGTGGACCGGCCTGTATCAATGGAACGATGTTGCGGGTTACTGGTTCGAGGATGCCCATGATTTCAAGCCGTCTTCCGCCGCAATGGCCGGGCCGATCATATCCATAAGCTTTCTCGACCGGTGGACCATCTCGACGGTGACGGTCCTCGGCAGAATGAATTTCCACACCAGGAATTTCGCCACAGGCCTGGATTATATCGACGGCGTGGCGGGAGTCACGAACAAGGGGTACAGCCGCAGCGTGCTGAAGTGGGACAGCGACACCACCATCGGTTGTGCTCTGCACAGGTACTTCAAGCTGTATGCCGGGTTCAAGGCGCAGGGATACCGCTACAGGGAAACCATTCATTATTATGACTTCGTCGGTTACCCCACGATCAACATCATTCATTCCGAGGGTACGGACAGTGTAGAGTGTTACGGCCCCGGGCTCGGGGTCGGCGTTACCGTGCCGCTCGTCGAAAACCTTTACCTGCTCGTCAACCTCTCCGGCGTATTCCTCTGGTGCACGGAGAAGGCCGATCAGAGCCTGAACGATTCTTACACATTTACACCAACCGCCTACGTATTCTCGCAATACTACCTGCCGCGGGGAAGATTCATTTCCTACGGGGGCGCGGCGTCCCTGTCGCTGGCGTACACCATCGACCGGATCAATACGACACTGGCGCTCGGCGGCAGGTATCAGCTCCTGTTCAACCGCCAGAGGACCGGTAATCTATGGAGCAACGATGTCACGATGAACATCATCGACAGACAGTACGATCACTTCTTTGGCTTTACCCTGTCGGCTATATACACCTTCCATATCGGGAAGCGGGGGTGAGCCTCGCATGAAGGCTGATCCACGCGGCACCGCCCGCGCGTATAATCATTGACAAAAAGGAGAGCGCGGCATAATCGACGTCCATGCAGCTCCAGATAGAAACATACCAGAATCGTCCCACCAGGGCCGAGGTCTCGCTCGGCAGGCTCCGCAACAACATGGAAATCGTGAGGTCCCTTGTCGGGAAGGACGTGAAGATCATGGCGATGGTGAAGTCAAACGCCTACGGTCATGGCATCAGGACCGTGTCCGAGGAGTTTTTAAAGAGCGGGGCGCACTACCTCGGCGTCGCGTATCTCGAGGAGGCGGTCTATCTCCGCCGGAGCGGCATCACGGCGCCCATACTGGTCTGCGGCGCCATCAACACGGACCAGATCGAGGACTTCATCAAATACGATATCGAGATAACCAGCTCTTCGCACGACAAGTCTTCGGCGATTTCCTCTGTCGCGGCGCGCATGGGCGCCACGGCGAAGGTCCATCTGAAAATTGACACCGGCATGGAGCGGATCGGCGTTCACTGGTATAACGCCGAGCGGTTCATCGAGCGCGCCATTGCCCTCCCGAACATCGAGTTGCGCGGCGTGTTCTCGCACCTGGCAAAGGCGGAGTCGGACCGGCAATTCACGAACGAGCAGATAAAGCGATTCGAAAACATTGCCGGTTTCATGGCGCGGAGGAACATCCTCCCCCCCCTGGTACACCTGTCGAACTCCGCCGCGATCATCGGCGCGCCGCAATCCCATTTCACCATGGTGCGGCCCGGCATCATGCTCTACGGGTACGATCCGTTTGGGTACGATCCCCTGAGGGAGTTCGGCGGCCGTAGGATTCTCCCTGCCATGTCGCTCAAGACCAAGGTATCGTATTTCAAGGTCGTTCCGGCGGGGACCGGCATAAGTTACAATCATACATACACCACAAAGGGACAGACGCGCATTGTAACTCTACCGGTCGGGTATGGCGACGGGTACAGCCGGCTCCTGTCGAACCGCGGTGAGGTCGCCGTCAGGGGAAAGACGCACCCGGTTGTCGGCGCCGTGTGCATGGACCAGATCATGGTCGATATTGGACCGGAGGGCACGGCATATAACGGCGACGATGTCCTCCTGTTCGGCGAGATGAACGGCTCGGCGATCCCCCTGGAGTCGCTCTGCGAAAAAATCGGGACGATAACATACGAGTTCCTCTCCTGCATCAGCCTGCGTGTTCCGCGGATTTATATCGATTAGGCGGCGGTCCAACCGGGGGTCAGAGTAACTTTCCGGCCCGATAGTTATCGGTAATCAAGGGGTCAGAGTAAGACAAGTCGTACAAATTAATTGACATTATCTAATTTTATGTTAAATTAATTAAGGTTGTATGAATCCGTCCCGGAGGGCTATATGCCAATCAAAATAATCAGCAGGGTTGCCTCACCTTTAATCCTGTTGATAGTGATAGCCACATGTTCATCCTGCACGCAGGAAACCAGCACCTATCTTCCGGAAGCTTTCAATTTTAAAGGTGGCGGCGGTTATGTTTACCCGTGGACCAGCTGGGTCACCGACGGCCCTGTCTTCGCCATAACACGTTCCGGGAACAATGTATATTTCGGCGGCCAGTTTACTAACGTGTATGCCAACACCGGCGGCGGAGCAGTGCTGGACGCTACCAGCGGCATGGTAGTTCCTGACGGGAAGGTCCCGTATATAGATGGAGCGGTGAATGCGGTTGCTCCTGACGGCAAAGGCGGCTGGTATATCGGCGGCTGGTTCTTTCGGGTAGGCAACAAGCCGAAGAACAATCTCGCTCATATCAGGCCTGACGGTTCCGTTGATGACTGGAACCCGATCGCGAACGGCGACGTAATGGCCATAGCGGTTTCAGGAAACCTGGTGTATGTGGGCGGTTACTTTAATGATGGCGGCGTTGCCGGAACGATTACAATCGGCGGACGGTCGCGAAACTATATCGCAGTACTTGATGCCGGCACCGGCGTGGCAACGGACTGGAACCCGGATGCCGATGGCGGAGTGACGGTAATTACGCTTTCCGGGAATATCATCTATGCCGGTGGTGATTTTACAGCCATCGGCGGAGCTGTCAGGAACTATATCGCCGCACTGAATAACACGGACGGCTCAGCTGTCGCGACATGGGACCCGAACGCGAATAGCTCGGTATATTCGATAGTGGTTTCCGGCGACAGCGTGTTCGCGGCAGGCGCGTTTAACGACAGCCTCGGCACCCCCACAATAGGCGGCCAGACGAGAAATTATATCGCCGAGCTGGATGCCGTTGGTTCGCCGGGAGCTACAGGCGCTGCTACCGCGTGGGATCCGAATGCCAACGGTCAGGTTATAGCTATGACCATGTCCGGCGCTGGACTGATTACATACGGCACCTTTACCGCGTTTACCGACAACACGGCATGGCCGCTAACTATGTATACGCGACAGTATATTGCAATCCTCGACCCTATAACCGGTATTCCGGCATCATGGACGATCACTCCCAATGACTGGGTGACAAGTGCAAGTATTATAGGCGATATTCTTTTCATAGGCGGTCTGTTCACCACCATCAATTCGGGCGGTGTCGATTATACGAGAAATTTTGCCGCGTCCTTTGATTTGTCAACCGGCGACATCACCGGTTGGAATCCCGATCCGAATGGTTCTGTTTATACGGTTAAATCGGTCCCCCGCAAGGTATACGTCGGCGGTTCGTTCGCCGGTATTAATTATCATGCCAGGAACGGGCTTGCCGCGGTTGATCTTTCGACAGGCCTCCTGTCCGACTGGGACCCTGGGATGATCGGGAACACTGTCAATGCCATGAAGGCGGATGACGACACGGTATATGTCGGCGGCGATTTCACCGGATTTGATTATCTGGGAGTTACGGTTCCAAGAGACAATATCGCCGCCATCGACGGAACCACTGGTTGGCCGATCGTGTGGGAGCCGCACTGCGACGGCCCGGTCTCATCCCTGGCAATTAACGGCTCCGTAGTCTATGCCGGCGGCAGCTTCACCCAGGTTACAAATCCCGATGCGACCGTTGTTGCGCGTTCGAATATCGCGGCGATTGATAAAGACACGGGATACACGGTGCATCCGACGACCCCCGGCCAGGGATGGGATATCGGCGCGGGCGGCCCGGTTTACACCATGCTGGCAGACGGCGATATTCTGTATGTGGGCGGAAGTTTCGGTTATATTGGAAGCGCGCTTTCAAGGAACTACCTCGCCGCGCTTGATGCGGCAAGCGGCGAGACGATTTCGGCGTGGGACCCGAATCCGGATGCCCCGGTGTTGGCACTTGCGATTTCAGGGGGCAGCCTGTACCTGGGCGGGGAGTTCGGGAACCTCCTGAATTCCGGCACGGCGCGGCAATACCTGGCTGCCGTTGACGCGGCAACCGGCGTACCCTCGCCCTGGGACCCCCAGCCGGATATGTTTGTGAGCACATTAAAAGTCTCTGGCGGAAGGCTCTACGTCGGCGGAGACTTCACCACCATGGCCATTAATCCGCCGTTGATGCCAGCCCTGGACCGTGTCGCTATCTTCGACCTCACGTCCGCTACGCTGAATAGTATACGTACCCATCTTGACAATACGGTCATGGCAATAGAGGTGTACGGCGCTACCATGTACCTGGGAGGTGGCTTCACAGGAGTCAACGGTTCTTCAATGCCGTATCTTGCGGCTATCAGTCTAAGGAGTGGCCAGCCGGTCGGGTATGACTGGTGACATCTTGTTGATGCGAGGCTTCGGGCCGGGTATAAATCCCGGCCTTTTTATTTGGGGTCGGGGGTCAGAGTAACTTTTCGGCCGATAGTTATCGGTTATCAGGTGTTCAGAGTGACTCCGGCCCGATAGTTATCGGTAATTAAGGGGGTCAGAGACATCAGGCCCGATAGTTATCGGTCCATAGGTCAGAGCACCCCGACATCCCCCTGCAGCCCCTTTATTTTAGAGAAAACCCAGGGCGCGCCCAGGGAACACCAGAATCCTATCAGCCAGTAGATGAAGAATCCTGAGGCGGGGACGCCGGGCAGGAGCCGCTTCAGACCGAAGCGGAGCGCAGCGACCACGGACAGGCCGAGCACGGTCTTTGCGATCTGGTTCCTGGGCCTGTTTCGTGTATTGAATGCGATCCTCCCTTCGGCCATGAGCGCGCCGGTCATGAACCCTGAAATCGTGCCCATGGTGGTGTTGATATAATCGCCGGGCACCGCGATGAAAATAATGAAGGGAATGACGATGACCGCTGAAGTCAGTATCGCGGTATTGAACGCGCGATAGTGTTTCTCCGTGAACCGCGCCGCAGGGATGATCGCGGCGAGGCAGAGCAGCCCGAACAGGTAGCCGCCGATAACGTCGCCGAGGTAATGGACGCCCAGATAAATGCGCGAGTAGGGGACAAGAATTATCAGCAGAGCCGAGGCGACCGTCACGGTTCTGTTGCGGGCCATGTAGGTTATCGCGCCCCAGAATGCGAGCGATCCCTGCGTGTGCCCGCTCGGGAAGCCGGGCCCGCGCGGCCTGTGCCGCGCTGTCAGCTCGGCGATACCGGGCAGCAGCCGTTCCGGGTCCGGGCGCGGATGACTGAACAGGACCTTAAGCGTGTCATTGACCGACATTGCTATCAGAAAGACGGCGCCGGTGTAGAGCGCCTTTTTCCGGTCCCAGCACCAGTAGAGTACCGGGAGCGTCATGGTGTAGAAAAGATTGCTCCCGGCGAACGTGATGGTTAGCATGAACCGGTCAAGCCAGGTGCCGGCAAAAATGTGGAGACTGTTCAGTATCTCTTCGCCGAAGAGTAATTGGTTGCTGAAAAAGGAATCCATTTGCTCTTGATTACTCCGAAATATGGAATTTGGTATATCATGCGATGGCGGGGTCTCGTGACCCCGCCATCGCATGTGTTATTTAAATTGCTCTTTGAGCCCGTCGATGGGGAGCGTCAGCATGACCGTCGTGTTGATGGCTGATATGATCGTGATGGCGCGCTCTCCGCCGATGCCCCAGTCGTTCAGGATCGCGTCAATTTTCGCGTACCCGAGTCCAAAGCCGGATTCGCTGGTGTCGATACTGTCGGCAAAATATTCCTGCTCCCGTCCTTCCTCCTTGTAGCGCCGGTGCCGCTCGCGTTTTTCGTGGATTCGGTTCAGGTCTTTTTCCAGAATAGGGGCCGTATTCGTCACCTCGATGTAGATGTAGTCTTTGTCCGCCTGTATTCTGAGTATTATCCTGACTCCGGTCCTTTCGATCTTCTCCCTGATGCCGTTGAAGTGCGAAAGGCCCAGCAGGGTTTCCCGTTCCTCCGGAGCGAGCTTTCGCTTTTCCTTATAGGCGCTGTTCTTGATCGAGAGCAGGATTGATTCTTCGTTCAGGATTTCCCGGACGCTGGCCGATATGTCCTCGGTTTTCAGGATCTCCTCGGCCAGGCGGTTGAACCCCCCCGGTATCTTGATCAGGTCACTGATGTCCTCCTCGATTTCCCGTTCCGTCTTGTCGGGCCAGAGCTGCCGGAATTTTTCGATGATCCGCTCTCTTAAAAGGAGGAATTTGTAGTTTGCCTTGACGGCGTTCTTGATGAGCTCATCGACGCAGGCAAACAGCTCGGAAGACAGGATCTCAAGGCCTTCAACGGCGAGGAACTTCTTCCCCGCCTCGATGACCCGGTCTCTTGCCTGCCTGCTGTATATCTGTATGAATCCCTTGACCTGACGCATGAGCCGTCCATGAAATGCTATCGGACGTGATTGTGTTCCCAGTTCCTATAAAGTCAAGGGATTAATAACTTCAAGAGTGCAGGCCCGGCAGAAATTTTTTTTAGATTTTCTATTGACAATAATCGGGGAGGGACTGATCATGTATCCGATAATCACTATGGATCGCCCGGATCATTTCGGTCTAATCCAGTTATATGACAATGAAAACAGAAATGACATCACTGCTTAACAGCCTGTTGCTTTGCCTGTTACTCGGCCTGGAGGTCACGCTCGCCGGCCATGTGCTGTGATGCCTTTTATAAGGAAGAGAACCAGAAAGCCGTCACACATGTGGCGGCTTTTTTTGTTGTATGATACGGGGAAAATGCCCGATGAAGAGGATGAGGATTAATAATTGCATGGTCGATACTGCGTTGTCGTCCGGGAGGCTGCGGGGCCTGTCCCCCTGCTTGCTTGGCGCCGGGACGGCGCTTACAGGGAACGATAACGATTTTTAAGGAGAACTGTCATGACTGATAAAAAAAAGGATACCATCATTATATTTGATACAACCCTTCGGGACGGCGAGCAGTCGCCCGGCTTCACCATGAATATTAAGGAAAAGATCCTGTTTGCGGACCAGCTGGTAAAGCTCGGCGTGGACGTGATTGAGGCCGGGTTCCCGATCGCCTCCGAAGGGGACTTCGAGGCGGTGAAGACGATTGCCGACAGGGCCCGCGGCGTTCAGGTGGCCGGGCTTGCCCGTGCCAACCCGAAGGACATCGACACGGCATGGAAGGCGATCAAGGGGGCCGAGAATCCCCGGATACACACATTCATTTCGAGTTCCGACATCCATATCCAGCTTCAGTTCAAGAAGACGCGTGAAGAGGTGCTGAAGATAGCGGTTGACTCGGTCCGGCAGGCGAAATCATACACGAAGAACGTCGAGTTTTCGCCGATGGATGCGACCCGGAGCGACCCGGCCTTTCTCGCTGAAATGGTGCATGCCGTCATCGAGGCCGGGGCGGTGACCGTGAACATACCGGATACGGTCGGTTACGCGATCCCGACCGACTTCAACAGGCTTATCCGGTATCTCTTCGAACATGTGCCAAATATCCGCGATGCGATTATATCCGTCCACTGCCATAACGACCTGGGACTTGCGGTCGCCAATTCACTCGCGGCCATTGAGGCCGGCGCGCGTCAGGTGGAGTGCACGGTCAATGGCATAGGCGAGCGGGCCGGCAACACGGCCATGGAGGAACTGGTGATGGCGATACGGACGCGGGGCGACCTCTTCAACCTCCGCACGAACATCAACACGAAGCAGATAGTTCCGACCAGCCGCCTCCTGACGAGCATCACCGGCGTGTCGGTGCAGCCCAACAAGGCGATCGTGGGAAGCAACGCCTTCGCCCACGAGTCCGGGATACATCAGGACGGCCTGCTGAAGAACGCCATGACCTACGAGATCATGAAGCCGGAGGACGTGGGGATCAACAAGTCGACCCTGGTGCTCGGCAAGCACTCGGGGCGCCACGCCGTTCTCGACCGCCTGGAATCGCTCGGTTACGCCCTGCAGAAGGAGGAGACCGAGCGGTTTTTCCGGTTGTTCAAGGCGCTTGCCGACAGCAAGAAGGAGGTGTTCGACGAGGACCTGGCCGTGCTTGTCGGCGAGTCGCTGTTCCGCGAGGAGGATGAGCGGCGCTACAAAGTCGAGAATGTCCAGATATCGACCGGCATGTTCTCGCCGCCCATGGCGCTGGTAACCATCAAGGACCACGTTCGCGGCAGCGCCGAGATGTTCGAGGTCGCCCACGGCAACGGCGGCGTGGATGCCGGCGTGACCGCGGTCAAGAAAATCACCGGGACGACGGCGAAAATCGAGTCGTTCAATCTGGTGGCAATCACCGGCGGTTCGGACGCCATCGCCGAGGTCCATGTGACCGTGGCCGACGAGCACGAGGGCAGGCAGATCAAGGCGTTCGGGAGCGCCGCCAACATCGACGTGTCGATAGCGGGTATCCACTCCTTCGTGGACGCGCTTAACAAGCTCGAATACATGAAAAAGGCCGGCCAGCGTAGCCGCGAGCTCATGAGCGGCGGCGTAAACGGAAACGGAAAGGTGTGATGGCCGCCGGGGCAGGTAATATATCTTGACACGCCGTCTGATAAATTCAAAATGATCATCGAATTATAATGCGTGTGGTTGCTATGCCGAATAAAATAGTCTCATGTCTGCTGCTCCCGGTTTTTTTTCTTCTTGCCGTCGCCTTCCCGGCGAGGGCAGAAGAGAAAAAAGAGAAGGCGGCCTCGCCCTTTTTTGTCAATCTCAAGGTTGACCTGCCGGTCATAACCATATCGACGCTTACGGCCGTTTCAGTGCGCATCCTGGTAGGCTCTCTGCCGCGCAGCCATATTACAAACCTTGATACCAGCAGGGTAAACAGCATGGACCGTCCCGTGATCGGCTATCAGTTCCCGGGATGGGGCCTGGCGGGCGATATCGGCTGCGTCCTGGTCCCGGCGGCCACCATGTGCCTGAGCTTCGTCGAATTGCCCAAATACGGGTGGAGCGGGATGATAGAGGACTTCCTCATCGTGGGGGAGGCGGTCGCCGTCTCCTCCATGTTCAATCAGATCGTTGCCGGGGCGATGCCCAGGGCGCGGCCCTACATGTACCGGTATACCTTGATGCGCAAGCAGGCGCGCAATTCATCCTGGGACTGGCGGTCGTTTTACTCCGGCCACGCCGGAGCATGTTTCTCGGCCACGATCGCCTTCTCCTACCTCCTCACCGTCAGGTACCCGGAGAGTAAATGGCTTCCCGCGGCATGGGTGATGTCAGTGGCGACTTCCTCGCTGGTCGGCATTTCGAGGGTCTTCGCCGGGGAGCACTTCTGGAGCGACACCATCATCGGGTCGGTCATCGGGGCCTGCTTCGGGATTCTGATCCCCGTCCTTCATCAGCGGAAGCCGGAAATTGCAAGGGGCGACGTAAGGCTTTCGTTCTCCGCGGATAAGCTCGGCATGACATGCTATTTTTAATGCCGGATGGCATATGGCCTTTTTTGCTTGACCGCGTTAGTAATATTACCGGACATCCGGATTTGTTTCCATTTTAGAACCAGCCACTCGGTCCCCGCCGTAACAAAATTTGCTATCCCTTCCTAACAATATCTGTTGCTATCCGGCGAAAAAATCACGCGTCCCGAGGATTGTTGCCAAGCTATTGCGGGGATATATTATTAATGACATCGTGCTATAGACGGAGGCGGCAATGAGTGCGTTCGATTACAATAGAGAGGCGGTGCGCAATCTCGGGATTGACGACACGAAAATTCTCGATCCGCTGGTCGATTTCGAATCGGCCCGACGGGCGCACATCAACAAGGACCGCTCGCACCGTGACAAGCGGCTCTCCCTCGGGGAGGCGATCGGGGAATTTGTCCGGGACGGCGACGTCCTGACCGATACCGGGTTCAGCTACGTGCGGACGCCCATGCAAGCCTACTTTGAGATCATGCGGCAGGGGAAGAAGGGGATACAGATGATCGGCTCCCCCAACTCGAACCAGAGCTACATGATCCATTTCGGCGTCTGCTCCTGTTCTCACAATTCCTATTCCGGCGCGGAAATGCGGGGCTACGACCGGGCCTATTCCCGCTCGGTCATCGAGGGGAAAACGAGGATCCTGTCGGAGTGGAGCCACGGGTCGATGGCCCAGGGCTTCAAGGCGGCCCAGCTCGGCGTGCCCGGCGTCTTCAGCAAGCAGCTCCTCGGTTCTGACATTTTAAGGTACAATCCCTACACGAAAGTGATGCAGAACCCGATGCGCTCCGACCCGGACCCGGCGGTCTTCGTGCCGGCGCTCTACCCGGACATCGCCGTCATCCATGTCCAGACGGCCGACAGGTTCGGGAACGCGCGCATGTACGGCCCGCCGATAAACGACATCGCGCTGGCGGCGGCCGCGCGGCGGCTCATTATTACCGCGGAGGAGATCGTCCCGCCGGGGGACATCAGGAGCAATAACAAGGGCGTGGTGATCCCTTTCACCTGCGTCGACGCGGTGGTGGAGCTCCCCTACGGCGCCGCGCCCGGCAGCATGCCCGGCTGTTACTACTGGTCGCGCCAGTGGTGGGAAAAGCTGATGCGGTGGGCATGCCTCTCCGACGAGAACATAGAAGAGTTCTTCGAATACTGGGTCTTTTCCTCCAGGGACCAGTTCGATTTTATAGAGAAACTGGGAGGCGCCAGGTGGATCGCGAATTCCCGTAAAATTACGAAAGCCGAAGAGTACGACAATGAAGACCTCGGCGTCGATTTCTCCTACAAGGAATTCAAAACGCTTGAAACCGAAACGGGAATTTACTACTGACCGGGAACGGTCATCATGTTATAAAGGAGGCACCAGGCCATGACGGAAATAAAACCGGCCAATCCCCTCGAAATGGTGGCGTACAGTCTTGCCATGCAGATTGAGGACCATCAGGTGGTTTACGTCGGCACCGGCCTCCCGATGGTGGCGGCGATCCTCGCGAGAAAGACGCACGCGCCCAATATTACTCTGGTCTACGAATCCGGCGCCCAGGACCCCCTCGAGGGCGGCATGCCCTGGTCGGTGGGGGGGCCCTTCACGTGGCGGAAGTCGCCGATAATCCTGGAGATGTCCTATTCGTTCGGGCAGGCCTACAACGGGTATGTCGATATCGGTTTCCTCGGCTTCGCCCAGATAGACAGGTACGGGAACATCAACACGCACATGATAGGCACGGACCTCCTTAAGCCGAAGGTGCGTCTCACCGGCTCCGGCGGCAACAACGACCTCTCGTCGCTGTCAGAGAAGATGGTGCTCGTCGGTATACAGTCGCCGGACAAGTTTGTTGAAAAGGTGGATTTCATCACCTCGGTCGGTTTCCTTGAAGGCGGCGATTCCCGGAAAAAGGCCGGCCTCCTCGGTGAGGGGCCCGTCGCGGTCGTGACCAACGCGGGCGTGTACGACTTCGAGCCGGTGAGCAAGCGGATGCGGGTCAAGTCGCTGAATCCGGGCGTCTCCCTCGGCCTGGCGCAGATGGCGACAGGGTTCGAGCTGCTCAAGCCTGACGGCGAGATTCCCGTGACGCCCGCCCCGTCGGCTGAGATCCTGGCGCTGCTGCGGAACGAGGTGGACCCGCTCGGGGTGTTCATCAGCATGCCGGGAGCGAAACAGTAGCCGGAGAGGATGGAGTGATGTGCCGGTTAAAATAGGCTGTTCCGTCAGTTTTGCGGGGAAATTCCTTCCAGGCAGTCCGTTTAATACATGCATAACGGCCCTTTATTATCAGCAGTATAGCACAGCAGGACGACATTTTTCTATTGACATTTCTTATGATTTGTTCAAAGATAATATAAAATCAATCCTGGTTTTATTACTTACAAATTAAATTGGAAATGACCGGACGATTGTAATTATTTCAATATATATTATAATATCTGCAGTACGGGAATTTATAATATATATTATTCGAGGGTCTTATGAAAAAGATAATTTTTGCTGGACTGGTTGTATGGTTAATCGGCTGCATTACCGCCTGCACTGCCGGCGCGCCGGCGTATGAAAAAGTGACGGGGGAGAATGAATTCAGCGTGCTCACGTATAATGTCGCGGGCCTTCCGGAGGGGCTTTCATCAAGCCACCCGCAGACAAATATGCCGCTCATCGCCCCGAAGCTGAACAACTTCGACATTGTGCTTGTGCAGGAAGACTTCGCGTATCATATAAATCTGCAAACCGGGGACGACCATCCCTACGAAACCGAGCACGATTATTTTCACGGCACTCTCGGCGACGGGTTGAACGCGTTCTCCTACTGTCCCTTCACGGATTTTGAAAGGATAACCTGGGACGCGTGCAACGGCTATCTGGACGCCGCGAGCGACTGCCTCACCCCCAAGGGCTTCACCTTCGCCAGGCATGAAATAGCCGACGGCGTGTTCGTCGACATATATGACCTGCACATGGATGCGGGGAGCGCTGAAGGTGACCTTGAAGCGAGGGAGATCGGCATGACTCAGCTCATCAACTATGTTCTCGCGAACTCCGCGGGCAATGCCGTTCTCATCGGCGGTGATTGGAATCTCGGCGGCTCGGCCGCCGATGTCGCCCAGCTGGAACGGATACTGAACGACGCCCATATGACCGACTCGTGCCGGTATCTTGCCTGCGGACAGGAGTCAAGGATTGACCGGATCCTCTTCAGGAGCAGCGACGGGGTCATTCTGACGCCGACTGAATACGCGGTAGAAACCGAGCTCTTCAAGGATGAGGATGGGAACCAGCTTTCGGATCACGAGGCGGTTTCTGTTCTCTTCAAATGGCAGGTTGTAGAGTAGGCTTCAAAATTATAATAATTGACTTTTCTAAATGGTCCGGTGTAATCATTACACATTCCGGGCCATTTGTTTTTGGCGAAAAAGCCGGCACGGCTGTCCCGGGCTATGTGCCGTGCAGGCTGTGCCAGCTGTGATTTTCTCTATACCAGCATGGGGAGGAACAATAAATGAAAAAAGCAATCATGTTCGCATTCTTTCTATCCATCGTTGCGGTTTTTACCGGTTGCAGCATGTTCGAGGGGTACACGGCCGCTGACGGCGCAATTCTGAAGCAGTACCTTGAGCCGATAAAATTGAAGGAGTTGGTGGACAAGCCAAAAAATGACATATGGATCGTCGATGTCAGGCCCGAGTCCGCCTTTAAAAAGGCGCACATTCCTACTGCCAGAAATTTTCCTTCCAGCCAGATCATGGACAGGTTGTCAGAATTACCGAAAACCCAGTATCTTATCGTCACATGCGAAACCGGAGGCAGGGCCCAGCTGGTGATCAAGAGGCTCGAAAAGGCGGGTTATACGCGGATTATGAACTGGGGGGCCACTTACCGCTATTTCAAGGTACACGAACCGGTGTCAGAGTAGCGCGTAAGGCAATATCAATAGGGGTGAAAAATCGGCCTCGGGATATTTTCGATCGCCAAGCATCACTAAAAAAATTGTTTCATCACCTCAGCCTGTTTATATTAATTATAGAGCAGAGGGGAGGTGAATGCAATGAGTAACATCACGCATCATATTGACGAAGGGGATGTTTTTGCCAGTTTCATGCATCCTGAGAGCCGGTATGAAAATATGCCTGACGCTCCAAAGCATGTTGATGAAGGGGATGTTTTCGCGAGCTTTATCCCTCAAGAGCAAAAGCATGAACATGAGCGGGATATCATGAAGCACATTGACGAGGGGGACGTGTTCGCGAGCTTCATTCATCCGGATAACAGGAATATGCACTGAGCATTGGGCCATTCTTCCGCATGAGCATGCGTGCGGAGAGGGTGATTTATTGCGCTCATTGAGTCCTGTGTGCCATAAAGACAGCAGGGCTGTGAGATGAGAGTGCATATCCGGACTCCGGTCTGTCTAATTACCCATGTGTTATAAATAAAAAAATGAATATACTTAACAAAAATATAGTATTTTTTACTTGACATAATCCTGCCGGCCATATATTAATTTTTTTTGTACTTTACAAAATTATGAGACATAAGATTTACTTATATGGTCATCCTGTTCGTATAATCATATAACAATCGAAATCATCACACTATCAAGGAGGCATCATGTCCGACCAGAAAGAAACAAACCAGAAGGCCCAGGCGCTTGAATCGGCTATCATGCAGATAGAGAAGCAGTTCGGCAAGGGCTCAATCATGAGGCTGGGCGACGATAACAAGATCGTCCAGGTCGAGGCGATATCGACCGGCTCGCTCGAGCTGGACATAGCCCTCGGCATCGGCGGTGTGCCGCGCGGCAGGGTTGTAGAGATATACGGCCCGGAGTCTTCCGGAAAGACCACTCTTACCCTCCATGTCGTTGCCGAGGCGCAAAAGCAGGGGGGTGTGGCCGCGTTCATCGACGCGGAGCACGCCCTGGACCCGGCCTACGCCTCCAAGCTTGGCGTAAAGACCGACGAACTCCTGGTTTCCCAGCCTGACACGGGGGAAGAAGCGCTTGAAATCGTCGAAGCGCTGGTCCGCTCCGGCGCGGTCGATATCATCGTCATTGACTCGGTGGCGGCGCTGGT
Organism: Spirochaetota bacterium; assembly: GCA_016933025.1. Lineage (GTDB taxonomy): Bacteria > Spirochaetota > UBA4802 > UBA4802 > UBA5550 > RBG-16-49-21. The sequence continues at coordinate 157,237 of JAFGBT010000009.1, read as the reverse complement.
GCCAAAGGCCGAGATAGACGGCGACATGGGCGATTCACACATGGGACTCCAGGCCAGGCTCATGAGCCAGGCGCTCAGGAAACTCACGGCGGTCATTTCAAAGTCAAAGACCTCTGTCATCTTCATAAACCAGATACGGATGAAAATCGGTGTCATGTTCGGCTCGCCCGAGACGACCACCGGCGGCAATGCCCTCAAATTTTATTCATCGGTCCGTCTCGACATCAGGAGGATTGAGACCCTGAAGTCCGGGGAGGAGGCGATCGGCAACAGGGTCAGGGTCAAGGTGGTGAAGAACAAGGTGGCGCCGCCCTTCCGGCAGGCGGAATTCGATATCATGTACGATTCCGGCATCTCGCGGGCCGGCGACATCCTCGACCTGGGCGTGCGGTTCGAGATCATCAGGAAATCGGGTACATGGTTTTCCTACGGCGACGAAAGGATCGGGCAGGGACGCGAGAATGCGAAAAGGTATCTCGGGGACAACCCAGCCGTATCATCCGAGATCGAGAGGAAGATAAGAGCGGTCGCGGGCCTTGCGGACGGCGAGAGGGAAAACGGCAAAACCTCCGAGGGCGACAAGGCCGCCGAAGCATAGGCGTTGGGGCTGAAAGGGGAAAGGGCCGGCCGCCCGGCATGAGAAGCAGACGAATACGGATTAAGTCTCCCGACGACATCCGGAGGATCAGGGACTCCGGGGCCATCATCGCGGGCATATTTAAAAAAATATCCCGGATGTCTCTATCCGACATCTCCACATGGGACGTCGACAGGATGATCGAGTCGATGATCATCAAGCAGAAGGGAAGGCCTGCCTTCAAGACTGTCCCCGGCTACAGCGCGGCGTCATGCATATCCATAAATAGCGAGGTGGTGCACGGCGTCCCTTCCAGAAAGGTGAAAATTCAGAACGGCGATCTCGTGAAAATCGATATCGGCGTGGTGTTGAACGGTTTTTTCAGCGACGCCTGTCGGACCTTCGAGGTGGGAAGGATAACAGATGACGCGCGGCGGCTCGCGGACACCACGCGCGAATCGCTCATCAGAGGCATCGGGGTGATGAGGCCCGGAAACCGGCTCGGCGATATCGGCCATGCGATTCAGACATGCGTCGAGTCGGCGGGGTTCAGTGTGGTCAGAAATTATACCGGGCATGGCGTGGGATTTGCGCTCCACGAGCCGCCTGCCGTTCCACACTACGGCAGAAAGGGGACCGGCCTCATTCTCGAGCCGGGCCTTGTCCTCGCCGTAGAGCCGATGGTCAACGGGGGAGGTCACGCGGTGCGGCTTATGGATGATGGATGGACCGCTGTAACGGCCGATGGCAGTCTTTCGGCCCATTATGAACATACCGTGGCGATAACCGAAAATGGCCCGATGGTCCTCACCGCATAAAAGGCTTTTTTCTGTTCCCGTAATCAACCTTCGGCTGCAAACCTGCTATAATTTAAGTTATTCATTGACAAAATATCCTTCAATTTGTATTCTTAGGTTAGTATTTTAGGAGTAAACGTATAGTTATAACTCGATTCACATGGCCGCTTCGAAAATGGTTTTAGTCTGGAATTCAGTGGAGTTTTTGCCGACAATAGACATAGCTGTTACGCGGGATACTATATGAAGCGCATAATAATAACGGCATTAACGGCCACTATACTTTTCTGCCTCCTGGAGCTTCCCGCTTATTCATGGATTTTTGTCGATACATCCGGCGTACCTGGTATTCCGTTACCCGGCCTGCTCTCGGTCGTCAGCGATCTCGATAACGTGGTTGGCAGGAACTTCAGAAATTATCCGGAAGCGTTTGCCATGGCGAACGTCGGCGGCTACCCGATCGGCGACGCGTACCTCGGTAAGTTCCCGCATATGTTTTTCGGCGCTTCGGTAGCGATAGGCTGTGCGAACATGGAATATTATAATGAGGCCATTCCGCGGGAAGAAAGCGTGTACCCAGCCTACGCGCCAAATCCGGCGCTCAGCTTCGGTTTCGGTCTGACGGGCGGCTTTGACATACTCGCCAAAGTGATGATATTAAGCGATGCGATGTGGAAACCGCCGCTCAACGAAAAAACGGCGAAGCTGAGCAAATTCAATATTTATTCGTTCGGGGGGAAGATAAGGAAAAATCTCATAAAGAAGAAATCGATACTTCCGTATCTGCTCGGATTCGGCGGCTTCACGATCAGCGCGGGCGTTGATTATATGGAAGGCATCATGGGGATCAACGGGGAGTACAAGCACAACATCGGCAATGTTTTTATCAATCCACCGGGCGGTTACTTTAACCTGGATTTTACGGCATATTACAATTTCAATCTCAAGTGGAGGATGCTGGCCGCGAACGCCCAGGCGATCGTCTACTTCGATTTTCTCTGGCTGTTTGATATATATGCCGGCCTCGGCATGGCGCTGACCTGGGGTTCTACCAATCTCGAAGGATCGGGGATCGGGTATGTGACGAACCCCCTGCTGGGAACGCCGTCGGGGAGTCCCCTCGGTTTGATCAGGGCCAAGGCAAGTTATTCCGGTCACCCGAGGGGATTCATGGGTCTCCTCATAGCGGGTCTCGAAATAAATCTCTGGATCCTCAAGATATCGCTGGAGAGCATGCTCAATATCAGCAACGGCGAAGATATAAACGTCCAGGTGGGAACGCGGTTTCAGTTTTAGAAATATTGCCGTCGGGGATTTCCCCCGGCACCAGTCAGTCACGGCCCTCGAAAAACGGCCCGCCTCATGAAATTCATTTGACAATTTGTAACTGTGCGGGTCTGTTGTTTCCGTATTCATAATATACTTTATTGATAATTAGACGGTTTCAGACAGAAAAAAATTGGGATAGCTGAATCTCATCCAGCCCTGCGTGCGCAGAGTACCTGGAAAATCAAGCAATCTGGAGACGACAAATGAAAACCTGGAAAATTATGTCAATTGTGTTTGCCGCGGTCGTTGCGGTGTCGGGCTGCAAACGCGAGGGCGATGTTCTCGCCACGTATAACGGCGGTCAGATCACGCGGGGCGATTTTTATGAATGGATGGAAGCCCGGCGAATGTCTAAGGAATCAATACTCAAAAAGGTGGCTCAGCAGAAAACGCACCTCGAGCGTTTCGCTACTGAAAAATTACTGGTGCGGGAGGCGAAAAATGCGGGCTTTGACGCGAGTGAAGAATTCCTGTACCTGAAAAACCATGCCGTCAGAAATTTTTACTCGCAGTACATGTCGCGGCAGATAAGCACCCAGGGCAAATTCAGCGAGAAGGCCGCGAAGGCGCGAATAATCAAATTGACGGCGAAAAACTTCAAGCTCGTCAATAACAAACGACAAAAGCTGACCGACGCCGAAATGAACGAGGCGCTCAATGAGAAGATGGAGAAGGCGAAGAAGCTTATTGCAGAACTGGACAAAGGCGAGCCCTTTGATGAACTGGCGAAAAAAAATTCGGATGATTTCTCCAAACGGAAGGGCGGGGATATCGGTTATATCATCGCGGGAATGCGCGGCGAGGATTTTTCAAAAGCCGTTTTTTCGGTGAAGGAGGGTACCTATACGAAAGAGCCGCTTAAGATAGGAAATGCCGTATACATCATTCAGGTGGATGAGGTGGTCAATCTTACGGAAGACAACATTGAAGACGTCATTGATGACAAGGTGCAGCAGATGGGGCTGAAACGGCGCCTTATGTATAATTCATCCCAGGGCCTCCAGGAAAGACTGATCAAGGCCGAGGACGTCGTGAACAATGTCGATACGGTGCAATTCTATAATCCGGCCGATCTGATTTTCAAGGTGGGCGAGAATGAATTCAGGGTCGCCGATTTGAACAGGCTGGTAAATTTTATATTGAAGAAGAGAAGGGGCATGGGGCGCCCCGATATGGTCATAGAGGATAAAATAAAGCGTGAGCTCGCCAGGCGCATATTGCGTGAAGAAGTCCTGATGCGCGAGGCGAAAAAGAAGGGAATCGACAAAGAGGAAAAGTTCAAGAAAGAACTCGCATTCTTCGTTGATTATAATATCGCGGGGACATATGAGTCCGAAGTGGTGCTGGCCGATATTACGGTGACGCCGCAGGATGTGCGGGATTATTACACGAAAAATCTTGACAAGATGTATACGAGGAACCTGAATGAGGGCGGCAAGAGCGTGAAAAAAGTCATCCCCTTCGATGAGGTCAGGAAGAGCATAGAGGCCCGGCTTGTTGACATGAAGAGGTCAGAAAAACGGAAAGCCTGGGTGGATGAGCTCCTCAAGAAAAACAACTTAAAGATTAATGATTCAGAGCTGTCGGGAGATTGATGCCGAAAATAGGGCGGGGCCTCTCGCGAGACCCCGCCCTGATATATTATTGAAACGTGAAAACTGTTATCAGGGGGATGCAGGAGCCGACCGGGACGATTAATTTATGGTGTTGTTCTGCGCTCCGCCGAGCCTGTCGATGAGGGATTGGCTCATCTCCCCTTCGATTGAGATCTCCGAGAGCGCTTCAACGTCAAGGCCGAGTTCCTTGGCTGAGTCAACGTAAAAATTTATTACTTTTTTTATCCTTCGTATGGCCTCGTCTTTGTCCGCGCCGTAGCAATTAATATCTAGTTCCGGGCAGTTCGCAATAATTTCATCCTGGCTCTGTATAATCTTAATTGATAACTTCATACACATCCCTTCTGTTATCTCAATAGCTTGGGGAACGCAGTGCGCGTCTGCCCTGCATCACAGTCTGTTTGCTGACTTATTTATTATCGTCATCTCCCCCTTCTGTGCTTAATAGTTGATCCTACAACTTTATTATAAACTGTTTTAATTTATGAAACCGCTGTTAGGTTTGGCTCAATCCACCCGATTCTTTCATTTGAATCGAATCACGGAACCCGGGTGAAGGAGCATCCCCGTAAATTGTTATTTTTTTGATTAAACCCTAAAAACAAACCAAAAAGAATGAAAAAACCTTGACAATTACCTAATAAAAAAAATCCTGACAGGGATGGCGAGGTTGTCAGGTATAGACGATAAGGGACGAGCGACCGACGTGAGCAAAAGAGGCCTGGGCCGAACGATATATACTTATTCATCAATCGGGATTCAACTCGCTGCGACGGTGGTCCTGTTTCTTCTGGGAGGTTACAAGCTCGACAGCCATTACGGCAAATCACCGATCTTCACGAGTATAGGCGCGTTTATCGGGATGGCAATAGGCTTCTATCATTTGATCCGGCAGCTGAAGGACATTGAGCGAACAGAAAAGCTGGAAAAAGAAAAAAATGCTGGAAATGATATAAGAAATAAATGGCTACGATGAAATTATCTTGATTTTTATGTCTTATTTTTTTTAATGGTCAAAGAAATCGTACGAGGCGGCCCGGGAGTTGTAAGAGTTGGGTCGCCCATCTTGTAGACGCGGCGGATGTAAAAAGAAACCGAGTAAACAAATGATCTAGGAGATTTCTCTTGAAACGCATAATCCCGCTCGTTATTATCGTAGTTGCATATGTATTGTTTCTGGTGTTTATGGTTGCTCCAAGCCATGGCCACCATGAAGGCGGCGGTGTCGGAGAGCTTGTGACAGGCCACCTTACCGACCATGTGATCGAACATACACACGTCAATCCCCACGATAATATTCTTCTCAAACAATTAAAAGGGATCAACAATGCGATAGCGCACGTCAATGAGACGGTGCTGAGCGAAAAGCTTCTCGGCATCTTCGACATGAGGATAACCAAGTGGGTCATGATGATGTGGCTCGCGGGACTCATGGGTCTTGGCATATTCATTCCCCTTGCAGTTCAGATTAAAAAAGCTAAAATGGGTTCCGAGTCGAGATGGGTCAACTGGTGGGAGTCGCTCATACAGTGGGTCCATGAGGAAATCGTCGAGCCCAACTTCGAAGGCAAGTACGCCAAAAAAGCGACGCCCTACTTTCTGAGTCTCTTCTTTTTTATTCTTTTCTGCAACTATCTCGGCCTTGTCCCGGGAATGGCAACAGCGACCGGCAACCTGGCCGTGACCGGCGGGCTGGCCGTGCTCACGCTGATCGGCATTATCGGCGTCGGCGTTATAAAGCAGGGTCCGCTCTGGTTCTATAAGGGAACCGTCCCGCATGGCGTGCCGTTTGTCCTCGGCATTATGCTTCTGTGGCCCATCGAACTGATCGGTCTTATCATCAAGCCGTTTGCCCTGACCATTCGTCTCTTTGCGAATATGACCGCTGGCCACGTTGTTATACTGATATTTATTTATCTTGTCATGATGTTTAATTCATATTTCGTTGGTATCGGCTCGGTCGTCATGTCGCTGATGATATACGCCCTTGAAATGCTCCTTGTTGCATGGCTGCAGGCCTATATTTTCACGGTACTGTCGGCGATGTTTATCGGATCTTCATTGCACGCGCACTGATGGGCGCAGGAGTACTATAGCAATTAAATTAATTTATTCTATAGATTAATTTAAAATAAACTACGAGAAAATTATTTATAATACGCAGGAGGAAAGGATGGAATATTTAGGTTTATCGTATCTGGCGGCAGGTCTCGGCGCGGGTCTGGTTGTTATCGGCGCTGCTCTCGGCATCGGCCGACTGGCGTCTGGTGCTATCGAAGGTATGGCTCGTCAGCCTGAACTCAGCGGCGACCTGAGAACGGCTATGATTATCGCAGCTGCTCTGATTGAAGGTTTCACCTTCTTCGCGCTGGTTATTACCTTCATGCTGGCAATCCAGAAGCCCCAGGCTGTCGTAGAGCCGGAAAAGCCGAGCGTACAGGAAGTGCAGAAGTAAGCATCTGTGAATCGATCAGTCTTGAGAAAGACTTATCTTTGTAGTAAAAGGTAATAGATATGGAATTTTTAAAGGAAGGATTGCTGAGAGTCGATCCTGGCCTCCTGCTTTGGACGATCATTACATTCATCGTAATGCTTCTCGTTCTCTGGAAAGCGGCGTGGAGGCCGATCGTTGATTCGCTGGATGCAAGGGCGGAGAAAGTCCGCTTTGAAATTGATAATGCCGAGCGTACGCGCCTTGAGGCGGAAAAGCTTCTCGCCCAGCACAAGGCGATGATGGACAATGCCAAGAACGAGGCTGCCCAGGTCATCTCGAAGGGCAGGGACGAGGCCGAGAAAATCAAAAACGAAATCGTCGACAAGGCAAATGCCGAGTCGAGGTCTATCGCGGAACGTGCCAAGAAAGAGATAGAGCTTGCCAAGGACAAGGCGCTGGCGGATATCAAGACAGAAGTGGTTGTTCTGTCGACTGAAATCGCTTCGAAGATTATCAGTAAGAACATCAAAGCTGAAGATCAAAAAGCTCTTGTTGAAGAGGCTTTGAATAAAATAGGGACAGTTCAGTAATATATTACTGAACTGTCCCCTTATTTAATCTTGTGAGCAGGGTAATAACGTGGCTGCGAACGATATAGCTCGTGTATATGCATCGTCTCTGGTCGAATTCGGGCAGGAGAAAAAAATATTGCCCGAGATCGAAGAGGAGATTACTTTTCTTGCCGGTCTGCTGACCGAAAATAGTGAATTGCGGAATTTTTTTGCATCTCCCGGAATCACCAAGGAAGCCAAGAAGAATTTCATTGAGAAGGTCTTCAAGGGCAGGCTGTCGGATCAAATCACAAATTTTTTGAAAGTCCTGATTGATCATGATCGTCAAAACAGCATCATTGATATCAACGAGGCGTTGGGCGCAATTGTTGACGAGGTCAACAACCGCCAGAGGGTTACGGTTATTACCTCGGTCGGGCTGGATTCAGCCATGAAGAACAAGCTTGCTGCCAGGCTGAAAGAAGTATTCAAGAAGGAAATAATCCTTAATGAGGAAGTTAACACAGGCATACTCGGTGGAATAATAATAAAAGTAGGTGACACTGTAATTGACGGGTCTCTGGTGAAGGACCTAAAAAATATTAAGAATAATCTGTTAAACAGTAAAGTCAGGAGTGAAGCGGCCTATGAAGATTAAAACTGAAGAAATAAAATCGATCATCAAGAAAGAGATTGAAGGATATAAATCAGCATTAGACGTGAGTGAGGTCGGTACTGTCATACAGGTCGGCGACGGTATCGCAAGGATCCACGGTCTCCAGAATGCCATGTCCGGCGAGATGCTCGAGTTCAGCAACGGCGTACAGGCCATGGTCCTCAACCTCGAGGAGGACTCGATCGGGGCCGCCATTCTCGGCGATTATCTCGAGATCCAGGAGGGCGACTCCGTAAAGAGGCTCAACCGGGTTCTCGCGGTCCCCGTGGGCGACGAGATACTCGGCCGGGTCGTGACCCCTCTGGGAGTTCCCGTCGACAACAAGGGGCCCATCAACATCAAGAAATACCGGCCCCTCGAGTTTACCGCGCCGGGCATTGCCTCCCGGCAGCCCGTCAAGGAGCCGCTCCAGACCGGTATCAAGGCCATTGACTCCATGACGCCGATCGGAAGGGGACAGCGCGAGCTGATCATCGGCGACCGGAAAACAGGAAAGACCGCGATCGCGCTCGATACGATCATAAACCAGAAAGGTAAGAACGTTGTCTGCGTATACGTCGCGATCGGCCAGAAGGCGTCGACTGTGGCCGCGGTGGTCGAGAAGCTTGAAGAATACGGCGCAATGGAGTATACCATCGTTGTCGTGGCGAACGCTTCGGACCCGGCGCCGATGCAGTACATCGCCCCCTACGCGGGATGCGCAATGGCTGAGTACTACATGTACGAAAAGAAGGGCCATACCCTTTGCATATATGATGACCTTACAAAACAGGCGAATGCCTATCGTGAAATGTCGCTTCTGCTTAAAAGGCCTCCGGGACGGGAAGCCTACCCGGGCGATATCTTCTACTGCCACTCACGGTTGCTCGAGCGGTCGGCGAAGCTTAACGAAGAGCTCGGCGGCGGCAGCCTGACGGCGCTTCCCATAATCGAGACGCAGGAAGGAGAGGTTTCTGCATATATCCCGACGAATGTTATCTCCATCACGGACGGCCAGATATACCTCCTGCCGAACCTGTTCGCGTCCGGTGTGCGTCCGGCCGTTGATGTCGGTATCTCGGTATCGCGGGTCGGCGGCAACGCTCAGATCAAGTCAATGAAAAAGTTCGCCGGGTCCCTCCGACTGGACCTCGCTCAGTTCCGTGAACTTGAGGCGTTTGCCCAGATGGGCACCGAGCTCGACGCGGCCACGCAGAAACAGCTCGACCGCGGGATCAGGCTTGTGGAGATCCTCAAGCAGGGGCAGTATGTTCCGATGTCCGTTGAAGAGCAGGTCTCGATCATCTTTGCCGGTACTCAGGGGTATCTCGACAAGGTCCCGGTTGACAAGGTAAAGGATTATGAATCAAAGTTCATCGCGCATATGAGGAGCACTCACAAAGAGCTCCTGAATGAGATTTCTTCGACAGGCGTCATACAGAATGATGACAAGTTCAAGGGCGCGGTGCAGGAATTTAGCGACAAGTACGTGGCGGAAATAAGCAAATAACCAATAAAGGGATCGGACAGTGGCTACTCAAAGGGATATTAAAAATAGAATTCAATCCGTTTCAAATACCCGGAAGATCACCAGCACCATGGAGATGGTGTCCACTGCAAAGATGAAAAAAATGCAGGGCCGCCTTGAAATGACCAAGCCGTACGAGACAAAGGTGAACGAAATCCTCTCCAACCTGGTGAACACCGGCGTGGCGATATCGGATGATCCGCACTTCCGTGAAGTACCCGACGCCAGGCGCGTGCTGATCCTTCAGATTGCGGGCAACCGCGGCCTCTGCGGCAGCTTCAACACCAACGTGATCGAAAACACCCTGGCTCTCGGCAACAAGCTCAGGGAAGAGGACAGGGAGGCGCTCTATTACGTCGTGGGGAAGAAGGGGACCAGCTTTTTCAGATTCATGCAGATCCCCATGTACAAATCAATGCTTAACCCGGAAGATAAGCTTACCTTTGAAGATGCCGCCAGGATAGGGACAGAACTGCGCAACCTCTTTATCAGCGGCGAGGTCCACGAGGTGTATATTTCATATACGAAGGTGAAGTCCTCATCAACGCAGAAGCCCGCCATGCTGAAACTTCTCCCCATCCTGCTCGAAGAGGAGGAGATCAAGGACCTCTATCCCGGCGCGCAGCTGGAATACTACTTTGAGCCGGATCCGCGGAGGATATTTTCCTATATAATTCCGCTCTACCTGAAGGTGCGGATATATACCTGTTTCCTGGAGTCGTCCTTTTCGGAACAGTTCGCGCGCCGCGTCGCCATGAAGAACGCGACCGATGCGTCAACGGAGATGATCAGAGATCTTACCATATCATATAACAGGGCGCGGCAGGCCAAGATTACGAAAGAGATTTCGGAGATTGTCGGTGGAGCCGCCGCTCTCAAGTAAAAGGTTAATTTCGATAATTGATACCATTTGATACTAAGGAGTAAGTCATGAGCGAGAATATCGGAAAGGTTGTTCAGGTAATCGGATCAACCCTTGACGCGGAGTTCGCGGAGGGCAAATTACCAAACATTTATAACGCACTCATACTTGAATTTGAGGTTATGGGCGAAAAAAAGAAGCTCGTGAGCGAAGTGCAGCAGCACCTTGGCGGCAACAGGGTCCGCGCGGTTGCTCTTGCCTCGACGGACGGCATCAAGCGCGGCGAAAAAGTTGTCGATACCGGCGCGCCGATCACCGTTCCCGTGGGCGAAGAGACGCTGGGAAGGATATTCAATCTTTTAGGCGAAACGGTCGATAACAAGGGGCCGGTCACTGCGAAGGAGAAAAGGTCGATCCACCAGGAGGCGCCCCGGTTTGACCAGCTGCAGCCGAAATCAGAGATTTTTGAGACCGGTATCAAGGTTATCGACCTCCTGGCGCCGTACATCAAGGGCGGAAAGACCGGACTGTTCGGCGGGGCTGGCGTCGGCAAAACTGTCGTTATCATGGAACTTATCAACAACGTCGCACAGCAGCACGGCGGATACTCCGTGTTTGCGGGTGTGGGCGAACGGACGCGCGAAGGAAACGACCTCTGGCTCGAGATGCAGGAATCCGGCGTTATCACCAAGGCATGCCTGGTATACGGGCAGATGAACGAGCCTCCCGGAGCGCGCCTCAGGGTAGGCCTCACCGCTCTGACGATGTGCGAATACTTCAGGGACCTCTCCGGGCGGGACGTGCTCCTGTTCATCGACAATATATTCCGGTTCTCGCAGGCAGGCTCCGAGGTGTCGGCGCTCCTCGGCCGGATGCCGTCGGCTGTCGGTTACCAACCGACCCTGGCGACGGAAATGGGCCAGCTCCAGGAGCGGATCACCTCGACGAAGAACGGGTCGATCACGTCCGTGCAGGCCATCTATGTTCCCGCGGACGACCTGACGGACCCGGCGCCGGCGACGGCGTTTATCCACCTGGATGCCCAGACCGTTCTTTCGCGGCAGATTGCGGAGAAGGGGATCTACCCGGCCGTCGATCCGCTCGATTCGACTTCACGGCTCCTCGCTCCCGAGCTCGTCGGCGAGGAACACTATAACATCGCAATGGAGGTCAAGCGTATCCTCCAGCGATACAAGGACCTGCAGGATATCATCGCCATTCTGGGCATGGATGAGCTCGCGGAAGAGGACAAGCTCCTGGTGCAGCGCGCGAGGAAGATCGAACGGTTCCTGTCACAGCCATTCTTCGTGGCGGAACAGTTTACCGGCTTCAAGGGAAAATACGTCAAGCTTGAAGAGTCAATCAAGAGTTTCAAAGGATTGATTAACGGCGAATACGACAGCCTTCCCGAACAGGCGTTCTACATGGTCGGTCCTATTGAAGAAGCTGTCGAAAAGGCGAAAAAATTACAGGGTTGATGCCAGATGAAAAAGTTAACGTGCAGCATATTAACGCCGGACCGCTATCTCTTTGAAGGTGAAATACAATTTGCTGTCGTCCAGGCCTATAACGGCGAGATGGGTTTTCTCGTCGACCATGCGCCGCTGATTTCTGAGCTTGGTATCGGCGAAATACGGCTGCGCGACCAGAAAACCACCGAGTACTTCATTGTCGAGGGCGGTGTTGTTGAAATTCGCGGCAACAAGCTTATCATCCTTGCTGAAAGGGCGGCGAAAAAGAGCGAACTCGACAAGAAAGACCTGGAAGAGAAACTTAAAACCTTGCTCGACCAGAAGCAGAGGGAAATAAAGGCCTTTTCGAGCGAATGGGTCAAGCTACAGGACGAGGAACGCCGGCTTAAAGCCCGGATTAAAGTCGCGAGCAGATAATAATTACACATATACCGCTATATTAAGGATGGCAGGGATGCCATCCTTAATTGCGTTCAGGGGCCCCGTCCAGCCGGCTATCTATCTCGTTTCCGGCCGTAAATTTAAAAATCTTGATTTATTTTTGCGTTTAAACGATATTATATACAGGGTATTCTGTCACGGCAACATGCGGTGAAGGGACAAATTATGTCGCACCGCTGGGTCGTGCCTGAGGCCAAATTATCAGTGAACGGTGCATGGGCGATATGCCGAAGGAACCCTCACATAAAAAAGGGATGAGCGACCAGGACGTAATCATCAATATCCCTGACAGCGTCAGGAAGTCTCTTCCTGGCGACTTCAATATCAGTGATATCGGGAAAATTGATCTGCGGGAGGCGGAGACGATCGCCCGTGAGGATATCCTGTTTCTCACAGAGAGCGACCTGATCGAGGGCCTTGAGGACTTTGACCTTATCCCGCTTAAGGTGGCGGAGGAAGCCGAACCCCCGGCCGGCGCTGAAAGCGCCTTGCCAGCGGCGGCCCGCGAAAAAGAGACCGGAACCGCCGTTGCCGAGATGGTGGAGACCGGGGTTGAAGAGGAGGCCGGGACTGATGAAGAGGAATATCCTGAGACCGAGCCCGGATTTGATGACGGCGTAAAATCGATATCCCTTGAAGATCTCGACAGGGTCGATGATGAAGCGAAGAAATGGGCACCTCTTGAAAAACCGGCAGAGGCAGAAGAGAAAGAAGCCGCCCGGGAGCCGGATATAACCAGAGAGGTCGAGCCCGTAATGCCGGCCGAGGAGGAAGCAACGCCGGCCGAGCCGCGCGAGAGGAAGCGCCTGAGTGAAGGATACGTTGAGGGCGGTGATGAATACGTTATCTGGGACATGGCTGATAGCGATGCGGTTATTGCCGAACCGGTCTCAAGCGCGGGTGAAACAGCGGCACCGCCCGCATTGAAAAAAGAGAAAGAAGCGGAAAAAAAAGAGAAGCCTCTCCCTGCCGACAAGGAGAAAGTATCCACGAAGGAGAGGGAAATTGCCATATCACTTGAAGAATTAGATCTGGAACCGGTGCTGACGGATGAGGCCGTCGTGGCCGAGCCTGAGAAAGCCGTTGAACCCAGGGAGGCACGGGAAGCTGTCGCCGAAGCGAGAGGGGTCCAGGCGGCAGAAACGGGCCCCGATCTGGCACGCGAGGTTAAACAGCCGGTGTTTATTGAAGAGACGGCGCCTCCACCCGAGATGGGGCCCGAACCGTCTGCGGGGAAAGTCGTGTTTATCGAAGACAGTCGGAAAGAGCCCGATGTCCGTGACGGCATATTCGATGAAAGCGAGCTGGATAAAATCATCACCGGGATGGTTCAGATAGACGAAGGCGCCGCGCAGGTTCTGGGGGAGGCGAAGGCCGATGAGGACCGGGAGCGGATCGCTGCATTTACAGAGGAGCTCGTTTCCGCGGACGAAGACCTAGTCGTTGACCTTGAGTATAAATACGGCGACGACGAGCTTGATTACATTCATACCGCGATTGTTGAAGAGGATTTCGGCGGATACATGAGGGAGATTGACGACTACTTCGGAAGCCGCGGCGGGAAGACGGTCCCGACCTCGCTTGAACTGCTCGGCCTTACGGCGGATGAATTTGACACGATTGAGGATCTGCTGTTTAAGGAAGAATTTAAGGACATACATCTCTATGATCGCTACCATCTCTACGAATTCGACCGGGCCGGCCGCGAAGGTTCTCCGCGTGAGCGGAAGCGCGTGCGCTATCTTCTCCCCACCGAGCACAGTCTTCATGACTCGGAGCGCGATTCAATCGAGAGCGACGTCTCTTCCGGAAGCGCTCTGATATTCGAGGAGGACGTCGACGATATACGGAATGAACTTGTGCAGAAAACGGGCATGACGGACGCCGAGGTCGTGAGCATGGTCGAACAGACGTTCGTTCCCGATCTCGCCCCTGAGGAGTCCCAGATGGAGGAGACCATGGGGGCGGAAGAGACCGCCGAGGAACAAAAGCCGGAAGCGGCCCTGACGGATGGCGGCGTTTTTGACATCACCGACCGAGTCGTGATACTCGACGACGAGGCGGACGTAGAGCGGTTCGTCAACGGTTTTCCCGAACAGAAACGCGTTAACATTAAGATGCTGTTGAAATACCTGGACGGCCTTTTTGAAAGGTTGCCCGAAGAGATAATCAAAAAGTTCGCAAGCTCGGAATATTTCGAGTTATATCTGAAAGTATTAAATGAGCTGGGTGTGTAGCCATGGGCCTACTTGAAAAAGCGTTGCACTACAAGAACAGAATAAACAGCAGGGGCAAAAAAACAATAATGGACCGCATTAAGGGGCCGGCGGATACCGGAGTGCCCCGGGCTGGCGCAGGCGTTCCCTCGGGGGGAGCGGCGGGTGACGACGATATTCTCTACCTGGAGCCAGGGGACCTTGTGGCGGTTGATGACGACGGTATGGTAGAACCCCTTCCGGCGAGCAAATCTGCAGGGATTGACGGCGAGGGGGAGCAGGCAGACGATGGGGAGATTAAGAAACCGAGGTTCACTGCGGTCCCCGATACATCGGGCGGCGATGCCGAAAGGCCTCAGGTGCGCGTCAGGGAGCAATCGCTGGACGAGAGCGGGACGCTCCTCGATAATATGACGCTCTACGACCTGAGCAAGGATATTCTCCGCGCGGATTCCACTGAAGAGCTGTTCGATGTCATACTCTTTTCCGTCATGGGGCAGATAGGGGTTTCATCGTCTTCAATAATAATACCGGCGAGGGAAAATCACGATGAGTGGGAAATCGTAGAATCGCGGGGCGTAACCATTAATCCCGAGGAGGTCGATCTCAGGCCGTCGACGGGCATACTGAATGAAATGATCTCGAGGAAGGAGATAATTGACATAGAGGAATTTAAGGACAATAGCGCGTATAACGATGATTACTACACCTTTATAGCGATTGATTCGCGGCTTCTGGTGCCGATCAAACGTGACGAGGAAGTAATGGGGGCGATCATCCTCGGAAACAAGCTTTCTTCGGAGGATTACACCGGGGAGGAAAAAGGGTTCCTCACCGTCATTTCAGAATTTTCAGCCTTTGCATATCGGGCAATCAAGTTCAAGGAGATGAGCCAGTCCGGTTCAGGCCCCGGCTCGCACATCGAGGCCGTGGATGGCCTCAGGCGCAAGATAGCCGTCGACAGCCAGATCGGCAGTATTCGGAATGTCATTCGCGACGTGTTCGCCGAGCTGGGCGTTACCTGCTTCGGAATTTTCGTGAAGGAAGACAGTTCCAGAGACCACGTGCTCTTTGCATCAGAAGCCGAGGACCGGCTCAGGCTGGCGGAATCGGGGTTCCGGATTTCATCAAGTACAAGTCTGATACGCGATATTTCCTACGCGGAAAGCCCAATTATATTTAACGATTTGCATGGCTCAAAAACCCTTGTGGAGGTGTTTACGGACAGGCAGCTGGGAAGTATGCAACTGTGCGAAATTTTCACATTCAAGATCGGCGGCGAACTGATGGGCTTCACTATGATTTTCGGGCTCAATGAAACCGCCCGACTCGATTTCGTCCATGCCCGCATGGCGAAGTTCACCGATTTTATATTTCCATATATCGCCATAATCAATGACATAGAGTATCGGCAGGGAAGTTACGTCGATACCATTGAGCGCGTGTTCAACAGGGTAAACGACGAGCTGAAAAACGCGCGTGACCTGAATATACCGCTAACGCTTGTTCTCCTGTCCATCAAAAACTACAAGCGCTTTCACGGACTGTTCGGGCATGAAAAGACGAAGAGTATGTTCGCCCATTTTGAGAAGTTCATCAAAACGCGACTTTCAGAACGCGACTTTTCCGTCAGGTATGACCGGCACAAGATACTTATCATTCTGCCGGGGAAGGATAAAAAATATGCCGTTCCGCTGGCCAACGCGGTGTGCGTCGAAATGACGCAGACCTTCAGCACGAAAGAGGTGCAGTTGCTTGTCACATATCTTACGGCGGAGTACCCGATTGACGGCGATAACACGTATTCCCTGGTGGATGCCGTAAATTAATGGCCGCATGGCGGACCTGGATGCCCCGTTTCGGGGCCCGCACCCCTGAATCACTATGACGATTCGAATTGAAGATTTCATTAAAGTCCCCGAAGGCGATTATTCTATCGGAATAAACGGCGACGCCATAGAGGCGATACTCGAAAAGCTGAAATCAGCCCCCATAAAAAAGGAATTTCTCTTCAGCTCGTATCCGCGCCAGAGCGTCCATCTTGGAACCATATGGATCAGCAGGTTCCTGACGACGTGCCGGGCGTTTTCCGAGTTTGCCGAAGCGGCAGACTACACGACCGAGGCCGAGCGGGAGGGGTGGGGATGGATATGGCTTGACGGGCGGTGGCGCAAGAAGGACGGCGTGAGCTGGAAGATGCCGTTCGGTATAAGCGATGCTGACCGACTGGCTGCGGAAGGGATCATGCCGGTCATGCAGTTAAGCTGGAACGACGCTGCTGCATACTGCGCGTGGCTTTCCGAATCGAGCGGCCTGCCCATCCGGCTTCCGCGCGAGTTGGAGTGGGAAGTGTTTGCCGGAATCTGCGGGTTTCCGGGCGTCTCAGAGGCCGCAATAGCAGACCGGATAAAATCAACGGGCCCGGAATTTCTTGACGCGCTGCGCACGGCCGCCCGAGAAGGCTCCACCCACTCCACCGGACTGCTGTGGGAGTGGACGGAGAACTGGTACGATCGGTATCCGGGCGGCCCGGACGGCAGGGATTACGGGACCGTGTACAAGGTCCTGCGCGGCGGCTCGGTGCTGAGCGAGCCGGTGCAGCGGACGAGGGAATTCCGGCTGAGAAAATGTCCGACAGCCCGCAGCCCCTATTACGGATTCAGGATCGCCGTTGATTTTTCCGAAAAGGGATCGTAGAACGCAAGGTCCTGAGCGGCACGGAATTTTTTTATTGTCATTCGCTCCCTGTTTTGATACTATCATTCCATGAGCAAATCTCATACCGATGCGATCGGCATTGATCAAATCGCCATTTCCCTATTCGAACAAGTCGATATAGCCCCGTATGTCCTCGATTCTGACGGCAGGTTTGTATTTATAAGCCCGACGATAGAAAAGATCACCGGGCACCTTCCGGCGGCCCTTACCGGCATGCCGTTTCGGGAGATCGTCTTCTCGGCGGACCATCCCGCCCTTGAAAGCCTGCTATCAGAGGCGTCGGATCCGGCCGCCAGGCGGACTATGTGGCTCCTTAACGCGAATTCGACGACTGTAAAATGCGTCGTCGCCCTGTCCAGAGCCTTATCATCGCGCGAAGAGTGTTATATCGGTATTATTGGGAAAACCGGAATTTTAGATCGTGATACTGATGAAAAGATGAGGATGTTTACTATGGCGGTGGAGCAGAGTCCGGCAACGGTTGTTATCACCGACAAAAACGCTTCAATTGAATATGTGAATCCCAAATTCACAAGGTTGACCGGATACACCTTCAACGAAGCGCTCGGGCACAATCCTCGCATTTTAAAATCGGGCAAACAGCCGCCGGAATTTTACAGGGATCTCTGGGATACCATCAGCTCGGGGAAGGAATGGCGCGGCGAGTTTCACAACCTCAAGAAGGACGGCGGCTCCTACTGGGAATCGGCGTCGATATCCCCGATCATGAATAGCTCCGGTGAGATAACGCACTACGTTGCCGTCAAGGAGGACATCACGGAAAGGAAGAAGGCCGAGGAGGCGTTGCAGGTCAGTGAGGAGAACCTCAGAAGAAGAAACAGCGAGATGCAGCGCGACCTGGGTTACGCCCAGACTGTCGTCAGGCGCCTTCTTCCCGACGGGCCGCCTCTCCTGGAACGTCTCAGTGTGGATTTTCGTTATATACCGATGGAGGCGGTCGGCGGAGATTTTTTTTCATTTAATACTTTACATGAGCGGGGCCTTGGTGTTTTCATAGGAGATGTCGGAGGCCACGGAGTATCGGCAGCGCTCTTCCTTTCGCTGGTGCGTTCCTTCACGGAGCGGCTGAACAGGACGCGGGGCGATAATCCCCAGGATTATATCGCCGAGTTGAACAGCGATATGATCGAGTGGAGGATAATACTCTTTCTCACCGCGCTGTACGGTTACTTTGATTGCACCGGCGAGCGTGCGGTGTTCCGTTTTTCCAAAGGCGGGCATACGCCGCCGGTTGTATACCGGGTGGAGGACGCTTCGGCGCAGCTTTTAATCACAGGCGGGATGCCCGTGGGATTGAGCAGGGAGGCGGCGTTTCCGGAGATGTCAGTGGACCTCAGGCCGGGCGACCGGGTGTACCTCTATACCGACGGGGTCATAGAGGCGATGAACATGAGTCGGGAGACGCTGAACCCCGAGGGCCTGCTGGACATCATTATACGTGCCGGCGTAAAAACGCTGAGCGGTTCCCTTGATTTTATCATATCGGAAGTGGACAGGTTTCGTGACGCGAGTCCTGCCGAAGATGATATCGTCCTTCTTGGTTTTGAAGTGCTGAATTAGGTGGAGGAGATTATAAATGGCGGGCACATCAGCCTGGGAAGACCTGGCGTCCGTGCTTGAAGGCGCCCTTGAGTCAGACGGCACCGGCGTCATGGTATGCATGACGGACGGGTCGCTGCTCTATGCGAACCGAACGGCGCTCCGTTTTTTTGACCGGGAGGGTGAACCATTGCCAGGCACTATCTCGGATATCTCGGATTCAATCGCTTCCCTGCTTTCGGAAGCGCAGAAAAAAGGGAGATCTGCCGCGAGCGAGCTTCAAGTTACATCACCGTCGGGTTCTGTTCGATGGCTCAGGTATTCAGCATCGTTCATTGAATTGAAAAAGGGGGGAGGGCCGGCCACGGCAATCATCCTGCATGATGTGACGTCGTTACATGGAACAATGAGCCATGAGAAGTTGAATTCCATTGTTGACAGCCTGGAGGACGGCTATTATGAAACCGATCTCAGTGGGCATTTTACGCATGTCAACACAGCAATGTGCGATATCACCGAATACAGCGCCAACGAGATTCTCGGGGTGAGCTATAAAAAGCTTTATACTCCAGAGGATGTCGAGAAAATATACAATTCGTATCACGAGGTGTTTGTCACCGGAAAGCCGGCTCGCCTGATAAATTTTTTCGCCATTACGAAGCATGGAAGGAAAAAGTTGATGGAAGGCTCGGTTGCGTTAGCAAAGGAAGCGGATGGCACGGTGACCGGATTCAGGGGGATTGTGCGCGACGTGTCTGAGAAGCAAAAGATCGAGAAAGAGCTGCTCAGGGCCCGCAAGCTTGAGGCCATCGGCATTCTTGCGGGCGGCATCGCGCATGACTATAACAACGCGCTGACCGCGATACTCGGAAACATATCGCTCGCCAAGATGGAAGCGAGCCCGGACAACGGCGGCCTCATAGAGGTTCTCAACGATGCCGAAGAGGCGTCACTTAAGGCGGTTGAACTTACCCGGCGCCTTTCCACCTTCGCCAGAGGCGGAAAGCCGGAGCGTCAGGTGGTCGATTGCTCCGACTCGATCCGGGCCACCGTCGATTCCGTCCTCGGAGGATATCACGGAACTTACGAAGTTGTTATTGGAAAAGAGCTGTGGAAGGTGGATGTCGACGAGTTCCAGATAGGACAGGTCATAACTTTTATCCTCAACAACGCGGTGGAATCAATGTCGAAGCCCGGTCCCATACGCGTTACCGCTGAGAATGTCGTTGTGGAGAAGGAAGAGTCGCACCATGAAATTACCCTGCAGCCGGGCAATTACGTGAAGGTATCGATCTCGGACGAGGGCGTGGGCATAGCTCCGGAAGACATACACAGTATTTTCGATCCTTATTATACGACCAAGGATGTGGCGAGCGGCATGGGTCTCGCGACGAGCTATGCCATTATCAAAAGGCATCATGGATATATTGACGTAAAGTCGGTCCTGGGCGGGGGGACGACATTTTACATTTATTTGCCGGTTGCGCACTGACCTTATATGCCGTGTAGGTATAGAGACGATGAGTGAAGGCCGGCTATTCATGCCGTTCTGATAATAAGAAGTCAGTTATAAACAATATGTCATCGCGAGCGTAGCGAAGCGATCCGGGTATTGAGAGAATGACGTCAATGGTAGTCCCGATTTCTCATTACTAAGTTTAACACAAGACAAGATTGCTTCGTCGCGGAGTTTATCCCGAGCCTGCCGAGGGGCTTCTCGCAATGACAGAGAATAATATTTATTTCCCGCGAGGTAATAATGGCGCTGGTAAAAAAATTCAAAGTTGTCCCAAATCTTCCGGATAAGCTCAAGCCTCTCCTCGCGATTGCCAGCAACATGTGGTGGGTCTGGAATTTCGAGGCCATAGAGCTGTTCCGAAGGCTCGATGTCGACCTGTGGCGGGAGGTTGAGCATAATCCTGTCAAGATGCTCGGGTCCATATCTCAGTCACTTCTGGACGAGGCCGCCGCGTCGGAAAGCTTTTTCGCCCATATGGAAAAGGTCGAGCGGGAATTGGAATGGCACATGACCCGCAAGAGCTGGTACGATGAAAACATGAAAGGTTTTGAAAACGCCGGGATCGCATATTTCTCAGCAGAGTTCGGTTTACATGAGAGTCTCCCGATGTATTCGGGAGGGCTCGGCATTCTTGCGGGCGATCACCTGAAGTCGTCAAGCGAGCTGGGACTGCCGCTGACCGGGGTCGGCCTGTTTTACCGTCTCGGCTATTTTCACCAGTATCTGAATCTTGACGGGTGGCAGCAGGAAAACTTCCCGGAAATTGACTTTTATAACACGCCGCTGCGGAGGGTGAAAAACGAGAAGGGGGAGACTCTGATGGTGTCAGTTGATCTTCCCGGCCGCACGGTATATGCGCAGGTCTGGGAGCTCCTGGTCGGTAAGATACTGGTGTACCTGCTGGATACCAACATTGACCGAAACGCCGAGGAGGACCGGGCCATCACCGACGAGCTGTACGGCGGCGACACGGATATGCGCATCAGGCAGGAGATCGTGCTGGGAATCGGCGGTCTCCGTGCGCTCAGGGCTTTAAACCGCACTATAACCGTCTATCACATGAATGAGGGGCATGCCGCCTTCCTCGCGCTCGAAAGGATACGAATGGCCATGGCTGATCATTCGTTGTCCTTCAGGGAGGCGCATGAATTTGTGACTGCGAGCAATGTCTTCACTACGCACACCCCGGTTCCGGCCGGAAACGACCGTTTTTCGCCGGAAATGATGGACATCTATTTCGCGGATTATTACAAGAGCATGGGGCTGACCCGCGAGGAGTTCTTGGCCCTGGGGCGCGAAAATCCGGAGGATAAAAAAGAGACCTTCTGCATGACCGTTCTGGCGATAAAGACGTCGGCAGGGTGCAACGGCGTGTCGAGGCTCCATGGAAAGGTTTCACGGAACATGTGGAAAGAAATCTGGCCGTCGCTCCCGGTGCACGAGGTTCCCATTGATCATATTACCAACGGCGTTCAGACCCTCTCGTGGACTTCGGACGAGATGATGCGCCTTTTTAACCGATACCTCGGCCCTCGCTGGATAGACAACCCGGGGGATAATACAATCTGGCAGAATGTCGATAACATCCCCGATTCGGAGCTCTGGCGCTGCCGCGAACGTCTCCGTGAGAGACTGGTGACCTTCGCCCGCGGCAAGGTCCGGGAACAGCTCCTCGCCCGGGGCATCTCCCCCAAGGAAGCCGACATAGCGAATTCGATCCTTGATCCGGACACCCTCACTATCGGTTTCGCTCGTCGGTTCGCAACGTATAAACGCGGGACCCTCATTATCAGTAACATGGAAAAGCTGGCGCAGTTGCTCCACGACAGGGAAAGGCCGATGCAGATCATATTTGCCGGCAAGGCGCATCCGCGCGACAACATGGGAAAGGAACTCATACGCCAGATCATACACCTGTGCGCGAACGAGCGTTTCAGGCGGAAAGTCGTCTTTATTGAGGACTACAGCATGAGCATAGCCCGGTACCTGGTGCAGGGGGTGGACGTGTGGCTTAACACGCCAATACGCCCCAAGGAGGCGTCCGGCACGAGCGGTATGAAGGTGGTGCCCAACGGGGGCCTCAATATCGGCGTCCTTGACGGCTGGTGGGACGAGGCGTACAACACCGATAATGGCTGGGCGATTGGGAAGGGCGAGGAATATGAAGACCTTTCCTACCAGGACGAGGTTGAAAGCCTTTTCCTCTATAATATTTTGGATAAAGAGGTAAAGCCCGCATTTTATAACAGAGGGCTTGACGGCCTCCCGCGCGAATGGATCGTGCGTATGAAAGAATCGATGAAAAGCATTACATCGATATACAACACCAACAGGATGGTTAAGGACTATACCGACAGGTTTTATAAAACCGCGCACAGACTCGGTATCGAGTTTCTCAAGGATAATTGCAGCGCCGCGCGGGAGTTCACGTCCTGGAAGAGGACCATTGCCAATAAATGGGATACTGTTCAGGTCAGACACGTTGATATTTCCGAGGATAAAGAGATCAAGGTGAACACGCAGGTCACGGTGAGGGCCGAAGTCCATCTCGGCGGCATGTCTCCTGAAAACGTCCAGGTGGAACTATATTTCGGGGCACTTGACAGGAATGGCGAGATCGTGGAGGGTGTGGCGCTGCCGATGCGGGAAAGCGGCAGGAAAGAGGCAGGGACATACATGTTCCAGGGGCAGATGCTCTGCCTCCAGTCGGGCCGGTTCGGCTTCACTGTTCGCGTGATACCCCGCCATCCCCTCATGGCGAGGAAGTTCGATCCCGATCTGAAGATTACATGGGCGCAGGGGTGAGCCCGCGATACAAGCGGATATGATCTCTTCAGCGGCATACCATTCACGGCCATCTGAGTCTTCACCATGCCATCATCGGCCGGCGCTCAGGGGAAAAAATGATCAATCACTGAGATGAGGATGGTCGGACTATGGTTGCCCGTGATAGTGCTCCGGAGGCTGGGAATCCGCTGTATGCGTTTTCCCTATCGTTGCATCGCCGGCCGGATATGGTTCATCTGGTAGAGCGATAACCTTCTCATCAGAAGGGTCATTCCGAAAACCAGCGTTATCATGATGCCGCTCATGACAGCAACAAATACTAATACGATTTTTTTCATGGCGATCCTCCCCGGAATTCGCAAATCGGTTCAGATCCATCCTATTCAACGGTTCTACAATTGTTATCGGTATAAATTGATGTTTTAATGACGGATTTACAGGTCTCCACGGACTTCTCGCTGCAGACGTTCGAAGAATTCTACCATAAAGCGGTGCCGTTC
Organism: Spirochaetota bacterium; assembly: GCA_016933025.1. Taxonomy (GTDB): domain Bacteria; phylum Spirochaetota; class UBA4802; order UBA4802; family UBA5550; genus RBG-16-49-21. Next base: position 133,675 of record JAFGBT010000009.1, on the reverse strand, counting down.
CTCGGCCATCCGCCTGCCCCCGGCGGTAAGCATTTTACCCGAGATGTGCCGGAGCTTCACCATGTACTCCCGGTACGCGGTGTCCTCCTTGCTGTAGGCCTGTGTGAGGTTTATGTCGATATCGGGGTTGTGGAGACGTGCGCCGACCTCACCGGAGAACAGAAAGGCCCGGCCGATCCCGACCGCGCCGATGGAATCAAGCTTGTCGGCATCATAGAGGATTTTGGCCTCAATCGTTTTTGGGGCATGCTCATTTCTGTACCGGTGCGCGAGGACGCATCGGCGAATTTGATCAGCACGGTCGGCCTCCAGGCCCTGGGTTATCAGGAAGTCATAGGCCATACGGCTTCCCCGCTCGGCATGACAGGTCCTGCCGCCGCTCTCGACCTCATCGATCCGCGCAATATCGTGGAGAACCGCAGCAGTTTTTACGATGAAGACGTCTGCTTCCTCCTCGCTTGTGGCGATATGTTCCGCAAGGTTGGCGACCCGCTCCACGTGATCCCATCCATGGCTGGAATGGAGGCGGCTCATTTTTTCTTTCGCGAATGATATGGCGGCATTAAGAATTTGTTGTTCATTGTCAGTTATAGTAGTCATTCATGATATCCGTTAATTCAGGTGTCAGAGTAACATTTTTGTTGATAGTTATCGGTAAAAATCCGACATTTGGTGGATTTTTGACCGATTTTCAGCGAGATTATCAGGGGTCAGAGTAACTATTTAAACTAAAGTTATCGCTGATAACCCGATAGTTATCGGTATTAACCGCCTAGTCGATCTTCAATATCGTCATGAAGGCCTCCTGAGGCACCTCAACCGAGCCGATCTGCTTCATTCGCTTTTTCCCCTCCTTCTGCTTCTCGAGGAGTTTGCGCTTCCGCGTGATGTCGCCGCCGTAGCATTTTGCAGTGACGTCCTTGCGGACAGCGGATATGTTCTCCCTCGCGATGATCGTGGCGCCTATTGCGGCCTGGAGCGGGATCTTGAACTGTTGTCGTGGAATGATGTCCTTGAGCTTGGTGATGATGTCCTTGCCGCGCATCCTTGCTTTGTCCTGGTGGACAATGAACGAAAGGGCGTCGACGGGCTCCGTGTTGACCAGGATGTCGACCTTCACCATATTCGACTCGCGGAAGTCTTTCAGCTCATAGTCGAAGGAGGCGTAGCCGCGGGATATAGACTTGAGCTTATCATAAAAGTTGAAGACAATTTCTGCAAGGGGGAGTTCGTAATGAAGCTGCACCCGCTGCTTGTCGATGTACTGCATGTCCCTGTGAATCCCCCGGCACTCGGTTACCAGCGCCATGATATTGCCTATGTAATCCGTCGGGGTTATGATGGTGGCCGCTACGAACGGCTCCTCGATCCGGTCGATGAGGCCGGGATCAGGCATCTTGACCGGGTTATCGATGGTCTCCATGGTGCCGTTGAGCATGTAGACCCGGTATTCAACGCTCGGGGCGGTGGTTATCATGGCGAGATCAAATTCGCGTTCAAGCCGTTCCTGCACGATCTCCATGTGGAGGAGTCCCAGGTAGCCGCACCTGAAGCCGAACCCGAGGGCGAATGAGTTGTCAGGTTCGAAGATGAGCGACGCGTCGTTCAGGTGCAGTTTGTAGAGGGCCTCTTTCAGGTTCTCGTAGTCATCGCTGTACATCGGGTAGAGGCCGGAAAAGACCATCGGCTTGGCGTCGCGGAACCCCTTGAGGGGTTCCGACGCCGGCACGTCGGAACGGGTGACGGTGTCGCCGATTTTTGTGTCCACGACCGACTTGATGCCCGCGATAATGTAGCCGACGTCCCCCGGCTGCAGACGGTCCCGTTTTTCCATGTTGAGCCTGAACACCCCGACGTCGGTGACCTCGTATTTCTTGCCGGTGGAGAAGAACATGATCGGATCACCCTTTCTGAGCGTTCCGTTAAAAATCCGCACCTTCATGACTGCGCCCTGGTAATTGTCGAAGAATGAATCGAAGATGAGGGCCCGCAGGGGGGCGTCCGGGTCGCCTTTTGGCGGAGGGATCACCTCGATGATTTTTTCCATCAGTTCGTCTATGCCGGTGCCGTCCCTGGCCGATGTCAGGACGGCCAGGTCTGAATCCAGGCCGAGGCTCTTCTCGATGCCTTCCTTCGTGCGGGGAATGTCGGCTGCGGGCATGTCGATTTTGTTGACAACCGGAAGGATTTCAAGGTCATTGTCAAGCGCGAGGTAGAGGTTCGCGATGGTCTGGGCCTCGACGCCCTGGGATGCGTCCACGACCAGGATGACGCCGTCGCAGGCGGCAAGCGCCCGGGAGACCTCGTAGGTGAAATCGACGTGACCGGGCGTGTCTATGAGATTGAAGATATATTCCTCGCCGCTCCTGGATGTGTAGTTAAGCGTGATGGCATTGGATTTGATGGTGATACCCCGCTCCCGCTCGAGGTCCATGGTGTCAAGGATCTGGTCCCGATGGTTGCGCGGGTCGACCAGCCGGCACTTTTCTATGATACGGTCGGCCAGGGTCGACTTGCCGTGGTCGATGTGCGCGATGATCGAAAAATTTCGTATGTGGTTAAGGTCCATGAGGCAGCGCCGCTATCCGCGTTTTAAGTGTAGATAGGTTGAGGCCCTGGTAAATGGCAAGTATTTTTTTATTCGACAGCGGTCGGCCTGATAGGCTTTAGTTTTTCAGCAATTCGTACAGCACAATACCCGCCGCCACCGACGCATTGAGGGAGGAGACCGAGCCCTTCAGGGGTATCCGGGCGATCAGGTCGCACTTTTCCTCGGTGAGGCGGCGCATGCCTCCACCCTCGCTTCCGATTACCAGGATGGCAGGGCGGTATTCGCGAAGGCGGGGGAGGGCGTCTTCGCCGTGATCGGACGTGCCGATGATCCAGAAACCCTGTTTTTTTGCCCCCTCGAGAAATGATGCGATATTGCTCACGGTTACTATTGCGATGTGGGCGGTCGCGCCGGCAGATGCCTTTATCACCGCGGGCGTAATGCCGGCGGCGTGCGATTTCGGAATAACGACACCGCAGCAGCCCAGGGCCTCGGCGGTCCGAATGATGGATCCGGCATTCTGTGGATCGGTTACCTGGTCGAGAAGCACGAGCACCCCCCTGTCCGCGGCTGTCCTTTCGAGAATCTGCCCGCTGCCGGCGGCGCTTTCCCGCGCATCAGGCGGAAGTCTCAGGGCGACTCCCTGGTGACGGGAGGAGGGGCCCAGCCGCGTGAAGAAATCCTTATCCATGCGGCGGACCGCAATTTTTTTCGTCCGGGCGGTTCCGGTTATAATGTCGATGATCTTTCCGTGGGAGTGTTCGGCTATATAGAGCTCGAGAGGGGAACCCGGTTCCGCGCCGTTCAGATACTCGAGCACGGGATTCCGTCCGTATATCAGCCCTTTGTCTTCCACCGTGTCCCCTCTTTAGTGTCCTCGAGGATTATTCCTTTTTCAGTGAGGATGGTCCGTATCTCGTCGGCCCGTTTAAAATTTCTGTCTTTCCGGGCCGCGATCCGCTCGGCGATCATCGAGTCTACCCACGCCGGGTCGATGTCCGATTTTGCTGTGGTCTTGAAAAAAATCACGCCCAGCACGGCGTCGATTTTTACCAGCGCTTCCATGGCGAGGTCGGCATCCGGGCGGTTGAGCCGGTCGTTGCTTATAAGCGTGTTGAGCGCGTGGATGAATTCGAAGAAGACGCCGAGCCCTTTCGATATGTTCAGGTCATCATCGACCGCCTCCGCGAAGCCAAGCAGCAGCGAGTCTACCATTTTCTGCAGGTTAGGTCCGGGTCTGCCGTCTTTGCGAATGTCATTCAGCCGGACAATAAGGTTGTCGATCCGTTCCAGCGCCTGGTCGGCCTGACCGATCCCCTCGAGCGTGAAATTCAACTGCTTGCGGTAGTGGGCCGAGATGAGAAGGTAACGAATCGAACGCGGCGAATACCCCTTCTCCAGCAGATCGCGCAGGGTGTAGAAGTTGCCGAGCGACTTTGACATCTTCGAGCCGTTTACGAGGAGATGCTCCACGTGAATCCAGTGGCGCACGAACTGCTCCCCGTAGGCCGCCTCGCTCTGCGCTATCTCGTTTTCATGGTGCGGGAAGATGAGGTCAACGCCGCCGGTATGTATGTCAATGGTCGTGCCGAATATCCTGCGTATCATGGCGGAGCATTCGATGTGCCAGCCGGGCCTTCCCCTGCCGAATGGAGTCTCCCAGCTGGTCTCTCCTTCCTTTTCCACCTTCCAGAGGGCGAAGTCCCGCACGTCGTCTTTTTCATAACTGTCCGTGTCGTACCGCAGACCGGTCTTGATCTCGCGTGTGTCCAGGCGCGACAGCTTTCCATAGTTTTCAAACCGGGCGATGCTGAAGTAGAGCGAGCCTTCCTTATTGTACACGATTCCCTTTTCCCGGAGGCGCTGTATGATATCAATCATGGCTTCTATCGATTCGGTCGCCTTCGGCATATGCTCCACCGGCTCGATATTGAGCGTCTTCAGGTCTTCGAGAAATATGGCGGTGTATCGTCCCGTGTATTCGGCGAGCGTGATTCCCTCTTCGGTGGCGCCGGCGATTGTCTTGTCGTCGACGTCGGTGATGTTCATGGCATGGTCGATCCGATATCCCCTGAATTTCAGATAGCGACGGAGAAAGTCGTTGAAGATGAAGGTACGGAAGTTGCCGATGTGCGCGTAGCCGTACACGGTCGGGCCGCATGAATAGATGGTGACCGGGGGATAATCTTCGATGCGCTCCCGCCGCGCGCCGCCCGGGACCAGCTCGTCCGCTGTTCCCGTGAGAGTGTTGTGGATCCTGAGGGCCATTCTCGTTTCCTCATTCATATGATGTCCGGGCCTGATGGAGGAGAACCTGCGGCTCCCGTGCCCGCACGATGTCACTGGTACCTCTTCATCCGCGCGGGATGTTGTCAAACATTTTTTGAATGGCAGCCGGGGGAGTCACTCCAGGTTGTTGGCCGGAGCGTTCAGGGGCAGCGCGACTTCTTCCACGTCTTCGTATTCCGGATCTCGTCCGGTCTTTTCCGTCAATGTCTCGCTCAGCGACTGGATCAGGAGTTCGGGGGATATCTTCAGCTTCTGGAGGTCCTCCTCGTTGGTCGAAAGATGCGCCAGTAGTATGTGGAGTTTCTTGATGTAATCGATCAGCTCCCTGAGCTTTTTGTTTTTCCGTTCGATCTTGCTCTTGGAGTCGGTGATTACTTTTTTCAGGAGATCGGCCTGCTGCCGCACTTTTTTTTGGAGCTGGATGGCGGTTTCGTAATACTCGCGGTTGACGTTCTGGAAATCGATCCTGGCGAGTATCAGCTCGTCTGATTCCCTTCCCCGGTCAATGGACTCGAGAATCTCGTTGAGTTCCTTGATGGAAAACAGGTCCTCGGTGGAAGTCTGGATCCACTTTTTGCCCTCCTCATCGGTGAACTCGGTGAGGTCGGGGACGAACGTCTTTTTAGGGGTTTTTTTCATACCATTACGCTGCCGCAACTCAATACAATATATCGGCAAAAACCATCTTTTTTTTCAGCGTATATGATTAGCGCCGGCCGAAATCGTTTACAATAGTAATATATTTGACATTATAGGATACGACTCAATTATTGAAACAATTTTTTGTAAATTTATTATCTCATCGCGATCATACAAAGAGACTGGAAAGATATGAATATTCCGCAGCCGATCATGGAAGCCCTTGCCAAATGGGGGATGGTCAAGGAGAACGAATCCATGAAGAACTACACCACCTACCGTACCGGCGGGCCGGCAGATGCGCTTGTGTTTCCAAGGACAAATGATTCGGTAGCAAATATCGTGAAGATAGCGGCTGACGCTGGGGTGCCCCTGACCGTCATCGGAGGCGGCTCTAACCTGCTGGTCGGCGACGGCGGTATTGAGGGCATCGTGATGCGGATCTGCGAGGATGACGCCCGCCGCGGAGCGGTTGTCGTGCTTGACCGGGACACGGTCTATGCCGATGCCATCGCCACCAAGGAGAGCTTTCTGGATTTTGCCGTGGGTGAGGGCTTTTCTGGCATGGAGTTCATGGCAGGAATACCCGGGTGCATCGGCGGGGGGATCATGATGAACGCCGGAACGACTATCGGCTCTTTTGCCGATATCCTCAAGGAGGTTGATATCGTCGATGCCGCGGGAAATGCGCGGCTGCTCCAGGTCGACAGGAGCATGGCTTCATACCGAAAAATGGATATCGGCGAGGGCGCCATAGTCGTCGGGGCCCGGTTCATTCTCGGCCGCTCGGCTCATCCCGGCGAGGTGAAAACGCGTATCAATGACATACTGGCGGACCGGGGAATGAAACATCCGCTGGACTATCCTTCGGCCGGCTCGGTATTTAAAAATCCCGAAGGCCATTCGTCCTGGAAATTGATCGACGAGGCGGGCCTCAAGGGAAGGAGCGTCGGCGGTGCCCGTGTCTCCGAGCTTCACACGAACTTTATTATTAATGCGGGGGACGCCACCTCCCGCGATATACGGGACCTCATTAGCCTCGTCCAGGAAACCGTGCTGGGCAGGTTCGGGGTGGAGCTTGAAGCAGAGATCAAGATGCTCGGCGCTTTTTAATCGAGATGAATGCCGGTCAGCAAAAAATTTCAGATACAATCTTTTGCGCTCTGGATCTGGAAACTACGGGAATCAACCCGGCTCTTAACGCTATACTGGAAGTCGGTTTCTTAAAATTCACGAGGGACGGGGTCCGCGAGACATTTTCCTCCCTGGTCAACCCGGGTGTTCCGATCCCGGCCGAGGTCACGGCAATACACGGTATCACGGACGATATGGTCGTTGACGCTCCCCCGATCGTCGCCCTCCTCGACGATATTGATGGTATTATACGCGATAGCATCCCGGTCATTCACAACCCTGGGTTTGATATGGCCTTCCTGTGGTGGGCCTTCCGCAAACAGGGACGGCCCGGGCCCCGTATGGAGGCCGTTGATACAGTACGTCTCTCGCGACGCGCCTATCCGGGTCTTCCCAATTACAGGCTCGGAACGGTATGCGCACATCTCGGAATCAGCATTCGACAGCACCGGGCGCCCGATGATGCCGCCGCGTGCATGCTGATCCTCAGGGACGTGCTTGAGCGCGAGGATCCTGATAACAGCTGGACTCTCCGGGATCTTGTCGGTTATCACGGCAGGTTGGTGCAGAGCGGAAAGGGAAAGGGGAAACGGCTGGCGGGCGCGGGGAAAAAAATGATGGGCATTGAGCTGGGTGGAAGCGTCATTATCACCTACGCGGACCAGTCTGGCGCCGTCACTGTCAGGGAAATTCATCCCAGGGAGTTTATCAGCATCGGTGGGGTGACGTACGTGCTCGCCCACTGCAGTCTCCGGGGCGATACGAGGTATTTCAGGCTGGACAGGATCATCCGGATTAATTAGCGTGGATCACCACTTGTTGACGATATTGAAGTGCATCTGCTGGCGGCTGCCTTTCGTGGAAAGCAGGTAATCCCAGCTGTAATGGAAGTAAAACTCAAAATGATCAAGGAGAAGGACGCGCGCCGTTGGTCCGCCGACGAATCCGAACTGTGCTCCCTTCAGATCGCGTCCCGTACCTTCGAACAAAGTCACGTCGAAGAATACTCCGATATACACGAAGTCTCGGTACATAGAAATTCGATATTCGTTCGATTGGGACAGGACATTGCGCGAGAAGTAATAGCCGCCCGTCAATCCCTTGAACGCAATGTTCGTCACCGAGGATTCCTGGTAGAAGGGGGGAGTGATGAAGGTATACTGATAGAGCAGGGCGCCCGAGTAGATGTTCCGGTCTTTGAATTCATGTTCGAATTGCCCGATTATCCTCAGCTTGTTGAATCCCTTCTCGAGAAAATAAAAATTATACAGAAGCGCAATTTCTTTTTTTAGCCTGTTTTTCCTGAGCTCGTAAACCTTTGTCCGCTTCTTGCTGAAATCGTAGGCGATACCCGCCTCGATGTAGCTGTGAACATCAACCCTGACGGGGTCTTTTTCCCTCCATATCTGCTTTTTTCTTAAATTATATCCGACGAGGTCCCTGTAGTTTTTCAGGAAATCGTAGGTGACCTCTCCGGTCAGGAGGGGAGTCGGGTTGTGCTTCCATGAGCTGATCCAGAGTGTCTGTTCGTATAGTTTTATATTGAACACTTTATTTTGGAAAAATATAGCCGATTCAACTCCGACGCCCGTGTACATATTGATCTTTTTTAACAGGGTGATCCCCGGTGCCAGCATGTAGTCAATAATCATAAAATGATACTGCTGGAGGCCGATATCGGGCCGGGCTGTTTTTGAATAATAGAGATCAAGCTTCATGTGCGGCGTAAATATGTCCTTGAATGTCGGAGTGAAGAAATAATTGACGCTTAATTGATAAAAAGTGATCCGCGGGGGGCGCGTAAATTGGCGGTCAATGCCGTACATAACCCCCAGCGACGTATCGGTCCAAAAAAAGTCGCCGTTTGATATGAGTCCCAGATGGTAATATTTCAGAAATGGGATAAAGCCCCTGTACAGGTGAACTCCGAGCCCGTAATCTAACTTGTTGTAGCTGCGTTTTTTCGGTTTTTTATCTGTCCCAATTGTACCCTTTGCTTCCTTTCTTTTGGCCCGGTTTTTGGAGGCGCTAATGATTTTCGTGGCTTCAGCTTCGCTAATGACGTTCTTTGAAAATATCACCACGAGGTCATAACGGGGACTGTATCGGTCAAAGAACGGGAGCTGGGTCTTTCCTATGAGGGGAAGGTCGAGCTGCCTGTCTAGCTGGAAGGGCGAGCTGCTGAATTCCTTAACCGGCTTCAACTGCCAGGTTATGTTTTTCCACCTGCTGCCCTTCTTGAGCTTTTCGATGTGTTCATTGACTGCGTTAATATTAAATACTTTATGCTTGAGCCTGAATGTTATTTTCAGGTAAATCGTCGTGAAGTCGTCCATATTGAGAAATATTATTTTCCCCAGCGACCCCTCGTCGATGAATATTTTCAGGGATGTATCGGTGTTCTCGATCACATAAATTTTTACCAGCGAATATCCCTTCCTGCTGTAGAAGGATATGAGACCGTCGGTTACTTCCTTGGCAGACATCGTCCCGTCCTCATACCGTTGAAGCTCGAGGATATCAAAGAGTTCTTCTTCCGTGTAAATCCTGATTCCCGAGATTTCCAGGGTGCGCTGTTGCGAATAGGAGTGTGTCGTAAGAATTAACAGAAGGAGAATTATTGTGACCGCATGGTGTCGCATTTAGCAAAAGTTGTTTTTCAATGTCTCCATAAGCTTGAACATGTTGTTGTCTTTCAGGGAATAAAACATGAAATTGGCTTCTTTTCTCCTTTCAATGATGTTCGCTTTCCTGAGCACGGTAAGGTGCTGAGAAATATTGGATATGGTCGAGCCGAATTGTTGTTCAATCTCGCCTACATTTTTCTCGCCTTCCATCAGGAAGCAGAGAATCTTCATCCGTATTGGATGGGCGATGGATTTCAGTAATTCGGTTACGGAGTCTATCTGTTGCTCATTGAATTTCATGACGCTGCCTTTTGATGGAATTTAAGTATTTTACTATCCTCTCATATACAGGCATTATGTCAATTTTTTTTTCTGGCATGTACCAAATGCCTCGAGGATTCGGCCAGACAGCGCTATGAGATCAGGCTGTTTTTTGCTTAATGGAGGATACGATATCAGCTGAAAAATAGTCGAAAATATTCAACATAACGAGTATTTTTTCAACTGTCAGGGAGAGTATAAGGACCAGTTTTCCGCCGTTTTTATTGATATGGTGCTTGGCATGTAATAAAAAGCCGATAAATGAAGAGTGTATATTGACCGTGCGCGTCAGGTCGAAGGTTATTTCCTCATTTTGGCCGACATGATTTAACCGGTCGACGTAATCGGCCACTTCTTCAATGCTTATGCTTTTGTTGAATTCCCATGTCCTATAATCTTCCATGATTTGCCATCCATCCATGTTTTGAATACTTGTTACCCATTATTTACCCTATCGGCAAAAATCCAAAATCTGATAACCAAAAGATTAGTATTATGGTTAATAATACGGTATATTGTTACAGTATCTTATTGGTCAATAATGACAAATTTGCTTTGTTGTTTATATTGTCCAGATCTGCTGTATTAATAATGGGGCTTGAGAGGGAATAAAAGTGCTTGAAAAAAGGGTTATCCGATAAATATTGGGAAAAGTCGCTGTTTCGCAGGTGGCCTCCAGCGAGCATCGCGTAATGTAATGTATAATTTATTAAAAAAGAAAAACAGTCGCAGGCGGTTAATAAAGACCGACATGAATCAGCTGAAAAAGCTTTTCATCATGCCGGACTCGCCTGATAAATTCATTGAATTCGGAACCGAGCTTCTGGACCTGATCCATAAATTCTTCACGGAAAAAGGGGGGATCCACAGCTCAATCCCTCTCCCGGAACTGGAAAAGTTATTCTCGAACGTAAATATCCCGAAGCGCCCCCAGCTGTTAAAAGATGTTCTACTGGAGATTAAGAACAAGATCATTGCTCACTCTGTGAAGGTGGGGAACCCCTATTATATCGGCCACATGACCAGCGCGATTCCTTATTTCATGATACTTCTGGAGATGATAATTGCCGCGCTTAACCAGAATCAGGTAAAAATAGAGTCAGCAAAGGCCTCCTCCTTTGTTGAGCGCGAGCTGATCGGATGGATGCACCGCCTCGTTTATCATAAAAAGGCGGATTTCTATAAAACGCACATTCAGAACTGGGAGGTCGCGCTGGGCAACGTGACGACGGACGGGACCATGGCGAACCTTACGGCTCTCCTTGTAGCTCGCAACAAGGCCTTCAGGCCCGAGGGAAATTTCCCGGGGATACGCGTGGCCGGGCTGCACGAGGCGTTACTCCATTACGGTTTCCGGAAGGCCGTCATCATGGTTTCAAAGCGCGGGCACTACTCGATCGAGAAGGTCGCCCGGACCATAGGACTTGGGAATGACAGCGTCATAAAAATTCCGGTCAACAGCAAGAACAAGATCGACATTATCGAACTGGAGCGCGTCTGCCGACAGATCAAGGAGCACAACGATCGCGGCGCGGATCGGATCAAGATAATGGCTATGGTCGGCATAGCCGGCACTACGGAAACCGGAAATATCGACAACTTATCTGAAATCAGGCGGATTGCCGCAGAGTACGGGGCTCATTTCCATGTTGACGCCGCATGGGGAGGTTCGGTTCTCATCATTGACGAGCTCAGGTTCCTCTTCCACGGCATTGAGGATGCCGATTCGGTGACAGTTGACGCCCATAAGCTGCTCTATTCGCCGTCTTCGATGGGAATGGTGCTTTTCAAGAATGCAACAGACCTGAATTACCTGAAACATTTTTCCAACTACATCATACGACAGGATTCTGTGGACCTCGGCAGGTTCACCGTCGAGGGGTCGCGGCAGTTCGCGTCCCTGAAGCCGTGGGCGACCCTCAAGATCCTGGGGACCGATGGGTTCCGTATGCTGTTCGAGCACGCTTTTGAACTGGCCTCGGTACTGAGAGGGCTTGTTGAAATGCACTGCAACTTCGAGGCAATGAACCAGCCCGAGCTATTTATATTCAATTACCGCTTCGTTCCCAAAGAGATACAGGAGAAGATTGAAAAGCTGATGCTGAAGATCAACGGGACCAGCCCCGGCGGCCCGGATCAACAGTCAAGGAATAAGTGGCTGCACAGGCTTTCCCATGTCAACAGCGTGCTAAACGAGCTGAATATCGAGCTGCACAAAGAGCTTCGGGAGGACGACAGCACATTTGTATCGCGGACCAGGTATGACGCTCCCAATTATTTCTATCAGGACATCGTGGTGCTCCGTGCAATAACCATCAATCCCCTGACTACGCCTGATATATTAAAAGAGATAATCGACCTGCAGAATACCCTCGGCAAGAAAATCTATAAAGCCCAGTTTGAAAACCGCCTTGAAAAAGCCTGAAATTATAATCATATTCTGTCTTTCATTTTCAATCATCTTTAACGGACCGGTCATTGGCGAGGATGAAACCGGGCAAAGCTTGTATCGGGCGGAGCAAGGAAAAATACTCATATATTCCGGTGAAGCGGTTGTGTGCGTCACGATAAACGGAAAGATAGCAAAGACCTTCCACGCCGACGGCGGCGTATATTACATCGCAATCAAAGAAGAGATACTCGGTCGGGCCGCTTACATCGGTTTTGTCGATTTTAAATCACACGAAATCGCATATGAGAAAAAGCTTCCTTCGGATCTTGCCGATGTATCGATAAAAAAAATGATGGCGACTGGAGACGTGGTGTATATACTTGCAGGTGACCAGACGACCTCAACCGGCGAAGGTAAACTGTACCGGGTGCCGGTGAATACCATGGAGGCGGCGGAGCGACCTGGGGTTCTTGACGCCACGCTGGCGGGTGAAGACGTGGTGCTGCTGTCGAAACAGGATACAGGCATTTGTGTGGTCAAAAACGAATTGTCTGTGCCTGTCAGTCTTAAAGGGGAGGAGCCTGTCTCAATAGGCGGGGTTATGGACGCCAGGCTGGTGTTCGTCAAGAGCGGCGATGAAACGGAGGTTATTGACATCACTACAGGGAGAAGCCTCTACCAGTATTCGGCCGGGCATGAATACTTGTCACCCGGGGATTATACTATCACGATCGAGGCCGTTGACGACGCGGGGTCAGAGCAGGAAGACCGGGAGATGATTTTCTACAAGGTCTTCATTGACGGCCTTGAAGCAGGGAGGACGGAATCAGGGCCAGCAGGTCTGCCCAGGGAATTTCGGATGAATCTTGAAGCCAACCGGTACCATCTCGTTCGCATGGAGCGGTGGCTTCTTAAAGCTGGTAAAGGCAGATATGAACGGGAAAATAATATCCGACAGCCAAAATCACAACAGATTTTCATTCCCATGAACAGGATCGTAAAGCTGATTATTAAGTTTGATGGTAAAAGTTATCGATATGATGTGGCGCCAGTTTATAGGCAATGACAATGGCCGATAGTTATCGGTTTTGATCTTATTTCACGATGGAATATGTGACATTTTTCATAAAATGTTTAATTATTAGATTTTTGGCATAAAAAAGGCAGCATATCTTATGTTGCCTTTAAGCTTATAAATGAGTATGAATCCTTCTCAGGCTTCAACATCTACATTGTCGCCAAGGCTCGTTGCCATATTAGCAACCACATCGGCTTTCATCATCTTATCATCAATCGACAACCTGGCTGCCGCCATCATCTTAAGCAGGTCGTTGCTTTTCTGAATGCTTTCAATAATTGCAGAATAATCATTTGTAATACCGTTCATATGCACCTCATGTGTTACCTTAAAAGATTCTATCTTTCCAGTTCAATTATCGGCAAATGACAGAAAAAATTAACAAATTTTTTAAACATGTCAGAAAATTTGTTGGATTTAAAGGATATTGGAAATGTTACTCTGACACCTTGCTCATCAGCAGGTGTCAGAGCAAATGCAATCAAATTGTCCTTGATCCACTTTCGGATAACAAGTATATTTACTCTGACACCAGATTCCCGGGATATCCAGATGTGCGGACGTTTTGCTCAAATTGAGCCGATCAGTCGTTTAATTAAATTATTTATGATTGATGACACCCTCACAGAGGCATCGCCGAGCTATAATATCGCGCCTGGCAGCAGGGTAATATCGGTAGTCCAAAAAGAAGGGAAGCGCCTCCTGCTCGATTTCCAGTGGGGATTGGTTCCCGGCTGGGTAAAAGATCCCGCTATCGGGCAGAGTCTGATAAATGCCAGGGCTGAAACTATCAGCCAGAAGCCGAGCTTCAGGGGCGCCTTCAAGGCCCGCCGATGTCTTGTCGTGGCCAGCGGTTTTTATGAATGGAAGAGGGAGGGGTGGGGGAAAATCCCCTATTTTATAAGGATGGCATCAAGAGAGCCTCTGGCATTTGCCGGCATTCACGAGACCTGGACTTCCCCCCAGGGCGCGGAACTTAACACCTGCGCAATAATAACGACCGGGCCGAATTCACTGATGGAACAGATACATAACCGGATGCCGGTGATACTATCCGGCGACCGTCAGGAGACCTGGCTCGATACCGCGATACAGCCGGAAACTGCTCTGACCCTCCTTGCGCCGTACTCGGCAGATGAAATGGAGGCCTACCCCGTATCAACACTGGTTAACTCGCCGAAGAACAATGTGGCCGCGTGCATCGAGCCCGCATAGTTCTTCAAAATAAAATACTAAACATTTGTTGACACATTTTGCCCGGAATCGTATATTGGAAGTAGGAATCTACTCTGACCCTGGAGGATGGCGTGCGCAGGTCAGCAACTGAAGCAATACCAGTATGCCGCGACGGTTCTATCGTGTCCATAGACCGCGCAGGCGCTCGAGTCCCAGCGCGATTTCCCCTGTTCGCTGCCAGGATACCGGCGGGCTTTCCTTCGCCGGCCGATGACTACGTTGATCAGGGTCTCGACCTGAATGACCTCCTGATCAGGCACCCGGCGGCCACGTTCTTCGTGCGCGTGTCAGGGGACTCCATGGTTGGGGCGGGCATTCATTCGGGCGACGTGCTGGTCGTGGACCGGGCCGAGACGGCGCGGGACCGCAGCGTCATCATCGCGGCGCTGAAGGGTGAGCTCACGGTGAAGCGCTTCATCCGGGAGAACGGCCGCGCCTACCTGGTTTCGGAGAACCCCGATTACACTCCCGTGGAGGTGACCGGCGACACGGATTTTGAGGTCTGGGGGGTGGTAGTGCACGTCATACACAGCTTCAGGTGAGGTGCGTTTCCCATGAATCCCCTTTATTTTCTGGTCGACTGCAATAATTTCTACGTCTCCTGCGAGCGGGTCTTCGCCCCCGGCCTCCGGGAGCGCCCCGTCGTGGTGCTTTCCAACAATGACGGCAACGTGGTTGCCCTGTCCAACGAGGTGAAAGAGATGGGCCTTCCGTTCGGCGCTCCTTTTTTCAAGGTGAAGGAGCTCGTCCGGAAGGAGGGCGTGGCGGTGTTTTCATCGAACTATACCCTGTACGGGGACATGTCGAGGCGCGTGATGAACTGCCTGGAGGGATTCACGCCCGAGATGGAAATATATTCCATCGACGAAGCCTTCCTGTTTATAAGAGGCGCCGCCGGCGACCCGGTTGAATACGCGAGGCGCATACGGGAGACTGTGAAGCAGTGGACCGGGATCCCGGTGACCATCGGTATCGCGCCCACCAAGACCCTGGCCAAGCTGGCCAGCAGGATCGGGAAGAGGGACCGCTCCTGCCGCGGAGTCTTCGACCTTAACGACGGCGGCCGGGCGGATCGCGCGCTTGAGGCGACCGGGGCGGGCGACGTCTGGGGGGTCGGCCGCCAGTATGCGGAGCTCCTCCGTAGAAACGGCATCCGCACGGCGCGCCAGCTCCGCGACGCGCCCGAGCGGTGGGTGCGCCGGCACATGACCATCGCCGGCCTCCGCACCGTGTGGGAGCTCCGGGGGGTTCCCTGCATACCCCTTGATGAACTTCCGGCTCCCAGGAAGGGGATCGTGAGCTCCCGCTCGTTCGGGAGGCCGGTGGAGCGGCCGGAAGAGCTCCGGGAGGCGGTCGCCGCATACACGGCCAGGGCAGCCGAGAAGCTCCGGGCGCAGAAGAGCGTCGCCGGCTCCATCACGGTGTTTCTCTCCACCAACAGGTTCAGGGAGGACGACCCGCAGTATTCTACCGGCGTTACCTGTCGCCTGCCGGTACCGTCGTCATACACGCCGCGGCTCATCCACGTAGCGGGCCGGCTGCTCGATCGGATTTACCGGCGGGGATACCGGTACAAGAAGGCGGGCGTAATGCTGTACGAAATCATGCCCGAGGGGGACGCCCAGCTCGATCTCTTCAGCCGTTTACACGACACGGACCGGACGCGGCGGCTCATGCAGGCCGTGGACCGCGTGAACCGCGCCATGGGCCGCCACACCCTCCATTTCGCCGCCGAGGGAATCGCCATGCCGTGGCAGATGCGGCGCGAGTTTCTCTCGAAGCGGTTCACCACGCACTGGGAAGAACTCCCTGTGGTACTTGCGTGATTCGGTTATTTTTTTGATTCCAGATCGATATCGGGATAGAGTTTTTTCGCGCAATCGGGGCAGAGTGTGTGGGTGAATTCGGCCGCAGAATGATTCCTGATATACTGTTCAATTTGTTCCCACAGCCCTTTTTCGTTTCTGATGTTCTTGCACGAGGCGCAGATCGGCAGGAACCCCTTCAGGAGATTCACTTCATCGAGGGCCTTCTGCAGATTGCCGGAGAGGGTTTTCTCAAGATCCAGTAACGCTTTTATTTTTGAAACCACAAGGGCGAGGATAAGAAAAGATGCTAATCGTATGCCGCTGTTCCACAGGTAGTAAGACCAGTGTGGATAGACATGGCCGCATAGTACGTCAACAGCGGCCCATGCGAGAGCCGAGAGGACGGCACATATAATCGCTGATTTTTGTCCCACATACCAAGCAGAAATGGTTATGGGAATGAAATAGAAGATAAAGAAACTCAACTCAATTCCAGTTATATAATCGAACACGGCAAGTAGTATTATCAGTATCAGCGATATGAGGTTGATGAACGCCGGCGTTCTGGTGAGCAGTGTTTTCATACTATCCTATACGGTTTAAATACTCGCGTTAGTTGGATAAGAACATAATGTAGTAAAAAAGTTAAATAATCAAGCTAAATCTTCACGGATTATTAATAATTGCTCGCTATTTCCGTGTATTTTCTCCCTGTCACCGGGTCATGCAGGTCCGGGTCCAATTCAAGCAGGTGCTTGATTACGAAATTCCTGTTATGTATTTCCGGGTGCGGGATGATAAGGTCGGCGGCATTTATGACGCGGTTGTCATACAGCAGTATGTCGAGGTCGATGGTCCGGGGTCCCTTCGGGAACGTCTTCTCCCGCCCGAGAGCGGTTTCGGCCTGCTTGAGCAGGTTCAGCAGGTCATGAGGCGGGAGCTCTGTTTCAACTCTGATTACCTGGTTGAGAAACCGGGGCTGGTCGGTGAAATCGACGGGTTCTGTTTCCATAACCGAGCTTTTAGCCAGTATCCGGATGTTCCCGAGCGTGAGAAGGTGCCGGAGGGCTTCTTCCAGGTTTTTACCACGGTCGCCGAGGTTCGAGCCTATACCGATGTAGGCAGTGGACATCTACAACCTATCCCTGTAATCGTCGCCGCTTATTTCCAGAATGCGGCACATCTCTTTTATGCGCGAGAGAATTCTCCCCTGCGATAGGTCCTTGAACGACTTGTGCGGGTTGTTGTTCGAGGTGAAGATAGTGAATTTTTCAGCCTCATACCTGGCGTCAACCAGATCGTAGAGGGTCTCCTGCTTCCACTCGGTGTCTTTCTGTATCCCGAAGTCATCGACCACGAGGATGTCGACATCGGCCAGCTCCTTTTCAATTCTCCCCGATTCGCCATAGGTCTCGGACCCTTCATGAAAGGACTCCTGGAGGGTCTTGAAGAGATTTCTGGAAATACTGATAAAGCGTCCCTCCACGGCATGGCGTATTATAAGCTCTGTCAGAATGATGGATGACAGAAGGGTTTTGCCCGTGCCGGCATTGCCCCAGAGAAAGAGGCCCTTCCGTACGTCGGGGAATCGCGTGACGATTTCATAGGCGGTGTTCTTGGCGTCTTCGGCCTGTTTGTTGACCGATTTATAATCGTTGAGCCGCTTCCACCGGTATTTTCTATTGATCCCACAGCGGTTGTAGATGGCGTTGATTTTAAGGATTTTCATCCTGGTTTCGCGGCAGAAGCATTCTTCAATCTTGCCGTCGCGGAAGATGTAAAACGGATCCTCGCCGCCGCAGGTGCATTTCGCAATAACACACTTGGGGCAGGGCGCGAGGGCATTTTCACCCAGCTCCGAAAAGTGCGGATTGTGTATAATCCCGGTATTGTCGCAGTAATTACAATACTTTGCCTTGCGTTGTGATGGCGGTGCGGTTTTCATGGATTAGGTGTCCTGATTAAGATTTTACCAGTGATGCAATAATGTCAACAAAATTTAGCGCGACATATTCCGGCTGATATTTGTTTGATTTAATCGGAAAAATTATTATATTGTAATGAAGCCGACGTTCCGGAAAAGGCGCGCGTACCGTTGAGCGCCGATTAATAATGAATATTCCCCAAAAAATTGTCAATTTTGCATGTATGATGGCCGATATAGAAAGAGTGGTATCGCACCCTGCTGCCGGCGGTGCGTCCCTGGTCCGATTTAATATGCTGAAAGGGGTTATTATATGAAACCAAGAACTATGTATTGCGCGATAATCGCCATTGTGGCGGCGGCCTTCCTTGTATGCCTCGGGTTACAGTCCGGAGGGTATGCCCAGCAGGCAGGCGACAAGAAAACCGATGAAAAATCGGAAAAAAATGAATTCAGCGACGTGGAAGTCACCGGCTGGAGAATCAGGGACTTCAAACCCTACATAAAAGCGATAGAGGAACTTGAAAAACTAAACAAGGAGTATTCCGACAACCTCCTGAAGCTTGCGATCGACGAGTATTCTACGGGGCTTGATATCCTCGAGGACATGGAGAATGAAGTCATCAAGATAAAGGCGTCCCACAAGGAGAAGAGGAATCTCAACGAGCGGTGGTACTGGCAGGAGATCGACAGGAAGAACCAGGAGCAGCGCCAGATAGCGATGAAAAAAACAGAAGCCAAGATGAAATCGATCACGTACCTGACCAAGGCAATCAATTATCTCGACGATATCCAGCACGTCGAAGTGCGCCAGGAACCCCGGTTCCTTAATTTCCAGACCAGGCTTTTCCAGTGCTACGTGTCGACGCAGTACGATCTCCAAAACTTCAAGCCGTGCATCGCCATCCTCGAGCGGTATATAACCCTATCAGACGAGAACGCGAAGGACATCTGGGCATACAAGTACATGGCCAGCTGCTACGGCTACATGGAAAAGGTGCTCGCGAAATACAAGCATGCATCCGAGGACGAGATCGTCGCGTATAAAAACAAGAAGAACCGAAGCATGCTGCAGGCGGTTGAGCTGAAGTACGGCATCGAATCGCCGCATTACAAACACATGCAGGAAATCGTGGAGCAGGACGAAAAGAAGGCGGAACGCATCAACGATTTTAAATAACATGTTTGAAATGCAAACGGAAAAGGCCCGGCATGTGCCGGGCTTTTTTATTGCTTCTCCGCCAGAGACTTTTTCTTGGCCCGGGCAAGCTCGCCGTCCATGATGAGATGTGAAAGGTTCGGAGCGTAACGCATGATAGTCCAGAGGAGCCTTGCCTGGCCGGGCAGTATGTAGAACTTTTTTTTAATGATTCCCCGAACCAGCTTCTCGGCAACCTTTTCAGGTGTGAGCAGCCCGCCGGATTCGGACATGATCATAACTTCTTTCGGCTTGATTTTGTTCTCGGTCTTCAGGCCCGGCGTGTCCGTGTCCGGGGGGAACAGGACCGAGCACCGGATATTGTATGGCTTGAGTTCGTTGCGTAACGATTCCATGAGGCCGCTGATGGCGAACTTGGTAGGGGTGTACGCGGCAAAGCCCATAATGCCGAGATATCCGGCGACAGACGAGCACGCCACGATATGACCCTTCCGCTCCTTCATAAAATGCGGCAGGAGGACCAGGATCGGCACGAGCTGGCCGTAGTAGTTGGTATCCATATTGTTCCTGAAGTCTTCCAGTGAAAGGTCCCGGATATAGCCGGGATGCGAGTACCCGACGAAATTCATGAGGTAATCAGGCAATCCGTTTTTTTTGATGTGGTCTTCCAGAAGCGGCTTGAGGCGCTTCATGTCAGTGGTGTCGCACGATATCGATGTCACTGTCCGTAAGCCGGCGCATGAATGCGTTATCTCCTTTTCTGCGTCGGCAAGGCCCGATTTGCTTCTCGCTATGATGCAGACACTGCCTCCCATCCTGACGAATTCCCGGGCCACGGCCCTGCCGATTCCTTTAGATCCGCCCGTGATGATGGCTGATTTGCCGGAAAAATATATTTTCTGTCTCAATACTATGCCCCCGTGTATTAATTACATGAGAGATCTGATATCTGTAATCTAATATGTCAATACTAATTAATACTTCATGGTTTTCCCGAAGTCATGCCGAGCCCCTCGGCAAGCTCGGGACACACTCCGTCGAGGCACCCTTCGACTCCGCTCAGGGTAACATATCATATATTATGCCGAGCCCAACGCCAGACCCGTGATGAGTCTGTCGAACCAGTCGGGATAAAATCCATTGAGGCATGTGACGAGTCACTCGAGAAGGCTGGCATGAATTCAATGACCGACTGGACGGATGTTCTGTTGTATTAATGATACGGGCTGTAGATTTTTTTAATATGATAGACAGCTGTAATAACACCGATATATATGATATTTGATGCTTATGGATATATTGATGTATAAAATAACAAAATTTGCTTTGGCATGATATTTGCGTTATTATATATTCTAATGTTGAATTTTGCTGAAAAGGTGCAGGGCATAGTGTTATATTTCTTTACCAACTTGAAACAAAGATAATTACTATTGTTCTGATTAAAAATCCATTATTTCGATGCGTTGCATGTTATTCATGCTGTCTTTGAAAAAAGAAAGAGGGTAAAGGTATATACGCTAAATTTTTATAAGGATATAGTTATGAACATTGCAGTTGATTCGAAAAAAATTGCTTATCAGAAAAACTCGGAGAGGTATGAACTGAGGTACGAGACCCTGATTGAAGCACTTGAGAAGAGGGCCGTTGCCAAACCGGAATTTCTCATTTTCATGGATCTTAAAAATAAGGAGTCACGGGTATCAGCTAAGGATATTCTCACTCACGGCAAGGCTGTCGCGCAATACCTCATTGGAAGGGGCCTCAAACAGGACGACAAGGTGGTGGTGATGCTGCCGACGGGCGCTCATTTCGCCTATATATATTTCGGCATTCTTCTGGCCGGAGGCGTGCCGGTTCCGGTCAGCCAGCCTGCCGGGACCAGCAACCTCGGGAAGTACCTGGACAACCTCAAGCACATCATACACGACTGCGAGGCAAGGTATTTCATCACCTATGAAAAAATCAAGGTGATCGCCGCGAGCCTCATGAACATCTCGGACCTGGTAAGCGGGTTCCTCTTTGACGACGAGATTTTTGCCAATCCCGTGCCTGTTGAAAATCATAAGCCGCTTCCAGTCGTCAAACCGGACGACCTGGCCCTTATACAGTACACCTCCGGTACTACCGGAAAGCCGAAAGGAGTCATGCTCTCGCATCGGAATCTTCTCCATAACATTCACGGTATCGGCGTTGCCAGCGAGATGACGCCCGACGATGTAGGTATCAGCTGGCTCCCCATGTATCATGACATGGGCCTGATCGGCGGTTTTTTGAGCACGCTCTACTGGCATATCTCAATGGTGCTGATGGCGCCGGAGGCCTTTATTTTCAAGCCAGTCTGGTGGCTCGAGAACATCTCGAAATACCGCGTCACCATGGGCGTTGCTCCCAATTTCGGATACCACTACTGCGTGACACGTATTGACGATGCGAGTTCCCACCGACTTGATCTGAGCGCGTGGAGGCTCGCCCTGAACGGTGCGGAACCGATTGACCGGAACACTCTTACGAAATTTCTGGAGAAGTTCGGCCCCCGCGGCCTCAGGGACGACATCTTCCTGCCCGTGTACGGCATGGCTGAAAACAGCCTTGCCGCCACCTTTCCGTCGCTTAAGAATACCACGGTGGTCCGCCGTTTCAACAGGGAGAAGATCGAAACCGAGGATATCGCCGTCGACTCGAATAGCGAGAACAGCAAGGAGTACATCGACCTGGTTTCCGTCGGATATCCCCTCGTCGGCCAGGAGGTCAGGATCGCCAACGAGAATGGAGAGACTCTGCATGAACGCGAGATCGGTGAGATTCTGGTAAAAAGCCCGAGCCTTATGAGCGGCTATTACGAGAATCCCGAGGCGACCCGTGAAGCCTTGAAGAACGGATGGCTCCATACCGGCGACATGGGGTTCATACTGGACGGGCTGCTCTTTATATCGGGTCGCAAGAAGGAGATGATCATCAAGCGCGGTAAAAACATTTACCCGTATGATATTGAACGGATAGCCTCGACCGTCGCGGGCGTCCGACTCGGCTGTTGCGCAGCGTTCGACGTACACAATGAGAATGAGGGGACTGAAGACCTGGTGCTGGTATGCGAAACCTGCATTAAGGAAAATGACGATCTCGATCGGTTGAAGCGCGATATCCATGCAGAGGTGCTGGCGAAGCTCGGGATCGCGCCGGATGACATCATGCTGGTTCCAAAGGGAACCATTCCGAAGACGACCAGCGGCAAAGTCCAGCGGTACATGTGCAAGCGGATATACCTGGAAGGTGAGCTCATCCTCAGTCAGGGGAAGAACCTGCTGGTGATAGTCAAGACATTCCTCATGAGCCATTTCCATCTTTTCAGAAGGCGCATGCGGCAGTAGCGTTCCGCGGAAAACGGCGCCAAATAGTCATTGAAATAATAACGGCATGGTTCACACTATGCCGCGCAGGTGCGGGCGGTATAGTATTGATCGACATGACAAGGAGAGCAGGATGGCAAACATTACGCCGGAACAGATAAGGAGCGACTTTCTTAAAATCATCGCGAAGCTGGCGGGGAAAAAGGCGGACCAGCTCGGGGACAATGACCGCTTCCTTGAGGACCTCGGTTTTGACAGCCTCAAGAGCATGGAGGCCATTTCGCGCATATCCGAATTGTATGATTTTGAGCCGGAACTTGACGAGATAATGGAATTACAGACCATCATCGAGGTGCTTCACTATCTGGAGAAGCACCTGATAACATAGGCATATCATCATTCCGGTCTTCCCTGCCGCAGAGAGAGTCGGGATGCGTATAATCGTGGTATAGTAAGGGTTAAGAGGGTTAATCTATGAGTCAACTGATAAGCGACGCTATGAAGCAGCAGGCCGCCCTGGTGTCAACGCTGCGAAAGGCTAATATATACACGTACAGCCTCGAGGTGAGCTCGTCCTGCGCTAACCGTATCATGGTGAGCGGAAAGGAGAGGATCAATTTCATCTCTAATAACTACCTCGGTTTTTCCACGCACCCCAAAGTGCTTGAACAGGTCAAGAAGGCTGCCGACAAATACGGCCTGGGCATCGGCGGGTCTCCGCTGGCGTGCGGCACCACTGATCTCCATTACCGGCTCCAGGAGCGGATCGCACAGGTGTACGAGCGCGAAGCCTGCGTGCTTCTGCCGAGCGGCTACCAGGCGCTCCTCGGCTCGATACAGGCGACCATCGGGAAAGGAGACGTCGCCCTCCTGGACAGCCTGGTACACCGGAGCATAGTGGACGGCGTCACTCTCTCGGGGAGCGACAAGCGGATGTGGCTCCACAATGACACGGAGGACCTGGAGACCCTCCTGCCACGTGCAAGGTCGAAGTACAAGCGGATGCTGGTGATCGTCGATTCGGTCTACAGCATGGACGGCGACTGGGCCGATCTCCCCGAGCTGTACCGCCTGAAGGAGGAGCATGGCGCCATGCTCCTCATCGACGAGGCGCACAGCCTGGGCGTCCTCGGGAAGCGGGGGTACGGGCTGCCGGACCACTTTGATATGCCGCACGCGCCGGACGTGATTGCCGGCACCTTCTCAAAGTTTGCCGGGGCAGTGGGGGGCTTCGTGGCGGGCCCGTCCGATTTCATCGACTACCTGCGCCACAGCGCTTCGGCATACATCTTTTCAGCTTCTCTGCCGCCGCTTACCGTTGCGGGCGTCTACAAGTCATTCGAGCTCCTTGACGAGGAGCCCGAGTGGAAGGATCGTCTCTGGAGCAATATCAATTATTTCCTCAAGGGGCTCGAGGAGATCGGCTTCGATACGGGCCCGTCGCGGACGGCAGTGGTGCCGCTTCTTATACGTGATGTGGAAAAGACCATGACCTTCAACCGGATGGTATTTGACGAGGGGGTTTTTGCCTCGCCGATCGTCCACCCGGCGGTGCCTCCCGCGGAATCCCGCATACGTCTCGGGGTAATGGCCACGCACACGAGGGAGGACCTGGATAAAAGCATGGATATTTTCAAAAAAGTCGGAAAGAAACTATCGATTATTCCATAATCAGACAGGGGAACCGATAGCTATCCAGGATTTTGATCAGACGCTATTTTTTATTCTCAACAATCTCAATAAACGCCGCGAGCCTGTTCATCGCCTGCTCCTCTGAAAACGAGCGCGGGTCGTTGTGATCGGCCTCAAGCAGAATGGTCGGTATTCCGTACTCATTCATGAGTCGGTCCCGCTGGTCTATCTGGCCCAGGGAGTAGGGTTTGCATGATCTGTTGTTGTGAAGAATGACGCCGTCAAGATCATACTCCTTCACCATTTTCAGCATGACGTTCAGTTTGTAGCCGGAGCTCTGGTTCAGGATGGCATGCAGATACGCGCTGGCCAGCATTGACAGCAGATAATCCATATCGTCCTTGGTGGTATCTATGCTTTCTATTATGTGCTTCATGTCCCCGCCCCACGCGTGCGTGTATGTCGAGGCCGCGATGCAGTAGCCCTTTTCTGCAAGGACCTCTGCGAACCGGCGTACCTCGTACCATATCGGGAGGTTGTCCCAGAGGAGGCGCTTCCGCTCGTTGGTGACGGCCCCGACGCCGTCCGCGATCCGTTGTTTCACTTCGGCAATCACCTGCGTGTAAAATTTTACGGCATGGTCCTCGCCGCGCATGTCGACAATCGGCGCCATGTAGAAGAACTGGTCGAACGCGGAGATCGGCGAGGGCCTGTGCTTGCACAGGTCCAGAATCTCATTCCACAGGAGGACGGCATCCTTTGCATATATGCCGACCTTTTTGTATTGCTTCAGCGAGATGCTCTTTCCGGCGACCCTCTCCGCGGTTGCAATCGCGTATTCGAGCTGCTTCTTCACGTATTCAATCTCGTGTTCCGTCACCTTATCGTAAATGAACGGCGTGTCTATCATGATAAGGGGCACCTTGAAATGATCAGCCAGCACCTGGTACCAGTACATCACCGTCTGACAGATGTTGGTGCAGCAGAAGAGAAGGTCGGGTTTGGGCAGCCTGCCGACCGGCGTTTTCCCTGAAACGACCGATCCGAGGTCTCCCCGCGCGTACGAACAGAGGTCGCGGTTGTAGCCCATGTTCTCTGCGACGCCGCTGAGCTCGACAACCTGCCTGCGCACGCCGCATACGGCGCCGTGATTTTCGGGATACAGTGTGAAATAATCGAGTGCCTTCAGGATTTCAACGGGTGCACCCGACGTAACCCACGCGACCTTCTTGTGGGTGTCGGCGTAGCGACCGTGCAGGTAGTGTGTGCTAATGAGCTCCTTCAGATAGGGAACGGATTTAAGCAGGGGCGCGAGATTCGGGTTCTGCTTCTTGTAGGGCTTCCGCATCTTCCATTCGCCCCTGCGTCTTTCAAAGCGCAGAAACGCCTTTCCCAGGACGTTGACCTTCCAGTTGAAAGAAACAGCGCTTAAAATACTCATGAGATCACCTCCTTGAAGGCTTCAAGACGGGTCACGACCTGCCCGGGAAGCGGATCTCCTATCTCCGCCTCGACGAGCACGGAGGGTATCCCCGCGTTCTCGAGGCCTTTCTTCAGGGCTGGATAGTAGAATTGTTCCGGCTCGCAGAACTTCACGTGATAGAATATGACACCGCGCGCGCCGCTCTCCTTCGTGAGATCGACGAGATACTTGACCCTGTTTGTTAAAAAATTGCCCCTTGTCGAGTCCGGCGGGCCCTTTATAATCATTTCGGACATCCTCGTCCAGGGGTCTGTGCTGTCGCTCCGGCTGTAGATGCGCCTTCCGGTAGTGAACAGATCATCGCCCACAACCGTCAATCCAATGCCGTTCAGAGAATTGAATATGTCCATCGGCTCCGGGATGATGCCGGAAATAACAACCGGTATCCTGCCGCCGTCCTGATTTTTCGCCCTGGCCATGAAACCCTCGACCAGAGTAATAAAAGCGTCCGCGGGAAGGTACTCCCTGCTCCTGATAATCTCATAGAACTCCCTGTCCGAGCATGATAGCTGAGTTCTCTGCTGGAACATCCTCCCGACGATGGCGTTTGATCTGTCCTCTTCGTCGATACACTTTATAAGCTTGCTTTCGTCCAGCTCCGTTCCTGTAACCTCTCCGATCCTCCCCGACAATATCTTCATCTCGCGTGCCAAATAGTTTATATCAATTTCACGGCTGTCGCGGGGGATGTAGAGCGTCAAAACGCGCTTGTTCTGCGGCAGATAGTTCTGCAAAATGCTCCCCAGTCCCTGAAGGGTGTCGCAGCAATGAGGAACTACTAACATATCAACTCCATCAAGGCCGCCGGCAATGAAAAAGGAGAGGCCGTTGCGGATCACACTGCACGTATATGTCTGCAGATGCGCCTCCCACAGGTGCGGATCAGCCTTCGGCGGACCCCATACCTCTACGGGGAGAACATTGTAGGCTCTGAAAAGCGGCCGCGGATAGTGTATCGGGAAAACGGCGGCCGTAAACCCGCCGGCATCCTTGTGGTCCTTCATGACCTTTTGCCTGGAAGGAATAGTTGCATCCATGTCATATCCTCAATAAAATTCTGCGAATAGCAATCCTGAAATAATGATCTATTTTTATATTATCAGGATTCATGACTTGATGTCCTATCAAAAACAATGCAGGATTATAATTGATTACAGGGGGCTGGGTGCCGGGGGCGTGGGCAGTAATCGCGGGCCATATCGGTGGATTGGTGAATTGAGTCCTCTGGGCTTCCTCGGGACCGATAGTTATCGGTTAATCCAGATCGATACTCGCCCCCGACATGGCCCCGACCGGGCAGGCGATCTTGCACATGCCGCACGCCACGCACTTTTCATGGTCGAACATGACTTTCATGGTGGAACGGTCGATGCAGAGTGCGTCCACGCGGCAGACGGAGGTGCAGGCGCCGCAGTGAATGCATCGTTCGTCGTCCCGGACAATCCGGTCCACCAGCGTCTCCACCACTACTCCCTCCTGCATGAGGTAATCGATGCTTGAGTCGACGGAATCTTCTTCGCCGCGGAGCTCCAGGATGAGCCTTCCCTCGAGTTTCGGGAGGATCTTGGCCTCCAGGACATTGAATACCACGTCGAAATCTTTTGCCAGCCTGTATATTAGCGGTTTGTACATGATTTTTTTATTGAATATAAGCAGTACGTTTTTTGATTTCATTGCACTTCTCCATCATTCGGATCCGCAAGTTCCACGTTCCCCTGGGCCAAGAGTCTGTCGCGGTATATGATGACCACTCCTTCGGCACCCCGTTCCATGCCGAACCGGGCCGCATCCTCCATGTCATCTTCGGTTTTAACACGGTTGCACACCTCGGTGGCGATGGCGTCAGCAATGGCCGCTTCGGGAGTAATCACCGTCGCTGATTCAGCCTTCCCGAAGCTGAAGGAATGCCCGATCCGTGCCGACGAGGTACAGACGCCGCATGGCGTTCTGCCGGGAGAAATCTTCATTGCGACGCATCCAAAATGGTGCCCGCCCGGGTAGATGAAAACGGACGCCGGAGCGGCTATATTCATCCATATATCGCCGCCGTTCTCAATTATGATTTCATCCGTATATCCCGCCAGCTCGCGGCCTGCAGATTCGGCAATGGCACCTGCGACCGCGGCCATGGGACCCACGCCGGCGAGTTCCGAGGCGTCATACATCATGCGTATTACGTCGGGATAGCCGTCCAGGCGCTTCACCGGCGTGTAGGAGGTAAGAAACTCGTTCTGCCGCTCGATGTGCTCCTCGATATCGTTGCGCAGACGGTGCACGATTTTTTCCGCCTGCTGCGAAAGATCTCTGCCGGCCCGGATGTAAAGGTCCGATGTTTCAACCTTCACGCGGAAGCTTTTCCATCTCGCCGTAGCGGTGAAATCCCGGTAAAACCGTTCAGCGCGTTTCATCATTTTTTCCCCGGGGTACCGTCGGGAGCGCCGACTGGGGAACACCGATGGTAAATCCCCGCATGATCCAGTCCTTTAACGTATTCGCTATCTCGCGCGCCATCGGGTAGCTCGACAGGGGCGCGGTCTCGACCGTTCTTCCCTTGAATTCTATCAGTCCGCTTTTCAGCTCGGCGTAGCTCACCTCTCCCAGAGGCGTGCCGGTGCCAGAGGGATAATCGATTCCGTAGTCGACCACAGGGCAGACAAGGTCTCTGTCCGATCGACCGGTATAGAAAGCCAGGTCCCTGTTCAGGATGGGAATGGGAATGCCGATGCCGATCATGATGGAGCAGCCATACCCGGTGAACGACGCCCCGCGCACAAACCGGGGATCCATTTCTTTCATGTTGCCCACGACGGCGAGCGTGCCGCCGCCCTCGGCCGGGATACCGTTCCGCCCCCGCTTGCATTCGGGCGCATGCTGGGTCCCGTGCCAGGCTACGGAACCGGCCGCGCCGCAGAGAAAGATGCGGGTGCCGGCGCCGATGGTCCAGTAGTAAGGGTCATTCAGGAGCGGGGAGAGCTGACCGGCGCTCGAATAACTTGCGTTGGCCATGTCCGGCTTCAGGATGCCCATGTAGGTGTATATGGTTTTCTCAGACATATTGACCGCGCAGTTGTAGTTCTGGTATGAGTTGCGGGGATTGAACATGATGGCGTTGCGGAGGTCGTCGATTGTTATCGTTGACTCGAATTCCCTTAAAGGATAGCAATCCGTCCCATATCCCGCGGCGCGGAGCCTGATTTTTTTACGGGCGATGAGGTCCTCTATGACGTGGCCGCCGCCGTATTTGAAGGTTCCCGGGTGTACCATGTTGAGGGGGTCGTTTTCCTGGACCTGTGTGGCCCCGATGTAGCAGTCCACCGCGCCAATGCCGCCGTACGCTTCGACGTTGTTGAGCCAGATCTTCGACGCCTTCATGCGCGGCCTGGTGTGGCCAATATTGATAAAGGCACCGGACGAGCACATGGTGCCGAACGTCCCCGTGGTGACGACGTCCACCTTGCGGAACGCGCCGTCTATGCCTTCCGACTCGACGATCTTCGGCATCTCTTCCGCGGTGACAACAACCGCTTTTCCTTCCCGGATTTTACTATTGATCTCTTCGTAGCTTTTTTTTATTTCGACGCCGATCATGGCACGCTCCGTGAAGTATTATCATTACCTGGTGCCGCGCGCTGAATGCGTGCGGCACCAGGCCGCCATTACTCTACAAGTTCCGATATAGTTGTTCAACTGTTTTTTTGCAATACAATTATCCGGCTTGGGTCGGTATTATTATGAATAGTATATATGGGTACTGATGGTATTGGTCGGGAGCTGTCCTCCTCGTCCGCCGTGAAAAAACCTCATGTTTACGCGACGGAACCGGCGACTTCCCTGTCGTCTTCTCGCGGGACAGATCTCGACCAATAAAAATGCCGCTTATAGTCTGCTCAAGCCGTCTCAATATATTTTTCTTGCATCCTGACGCCCCGTACTGTAAAATACACGGAAATTGAGTTTCAGGCGGATAACACCATGAAAAAAATCGTTCTTGTTATGATGACCATTGCGCTTGCGGTCGGGGGGTATCCCCAGGAGCGGGCTGACGTCGTTGAAGCGATAACTCCTTCCTCGCTGATGCTTTTCATGAAAACCTCACGGATAAAAAAATTCATAGAGACGGTACGGTTCGCTGGCGACAATCTCCTGTCAGCCGAATATGCGGATAAATACAACAAAACGATACTATCAATCAAGGCAAAGACCGGCATTGACCCTCTTGACATCGAATCGCTGAAGAATGCCGGTATAGACGTAGAACGTTCGGCGAGTCTGGCCATATATCCGGACGGCAAACAGCGCCAGGACCGGGTCATTATCTTCCTGCCGGTACTGGATGAAAAAACCTTCCCGCTGAAATTTGTTGAAATACTGAAAAAGATGTCGGGGCCCGATAGCATGGACCTGTATCCGGCCATTACCGATTATCGGGGCTATAAGATATTCCAGTCGCACCGGGACATCTTTTTCACCGCCCTGGACGGCGTGCTGGCGGCAGGATCAACTGGCGAGCTTATCAGGAGCGTAATTGACGCGAAGGCCGACAACGCCGGCTATCTTGCACTCGACCCGATGTATAACGACTATCTCGCTCGTGCGAGAAAGGAATGCGATCTGAAGGCATATGCCACGAGGGATTTTCTCAAGCATGCCCTGCGCAGTCGCCTTGAACGGGAACGGGAAAAGGAGAATAAAAAGAAGAATGAAAAGAAGCAGGATAACCAGAAAATTCAGGAGAGCGCCTTCGGCGGCGCCATTCTGAAAGAGGCCGCCTATATCGCCGACGCGGCCGCGGGACGGCCGTCGGTCCGCCCGGAGCTCGAGAGGCTGTCGGGCGGGGCGTCCCTGTTTAACTCAGTGGACTATGCCTTCATGGGCGCGACGGTTAAGCCTGAGATGATAGATATTGACTTTGCCGCCAGGTTCAACACCGCGAGCGATACCGTGAACACGCTCCTCCAGGTGATCAAAACCGGGACGTATGGACGGGCGCTCCACGTTAAAAATGCCGCGACGTACTCATATATTTCGTTTGATTATAATAAAATAGAGAGCCTCTGTAAAAAGGATACGCCGGGCTGCGCCTATTACCACGATTTCACAGAGGAGATCAGGGACCAGCTCGGCATCGATTTCGGGAAAGATGTCGTTCCTTACAGCAGCGGCGTGCTGAACATCATCGCGGGACAGCCGAAGGGGGCCGGCGGCGGGTATCTGTTCTTCATGCCGATGGACGATCCCGAGCGCTCGGTTTCACTCTGGGACAAATCATCCGGCCACCTCAAAGAAAAATACAAGGGCACCAACCGGTTTGGTACCGCTGCAGTCGGCGGGGTGAAATCCTTCTGGTATATAGACTCCAAGAACAACAAAAACCATGTTGTATTTGACCGGCGGGGTATTTACATCGGCAATGATGTCGATCTCATCGCGACGGCGCTGTCCAGCAAGGAACTATCGCACGGGGGAGGCGGGGACGAAATCATAAAAAGGCTCGGCGATAAAGTTTTCTTTCTCGCCTATGTAAAAAAGGAGAGTTTTTTCGGTGCCCTGCTTATGATCTACGCCTACCGCAACAGGGCAGTAGCCGGCGTTATGGATAAGATGACGGACCTCGTTATCATCGGCGAAAAAGCTGACAATGTGGTTTCATTCAACCTCACGGTCAGGCTCGCGAAGAGGAAGTGACCCGGGATCGAGCCATGAAATACCTTTTCGGCCCAGTCAATTCCCGCAGGCTCGGGATATCACTCGGGGTGGACCTGGTTACCTACAAGACCTGTTCGCTCAGCTGCGTCTACTGCGAATGCGGCGAAACTACTGAACTCACCTCGAAAAGAGCCGAGTATGTCCCGACCGACGACGTGATCTCCGAGCTGGACCGGTACCTCTCCGGTTCGCCAACGATAGATTTCGTCACCTTTTCCGGGTCAGGCGAGCCGACGCTCCATTCCGGCATCGGAAGGATAATAACCCACATCAGAGAGAATCACCCGCGCTACAGCATAGCCGTGCTCACCAATGGAACGTTGTTTTCGGACCCCGTCGTGCGACGCGACGTCGCAGGCGCGGATATCGTGATTCCCTCGCTTGATGCCGTGAGCCCGGAGGTGTTCGACAGGATCTGCCGGCCGGCCGCCGGCATAACCTCCGATAAGTTGATCGAGGGGCTTGCCGCCTTCAGGCGGGAGTTCAGCGGGAAGATATTTCTCGAGATATTCATTGTGCCGGGCGTTAACGACGTGAAGGAAGAGCTGTTGCTGCTCAGGCAGGCCTGCCTGGATATCAGGCCGGACAGGGTACAGATCAACAGTCTGGACCGGCCGGGCACTGTCGACTGGGTGGAGCCCGCGGAGAAGGGGCTTCTGCACTCCATCGCGGATTTTTTCCGCCCTCTCGAGGTGGAGATCATAGGCAGGCCGGCGTCGCGCGCGGGCGCCGGGCCGAATGCCGACAACCTGGTGAAATCCATAATCTCGATTCTGCGGAGGAGGCCGTCCACCATCGATGATCTTCTCGCCGCGCTTGGTCCGGATCGCTCGGCCCTTGAGCTCGCCCTCGATTCGATGATTGCATCAGGGATGGTCACGGTTGAGAAGCTTGAGCGGGGCGATTTTTATCGGATGGTCTAGGCAAGCGGTACGAGGATTGTGGCGTAGGTCTTGTTACTTCCGTCTGTGGTCACCACGAAGTTCTTGTGCGATATGTTGATGTTTTTAAGCAAAATGACGACCATGGAAAGCCCGAGGCCCATGCCTTCCGCCTCGGGGTCCGGGTTTTCCATGTAAAATTCTGCGATGTTGTCGTATTTCGACGAAACCTCGATCCGCTCGCTTATTTTTTTCAATTCTTTTTCCGTGAGCGGCACGTTGTTGATCACCTCGATGATCAGGTTGTTTCCGTGGACCTTGAGGTAGGTTCTTGTTGAAAGTTTGTTTTTTTTCGCCTTGATGCCGTATTCCAGCAGTGCTTCCTCGTTAAGGATCTTACGTATCTGCTTGACAACGTCCACATAGTTGTCGGTGGCTTTGATTTTTCCCTCGTTGATGAGGATCATTTTTGCGTTCGCCTTGGTGGCGTTGGCGATAAGCTCCTTGATGCA
Source organism: Spirochaetota bacterium (assembly GCA_016933025.1). GTDB lineage: Bacteria > Spirochaetota > UBA4802 > UBA4802 > UBA5550 > RBG-16-49-21. The sequence goes on along the minus strand of JAFGBT010000009.1, from coordinate 100,953 downwards.
GGAAAGTACGGGGGTGAAATGTTCTTCTTTCTTGAAGCGCTCGAGGATTTTCGCCAGGGCGAATTTGATTTTTTCCTCGGTATTTTCCAGACCGGAATAGGATATAAACACGAGATCGCTGCGGTTTTTGATAGCCGTCATTATCTCGGTCTGATACCTGGTATCCATTTCATTTTTGAGCATATGAAAGAACCTTGACCTGAGTATGCCATGCGAGATTCAGTCCGGCAGGCCCGCTGAATCTTTCGAGATGATTTTAGCCATGCACGGCCGATTGTCCATAAAAAAATAAATTATTGATTTTTTTCAAGCATAAATTATTCTTATCCCACAAACATTATTTTAAGAGATGGAATATGATTGACACGCTTTTCCCCTCCGTTGCTTCCATTATTACGCTGGGCGGCCTGGCTGCCGTGTTCGGCCTGTTTCTGTCGATCGCAATGCTGAAATTGCGAAAGGACGAGGACCCGCGCATTGAAAAGGTCCGAGATGCCCTTCCGGGCGCCGATTGCGGGGCGTGCGGAATGCCGGGTTGTACCGCGTACGCGACAAAGATCGTCGAGGAAAAATACGCCATTGACCTCTGCACGGTCGGAGGCGCCAACTCGGCGCGTAAGATCGCCGCAATAATGGGCCTCGATTATTCCGGGGAGGGGGCATCGGTCACGGCGAGAGTGCACTGCAGGGGCGGTCTTGCGGAATCTGTCAGAAGGTTCGAGTACCTCGGTCCAAAAGACTGCGGCGCCGCCCAGGACATCATGGTTGGCTTCAAGGTCTGCGAATACGGCTGCCTCGGTTTCGGCGACTGCGAGCGCGTCTGCCCCTTTGGCGCCATAACGATGAATGATAACGGCCTTCCGGACATTGACCGTGAAATCTGCACCGGCTGCGGGCTCTGCGTCAAGGCGTGCCCGCGGGGCATCATCAGCCTCGTGCCGTCAGGAAATGATATACATGTAATATGCAGGAACGAGGAAAAGGCGCCGGTCATGAAGAAGGGGTGCTCCGTGGGCTGTATCGCCTGCAAGCTCTGCGAAAAGGCGTGCCGTCAGGCGCTGGCGGAAAAATATCCAGAAAAGGACCCGGCGCAGATTGAGCTGGCGATAAAGGTCGATAATTTTCTGGCCCGGATCGATTACGATAAATGCATCCAGTGCTACCGGTGTGTGCAGGTCTGCCCGGTGCCGGTAATTCATCCCCTTGAGAAATCCAAGAAATTCATGGAATCGCAGTCGAAAAAAGAGAAATCACAAACCGGGAAAACCGAGCCTGAGTCGGCAGAGAAGGTCGAAGCGGTGAAATGAAAGATGTTTTCGACATGAGCGGCGTCGAACGGGCCGCCGCCCTCCTGGTGGCCCTGGGACCGAAGGTCGCGTCAGAAATAATGAAGCACCTTGACGAGGCGAGCATCGAGAAGCTCTCGGGCGAGATCGCCAAGATTGACAGGCTTTCCCCGGAGGAGCGCGAGGACCTGATCGGCGGCTTTCTTATCGATCTCCGGAAAGAAAAGCGGAGGCTCAGGGGAGGCGAGGGCGCGGCGCGCGATATTCTACAGAAGTCATTCGGGGAAAACAAAGCCGACCAGATACTCTCCAAATTTTCAAACATCGACATTGACAGAGAGTTCGCCACACTTGACGAGATAGATGACGATGTGCTCGTATCGTTCCTGAAAGATGAGAACCCGCAGACCATAGCGGTGGCCATGTCGTTTCTCGCCCCGGAAAAGTCGGCGGCCGTGATGAAGTCCCTGCCCCACGACAGGGCGAAAGACGTCGCGCTGCGAATGGCGAAGATGGACAAGGTGATGCCGGACGCAGTCGCGGGCATCGTGAAGACACTGAAAAAAAAATACCAGGATTACCGGACAAAGAACCAGGGGCTCAGCGCCGGCGGGCTTGATACGCTACTAGGTATTTTAAGGCATATGCCGGGAGACGATGAAAAGAAGCTCATGGAGGACCTCGAGGTCGCCATGCCGAACGTGTCCGGCCAGATAAGGGATAAAATTTTTGCATTCGAGAACATCGCGAACCTTGGCAATCAGGAAATTCGGGTCGTCATCGATACTGTCGGCGACGATCGCCTCATCGCCAAGGCGCTCAAGGGCGCCGGGGACGAAGTGCGGTTCAAGGTGTTGAGGAACATGAGCCAGAACAGGGCGACCGATATCCTTTCGGACATGAACGCGATGGGCGCGGTGCGGCTTTCGGAAGTCGAGGACTGCCGGCGGATGGTTGTGAAGGTCATGAGGGATCTTGACGATAACGGCGTCATCAATCTGCGCGGCGGCGAAACGTTTGTAAAATAATCGACGATTTATTTGTAAACAAGAGGGCGAGGATGTTAAACAGAAGGCGAGGATACGCATCCTCGCCTTCTGTTTGATACCTCATTTGCTGTATATCACAATCGTTCCATCTTTTTCGATCCTCTTGTACAGCCGCCGTACGGCGGTTGCCGAATACCTGTCTTTCTTACCCGTGTACAGGTGCATCACGGCGTTGACGTAATCGATGGTGGACTGAATGGGGGGCAGGGACATGTTTTTTTTCACCCTCCCGAGCCCGGCGTGGTAGGCGGCGAGCGCCAGAGGGATATCATTCTTGAAATAATCATACAGCGACTTGAAATGCCGCACTCCGGTATCGATGTTTTTTTCGGGATCGAAAGGGTTTTCCAGAAAATAGTAATCCGCGGTTTCCTGCATGAGCTGCATGAGGCCCATGGCGCCGGCCGGGGAGACCGCCTCCGGGTTGAAATCGGACTCAATCTTGATGATGCACTTGATGAGCCGGGAATCCATGCCGTGTCGTGCTGAAACCGTTTCGATGAGCTCGTCAAACTTGCTGGAGATGCTCCGGGAGGCGCCGGAAGCTTTTGATCGGCGGCCTTCATTTTTGTTGTAAAGTTCAATCGATCCGTCCGGATTGACCCGCTTGTACACTTTTGCCGGGGCAGGAGAGGGGAGTGCAAGCGAGACTGCCAGACAGCATGCAACGCCGGCCGGAAGATATCGTTTCAATTTATGCGTCATCACATTTTCGTATGACAAAGAATGCGAGCCGGTGTTACTGGGGGCAATACTGGAATAACTTTTTTCCATTTCTTATTACCAGAAAGGCGTATCTATTCTTACAGGCGGTGGCTGTAAGCGACAATCCTGTCACCGGTTCCTGGTGTATCACCGCAGTCAATGGTAATGGTGGAGCTTTTACTTTTCAGCGGAATATCACTCATAAATTTGATGGTGGCGCGTTGTACATAGATTCCAGAGGCTTCAAAATAATCTCCGAGCGGAGTGGTGTATTCAGGGTATGTCTGAATAGTGCTGTCGGAAAATTCGATGCTGATGGCGCCAACCGGGGCAGTGCCTGAATAGGCGATTCCATTGTATATTAACGAAATTGTCCAGTCGCCCAAACCGGTAATCCGATAGATCTTCATGTCGAGCACCGGATTGGATTTGTATCTGTCACTTATAGCGATACCTTCGGTCTGGTAGTACATATCTTCATAGGTTCCATACCAGTTGGTATAAACGGCAAGGCATATGTCCGACGGTCCGCAGTTGTCTCCGGGGCCTTCCAGAAAGTCAAAATAGTATTCTTTATCGTCAAGTATGCCCTGCGGCCGGAATTCACCCGGGTTAATATAGCCGATATAAGGCTTAATGTCGTCGTCGTCGTCCGCGCAGCCTGCCAGCATGAGGGCCGATAGGACGAGCGCTGTTATCATGAAATGTTTCATCATTTTTCCAGGGTACCTGTGTATGAGAATCTTTTTCCGTCTAATTGTTTCAAAAAAATAATAGAACACCGGCCGGACACCGCTGCCCTGATAATTAAATCACAATAATTTTACAGGGGAGTTAATTTGTCAACTATCAATAGCGGGCCCTGCCTGTTTTTATCCCGCGACATATAATTTTCTTTTTCTTGACTATTTTTGATTAAAATGATAGTCGATTATAAGATTTTTATCGGCCGAACGCCCTTTGACGAACCATGCGCTTCAGGATCGGCGCTACGGCCAGTGAACCAGGGGTGAATGCTTGAAATACGCAGGGATACTGCTTGCCGTTTTCCTTTCTGCAATGCCGGCGGCGGCCGGATACTACGCAGACCTCTCCGGCGCGTATATCAGCGTGGGCAAGTCCAAGCAACAGCTCGGGGGCGGTGGGGCCTTAGGCATTACAATTATCGATAATTTTTCGATGCTCTACCGCGGTATATATACCACAGCCTCCCGCTCGTCATTGTATTCGGAGAAATTGCAGTTCAACCACATGACCCACCACGTGGGATTCGAGTACGTGCTGGACATACCGGTGGCACGGCTCGGCTGGCGCAACTCCTTTATGCTCGGTTATTCCTACACGCGCATGGATGAGGCGGACAGAGAGACACGATTCCTGGAATTCTATTTTTTGCGGTACAGTGTTCCAAACTGGGTGAGAGTGATGAATATGTTGCGGCTCAGTCACAAGCGTGACGGCGGGCTGGCGCTGGCTCTGTGGACCGGGATACAGGTCAATGCACTTCCTTTCCTTGCGCCGTTCGCTGACATCGGCATACACAAGTCATTTTATTTCCGCGAGTTGAGCTTCAGGGAAATAATCGGGTTTCACTTCATGTTTGGTATACGTTTTATGTTCGGGAAAAGCCGGGACGAAAATTGATTTGCGCGGACAAGGTGTAGTCCGCATAACAGGGCAGCCGGTTTTTATTTGCGTATGATCTCCATCGACATTCGATCGAGAATTTTGCCGCAGACATCGGTGATCCCTCCCCTGATGTTTGACTCCATCCATATCAGGTCTTTCGAATCGATGTCAACACAGCGCACCCATGCCTTGGTCTTCGGGGCGTTGAATCCGATGATAAGGACGGTGTCGATATTGTGACGCCCTGCCAGCTTTTCGAGGGCTCTGCTTTTTTCGTTCATGTAATTCTGGTCGAATATCCTGTATATCTCACGCCGATAATTGATTTCCTCGTAGTAACCTCGTCCGGTCCAGGTGCTGTGCAGGACCCTCACGGCACGCGGGTCCGAAACGATCTGATATGAATTTTCCGGGGCCGATATGTATTTGAAATTGCCGATCAGTTCGCGGGAGAGGGTATTATACAGGGAATTGCCCTGCATGCTGGCTATCCGGTATCCGCCCTTGAGGAAGGCGCAGTACAGGCTGTTGAGATCGCCGCCCTCCAGGTTGGTGAGGATCCCGATTTTTTTCCCCCTGGGGACGATGCGCGACATGAAGAAATTGTTGTTTCCCAGGAAGTCAATCATGATGTTGGTGATCCGGTCCACCAGCTTGAAAATTTCCTTTTCCATTCTGCCGATGTTCGTAAACGAGAATATCCTGTTCATGCCATGGCTGTACAGGTTGAGTCTGATTTTAATCCGGTTGTTGGGGAGGGTTAGAAAACTGCCGTAGATGAAATAATCGGACCGGATCCTGTCGGTCAGGTCCATGAGGTCGCAGGGCCTGTATCGTTTTTCCAGCCGGCGCCCCTGCTTTTCTAAAAGCCTCTCGATCTGTCCCGGTTTAACGACATTCACCTGGAAAATATTTTTAATTGAGCTTGCAAACGAGTTTGGGAATATTGTTTCAAGGTATTCATGGTTGACGTCACGCGATTCGTTGACCAGATAGCCAAATGCCATGGTCGGACCGGCGCTGGCCCTGGCCGTGATGAGGGGGAGCCCCAGCAGGGTTATTGCGATGATGGCTGCACGGGATATCATTTTTTACCGGTCATGCTGTCAATAAAGCCGTCAGTTATTTTTTCCGAATCACCGCCGAATGAGACGCCCTGGTTCTCAATCCAGACAAGATCATTGGTCCTGAGATCGATGGCACGGCCCCATGCCCCTCCCATGCTCTTCAGGTCGAGGAGAATAAGGTACTGCACATTCCATTTGTTTCTCATATCTGAGAGCACTTCAGCCTTGTTGACTTCATAGTTGTAGAAATGCATTTTGAAAAGGCTGTTGTATGTTTTTTCAAGGGACAGAAAGTTTTCGTCCTGCCCGATATAAGAGACCTTTTTGAAGTCCCTGTAGTCGAATACATCATTGAGCGAAAAGAAATCGGACGCATTGATCGCCTTGACCGTGAACCCGCGTGCAAGGAATCGCGTCATGACGACATTCTTTACTTTATTGGGCGCGTCGATGATGATTGCCAGCGAGGAATTGGCGGGTATCGGCCTGTCGAGATACCTGACCGCTTTCCCGGCGGAACATGAGAGGGGTGCTATCAACGCCAGACATACTATACAGGCAGCCGTAATGTATTTATACATGTGAATGCTCCTCGATAAAATGTCAGATCTTTGGATTGGTTATATAAAATAATAGTTTAATTTATTAAAATTTTTCCAATAATGTCAATTAAAAAAAGAGATGGACATGCGGCTAATTGTTCTTGCCCGGTGCTTGGCGGCGTTATGAATGCAAACAGACAGCCCCGCTTTTAGCGGGGCCGGGGTAATGCGAATCATTTCGGTATATTGTTTTCGAACAGTCTATATTGCGATTGATATATGCGCCTATTTCTTTTCTTCAGCCGGGATTTCTTTCTTGTCATTGGCTGATTCATCTTTTGCAGCCTGTCTTTTTTCCATATCAGCCATATATTTTTTGAATCCTTCCCTGTTGACCTTTATCTCGCCGAGGATTTCCAGGATGAACTGATTAGACTTCACCTCGAGTTTTTCCATGAAGATCTGCTGCTTCATCCAGTTGATCGCTTCGTCGTTCATTGGGACGCCCTTGAGCTTATCTCTGTTGTTCGCGTAAAATTCGTTAACATCCTTATCCGTCACCTTAATGTCGTCCTTGAGCTTCTGGCTCAGGTAATACGATGAGACGAACTGAAGCTTGGCGAGCTCAGCAATGGTATTGAGCTCGTCCTGATTGATGGAATCGTCCTCGGTAGCCTTGATGTACAAAAGCTTCCTGCTGACGAAGAAATCCATGAACTTGTTTTTATTCAGAAGGTTGAGCGTGGGATGGTTCTCTATATCGGGGTTGGCAGCCATCTTGTCAACGTCTTTCTTGTCCATGTTCAACATCATCCTTGCGAACATGTAATAATAGTTGTTAAACTGGTTGATGCTGATTTTTTCATTGTCAATTTTAACGGCTGTTTCGTCTCCTTCCTTCTTGCAGGTGGAAATAAATGAAAGGGCGATACCCGCAATCAGTAACAATGCCCATTTACTTTTATTCATCTTCTTTGTTCCTTTTTAAATAGTTTTTAGATAGTATAAAGTGCGGGAAAAGATTAAAACAACGCACCGCCGCGTATCCGATACGCTTCAGGTTGCAGAAATTACCGATTACATCAATTGTTGCAACAATTTTTTAAGGGCAGGCACCTTTTTTTCTGGTTTCATCGATTCCGGCACAAATATAAGGGTTTCCCGGTCGACGGGGTCAAGGGACAGCCGCCTGTCGGATGCAATCAGGCCGACGACCTTGCGTACATCGACCTTTGCGTTGCCCGATATTTTAATGCGTATGGATCGCGAGTCTTCCAGTATCTCGTCTATGTACATGAGCGATGCCATGGTCCTGATTTTCTCGATCTCGATAAGTATCCCCACCTCTTCCGGATACGCACCGAAACGGTCAACAAGCTCTTTTTCCAGCTGTTCAACTTCCTCCACCGAGTCGCATGACTCGAAGCGCTTGTAGAACTCGATCTTCTGCTTTTCGTCGTTGATATAGCTGTCGGGTATGAAGAAATCGGTTTTCAGGAAGAGGGGCGTGCGGAAGTAGGAGGAAACCGGCTCTCCCTTGAGGAGCCTGATGGCGTTGTCGAGCATTTGCAGATACAGCTCAAAGCCGACCTCGAAAATGTTGCCGGACTGTTGGAGCCCGAGGATGTTGCCGGCGCCCCTGATCTCCAGATCTTTCATCGCAATTTTAAAGCCGCTCCCGAGGTCAGAATATTCAGCGATAACCCGCAGGCGCTTCATCGCCTCCTCGGTCAGGGGGATATGCCTGGGGTAGAAGAGATAGGCATAGGCTTTCCGCATGGATCGTCCAACGCGGCCCTTGAGCTGGTATAGTTGCGACAGGCCGAATGCGTCGGAGCGGTTTATGATGATAGTGTTCACGTTCGGCATGTCAAGACCCGACTCGATGATCGAAGTACTCGCCAGGATGTCGAATTTCCCGTTCATGAAGTCGATCATGACGTCCTCCAGATCGTGCTCTGGCATCTGACCGTGGGCAACAGCGCAGGTGGCCTCCGGCACCAGCTCTTTCAGCATGATGGCGTGCGCCTCAATCGTCTGGACCCGGTTATGCACATAGAACACTTGGCCGTTCCGCTCCAACTCGTTCATGATCGCCATCCTGAGGATGTCCGGGTTTTCCTCAAGCACATAGGTCTCTATGGCCTGACGGTTTTCCGGCGGCGTGAGGATTATCGAGAGATCGCGGATGCCGGCCATCGCCATGTGGAGCGTGCGGGGTATCGGTGTCGCCGACAGGGTCATTACGTCGACCATGGTGCGGAACTTCTTAAGCTGTTCCTTGTGCCGAACGCCGAAGCGCTGCTCCTCGTCGATGACCAGGAGTCCCAGATTTTTGATGGCGATGTCTTTCGCCAGCAGCGCATGTGTGCCGATGATGATGTCGATGGCCCCGTTTTTCAGGCTTGCTTTGATTCTCTTTATCTCGGCGGGGGAACGGAAGCGCGAGATCATCTCGATTTCTATGGGGTAGCTCTGGAATCGCCTGGTAAAGGTGGTGTAGTGCTGCATGGCCAGCACCGTCGTCGGGACCAGGATCGCGACCTGACGCCCTGCCATCACCGCCTTGAAGGCGGCCCGTATGGCCACCTCTGTTTTGCCGAACCCGACATCGCCGCAGATAAGCCGGTCCATGGGACGGAGCGCCTCCATGTCGTCCTTCACATCCTCAATCGCGGTGATCTGGTCGGGTGTCTCCTCGAATTCGAACAACGCTTCGAATTCCTCCTGCCACTGCGTATCGGGCGGGAACTGAAATCCTTTAAGCGCGCGTCTCGCTGAATAAATCCTGATCAATTCGGCCGCGACCTCTTCGACCGATTTCTGCACCTTGTCCTTAATTCGGTTCCAGGCAGATTTTCTTCCGAGGTTGTCGATTCGCGGCTTTCGACCCTCTATACCGATGTATTTCTGCACCATGGTGATCTGGTCGAGCGATACGTAGAGCTTATCGCCCTCGGCGTATTCGATAAGTAGGAAATCTCGCTCTACTCCACCGGCCGACATACGCTCGACTTTCTGGAACAAGCCGATGCCGTGGTTGATGTGTACCACGTAGTCTCCCGGTCTGAGGTCCAGGAACGAATCGATAGGCCTGGATGTTTTTTTCTTGAATTCGCGTTTTTTCCGGTAACTCTTCCCGAAAATTTCCTGGTCTGATATGATAATGATTTTCGACAGAGCGATTTCAAGCCCGCCGGAGAAAGGGGAGAGGAGTATGTTCAGGCCCGATTCGGTGAACTCTTCGAAACGGCTGTCAGGCTTGAATTCGGAAAGGAGATCGTAGAGGCGCCTCGCCTGTCCCTCGAACCCCGTGGTGACAATGACCCTCCATCCGTCGGCGAGCCTGCCGGCTATCTCCTCACGGACCTGCTTGATGCGCCCATGAAAGCTTGGTATGCCCTTCAACTGGAATTTAAGCGATTCGCGGGAAGCGGTAAAGGTCTGAAGGCAAAGCGAGCGCTGGCGCGCCCCTTCAAGAGACCCCGGGTCTATAAGGTGGTTCGGAGGGAGGCAGAGGGTCACGTTCCTTTTCTTAATGTAGAGCTCGCGGAAAATTTTTTCGATCTGGTTTTTCCGCGACTCCAGTTCCGCCGGCTCGAGGAAGATGATGCGAGCATCGTCCCTGAGATATGACAGGAGCGTTTCTCCGGCCGTTACCAGGGGGAACAGGTCCTCTATTCCGTCCACCTTCTCCAGGCACCCTTCCTTAAGCTGAGAGAGTATGCCTTCCGGGAGATCCAGGCCGCGGTCTGCGGCGTCTTTCATGACGTTTAACAGCGTATCTCGCTCCCCCTTGAGTAGCACCAGCTCTTTCCGCGGATAGATGGTGACCGATTCATAGGCGTCGCTCGATATCTGGCTGTTGATGTCGAACTCCCTGATAGACTCGATAGTGTCGCCAAAAAAATCGAGCCTCAGAGGATTATCATGCGACGGCGGATAGATATCGATGATACCGCCTTTGACGGAAAATTGCCCGAATGAGTCGACCCGTTTCTCCCGGGAATAACCGTAGTCCGCGAGCATTGTCACGATGTCGTCAAACGGGTAATCCTCGCCCTTTATCAGGGAGACGCCCTTTTTCTCAAAGAAGCCCCGGCCCGGGACCTTGCGTATGAGCGATTCCACCGTGGTCACGACAAGCGCCGGATCGCCCCTGAGAAGCCGGTAAAGCGCGGTGATGCGCTCCCGCTCTGTTATTTCCGTTGGGGACACGAATTCATATGGGATCGTTTCCCACGGGGGAAACACGAAGAGGAGGCTTTCATCAACCATCGCACTCAGGTCAAGGTGCATGGTATGCATTTTCTGATAGTTCTCTGTAACGACAATCGTCTGGCAGGGGGAATCGTTGAAGAGCGACGCAGCTATCACCGGAAACGAGGAAGAGGCGATGCCCTCAACCATCACGGGGCGCTCTCCCGCGTTGTCCAGGGCCTCCTTCAGGGAGTGGAATTCATCGGATTCCCTGAATATGTCACATAACGGTTTAAGAGTCATGGCGTTTGCTTCGCTGTATCGATTCAGGTAAGGATTTTACATGCCGGATATAATGCAAGAAAATATTTTTATACTGCGGGGTTATTCATCGTCCGCGTAATGAAGGAGGCCGGGGTTTGTCGTTTATGCGTAATGATCGAGGTTATAGGTGTACTCCTCAAGAAGCACGAGGTCATCTTGGAGAGCTTCAATTTCCGTGATGGTCGTGTTTATGGATACCAGCCCGTCCTTGAAAGACTGCTTTTCATGTGCGGACGCCCATTTCGCTTCGTCCGGATTTTTTTCCTCCAGGAAGGACCTGAGCTGTTTTGTCATTTGGTCAATGTTCTTGTAAAGGTGCCTGATGTTGTCGAGCATCTCCGCAAGGTAAATGAAGCGCATCACCTTGCGGTTGCTCCCGGCAAGGGTGTCGATGATCGTGCGTCCGCGCTCGTCCATTTTTGCCTGGTAGTAGGTCAGTGACCGGGGGTAACTGGCGAGCTCTTTCTGGTAGTTCGAAAGGTTCTCAAAGGCCTGAATGCCGTCAATGTCAATGTTCCTGAAAATATCCTCCAGTTGGTTGCTCTCGGTCTTGTTGTCCTTGGGTATGATATTGGAATTTCGGATATTCATCATGATGCCCTTGAGCCGTTCCCTGTGGGTGTGCATGAGCTCTATCGTTTTTTCGATAAAGGCCTCGGCATTATATGTCTCCCTCTCGCCCGCCATTGGCCCGCCATCTCCGGAAGACGCAAAACCGTCCGCAGCCGTTGTTTCGTCCTGATCCCTTTTTTTCTGAATGATTTTCTGCTGGAAGCTGGCGGCGTTTTTCTCGTGAGTCCTGACAATCTTGATTACCTCAATTTTCCTGAGCGATTTGTTATATTTGAGTCCGTACATGGTGCCATGGGAATCAATATACCGGTTATTGAGGTCGTAGACCGATATTTTTGAGGTGTCAATGTCGGCGATATCATTGATCCTGATAATTACGTTTTTCATGGCAGATCAGAGTTCGTCCCCGGATAGTGCGATGGGCTCTTTGAATTCTATGGCTATATATGAGTCTCCATGCGATTTGAACTTGGCCATTTTTTGGGCTACTTCGGTCGGATTGTTGTTCAGGAGACCGGTTCTGACAATTTTTCCGTGTACTGCATGCTTGTTTTTTTTAGTCTTGAAGTTTACGAGTGCGGGCACGCCGACGGATACGCGCTCTCTCGTTATGAGAAGGGCGCCTCCCTGGCTGATGTCACAGATAACACCCCTCCCCTTGCTGGGGACCATTATGTCGTAGTCAATATCGTCGGGATTGCCCTCGTAGAAGTTGAACTTGGTTTTTATCTTACAGGGGAAGCGGGGGAATCTTCTTTTTTCAACCATAATATAACATATCCTTGGAACTGTTTATATAGCACATACTATATATAAAATAAGTAGATAACGGCATTAATGTCAAGTCATGTTTTGAGAGTGATGATAATAAATTGATTTGTAAATATAAAAAATTTTTTATGCTCAGCCAATTTGCTGCGTATAGAATTTAAAAGCAGTATGCAATGGGGGAATATATGGAAACCACTCTTAATGTACACGATACAATACTTGAAATTGTCAACCGTGAGGCGGATGCTGCCGGAGTATCCCGATCTAAAATGATCATCACCCTGATCAAATTAGCCATGGATGATATTGAGAACGCGGGGCGAATGGGTACCATGGTGCGCTATCAGCAACGAGCAGAGAAGGAAGAATGGCACAGACTGCATGTGAGTTTGAGGATTGATGATTATGAGTATTTTCTCGATCTGAGGAAGCTGCTCAAGATGTCGATTTCGTTGATTCTTGCGTATGCTGTAAAGAGATTTGTGGGTAAGATGAGAAATAAAAGAATTACCGATAACTATCAGTGTAAAAACTATATTATCATGAGAGAGGTCATTGATAATGTAATCTGCTGGAAATTCTACTGGGGATTTCCACCTGACCCGGCAAAACTGCTATAATGCGGTGTCAGAGTAAATCCCGATCCGACATTTTTGAAAAATTAACAGGTTCTTAACAATTGAACCCTGTTTTTGTATTTACATATTTTCGTGAATTATGTCAGATTTAACATAATTAGTACTGACTGCTTGGAGGTCCCGCCAGAACAATGAATATCAATACAAAATTCATATTCGTGACCGGCGGTGTCTGTTCCTCCCTGGGCAAGGGCATCTCAATAGCCTCCCTCGGCCTCCTCCTCGAAGGCCACGGATGCAACGTGTCAATTATTAAAATGGATCCCTACCTGAATATTGATCCGGGGACGATGAGCCCATTTCAGCATGGAGAGGTGTATGTAACCGAGGATGGGGCTGAAACCGACCTTGACCTCGGGTACTATGAGCGTTTCACCAGCGGGGAATACACCAGGAAGAATTCAGTTACTACGGGCCAGATATACCATGCGGTTATCCAGAGAGAGCGGAGAGGTGACTATCTTGGCCGTACCGTCCAGGTGATCCCGCACATCACCGATGAAATCAAAAGCCGGATCTACAACGTCGCAGCGGCGTATGACCTTGACTTCGTGATGGTCGAGATCGGCGGTACAGTTGGCGATATAGAGTCGATACCGTTCCTCGAGGCGATACGGCAGATACGACAGGAGCTCGGCTCAAACCGCGTCCTGAATGTCCACCTCACGCTGGTTCCAACGCTTTCAGGGGCAGGTGAGCAGAAGACCAAGCCGACACAGCACTCCGTAAAGGAGTTGATGGAGCTTGGGATAATCCCCGATATTCTCCTCTGTCGTTCTTCCCAACCGCTCTCTGCCGACCTGAAGAGCAAGATTGCTCTTTTCTGCAACGTCTCCGAGAGGAATGTCATATCCGCCCCTGACATCAAGGGTTCAATATACCAGATACCGTTCATGTTCCATGAAAACGAGTATGATAGCATCGTGCTGGAGCACTTCAAGATGGACGTTAAGCGCTTCAGCGTTCCCGCGTGGGACAAATTCATGAAATCCCTGCTGAATCCGACGCAAGAGGTGCGCATTGCGGTGGTCGGGAAGTACATTTCGCTTCAGGATTCGTATCGGTCGATTTACGAGGCGATCATCCACGGAGCTGCCGCCAACAATGCGCGTCTTGACATCGTGCGCGTTGATTCGGAGGATCTCGAAAAGACATCGGAGCTCGTTGAAGAGATATTTCAGGAAGTCGACGGCATCCTGGTGCCAGGGGGGTTCGGTGATCGAGGCATAGAGGGGAAGATCATGGCCATATCGCGCGCGCGAACAAAGGGTATGCCCTTCTTCGGGATATGCCTTGGACTCCAGTGCGCGGTAATCGAGTTCGGGCGTGCCATGTGTGGGCTGACCGGAGCGAATTCAAAGGAGTTCGACCCCGGCACGCCGCACCCGGTCATATCGCTCCTTGAAGACCAGGAGATTGTCCTCGAGAAGGGAGGCACCATGCGACTCGGCGCATATCCCTGCCGGCTGGGCGATGGCACGCGGGTAAGGGCAATTTATGGAAAGGAATTGGTCATGGAGCGCCACCGTCACCGTTATGAATTCACCAACAGGTACCGGGAGGCGTACGAGAAGGGCGGCATGGTGTTCGGCGGGACAAATCCGGCAGTAAACCTTGTTGAAACAATAGAACTCCCCAACCATCCATGGTTTATAGCGACGCAGTTTCATCCGGAGTTTAAATCCAAACCGACTGATCCGCATCCTCTATTCAGGGACTTCATAAGGGCTTCGATAGAATATCGAGAGAAGTCAAATCCATCCAGGTGAAAACACGGGTTTTTCTCTCCATACTTTTATATGTACGGGGTCAGAGTAAAGCTAAGCGACTCGTCGTATATTGTAGATAACCGATAACAATCGGTAATACAAGTTACTTTGACCCCAAGGGCAGGTCGGTCCGGAACAACCGGGAAGCCAGAATAGGATTGGATGTCGACCGATTTCTCCCGAACATAACTCAAATTGTTTAGCTTAAAAAAACTGGCATGTCGGTTTTTTATAATTGCAAAAATCAAGCGGCCCGGGTAATTTAACATCAATTTTAATGAATTGTTTTTGATAAAAAATTGTAGACATAATATCGTTCTCAAGGCGTTTATTGTAATAATAAGCTATAAAATAAGCCTGAGTGGGTTAAGTTTTTGAATATTTTCTCGCCTTATCATAGATACAAATATATATTGTTTACGTTGAAATGTGAGTTATGTGATGGAAGATGAATCGCAAATTTTTTTAATATTACTTAAATAAAACCGTCCGGACGGTTTTATAATTATAATGGTTTAACTACTTGATAAATAATGTGTGCTGGGAGGAGAGATGAAGATCGGTAAATATTTTCTTTTTATTATGTGCATGGTGGCTCTGGTAAGTTTTTCATCATGCTCTTCTGAGAAAGATAAATGGTTTAGCCAGAACGACCCATCATATAATGGATTTAAACTGTTCGATATATTCGATGGTTATCCGGCAATAACCGATGCCTGGGACAAGGTTGAGGATAATGTGTTCAATGAGGGCCTCAGGGCCCTGATTGCCGACACGCCGGTGCCGACGTTACAGAGGGTGCTGGGACTGCTGGATGACCTGGTGCTTCTTGAAGTAATCACTGCTCCCCACTCTCCTGCCGATCCAAGCAGGCCCCTCTTCGATACGCTCGAAGGTCTGGGGGCAATCATGAACAGGATCGTCGACCAGGATGACCTTGACGAAGAGCTGGATCTCATCAACCCCGACAAGTATTACGATAATTTCGTGAGCTTCATGGACGACCTTTCGGATACCAACGCGAACCTGAGCGCCGACCTCATGCCGGTGGTGAGCGGACTGCTCGGGTATATCAATAGAGTGCATGAGGGAGAGATCACCACAATTACCGAGCAGCTCAAGTACATGCTCGCGGAGAAGAAGTGGGATGTCGCGGGCGGCGCGCCGGATCCGGTCGATCCGCTTGATCCCGATCAGGCGCAGAATCTTCAATATTTTCTCCCCCTGATACAGGGAGCGCTGGCTAAAATGCTTCTGATCAATGACAGCTACATGGATATAACGGGCGCCGCGGACGCTCCGGGCGCGGGCAACACGTTTCTCGGCAATACCGTGGAGGGGATTGACCTGCTCCTTCAGGGCCTCAACGCCGTGGCGGCGGAGGACTCGGAGGTGACCGATTATCTCGTCGATGTTCTGATAGAAGCGGGGAGGCTCACCTCGAAGGACGCGAACGGCAAGCTCTTCGGGACAGTTTTGAAGGAGCTCCTCTGCAATCTTGAGGATTATTTCACGATTGGAGGCGCTCAGTACGGCGCCGTATCCCCCGGCAACAACAATGAATACCATCGTGACCAGAGTCTTACGTATACCGATCACTATACAGCTGATATTTACTTCGACACTGAATTGACGAATGGGGTCAAAGAGCTGTGGCCGGCCCTCCAGCTTCTCATGATCCGTTCCCAGGAGACGGGAGAGCCGGGAGCCGATTATTCGATATTGTACGATCCCGACGGCAAGTCCCCCCTGGAGGCTATCGGCGCGTCGCTGGGCCAGCTCCTGAACGCCGGCATAGATTACGGTGACGATGACTACGCCCTTGAAGATTCGTTGAAACAGATGGTCGAGTTAAACGGCGTCGGCGAAGACCGGCGCGCAACAGACGTCTCATATCTCGATCACCTCCTGTTCACGCTGTCGGTATCCTATAATTTCGGGTACAAGACAGTCCTCACCGACGTCCATGATCCGGTCGAAAACCATTATCATGGTCACGGGGTTGCGACAAACGGCGTTTTGACACTCAATGATTCGATGTACAACCTGAGGAGCAGCGATTTTCTTACACTCAACGCCTACACATTGGCGCTTGACAAGAGAAAAGAGCAGGGCGGCTACGCTCCCGCCGACGCCAAGGACGGCGGCCATATCGGGAGGAGCTCCGGGACCTTCACCGGAAATGACCTGAAAGCAGGGGACCACCGCTTCTTCATGGGGTACGATTTCCCGGCCTTCCTTCTCCTGCCCGCGGCATGCGCGGGCGATGCCGGTATTCCCAACGGCGGTGAAGCTATAGGCGTTCCCGAAACAAGCACGGTAACCAACATTGACTATGATGGAGACGGGGTAGACGAAGAAGTTCACGAGACCGGCACAGATGAATCCGTCAACGATTACCGCTCGTATTTCCCGAAGGTGGCGAACGGCATCGGCGAGCTCAACACCGCTGCGGTCATGATGGGCATGATCGCCCGCGTCTGCTGGGAAGGCGAGGGGCCCTACTATTCGACCGCCGGAGCAAGCAATGCGGGCAACGTGTACACCTATTACCGTCCAGGCGGCGCGGTGTACGCGAACGTGACCAAGCCCTCCTCCGACCCGAGCACCTGGACCTACGTGTATCCCGTCGACGCCGCGTGCGGGATGGACGCGGCCGATCCCGAGTCCGCGGGCCAGCGCTGGAACAGGTATCGCGAAAAACTGGATTCCGACTATTACCTGACCAAGGTGGGCTTCCTTGAAAAATACTGCCCCGCCCCCGTAAATGGAAGCGCCAGCGATTACCTGATCGGGACCGCCGGCACAGATAAATACCGGATGAAAGAGGGAGATCTTTCCGTTTCCGCACAGAAATTCGAGTTCTGGGAAAAGGTCTGGGAAAAGAGCTCGGCGCGCGAATGCGCCACTCAGGAAGAGGCGATGTACAGGAACTTCCAGTGGCTTATTAATGAAAAGAAATTCGTATTTATAATACCGATGTGGATCGAGTCCCTGGGCCTGAATTCGGCGGCGTACCTGGTGGTGGAGTCGAACGGCCTTGCTGGTCTCGCGAACGGCCACAAGGGCTACCATCCCAATTATCCCGCGGGCTACGATCCGGATGATGAAACCAATATCGTGAAGAAGGGCCTTGGATGCTGGAACATCCAGGCGCTGGAAACCCCATTTTATAACGCGGGCGATCCCGCCCTGTCCGATCCTGAAGGCCTGAGCGTCGTGGACGCGGCGGAGCAGACCAGAAGACAATGGGGCGCCAAGAGCGTCAATTTCGGCGATTCGCATGAGCCTGCCGATTTTCGAATAATGGTGTTCTGCAGGGAGGACCCCGCGGTAACCGTCGACCTGATCTGGACCAACATCCTGGGGAAGGGCCACCTGCTGCCGGATGTCATCGGCCAGAACTTCGGCCCCGTGTCCCGGATGGCCTTCATGCAGGAAGGGCCGACCCTTGCCTCAGACGCCTCCGGATCGACCTGGAGCGACGCCTGGGAAAACAGGAGCAGGTTGTTCCCCGTCGTTGTCGCCGCTGTCGCGAACCTTCACGAGCGGTCGTACTATAAGACGGCCGCGACCGGCAATAATTATAACTATGCGGAAAAGAGCGAGCATATTTACCCGATAAGGACCGTACTGGCCGGCCTGATTCCCCCGCTTGCCAAGCCGCGCATGTGGCGCGCCGAGGGTTTAACCGCAAAATCAAGCGTCATTAACGATCAGCCCCTTGGCGTTCGCTGGGTGCCGCGGGTGCGCCAGAACTCAGGAGAAGTCCTCAGCGAGTCGCTGATGACCTATCTTACGCCCGCGGCCGCCATATATCCGGCCACCGTGGACCTGAGGCCGAGGTATGACGTCAAAAGCCTTACCTCGGTATTGACGGAGAACAACCAGGGACAGCACAACGGCCTAATCCCCCTCATGACCGAAACGAGGGCGGTGTCCAGGCTGATAGCCATGCTCCAGCGCGCCGAAGGCCCGGTGGTCGATCCTGAAAAAAGGAAAAAGATCTACCGGGGCATCGAGCAGCTGCTGACCTCCATGAAAGTTACGCCGGGCGAGTCCATCGCCCTCGGCCATACCGAGGTTGATTACAGCAACAGGCAGTTCCTGTTCGGCAAGCGCGCGACCGACATAGACATCGATTCGCTTCTCGATGAGGTCATCGGCAAAGACGACGTGATATCCGGACCGTTTGTCCCGGGCAAGGGACTCGCGGCCATGGTTGACCGCCGCGAACCGGGCGTGGTGAAGGATTATTACGACGCGCATTTCCCGATTGCCGTGCGCGGCGGCACCACAACGGCGATTTTCGGCGACACCCTGACGGACAGCGCGGCCGCGTGGCTTCAGGACCAGTATGCCGGCTACAAGATAATCATTGGAGACCGGAGCGGCGCTCCTGAGACCCTGACGATCGTTTCAAATGACGCGACAACGCTTACCCTGAGCGCGGCCAGCGCGTTGACCGGCGCCCAGCCCTACGTGATTGTCCAGAATGAATCGTGGGGCTGGTCGAATTTCGACAAGATGATGAACGGCATGCGCAGTCTTCTGGCGGACGACGGCCCCAACGGGACGGCCTACTACGCCATGGGCAATGTGGCTAATCTGTTAAACAAGATACTGACGCGCGTGCACGCCTCTGACGACCAGCTCACGGCGCTACGCCATACCCTGGGCATCCTGTTCGCGAAATATAATTCCGGCACCCTGCAGTGGGAGACCACGGGCGAGCTCCCTGCCATTCTCTTCGATTATCTTCCGAACATCATGGAGGTGTTTGACGGCCATTACGAGGACCTCATGCTGGTCGCCTACAACCTGTTTCAGGAAGGCGGGATAATGCCTGTGACCGTATCGGGCCTCAGCACCAGCGCTTCCTGGTCCCAGGTGTTCACGGAGCTTGATCTGCTCCTTAAAGATCCTTTCTTCAACCCGTGGTACGGCGTCGCCCCCGGCGATCCGCCCTACAGCCCGAGCCTCTGGCTCGGGAAAAACAGCCTGATAGAGCTGATGGTCGACATGGCCGACATGCTCGGGAAGGACTGGTATACCAGGCTTGTTTTTCTGGGTCCGGGATCGTACGTGATACCGTATAATTCCATACTCGAGGACGAGGGCGAGGCGATTGAATTCAATCCGTACAAGACCCTGGGCACTGTTCTCTCGACAGGAGGCCAGCTATGAAAATCGTTCGCTCAATCCTGTCGCTGATGCGTTCCATCATTACCCTGTGTTCGGAGGAACATATGAAGCTGCTCAAGATTACAATGATCCTCATGGTGGCGGCAGTCATGGCATTCGGCTCCGCCTGTTCCGAGGATGATAAATTCCCGATATTCCAGAACAACAACGGCTCCACCGCTCCGGGCGGTGCCGATTACGACCCCTTCGGCTTTTTGCCGAACAATCCCGGCACGATACCCTCGGAATCGCCCCTGTCGACACTGCTGGACGCCTTTGACCCGACCGGCGGCCTGACCGCGCTCATGCTGCTGGACCCGACCGCCTACGAGCAGTTCGTCGACCGGCTCGCGCTGATAATTGACGAGGCTGATGCCAATAACAAGCGGGATGAAGTCTACTGGGCGTTGCACCTTGTTGACACACTGGCGAACGACCTTCCCTATGCGGAAATGGGGCACGGCGCCTACGGCCTCATGGAGTCGCTGAAGAACATCATGTCCTACGTGATCGGCCAGGACGCGCTGGACGAGGCCCCCTACGGAGGGACGGGCGCCAGCTATATCGACGACCTGTACGTGTTCATGGACAAGATACGGGACAGCGATCTCGATCTCAAGTATGATATTTTTGAGCTGCTCTTCAAGGTGCTCGATTATACCGACGATACGTACGTTCAGACTGCGCTAATCCAGCAGATCATGACCGACCTTCGGGCGTTCCTGTCGGACACGACAGACCCGAACCTCACCTGGCTGGTATACAACCTCCAGGAGGCCCTCGGCAAGATAATGATGCGGGCGAATTCCAATATCTATTTTGACGATCCGCTCAATTGGGACCAGGCGGGGACCACCGCCATTGACATAAAGCTCGGCAATGCGGTGTCGGGGATGGATTACCTGCTGCAGGCGATAACCGACATGATCTCGCCGAACAATACCACGGACGGCGCTGACGTGCGCGGGGACATTTACGGCATCCTGGAGCAGGTCGGGAAACTGGTGTCCGCTCTTCAGGGATCGCCCGCCGATATCTATTATCCCTTCTCGGACCTCAAATGCCTTCTCATGAACATCGAGGATTATTTTACCGTGGGAGGCGCTGTATACGGCAGCTCGACAGATTACAACGACCCGGTCGGCGGTACTCCCAGCAGTTACGTGAACGCCGAGCTTCGCAACGGCGTGAAGGAGCTGTGGCCGGGCCTGGTCAAGCTCTTCATACGCGAACGGGCGGGAGGGGCTTCCGACCCCGATTACTCGATCGTGTACAGCGCCAACCACCAGCGCTCCCCGGTGGAGTGGCTCACGCGCGCCATGTACCAGCTCAAGAAGTCGGGCATTGATTATTCCGATGAGGCGAATTACGCGATTGAGCCGTCGCTCAAGCAGGCTGTCCAGTACAACGCCTACGGCCAGGTACGGAGCGGCTCGGTGCTCAACATGTCGATGCTGGACCACATGATGCTCACCATTACCGGCGGTTACACCTTCGGGTATAAGACCAGGCCGATCTCAGGTCTGAGCACGGGGACGAGCGGTAATTATGAGCCGTATCCCAATGCCCCTTGCAGTGGTAACGGCGGCACCAGTTCATATCTCCATGGCCTGCCGACAGGCGGTATCCTCACTATCAATGACACGATGTATTCGGTGACGAACAGTGGTCTTAATACGGTTGCCTCCGCGCTCGGGTCTGTCGATGTTCTTGATGTCTGGTCCGATTCATACAATCTTGGCCTTGCCAACCGTACCACACAGGGCTCGTACAACTGGAGGTCGAGCGATCCGTTCGACTACGATGACGACAAGACAAACTACCGGTTTTACATCGGATACGACTATCCGGCGCTCTGCCTCCTCCCGGCAAGCGCTGCCGGAGACGTCGGCATACCCCAGGGCGGGCGGACGGCAATTGTCCCGACAACGGACACCACAGGAACCGATGCCACAAACAACGACTACCGGACCTATTTTCCGGAAGTCGCTGACGGCGTGGGAGACCTGAACACCGGCACCTGGATCTTCAGCTGGATCGCGCGCGCCTGCTGGGACGGCGCGGGTCCCTATTACGGCACGGACGGCGCGCTTACCGGCGTGACGAACGCGACGCTTCAAGACGCCGGGAACTGCCCGACCTGTCCTGATTGGCCCGGCAAGGGCACGGCGCCCTTTGACGTGGTTTTCAAGCCGAATGGCGAGGCGTACGCCTATATCGACCGGAGCGGCGACCCATGGCTGTATTATTACCCGGTGAGCGGCAACGACGTCGTGGATCCGGACGCGGCGGCAAACAGCCAGCGCTACAACCGCTATCGCGATGTGTGCAGGTCCGACTATTACATGGTTCAGAACGGCCATAATCACGGGAGCTCTGATATTGTAGGTTTAGGAGCGCTTGGGCTTGTTTCAAGTGCGAATGCCACCGCGTATTGTGTGCCGCCGATGAACCCGGACGGCGACGCATTCGTGGAAGGAACAACGGGTGGGGACAAGTACAAGCTCCAGCCCGGGAACCATGACGCCCAGTATTTCCAGATCTATGAAACAGTTGTCGAGTGGAGCAACGATGACAGCCCCAATCCGGACGATCCGTCCTACCCGTACCGGGGGAATACTAAACGCCAGTGCGCCACCCAGGAGGAGGCGATGTACCGCAACTATCAGTGGCTCATGCTGGAGAAGAAGTTCATGTTCGTGATCCCGCTGAACCTCTATGCCAGGTGGGGCGTTATGCTGGGCTATTCATATCTGGATTCCGCAGCGTTCATAATTATCGAGTCTAATGGCGTTGTCGGGTCGACAAACGCGGCCAGGGGCACGGCCAACGGCAGGTGGCTTCAGCTCGGCGACGAAGGAGTGGGCGCTGATAACAATTCCCCTGCGGACCACAGGAACTATCCGGACTACGGCAACTCCCTGCGGCCCGGTGACGCCCGGATCATGGCTTTTGCCTATGAATATATTGCGAAAGAACATATGTCAGGAGCAATGGAAAGTTCGACCACTATTAGTAACGGCACTGTTGATCCCAATGTTGTATTCGGGTTGCTGGGTAACGGCCATGTCATGCCCGACATCGTCGGCTCGAACATCGTTCCTGTCGCGCGCCTCGGTTTCGTGACTCCCTCTACCATCCCATCGTCGCGGTTCAGCATCGGCAGCGCTGACTGGACCAACCGGAACAAGCTCCTGCCGATTTTTGCGGCCCTGGCGGGCGTGATGAAAGACGGGACCCGTTACGTTGCCGGTAGTGGCAATAATTACAACTACGCCGGCCATCACAAGTACCCGCTTCGCGAGCTCATGGAGAATGTCCTGGTTCCGCTGTCCAAGCCGCACATGAGGGTCTTTAACGGCGATACCACGTACGGTATTCGCTGGGTCCCGCGTATGATTGATGAGACTATCAACAATTACAATAATAGTGCGTATCCGTCCGGCACTAACCCGAACTTTGCGTATTTTATGCCGAATATTTATTCCGGTGACCAGGACCCCGATTATCGGCCCCGCGCCTCGCTCAGGTCCCTCATGAGCTTCCTGGCGGACTCGAGAACCACCACATACGCGGACGGCCTCATACCAGCCCTGGCTGACAATAACAACAGGCTGGTCACCAGGCTTCTGTCGCTTCTCCAGAGGCTGGGCAACAACGAAACGGGAAGCGTGTACAGAGACGTTGCCGGCGGCGGCCTCGGAATACTCGAGAACTTTTCCAGGGGCCTGGAGCAGATCTTTACGAGCATTCAGCTCTCCGAAGGCGACTTGGCGGCAAACGGCTATGGTTATCTGAATGACTCGCGGTATCACTGGATGTATAAATCAAATGGGGACCGCACAACCGGTGCTCTGACCCCCATCAGTATCGACCTGGACGTGGCCCTCAATCAGCTCATCGGGAACAATACCGATGACGAGAACTACGGCGGTATTTCCACATTCGTGGATAGACATGGCCCGCAGGGGGCCGGCGGTCCTGTGCCCACCGGCGACTGGGCCAATTACGACAGGCTGCTCAATGCGTTGGTCGCCCTGATCGGCGAGCCTGGAACGGGCGCCTACGACATCATGGGCAGCACGGACGCGTCGACCCCGGGCAGCGTAATACGCGTCATGGATAAACTGCTCGGCAGTGTCGCCGCGGATGAGAATGACGTCAAGGCACTGCGGCATACCCTGGGCGTGCTGATGGCACGGTATCAGGGAGGCAACTGGGAGCCCTCAACAGCGGCAGAGTCAGAATTGTATGTCATGCTGAACCAGTTACTCCCGGAAACCCTTGGCGCGTTTGACACCCACTACGGGGACTTCGTTGTTGCCTTTAAGTCGCTTCTTGATTACAACCTTGACAGCTCAATGGACCCAGAGGCCCTGGAGTACCTGATCGACCTGCTGGTACCGGGAGATTCTGCCGAAGAAATTGTCAACAATATGTACAACCTCCTTAACAGGGACGCAATGTTTGATCCTGCCTACTGGACTGCCGGCGGGTACATGGACCACGCAACCCTTATTGAGCTGGCGGAAATATGTCAGGATATCATAGCTATCAATAATCTGACGCCTTAATGTATTGACAGGATCGTTGTTGATTGTTCTGCAATGGCGGCTCATATGGGCCGCCATTGTTATTTTTGGTAAAAGTACAAGGTTGATTTCCGGGTCGATTTCGGGGTCAGAGTAAATATTTTATTTAATGATGGATGCCAAAATTCCTATACAGGGTAGATAAATATGGGGTCAGAGTATAATTTGTTTAACAATTAAATTGTAATTAAACATCATGAGTTTAGTTTGAAGATAAAAATGATGTGTCGAATTATTTTCCAAACAATAGATTGCTTAAGAGTTCAAATCACCATGGAAATGGGAAATTAGATCAAAATAGTGTCTACATGTTTCATGCCAATTGATAATACTGCAATCAGCTAAAAATACTTTCAGAAAATATTCGTTTTTTGAAGTTTTCTTCATACTCGAGAAGTTTCTTTACTCTCTCATCAAAATTATTACCAAGGCTTAAAAAATATTTGTGCAAAGTTATTTTTACAGCTGGGATATATGTTTCATCAAAATAACACTTAAAACCGCTATATGTATAATCCCTCGGATCTGAAACATGGTGACTTCTTACCGGGTTATAGGCAATATAAAACAGGATGTAAAAGAAGTTGTAGAATGGATTTGAAGTTAGTTCAATAATTGTATCAGAAAATCGTTCATTCCAGAACGGGCCAATTCTATTGGTCATTCGATTGTATCGCCGCGCATATTGAGATTTTATGAATTGCATTATACGCGATATGTTCTCGCCGTCTGGAAGAGTTGTAATATAGAAATGGAAATGATTATCCATTATCGTATGATTATTGAGTTCAAATTTATATTTTTCTTGGGCCATGTTAAGTACATAATTCATTAGCTCTTTCATTTTATCTAATTTCATAAGATGTTTTTTCTCAATACACCGGGAGGTTGTATGATATGTTGCTCCCGAGATGCAAATTCTATGTTTACGCGGCATGGCATGTCCCTTTTGTTGTTAATATATACGATTAACGGAGGGATTTTTAATGAAAAATTTTGCGGGTCAGAGTAAAAAAATAATACATGCGAATAAAAAAGTGTGGGGGTCAGAGTAACATTTTGATTAATAAATTCCTTGACTCCCGCAGCAAAGGAAGCTAATACTCAATTAGCATTATTATCATAAATAACAATTCTGGAGACTGGACATGAGAAGGTATATCAAAAAGGTGCTTGCTCCCGTTGACGGGTCAGAGTCATCTAAAAAAGCCCTGGAAATGGCTATAGTTATCGCCAAGGAATCGCATGCCCGCCTGACAGTTCTGGAAGTGGTAGAAGAATTCGGTCCGTTACCAGGATTTTATGGGGCTGCCCCGGAAGGTGCCGACCGTGTGAAATGGATATCAGAACAGCGTTTTGAGGAAATCCATCCCATGCTTGATCAGGAAAATGTAGTATGGGACCGGATAGTCGAGGAGGGATATCCGGCTGACAAGATTTGTGAGATTGCCGAAAAGGGGAATTATGATATGATTGTCCTCGGTAGTAAGGGGCGCTCCGCTATCGGACGGTTTCTCATGGGTTCCATATCCGACCGTGTGGTTCATCACGCTCATTGCAGTGTATGCGTGGTCAAGTGACAGAGCAAGAAAGGGAGCAGGAAAAATATCAAACCAAAAATATTTAACAAACCGTATTGATTTTACTCTGATTTATCTATATTATTGTTCTATGGGAACAGCTGACGGCCACACTCACCGGTAATTGATGATGGAGATTTCTCTTCGCACAGGATTGAAGCAGTCGCAGAAGCTGGTGATGACCCAGTCCCTCAAGCAGGCCATCGAACTGCTACAGCTTTCCACAATTGAATTATACGAAAGGATATCGAGCGAGCTCGTCGAGAATCCCGTTCTTGAGGAAGAAGCACCCTCCACATTTAACCGGGCCGAAGGTGATAGCGACATTATGTCGGGAGTTGTGCGAAATCTGAGCGGCGACGAATCAGTACTCGCCGGGGGTGATGAACGTCGCGTCGATTTTGGTGATGCGAGTGACTCCGGGTTTTCCGGAGATCGCGATAGCGACAGGAAAAGGGATTACCTGGAGCATATCATTGCCGATGAGGAATCGCTTTCTGAGCACCTGCAGTGGCAGGCGCGTCTTACCGCCCGAGACGAACGGGAATTGATCATTTACCAGACTATTATAACCTCGCTCGACGAAAACGGCTTTTTTTGCGTAGACCCTTCCGTATTGCTGAAAGATCCGGACCAGGTCGCCCTCGCGGACGATATCCTCGCGACCATCCAGCATTTTGATCCGGTCGGCTGCGCAGTCCCCGATGTCCGCTCGAGTTTGCGGGTCCAGTGCGGTCATTTTTATCCGGATGACGAGGTTCTCCAGAAAATCATTTCGGATTGCTTTGAGTATTTTGAAAAGCTCGACTACCGTAAAATAGCGCGCCTTCTCAACCTCCAGGTGGATCAGGTACTGGAAAAGAGCAAGATCATTCAGAGCCTGGACCCGTATCCGGGGCGGCGCTATTCAAAAAGGACAATACGCTACATCATTCCGGATATTGACGTGAAGCTGGTAGATGGCGAAATCATACTGAGCCTCAATGATGACTGGATCCCCGGTATCCGTATTAATTCATACTATATTTCCCTGTTAAAGAAAAAAAACATTGAAAAAAAACTGCGTGATTATATTCAGGATAAAATGCAGACGGCCCGCTATCTCATTAAGAACATCGCGAGCCGTAGGAATACTATACTCCGGGTGGTCCGCTCCATAATGGAGCACCAGCGGGAATTTTTACACCGCGGGCCCGGCCACCTGAAGCCCCTGACCCATGGAGACGTTGCGAGAGAGCTGAACATGCACGAATCAACGGTCAGCAGGGTGACGAGCAATAAATACGTCCAGACCTGCTGGGGCGTGTTCAATTTGAAGTATTTTTTCGTGTCACGGCTCAAATCTGAAGGAGGGTCCGGGGAAACATCGTCAGATGAGGCGATGAATCTGATCAGGGATGTCATCGATCATGAGGATGCAGCCAACCCGTGCAGCGACGAGGACATTGTGAGAATTCTCGGAAATGCCGGAGTGAAGGTCGCCAGGAGGACTGTGGCGAAATATCGGTCGCTCTTGCGGATTCCGCCGTCAAATAAAAGGAAAAAAATTAATAAAATCAAATCAGGGGATCATTCATGAATATAACAGTAACCGGAAGGCACCTGAGCGTTTCAGAAAACCTCCGAGAATATGCGGAAAAGAAGATAAAAAAACTGGAGCGTCATTTCAACCAGTTGATAGACGCCCATATCATACTGGCGGTCGAGAAGCTCGACCATAAGTGCGAGGTCGTCATAAACGGCGACGGCGTGCAGTTCCATGGCAGGGAAAAGGCCGCTGACCTCTATTCCGCGATTGACCTCCTCTTCGAAAAGATGGAGACACAGATACGGCGCTACAAGGAGAGGCACCAGATGCACAAGGGCCCCGAAAAGGGCGAGGCTGCATCAATCAACTTTACCAGCAACGAGGGGAAACAGGTCATTCTTCGACAGGTGAGCAACAAGCCTGTTGATAATATTGAGGCGTTTCTCCAGATGAGGATAGACAAGAGAGACTATATTCTTTTCAAGAAAGGCGTGGGGAAGATGGAGGCGGACCTGTCGTCCGATAATAATAACTACGCCGTTATTTACCGTGATCTGAACGGTTTAAAACTGGTTGAATTGCCCCGCGACAGAGGGGAAGGCGGTTTGCAGGACGAACGGTTTGTAGCTTATTCGCTCGACATCTTCGATGATTCGGCCGCGAACCCGAAGGTAGAGTTCAAGAAGCTCTCATCCTGCGATATGATGCCGATGACGCTGCATGAAGCGATTGTCGAGATTGAAAAATCAAAGAAGAAATTCATGCCTTTTTTCAACGTTGAATCCGAATATATTAATATAATCAGCAAAAATGGCAATAAGTACGAGGTAATGGTCCCGGCTTTTTGAGATTGGTCATAAAATATTTCACGCTGCAATGGCAAATAACAGGGTACAGTTAAAAGATTTTCTGGGGGACACCGGGATCATCGACCTGCAAATCCGTCTGGTTGCGGGAAGCACGGGGATCACGAGGGAGATACATGTCGGCGATATCAACAGACCCGGCCTGACTCTTGCGGGCTTCTATGATTTTTTTGCCTACGATCGCATCCAGATTTTCGGACTGGGTGAAACGGCCTACCTGCACCAGCTTTCTGAACCGGAGAAAAAAGAGGTACTCGAAAAATTTTTTTCCTACGACGTACTGTGCTGCATATTTACCCATAACGAGGAGCCTGACAGCCTCTTCATGGAATATGCAGATGCCAAGGGCGTCCCCATTTTCATAACAAAGAAAGACACGACCAAGTTTACCAGCTCTCTGGTCTATCTGCTCAATGAGGCGTTCGCTCCCTCCGTCACCCTGCACGGCACTTTCGTCGACGTTTACGGCATAGGCGTGCTCCTCATGGGAAAAAGCGGTGTTGGCAAGAGTGAGTGCGCGCTGGAGCTTGTCGAGCGGGGGCACCGATTCATAGCGGACGACGTGGTCATACTAAAGAGGATCGACGAATCCATTCTTATGGGGAGTGGAGCGCCCATGCTGAAGCATCACATGGAGATTCGCGGCCTCGGCATCATTAATGTAAAGGATATTTTCGGCATCCGTTCCGTCAGGGACCGGAAACGCGTGGAGCTTGTGGTCATTCTTGAAGAATGGGAACAGGGCAAGGAATACGACCGGCTCGGGCTGGAAGACCAGACACATGCCATCCTAGACATCGATGTCCCCAGCATCATGGTCCCGGTGCGCCCGGGACGCAACATCCCAATCATCGTAGAAACCGCGGCATTGAATCAGCGACTCAAGAAGCAGGGTATATTCACGGCGCGGGAGCTGGACAGGAACATCCGGGAGAGCCTCAAGCGGGAGAATAAAGAGGAATGATCGAGCGGGATGTTATCGTGAAGGGCGACGCCGGCGTTCACGCCCGGCCCGCGATGATGCTCGTGAAAGAGGCGATGAAATATCCATGCCAGGTCATGCTCATCAAGGACGACGTGGAGGCCGATTGCAAGTCCATCATGTCGGTTCTCGGCTTGGCGATCGTTTCCGGCTCGCGGCTGATCATCAGGGCCGACGGAGAGGGGGACGCGCAGGCGGTAAATTCCATCGTTTCAATGATAGAACACAACTTCAAGCCACATGAAGAATCTGCTGAAAAAAATTAATATTTTCCCGGATGAAACCCGCGTCCAGGATGTGCTGTTCCTGGTGGGCCTTTTCGTCATTATCGCGATTCTCATCATAGGCCTTTTCCCGGGGAAAAACGTCATGATCGTTCAGGGCCGAGAACTTTTCATATACGCGGTCATGACCGTCCCCCTTGTGGCGGCACTCTATTTCATCGTGGTGTCGTTGAGGAGGAATCTCTACACCGGGGACCAGGGAATCTACAGTATACGGAACAAGATGGCCATCGCGTTTGTGTTTGTGGCGGTCCTCCCGTCTCTGCCGGTGGTACTCACATCGAACTATATCCTGAACCAGACGCTCTCGAGCCTTATCCTCGACAAGACGTCGAGCGCGCTGACTGAGGCGATAAGCATGTCCAATGAACCAGTCTCCCAGATGATGGAGGACATGCGCGGCGAGCTGTCATCGGCAAAATACCAGATGGATAACGGAACGCTCTCCATCGCCTCGCCCGAGGGGCGGGACTATGTCAGGCGCGTTTATTCGAGAAAGGGATTCAGCGCGCTGATCTATAATATATATCCGGGCGAGGATTTCAATGCAATCTGGCTTATCGACAGCGCTCCCGACGATATACGGCAGCCGGTAACGGATTTTTACGGCGTTGCGATGTTCAAGGGGGATACGCGGATCGACAGACTTTCGATACGGGGACGGGATTACATGGCCGGATCCCTTCGCTATAATAATTATCTCCTCGTTCTTTGCCGCAACATACCTGAGGAAATAGCCATGAAGACGGAGCTCTTCACCCAGTCCCTTGCGGACCACAAGCGCCTTGCGGCCAGCGTTACCGAGCTGAAGACCGAAGGCGGCCTGTATCTCTTTGGTCTCATGCTTGTCATTATCCTGATTTCGATACTGCTCAGCCTGTATCTCTCAAAGAGCATCACCAGGCCGGTCATTGAGCTTTCGGACGCCACCAAGCAGCTGGCTCGGGGGGATTTTGAAATATCCCTCTATCGGGAGTCAGAGGACGAGCTCGGCGTTCTCTTCCGGTCGTTCAACAGCATGGTTTACGAGCTCAACCGGAACAGGAAGATCGTGTACCAAAAGCAGAGGCTTGAGGCGTGGCGGGAAATGGCGCGCCGTGTGGTCCACGAGATCAAAAATCCCCTGACGCCGATCCGCCTGTCGGCCGAGCGCATACGGAAACGCTATCTTGAGAATCATCCTGACATACAGAACATAGTGCTCTCGGGGACCGAAACGATCATAGAGGAGGTGGGGGTGCTGATGAACATACTCAGCGAATTCACGGAGTTCGCTCGCCTCCCTGAAATGAGACCGGTAAGGTCCGATATCAATACGTTGCTGGAAAATTGCGTAAATTTATTCTCCGGGCACGAGAATATCAGGTTTCATACCAGCATTGACAGGCGAATACCTGAAATCTATATTGACAGGATATTGATGAAGCAGACACTGAACAATCTGATTCAGAACGCCGTCGAGGCGGTCGGCGAAGCGGGAAACATCTATATATCATCCGAACTGCTGAATGGCAATGGGAACGGTACTGCCAGGATAACGATCCGCGACGACGGTGTGGGAATCAAGGATTTCGAAAAGGACAAAATATTCAACCCCGGGTTCTCGACCAAGACCAAGGGCACCGGCCTGGGGCTCGCGATCGTGCAGAAAATCATCATGGAGCACCGGGGCGAGATCACCTGCAAATCGGAATACGGCATGGGCACCGAGTTTGTCATCGATCTGCCGGTAGACAACAAGGAAGGGATATGAGCAATGGCAAAGATTCTTATCGTTGACGACGAGATAAACATCATCAAGACACTGAGTTCGATCCTCCAGGACGAGGACCATATCGTGTACTCCGCCAGGAAGGGGGATGAGGCGATAGAGTTTTTGCGGATGAATGACGTGGATCTGGCCATCCTGGACGTCTGGCTTCCCGACGTGGATGGCATTGATCTTCTCGAGCGGATTAAAAGCCTGTACCAGGACGTTGCGGTTATCATGATATCCGGGCACGGCTCCATAGATATCGCCGTCAAGTCGACCAAACTCGGAGCGTACGATTTTATCCAGAAGCCGCTCGCGATGGAGCGGGTCATTACCTCGGTGAACAATGCGCTCGAGCACATGCGCCTCCGCAAGGAAAACATCAAGCTCCGCAAGGAGTTTCACGTCGACGACGAGATGATAGGGGATTCGATGAAGATTGTAGAGATCCGGGAAATCATCGATACCGCCGCGAAAACCAATGCGCGCGTTTTTATAACCGGCGACAGCGGCACCGGCAAGGAGCTGGTGGCGCGGGCCATCTATTACCGGTCCAGGCGCTCCGACAGGCCTTTCGTGAAGGTCAACTGCGCGGCGATTCCCAACGAGCTGATAGAAAGCGAGCTCTTCGGCCACGAGAAGGGCGCCTTTACCGGCGCCATAACAAGGCGGATGGGCAAGTTCGAGGTTGCGAACAAGGGGACCATGTTCCTGGACGAGATATGCGACATGAGCGCCTCGGCCCAGTCCAAGGTGCTCAGGGTGCTCCAGGAAAACCAGTTCGAGAGGGTCGGCGGCAACGAGACCATTACCGTGGATGTCCGTGTCATAGCGGCCACAAACGTCGACGTGAAAAAGGCGGTCGAAGAGGGGACCTTCAGGGAGGATCTCTACTACCGCCTGAATGTCATCCCCATACACATGCCAACCCTTGCCGAACGCATGGAGGATTTTCCCCTCCTGGTCAACTATTTCCTGGAGCGCTTCTCCGAGGAGCACGGTATCGGGTTAAAACAGATCGACGATGACGGCATGAAGGAGCTGGGCAGACACAGCTGGCCGGGGAATGTCCGTGAACTCAAGAATGTTATTGAGCGCCTCAGCATCATGGTGCCGGGCGAGGTGATCATACGGGACGATATACGGAAGCACATGGAGGCCTATGATTATGATGATTTCATGACCAAGGATATTTCGTCGCTCAGAAGGGCCCGGGAGGAATTTGAAAAGGACTTTATAATCAAGGTGCTGAAGAAGAACGACAAAAACGTTACCGGCGCCGCCAAGGAGCTCGGAATAGAACGGACGAACCTTCACCGGAAAATCAAGCAGTACAATATTAATATAGATAAGATATAAGCGAAAGGGCTGTCCTGAAACCCTTATTCAATGCCCCCCAAACCCCCCAGAGGGGGGCTTATGAGCTCTTTCAAGTATATTAAGTCCCCCTGTGGGGGATTTGGGGGGGGATTATATGACAGCCCCGATGGGGTGAGGGCCTTTGGATAAAGAGACAATCTATAACGATCTTGCTTCAATCCTTAAAGACAAACACCTCGGGAGCCGCGTTCTTGTGGCGCGCGGCGAGCAGGAGGCTGATCTCCTGTCGGGGTGGGCCTGCCGTGAGAGGCAGGCGGATAAGGAGGCGGGGTATGACGACCTGAAGACGCTTATCGAGGCGTGCGACAGGTGCCCCGGCATCGAAGAGCGGAAGTTCGGCATCGGCACCGGTGTGAACCGCCTCATGCTGGTCCTTAACTCGCCCCAGCTTGTCAATAACGTTGAAAAAAAGGTGCTCAAAAAAGAATCGGTGGAGCTTTTAAAGAGGATGGTACAGGCCGCGGGCCTTGCCTTCGGCGATTGCTATATCACAAACCTTGTCAAGTGCGAAGTGCGCGACCCTCTTGCACGGCCGAGCCAGCTGGTGAAAAACTGCGAGCCGATTATAACCCGCGAAATTGAAATCATCAGACCCCGGGTAATTATCGTATTCGGCGATATTATTCCGCTCCAGAAAACCATCAAGGAAAGCACCGATATTTTCTGGTACAACATCGATCACCCCATCACCATCATAAAAAACCCCGAATTGAAGAGGCCCGCCTGGAGCACGCTGAAGCTGGTCATGGCGAAACTGAAGGAGTTGAACCTGGCCTGAATACGCGTCAGAACTCGAGTGAGTACCCGACCCCAAGGCTGACCGAGAGTTGCTCGCTTTTCAATCTGGTGTCCAGCTCGGCATACCAGCCTGGTATGTTAACTTTATCTATCGGATTGGGCAGGTAATAGGACTGCGTCTGCCTCCCTCTTGTCTGCAGGTAGAGGTATTCGAGCTTCGCTGCGATGAACACTCCAGTGGAAAACTTGTACTGAATCCTGAGAAAGGGCATGAACGCCGAGCCCTTGGTGTCGCCCTTGGATTTTTTGGCGCGCAGGACGTGGTCATCGACGTCTTTTGCCTTGAGATACGGCGAAAAGCGTATGGCAACGGCTATTTCCAGGTTCCCTTTGCCGATCGGGAACCTGAATACCGGCGTGATCTGCATCGTGAATAGATAGTAGTCGACCCTGTAGGTGATGATCTTTCCCGGAATCTTGAGGACTTCCGGTGGCCCGATGCCGTATGGCTCATCGTCATCATAGATGCGCAACTGCTCCACGTTGCTGCACCAGTAATACATGTACTGGTAGGCAAAGCCGACGCCGAACCGCACCGAAAAGGCGGCTATCGTGCCCTTCTGCGGCCTGGTGATTGAGATCGTGAAGAGCCTCACTATGAGGTCGGGATCGGTGATTACCCAGTTGAGTCTGGCATCGCTTTCGGAGTAGATGGTTGTTAGCCCGGGATAGGGGACCCAGTCGGTGTCCTCCATCTTGCCGACCCTGTTGTGGAGGTTTTTTTTCACACCGCAGCGGAGGGTAATCCTGTCCACGAAAGTGAGACTCAGGTTCGCGTACGCCATGAAGGCGTCGAGCGGGAATTTGAGCTCGCTGATGGGGAAATGGGTTATCGCGAAGCCCTGGCGCGAATAGACCTTGCCGCCTATCTGGTAGCGGGTGTAAAACGAATAATGATCGAATCCCAGCTCCGCGTCGAAACGGCCGATGCTCCGCTTTTTCCGAGCCTTTTCCGGAATGACTTCGGCCTCACCCGGTTTAACGTCTTCCTTTGTCTGATTGACGTCCCTTTTGACGGGCGCGACGTCCGCCTCCTGCCCGAAGGCGAAGACCGTCGGGAGGAAGCACAACACGCAAAAAATAAGCAGGCTACTTGTTTTCCATTTTTTTCGATAATATTGCTTTAACGATACCGCCATCCGCCTTACCCTTGAGCTCTTTCATGATTTCACCCATGACCCTGCCGAGGTCCTTTTGCGTAACTTCGCCCAGGGCCGTGAGTTTGTCCGATATAAACCGGTCTATTTCATCCTCGCTCATCTGTGCAGGCAGATATTCCTCAACGATGGCAAGTTCGGCTGTTTCCCTTTCCACGAGATCCTGTCGGTTCCCCTTCTGGAATTCCTTGATGGATTCGCGGCGCCGCTTGGCGGCCCTGGTTACCACTTCAAGCGCCTGGGCGTCTGTGAAGTCCTTGTCTGTCTTTCCTTTTTCGTATGCCAGGTCCGATTTCAGCATTTTCAGCGTGCCCGCCCGGACGCTGTCGCCGGACTTGATGGCGCTTTTCATGTCCGCGTCGATTTTTTCAAGAAGGTTCATGCGTTTACTCCCGAATGAGAATCTTCTTTTCAATCGGAGATTATGATATTATTGTCAATAACTATTTGGCGGGCAAAGCCTGGGATCGGCGGCAACGGTTCTCACGGCGCCGGGGGATCTGTAAAAATTAACATGGTTATGTCACCATTTAAATTGACTTCCGGCCCGGAAGTCTGATAGTGTCATTCTGCCGGACCGGGCCTGTCGGAGAAGACGCGCCCGCGTGATTTGAACGGCAGGGGCGCGATACATGTTCGCTGATGTTTACATCCCGTATCCTCTTGACGAGAGTTTTACCTACCGCGTGCCGGAGGGCATGAGCGTGAAGCCGTTCAGTCGCGTGAAGGTAAATTTCGGCGGGAGGAACGTCATCGCCTTCGTCCACAGCGTCCATGGCGAAGAGCCCGCTGGCTTTGAGCTGAAGGAGATCATCGGCGTGGTCGACGATGAGCCTATATTCGACGACCGGCTGATGGACCTGGCAAGGTACACAGGGTCGAGCTATCTCTCTTCGATCGGCGAGGCCCTATCGATGGCGCTTCCTTCCGGGCTCCGCCCCTCGAAGGCGAGGTCGCGCAACCTCGCCTTCGAGGAGGCGGGGGAAATCGCGCCGCGCGACGTGAAGCTCAACGACGAACAGAGGACGGTGTATGATGACATCATGGCGTCACGCGAGGCGGGGTCGCTTTCCCATCTCATATTCGGGGTCACCGGGAGCGGTAAAACGGAGATATACATCGAAATCGCGAAACAGCTGCTGGCGCTGGGGCAGTCGATCATCTACCTGGTTCCTGAAATCTCCCTCTCCTCCATGCTCTTCGAGCGGCTGAACGGCGTGTTCGGCGACGACCTCGTCATATACCACAGTCATCTCACACCGAACCGCCGCCTTGCCAACTGGCTCAGGTTTTACCGGGGAGAGGCCCGGGTCGCCGTGGGAACCCGCTCGGCCGTCTTTCTGCAGTGTCCCTCACTGGGAATGATCGTTATCGACGAGGAGCATGACGGATCCTACAAGGAGCAGAGTACGCCCCGCTACAACGCCCGACGCATAGCGCTCTATCGGGCCAGGAAGGAAAAGGCCCTGGTCGTCATGGGCTCCGCAACGCCGGCGGTCGAGACCCTGTACGCGTGCGAACGCGGCCTGATGAGACTGCATCGCCTTGCGCGGCGGTTCGGAAACGCTTCCATGCCCGTTATAGAGATAGTGAAGCTCCATTCCACAAAGCCGGGCCGCATGCTTTCGACCCCCCTGAAGCTCCAGACCAAGCGGGCGGTGGACGCCGGGAGGCAGGTAATCTATCTTCTGAACCGGCGAGGCTTTGCGCCCATCGTCATCTGCGGCCGCTGCGGGTGGACCGTGGAGTGTCCCGACTGCAGCATAGCCATGAACTATCACCGCGACCGCAACATGCTCTGCCACTACTGCGGGCGTCAGCGTGCCGTGCCGCTGAAGTGCGGCAGGTGCGGCTCGGAGGAGATGGACAAGGTCGGCTCGGGTACCCAGCGCGTGGAGGAGATAATCGCGAAGGAATTCAGGGACTTCACCCTGTTCCGGCTCGACCAGGACAGCTCCAGAAAAAGGGGGACGGTACCGGACCTCATTACTAAAATGAAGAGGGGGGAGGTCGATATCCTGCTGGGGACCCAGCTGGTGGCCAAGGGATTCGACTTTCACAACGTCACCCTGGTGGGAGTGCTGCTCGCCGACATCGGCATGAACCTTCCCGATTTCCGGTCAGCCGAGAGGATCTTTGCGCTCCTGATGCAGGTCGCGGGCCGTTCGGGACGGGGCGACGCGCCGGGACGGGTCATTGTCCAGACCCTGGACGACGAAAACCCGCTCTTTCGGTATATACGCAACCAGGACTACTACGGGTTTTATTTGTCCGAGTTGGAGGTCAGGAAGGCGCTTCTCTACCCGCCGTTCGCGCGCCTCGCGCGCCTGCTGGTGAGGGGAAAAAGCGAGGAGCGGGTGATCGCGTCAATTAATCTCCTGAAAGAGGCGATCGAGGAGAACACCGCCCGGTCCGGAGCGGACATCCGAGTTCTGGGCCCGTCGGCCGCGCCCTTCGCCAAGATAGGGGGCAATTACCGCCGTCACATCATACTCAAGTCGAGGGAGATGGAGCCGCTGCGCAGTGTTATTGCCGCTTCGCGGGGAGCCGTGGCGGGCCGCGATGCTTACCTCGAGATCGATATCGATCCGTATGACCTCCTGTGAGGCGCGCTATCGCGCCAGCTCCCTGTCGACTATCCGGTCGAGAACTTCCACGGGCGGTACGCCGACCAGGCGCCTCCCGCCGATGAACAGGGTGGGGGTGGAGTCTATGCCGATCTGCTTGGCTGCGCTGATATGCTCAGCGATCCTCCGCGACGTATCTTCCGAATTCATGAGCGCGTTGAAGCGGGCCTCGTCCATGCCGGGGCGGGATCCGGGCGGGATCATCCTGAGCGTTTCGATCGCGGTACCCTCATTGTAATTGCCGTGAATTCTCCGGTAATCCTGAAAATGCCTGACCACATAGTCTTCAAGGATGTCCCCGTCCAACGCCGCGAAGATGGCGCGAGAGGCGATGCAGGAGTTCTTGTACACGCTCCGCCGCATCGTAGGATTGCAGCCCTGGTCGAGGGGAAAGTTGTAGTATACGATTCTTATATCGTCGCCGTATTTGTTTAAGAGGAGCCGCTCAACCTGGTAAAAGCGGTAGCATGCGCTGCAGAGGAAATCGGTGAATACCGTGATCGTTACGCGGGCTTCCGGATTGCCCATGACGATGCCGCTCTCCGGCAATGTGATTTTTTCCGGCGGGGAATTGTAAAAATTATCGAGGAATGTGCTGATTTTATCCGCCGAAACCCGCGTGTTCCCTGTTTTCAGCTTCAGTATATAGGAGGTCGAGAATATGGCGAAACAGAGTAGAAAGACGAAAAGGACGAAGGAGGAATAGAAGGCCTTTCTGTCCGGCGACGAGTCTTCCGCGGAAACGATGCCGCGCAGGGTCCCGGCGAGGGAGAACTGTTCGTCCCTGCGCGCCTTGAAAAGCCAGACTATAGCAAGGGCCAGGATAGCGGCGTTTACCGCGTAGGTGGCCACGCAGAATTTACAGAATATCCCTGTCGCAATGAGGATGCCGCCCAGGGCGATGTCCGCCGCGAAGGCGATCGCCGACAGAGGGAAGATGACCGCGAGCGCGCAGGCGGGGTATCGTCCCCCCGCGTAATCGGCGATGAGGAGGATAAAGATGACCAGCAGGTTCCAGAGGAGCCCGTAGGCCGCCACCGGTATCCCGAAGACGGTGGAGTAGTTCGACCTGGCCAGCGAGAGGCATGGGTTGATGATTCCCTCGCCGCAGGTGATGAACCCGATTTTTGACTGCGGGTAATAGTGCTGGAGGAGAAGTATCCCGGAAAGAAGCGCCCCCGCTATGGAAAGGGCGAGGATTAGGTAGATGTACTTTTTCATGGGTCAATCCTGGTTTTCAATTAAGATTTTTTCGCCGCAGAGGCTAAGGTAGTAGTTTCCTTCAGATTCATCGAGCCGCTCCATGATATGGAAAAACGGGGAGTTTCTGAACTTTGCCGTCAACCTGCCGCCGCATACCCTGCAGTACAAGGTTTTGTTCCTGAACTGAAGGGTATATATGTCGAGGAGTTCCATCGTTCCGTTCGAAAGGTTCAGGTGAATTTTCTCCCACCTGCCGAACCCCTTTTTCCAGACGCCGGTAACAAAGAGCGGCGCGTCCTCCACAACGATCGGATAAACATAGTTGTCGTATTGAATGACATGCGTCCCGTCGCTGGTGATGTCGATGGATCTGTTAAAGAACTCGATTATTTTCCTGTTGGTGAAGGGCTGGCCGTTGTGCAGCCAGGCGCCGTCCTTGTCGAGCCGTATCTCGT
Source organism: Spirochaetota bacterium (assembly GCA_016933025.1). GTDB lineage: Bacteria > Spirochaetota > UBA4802 > UBA4802 > UBA5550 > RBG-16-49-21. The sequence continues at coordinate 62,011 of JAFGBT010000009.1, read as the reverse complement.
CGATCGCCTCGCCGCGCGAGAGGAGCTTCTGTATTTCTTCCGGGATTTCCGGGTATGGTTCGGTCATCATGGAAATTCCTTGGTATCTTCGGTATCTTGGTCTGTCACCCTTCGACGGAGCCTGTCCCGAGCTTGTCGAGGGGCTCAGGGTGACATGTCATGCCGAGTCCCTCGACAAGCTCGGGATAAACTCCGTCGAGGCATGCGCCGTCAAGATTATATCGGGGCTCCTCGCAATGACAGATGACATATACTAATAGACGCCTGTTGTTCGTCTACCAATTTTCATTTGAATGGATCTCTTAAAAGCCCCCCTGCGGGGGGTTGGGGGGGATTACACCCTGATCATGGGGTCAGTCAGTTTCTGGTGCTCCTCGAGCGCGAAGCGGTCCGTCATGCCCGCGATGTAGTCGGTCGCTGTGAGTATGACGCCGTCACGCGAGCATTTTTTCTGGTATTCTTCCGGCAGGGTGTCGGGGTGCTCGGTGTATATGCGGAACAGGTCCCTGATGACCGCTCCCGCCTTGATGGTCATCCGCGCCACCCGGTAGTGCTGGTAGAGGTTTTCCATAAGGAAGCTCTTGAGTTCGGCGCCGGCCGCCTCTATCGCCGGAGAAAAGGCTACCAGTTTCTCCCCGGCGCCGGTAACGCCGTCATAGTTCTTGATGGAAAAGCGCTCGATGCGGCTGATAGTGTTACTGATAAGGTCCGAAGCCAGGAGGTCGATGATTGCCCGTATGATCCCCTGGTTTCTGATTTTAGCGTCGCCCCGGCTGTCGCCGTTGTATCGCTCCTCTCCCATTGCCCAGAGGGACAGCTTTCTTACGTCGGCGGGCGACAGTATGCCGGAGGAAAGGCCGTCGTCAAGGTCATGGTTGTTGTAGGCGATCTCGTCTGCCAGGTCGATGATTTGCGCCTCCAGGGAGGGCTGGGTGCCGGGCGAGAAATCATTGTACTCCGGGTGGTCGTACGATGTCGAATGCTTGATGATGCCTTCCCGTGTTTCCCAGGTGAGATTGAGGCCGTTGAAGTCGGGGTAGCGCTTTTCGAGTTCATCCACCACGCGGAGGCTCTGCCTGTTGTGCTCGAAACCGCCGTGGCCCTTCAACAGATTGTCGAGTTCCCGCTCTCCCGCATGGCCGAAGGGCGGGTGGCCCAGGTCATGCGCAAGGGCGACGCTTTCGGCAAGGTCCTCGTTGAGGCGGAGCGCCCTCGCGATGCTCCGGGCGATCTGGGCCACCTCTATGGTGTGTGTGAGGCGGGTTCGGTAATGGTCGCCCTCGTGGTTGATGAATACCTGGGTCTTGTATTCGAGCCTTCTGAATGCGCGCGAATGAATGATCCGCTCGCGGTCGCGCTGGAACTCGGTCCGATAGGGGTGCGGTTTTTCCCCGTATCTTCTTCCCCTGGTCATGGATGAAAGGGCGGCGTAGGGCGCAAGAATTTTTTTTTCGGTCTCTTGAAGAATGTTGCGGTCGACGTGCATCATCACTCTCTATCCAGCTCCGCCTCGTATGCCTGGCTTGCCGCCTTTCGGTTCAATCGCAGTTCCTCGTTGGACGGGTCCTCCTCTATGCCCCTGGTGAAGGCCTGCAGAGCCTTTTTATACTGCTGTTTCTTGAAGTAGCACTTGCCGATGTTGTTGTACGCGTCGGCGACAAGGGACATCTCGCCGGCGCCCTTCACGACCTGATAGAAGGTGTCCATGGCACGGTCGTACATCTCTTTTTTCATGTAGATAATGCCGAGGGCGAAGAGCGCTTCCGCGTCTTCCGGTTTCATCAACAGGGCCTTCTGGACCAGACTCATCGATTCATCCAGGCCCGCATCGCCCTTCGCGGTCTTTGAGACCAGTAGGGCCTTGTTAATCAGGGCCTTGCGCGCTAGATCCGAGTTCGGGTCGAGCTCTATAACCCTGTTGTAGGCGCTCAGGGCGTAATCGTAGTTGCCGCGCTTGTAGTACATGGTGGCGATTTTAAAATGCGGGTCCTGCACCTGCGGCCAACGGCCGACAATCTCCCGGTATTCGGTTTCCGCCATGTCGTAGTATCCGCGCTCGTAATAGTAGTCTGCGATGGCAGTGCGGGGGGCCGGGTCGTCCGGGTCCAGCTCCGCCCCCTTTTTCCATGCGGTGATGGCGAGCTCGGGCCTGTCGGCGTGCTTGTAGGCGATGCCCATGTTGTAGTAGACCGAGTCGTCCTTGGGACTAATGGCCAGGGCCTTCTGATAGGCGTCGATCGCCTCGTCAAAGCGCTGCGCATCGTCCAGAATGTTGCCCATGTTCAGGTAGGCGATGCGTGCGTTCTCGGTCGTCGGCTCAATCACCGTGATTTTCCGGTAGGTTTCGTAGGCGTTGTCCAGCTCGCCCTTATCGTAGTAGATCTCCGCGATGCGGGCGAGGACCTTCACGTTCCGCTCGTTTTCCTTCCTCAGCTTGGCGTAGATCTCCAGGCTCCGGTCGTAGTTTTTCATGGAGAGATATGCCTCGCCGATCCCCTCGAGCACCTCCGTGTTGTTCTCTCCCATCTCCTCGGCCTTTGAAAGCTCTTCAAGGGCTTCTGACGTCTTTTTCTGGCGGAGGTAGGCGATGCCCAGGTTGTAGCGGTTCAGCGCGTCGTTCGGCCGTATGGCGACCGCACGCTTTAGATAGTTCTCCGCCTCCTCGAAGTCCTTGTGCTTAATGTAGATCACGCCGAGGCGCGAGTAGGCCTTGAAGGCCACCTCGCCGATGCGATCGGCGGCGCCGGCTTTTTTGAAATATTCCATAGCGGCGAACTCGTCGCCTTTCTGCATCAGGGCGGAACCCATATTATAAAGTACGCGCGCATTTTCAGGCGAGCCGTCGAGCACGCCCCGGTAGGCGCTGATGGCGTCATCGTACCTTCCGGTCTCGAAGTAGATATTCCCCAGGAGCGTTTTCGTGTCGCCGTCGTCGCCCTTGATGGCCGCTGATTTTTCCGCGCTTTCAATCGCCCTGTCGAAGTCCTTCTTGTGTCGGTAGGCGAGCGACATGTTTTTATAGATGTCCGGATTGTTCCGGTCATAGGTGAGGGCGCGGTTGAAGTATTCGATGGCCCTGTCGTGGTCGCCCTTGTCGTCGTTGATCATCCCTATATAGGTGAGGGCGATCGCCTTGTCCCGGTCGGAGGCGTCCGATTCGACGACCTCATTGAATTCCGCGATAGCGTCGGTGAGATAGCCGCGGGAATAGCTCTCCTTTCCCCGCTTGATGTGGAGGTTCTCCGACGTGAGGTTTTCTTCCCGCCTTGTTTCTTCGAAGGGAGCGTTAGGATCGGCCTTTGAGGGGAGAAACTGGCCCGGCTTCTTGAAGACGAACTGGGTTAGCACCAGGACGCCGATTATGAGGAGGGCCGCCACCGAGCCGATTATGGCGAACGGCTTCCAGTCGATTTTTTTCGGCGTTCCGGACGATTTATCGTCCGACGGCGCGGGAGAAGATATGCCGCTGATCCTGTTTTTTTCCAGATAGAGGTCCTCCGGGGTCGTTCCGGTACCGGGTGTCTGTGGACTGTTTTTATCCTGCATCACGGTTTCTCCTCTCGGTCTTCTGTGATCTCCTGTTTCCGCGCCGCATCAAGTACTCCGTTAATGAACTGGCCGGAGCTTTCGCCGCCGTATATCTTGCCCAGCTCTATCCCCTCATTAATTGTTACGGCCAGAGGAATGTCTTTCAGGTAGAGCATGGCGAAGATGGAGAGCCTGAGGATCGACTTGTCGACTGCGCTCAGTCTCTCGAACCTCCAGTTTTTTGAGTGTCTGACGATGATGTCATCTATTTCGACGATGTGTTCGATCGACCCGGTGATGAGGGTCATCGCGAAGTCACGGATTGAGTCTTGAATTTCTGTGTCGATCCATTCGAGCCTTGAGAGTTCTTCCGCGGTGGTTCCCGAGATTTCATGCATATACAGGCCCTGGAGGGCGAGCTCTCTGGCTTTTCGTCTGTGGCCCATTATCCTATTTGTTTGTAGAGACTTGCCATCTCCATCGCCGACATGGCGGCGTCGAAGCCCTTGTTGCCAGACTTGGTCCCGGCACGCTCGATTGCCTGCTCGATCGTGTCGGTCGTCAGCACACCGTAGATGACCGGTATTTTCGAGTTGAGGCTGATGGAGGCGATACCCTTGGAGACTTCGGAGGCAACGTAGTCAAAGTGAGGTGTTGAGCCCCGGATGACCGCGCCCAGGCAGATGACCGCGTCGTATTTGTTGGATGCGGCGATGATTCTTGCCACCGCGGGGATTTCGAAAGAGCCAGGAACCCACGCGACCGAGATATTATTCTCATCGGCGTTGTTTCTCTTCAGGCAGTCCATGGCCCCGCCGAGGAGTTTGTTGGTTATGAATTCATTGAACCGGGAAACGATGATGGCGACCTTCAGGCCGGTCGCGTCGATTTTGCCTTCTATAAGTTTCATAATGATTACCTTTTCTGTTTGGGTTCGGCATGCCTGATACTTACTCGGGGCGCGTCGTTCCGCATCCTTGCCGGTACACGGCATGCCGCATCCTGACTGCTATGAGTCCGTTTTTTTGTAAAGTCAAGCCTTTTTTACCGGGGCCCGGCCCTTGAAACTCGGCATGACGAGCCCTTGCGCGCGATGGTGCCGCGCTCGTATACGCTCCTCCCTATATCGCGCCGAAAATAAATCCGATATGCGAGTATCCCTCGTAGTTAAACCCCGCGCCGGTCAGCGCGAGCAGGCCGCACCGCACGCCGCCCTCGATGAAGAAGGCCGCTGTCTCGGTCATTGCTATGTTTACGCCCAGTGCGAGTCCCACGGGCACGGCCGCTCCGATCGTCCTCTTCCATACCGGGTCCCGGTTGAGGTAGTACCACCCGTAAAGCTGGGTCGCGGGTGGGGCGAGTACCATCAGAACCGCGAGGGTGTCCTTCCTTGCCTGGCCCCAGGTTTTGCGGCGGGTGGTCTGTTTGAGCCCGGTGAGTAACTGGAATCCTATCTGAGGGCCTATCCAGAACCGAACTCGCTCATTCCCGGCGACGCGGAACGCGAAGGTGTTAACCAGGCCCGGTTTGATCAGCATCCGGTAATCATGGCGTCCCGCGTAGACGGACATGCCCTCGACCCCGAGATCAAGGCGATTGTGAAAGATGCCGTCTTCTTCATCAGCGCTTTCAAATATGATGCCGCCCCCGTAATACATGTGCGTGTACGAGTAGTCGACCTCGTAATCGTCGTTGCTCCATGAGAGAACATCGGTCTTGCCGCCGCCGATCGATCCGTAGATGCCGAATCCGAACGGGTAGGCCGGGGCGGAAAGGCAGAGGGTGGCAGTGAGGATTGTTGCGGTGAAAATTGTTTTATTCATTTTTTTGCCTCCATGTCCCATTGTTGTATGGCCCCCTAAATCCCCCGTAGGGGGACTTCGATCACCCTGCTTCAAACAGTATCCGCGCGTTATTCATCCTCCAGGAAATCCTTTCCTGTGGGAGGGTGCGGATTGTCAAGCCCCCCACCGGGGGGTTGGGGGGGGGCGGGACAGCTACATATCATTTACCCGGGTGCTGCATCTTCGCGCCTATCTCCAGGAACTTTCTCGTTTGCTTGTCGAATAAAATGTTGAAGTGCTGCTCCCACTTCTCGTCCCGCAGTCGCTGGCGCATACGGTCTTCGTACGGCTTCCTGAGCGACCCCTTCAGGAGGATGAAGGCGCGTCCCGGGTTGTCGATCCACTGTGACACCACTTCTTTCGCGCGGTCGATCAGGCCGGCCTCCTCAACGATCTCGTCGACTATCCCGAGTTCGCGCGCCCTGTTGACGTCGTACATTTCTCCCGAGTACATGACGTCCCTGAACATCCGGTCGCTGTCCAGGCCGAAGCGGACGATCTCCGTCTGCACGATGGAAAGTCCGAGGCCGATCTTTATCTCGTTCATGCCGAGCTTTATCTTCGGATGGTTTTTGACGACCCGGTAGTCGGCCGCCATGGCGGTGATGAAACCGCCCGCCACGGCCGCGCCGTTAAGGGCTGCGACGACCGGTTTGCGGCAGGTGAACAGGTTGATAAATATCTCCTCGGCCTTTCTGAAGAAGGTTATGACCTCGTCAAGGTCTTTAAATCCGAGGAACATCGGAAGATCGAAGCCCGACGAAAATATTTTTCCCGCTCCTGTGATCACCAGACCCTTGATATCGTTGTTCTCGTTCACGTTTTTGATTATTCCGTCCAGCGCCTCGAGCGCCTCCCGGGTAATGGTGTTGGTTTTCCCGTCATCAAGTGTGGCGATTATTATGCCGTCTTCGATAATTTGTTTCAACATGGCGAAGTTCCTTTTTTATTTATCATTCAACGGAAATCTCTTGATATTTCTTTTTATTAATAGTAGATTTTATACAAGGAAAAAATCGTTCGGAAAATAAATTTTATTGCTGTATCGGATGATTCAGGTACCGATAATTAATAAAAGGTATAATATGTGGCATAAAATAACAGTATATATATTTCTCAGTGCTGCAATCCTTCTCGGCGGTGCGGTCTATGGACAGAAAACCGGAGCGGGCGGGGCGGCGGTGGACGAAGGAATGCGCGATCCGCGGATCCCGAAGCTTAACGAGCGGCTGAACAAGGCGTTAGAGGCCCTGAAACTGGAGCCTGATAAGGATGGGAAGCATACTATCCTCGTTGAGTCCGGGTACCATTATGATAAACTCGAGCGGACCTTCTTTATGTATCACAAAAAAGCATTCCTGTACATGTCTGGGAACAGCGTCAGTAAGATAATATTCGAGTACTATCAGTTCAATATGACCAGCCACGTGCGCGAAGTGAAAACCTACACTGTGAGCACTCCCGGGAGCGAGGATTTGAAACAGCTTGCCATCGAATACAAGACCAACATCGGCAAGACCGAAAAATATCTCCTGGCCGACCTGATGAGAATAGACACCAGGAGGGACGTGGTGGCTCAATATCATTCATACCTGATGGCCCTGGTATACAAGCTCGAAATCTATCGGGACAAGCTCGCCAGCAAGCAGTCCAGCCTCATAGAGCGGACGATCCAGCTCGACCAGTGACCCGCCGACCGTCGTGCCGGAGCGACGGTTCTTTTTTTTCCTCGATGCGAAAAAGGGTTTGCAATTTTATCATCCGTGCCGGATGTTACATTTTACCAATGCTGCGGATGAGGAACAATGGACAGGCGTAAATCTCCCCGTATTAAAATACCGAAAAACAAACCGGGCTTTAACATCACCCTTACCCTCAAGCGCTTTTTCTTCAAAGACAGGGAGGTCTTGTGCAGACTGAGGGACATCTCCGAGGGAGGCGCGTCGCTCCTGATCAATGAGGAATACGCACGGTACGTTACCGAACGGTGCATCGGCGCACGGGCCCAGATGATTTCGGAAAGTCCGGAGCTGTCATTCAGGCTCTGGCGAAAAGGAAGGGTCATGCGGGTCATAAAAAACGGCAGTGCGGTGACGGTTGTTATCGTCTTTACCGGTCCTGCCGTGCAGGCATAAAAAATTGTTGACAATGCCCATCACTGAAAAATAGTAACCAATATTTGCGGATTGACGGTTTTATTCAATCGGGCGATTAGCTCAGTTTGGTTAGAGCGCCTGCTCGACACGCAGGAGGTCACTGGTTCAACTCCAGCATCGCCCACAGATATACGGGTTTTTTTCCGTTCCCCCTCTGACACCCATTGTGAATAGCCAGTACAAGCGCAGGATGCATGGGATAGGGAGGGGGTTTTTCATCTCCATGAGACAACAGATTCCGAAAGGAGCAGACGGTTGAGCGATCAGATTTCCATCACACTGCCTGACGGGTCTGCCCTCCAGGTCGGGAAGGGCGAGTCCGTATACGGCATCATAGGCAAGATAAGCACGGCACTCCAGAAGGCGGCGCTCGCGGCGAAGCTCGGCGACGTTACCGTAGACCTGTCTCATCCGTTGGACGAGAGCACGACGCTGCAGGCTGTCACCTTCGACATGACCGAGGGGAAGGAGATATACTGGCATTCCGCCTCGCACCTGATGGCGCACGCCGTCAAACGCCTCTTCCCGGACGCGAAATTCGCCATTGGTCCGGCAATAGAGAACGGTTTTTATTATGATATCGACATGGGAGCGGTCCTGTCGCCGGAAGACCTTGCGCGGATCGAGGAGATGATGGCGAAGATCGCCGCAGAAGATATCGAGGTGCGGCGCGAGGAACTTCCCAGGGCCCGGGCGATTGAGATATTCAGGGATGCGGGAGAAATTTACAAGGTGGAGATGCTGAACGAAATGACGGACGGCGTCGTGTCGATTTACCGTCAGGGTGACTTTTACGACCTCTGCAGGGGGCCGCATGTTCCGCGCACCTCGTACCTGAAGGCATTCAAGCTCCTCTCCATAGCCGGCGCCTACTGGCGCGGCAGCGAAAAGAACAAGATGCTCCAGCGTATCTACGGTATCGCGTTTCCCGACAAGAAAATGCTGAACAGTCACCTCGCGTTCCTCGAGGAAGCGAAGCGCCGCGATCACCGCAGGCTCGGCAGGGAGCTCGACCTCTTTTCCATACACGACGAGACGGGCGCCGGTCTCGTTCTCTGGCACCCGAAAGGCGCCTGCCTGAAGCATCTTATCGAGGACTTCTGGCGCAAGGAGCATTTCAAGAACGGCTACGACCTGGTGGGCACGCCCCATATCGGGAAGTCGCAGCTCTGGGAGACCAGCGGGCACCTCGACTTCTACAATGAAAACATGTATTCATCAATGGACATCGACGGGCAGCCTTATTACGTCAAGCCGATGAACTGCCCCTTTCATATAATGATCTACCAGAGCAAGGGGTGGTCGTACCGCGAGCTTCCCCTGCGGTGGGCCGAGCTTGGCACCGTGTACCGGTATGAGCGGAGCGGCGTGCTCCACGGGCTTCTCAGGGTGCGTGGTTTCACCCAGGATGACGCGCATATCTTCTGCCGTCCCGACCAGATGCCTGACGAGATCGACCGCGTTCTGGCCTTCTGCCTCTTTATGCTGCGCGAGTTCGGCTTCAAGGACTTCAAGGTATACCTTGCTACCCGGCCCTCCGAAAAGTCGGTCGGCGACGATTCGATGTGGCAGGAGGCCGTCAAGGCCCTCGAGGCGTCGGTCAGGCGAGCGGGGATCGAATACGAGGTCGACGAGGGCGGCGGCGCCTTTTACGGCCCGAAAATCGACATCAAGATAAAGGACATCCTTGCGCGCGAATGGCAGTGCTCGACCATACAGTTCGACTTCAACCTTCCCGAGCGGTTCGACCTGACCTACATCGATTCCGACGGCAAGAAACACCGGCCGTACATGATACACCGCGCCCTGCTCGGGTCGCTCGAGCGCTTTATCGGCGTGTTGGTTGAGCACTATGGAGGCAAGTTCCCGGTATGGCTCGCGCCGGTGCAGGTGGTCATAATCAACGTTTCGGACGAAGAGGCAGAAGCGGTGGAACGGCTGCGGCTCCTCATGGTGGAAAAGGGGCTCCGGCCCGACATCGATCGGAGGGATGAGACCATGGGCTACCGGGTGCGCGACGCCATCGGCCGAAAGGTCCCGTATATCGCGGTCATCGGTAAAAAAGAGGTTGCCGAGGGCACGGTTTCCGTGCGGAGGCTTGGCGAAAACAAGTCGAATACCATGAAGGTTGAAGAGCTGATCGATATGATCGAGGACGATGTTCGAAACAGGCGATAAAAAACTGTTAACTATATTGAAAACTAGTTGATTTTAATGAACAGGCCCGGAAATTTGTAAAATAATTTGATATCGGGCCGTTCCTTACCGGCGCCGGGTTTTGCGTCCCGCGTCCGGGAAATAATAACGCAGGGGGTGTGTAACGCTTGGTAGAAAAAGGAAGGCGAACCAACTTAGATAAGTTTGATAAGTACAATATTAACGAGGGTATCAAGTCGATGCAGGTCAGGCTTGTCGGGGAGGGTAGCGAACCGAAGGTCATACCGACAGCGGACGCCCTTAAAATGGCGAAGGAGCTGGAGCTCGACCTGGTGGAAATTTCGCCGAACCAGGACCCGCCGGTTGTCAAGATAATCGATTACAGCAAGTTTAAATTCGAACAGATGAAGAAGGCTAAGGAAGCCAAGAAAAAGCAGAAGGTCATTCACGTTAAAGAGATAAAGATGCGTCCGAATATTGACCCCCATGATTTCGATCACAAGGTCAAGCACGCAAAGGAATTTCTGGACAAGGGAGACAAGGTAAAATTCACCCTGATGTTCCGGGGCCGGGAAATGGTCCACCCCGAGCTTGGGTTCGAGGTCATGAACAGGGTGAAACAGCATTTTGAAGAGATCGTGCAGATAGAAAAAGATATGTCGCAGGAAGGAAGAAATATAACCATGATTGTCTCCGCCAAGGCGAGCGGCGGCAAGGGGAAATAATAGAGCGGAGGAATTCTGATCATGCCGAAAGTGAAGACGAACAGCGGGGCGAAAAAGAGGTTCCGCCTTACCAGGAAAGGAAAAGCCGTGCGCGCCAAGGGCTTCAAGAGCCATTTGCTCGAGGGGAAATCGGCGAAGAGGAAGCGGAGACTGCGCGGGACCAGCCTTACCAGCGAGGCCGAGACGAAGCGGATCAAGCGAATGCTTCCCTACGCGTAACGCCCTATGCCGCCCGAGCGGCAGGGAGAAGCGGGGGAGATTTGATTTAAATAATCCATTAATTTCAGCAGACGAGGGAGAGTATCATCATGCCGAGAGCAATATCGGGAAAAGTTCATCGCAAGCGAAGCAAGAAAATATTGAAGGACACCAAGGGTTTCATCGGTGCGAGGAGTACCATATACAGGACCGCCAAGGATGCCCGGAGAAGGGCGCTTCAGAATTCGTACGCCGACCGGCGCAGGAAGAAGCGCGATTTCAGAGCGCTCTGGATTATACGGATCGCCGCGGCATCGCGGCTCTGCGGCATGTCGTACAGCAAGTTCGTGGCCGGCCTGAAGGCCTCCTCAATCGAGATCAACCGGAAGATGCTGGCCGAACTGGCCGTGCGCGATATGAATACGTTCAAAAAGATCGTGGAAAAGGTCAGGGAAAAGGCCGCATAATCATTCCAATCCAATTCGATATGGAACGAATGAAATTGATGATTAGCGCTATATTCATAGCGCTAATTCTGTTTTTGCTCATTGCCGGGAGGGCGGAATCCCTCCCGCTCACCGAAACGATATACATGATACCGGAGTACGACGTCGAGATATATCTCCGGGACGAGGTCCACCGGACCGACCGTTATTCCCGGAGGGATTCGGCCGGTCTCGGGTTCGGGGCGGTCGATTGGCTTTCGCTCTGGCTGCAGGTCGATTACCTGAGCCAGGGCCCCTTCAAGGTCGACAAATCAAACATCGGCGACATGTTCCTCAAAGCTAAATTCTATATAGGGGATTTCGCCGGCGACCAGGTTCACCTCGGCTTTATGATGAATTTCCGGTTCCCCATCGGGAGGAACGCCTACTCGAGTCCGGACTGGCGCAACCTCGCGCTCGGAAAATACGAGATCAGGCTGGGGCCGTTCGCCAGGTTCGATATCCTGGATCTCGCCTTCATTCATCTGAACCTCTTCTACACCTTCAGGGAGGGAAACGGCGAGAATTTTTGGGGCGGATTTTACTTCGACATTACCAAGAAGGAAACCTGGCAGAAGATTTTCGGCCTCAACCCGGCGGAGAAGGACACGTTTTTAAATATCGAGCGCATCAAGAACGACTACATGGTTGCATCCATGGCGTTGAATACGAATTACTTTTATCCCTTCATCCCCTACATAGAGGCGTACGGCGCGTTCCGCGTGAACCGGAGCCATATCGATACGGGCGGTGTTCCCATCGAGGGAGCGGCCTACAACGCCTTTCTCCTTTCTGCGGGCATCAGGTATTTTTTCCTGGAAGCCCTCTACTTCGGCGTCTATACGGTGCAGAATCCCCTTCAGGCTTCACAGAAGGGTTTTATCCGGGCCATATACGGCATGGAATTGAGCCTGCAGATATAACCCTGCGCCTTCCCCCTCAAAATATGGCTTGACGTAATATATATTTTTTAGTATCTATGAAGCGTCAGAGGGCTTCTTGCGGGGATTAATCCGTATATTAGATTAATGCTGTCTCCCTGAAAAGCCGAATATATTACTATACTGATTTACCTCCTCGCGGTCGACGGGGGTAGGGAAACGGAGGTGGCGCAATGATTTCCATGCAGCAGCTTGAAGAGCTTGAAAGCCGCGTTGTCAAGGCACTGCAATTGATCGGCGATTTACGGACTGAGAATTCCAAACTTGAAAACGAAAACGAAGAGCTGAAGACCGAGATGGAAGAAGCGCGGCTCAGTCTCGAGGCCAAGGAGCAGGAAGTTGAGAAGATCAGGAGAGAGCTCGACCAGGCCACGAGGGAGCTTGAGGAACTGAATGCGAAGGAGGAGATACTCGAGAAGAAGGTCATAGGTCTCCTCGGCAAGCTCGACACACTTGCGCCGGGAGGCGGCATTCCCGCGGGAGAAAAAATTGAGCGAAAAACCTTCGAAAGCGCCCGGCCCTCATCATTAAAATCGACCCCGCCAAGGCCGAAAAGACCGGCAGTGGATGAAGAGGATACCATCATACTCGACGAACCGGACGAATATAAGGAAGAGGAGATCAGGGTCGAGACAGTGAAGAAGGCCGAAACGGTCGACCTCCAGGATGACGACGACATCATTATCATCGACGACGAGGGAGACCTCGCCGCGAAGGGTAAGGATGGCATCTCCCTTGAAACCGTTTCTGAGGGGGATGACGACATTATACTCCTCGACGAGGAAGACGAGGAGATCGTGATAGACGATGTGGACAGGGATTCCATCATCATAGACGAGCAGGAGAATCCTCCCCGCTCGAAGGGCAAGGCCAAGGAACAGGATGACGAATTTCTGATCATTGAAGAGGATGAGAAGTAAACTCTGACGAGGTGCGCCGTGGAAGGTAATAGCGTTAAGGTGACCATATCCGGGCAGACATACACTATTAATGGGGACGCTCCCCGGGACTATATTCTGCAGCTCGCGGAATACCTGAATCTTAAGATGGAGGAGGTGCGGGCCGGATGCTCCTCGGCCAATCAGACCCAAATGGCCATCCTGGCGGCCCTGAACGTGGCGGACGAATATTTTCAGCTGAAAGATATGAAGACAGGCATGGACAGCGAGGTCACGCGCCGGACGATGGCGCTGATATCGATGCTCGATGAGGGACTCATCGGGGATGCCTTTCCAAAAACAGTCGCCACGGCCCGCAATTAATAGAACCCCCATCCGGCCGGGGTGCTGCCCCGGCCCTCTGTAATGACGGCACGATATTTAATCCCCATTCATCATGCCCTGCCGATGTGCTGACATGATGGAAACGACGTCGCCGCGGCCAATTTGCCATCGCGCACGCGATTAAATTAAAGATTAATTTACACTTTTACGATTTTTCATGGTATACAGTTACAGACAGACGCAGGACTTCAAGCGGTTCACCGATGAGGAACTTGTTGAGTCATACAGGGACGGGAATGAGCAGGCATTCACCGAACTGTATGTGCGTTACGAGCGCAAGCTAAAGCGATTGATATATTATTACATACCGGATGCCGAAGAGGCAAGCGATGTGTTCCACGACGCCATAATGCGGGTCTTCAGGCACCTCGGTTCGTTCGACACCGGGAAATCGTTCTCTTCATGGATATATCAGATCGCCATAAACTGCAGCAAGAATTACCTGGGCAAAACGGCCCGTGACATCCGGATGATAGAAGAGGAGCGGTTCAGGCTATCGCGGGTGGACGGCGGCAAGGAATCGCCGGAGGAGATCTATATTTCAGAAAGCGATATGGCCGAGTTCAACAGGTCAGTCAGTCTCCTCAAAGAAAAATTCAGGACGGTGTTCCTGCTGCGATATGATCAGAAGTTGAAGTATTCGGATATCGCGAAAATTTTACGGTGTTCGGAGCGGACGGCAAAGTGGAGGATGGAAAAGGCAATAAAGGCAATTGCGCGGCACCTCTCCGAGAAAGGGGTCATCTGACACGGATAATTCATGAGAAAAGAAGATAACGACATACGGCGTATCACGGATGGCCTCCGATCCGGCAGGCGATTCAGGAACGCCAATCTGGACAAGCTGCTTCAGATCCTGGAGCGATCCGAGCTTCATGTTCCCCAGGGGCTGATGATGGATGCCGCTGATGCGCCGCGCCTGCGTGAAATCGCCCCGACGGCCCTGTCTTCCGCGCGGAAGCGCCGGCGGCTTTCGGTGCCCACATCGAGTATTGTGCGGTGGGCCCTTGTCCCCGCATGCGCTGCCGCGGCGGCGCTCATATTTTTCTTTGCCTGGCCGCGCCTTTTCCGCGGAGAGGCGGCCGGTACCGCCATTGCCGTGTCAGGCGACGTTCGGCTCCTGAGCGCTGGCGCGCACCGGACCCTTCGCGAGGGCGATGATGTTGGCCGCGACGATGTCATTCTGTCCGGGCCGTCATCGCGCGCCGATATATCATTCCCCGGCGGCCTGGTGCTCCGGGTTCTCCCCGGCAGCCGGGTTTCGCTGTTGAAGACATACGTTACCGGGAGAAAAAGGACCTTTGACGCCCTGGTGACCGGCGGCGGCTGCATCATGCGGGTGAGCAGGCTGGAGGCCGGCGAGTCAGCTTTGATACACACGCCGACATCGGTGGCATCGGTGAAGGGCACGATGTTCGGAGTCAGGGTCGATGCAGACGGGACGGTTCGCTACGAGGTCTACGAAGGGACGGTGCGGGTCCGGCGGTGCCTGCCTCCCGACAGGTCGGTGGAACCCGAAGCGGCCATGGTGCTTGAAAGGTATTTTGAAGACGCCGCCGTTGAGCTGAAGGCGAGCCAGGCCTGCCGTATCGGGACAGACAGAAAGCCGCTGTATGCGCTGACCGGAAGCAATGTCCGGAATGCCCTCCCGGATCTTTCCATACCGGTGATTGCAACAGGTACCGCCTGCGAGATGCAGTTGCCGAACGAGGCCGCCGGCTTCCCCGGCATGCCTGGGGCAGGGATCGCGGCGCGGCCGGCGCCCGAGCCCCGCGGTTCGGTTTACCTGATGTATGTGCCCGATCTCGATTTCGTCCTGAAAATCGGGAAGAGATATATTGCCCTGGTTCGCTCGCAGGAAACCAGGTGGTCCCTCGACCTTGATGGCACAATCGCCTCGCTTCCGGTATTTGAATCCACCTCGCTGTACGTGTCAACCGTGAGTGGCGCGGCCATGAAGATAGATCTTTACACGGGGAAGATACTCTGGACGGCACACATGGATGACTCCATGCATCCGCGGACGAGCCCGGTCCTTGATGAAAGCGGACTTTACTGTGCGACCGTACGCGGTCTTCTCTATAAGTTTGACCATGACGGCCGGCTTCTGTGGCGCAGCGACATCGGGTGCCGCGTGACCGCGACGCCCGTCTGCTCAGGTTCCCATGTTTTCGTACCTGCCGCTGACGGTAGGCTCATTGGCGTCGATGGTAAAACAGGCGCCGCGAGCGTCGGCGCTTCTTTTGGAAGCGGCATAGCCGCCCTGGGGGCTCGTGCGGACCGCATTTTTGTAGCCACCGAGGCCGGATCGCTGTTCTGCTACCGGCACAGGGACGGCAAAACGCTATGGAGATACGAGATAGCCGAGAGCATAAACGGCGATATGCTCGTGAGGCACGGTTCGATCTATATGTTCGGCAGGGGAGGGACAATCTATCGTATCAGCGCAGACGGCCTATTGCTCTGGTCCCGAGACACCGGTCGCCCGATCGTAAAACGTCCTGCCGAAGACGAATCCCGGCTGTACATACCGGCGGGTGGGGTGCTGCTTTCGGTAGACAAGAAAACAGGGGATATCGCGCGTGCCAGCCTGGAGCCCGCGATCAATTCCGGTAACGTTGCCGTCACTAAAGATACCATATATTTTGAATCGGAAAAGAGCGGTTTCACCAGCCTTAGGAAATGACGTTTTCATTATAATGTGTCCGGATAAGAACCGGTCGGGCGCACACACCAACCATCATCCTAACCGATAATTTAAAAAAAATGCTTGAAATGTAAAGCTTTTGTTTTACAGTAAAGTGTTTCTACCGCATATTAATGATAACAGGGACAATCATATGGATTTAAACGAGCTGGTCAAGCAGCAGGAAGGAGCCGACATCCAGGTAGCGGGCGAAGAGGAAGAGGAGCGCGCCGCCGAAGGTTCAATTATACAGCTCGTCAGTTTTGTCCTGGAAGACGTTGAATACGGGGTGGATATCCTTGCGGTCCACGAGATTCTCCGCTTTCCCGAAATCACCCGGCTTCCGAACACTCCCGAATTCATCAAGGGCGTGATCAACCTCCGGGGCAACGTCATACCCGTGGTCGACGTCAGAAAAAGGTTCGGCTTCCCCAAGGGTAAAATCACCGATCTCACCAGGATCATCGTGATCGAGACGAACGACAAGCTGACCGGCCTGATGGTTGACAACGTTCACCAGGTGGTACGCATATCACAGAGCAATGTTGACCCTCCGTCGGCGCTGATAGAGGGGGTCTCTGAGGAATATATCTGGGGCATTGGCAGGCTTAAGGACCGGTTGATAGTCATCCTGAATCTGTCCAACATCCTGTTCCTGGAGGAAGATCAGGCGGTCGTGAAGGCATGACGGCCTAACGCGGCGGCGCCCGAAGCGGTACAGGCAGGTTTCATATCGTCTGTTAATCGAAATCGTGGAGATACACTATGGCTTTTTCTCTCGGCGAGTATCAGGATATCTTTCTGGAGGAGGCTGACGAGCAGCTCCAGGAGCTCAATCAGAACCTTCTCGAACTGGAAAAAAATCCGGACAATCTCGAAATCATTAATAATATTTTCCGCGCCGCACATTCGCTGAAGAGCTCGGCCGCTTTCGTCGGTCTGAACGAGCTCAGCGATCTCGCCCATATGATGGAAAACCTGCTCCAGGGAATCCGCGACGGGAGCATGAAAATCACCTCCGAAATCATCGATATAATTTTCAAGTGCTTTGATGAGATACATAACGTCATTGACACCATCGCTTCAGGAGAAAAGCCGGAGCAAGATCTCCAGTGGCTCATAGACGATATACAGGCGATCTGTGAAAAATCTCAGAAGCCGCGCAAGGAAAAAAAGGCTTCACCGGCCGCCGCGGTCGTCGTGCAGAAAAACATCGACGCGCCCAGGACAATGCTCGACGCCGGGGCCAGGAAAACGATAAAGGCCGGGCTCGAGGACGGCAGGTCATGCTGCGAAATCACCGTTTTCATAGACCCCAGGGCGCAGATGAAGTGGGTCAAGGCACAGCTTGTCGTCAGCAACCTCAGCCGCATAGGCGACATCGTCACCACGGTGCCCCCGATTGAGGACCTGAGCGATGATGAGCAGAACAATGTCCTCAAGGTAATACTCCTGTCCGCCTCCGGTATTAATGAAATACGGCGCGCCGCGGATATTGACCTGATATACCGCATTGACATACGGACCATCAACCTTACCAAAAAAGACGACAAGATGATGCTCCAGTTCGGGGAGAGCAAGACATTCACGGGAGACTACGAGAATGCGGCGGCAGTCGTCAGAGGGCGGGAAAGCGCCGAGGACTTTTTAGAAGGAGAGGAGAACGGGGAGGTGGCCGAGGAAGAAGAGGACGAGGACGAAGAAGACCGGGAGCTTACGGTGGCGGGAAGAGTCACGGCCCGCGGCGGAGAGCGGTCCGAGGAGAGAAAGAAGGTATCTGTCCTCAAAACAGTCAAGGTCTCGATAGACAAGCTTGACCTCCTCCTGAACAACGTGGGTGAGCTCGTTATCGCGAACTCCGGCTTTTACAAGCTCTACGAGGAGATGCGTAAAATCAGCGAGGAGAAATCGATCATTAACGAGTTCAAAAGCCGTATGGAGCAGATGTCTCGTATCGCTAAAGATTTGCAAAGCGGCATCATGAAAACCAGGATGGTACCCATTGGTCAGGTATTCACTCGTTTCAGGAGGCTCGTGCGCGACCTCGCCAAGGAATTCAACAAGGAAGTGGAACTCACCATCAAGGGAGAGGAGACCGAACTCGACAAGAAGGTGATCGACTCCATCGGAGAGCCGCTCCTCCATCTGCTGCGGAACGCCATCGACCATGGGATCGAATCGGCGGCCGAGCGGAATAAGCTTGGGAAGTCGGATATGGCGCACATAACCATGAACGCCTACCAGGGGGGGAACCAGATTTTCATAGAGGTGAGCGACGACGGCAGGGGCCTGAACATCGACCATATCAAGCGTAAAGCGGTCGAGAAGGGCCTGGCTACTCCCGAAATGATTGCAGTGATGGACGATGTAGCCATATACGATTTTATTTTTTCACCCGGTTTTTCCACGGCGGAGAGGATCACCGAGCTCTCGGGACGGGGCGTCGGCATGAATGTGGTCAAGGAGATCGTGAGCGAGCTCAACGGCTCGGTATCAATTGAAACCGAGTGGGGGATGGGAACGCGGTTCGTGCTCGCCTTCCCCATAACACTGGCCATCATACCGGCCATCATGGTGAAGGTGCGCCATGAGATGTACGCCATACCGCTCACGGACGTTATAGAAACCATCAAGATCTCGAATTCCGACATCACCACGATCGAGGGGCATGAGGTTATAAACCTCAGGGGAGAGATTCTCTCGCTGCTGCGCCTCTCCCGCTTTATCAGGCTGAACACGGCCCTCGGGCCGGACGACAAGATGCCGGTCGTGATCGTCGGGTTCGGCAACCGCAAGATAGGACTTATCGTCGACTACCTCGAGGGCAAGCAGGAGATTGTCATCAAGTCGCTCGAGCAGAACTACAAGACCGTCGAGGGTCTCGCCGGCGCGTCCATACTCGGCGACGGCAGCATATGCCTTATACTTGATATCGCGTCGATGATCAACAGGGTCATCGCCGAGCAGGACAGGATATCCAAGGAGGACCGCACCAGGGTCGTCGAATCGGACGAGGCGGAGATCGAGGAGGTGGAAGACGAGCCGGTCACCGTACCGAAGCCCGAGGCGAGGGGCGCGGGAAGGGTTTCGCCCCCTCAGCAGGAGCAGGAGAAGGCGCGGGAGGCTGTCCGGGGCCTCGCTGACAGCGTGAAAAAAGCCGGGGTCGCCGGGCAGGACAACGTGATGCCCTTTGCCGAAAAGGAACGGGAGCGCGCCGGCACGGCCCCTGAGCAGTCCGATGACCAGATAGAGACCAGGGTCCACAAGGCGCTCGACGAGTTCCGGGATGAATTGCGGGAGAGTATCAAAACAACGGCCGAGACCGGCGGTCCCTCCGACCATATGGTTACCTCAATGCACCTGGAGAAAAAGGATCTACAGGAGTTTCAGCTTGTCGCCAACATGGGGGCGGCCAACGCGGCCGAGTCCCTATCAAAGATACTGAATAAACGGATCGACCTTTCGATTCCGGAAGTGACCCTCATGCCCGTCGAGCAGATACCGAGGTACATCGGCGACATTGACAGCGTCTACATGGGCATCATGATGCCTGTCCTCGGCGATGTGCGCGGAACGGTGCTGTTTATATTCAAGGAGAGCATAGGCTTCGAGGTGATCGACCTCCTCTACGGCATTCCACAGCGAAAGACCAGGGAGCTGAACGAGGACGGGCAGTCCGCTCTTCAAGAACTTACCAACATAGTCGGATCGTCGGTCATCAATGTGTTCGCGGAGAAAACCAACCTGGTTATTCGGGCCGGCCTCCCGACTATCGTGCATGATTATCTCCAGTCGGTCATCGATTCGATACTGGTGATGCATACGATGCTGAACGATTATGCGATTATCATGGACACCGCGTTTTATTTTGAAAATGACAAGATCATCGGGAATCTTCTCCTTCTTCCAGAATCCGAGTCATTGAAAACTATCGTCAATCGCATGAGGTCTAATGTCGGGTCAAATTAGGGTACTGGTTGTCGATGATTCATCCCTCGTCCGAAAAGTAATTACAGACATACTTGAAAGCGATCCCCTGATAAAGGTCGTCGGAACGGCGGAAAACGGCGAAGCCGCGGTAACAATGGCGGGCAGGCTTGATCCGGACGTCATCACGATGGATATTGAGATGCCCGTGCTCGACGGTCTCACGGCTCTCAGAAGGATAATCGCCGAAAAGCCGAGGCCCGTCATCATGATGAGCGTCTTCACTCAGCACGGGGCCGAGGAGACCTTCAAGGCGCTGGAATTCGGCGCGGTTGATTTTGTACCCAAGCCGTCGTCGATGCTGTCGCTGTCGACCGGCGAGATCGGCGAGCAGCTCAGAAGCAAGGTGAAATCCGTCTATCAGTCGAGGGTAGCGCCCCTTGATCGCTCTACCTTTCGGGAGGCGCGGCGAGAAGCGCACGCCGGCGCGAAACAGCGGGCCGAAGCGCCGCCGCGCGTCTTCGATCAGTCGAGCTCCAGCCCGCGGATCGTCGCGATCGGTACATCGACCGGCGGGCCCGCCGCGCTGATGCATGTATTCTCGAATTTTCCCGAGCATTTTCCCTCGCCGATCCTTGTGGTCCAGCACATGCCCGAGGGATTTACCCGGGCGTTCGCAGAGCGCCTTGACGCCATATCCCCGCTGAAGGTGAAGGAGGCGGAGGACATGGATCCCGTGGTGCCGGGCGGCGGGTACATCGCGCCGGGAGACTCTCACATAAGCATCGAGCTAAAGAACAAGCGCAAGTATGTCCGGGTCTTCAAGGGCGACAAGGTGTCGGGACATCGCCCGTCAATAGACGTCTTGTTCGGGTCCATGGCCTCTGTCGTGGGGAAGGACACGATAGCGGTCATTATGACCGGGATGGGGAGAGACGGCGCCGAAGGCATTGTGCGGATCAGGGAAGCGGGTGGACGGACAATCGCTCAGGACGAGGGAAGTTCTATCGTTTTTGGGATGAACAGGGTGGCGGTTGAAAAAGGAGCGGTACATGACATCGTTCCTTTATCCGAAATTCCGAAAAAAATTGTTGAATATATATAACACAATACTATATTATGACCATATATCTGTCGCGGGAACAAGGTTAATCATTAATTTTTTGATTGATTTTTCGAATATCGCGGGCCATATACTACATTACAATAATTAGTGAAATTTTAAAAAACTCTAAAAATTTGTATATTACGATAAATGTTTTCTGCACATATGACGAAACAGTAAATGGAGTAGGTGCATGGCGACCATTTTAATTGTTGATGATGCGAAATTCATGAGAACTCTCGTAAAGGATGCGTTAGTTCCGGCAGGTCATGAAATAATCGCCGAGGCGGAAAACGGGAACGAGGCGATTGAATTATACAAAAGACTCAAGCCGGATCTCGTGACCATGGACATCACGATGCGCGAAAAGGACGGGATCGAGGCCGCCGAGGAAATACTCCATACTGACCCGAACGCCAGGATTATCATGGTCACTGCCCTGGGGCAGGAGAACCTTCTTACCAGAGCCATAAAACTGGGGGTGAGGGACTTTGTCGTCAAGCCGTTTCCGCCCGAGAGGTTGCAGAAAGCCGCCGCGAAAGCGCTCGCTTGAAATAAACTGATTGACATATTTTACACCGATTATATAAAAAAATGCCCCTCGAATAGAGGGGTATTTTTTACCCATCACGCAAGGTTATGAGCGAACAAGAAGAAAAAACCGATGGTGCCGCCGGTGAAGCCGCAGAACAGACGCCCATACTTCACATCGACAATTTTGACGGGCCGCTCGATCTCCTGTGGGAACTGATAAAAAAGGCGAAGATAGACGTCGTCGAAATCACCATCTCCCATATAACCGAGCAGTACCTGGCGTATCTGAAGCTGATGGAACGGCTCAACGTTCGTGTCGCGACCGATTTCATACGGATGGCGTCGGAACTCCTGTTCTATAAGAGCTGCGCGCTGCTCCCGGCCGGACAGATCGAGGACGAATACTTCGTCCCTCCGCTGCCCCCCGAGCTGGTTCAGAAACTCCTCGAGTTCAAGATGTTTCAGAACGCCTCACGGCGGCTGATGGAGGAGTTCGAGGCAAATTCCGAGAAGTACCCCCGGGAAAACAAGCTGGACGATATCATCGAGATCGATGATTTCGGCGAGGTCTCGCTCTTCGACCTGTTGAAGGCCTTTGCGGGAGTTATGGAAGCGCGGAAGGACATCGACGAGAAGGAAATTGTGTTTGACGAGATCCTGGTGAGCGACAGGATTGAGCACATCAAAGGCATTCTCGCGGACCGGGATGTGATGCATTTCCAGGAGATATTCCCGGCCCGTCCCTCGCGGATGGAGATAGTGGTGACCTTCATGGCGGTACTCGAGCTCGCGAGGACGAGGTTTTTACGCGTTTTACAGCATAAAATTTTCGGGACCATACGGATAGTGAAATACGTGCCGGCGCAGTGACGCTGTTCCGGTGAAGAGGTATATAACGGGTGAGGCTGCTCAGGTATTATGGCGACCATTAAAGACGACGTTGTCAAGACGAACGGACCGGAAGCGGAGCCGGAAGAGGGCCGGAAGGACGACGAGTCGATAAAGGGCCTGTTTGAGGCGGTCCTCTTTCTGAGCAACGAGCCGGTGCCCCTTTCGTTTTTTGTGCAGAATTTTTCAATCGATCCGACCCAGGCGAAGATCGTGCTCGATTCGCTGGTCGACGAATACGATGACCGGGACGGCGGAATTCGGATACAGGAAATAGCCCGGGGGTTTCAGTTCGTGACAAGCCCGCAGTATGCGGACCAGATCAGGCGGGTGATCGGCGTAAGGAAGCGCGAAGGCCTGTCAAAGAGCATGCTCGAGACGCTCGCGATAATAGCGTACCGGCAGCCGATCGTGCTCGCCGAGATCGAAGAGCTGAGGGGGGTCTCCTCGCGGGCGATGGTGGTGAAGCTGATCGAGCGGAACATGGTCAAGCCCGTCGGGAGGAAGGAGCTGCCGGGCCGGCCTCTATCGTACGGCACGACGAATGAATTTTTACGCTATTTCGGGCTCAACAGGCTTTCCGATCTCCCGAAGCTTTCCGAGATCAAGGAATTTTCTCTCAACTGGGACGACGAGCATGGCGAATAAGGAAGACATCGAACGGCTTGACCGGGACATCATCGGGCTCCTCTCCCGGCGGGCCGAACTCTGCATTAAAGACCTGAAGGCCGAAAAGGACGGTAATGTATTCTCCGCCGCCGAGAGGAGCAGGCTCTTTTCGATGATCGAAGAAATGAACGTCGGTCCGCTCCCGCACGACATCATAAAAAAAATCTACATCGATATCCTGACGGCGTCAACCGCAGCCGCGGCGCCTATAGCGGTTGCGTTTCTGGGGCCGGAGGGGACGTTTACCGCCATAGCGGTCAGGGAGTTTTTCGGCGAAGCTATCAGGCTCCTTCCTCAAAGGACGATCCAGGACGTCTTTCAGCAGGTCGAGGCCGGCGCGGCCAGGTTTGGTGTCGTGCCGATAGAGAACAGCACCGAGGGTTCGGTGACCTTTACCCTTGACGAACTAATGGAGACAAGCCTGGTCATCATGTCCGAGCGGTATATCAGGATCACCTACAGCCTTCTGTCGCGCGGCGCCGATATGGCTTCAATAAAGAAAATATTCACGCACCCCCAGACCCTGGGGCAGTGCAAGGGATGGCTCAGGGCGAATATTCCTCATGCCGAGATTGTCACTGTTGAGTCGACCTCCCGGGCGGCCGAAATCGCCTCGCGGGAGGAGGGGACGGCGGCGATATCATCAGGGCTTGCGGCTGAAATCTACAGCCTGAACACGCTTGCGACCATGATCGAGGATTCCCGCCAGAATTTCACCCGGTTCTTCCTGGTCGGGAACGAGGCTGCCCGGCCGACCGGTAAAGACAAGACGTCGATCGTCTGCGCGGTTAAGGACAGGCCGGGCGCACTCATGAAGCTCCTGAAGCCCTTCAGCGACGCCGGCATCAACATGACCAGGATTGAGTCGAGGCCGGACAAGAAAAAGATGTGGGAGTATAACTTTTTCATCGATTTGCTCGGGCACCTCGAAGACGCGGCCGTCAGGAAGGCGCTCGGCGCGGTCAAGCGCGAGACAATTTTTTTGAAAATACTCGGTTCGTACCCGGCCGGGAGCTGATTTATCCCGCCCGGAGAGATACCGGCATTGGAACGCCATGTTTAAAAAAATCGCGGTATTCGGCCCCGGCCTGCTTGGCGGATCAATCTGCAGGGGCATCAGGAGAGCTGATCTCGGCGTCTCTATCGCCGCGTACGGCCGGGATGCCGGACGACTCAAGCCCGCGTTAGACGAGGGCATTGTGGATTCGGTCGATGTCATGAGCCGCGCATCTCTCGCCGGCGTCGACCTGGCGGTGGTCGCGACGCCGGTAGACTCTTCCATCGATATCATCAAAAGAATCCTTGAAAGCGAGGACCTCGGCCCGTCGGCGATTGTCATTGATGTCGGCAGCGTCAAGGAGAAGGTCGTGCGTTCGGTCGCCGGGCTGGAGCGGGCAGGACGCTTCATCGGATGCCATCCCATGGCCGGTTCCGAAAAAATGGGGTTTCAGCACAGCAGGCACGACCTCTTCAACGGCGCGTTCGTCATCATCACCCCCCACGGCGGCAACAGTGAGGTCGATATTCGTCGCGTGAGAGAGCTGTGGGAGAGGCTTGGCGCGACAACGTTTGTCGTGACGCCGGACGAGCACGACATCATCGCCGCATACACCAGCCACATGCCGCACATGGCCGCGAGCGCGATGGTGCGGGTGTTCGACAATTTTCGGAGCACCCTCCTGCCGGCGGCAGAAATGGCCCCCTTCATAGGCCGGGGTTTTCTCGATGTCACCCGGATCTCATCCGGGTCGCCGGACATGTGGCGGGACATCGCCGCCCTGAACAGGGAGCATATCATCGCCGCCCTCGATCACATGATTCAGGAGCTCGCGCTCCTCAGGAGAACTATCGCGGGTTCGGAAGGAGGCGAGTCTGACGTTCATACGTATCTCGCCAGGGCGAAGGTGATCCGGGACGGCCTGAAATGAGAAAGATCGTGGTGGCCGTCGACGGCCCTGCCGGATCGGGCAAGAGCAGCGTATCGCGTCGGGTCGCCGTCGACCTGGGGCTGACGTACATCGATTCCGGCGCCATCTACCGTTCCATAACCTGGCATGTGCTACAGCGCGACGGTTCCGTGACACAGGATTTTTCGTTTACGGACGATATCGGGCGCCTCGATATAACCCAGCGATTCACCCCGGACGGGGTCTCTCTGACATCCGTCGATGGAACGGACGTTACCGTCCTGATCAGGGACGAGCTCATAGCCAGAAACATAGGCATAATATCGGACAACCGCGATGTGAGGAACTTTGTCAATGGCCTCCTCAGAAAGTGGGCGGGGGTGAAGTCTCTGATAATGGATGGGCGGGATATCGGCTCGGTCGTGTTCCCGGACGCCGATTTGAAAATTTACCTTGACGCATCGCCGGCCGTGCGTACCGAACGGAGGGTTAAAGAGTACAAGGAATTGGGAAAAAATGTTGACGAAAATCTTATCAAAAAACAGATTATACAGCGTGACGAGCAGGATAAGCGTCGGCCGTTCGGCGCGCTGGTGCGAGCGGATGACGCCGTGTATATCGACACGTCGCACATGAATATGGAACAGGTCATTGAGCGGATCAAGGGACTGGTTGTAAAAATTCGATAGACCGGCGGGCACCGTCGAAACGGCCGCCGGTCAGCGTAAACCGGGATGGAACAGTATGGAGAATGTCGGCCATGAAATAAGTGAAAATATCGACATGGAACATGTTGCGGATTCGACGGCGGAAGAGGTATTGCCGGGTACAATCATACAGGGCGAGATAGTGACCATCGACAGCGAATACGTCTATGTGAATGTCGGCACCAAGACCGATGGACGCATACCGATACACGAGTTCGAGACCCAGCCGGAAATCGGGAATACTATACCGGTGGTGATGCAGAACAACAGGCTGATTGACGGCATGCACCAGTTTTCCACCAAATCGGCGATCTCAGAACTGCAGTGGAAAAAATTCATGGACTGGTACGAGGAGGGCAACAGGACCATCACCGGTACCATCAAGAACTCCATTAATAAGGGGAAGCTGATCGACTGTGACGGCATCACCGCATTCCTCCCGTTCTCCCTTACCGGCGATCTGAAGAGCAAGAACGAATCGGAAGAGCAATTCAGCTTCAAGATAAAAAGCATCGACAGAAAAAAAAGGTCGATCGTGCTCTCCCGCAAGGAATTTCTCGATGAGGAGATCGAGGCGCGGTGGGACAGCTTCACCTCGAAGTACAAGCCCGGCGACATCGTACAGGGCGTCGGCGTCAAGTATGTTGAATTCGGGATATTCGTCCGTGTCGAGGGGCTTGACGCGCTTTTGCACCGGAATGACATGTCCTGGAAAAAAGTCTTTAAGCAACGGAAAATCCTCAAGCTCGGGATCGAGCAGGATTTCGTGATACTCGATATAAACCGGAAGGACAGGAGAATATCACTCGGCCTCAAGCAGCTGGCGCCCGATCCCTGGCTCAGCGTACACGAGCGGTATCATGAAGGCGATCGGGTGACCGGGCGGGTCGTGACGCTGGCCGTTCACGGCGCATTTGTCGAGATCGATGACGCCGTTGAGGGCTTTGTTTCGAATTCCGAGTTGACATGGAACAAGAGCGGCGTGAGCGCAAAGGACATTTTAAAGAAAGGGGACACGTGTGAGTTCCTCGTGCTCGGCATTAACCAGGAGGAGCGCAAGCTTTCACTCGGGTACAAACAGCTCAGGCCCAACCCCTGGGACACAATAGAAGAGCAGTTCCCGGTCGGTTCGGTCCACCGGAAGAACATCAAGAAGATTGTGAAGTTCGGGATGTTCGTCGAGCTCACCGACGAGATAGACGGCCTTGCGCATATATCCGATATCAGCTGGGACGACCTGAAGAGCGTCCCTAACGAATACAAGGCGGGAGACGAAGTTGAATTCAAGGTCCTTGAGGTGAACAGGAGCGATATGAGGATTTCTCTCGGTATCAAGCAGCTCAGCCGGTCGCCATGGGAGCTTATCAGGGAAAAATACCGCCCGCGCGCCCGCGTCGAAGGGGTGGTTTCGGGTATCACGCCGTTCGGCCTTTTCGTGAAGCTGGATGACGATATCGAGGGGCTGGTGCACATTTCCGAAGTCTCCCGGCGGAGGATAGAGAACCTGGAAGAGCACTACAAGGTCGGCGACCGGGTGGGTGCCGTGGTCCTCGACGTGGATGTCGCAAAGAAGAGGCTTTCCCTCAGTATCAAGAGCTACGAGTCGGCGACCGAGAAAGAGGAGCTGGAAAAAGTCATGAGGGGAACGAGGCCCAAGACCGTGACCCTCGGCGATATAGTGAACATAAACCTGGAGAACAAATAGCCAATGCCACGCAAACCGCGCAAACGCCCCGCGAGGGAGACCGGGAGAATCGAGATTGAGAGGAACGTCATCGAGAAGTTCCTGATGAACGTAAAGGAATATCTCAGGAAAAACCGGATGATCGCCATCTACGCCGCAGCGGGGCTGCTGGCCGCCGTCGTTGTCGTCATAGTGGTCATCGTCCTCGTTGGCGGCGTAAATTCCCGCAACGAGCGGCGCTATGAGATAATCATGCGGGATTATGAGAAAAAAGAGAAGGACGAAAAGGAAGAGGACTCGGCAAAAATTGAAAACGAGACCATCAAGGACCTGAAAGAATTCATCGATTCGACCCATTTCGGTTTTACCCGTTCCATGGCACATTACACGCTGGGAAACATATATTTTAAACGAAAAGAGTACCAGGAGGCAGAAAAGTATCTTGTCTCGTTCGCTGACAGAGAGCCGAGATCCGAATTTGCTCCCATTGCCCTGCTGAAGGCCGCGGTGGCCATGGAGGAGTCGAATAACCTCGAAGGGGCCAGGGAACTTTACCGGCGACTCGAGGACCGGTATTCCGAGAGCATTCTGGCGGACCAGATATTTTATAATTACGCACGCGTCTGTGCAGAATTGAATGACCGGATAGAGGCCAGGAAGTACTATAACAGGGTTATATCGGCATTCCCAGAATCAGCGTACGTCCAGTTGGCGAAAAAACGCCTTTTTGTGCTTGGCCCCCAGTAGCGGGGTCGCCGGCGGACGGCAAAGTCGTTTTTAATAAAAAAAATATCTTGACAGGATTTCCGTATCCTATTGAGAATCCCTGAGACTGTGCGGGAGGCGCGGTCGGCCGCGCCTCCACTGACGGACGATGACCGCCGGCAACGAATGATACTTGATGGAGTTTTACCGTGGCATTACCAAAGAGAAGAAAATCAAAGTCAAAGTCGAGGATGAGAAGATCTCATCACGCTATCGGAATACCCAATCTCCGCCCCTGCCCGCGGTGCGGCGCCTACGTGCTTCCTCACAGGGTATGCCCGGAGTGCGGATCGTACAAAGGCGAAGTGATCGTCGAGAAGAAGGTCAAGATCAAGGAATAGCAATCACGCATGCCGATGTTCAGAAAGGGACGCCCTGACGGCGTCCCTTTTTTGTATTTTCTCTTGACAATGTTTTATTGCCTCATATAAATAGCATGGTGGCAGGCGCTTTTCCATGCCGGTTTTCGTCGTTCCTGGAGGAAGATCATGGCGACCGTTTTCGAGCGGGTTCAAAAAATCATAATGAAGCAGCTTCATCTCGATGAAGAGCAGATCACCCGGGACGCCCATTTTATCGACGACCTCGGCGCCGACTCGATCGATGCCGTCGAACTGGTGATGGCATTTGAGGCGGAATTCAAGACTGACATCCCGGAAAAGGATGCCGAAGGTTTTCGCAAGGTTGATGACGTCGTCAGGTACATGGAATCAATTGTCGGAAACCGGTAATTCGTTCCGCCGCGCGGGATCACTGGAATTGCATGGCACAGGATAATAACCGAAACAACAATGATCGCCGGAAACAGAAGAAAATCAGAGAAAAGCAGCTTGAACGTCTCCAGAAATCCATCCGTGTAAAATTCAAAAACAAGAGCCTCCTCAATCGCGCTGTCACGCACAGCTCATTTGTAAACGAGTCCGGGCGGGACATACAGGACAACGAGCGCCTGGAATATCTCGGCGATTCGGTTCTCGCCCTCGTGATAAACGAATACCTCTTCAGGCACTTCGAGGGGTATCGCGAGGGCCAGCTGGCCAAAATCAAGTCCGCCGTTGTTTCCGAGACCACCCTGGCGAGAATCGCGCGGAAATTGAAGCTGGGCGATTACATCCTCATGGGGAGGGGCGAGGAGCACAGCGGGGGGCGAGAGCGGCCCTCGATCCTGGCAAATACCCTGGAGGCGGTGATTGGCGCACTTTTCCTGGATTCCGGGCTGAAGGTGTGCCGCACATTTATCATCGGCCTGATGCGCGATGAGGTCGATAGCGCGGACGATCTCTCATTTATGCGCGATCCCAAGACGACCCTGCAGGAATACGTCCAGAAGAAATACAAAGACCGGCCGGTGTACGAGGTCATCAGCGAAAAAGGACCGGACCACATGAAGGAATTCACCGTACGGCTGATCATAAACGGCAGGGAGATCGTGACCGGGGAGGGGCCGAGCAAGCGCAAAGCCGAGATGAACGCCGCGCTGGCCGCGCTCCAGAAAATCGAGGACGGGGACATTGATATCTGATATGTTCGGGAAACGGGTGGCGGTACGGGTGGCCGGTATTATCGTGCGCGATGGCGAGCTTCTGTTGGTGGCTCACCGGAAAGGGAGGGATGTATACTGGCTCCTTCCGGGCGGCGGGGTCGAGTACGGCGAAGCCCTTGACCGGGCGCTTCGCCGGGAGTTCATCGAGGAGCTTGGCGTTGAGGTCGATGTGTGCGAGCCGGTACTGATGTGCGATTCCATCGATCCGGAGGGGAAGCGCCATATCGTGAACATCATGTTCCGATGCGCGTACCGGAGCGGCGACTACGCGCTCGGACGCGACCGGAGACTTTTCGATTACGGGTTTTTCAGGGGCGACGAGCTGGCGGGGAAGCGGATCTATCCGCCGATAAACGATTCTCTCGTCGCCATTCTCGCAAACAGATCACATGATTTTTACCTGGGATGTCTATGGCTGAAGTAATGCATCGCCTCCAGGCCACCGCCGGGCCGGCTTCTTATGACGTGGTCATCGGGGAGACCCTTCTTCCGGACACGCTGGACGGGCAGGAGCTGTCGAAATACGAGAGCATCGCGGTCATTGCATCCAAAAGGGTCTACGACCTCCACCGCGAATACCTGGACAGCTCGCTGGAGCGGCTCGGCGGACGCCGCCGTCTCCTGCTTATGGAAGATTCGGAGGAGAACAAGAGCTACTCATTAGCCGGCCGGTTCCTCGAGGAGTTTATCGGGAAGGGGCTGAACCGTCGGTCTTCCGTCATCGGCATCGGCGGCGGCGTGGTCGGCGACTTCGCCGGGTACTGCGCCGGGCTCTACATGAGGGGCATCCCCGTGGTTCATGTGCCCACGACCCTGCTTGCCATGGTGGATTCGAGCATTGGCGGCAAGTCGGCGGTTAACCTGTCGGTCGGTAAGAACATCGCGGGAGTCTTTCGCCAGCCGGCACTGGTCGTGAGCGACGTCAGGTTCCTGGAGACCCTGCCCGACGAGGAGTTGAGGAACGGGCTGGTAGAGGCGCTGAAGCATGGCCTGATAGGGGACGGGGAGACCCTCGTCATACTTGAGGAGAACGACATCGCCTCGATCCGGAAGAAGGACCGAATTGCCGACCTGATCGCCCGATCGGTTTCGTTCAAAGCGTCGGTCGTCGGGCGGGACGAGCGCGAAGCGGGCCCCCGTGCGATCCTTAATTTCGGACACACGATCGGCCATGCAATAGAGTCTTTCATGGAATACCGCGGTGTCTCCCACGGCGAGGCCGTTGCCGCCGGGATCAGCGTCAAGCTCGAGGTGTGCAGGAGGATGGGCCTCCTCTCCGCAGAGGAGGCACGCCGCGCGGCCCGTATTATCGAGGCCTACGGGTTGACGATGAAACGGCGCCCCTTTGACATCGAAGGCATCATCGGGCACATGGCCTACGACAAAAAAAATTTCGGGGGCTCAGTAAATTTTGTATTGCTGGAAGGGACGGGAAACCCGAAAATTAATCAGCGGATCCCGGTTGAGATGCTGAGAGAAGTGATGGCAGAGGTGCTATGCTGAACTATTCCATCAACGAAGTCGAGGGCGTGAAGTTGCTGGTCATGAGCGGGAGCCTGACCGCCGACGTGGTCGCAAAGTTCAAGTCGATTGTTAAGCAGGTCACCGAGCGGGAAAGCCTGATAATCAATTTTGAAAATGTGACCCTTATTACGTCGGCTGGCATGAACGCGCTCGTCGAGGTATCCACGTTCGCCAAGGACCATGACAAGCGCGTCATCATTCTCTGGCCAGACAAGGAGCTTCTCAAGACCGCCGAAACGCTCAGGGTATATAATTACCTGATATTTGCGCAGAGCGTAGACGAGGCCAAGATAAAGATCAAGTTCTTCACCTGATGTCGGCCCGGTTCCGCCGGCCCCTTCTCACGTGTCCGGAAAGAAATGTATCTCCGGCTTTCCTGTGTAGATGTTTCTCGAAATGATCACATCAATGCCGAAGTACTGCTTGACCAGGTCCGCATTTATCATGTCGACGGTCCCCGTCTCCGCTATACGCCCGTCCTCCATCACGATCAGGCGGTCCGCGGTCTGGGTAATGAAGTTCAGGTCATTCGCGCAGACGAGGGCGACCCTTTTCCCGTTCATCACGTAGCGCGCAATTGCTTTTTTAAGCATCTTGAGGGAGACGATGTCCAGGTCGTTCGTGGGATTGTCCAGTATCAGGGCTCCGGCCCCCCGGATAAGGGCGTAAGCGAGCAGGACGCGCCTGAAAATGCCGTCGGGGAGCAGGCCGATGCTCCTGTCCCTGAATGGCCCGAGGCCGAAGACCTGAATGTATTCTTCGGCGACCTGGCGGTCGAAATCGGAAAACGGCCTCAGCGCTTTCTTGTGGGACATTCTGGCGAGGAGAAGGAAATTATAGAGGCCCTCGTCCGGATTGTGGGGGACCGCTCCGCCGCAGTAGGAAACGATTGTGCCGGCGGTCCGCGCGCTCTTCGGGAGGCGGGCGCCGTTGAAGAGCACTATGCCGTCGCTCGGCGCGACGAGTCCCGCCACGGTTTTCAGAAACATGGTCTTTCCTGATCCCGATTTGCCGATTATCCCGATTGTTTCGCCGTCGTTCACCGTGAGGCTGATGTCGTCCAGAATAACGGCGTTGTTAATCACCAGGCTAAGGTTTTTGATGTCTATCATAGAGATGTGTCCTTTTGTTGTAATAGACCGCGAACAGGATGTATGAGCCGATGAAGGAAAGCCCGGCCGCGTACCAGAAACCGGCCAGGGCGGCTGTGAAGACGCTGACCTGCGTGAATCCGGCAATGGCAAGGAGGTTGACGGCGGCGGAAAGGCGGCCCCGGTAGAGACGGTTTACGCTGACGCCGATACCGCAGGTGATCCCCGCAAACAGGATTGTGATCGAGATGAGGAGACCGCGGGCGGCAATCATCAATGCGCCGATGCCTGCCCACGCCATGCGCGATCCGGCGAAAAACGGAATGCCATGAGAATACATCCGGAGCTTGTTGCCCGCCAGCCGGGCGATACAGAACAGGAGGACGACGACCGCGGCCGCGGCTGCCGGGAGGGCCGAGCCGCCCCATGCGGCCGGCAAACGGCCGAGCAGTATCGGCTCCAGGGATGATAGCTCACGGCCGGCGCCCGCTGTCAGGAAGATAATGATGACCGCAACCGCCCCCTGCGCGAGCGCGCCGTTGATGGAGTGCTCTTTTTTATCAGGGGCCAGAACGCCCGACAGGTATGCGCCGTACAGGAGTATGGCGGTCAACAATGCGCCCGTGATGGCAATCCGGTTTTCGGAGAACATGAGGGCGCCGAGCAGTACAAGGGCGCCGACCGCCGCCTCGCCGGTCTGGATATAATCGCATGGTATGCGGGGGTGAAGCTCATTGAGCGCCACTAACGCGCAGTAGGCTCCGGCGCCGATAAGCGGCAGGACTATATGGAGGGGGGAGACGCGTAGTAAAAGGTTTGCCGTCAGCGCGGCAAGGGTCAGGGCTGACGCGATGGAAAGAGTGATTACTTCGGATTTTTTCAGCGCGCTCTTTCTCAATCGGATGTTACTTCCTGATAGCATTATACGGTCAGCCGCGCATGGTGCGCAGACCTTCGTCAGTCGTACCGGCTTTCATCGTCAGTATCGTCGTCCACTTCCTCATCATCGCTTGCAGGAGCTCCGCTCTTGTTGCTTTTGTCCACCCCTGCTTCCTTCTCCTTCGTATTCCCGGCATCCTTTTTTACTGGCTCGGGTTTCTTTTCCGGTTCTGTTTCCGTTTCAGGCCCATCGGGTTGCGCCGCACTACCGTCCAGCTCGCGGGCGATCCCCGACAGGACGGGATCGTGCCTGGCGCGGGAAAGGTAGTCGCCGGCCTGAGCCAGCTCGGCCAGAAGGGATTTCGCCTTTTCCCTCCTTCCGCTCTGGGCGTATGCCTTGCAGAGCATGTACCTGGCATCGTTGCCCAGGGAAAGCTTTTCAAACTGGTCTATGGCGTTATCGTACTCTTTTTTATAATAATAGGATTTCGCCGCCAGGAGGCGGGTCTCGAATGTCTGTGATTGTTCGTCAAGGCTCTTGAGAATGGCTATCGCCCGTTCGTGTTTCTTGTTTTCGTGAAGGCGCTTTGCGAGTATAACGAAGACTTTTTTGTATTTGGGGGGATATCCCTTCTTGCCGCCTGCGAGGGTGAAGAGCCTGTCAAAGGAGGCCACGTACCTGTCGTCGCCCTCTTTATAGTAGACGCTTCCCATCTGGTAGTGGATCTCGGGATTGTCAGGTTCTATAGCATTCGCCTTTTTCAGGACCCTGAGCGCCTCGTCGTATTTTCCCAGCTTGATCTGTATTGCCGACATGAGGAGAAGCGGTTCCGTTGCCCGCGGATTCCGCTTCATGGCTTTTTCAATGTCATTTTCCGCGTTCCGGTTGTCGTTGAGGTTGTAATAACAGGTCCCCCGCTTCATCCAGACGCGGTACTCAGTCGAGCTGTCAAGCAGCCCGAATTCAAGGACCCTGTCAAAGTGATCGATGGCGCCCCGATAATTATGCCGTTCAAACTGGATGTCCCCGAGTATGAGGCGGACCTCGGCGTAGAACGGGATCCGGGCGGCGATGGCATCAAGGTAGGCAGCCGCCCGTTCCGGGTTCCCGTTTCTGTATGCCGCCATCCCGATCTCGAATTTCGGCGCGAGGAACGAATAATCGATCCCGATGGCCTCCTCGAACTTTTTCTCCGCTTCGGCCGCCTTGCCGGCCTTTTTCAGATCTATGCCCTGGTTGTATCGTTCGATGGCGTCATTGTTGTCCGACCAGAGGAGCTTGTTGATGAGCGATTCTATCTTCTGCCGGGCGCTCGCTTCGCGGCTCCTGATCCACATTGAGCGGCTCATGGAAACCACGCTGTTGTAATCATTTCTCTGTTCCGCCATAAGAACGGCGTTCCAGTATGAATTAATAAGGTACTGCTTTGAAATATGCTGCATCGATAACGCGTTCTTGTAATACTCCTCGGCTTCCTTGTAGTTCTCCTTCATCCGCTCTATCTCGCCGAGGAAGTAATAGGCGTTGCCGCTGCCGTCCTCGGCCGCCTTGAGGAATAATTCTTTCGCTTTATCGTAATGCTTGCGGATATAGTGATGGCGCGCCTGCTCGTAATATCCGGCCATGAGGGGGACCGTGCCAGCCATGAGCGCTGCAATTGCGATTATGATTGTTAACCCTTTTTTCATTGTGGTTGTCATGTACTACATTCCTGCTGTATTGTATAGGAATTTTTTTGGATAATTTTGAAAAATATGATTTGATATTGTGATTTTATCATAGTGCGTGGACCCTTCGACGGAGCCTGTGGTGAGCCTGTCGAACCGCTCAGGACAAGCCTGTCGAAACATTCAGAGTGACATGTCATGCCGAGCCGCTCGACGGAGTTTACCCTGAGCGAAGCCGAAGGGCTCGGGGTAAACTCCGTCGAGGCATGCGCCGTACAGATTATATCGGGACTCCTCGCAATGACATGTTACACAATGTTTATTATCTGTCGCAATAATATATGCTTGAATAAACCGGATGCCGGCTTGTATACTTGACCGATGAGAAACCTTTTTCGGTCAACAGGAATCGTGGCGGCCTCAACCCTGGCGAGCAGGTTTCTCGGCCTCGCCCGGGACATTCTGATGGCTGCCATGTTCAGCGCGACCGGCGCCACCGATGCCTTTTACGTGGCCTTCCGGATCCCGAACGTTGCCCGCCGGTTTCTTGCCGAGGGTGTCTTCACCGTCTCGTTCATCCCGGTATACACCGGGTACCTCGTCGGCAGGGGAACGGAGGAGGCATTCGACCTCGCCCGCAAGGTGCTGACGCTCCTCCTTGCCGCAGCGTCGGCCCTGACGCTCCTCGGTATAGTGTTCATGCCGTACATCGTCAGGGTGATAGCCCCGGGCTTCACCGACGCGTCGCAGATCGGTATCACCGTCGACATGGCGCGGATCATGTTTCCGTTCATGTTCGCGGTCATCCTTCTCGCTTTCTGCATGGGACTGCTCAATTCCCACCGGTATTTTTTCGCGCCGGCCTTTGCACCGTTTGTGCTGAACGTCGGCATCATTACCGGCATTCTCTTGTTCAGCGGCCTTTTCCCCGTTCCGCTGTACGGCGTGGCGGCCGGGGTTATACTGGGCAGCATCCTCCAGCTGGCGTTGCAGGTCCCCTTCTTGGCCAAAACCGGCTTCAGGATGAGGATCGACTTCGATTTCCGGCACCCGGGAGTCCGGAAGCTGTTGCGGACGTCCCTGCCGGGTATTTTCAGCATGGGAATACTGCAGATCAACACCTTGGTGGTGACGCTCCTCGGCTCTTTTCTTGCCGCGGGAAGCATATCATACATATACTTCTCGGACAGACTGCATGAACTGGTCCTCGGCGTGTTCGTAGTTTCCATCGGCAATGTTATACTCCCCGAGATGTCAGCCCTCGCTGCGGAGGGAAAACGCCTTGAACTCATGAACGTGTACCGCAAGGCAATCGGGTCGGCGCTCCTGGTGACGATACCTGCGGCCGCTGCCCTGATGGTCGCGGGGTTCCCCATCATATCGGTGCTATTCATGCACCATCGGTTCACCGCCGCGGATGCGGAAATGACCTATCGCGCGCTGTTGTGCGCGAGCATCGGCGTCCCCGCCTTCGCGGTGATCAGGATTACGAATCCGGCGCTCTACGCCCTTGGCGAGGGCCGGTCGCCTTTTTATGCTGCGTGCGCCTCGCTCGCGGTTAACGCCTGCGCCGGATGGGCCCTGATGCAAACCGAGCTGGCACATGCGGGGCTCACGCTCGGCTTGTCGCTGGCCTCAACGGTGCAGATGCTGGTCCTGATGCTGTTTTTAAAGAAGCGGGCCGGATATATCGGCCTCCGGGCCATCACACTGACGGCATTGAAGTGCACTGCGGCGAGCGGTGCCATGGCGATCGTCGTGCGCCTGATCGCCGGGTTGGTCGACTGGAGGACCGGCTCCTTCGCGGCAAGGGCGGCCTGCCTCACCGTCATCGTGGGGATCGGCGGCGCGCTCTACCTGGCGCTCTGCTATCTCATGCGCGCCGGTGAGACCAGGGAGATCATGGCCAGGATACTCCGCCGAGTGAGGTGATCATCCCAGGATTGCCCGCATGACGGCGCGCGTATCGCTCAGATCCTTGAAGAAGTAATCGGGATTGCGGGCGAGAAGGATTTCAGGCGCAAGCCACCCGGTGCCGACCGAGATGGAAACGGCGCCCGAGGTCTTCGCGCAATCGATGTCGTATACCGTATCGCCGATAATGACGAAGTCGCCGAAGGGTATATCGATGCCGTACTCCCTTCGTATGATCTCCCGGGCGATAGCCGGCATGTCGTTGCGGTAGGAGGCGTCATCGCCGAACACGCCGAACCGGAAAAACCGGTTCAGGTCGAACCGCCCCAGCTTTATCCGGGCGCTTTCCCTGAAATTTCCGGTCAGGAGCCCGAGAAGAATGTCCTCCCTGTCGGAAAGGAGCTGCAGCAGTTCTTCGATACCGGGCAGCAGGATCGAGGAGGCGTCGAAGATGTTATCGTCGAGGTGCCTGAAGTAGAGTTCCTTGAGCCGATCGATGTTTTTATTAATGTCTTCCTCGCGGTAGCCCATGATGCCGAGCGACTCAATGAGGATGAGGGGATCGGTCTTGCCCTGGAAATCGACGGCGTTCATTTTGCCGACGGTGCCGAATACCTCCTGACAGGCCTGGATCAGCGATTTCTTTCCGGCGCCGAAGCACTTCAGCAGGGTGCCGTCGATGTCAAACAATACGGCCTTGATGGCTCGCCTCCCATGACGAAATTATGACTCTGCGGTCATGACATACATCCCTGCAGGGAGGGCAATTAATCAATTCATTTTTTCCCCAATTACTTGACTCGCCCGGCCGTGTCTGGTAGGATGCTTCGCGGTAAAGGGTCATTTCATCCTGCTGGAGCCTATCGTCATGAAACTGAAAGCGGTCTTGATTATTCTGTCAGTTGCGGCGCTCTCTATTGCGTGTGATCTGAAACATGCCTCTTCGCCGGGCAACCGGGAAGTCCTGATAAGCAAAGGCTTTATCGGCGATAACTCATACCGGATAGTCTGCCGCGGGTATGCCGCCGAAGGGGTCGTCGGTATTCAGAGGACCGAAGCATCTAAGCGCGCGGCCCTCCTCGGCGCCTACCACGTCGCCCGGAGTGTATTTACAGACGCAGTGGCCCCGGACCGGGACGGCAGGACCGAAAAAATCGAGTACAGGGAAGACCATGTGATTCTTCATTATGTTATTTCCAAAAAGGGGCTGAAAAACATGGTTAGAACCAGAGCGGGGGATTAATATGATGGAGATAAAAAATAGAAAGGGCGCCTACGACGTTCTCGGAATGGGGTCGGCGCTCCTTGATTTCACCGTGCCGGTGGAAGACGCCGATCTCGAAAAGCTGGGCCTCAGGAAGGGAGGTATGCAGCTTATCGACGAGGACCGGAGCAGAGAAATACTCGCGATCCTCGAGGGAAAGAAGATGGAGGTTACGCCCGGCGGAAGCGCGGCGAATACGCTTGCCGGCATATCCACGATAGGAGGCAAGGGTATGTTTCTGGGCGCGGTGGGGAACGACCCGAACGGCGACC
Organism: Spirochaetota bacterium; assembly: GCA_016933025.1. Taxonomy (GTDB): domain Bacteria; phylum Spirochaetota; class UBA4802; order UBA4802; family UBA5550; genus RBG-16-49-21. Next base: position 23,667 of record JAFGBT010000009.1, on the reverse strand, counting down.
GCTATGTCAGGGACACCGAGCTGGCCGGTGTAAAGGCACAAATCGGAAGGCATGACGGCATGACCGGACACGCGATAACCTTCATAACGCCAGATTCCGAGAGGACCTTCGCCACCCATCTTGGCGCGGCTCTTCAGCTAAACAGGGATGACGTCAGGGAAGATCAGGTGCGGAATGCCAGGATCATCCACATCGAAGGCTATCTGTTCGAGCCTACCGGGCTCCGCGAGGCGTGCATGAGGGCGCTCGAGATCGCCCGGAGCGGCGGGGTCCTGGTGTCGATTGACCTCTCGGACCCCTCCCTGGTCGACAGGATCAGACCGGTGTTCGAGCTGGTTGCGAAGGAATATGCAGATATCATTTTCGCCAACGAAGAGGAGGCGAGGGCCTTCACCGGCAGGGAGAGGGAGGCCGCACTCGACCTCCTATCGCGCTATTGCGGTTTTGCCGTAGTCAAGCTCGGTTCCGACGGGAGCCTCATCAGCACGGGAGGCGCAATGCACAGGATCTCGGTATGTAAAACCAGCGTAATCAATACCAACGGAGCGGGGGACATGTACGCCGCCGGCGTTCTCTACGGGATTGCGCACGGGCTCAATCCTGAGCGGGCGGGCGCCATCGGGAGCTATGTTTCTTCGAAAGTGGTGGCGCAGGTCGGCGCCCGTTTTCCTGGAAAGATTTCCGTCGATGCGCTATCGTGACCCGGCCGACTTCGCCTGTCCCGGGCGACTGTATGGGCAAAATCACTTATTAATTACCTTAAATGGGCCAGATTCGCAGGATTGCCCCCGACTTCACCCTCAATGTTACCCCTTTTTCTGCCGATACTGTTATCGAGACGAGTATATTGGGGATAGAAGTATGGATCTCTACCCATTATTTGAAAAGGTGTCGGCGGCGGACAAGACCATGGGGTCAAACCTAGATAAAATCAACAAGTCTGATTTTATTACCTCACGTGATGCCGCTGTGGACCCTGACACCAGGAGACGGGAGACGGGCGGAGAGCGTCGTGAAAAGGCGAGCAACGAGGTCGGCGACCATTTTGAAAGCCTTAAGAACGCCGCCGACCAGGTCAACCGCGAGTTGGAGATTAAAAAATCGCCCTATCGTTTTTATATATACCGCGAGTTTGACGATGTGTTTATAAATCTCGTTCGTATGGACGGAGATGGTAACATCGCAGAAGTGAAGCGAAAAAACATCACTCACCAGGAATTCAACGACCTCATCAAGCAGATACAGGAGGGTGAGGGCCTCTTTTTCGACAGCATCGGGTAGATGCTACGACAGTTTACGTACGGCCTCGTCGATACGCAGTACGCCTTCAATGATATTTTTATCCGAAGTGGCAAACGAGAGGCGGATGTGCGCGTCCGAGCCGAAGGCTATGCCCGGCACCACCGCTACCCGCGCCTCCTCGAGCAGGTACGAACTGAGCCGGGAGGAATTGTACTCGCTCTTGTACTTCTCAATGACCCGCTGCCAACCCTGCATCCGGTATACACCCTCAACTCCCGGGAAGGCGTAGAAGGCTCCGTTGGGGCTCAGGCAGGTGAATCCCGGCACCCTGTTCAGGGCCTCCACGATGATTTTCCTGCGGCGGTCGAACGCCGCGACCATTTCCTTGATCATTCCCTGGTCGCCGTTGATGGCCTCCACCGCTGCCCACTGGGATATCGACGTTGGGTTTGAAGTTGACTGGCTCTGGAGGGTGTCCACCCGCTCTACGATGGAGGCATCGCCAGCCATGTAGCCGATGCGCCATCCGGTCATCGAGTATGTTTTTGACACGCCGTTCATGACAATCGTCTTTTTCTTCATTTTATCCGACACGTTGGCGATGTTGAAGAACTCGAAGCCGTCGTAAAGGATCGATTCGTACATGTCATCCGATACCATGAGGATGTCGCGGTCTTCCACAACCTCCGCCAGTGCCTCGATCTCCTGCCTGGTGTAGGCCGATCCTGTCGGGTTGGACGGGGAGTTGATTACCACCGCCCTGGTGCGGCCGGTGATTGCGCGTTCGAGCTGGTCCGGAGTCATTTTAAAGCCCCGCTCCTCCGTTGTATCCACAATGACCGGAGTCCCGTCCGCAAGCTCCGTCATGGGCGGGTAGGAGACCCAGTAGGGGGAGGATATAATGACCTCGTCGCCCCTGTTCAGTATGACCTGCATCAGGTTATAAAAAGAATGCTTGCCTCCCGAATTTATGATGACCTCGGATGGCTTGTATTCCAGTCTGTTGTCCCTTTTGAATTTCTCGATAACCGCCTTTTTAAGCTCCGGGATGCCGCCCGCAGGCGTGTATTTCGTCTTTCCGGCCTCGATGGCGCGTATGGCAGCCTGCTTGATGTTGTCGGGGGTGTCAAAGTCCGGCTCACCGGTGCCAAAGCCTATAACGTCGATCCCTTTTGCCTTGAGGGCGTTGGCCAGGGCGGTGACTTCCAGCGTCGGTGACGGTTTTATCTTGAGGATTCTGTCTGAAAATTTCATATATGCTTCCTAAACGTATGTTTCGAAAACAAGCCTGTAATTTCATAAAAAGACGATCGCATCGTGTCAAGTTATTTATTTTTTGTCACCCCCTTCCGGAAGGGTAATAGTTTTTCTGGATTGGGGGGAAAGCCCCAGATGAATTTCCAGCATATGACGCTGTCAATGATTTCTCTTATAACCATATAATTATGATATTGATAGTTATCGGTTACTTTATTTTTCATCAAGCGGTTCAGGAATCTTTTTATCGCATAGGCAAGAAGACGGGAGACAGACATCTTTAATATCTTCCTCAAATCCAACAAATATTCATAATCATCCTCCCTTAACTGCAAATGGAGCCTGCGCCATAAATGCCTATCGGCCTTTTTCTGATAGCGAACCATCCTCCATGGCTTGATCGGTTCATGGATATCATCCATCAGCATTTTAATGAGGATTACGGCAAGTTTGGAGCGTGAAATCCCCCTTGATTGGGCCGCAAGGCTCAGGGTTGTAAGCGAATCAACATGGATGTTAACCGTCGTTTCCAAATCATACACCTCCATTAGGATATTATAACGTATATACGAACGGCAAAAGCCCTCCAGATAAAATATATTTCTATTGACTAAAAAAATGTCCGAATTATAATAATGATACTGTTATATACGCTATCATCGGCGCCCGTACGCCGGGCCCGGGGACCGAAAACATCCCGGGGATGCAATTCTTCATGGCAGATCATTTCATTGATAGAGTGGTTGTATGATAATTAAACTATGGGGGGTCAGAGGATCGCTCCCGACCCCGGTGAGCGCCGATTATATTGAGAAAAAACTGTTAAAAGCATTAATGCTTGCGAGACCCGGGGATATATCTTCCGAGGAGTCAATTCAGTCCTTCATTCGGTCGCTTCCCTTTTCAGTGAAGAGCACGTATGGCGGCAATACCACCTGCATCCAGGTGACGACTGGAGGGGGCGACCTTATCATCCTCGATTGCGGCAGCGGGCTTAAACAGCTCGGCAACCAGTTGATGAAGGGCGATTTCGGCAAGGGAAAGGGCTTCGCCAGCGTCTTTCTGACACATACCCACTGGGATCACATACAGGGGATTCCGTTTTTCGTCCCCTTTTACATCAAGGGGAACCGGTTTAACTTCTACTCGGCCTTCCCCGACCTGAAAAAGCGCCTTGACCTGCAGCAGGTGGCGACTCATTTTCCGGTGACCTTCGACTACCTACAGGCAACCAAGGAATTCATCACCCTCGAGCCGGAGGAGGAGCTGTATCTCAATGACACCAGGATAGCGAACAAGGTCATGCCTCACCCGGGCGGCGCGTACGGATTCAGAATAGAGGACAGAGGGCGCACGCTTGTATACACCAGCGACTGCGAGTTCAACATCAACGAGATTGACAATATCGACAACTACCGTTCGTTTTTCATGGACGCGGACGTCGCCATTTTTGATACCCAGTATACCTTTGACGAGGCGATCAGCAAGCTTGAGTTCGGCCATTCGTCCGCCGCCATCGCAATAGATATTGCCTCCATGTTCAACATCAAGCGGCTCCTCCTGTTTCATCACGAGCCGAATTACGATGATGACAAGCTGCAGGACGTTCTTTTAAACGCGCGCACCTACCAGGGCATGAACCCGAAGCGGGCGAGTCTGAACGTCGATATCGCGAGCGAGGGAATGGAAATCGAGCTTTGAATCGAGCACATGCAGTATCCTGCATCGAATCCTGCGTTGTCTGTAATCCTATAAACGGGGAGCATGGTATGAAAACGAATGTCATGGTGATCAATGAAAAGGACAATGTCGTGGTGGCGGCCAAGAATATCGCGAAGGGCGAAACGGTGTCCCTGCCGGGCGGCGAAACCTTCCCGGCTCTCGCGGACATTCCTTACGGGCATAAGGTTGCGTGCCGGGACATTGCCGACGGCCAGGATATAATCAAATACGGTGAATTAATCGGAAGGGCGAAGGGATTGCTGAAAAAAGGTGAATGGATCCACCTACATAATTTGATTATCGAGGAGTAGGGCTCATGGAGAAAATTCAGGCATACCAGAGGCCGGACGGCTCAGTAGGAATAAGAAACCATGTCGCTATTTTACCGACCGTATCGTGCGCGAACGGCGTTGTCAGCATGATAGCGTCGGCCGTTCCCGAGGCCGTTCCCCTGTATCACGGGCACGGCTGCGGCCGCGGGGGGTCGGACCTGGTGCTCCACGCCAGGACGTTGCAGAACCTGGCGAAGAATCCGAACATAGCGGCGCTTCTCATTATCGGGCTCGGGTGCGAGATAATCAGCCCCGAGGGACTTCAAATCGTCGCGTCACTCGCGAAGAAGCCGGTGCAGACGCTGGTCATCCAGAAGGAAGGGGGTACCAGAAAAACCGCGGAAAAGGGGATAGCTATCGTAAAAAAGTTACTTGAGGAAGCCAGCTTGATAAAAAGGGTGACCCTTCCCCTGAGTTCGATTACCGTGGGGCTTGAGTGCGGCGGGTCCGACGCGTTTTCAGGGCTGACGGCGAATCCCTCGGTCGGCATCGCGTCGGACTGGGTGGTCGACAACGGCGGCACTGTTATACTCACGGAGACGACCGAAATGATCGGCACGAACCATATCCTAAAGCGGAGGGCCTCATGCGAGGAGGTGGCGCAGCGGATAGACGGAATCATCACCGAGACTGACGCGACGGCTCAGAAATTGCTCGGCGCTTTGGCGAAGCTCTCCATCGCTCCGGGGAACATGGATGGGGGCATGAGCTCCATCCGAGAGAAATCGCTCGGATGCATTGTGAAGGCAGGCAACAGGCCGATCACCCAGGTAGTGGAATACGGCGAGATACCCGCCCAGAAGGGCGTTGTCATCATGAACGGGCCCGGCTATGACACGGAGTCGATGACCGGCGTGGCCGCCTCCGGGGCCCAGCTGATTCTGTTTACCACGGGGCGCGGCCAGCCTCTGGGCTTCCCGATCGTGCCGGTGATCAAGATCGCCAGCAACGACGTGCTGTATGAGTCAATGAAGGACGACATGGACGTAAACGCCGGTGCGGTTCTGGAGGGCCGGACCATCAGCGAAGTGGGCGGGGAAATTATCAGTCTCATCAAGCGGGTAATCGGCGGCGAGTTGACCAAGGCAGAGACAAACGGGCAGAACGGCATAGTGTGCATGTACACCCAGTATACGGCGTTCTGAGCGTTCTTCAATTACCTGTTCGCCCCATTATTCTCATATGCGGGCAAAGGCTGTGAAGCCGCAGCGGGCTGAAAAGGCAGGGGGAGGCGCCCCCTGCCTTTTACATTTTGCTTTGCGCCTATTGGTACGTGAACTCGTAATACCCGGATAACGTATCCCAACCGGTATCGCTGTAATTGGTTATGATATCATAGAAATTCGAGCTATTGTAGGTATACTCTGACGAGGTGCCTACAGACATGAGCGATCCTGACGATTTCAGGATATAAGTTCCGGCCGTGTTGAGGGTATAACTGATGCTTCCCATTGAATACCAGTAACCGCCTGCCAGGCCCACCACCCACATGGAGAGCTTCATTTTTGAGGGCTGGATATTTGACCCTGAATATTCATACACCTTCCTCTGCAGGTTTTCAAGGCCGGTGCATTCATCCCCTGAGCAATTGTTCATCAACTGGACGACACTGGTCAACCGCCATGATGAGTCATAGGCCAGGACTATCTGCTGGTTCTGCGTCCCGGTCCCGTCCTCGGACCAATAGTCCAGCTGCTTCATGAAGCCATTCTGGTTGGTGAAATATACGGACCCGTTGAACATGCCGCTGTTGCCGTAGAATAAAATCTTGTAGTAGGTGCCGTCGCTGTTCAGGGTGTAACGCGTGTATTCGAGTCTCCGCACGCCGTAGAAATCGCGGTACACCCCGGTTTCATATATGTTCCCGTAATCATCAAATTTGTTTACAACATAGTAGACGTCGACATCATCGCCGTCCATCCATATCCCGTTGCTGCCGGCCCCGTTGCTGATTTTCGTTGATACGATGTACGGCGGCTGGATGCCGGACGCGCCTTCGCTGTTCGCTATGATGTCCTGCAAATATCCGAACTTTTGCCCGGGATCGTAGGTTGCCTCGTATGCTGAACGGCTCGCATACACGGTCTCTCTCTGGCTTATTTGCACGCCGGAATCGTCAAAGCCCCTCCTGATTTCCGTGAATTGGGTGTCCTCCGATTGCCATACCGCGTACAGAATCACGTTTGCCGATCCCATGGTGAACGTTGCTCCGGCGGCATAGGTTGTTCCGCTGCCGTCGGCCGCGGTGTTCCACCCGTTGAAGGTGTACCCGGTGTTCACCAGCGTGCCCTGGTCAAGCACCGTTACCGTCTGCCCGGAGAGGTAATTGGTTGAATCAACAGGAGCGGTCCCGCCGGTGTTTTCGTTGCCGTTATAGGAGACGGAGTAGGTCGGCAGGGCGGTCCACTGCGCGTACAGGGTCACGTCGGCCGTGCCGATGGCAAATGTCTCGCCTGCGGCAAACGATGTTTCGCTGCCGTTGGCCGCAGTGTTCCATCCGCTGAAGCTGTACCCGGTCCGCACGAGCGTACCCGGACCCAGGACCGTTACCGTCTGCCCGGCCAGGTAACCGGTAGAATCAACAGGCGCGGTCCCGCCGGTGTTTTCGTTGCCGTTATAGGCGACGGTGTATGTCGGCAGGGCGGTCCACTGCGCGAACAGGGTCACGTCGGCCGTGCCGATGGTGAAGGTCTGCCCTGCAGCGTACGCCGTTCCGCTGCCGTTGGCCGCAGTGTTCCAGCCATTGAAACTGTAGCCGGTTCGTACCAGCGTGCCCGGTCCCAGCACCGTTACCGTCTGCCCGGCAAGGTAGTCCACCGGATCCTCGGGAGCGGTCCCGCCGGTGCTTTCATTGCCGCTATAGGTGACCGTATAGGTCGGATCCGGCGACCATTGCGCATACAATGACACGTTGGCCGCGCCCATGGCGAAGCTCTGGCCCGGCGAGAAGGCAGCCCCGGTGCCGTTTGCCGCAGTGTTCCATCCGGCGAATGTATATCCGGTCTTTGACAGGTTGCCGGTATTTGCGAGGACTATAACGGTCTGGCCCTCGTGGTAATACGTGTCATCGACCGGTTCGGTTCCGCCGGTGCTGCCGTTGTTGTAATAGGTGACCGTATAGGTGGGCAGGTCGGTCCATTGCGCGAACAGGGTCACGTCGACCGTGCCGATGACAAATGTCTGGCCAGCCGTGTACGAGGCCCCGGTGCCGTTCGAGGCCGTGTTCCAGCCGTTGAAGGCGTACCAGGTTTTTATAAGGGTGCCCTGCGCCATAACCGTGACGGTCTGGCCCTCCGTGTAATTGGTGTTATCGACGGGAGCCTCGCCTCCGCTGTTGCCGTTTCCATCATAGGTGACGGTGCAGGTCGGTTCGTTCGTCCATTGTGCGTACAGGACCGCATCGGCCGCGCCCATGGTGAACGTCTGGCCCTGGGTATAGGTCGTTCCGCTGCCGTCAGCTTCGGTGTTCCAACCGGAGAAGGTAGCGCCTGTTTTTATCAGGCCGTCCGTGTTGCCGAGGACTGTAACCGTATCTCCCTTGTCATATATATTGGGATCGACCGGCACGTCTCCATCCGTATTTTCATTGCCGTCATAAGTCACGGAATAGCTCTCGTCACCGGGGACAGGCGGAATGTCGCCGCCGTTATTGCAGGCGGTTGCAGTAAAGACTATAACGCAGGAGAGCGCTATGCCTCCCAGTTGTAACAGAACATTTTCACAAAATAAATTTTTATTTTTCATAATCTCCCCTCCGCTTTTTTTATCGCATTGACTGACAGCATGCTCAGAAACGTTATTTACAGTGCTATGCGTTCCCCACGCCTATAGTGGCGGCATCTTTGGTGAATCGCGCATGCAATGACTGATTCGTACATCGCTCCGCGCTTCATCTCGCATATTTATATAGTAATCATATGAATTTCAGAAGGCTATTTCTTTTTAATATATGCTATGGACATATTTTGATCACCTGTTTTCGTCAGAAATCGTCTGCCGGCCGCGTCTAACATGAAAAATGTCATTTTCAGATTACACCTTGCATTGGCACAATGGTTCGCCTGTCATCGTGTTATAAAATGTCATTTCTTGATGCGCCTTACTTTGGCATAATTCTCCAATTCTGAAATAAAAAGTCATATATTGATGTGCCTGCTATTGGCGAGACAACATGGATTGAATTTGATTTATTAAATTCATGATAGACGGTCTGTCGTTTAAATTTTGATAAGATCGGTTCTATACGGTTGAGTTCAGATTTGCATTATAACTCAATTAATTTTATCTGGAGGGTTGTTTATTATGGGGAAAAAATTTTGCATTTCATCATTAGCATCAATTATAACAGGTGCCCTGCTGGTCGCATCGGTTATACTATCTTCCGGCTGCGACTTCACCGACTCCGATAGTTCGGATCTGGGGTTTATGCCGGCGATGTCGGGAACGGAGGCGGGAATAGTGCTCGACGCCGGAGATATCGAGTTTTATACCGTGCCCTCTTCACTGCCGTCGGGCGACCATGGCGATATCATTAAATATCGCGAGGCCGAGGTCAACATACCCGGCGCCCCGAGTGTTAACGCGTGGAACGTGATGTATTATTCAACGGACTCGCTGGGCGTGCCCAACATCGTGACCGGCACCGTGATTGTCCCGACCAAGCTGTGGAGCCTCTTCAGCAACCGGCCCATTATAGCGTACGCGATCGGGACCCACGGCCTTTGCCAGACCTGCGCGCCTTCGGTGCAGATGAAGGCGGGGCTCGATTATGAAAGCGAGAACCTGGCGCAGATCCTCAACCAGAACTACGCGGTCGTCATTACCGACAATCCCGGTTACACGATCGACGCGATTCCGACTTACATGTCGGGCAAGGCACAGGGACACTCGCTCCTTGACATGGTCACCGCAGCGGGTAAGCTTTCGCCCGCCAACCTGAGCAAGAACGCGAAAGTGGCGATCTGGGGATATTCCCAGGGCGGACAGACGGCCTCCTTCGCGGGCGAGTTGCAGCCCGCCTACGCGCCGGATATAAACCTGGTCGGCGTGGCCGCCGGCGGCGTTCCGGCCGATTTCTTCGCGGTGGCGCCGTACCTTGACGGGAAAAACGGGTCCGCATTCCTTTTGTCAACAGTTATAGGCCTTTGGTCCCAGTATCCGGAAGGGATTCCTCTTCCCGATCTCGCGAATGCGGAGGGGATGGCTGCGATAGCCGAAGCCCGGACCATGTGCGTGTTTGAGGCGCTCTTTACCTATATGAACACGCCGCTCTCCACGTTCGTAACGGGCAATACGCCCTTCGAGGAGCTCGTTGCCATTCCATCCGTCAATGAGACCCTGGATGCCCAGACCCTCGGCAGGAGCCCGATAGAAGTGCCGGTCTTCATGTACCACGGGACCTCGGACGAGTTCATCGAGCTCGAGCAGTGCCTCAAGCTCAAGGAGCGCTACTGCGATCTCGGCGTCAACACCACGTTCATGGTATTCGCCGGCGAGCACATCACCACCCAGTTCCAGGCCTCGCCCTACGTACTCAACTGGATCGCCCAGCGCCTGGACGGCGATGAGGCTATCGGCACCTGCGGCAATCCGGGCTGGCGGCCCCAAACAACGGCGAATCCTCCCGAGGGCGATTTCATCGTTTCCCTCAACGCGTGGGCGCTCGATGCGGTGGTGCACCTGAAGACTCTGATGCAGAGAGTGACACTGCCGAGCACGTCGACATTTACGTGCGACAACAATATGACCACGAAAAAGCTCACGGGCAATATGGAGGTTCCGGAGTTCAAGGCCAACATCAACGTGATTCTGCCGCTGCAGGTTAAAATGATCATCACGGGGGTCGGCGATTCTCCGCTGACCGGCGACGTTAACCTGGACGAGAACGGGATCCTCCACGTGCACGGGCACATGATGACCGATATCAGGATACAGAGCATCACGATGCTGGGCATCCCCATCGGCACCTATGTGCACACGAAAGACCCGGTCGATTTCCCGATAGACTTTGACGGGCCCATTTCGGCCCTCGGAAGCGGAAAGTTGACGTTCACGGGCACGACGAGGTTCTCGTCGATGACAGGCAACTGGCTGTTCAACGGCCTGTTCACGTCGCTGATGTCCGGTTCCGGCCAGACCTTCGAATTCACGGTCTCGCCGCCGTCACCGATACTCTGGTAATTGGTTCTTTGTTTGGCTGAAGGCCCCGGGACATACATAAAAAAATGTTTGACCCGGGGCCTTCTTTATACGTAGGCTTTACAGTGAAACTCCAAACGGTCTCGCAACAGCGGATTATTGTATTAAGAATAAGAGAGGAGAAGACATGACGCCATCAACACAGTTAGAAAGAAAGACAAAAACGAGGTTAGTCGTTGCCGTTATTGCTTTCGGGGTCGTGTTGATCGCCCTCCTTTTTATATTTACTGGCAACAGAAGCGCCGGTGTTGACGAGAGCCGGAACCGGGGACAGGCCGAAGAGGCCCAAGTAGCGGCAGAAGAATTGGATATTAAAAACATGAGCAGGGAGGAGATAGAGGAGGGCCAGATAAACGCGAACAGAGCGGCTATTTCGGGAAAACCTGTTTCGGGAAAGGTGACGGAGCGGCCGGATTACGTGTCCCGGGTGGAATGGGAAGTGTTCCAGAATGTGGTCAGGAACCAGCCCGGAGACGACGACGCGCAGCTAACCGCCCTGGTGAACAAGATTCTATTCTATAAAAAGAAAGAGGCGTGGGAAACCGCCGGCACCGGTACGGATCAGCGCGCACGGCTCGGCAGGGAATTGCGCGATATGCTTCCATACATGAAAGAGGGGGGGCATATCCATCCCGATGAAGCGAAGCGGCTTGAAAGCGCTTTATATAATGATCTCGGCCGGTAAATACCGATTGTCGCAGGATTACGAAAACAGCATAACCAGAAATTCCCAGAACGTCTGCCCTTTGAAGATATCAATACCGAGTAATTTTTTCACGCCGTACAGCAAAAAGAAGGCAACGATAAGCACTGCTATTGTAATCAATATTTTCAGAATTGCGAGGCGAAAAAAGCTGACTATTCTGACACGGTCCATGATATTCCCATACCTCCGCCTCTGGGCACATCACCATACGTGCTGGTATCGGTAAAGCAACTATTTACCCGGCCGGTGGATTTCCGACACAAACCCTTGCGCAGGGCATATTTTAAATCGAGCGCGTTTCACGACCGTAACGTGCGTGTTACCTTGTTGATAATAGATTCCTGTTTACCGGAGATACATTGAGCCTGTAGGAAGGCGCTGAACTCCTCCAATTTGCTCAAATTGGCTAAAAAAAAGTTAATTTTTGGATGAAAAATTCAATATATTATTCTTAATTCGTTAAACGAATAAATAATTTTTGACATCATATTTATTATTGTTTATTATTTAGTTGGACTTGTTTGTTATTATGTACATGGCATAAAGAGTAATCATATTATTTTATTTTAACACCGATCATTATTAAATAGTGTACAATTTAAACAGACAGGCATGAATAAACAAAAAATAGCATCATTAATAATTATTGTCCTCGCTCTGACCGGGTTTCAATGCGAGCAAAACAGCCTTTACGATAACTCTAAAAGAGACGACCTGCTGTCGGTTCTTTCCTCTGACCTCGAATCATTGTTTCCAGCGGAGGTCGATATCAATATACGAGCCGGCGGAATCGACTTCCCGAGCGGAGGCGTTTACGATTTCGGCTATGTCATTGAAGGGAACCCCAGCCCGCCCGTCACGTTCACGATAGAAAACCTGGGAGGAACAGACCTGATTCTGACGGGTCCTCCGGTCGCGGTCATGAGCGGATTGAACGCTGCGGATTTCTCCGCGACCGATCCCGCCGTCACGACCCTGACGCCGGGCGCGAGCGCGCCGTTTGACGTCACCTTCACTCCTGGAGCGCTCGGCGTTCGCAGGGCGATTATGACAATCGCGTCCAATGACCCCGACGAGGCTCTTTACACGATCAACCTCACGGGCAACGGTGAGCCGGTACCGGTGCCGGACATCAATGTCCAGGTCGCGCTCGTTGATTACGCGAGCGGAAGCATGTATGATTTCGGATCGGTCATGCTCGGCAATTCAGGCCTGGCGATAACATTCACGATAGAGAACCTTGGCACCGCGCCGCTGAGCCTCACGCTTCCAATGAGCTTGGGGGGGCTGAATCCAACTGACTTTATCCTGATCGGCCCGGCCTCGAACAGCGTGGCTGTCGGGGCGAGTGAAACCTTCACCCTCACCTTTACCCCCGGAGATACCGGCGCGCGCGAGGCGCTCCTTACGATCGTATCGGATGACCCGGATGAAGCCAATTACGAGATCAACCTGATGGGGACGTGCACTCCTGTCCCGGTTCCTGAGATCAACGTGGTGCGAGGCGTCATTAATTACCCGAGCGGCAGCGTCTACTCGTTCGGGGGCTGTCTGGTGGGGACCTCGATGGCGCCGGTCACGTTCACGATAGAGAACCTGGGGTCCGCGCCCCTGAACCTCTCGGCCGCCCCGACCGGCAGCAATAATACGGAGTTCCCTCTCACCAACCCGGGCCTTGTCATTCCGGTCGGTTCAAGCGAAGACTTCACGGTGACGTTCACGCCCGCGGCGACGGGCTCGACGTCGTCATTGCTGACCATACTGTCCGACGACCCGGATGAGGGAACCTACACGATCGACCTTACCGGCTCGGGCATCGAGATGGATATCGACGTGCAGGTGTCCGGCGTCAGCTATCCATCGGGGACAAGCACCTATAGCTTCGGCTCAGTTGCCGTGAACATCGGCAGCGCGGGAGCAACATTCGAGGTCCTGAACACCGGGTTGTACAACCTGACGCTGTCCGGCACGCCAACCGTCAGCGGTGCGGGTGCCGCACAGTTCTCGGTCGGCGCTCCGGGCGCCCTGTTGATACCTTACGGAAGCAGCACGACCTTCAGCGTTACATACACTCCGACAGTGGAAGGGGTCGGCACGGCCACGCTCACCATACTGTCCGACGACCCGGATGAATCGCCGTACACTATCGATCTTAACGGAACGGGGGTCGTGCCAGACATAAATGTGAATCTTTCGGGCGTTAATTATCCGTCCGGAACCAGCGGGTATGACTTCCCCGAAATAGCCGTTGGAACGTCGAGCCCGACAGTTACGTTTACAATTGAGAACCTCGGCGGCGCTGATTTAACTCTTGATGGATCGCCTGATATGGTTCAGGTAGGAGGCGCCAATGCCGGAGATTTCGCTGTCACACAGCCGGGAACTAACTCGTTGGGATCCGGGGCCTCCACTACCTTTACGGTCGAGTTCTCTCCTTTGGCGGTAGGGTCCCGTACCGCGACAATAACAATCCCTAACACCGATCCGGATTCTTCCGAGGCGCCGTATACTATTGATGTTGCAGGTATTGGTCTGCCGACAGCCGGTTTCCCCACCGCCAGCCTTGTCGGTATGTACCTGCTGGACGGTGATGGAACGGATGCGATGAGCATCAGCGGCGACCTGAATTTATTCAACGGTTCGCCTCTGTTCAATGCGGATCATTTAGAGATGACGGCCTATAACGATGATGTGATGGGAAGTCTGGTCGGAATTTCCAACGGAGATGACGTTACAATCGCCATCAATTTTTATCCGACATCCACAGCCTTTATGGAAAGCAACTTTTTCACGGCTGGCTATGGCACCCGCTGGATCAGTTTCAACGTGTCCGGGACCAACGCAATAACGGTTAACTTGAGCAACTACACGTATGCGAATACGTTCACCGAACCGGCCGTTTTGAGCCAGTGGAACACCTTAGTGTGCAGGATAAACATGGCGACGCTGACCATGACGGTATGGACGAACGGGGTCGTGGAGCAGTGGGTCTTTGATCCCGCGTTCAATTCGTTTACCGAAGCAACCGTCAGCATTCAAAACCACAGCAGTGGCGCGGGTTTCATTGGCTTGATCGACAACCTGTTCATCTACAACAGGGCCCTGTCCGACGCGGAGGTCGCCGCGGTTCTGGGCGCGATGCGATAATCGGCGCAATTCACCAGCGCACCTCCCTGAGTCCCCAGTTGATGATTTTATCGATCAATTGCGTATAGCTGATATTCGCCCGCTGCGCCGCGTAGGTAAAGTCGTCGTCATTTGACAGATTCGGGTTGGGGTTTACCTCTATCACGTACACGTCGTTGTTTCCGGTCAGCCGGAGGTCCAGGCGCGCGTACCCGGAAAGGCCCAGGGCGCGGAAGGCCGCCCTGGCGATGCGGCTGATCTTTCGTTCCACCGCCGGGTCCATCGGATGGGCGAAGGTGTTGGTAATTCCCCATTTTTTACGGAACTCCCTGTCCCACTTGGCCTTGAACGTCGCGAAGCGCGGTTTGCCCTCGGGAAAGTTCTTGAATATCATTTCGCGGAGGGGCAGCACCTTCAGCCGTTTGCTCCCGATGACGCTGGCGTATATCTCCCTTCCTTCGATGTATTCTTCGGCGAGGGCGTCAGTCTTGAAGTGGCTGTGGATTGTTTTCACGCGCTCCAGGCACGCCTCCTCGGTCTCGACGAAGGAGCGCTGGGCGATTCCGTCCGAGCTCTCCTGCATCAACGGCTTTACCATGAGCGGGAAGCGCAGTTTTTTTACGTTCAGCTTGATCTCACCCTTCGGAATAACAACCGACTTCGGATATTTAATATGATGGGGCGTGAGGATGCGCTTGGTGAAGGATTTGTTTTTGCACAGGGTTATGGCCGTCGGGGAGCACCCCGTGTAGGGAACCCTGAGGAGTTCGAAGATCGAAGCCAGGTGGCTTTCGAAATGGCGGTTCATGCTGAAGCTCTCAAGCAGGTTGAAGATGATGTCCGGTTTGACTTCCTTGATTTTCATGATGAATGAAACAATGTCGTCATAGATGGCGCAGGGGATCGCCTCGTGGCCGAGCTTCTGAAGGGCCTCGATCACGTTCCTGGTGGGACGCCAGTCGTCCGGGGAGATAAGCTTGGAGAAATTCCCGTTTTCAGGAGGCGCTACCGGAAAATCAAACGCGACCATTACCTTCATGAATTACTATTCCCCCCCCTTGTACTGGTTCGTGTATCGATAATTGCTGGTGAGCGACGTGACGTACACGGCGAAGTCGACGATCAGCTCCCTCGGCTCCCCGCTTGCATTCAGTTTGAGCACCTTCATGCGCCGTATCAGCTTGGTCACCAGCCTGGAGACGATGTATTTCTTCTCTTTTGTGTGGCGGCATATGCTCTCCTCTATCCGGCGGCGGTTCTTTATGATGAGGTCGGCTGCAGGAGAGCCCTTGCCCTCGGATGCGGGAAAGAGCCGGCTCAGGTCCTCGTCAAAGAAATCCTCGATATCCTCGCCGTACAGTTTTATCATGCGATCGTAGTGAAGGGCGAGGCGCTTCTTTATCTTGCTGATGGGGTAATAAAAATCTTTTTTATTAACGGTGATGGCGGTGCCTTTCAATGATTCCATGAGCTCTTCGACATAGTTCAGCTTGCGCAGGGCGGGCCAGTTCTCGTAATGCTGTTTCCAGTTGCTTTGAGGGTCCAGCCACACGGCGAATGTCTCGGCGAAATCTTCCTCCGGATGGCTCTGCGCGTAAAAATCCCTCAGGTTGTTGACGAAGGATTTGCTGTACGGACGGTATCGGTAGTGCTCCGTGTAGGTCTTGCCCGGATGGCCGAACATCTCCCGCCATCGGCTCTTGCGGGTAAGATTAAAGGCGTGGACATAGGCGTGGCCGCTCTCATGCCTGAGCAGCTTGAGGGCTTCCGGCTTGGTCTCGCCTTCCACTGTGCGCATCATTTTTTTTTCGAGGGCGAGCAGGCGGGGATGCATCAAATAGAATGGAATTGCTATGGCGCCCACTCCATGCGGAGAGAACCATTCATCGCTGATATAGCAGGGGGGGAGGAACTGCATCCCCTTCTGCTTAAGTTCATCGTACAGCTGGTTTATGTAATCTTCAATGACGGTCCCTCTGATCGTCAGGCCGAGATCGCAGAGACGGGTGTGCAGCAGCTCTTCGTGTGAAACGGTGTCAATGTCAATTTTCATATGTTACGTGAGATCAATCGGGCGCGGCGCCCGGCTAAATCGCATCATAGCATACCAGTGTTTGAGGGGCATGTCAAGAAAAAATAAATCCGTGCCGCGCGCCTTAATTCCTCCGGTACGCCTCTCTGAAAGGACGTCCGCATGCCGCCGGCAGGGAGAAACGCCGATTTGTTAAAGCCCCTATTTTTCATTGACAAATAGGGTGTTTGAGGGAGATACTAGTGGTGTATGACGGACCCGGTCTAAATTCATGAATAGGATATTTCAGGCAGGTCTGCGATACATACCGGTACGTATGCGTGAAACACTTGGAAAACAGGGAAGAAAATTTCAACCTGCTCATCCGCTATTTGCAATCTATTGCCGACATTCCCGACGATGAATTGGAGTATGTAAAAAAAATCGTCCACATCAAGTATTTGAAAAAAGGGGATTTATTCATCAAGGCCGGTGAAGTCCCCGAATTCTGCGGTTTTATTTGCAGCGGGTTGATGCGGGTATTCTATATCGACGAGCAGGGGAGGGACTTCACCAAGCTGTTCAACCGCGAATATAATTTTGTCTCGTCATATGCGGCCTTCATAGAACGGAATGAATCCCTTTTAAATGTCGAGGCCCTTGAGGACACCACGCTGTTCGTCATTGATTATGATTTGTTCAGGATGTTCATTGACCGGCATTCCTGCTGGCTCAAGATATATACCAGGGCTCTTGAAAAGTTCTATGTAATAAAAGAGCGGAGGGAGGGGTATCTGCTGTGGCAAGATGCCAAAACCAGGTACGCCCAGTTTCTCAAGGACTTTCCCGGTCTTGAAAAGCGGGTCAAACAGTACTACATTGCCTCATATCTCGGAATCTCGCCGGTGTCGTTAAGCCGTATCCGCGCGCCCTACGCCAAAACCGCCGACTGATATCGCGCATCGCATATCCGCAATTTTCCAATAAATTAACCTATGTTAACGCATATGTATCCTGAATCGGATATTATGAATGAAAATGTTGGAGGTCCAGCCACCGTTCCGCATCATCACTACCATATTCGGAGGATATAGAAATGAAAAAGAAGAGAAGCATGGCAATATTCGACACTTCTGATTTTCCCATCGGACTGCTGCGCACCGGCATATGCAAGGGCACCGGCGCCGACCCGGAAGAGCTCAAGGAAAAACCGATGATCGCCGTAGTCAATTCCCACACGGAATTCAACCCGGGGCACATGCATTTACGGGAACTGGCGGTCCGCGTGAAGGAGGGGGTGCACGCCGCCGGCGGCATACCCTTCGAATTCAACGTGCCGGCCCCCTGCGACGGCATGACCGAGGGCCACGACGGCATGCGCCATGTTCTGCCTCAGCGCGATCTGATCGCGGACATGGTGGAGACCTACATGCACAGCATGATGTTTGACGCCATGGTCATGGTCGCCGGCTGCGACAAGATCATACCGGGCATGCTCATGGCGGCGGCCCGACTCGACCTGCCCGCCATATGCATCACCGGCGGCCCCAATTCCTGGCACGTCCGCTTCCTTCCGTCAATGAAGGGCAGCATAGACCACAAGGACTATACCACGGACGGCGGCGCGAAGCTGGCGTCGGCCACCTGCGCCACCTGCGGTTCCTGCGAGGTCATGGGCACGGCCAACACGCTGCAGTGCATTGTGGAGGCGATGGGCATGTGCATCCCCGGCTCGGCCAATGTCCCGGCGTTCCATTCCGATAAGCTGCTGTTCGCGCGAAAGACGGGCATGCGCATCGTCAAAATGGTCGAGCAGGGGATCACCGCGCGAAAGATCATGACGAAGGAGGCCCTCATCAACGCGCTGATCGTAAACCTGGCCATCGGCGGCTCCACGAACGCCGCGCTGCATCTCCCCGCCATAGCGCACAATCTGGGCATCGACTTTCCGCTCTCAATATTCAATGAATACAATAAAAAGATCCCGACCCTCTGCTCCATAAGCCCCAGCGGACCCCACGGCATTATCGACCTCTACAAGGCGGGGGGCACCATGGGCGTGATGAAGGCGCTGCAGGACGACCTGAACCTGGACTGCATGCTGGTGAACGGCATGAAGCTCGGCGAGATGCTGGGATTCCTGATCACCAGGGACGAAACCGTCATACCGCCGCGCGAAAAAGCGTTCAGGAAAGAGGGGTCCACGGCCGTCCTCTTCGGCAACCTGGCTCCGGAAGGCTCCGTCGTGAAGCAGAGCGCGGTTATCCCCGAGATGCTTAAATTCACGGGACCGGCGCGGGTCTTCGAATCCGAGCACGACGCTCTCGCGGCCTATCGCGATAAATCGATACAGGACGGCACCGTTATGGTCATCAGGAACGAGGGGCCCAAGGCCGGCCCGGGCATGCCGGAGACGCTGGCGATAACCCTGGCCATGGACGTGTCTGGACTGAAGCACGTGGCCATGATAACCGACGGCCGTTTTTCCGGAGGGTCGGCGGGACCGTGCATCGGCCACATATCGCCGGAGGCCGCGGACGGCGGGCCCCTGGCGGCCGTCAGGGATGGGGACGAAATCACCATTGACATTCCGGGCCGCGCGTTGAACGTCAAGCTGACGGACCAGG
Organism: Spirochaetota bacterium; assembly: GCA_016933025.1. Lineage (GTDB taxonomy): Bacteria > Spirochaetota > UBA4802 > UBA4802 > UBA5550 > RBG-16-49-21. The sequence goes on along the minus strand of JAFGBT010000009.1, from coordinate 4,446 downwards.
AGATCAAGAAACGCCTGGCGGAGTACAAGCCGCCGAAACGGGAGATTCAATCATCCTTTATGCGCCGCTACGTCAAGAATGTATCCTCGGCGGCTAAAGGCGCCGTTCTTATGGAATGATCGCGCTCCGTGCCGGCACTGGAGAAGGCCATGAATGAGTTGAAGGGAAAAACCGCCATAATCACCGGGGCATCGGCGGGCATCGGCGAAGCGGTCGCCAGGAGGTTCGCGGATGCCGGAGCCGATGTCGTATTGATCGCCCGCAACCGGGGGCCATTGGAAAAGCTGGCGTCAAGATTGGATCCGCAGCGCGTGGCGGTGTGTGCCATGAATGTCACGGACTATCCCGCCTTTGCCAGGATGCTCGGCATGGCAAAAAAACGGTGGGGGAGCATCGATTACCTGGTCAACAACGCGGGCGCGCATACCAGGGGGCCCGTTGCCGCGGTCGATCCGGAAGACATACGGCAGATGGTCCAGGTCAATTTGGAGGCCCCCTTCGTGCTGACCCGCATGGTGCTCGATGTTTTCAAGGAGCAGCGGCGCGGCATGGTGATAAACATCTCCTCCCTGGCCGGCAGGAACCCGGTCGGCGGCATGGCGACGTATTCCGCAACCAAATTCGGTCTGCGCGTCTTCAGCTACGCCCTGGCGGAAGAGCTGCGGGAGACGTATCCGGGCATCAAATGCTGCCTGGTTTCTCCAAGCCCGGTCGACACGGGATTTATCATGGATGATATCGAACAGGTGCCGGACATCGCCCTGTCGCAGCCCATGGTCACGTCTGAAGAGGTGGCGGAGAAGGTATTTCAAACCGCCCTGGATGCGAAGATGGAGCGGATAACGGGCGGGGCCCTCTCCGGGGTCATGACCACGCTCGGGTACCTCTTCCCGCGCGCGCGACGGGCCGTGAAGCCCCTGTTATTGAAGAAGGGGAGGCGGGTCAAGCAGGGCATCATGTCGCGGCGCGGCGTCCGGCCGCGATAGCTGATGCCGCCCCTATGTTTGCTCCAGCATGCTTTTCAGAAGTTTAATCCGCTCCCTGAGCCCGGTGTTGCGGGGATCAAGTTCCCGGGCTTTTTCATAGCATGACAGGGCCGAGTCGAGCTCCCCGCGGGCCTCGGCAAGCTTTCCGAGAAGGATCTCCCGGTCGGCTGATTCCTCCGGTGTAACTGACATGATGGATTCTTCACCCTTCCGGATCGATTTCACCTCCTCCTTCGTGAACAGGGAGAAGGTGTCGTCCCCGCGCACCATCAGGGCGCCCTCTCCGCTCAACGCTCTAATGGACACGTTATATACCCGTCCCTCTTCAAGGGGGGGCGCGCCCTGCGGGTACTCATAGCTGTTCTTCGTAACGGTTACGGTCCAGAGGGGATCATCGCCGTTTTTTATCCTGAGGAGATATGACGCCCTTCCCGGCACAGGGGTCCATGCGAAAAAGGGCCTCTGCGGCATGAGCCTGTCGGCGTAGAGCGCGATCGTCCGCTTTTTGCCGCCGCGCGGCGCGGAGACGCCGTCCCGCTCCTGCTTTTTCCGGGGTCTGAGAATGAGCGTCCCCTTCCGCCCCCGGAGCAGCATTTCGGGGAGCGTTGTCTCGTTTTTCCCGAAGGCATCCAGGGCCGCCAGGCACGTCTTTGTATCGATCCGGTATGTTTTAATCGCTCTTCCCTTTTTAAACGCGAGGCGGGCGCCGCGGACGATGAAAACAGCCGCGCCCCGTATCGCATAGCCCCTGCCTCCGCAGAGAGTTATACGCGCCGCTGCGCCCCTGTTGAGCCGGACCGTATCACGCTGATAGAGGAGGTCCATGCCCGATATCATGATGGTGTCGCCGCGGCGAAGGATGTATCCCGTGCCCTGGATGCTCGCCACAAAGCCGGCCGCCGCAGGCGCCGCTTCCGCCGCCCCCGGCGATGTTATGAGCAGAATGCAGGCCAGCGCCGCCAGGGCCGCGCTGACATATCGAAGGAGTGAGGGTTTCATGGAGGTATATAGTGGGATATCGCTAATTACGTGTCAAACCGATTTCATTGCCGGTATGCCGGCGCCGGGGGCCCGGGGCAGGGACGGCGATGCCGGTCTTCCATGCCCCGGTGGTCAATGTCAATCCTGAATTATTTTTGACCGGGCGGTAGGCCGGTCAGTTTGAACGCGCGCATCCTGAAATCGCGGCGCGGACAGCCCGTCCGCCGGCCCCGGCGGTCAATAATCGCGCGTTGTTTTTGATGAGATGATACGCTATGCATCTGGAATTATGCTTTGATTTTGACAGGACAGTAAGCTATAACTCCTGTTATATTTACTTCATGTGATCGCGCCGCTATATGGTAGTGCTCGTCATCCTTCATGCGGTTTTTAGCTCCTGTTTATGGGGAGAGATGTGGAATTGTACATAACCGCTGTTGTTAAAAAAACAGAAGGGAGGGGGTCTGCGCGCAGGTGTATCCCCGTTCGCCAGTGAGCCTCTTCCCGATTCGTCAATTTAGTGGGGTTATTATGAAACTACGTATTATTTCAGTCCTGTTATGCTCGATGATCGCGGCGTGTGCCGCGGGCATTACCGCCTGCGATTTCGCGGATGACGAAACGGGTCCGGTGTGGGGCTCCGAACCATGGACCGAAGACGCGCGCGTTCCCGGCACATCGTATTACCTGAACCAGTATGTCGATAATGGAGAAATCCGGGAAGACATAGTATACACGTACGGCAACCTCCCGCTTGTCATCTCGGTCCCGCACGGTGGATACTATGACCCCCCTTCCTCGATCATCCCCGAGCGCTTCTGCGACGGCCTGATAAACAACTGCGCCCGGGACAAGAATTCTCAGGAAATAGCGCGCATGCTCGAAGAGAAGATCACCGCGATGACCGGCAAATACGCCCATGTCATTTACAACAAGCTCGACCGCTCCAAGCTGGACGCAAACCGGGAGGCCTTCTGGGCCTACAACCAGTGCGACAATCCAAGGGCCGAGACCGCGTGGGTCGATTTCCAGTATTTTATCGATGAGGCAAAAAAAGATGCGATCGCCCAATACGGCAGGTGCCTCTACATCGACCTGCACGGGCAGCGGCGGACCGAGAGCGTAATAATCGGCTACCACATGACATCCGGGACCCTGGACGATATAATTGCCGATTCCGACTCGGAAGTAATCGCGGACAGCAGCCTGAACCTGCTCTTCAACGAGTACCTCGGGAAGACGATTCCCTTCGAAGAGCTGCTGCGGGGGGCGAACAGCCTCGGCACGATTCTCGGCTCCCGCTACTCCGCGTACATCGTGCTGCCGAGCGTTGCGAACATATTCACCAGCATCGATTGCTATTACATCGGGGCCCATGACGCCTACAACCTGAACCGCCACTCGGTCAATACTTCGTTTTCAGGGCGCGTTCCCGGCATGCAGTTCGAGCTGCACGGCGACAATCTTTACAACGATGAATTTTGCGCCGCGCTTGCCGGGTCTCTGGTCGATTTTTTGGCGATGAACGGTTTTATGTGATTACCCGCTTCTCGCAGCGAGGGGCGGGAATTATAAGACTCTGGCACACAAAAAAATCTACTCGACCAGCCGCGTCGTCCCGTTGAACATCTCCTCGGTGCACGCGCCGCTCTGGAGGCTCATTTCCTTTAATTTGAAATACAGGTTCGTAAAGGTCGTGTAAATATAGGGGATTAACCACAGGAGCCCGATGAACAGGGTCAAGCCCGCCAACAACATCCAGCCTATAAAACTCAACGCCATTACGAAAATTTCCCCCTTGTGGCCGTCGGTCATTTTGATGCTTATTTTCATAGCGTCGCGGACCCTGACATCCGGGTTGTCGGCGATAATGAAAAAGGCCTGCGAATAGGCGATGGCCTTGATAATCCCGGGAACAATGAACAAGAGCAACCATAATACGACCCAGAGAAGCATCCAGAAATACATGCCCAGTGATTTTTCGTAGGTTTTGAAACCGCTGAAAAGGTTTTCAAACACAAGGCTGTCGGCTTTGACAAGGGCGATGTAGGTAATGGCAAGGCCGAGGGTCAGCGGCGCGGTGACGAACAGTGACGCGAGGCTGAAAATCGGGCCTGCGTCCTTGATCTGGCCCAATCCGCTGAATACGCTGGAAATCAGGATATAGATAAACGTGATTAGAACCCCGGTTCCCCATTTGCCCCTCAACTTGTCCTTCGCGGACTGCTTCAGGCTCGCGCGGTCTATCATGGCTACGCTCCTTTTGATCATAATTTTTTTGATTATAATTTATTCGGACGGTTTAGTCAATCAGGATTTGTATATTTATGACCCGGAGGCGGGTCATGCATGTGGAAGGGGGTCCATTGCACGATGGCCTCCCTTATCGAGACCGAGCAGACAGGAGGTCTGCATGTGCTGAACAGGATGTTCGAATGCAGCGCCCGTGCAGGATGCACGTAGAGGGCGCTGCCCGCCG